>CAZPAJ010000001.1:0-276737 GCA_964584625.1 uncultured Acidibacter sp.
CGGGTGTCGGGCTGATCTCGCCGCCGCCCCACCACGACATCTACTCGATCGAGGACCTCGCCGAGCTCATCCACGACCTCAAGAACGCCAACCGTGACGCGCGGGTCAGCGTGAAGCTGGTCGCGGAGGTCGGCGTCGGCACCATCGCCGCTGGCGTTGCCAAGGCGCACGCCGACGTGGTGCTGATCAGCGGCCACGACGGCGGCACGGGCGCCTCGCCGCTGACCTCCACCACTCACGCCGGCCTGCCCTGGGAGCTCGGCCTCGCCGAGGCCCACCAGACGCTGGTGCTCAACAACCTGCGCAGTCGCATCGTCGTCGAGACCGACGGCCAGCTGAAGACCGGACGCGACGTGGCGATCGCCGCCCTGCTCGGCGCCGAGGAGTTTGGCTTCGCCACGGCGCCGCTGGTCGCGGTCGGCTGCATCATGATGCGCGTCTGCCACCTGAACACCTGCCCCGCAGGCGTGGCCACGCAGGATCCGCGGTTGCGCGAGCGCTTCGCCGGCAAGCCGGAGCACGTGGTGAACTACATGCGCTTCATCGCGCAGCACCTGCGCGAGATCATGGCCGAGCTCGGCTTCCGCACGCTGCGGGAGATGGTGGGCCGCGTCGACCGGCTGGAGGCCAAGGCGGCGCTCGACCACTGGAAGGCGCACGGCTTCGACTTCAGCAACATCCTCTACTCGCCGGACTTCGGTCCCGAGGTGGGGCGCCACCAGCAGATCGCCCAGGACCACGGTCTCGACAAGTCGCTCGACATGACCACGCTGCTCGAGCTCTGCCGGCCGGCGATCGAGCGTGGCGAGAAGGTCGAGGCCACCCTGCCGATCCGCAACGTCAATCGGGTCGTGGGCACGATCACCGGCAGCGAGATCACCCGCCGCTGGGGCGCGGCGGGGCTCCCGGAGGGCACGATCCGCCTGCACTTCACCGGCTCGGCCGGGCAGAGCTTCGGGGCGTTCATGCCGCGCGGCATGGACTTCACCCTCGAGGGCGACGCCAACGACTACGTCGGCAAGGGGCTCTCGGGCGGGCGCATCATCGTCCACCCGCCGAAGTCGGCGACCTTCGTCGCCGAGGACAACATGATCGTCGGCAACGTCGCGCTCTATGGCGCGACGTCGGGCGAGGCGTTCCTGCGCGGCATGGCCGGCGAGCGCTTCGCGGTCCGCAACAGCGGCGTCGACGCCGTCGTCGAGGCCGTGGGCGACCACGGTTGCGAGTACATGACGGGCGGTCGCGTGGTCGTGCTCGGCCCGACCGGCCGCAACTTCGGCGCGGGCATGTCGGGCGGCATCGCCTACGTGCTCGACGAGGACGGCGGCTTCCCGGGTCGCGTCAACCTGCAGATGGTCGAGGTGGGGCGGGTCGAGGATCCGGCCGAGGCCGAGGCCCTGCGCGCGCTGATCGGGAAGCACGCGGCGTTGACCGGCAGCGTGCCGGCGCGCCGCGTGCTCGACGCCTGGCCGACGATGCTGCCGCGCTTCGCGCGGGTGATCCCGAAGGACTACAAGCGCGTGCTGGCCTGCCTGAAGCGGGCCCACGACCAGGGCCTGTCGGGCGACGAGGCCATCATGGCCGCCTTCGAGGAAAACTCGCGAGACCTGTCGCGGGTGGGTGGGAACTGACATGGGCAAGCCAACCGGATTCATCGAGTACCTTCGCGAGCTGCCGCTGGACCGCTCGCCGGCCGAGCGCGTGCGCGACTGGAAGGAGTTCCACCACCACCTGGACGACCGCAGCCTGCGCAACCAGGCGGCCCGCTGCATGGATTGCGGCGTGCCGTTCTGCCACACCGGCAAGCTGATCAGCGGCGGGGCCTCGGGCTGCCCGGTGAACAACCTGATCCCGGAGTGGAACGACCTGGTCTACCGCGGCCTCTGGCGCGAGGCGCTCGACCGGCTGCACAAGACCAACAATTTCCCCGAGTTCACCGGCCGCGTCTGCCCGGCGCCCTGCGAGGGGTCCTGCGTGCTCGGCATCAACGCGCCGCCGGTCACGATCAAGAACATCGAGAACACCATCATCGAGCGCGGCTGGGAGGAGGGCTGGGTGCTGCCCGAGCCGCCGAAGACCCGCACCGGCCGCAAGGTCGTCGTGGTCGGCTCGGGTCCCGCGGGGCTCGCCGCCGCGGCGCAGCTCAACAAGGCCGGCCACACCGTCACGGTGCTCGAGCGGGCCGACCGGCCGGGCGGCCTGCTGATGTACGGCATCCCCAACATGAAGCTCGACAAGGCCGAGGTGGTGATGCGCCGCATCCGGCTGCTGGAGCAGGAAGGCATCAAGTTCGTCTGTAACGCCAACGTCGGCGAGAACTACGAGCCGCAGATGATGCTCAAGGACTTCGACGCCGTGGTGCTGTGCACCGGGGCGACTCAGCCGCGCGACCTGCCGGTCGAGGGCCGGAAGCTGGGCGGCGTGCACTTCGCGATGGACTACCTCACCGCCAGCACGCAGGCGATCCTCGGCAAGGGGCCCGACGCGACTCCGATGCACGCGAAGGGGCGCGACGTCGTCGTCATCGGTGGCGGCGACACCGGCACCGACTGCGTCGGCACCGCGATGCGCCAGGGCTGCCGCAGCCTGGTGCAGTTCGAGATCATGTCGAAGCCCCCGGCGGATCGCGCCGAGGACAATCCGTGGCCGGAGTGGCCCCGCGTCTATCGCATGGACTACGGCCAGGAGGAGGCGGCCGCGAAGTTCGGCGTCGATCCGCGCGCCTACCTGACCACCGTGAAGCGCTTCGTCGGCGACGAGGCGGGGCAGGTCAGGGAGCTGGTCTGCGTGGACGTGCGCTGGGAGCGCAACGCGAAGGGCCAGCTGGTGCCGGTCGAGCAGGCGGGCACGGAGCGCAGCCAGCCCGCGCAGCTCGTGCTGCTGGCGATGGGCTTCACGGGTCCCGAGCAGACCGTGCTGCAGGACCTGCGTCTCGAGCTCGACGAGCGGGGCCACGTGCGCGCGGATTACGGCAGCTACGCGACCAGCGTGCCGGGTGTCTTCGCCGCGGGCGACTGCCGGCGCGGCCAGAGCCTCGTGGTCTGGGCCATCAACGAGGGTCGCGGCGCCGCCCGCGAGTGCGACCGCTACCTGATGGGCTCGACGGAGCTGCCTTGACCGCCGAGCGCTGCTCGGGGCTCATCCGCTACTTCGGGCCGGGCGGCGTCGAGAACGGGCGCGAATGGTTCGACATGCTGCCGCACGGCGGTGGCCGCACGCTGCGCGCACTCTGCGAGATGGACGAGCTCGCGCTCACGCGCGACGTCACGCTGGCGCTCGACGCCGAATCGCGACCGCTCGACGCCTTCGTGCGCATCACCCAGGCGGGCGTGGTGCGTGGTTCCACGCTGTTCACCTGCACGCCGCGCGAGCTCGTCTGCGAGGGGCGCACGGCCGAGCTCGGCCACATCGTGCAGCGGCGGCCCCTCGACGCGCCGCTGGGCTACCTGGGCCTGCACCCGCTGGTGGGCGACGCGCTCGTCACGCTGTGCCGGGGCAACGACCGCCCGGGCGAGTTCGTCACGGTGCACGGCCTCACGAACTCGCACTCGCCGAATGGCGAGCTCGGGCTGCTCGCGGTACCGACGCACATCGACGTGGCCTGGCTCGGGCCAGAGCGCATCACCGTCGAGGCGGGAACGTTCGAGGCGCAGCACTACGCGCTGCGCTGGCAGCCGCAGTGGCCACCGGCCGACATCTGGGTGCACGGGCCGCAGGCGCTGTTCCTGCGGCTGACCTGGTCGCTGATCGACGCGCGCTACGAACTCGCGGAGCTGCGATCCCCGCGTTGAGCGCGCCGGTGCAGCAGGAACGGGAGGATCGCCGCCAGGCCGGCGATCCAGTGGGCGAGCGACGTCCACGAGCGCAGCGTGGCGTCGCCGATGTAGTACAGCGCCAGGCCCGTCAGCGCGAGCCAGGCCGTGAACCCGAACAGCGTGCCGCCGGTGCGGCGCTTCAGGCCTGCCTTCCAGCCGCGGATCACGTGGCCCGGCCACAGCACGCCGAACAGCCAGGTCGCGTAGAGCGCGGACGCCGCGTGCCCGATCAGCCACCACTGCTGCTGCGGATGCGGGTTCTCGAAGCCGAAATCGTCGGTGACGCGCACGAAGTAGTGGAACAGCAGCCAGACCGCGCCGGTGAGCCAGGTCGCCGCGGACACGAGGTGGATGGCCCGCCGGCGGCTGGGCGGCAGGCTGCCGGCGCGGACGGGCGGCGGGGCGGGGGTCATCGATCGGTGCCTAGGGTGCTCCAGCCGGTCGCCGGATCATACCGGTAAGCGGTCGCGCCGAAGCGCCGCAGGCTGGCGTCCGCGGCCGGGTCCGCCAGCACGACCTTGGTCAGCGCGTCGGCGAACGCGCAGTCGCTGGCGACTACCGCGACGAAGGCCTCGGTGGGCGCGGGACGGCGGTCGCGCCCGTCGATCTGCGGACCGACCCAGTCCGGGCCGACGCGACGCCGCGTCCCTGCCCCGCAGCTGCTGGCAAGGGCTGCCTCGGTGAGCTCGACCGCCGGGATCTCGGCCGCCGGATGGGTTGGCACGCGCAGCAGCACCTGCCGCGCCTCGGGGCCGGCCACCCGCAGGTCGCCGCCGGCGTTGACCACCGCGCCCGCCCGCGGCGGCAGTGCCATGGCTGCCAGCGCGGCGTCGACCGCCCAGCCCTTGGCGATGCCGCCGAGGTCCAGCCACAGTGGCCGCCGGAAGCGCACCCGCGAGTCCGGCAGCAGCTCGACGTCGCGCCAGTCGGCGCGACGGTCCGGGGCCGGCGCGCCCGGCGGCGCCGGCAGGAAGCCCCACTCGACCAGGCGCGCGGCAGTGGTGACGTCGAACGCGCCGCCGGAGGCGGCCGACAGCTCGCGGGCGAGGGCGAGCACGGCGAAGGTTGCCGGATCGACGTCGACCGGCGCGCCGGCGGCTTCGCGGTTCAGGCGGCTCACCTCGCTCGAGGGTTCGTGGAAGCTCATCAGCGCGTGCACCCGGGCGACGGCGGCGAAGCCACGGTCGATTGCGGCGTGGGCCGGCGCAGGCTCCAGCCCGCACACCTCGATCGACACCAGCGTGCCGAGCAGTGCGGTCGCCCGGCGCTGCGGCCGGCCGGCGGCCGTCACGCCCGGACCTGCGGCAATTCGGCGTGGGTCGGCATCGACCGCTATGCTACCTTCCGGTGCTTTCCGGTACTTGCCTAGAGAGGATCCCCATGGCCGCCTCCAAAGATCGCCCGACCTACACGGTCGAGGCCATTCCGTCCGACGTCAACACGGGCGCGTTCCTCGGCAACACCGCCCTCGACAACGTGGTCAGCTGCGTCGTCGCGATGGGCGCGGAGCTGTGGGCGACCAAGCGCCGCCTGCTGGTGATGGAAGCCGTGATGCAGAGTCGCGGCATCACCCCCGAGATGATCGAGAAGTTCGTGCCCAGCGCCGCCCAGACCGCGGCCTGGGAGCAGGAACGCGATCGCTACATCGCGCTGACGCTGGGGCCGCTCTCGCACGAGGGCTACCGCTCGTTCGCCGCCGAGCGCTCCGAACGCTGAGCCGCGCTCCGCCACCCGACAGGAGACCACCATGCTTCGTCGTCGCGATCTGCTGGGCGCCGCCACCGCGTCGCTCGCCCTCGTCGAAACGCTCAAGTCCAACGTCGCGCAGGCGGCCAGCCCAGCGCAGGCAGCGGACGCCATGCGCGCGCTGTCCGTCGCGCAGCCGCGCGGCGCCGACGGTCGCCTGCTGCGGCTCGGCACCCTCGATCTCGAGAGTCAGCAGGATTTCACGCTCGGCTTCCGCCTGATGCACGGCAAGAAGATCCGCGCGGCGTCCAACGCGGCCTTCGACCGCGTGCTGGCACAGGAAGGCATCGACGCCGCCACGCCGATCAGCGTCGAGCAGCTGCGCGCGCTGATCGAGAAGGATCCGGCGATCAGCATCGCCACGCGCAGCTGGCTCGCCAACCAGCAGGTCACCTGGAAGACCCTGCTCGACCACTATCACGCCAACGCCGACCGCTACCTCGGTGAACTCGATGTGGCTGACCGGTCCGGGCCGGGGACGCTGGAACTGCCCGCCGCATTCGACGTGCCCGGATACGCGCGACACGAGATCCACATCCAGCCCGGCGGCTACGTCGGCGACCCGTTCGCGGGCTACGTCTACCACTACGGCACCAACAGCTTCTACATCAGCGTCATCGGCCACAACGAGCAGGACCAGATCCACAAGGCCACCGCGGCGCGCCTGCCCGCGCCCGCCGACGGCAAGGTCCGCCGGATCCTCGACATGGGCTGCGGCGTCGGCCAGCTCACGGTGGCGCTCAAGGAGCGCTACCCTGAGGCCGAGGTCTGGGGCATCGACGTCGGCGCGCCGATGGTGCGCTACGCGCACATGCGCTCGGCGCGTCTCGGCGTGGGCGCCAACTTCGCGCAGCGACTGGCGGAGTCCACCGGATTCCCGGACGGCTACTTCGACGTCGTCACGAGCTACATCATCCACCACGAGATGCCGGCCGCGATCACGAAGCAGGTGATCGACGAGGCGCGACGCGTGACCCGCCCCGGCGGCGTCTACTACCCGCTCGACTTCAACTCCGGCGGCACGAAGTCCCCGCCGCGCTTCATGTTCGGCCGCTGGTGGGACCATCGCTGGAACAACGAGCGCTGGAGCTTCGAGTACCACTCGCTCGACTTCTCGGCGGAGATTGCCGCGCGCGGGTTTTCCCGAGTTGCCGAGACGAAGCCGGTGCTGCCGGGCTTCGGCGCGCGCCACTTCGTGCGGACGGCCTGAGCGCCGCGGAGCGACGGCGATGGGGCTGCGCTCGCGGCTGCTGTTCGTGCCCGTGGCGGCGCTCGCGCTGGGTGGCTCCCCGGCGCCCGCCCTCGACCTGCAGACCCTCGACGAGGCCCAGCGCAAGCTCGCGCCGGGCGCCAACTTGCGACCCGCCGACTTCCGTCTTACCCCCGAGCAGCTGGAGCAGATCAAGCGCGAGTATGCGGTGCCGGCCCTGCGCCCGGCCTTCAAGGCCTGGCGCGTCGAGGGCGGCGCGGGCGGCTGGCTGATCCTCGACCAGGTCTACGGTCTCAACGACATCATCACCTACCTGCTCTCGGTCGGCGACGACGGTCGCGTGCGCGGCATCGAGGTGCTGGTGTGCGCCGAGGGCTGGTGCGACATCTACTCCCCGGAGTGGCGCGCGCAGCTGACCGGGCGCACGCACGGCAAGTGGGCACCGGGCGAGGCGGTGCCCATCCTCTCGGGCTCGACGCTCTCGACCACGCACGTCGCCGAGGGCGTGAAGAAGCTGCTGGCGATCCACGCCCGGATCCTGTCGAAGCTGCCCTAGCGTCGCAGCCCCCGTCGCGAGCCACCCCCGCGGCACGCGCAAAAAAAACCCCGCGAGGAGCGGGGTTGCAGTCGAGTTTTCAAGTCCCGGTCGATCGTCAGGAGCAATGACGCATTGCCACGCGGGCGGCTAAATCGACGGTTGGGGCGTTGGAGCCGAAGCTCCGGCTAAACATCAAGCCCGCGTGTGCTCACGCGATTTCGCCCCGGGAAGCCGCAACAAATTCGCGGCCGCCTTGCCCGTGCCCGCGCCGATTGCCAGAGTTTCTCGGTTGTATGCTTCCCGCATCAGTCGGCGACGAATCGCTGCTGGTGCGTGAAACCAAACGCCTTGCTTGTCCGGAAATCCGCGTGCGATCAGGGAGTTGAATGGCAACGGCCCTGACCCTTGAGCTCTATATTAGCGAACCTGGAAGCCAAATCGATGTCTCCGGAACGCGACATGCGTCGCGATTTTCCGAAGTCTCAGCCGTAGGAGACGCAGGCTGGGTCCTCCGCATCGGCAGGCACCCGCGATCGGGCCGAGGGCAGCGGGGCCAGCGGCAGGTCGAGCAGGTGGGCCTGCATCGCGTCCGGCAGCGTGGGCAGCAGGCGCAGCCAGTCCTCTGCGGGAACCGGCCGCGACAGCAGGTAGCCTTGCACGGTGACCCCTGGCTCCTCGGCCAGGAAGGCCAGCTGGGTCGGCCGCTCGACGCCTTCGGCCGTCACGGCGAGGCCGAGGCCCCGGCACAGTCCGATGATCGATCGCGCGATCGAACGGGAGCGTTCGCGCGAGTCGATGGCGGCCACCAGGCTGCGATCGAGCTTCACACGCGTCAGCGGCAATTGCTCGAGCGAGGCGAGCGACGAGTAGCCGGTGCCGAAGTCGTCGAGCGCGATCGCCACGCCGAGGCTCCGCAGTGCGCGCAGCGATTCGATCGTCTGGGGGCCGGTCTGCAGCACGGACTCGGTCAGCTCGATCTCCAGCGCCGCCGGCGGCACCGCGTGCTCGGCGAGGAGCTCGCGCACGCCTTCCGCGAAGCGGCCGTCGAGCAGTTGCCGGGCGGAGACGTTGATGGCGATGCGCGCCTCGGGCCACGGGCCGAGACGCCACGCGGCGAGGGTGCGCAGCGCCTCGCGCAGCACCCAGTCGCCGATGTCCAGGATCAGTCGCGACTGCTCCGCCACCGCGAGGAATTCGCCCGGCGCGACCAGCCGGCCATCGGGGCGCTGCCAGCGCAGGAGCGCCTCCACGGTGACGGGTTCGAGCGTGCGCAGGTCGACCTCGGGCTGGAACGCGAGGCGCAGTTCGCCACGCGCGATCGCGGCGTGGAGTCCCTGCTCGATCTCGAACTTGCGTGCCGCCTCGGCCTGCATGTCCTGGTCGAAGATCGCGAACTGGTTGCGCCCGCGCTCCTTGGACCGGAACAGTGCCGTGTCGGCGGCGCGCAGCAGTCCTTCCGCGTCGGAGGCGTGTTCCGGGAACTTGCTGACGCCGAGGCTCACGGTGACGCGGAGGTCCTCTTCACGCAGCCGCAGCGGGGTCTCGAACGCGCCGATCAGCCGGGTCGCCTGCTCGCTGATCGAGGTGAGCGTGAGCGGGCCCTCGAGCACGACCGTGAATTCGTCGCCGCCCAGCCGTGCACAGAATCCCGCCGGGCCGACGACCTCGCGCAGGCGCGTGCTGATCTGCCGCAGCACCTCGTCGCCGAACTCGTGGTTGAGGCTGTCGTTGATCGTCTTGAAGTTGTCGACGTCCAGGAACATCACCGCGACGCCCTGGGTCGCGCCGGCGGCCCGCTCGATCGCCGCGCTCAGGTGGCCGAAGAGGCTGCGACGGTTCGGCAGCTGCGTCAGCGGGTCGTTCTCGGCAAGGTGCTGGAGATCGCGCGTACGCTCGACCACCTCGAGCTCGAGGCGCTGCTGCTGGCGCTCGAGCGCGGAGCGCGCGCTGGCCAGCTCGCGGGCCATCTCGTTGAAGGCGAGGCCGAGCTCGTCGAGTTCGCGGGCGCCGCCGCGGGGCACGCTGACATCGGTCTCGCCGCGGGCAAGGCGCCGCGTGGCCGCGGTCAGGCGGCGCACGGGGTTCGTGACCCCGAGCACCGTGCCGATCGTGGCGAGCAGCATCAGGACGAGCACCGTGAGGCTCACCCAGAGCATCGACAGCGACGTGGCGGATTCCGTCGAGATTCGCTCGGTGACCGTTCGCACGGCCGGGGCCGGTGCCGGCAGGTCCAGCAACGCCACCGTGTCGGCGGCCGTCATCGGCTCGGTGCTTGGCTTCGGGGGCGGAGCGGTCCCCGCGGGCTGCGGCCTGCCGGCCGAAGTCGCGGCGGCGGCGCGCCTCTCACGGGCGATTCGCCGCGCGAGTCCGCGGATCGTGGCCTCGATCGCGCGCGACTGCTCGATGAATGCCACCACGGCCTGCGCCTGTTCGTCGTCGAGCCGCGCCACGGTCTGTCGCGCCGCCGTCACGTCGGCCAGGCGCCCACGCAGCTGCAGCGTCCAGGCGCCGCCCTCGGCACGCACCAGTCCTTTTTCGCCGGCATCGAGGGCTTCCTTGAAGCCGCTCTCGGCGCCGGCTGCCGCCTGCATGGCCTCGGTCGAGAATCGGGGTGCGCCCGCCAGCGCGTCCTGGCGATCGCGGAGCTCGGCGAAGGCCTGGTTCAACGCGATGACCGGCTCGCGCGCATAGATGCGCCCGAACAGCTTCACGCTCTCGTCCAGCGGCCTGCCGACGTCCGCGGCGAGTGCGTCGACGCGTGCCTGGTAGGCCTGCAACAGGTCGTGTCGCCTGCCCGTGGCGCGCGCCAGTTCGAGCCCTGCCGACTCATGCCGGCGCAGCACTTCGCGCAACTCCGTGAGCGTGTCGCGCCGTGCTCCGGCCCGCGAGGCGTCCAGCGCGAAGCGTTCCGTGGCGCTGGCGAGCTCGAGTCCCGTCGAGGCGTCGGCGGGTCCGGCCAGCCCGGCCGCACCGGACTCCACGCCCGACAGCACGCGCTGGTTGAAGACCTGCAGCGTGACCAGCAGCGCATCGGGCGTCGGCGCGGCGGCGAGCTTGCGGCGGGCCGCCGCGGCGCGCGCCGATTCACCCGGCGCCGTGGTCCTGGCCGTCGGGTCCTTGCCCGCGCTGGTGGAAGCGGGGGACGCGGCCGTCGCAGTCGTCGGCTCCACCGGCACGACCGGCGGCGCCACCGTCGCCGGGGCCAGCGTCTCGACCCGGGTCCGGATGGCAGTTCCCTCGCGCTGCAGGAGGAGGTTCGCTGCCACGGCGAGCACGGCCACGGACACGAACCCGAGGATCAGCTGGTTGCGGACGCTCAGGCGCATGTGCCAGCGCCGCGGCGGCGCGAGGGCGCGGGCTGCGAGCCCGGCGGCATGGCTGCGATCGTCGGCCCTCTGGGCGGGCCTCTGCGGAGGGGGCATTCCCGGTTCCGGTGGCGTGGACGGTGTTTGACATTGTTGAGGGGTTGCCGCGGGTCTGCCGGGTCCTCGGACGGAACTGTGCGATATGTCTCGTGGGCCGCGCGAGGGGGCTGTACTGCGTCACATTGCAGCCCCCATGGGGACCCGGTCGGCGTCGCCTGCGGATATGTTCACTGGGATGACCGAACCCCTCACTTCGCTTCCGCCGGGCCCCGCGCAGGCCATCACCGTGCTGCCCACGCTCGGCGCCCGGCTGCTCGCGGCCACCCAGGCATTGCGCACCCGCGCGGTTTCCTGGCACGACGCGCGCGGTCGCGTGCTCTGGGCGAGTGCCCCGGTGTTCGGCGTGGAGCACCGCGAGGCGCTGCGCGCGGCGCTCGAGGCCTTCACTGGAGCGGCGCCGCGCGCGCGCATCGACCGGCCACTGGCCGAGCATGCCGCGGCGGTGCTGCAGCGGGTCGCCGATCGCCAGGGCCGTCTGCTCGGGTTCGCGATGCTGCAGGTCGACGGCCGGGTGCTCGCGGCAAAGGGGCCGCGTTCCGACCTGCCGGTGCCTGCGATGCGCCTGCTGGAAGAGTTCGCGAGTGTCATGGCTTCGCCCGAGGCGCCGGCAATCGTCGGCGCAGCGGCCAGCGCCGGGCAGGTTCCGTGGCTCGTGCCCGTGGAATCCGCGCTGGTTGCGATTCCGCCGGATGAGGCGGCGGTCGAAGCGGAGTACGGCGCCCTGCGCGAGATGGAGATCGCACTGCATGTGCAGCCGCTGCAGTCGTTGCGCGCCGGCACGCGGCTGCGGCGCTTCGAGGTGCTGCTGCGCGGCGCGTCGCCGGATGACGATCCACGGTCCGCGCCCTTCGAGGCCCTCGACCGCGCGCTGCGCCACGGCCTCGGTTCGGTACTGGATCGGCGCGTCGTGAGCCTGCTCGTGTTCTGGCTGCGCCAGAGGCCGGACGTCGTCGAGTCCGTGCCTTCCACGTTCACGGTGAATCTCTCGTCCAACGCCTTCGAGGAAGACCATTTCCTGGGTTTCCTCGAGGCCCTGCTCGCTCGCGCCGGGCTGCCTGCCGGGATCCTCGGCGTCGAGGTTCCCGCGGCGCTGCTGGCGCGGCGGCTGGCGCGTGCAGGGCACGTCGCCTCCGCGCTCGAGGCGATGGGCTGCGGGCTGGCGATAGACGATCACCGGATGACCGGGCCCGAGCTCGAGCTGCTGGGCCTGCCAGGTCTCCGGATGGTCAAGCTGCATCCGTCGCTGGTGGCACCCGGTGCCGGCGTCATCGACCACGGGCTCGTGGCCGCCTGCGCGCAGATGGGCCGGGTGGTGGGCTTCCACGTCGCCGCGAAGCACGTCGCCGACGAGTTGCAACTGGAGCAGTGCAGGCTGCTGGGCGTGGATTTCGCCCAGGGCTACGCCTGCGCGCGGCCCGCGCCGATCGACTCGATCGCCGCTCCCGAGCTGGTGGAGGACGGCGCCACGGCCTGAGTCGCCGCGGCGCGCCGCGTTGTCCGACGGGGACTCAGCTGCCCCAGAACGGCCCGCGCGACAGCTCGACCAGCTCGTAGTGGGTCTGCATGTACCCCGCGACCTGGCCACGCAGGAACAGGAACTCGCCGTCGGCGGTGCACCAGACGTCGTAGGGCGGGTGCTCCTGTGGCAGCTCCGGGTTGGTGACGAACTGGAAGTGCAGGGCGTCGAAGGTGCCTGCGCCGACGGTGATCGTCTCGGGTCCCACGAACACGATGTTGAGGCCGATGGAGAACAGCATCGGGCCGGTCGCGCCGCGGTGGTCTGGCGAGGACAGCAGCATCTGCTGGATGCGCTGGACCTCGCCCGGGCGACGCTGGTCGATCAGCCGCAGGTGCCAGGCGTCGCAGGCGATCGCGTGGTTCTGGAACGTGGCGAGCGGGCGCGCGAGGTCCATGCGCTGCGATACGCGGCCCTCCAGAGAGGTCCAGGTCTCGCACTCGGCGAACTGGGGATGGAACCGGAACCAGCCCGAGCCCATGAACCGGCTGCCCACCGACAACCGCACGAAGCAGTCGGTCGGATTCCAGTCCTTGTCGAGCGAGTAGGTGATGTCGCGCATTACCGAGGGCCGGTCGTCGATCTCGCAGTGCGCGGTGCAGGTGCGCGTGCCGTCGGCGTGGACGTCGATGCGGAAGAACTCGCGGCCGCGCTCCTGGCCCATGCGCTCGGGCTTGCGGCTGGTGTAGAGCACCTTGCCCATGACGCTGCGGTGGTCGCGCTGCAGGATCGGAAGCTTCGGGTCGGCGGGCGTCTGGGCCATGGTCGCAGTCTCGGTTGTTGAGCCGAAATCAAGTATGCCCGCGGCGCCGGATTTGGCACCATCGGGCGATGCAAACAGGCGGAAGGCACCGCCTGGTGGGGAGGGGGCATGTCGGATTCGCTGTCGCGCCGCGAGGCGCTCGGGTTGGGGCTGCTGACGACGATCGGTGGCGCGACGCTGGGCGGCATGGCGCCTGGCGTGGTGGGGGCCGCGGCGGATGCGGGGGTGACTGGCGCGGCACCGGCGGTGCTTGCGCCGCTGCCCCGCCGTGCCGAGCCGGGCCCGGGGCCCGAGGGGCTGCGGCGATACCTGCGCATGCGCCTGGCGCCGGGGCTCGCGCCGGTCATGTGGATCTACTCCGGTGTCCTGCTGGTCAAGCCCGAGGGCGAGGTCGCACGGCCCGTCACGCGCATCGAGGGCCTGAGCTACACCTGGGCCACCGCGCGGCCCGACGGCAGCTTCGACTGGGGGCTCGAGGAAATCGGCTACTACTGCGGCCTCGACACTGGTCGGCCGCTCGAGGAATTCGTCAACCCGTTCACCGGCGCGCGGATCCGCGCGGTGCACTACCGCTCGCCGCAGAAGCTGCTCTTCACGCCGGAGGGCATCCTGTCCCCGCAGCCGCTGCCGCCGGGTGGCGAGTTCCGGGGCGAGATCACCACGCTCGCCGAGGTCGGCGACACGCTGGCGATGACCGAGGACCTCTACGTGAAGGTACCGGCGACCCCGGCTCGCGACGGCAAGCCCGCGCGCGGTGCCCGCGTCTTTGCCTCGCTCGCCACCTTCTCCTGCCGGCGCGCGGAGCTCGAGCGCACCGGTGACCACTGGATCGACTGCGACTTCACCTACGCGACGATGAACACGATCTCCGGGTGGCTCGGCATGGACGGCATTCCGGGCATCCAGAGCATGCGCCTGGCGAGCAACAAGCGTCGCGAGCGCGACCTGGCCGCCGTGCCCGCCTGGCTGCGCGAGCGCATCGCCAGCGACCATCCCGGATTCCTGAGGAGCTGACATGGATCGTCGCGCATGGTTGGGCACCGCCTTGGGTGCCGTCGCCGCCGCCGCGGTGCCCGTTGCCGCGTCCGCGGCGGCGTCGCCCGTGGCACCGGTCGATCCGGTCCGGCTCTACCGCAAGCTGCACTTCCGAACCGACGACGGCCTGCTGTTCTGGTGGCTGAAGGGCCCGAAGATCGGCCAGGTGGGGGCCACGCTCACGCCGCTGTTCACCAATCTTGTCGGCACCGTGCAGCGGGTGCGCCAGCTCGACGACGGCGGCTTCGAGGTCACGCAGCTCGAGATGGTGTTCGCGTTCGACCTCGACACCGCTGCGCCGCTCGACCAGTGGCGCAACCCCTACACCGGCGAAACGCTGCCCATCCGCTTCCGGCCGCTGGGGCCGACCACCACGCGCTACCGCGCCGACAACTCCCGGGTGCTTCCCACGGAGATCGGCGGCGCGCCGCTCGAGTCCCGCGCCACGATCCATCCGCCCGTGATCGTCGGCGACGACGTCTTCGTCCGCGACGAATCGGTCGCGCGGGTGTTTACGCCAGGCCGCAGCACGCCGTTCGAGGTCAATGACATCGCGACCTACCACGGCAGCCTCGCCAACCTTTCCGACCCCGCCGTGACTTCGGGCGAGGCCACCGTGTTCTTCGCCGAGGTCACGGGTTGGCAGCGCTGGATGAACATGGGCGAGCGGCCGGGTTCGCTGACCTCCCGGCTCGCGGGCCGCAAGCTGCGTCGCTACGAGGACCTGCCCGGCGAATGGCGGGCACGGCTGGCCCAGCTGGCGCCGGAGATCGCCGCGGACCCGATCGCTGCCCTGGATCGGCCGGCGGCGAGGTTCGACCGATGAGCGGGGGCGCGCGCGCCGCGCTCGCCACGCGCCGGGCGCTGCTGCACGGGCTCGGGCTCGCGGCGCTGCTGGCGCGGCCGTCGCTGGCGGCGCCGGCGGCGGCGTCGATGGTGCCCGGCTCGGCTGCGGCGCTCGACCTCGCCACGCCCGAGGGCAACGTGCTGGCGATGGCGAAGCTCAGCGCGACGCTGGCGCCGGGTGGCGTCAAGCACGGCTGGTACAGCGGCGTGCTGATGGGCGTGGTGCCGGGCGAGGAGGTGCGCGAGCTGGTGGGCGTGATCGGCATGAGCAGCCAGCGGCTGGTCACCGAGCCGGGCGAGCCGGGTTACCTGCTGCTGCAGAAGGAGTGCGGGTTCTTCACCGACCTCGAGACGGGCCGCGTGCTCGACCGCTGGCGCAACCCCTATCTCGGCGAGGACGTCGAGCCGTTCCACATCGCCAATCCTGCGGTCAACCGCTGGATCCGTCCGGTGGTGCGCGACGAGCGGTTCTACGACCGGGCCGAGGGAACCACGCCTCCGGAGCGCCCGTTCGTGCTGCCCTGGCGCCGCGCGGGCGACCGGGTGTTCCTGGAGCAGCGCACGCACTACTGGGCGGCCAATCCGCTGGATCCGGCGGTCTGGAAGCGCGAGAGCAGCGGCCCGCGCATCCAGGTCTCGGACATGATGACCTACAACGCGCGCTGGTCGGAGCTGTCGGACGCCGCACGCCCCAGCGTCGACTACTGGGGGCACTGGGTGCACGTGCGGCCCTGGCAGCCCTGGATGCTGATGGGCGCGCGGGCGGGGCATTGCCTCTACAGCTGCCAGACGGGCAGCGCGGCGACCCTCGAGGACGTTCCCGCCGAGATCCTCGGGATCGCCCGTGCGCGTGCCCCGGAGTTCCTCGAGGCGCCCACGGTCCGGCGGCGCAGCGAGCCGAGCATGATCCGCTACATGCGGGAGCGAAAGCCGGCCGGCTGAACCCCGGCGGCGCGGCCCGCGCCCCGCACGGCTCAGCTGCGCGCGAGCAGCCAGACGGCGCCTGCACAGCTTGCGACGATCAGCAGGCTCTCGATGCGGGCGATCGCGATACGCCGCTGCGCCCGGGCCAGGATCCCCGTGATCCCCAGCGAGATGCACAGCAGGGCGATCTGCGCCGTCGCGGCGTGTTGTGCCGATACGCTGGCCAGCACCGGTGGCCCGGCGTATGCGAGGTCCATCACGGGCACGATGCACAGGTTGAACGCGTTGCTGCCGAAGATGTTGCCCACCGCGAGGTCGAGTGCGCCCATCCGTACCGCCGCGACCGTCGACACGAGTTCCGGGAAGGACGTCGCCAGGCCGAGCAGCGCCGTGCCAACCAGACTCTGGCTGAGGCCTGCCTCCTGCGCGACGGCCTCCGCCGTGATCACCAGCAGTGGGCCGAAGGCGAGCATCGCGACCGCGGCCAGCGCCATGCCGCGCAGGCTCCGTCGCAGCAGCGCGGTTGACGTGTCGCCGAGTTCCATCTGCACCGAGGGCGCGGTCACGGGGGGCAGTGCGCCGCGGTACACGGCGTGCATGCCGAACAGGTAGACGCCGAGGATCAGCAAGGACTCGACGCCGACCGGGCCCAGCTGGCCGAGCCCGCCCACCGAGATCGCGACGCCCGCGATGCCCAGCAGCACGGCGCCCAGCGTGCCGACCAGGGCGTGATCCACCGCGACGCGCTGCAGGATCAGTCGTCGCGCGTAGGCCAGGTCCAGTGCGGCGAGGATCAGCATGTTCGAGAGCGTGGAGCCGAGGATGTCACCGACGCCAATGTCGGGCACGCCCATGACGGCCGAGCTCGTATCCGTGACGAGCTCGGGAAGCGACGTGGCCGCGGCGAGCAGCAGGCTGCCGATCCAGATCCGGCCGAGTCCGGTCGCGTCGGCCACGGCATCGGCCTGGCGGGCGAGGCGTGACGCGAGCCAGGCCACCACGATGCTCGTCAGGGCGAACACGATCAGCGGCAGTGCGACGCCCTGTCCCGTGAGCGAAGACAGGAGGGCCTGCCTCATGGCGACCCTGCTCCCGCGCCCTGGCGCGGCGCGTGCGTGCCGTAGAGACGCCGCCGCACCGCCTTCTCGGCCTCGACCAGGGCGAGGATCGCAAGCGCCGCGAGCACGCAGCTGGCGAGTTCGCCCGCGGCGAGCGGCTGCGTCTTGAACCAGGCGTTGCCGGCGGGCAGGTAGACCACGGCGAGCTGCATGGCCACGGTGGCCAGCACCGCGGCCAGCAGCGGACGGTTCGAACCGAGGCCGAGCGTGAACAGCGAGCTGCGCTCCGAGCGGATCGCGAGCACGTGCCCGAGCTGCATGAAGCACAGCGCGGTGAACACGACGGTTTGCCAGCGTCCGGTGTCCTGGTCCAGGTGCCACGCCTGCAGCCCCAGCGCGATCGCCGCCATCGTGAGCCCGACGAACAGCGCATGCGCGCCGAGGCCGTTGGCAAACAGGCTCTCCGAGGGTGCGCGGGGCGGACGCTGCATGACGTTGCGCTCCGCCGGTTCCGCGGCGAGCGCGAGCCCGGGCAGGCCGTCGGTCACCAGGTTGATCCACAGGATCTGGATCGCCAGCAGCGGCACGGGCAGCCCGAGGAACGGCGCCAGGAAGATCGTCCAGATCTCGCCGGAGTTGGTGGTCAGCACGTAGCGGACGAACCGCCGGAGGTTGTCGTAGATCCGGCGACCTTCGCGGACCGCGCGCACGATCGTGGGGAAGTCGTCGTCCAGCAGCACGACCGCGGACGCCTCGCGCGCGACGTCGGTGCCGCCGCGCCCCATCGCGACGCCGACGTCGGCGCGGCGCAGGGCCGGCGCGTCGTTCACGCCGTCCCCCGTCATCGCCACGACCTCGCCTCGTGCCTGCAGCGCCGCGACGATGCGCAGTTTCTGCTCCGGTGCCACCCGCGCATAGACGGCGACATCCGCCACCCGGCCCGCGAACTCGGCGTCCGGCATCGCCGCGAGCTCCGGTCCGGTGATCACGCCGCGCTCGGTGACATCCATGCCCAGCCGGCCCGCGACCGCGCGCGCCGTCATCGGGTGGTCGCCCGTGATCATGACCGCGCGGATGCCTGCATCACGGCAGGACTGGATCGCCTCGTCGACTCCCGGGCGCGGTGGGTCGATCATCCCGACCAGCCCCAGGAACTCCAGATCGTGCTCGACGGCGTCGGCGCTGACGCGGGCGGGCGGTGCCGGCCAGTGTCGGACGGCCACGCCGAGCACGCGCAGTCCCGCCCGGGCCATCGCCTCCGCCTCGCGCAGCAGCACGTCGCGATCGACCGGCACGCGCTGCCCGTCCCGCTGCTCGCTGGTGGACAGGGCGATGACCGTCTCGGCCGCGCCCTTGGTGAACGACAGCGTGAACCCGCCGGATTCCCGGTGCAGCGTGGTCATGCAGCGGCGTTCCGCGTCGAAGGGCAACTCCGCGATGCGGGGCAGGCGGTCACGCTCGGCCACGGGGTCGATCCCCTCCGCGACCGCGTAGTCGAGCAGCGCCACCTCGGTGGGGTCGCCGACGGGGTGTCCCGCGGCGTCGCGCGTCGCATCATGGCTGATCGCCATCGCCGAGAGCAGCAGGCGCCGCCCGCCTCCCGCCGCGGCGTGCGCCGTGCTGTCTCCCGGGCACCAGACGCGCTCGACGCGCATCTGGTTGGCGGTCAGCGTGCCGGTCTTGTCGGTGCAGATCACCGTGACGGAGCCGAGTGCCTCGACGGCGGGTAGCCGGCGGATCAGGGCCTGCCGTCGCATCAGCCGTCGCGCGCCGAGCGCCAGCGCGACGCTGACCACCGCTGGCAGGGCCTCGGGGATCGCGGCCACCGCGAGGCTCAGGGCGGTCAGCAGCATGGGCAGCAGCGGCTCGCCACGCAGCAGCCCGGTCAGGAAGACGATGGCGCAGATGCCGAGCACGACGACGGCGAGGCGGCGACCGAAGACGTGCAGGCGTCGTTGCAGCGGTGTCGCGAGCGGCTCGGCACGCGCGAGGATCGTGGCGATGCGGCCGAGCTCCGTGCGTGGGCCCGTCGCGAAGACCACACCGAGGCCGCGGCCGTGAACCACGAGCGTCCCCTTGTGCGCGACGTTTGTCCGGTCGCCGATCGGCGTGTCGTCGCGATCGAGGGCGGCGATCGACTTGTCGACCGGGGCCGACTCCCCGGTGAGCGCCGACTCGTCGAGCCGAAGTGCTGCGGCCTCGAGCAGCCGCAGGTCCGCGGGCACGACACCGCCGGCTTCCAGGACCACGACGTCGCCCGGTACGAGCGAGCGGGTCTCGACCTGGCGGGGGGCGCCGTCGCGAAGGGCCACGGCCATCGGCGTGGCCATCGCCCGCAGCGCTTCCATCGCCCGCTCGGCCCGTGACTCCTGCACGAAGCCGATGGTCGCATTCAGGATGACGATCGCGAGGATGACCACGGTGTCGGCGAACTCGCCCACGGCGCCGGACACGAGGGCGGCACCCATGAGCACCAGCACCATGCGGTCGGTGAACTGGGCCGCGAAGCGCCGCAACGGGGAATCCCTGCGACCTTCGTCGACGACGTTCGGGCCGTGGGCGGCGAGGCGCGAGGCCGCCTCGTGGGCCGACAGTCCGCCGGGGCTGCTGGCGAGCTCCGCCAGGGCCTCCGCCGCGGTCCGCCGGTGGGCGTTCATCCGGCCGCTTCGGCGCGCGCTCCGGTCGCGGACGGGTCGGCGACGGCGGCATCCGCCATGTCGAGCGACAGGCCGATGCGCACCGCATCGGCCAGCGAGCGGCAGTCGAGCTTTTCCATCATGCGGGCCTTGTACACCTCGACCGTCCGCGGGCTGATCTGCAGCTCCGCCGCGATCTCGCGGTTCTGCAGTCCGCGCGAGAGCAGCATCAGGACCTCGCGCTCACGCTGCGTGAGCCGGCTGGTCTTCTCCAGCGTGGCCGAGCGCTGCTGCGCGGCGCGGTGGATCTGCGCATCGCGCTCCACGGCGTGCGTCAGCACGTCCATCAGCAGTTCGTCGTTGACCGGCTTCTCCAGGAAGTCGAAGGCACCAGTCTTGAGCGCCGCCCGCGCCGTCGCGACGTCGCCATGCGCGGTCAGGAGCACGACGGGCAGCGTCACGCCGCGCCGCTGCAGCTCCTGGTTCAGCTCGAGGCCGGACATTCCGGGCATCCGCAGGTCCGTCAGCAGGCAGCCGCGCTGCGTGGGGTCGTAGGTCTCCAGGAAGTCCTCCGCACTGGCGAACACCTGGGCGCGCATTCCCTTGAGCGACAGCAGCAGGGAAAGGGCATCTCGCACGGCGGCATCGTCGTCGACCAGGAACACGGTGGGTTTGATCATGGCTGTCTACTCCTCAGCTACGTGGTCAGGCGGTCGCCACCGGGGGCCACTGCCGGGGAAGGGTCACGGTGAAGGCGGCGCCACCCAGGCGCGTGCCGCGGCGGTAGTACAGGTCGCCACCCTGGCTGCGGACGAGCGAGCGGCTGATGGTGAGGCCGAGGCCCATGCCGTCGGGTTTGCTGGTGTTGAAGGCCTCGAACAGCAGCGGCAACCCCTCCGCCGGGATGCCGGCACCACCGTCCTCGACCGTCAGCGAGACGGTGTCGGGCGTCACGTCGCCATGGACCTCGATCCGGCGCTGGTCCGGACCGAGCCCTGCGATGGCGTCGATCGCGTTCGACATCAGGTTGTTGAGCACGAGCTCGAGGCGCGTGGCGTCGGTATTGACCATGGGCAGCTCGGCGGGCAGCCGCGTGACGATCTCGATCCCGGCCTGGCGCAGGCGCTCGTCCAGCGATTCGATCAGGCTGCCGAGCAGTGCGCGCAGGTCCACCGGCGCGGACTTGCCGCTGCCACCCATGTAGAAGTCCCGAAGCCGGATCAGCACGTCGGCCGCGCGATTGGCCTCGCGGGAAGCCTTGGCGAGGGTCTCGCCGAGCCGCGGCTCGGCCGCGGCGGCGGGCCCGGAGAGGATCTGCGATGCGCGCAGGTAGGACACGAGCGCCGTGATCGGCTGGTTCAGCTCGTGCGCCAGTGCCGATGCGAGCTCGCCCGCGACCGCGAAGCGCATCGCGCGTGCCACCAGTTCCTCGCGCTCGCGCGCCTGCGTCTCGGCGAGACGGCGGACCGTGGCATCGCGGACGATGGCCAGCGTGCCGACGGGCGCCGGGGCCTCGAGGCGGACCCACGCGACCTCGGCGGGAAAGGTCGAGCCGTCCTCGCGGCGCCCGGAGAAGGTGGCACGGCCCTCGCTGCCGCGCAGCACGATGCCCGGCAGCAGCGCGTCGAGCCGCCGGGTCGTGATGTCGCGCGGGTCGTCGCGCAGGGGCAGCCGGAAGAGCTGTCGTGCCTCGTTGTTGACGCTGCGCAGCTGACCGTCGGCGTCGGCGGTCAGCACCGCGTCCGGTGCGACCGCAAGCAGCGCGCGCAGCTCGGATTCCCGCGTCGCGAGCTCGGACAGTGCCCCGGCGCGCTCGGCCACCGCTGCGCCGAGCAGCAGCCCGGTCATGCCCAGCGTGAGCATGAGGAACTGCAGGTCGATGAAGCGCATTGGCAGCTGCTCGTCCTGCACCTGGGCGACGAGGCTGACCTGGATCAAAACGATGGCGAGCAGCGCTCCCGGGGCACCCCAGCGCACGGCGACCCAGATGATCGGCACGAACAGGGGGTACAGGAAGCGGACCTGCTCGATGCCCGTGATCCCTGCGAACAGTGGCAGCGTCAGGGCGATGACCAGCAGCTGCGCCGTGACCTCGCCCGCCCGCCCGCGTGCTACCGTCAACGCCTCGCGCCACAGCGGCGCGGCGAGCAGCAGGGGCGCGAGCAGCATGCCGTTGATGTCACCGATCCAGAATCGCTCGGCCGTTGACGACAACGAGGCGGCGTCGACGATCGACGCCTCCACGAGGTATGCCGCATAGGCGAGCGACGTCGGCAGGCCGGCGACCACGATGCATGCGCCGAAGCGGATGGCGGAACGCAGCGAGGCGAGGTAATCGTCGGACTGGAACCGGCGCAGCACGAACGCCAGCAGCGCGTAGGAGCAGGCCAGCGACACGGCCAGCAGCAGCAGCTCGCCCGTGCCCGAGGGCGTTTCGCGGATCAGGCGCTCGCTGGCGAATGTCGCGACGGCGCAGAACGGCGCGAGTCGTGGCCCGCGTGAGAGCAGCAGCGCCAGCGTCAGGCTGGTCTGCAGGTTCAGCGGGGTGACACCGAAGCGCACGACCGGCTGCACGAATGTGAGCCAGTCGACGAGCAGGAACGCACCGAGATAGGCGAGACCCACGCCCACGTCGGCAAGGGACGAGCGCAGTGAGGGGTTCGCCGTAAAGCCGGCGCCCCGGGACATGAGGGGTCGTTCCGTCATGGCTGCAAGGATACCGCCCGGGCCTGCGAAGGGGGCAGCAGGACACTTCCTTACGCGCCGCCCCCGGGCGCGGGAGCGCGGCCCGTGTCATGCTGCCCAGCCGCCGGACGGCCCCTGAAAGCTGCCGTGAAAGTCCTCCACCACCCCGATTACGTCCTGCCACTGCCCGCGGGCCACCCGTTCCCCATGGCGAAGTACGCGCGGGTGCGCGAGGGCCTGGTCGCCGCTGGCATCGTCGCGGCGCGTGATGTGCTCGAGCCGGACGAGGCGGCGCGGGCCGATCTCGAACGCGTTCACGTGGCCGGCTACCTCGACAAGCTGTTCGGCCCGGGCCTGAGCGCGGCGGAGGAACGCATGCTGGGGGTGCCCTGGTCCACGCGCCTGCTGCGTCGCTCCCGGCTCGCCGTCCAGGGCACGCTCGAGGCGGCACGCCTTGCGCTGCACGAGGGCTTCGCCGGCAACCTCGCCGGCGGCACCCACCATGCATTCGCCGATCATGGCGAGGGCTTCTGTGTGCTCAACGACGTGGCGGTCGCGATCCGCGCGCTGCAGGCACGGCACCAGCTCGGCCGGGCGCTGGTCATCGACCTGGACGTCCACCAGGGCAACGGCACGGCCTCGATCTTCGAGGATGACGATTCCGTGTTCACCTTTTCGGTGCATGGCGATCGCAACTACCCTGCCCGCAAGATGCGCTCGACGCTCGATGTCGGGCTGCCCGATGGCACCGGCGACGGCGCCTATCTGGAGGCGCTCGCCCGCCATCTGCCCGGGGTCATCGACTCGGCGCGCGCCGACATCGCGTTCTATGTCGCAGGCGTCGACGTCGCGGCGGGAGACCGCTATGGGCGGTTCGCGCTCACCGATCCCGGCGTGCGCGAGCGCGAGCGTACCGTGCTCGGGGCGTTGGCCGCCGCCGGGCTGCCCGGGGTGATCGTGCTCGCGGGTGGCTATGCCGCGGACGCAGGGCGTACTGCCGCGCTGCACACGATCGTGTTCGAGGAAGCCGTGCGGCTCGGCGCGTGAGGAGTCAGGCTCTGCGCAACCCGATCCGGCGGTAGAGGTCGGCGAGCAGCCACAGCGGGCCGATCAGCAGGAACTGCAGGTCCTTGAGGAACGAAGGGCGGCGGCCCTCGATCGCGTGGCCGACGAACTGGCCGATCCACGCGCCGACGAACAAGGCTGCGCAGCTTGCCCACAGCGGCACGGGCAGCGATTCGAGCCAGCCGAGGGCCGCGAGCCCGAGGATGAGCAGCGGTGCGGCCCCGATCGCCAGGGCGGGCGAGAGCCGCAGGTAATAGCCGACGGCGAGCACGACTGCCAGCGTGGCCCAGTCGAGGCCGGGCAGCGTTGCGAACGCGTCGGGCGTGGGCAGCGACCTGAGGAACCCCATCACCGTCAGGACGATCACGGGCACGCAGACCCAGTGCAGCGCCTTGTTGACGGGATGGCGATGACTCTCGCCGTATTCCTCGAGCCACTGATCCACGGTGCGCATGGTGTACCCTGCGGGCGTCGGGCGCCTTACCGCGTCACGCTAGCGCGCGGTGCCCGCCCGGCGCAAGGCGTCTCCGGTGACACGCATGATCGAGCCCTTCCATCCTGCCGCCGCGCAGGGCGTGCTCGTGGCCCTGGGCATGGTGGTGTGTGCGAACGCCGCCCCGGTGCTGGCCGCGCTGCTGTGTGGTTCCACGCTGTCGCGGCCGATCGATGGGGGACGCCGCTGGCGGGATGGGCATCGGCTGCTCGGCGGATCGAAGACCTGGCGCGGCGTCGTCGCGTCGCTGGCGGCGACCGCCGCGGTGTCGGCATGGTGGCTCGGCGAGCCGCTAACCGGCCTGGTGGTGGCCGTGCTGGCGATGGCGGGTGACCTGGGAAGCAGCTTCCTCAAGCGCCGGCGGGGCTTGCGCTCGGGCGCCGACGTCCCGGGTCTCGACCAGTTGCCCGAGAGCGTGCTGCCGCTGCTCGCCTTGCGGGGCCCGATGGGCCTCGGGGTGGGCGAGCTGCTGGTGGCGACGATCGCGTTCTTCGCCCTCGACCTGGTCGGCACGCGCCTCCTGGCGGTGCTGCGCGCACGACGCCGGCCGCGAGGCTAGCGGGTCAGCCGGCCTCGACCATCTCGGTCCGGAGCTTGCGGATCGCGTTGGCTTCGAGCTGGCGGATGCGTTCCGCCGACACGCCGTACTTGGCCGCCAGGTCGTGCAGGGTGGCCTTGGCAGCGTCGCCCGACATCCAGCGGCTCGCGAGGATGTCGCGGCTGCGGGCGTCTAGCGTCGCGAGGGCACGCGCCAGGCGCTCGTGCGAGTCCGCTTCCCACTCGTCGCTCTCCACCTGCTCGGCCGGGTCGGCATCCGGCGCCGGCAGATAGGCGGCAGGCGAGTAGGCTTCGTCGTCTTCCGAATCGAGCGGAGCCGGGTCGAACGAGAGGTCGCGGGCGGCAAGGCGCTGCTCCATCTCGGTGACCTCGCCGGGCTCGACTCCGAGGTCGCGGGCCACGGCCTGCGTCTCGGCGGGCGAGAGCCACGCGAGATTGCGCTTCATCCGCCGCAGGTTGAAGAACAGCTTGCGCTGCGCCTTGGTGGTGGCGACCTTGACGAGGCGCCAGTTGCGCAGGACGTATTCGTGGATCTCGGCGCGGATCCAGTGCACGGCGAACGAGACGAGGCGCACGCCCATCGCCGGGTCGAAGCGCTTGATGGCCTTCATCAGGCCGACGTTGCCTTCCTGCACGAGATCGCCCACGGGCAACCCATAGCCCGTGTAGCCCCTGGCAATGTGCACGACGAAGCGCAGGTGCGAGAGCACCAGTGCGCGCGCCGCGTCGACGTCGCCATCACGCCGCAGGCGCGTGGCGAGGTCCTGTTCATCCTCGCGCGACAGCACCGGGATGCGCGAGACGCGCTCCAGATAGGCGTCGAGGCTGCCGAGCGGGCCACTGAGGGCCAGGTCGGAGTAACGGGCAACGAGGGCGTTCGGGGTCATCGTGTCGGAACCTCCCTGGGGTGTTTCGACGCTACCAATGTTAGCACTCAGTAGCTTTGAGTGCTAAGACCCGCTCACAGTTCCCTGAAAATTTAAACCCTTTATAAACAGCTACTTAGGCGCGAGGTTCGATTCGGGAGAGGTGGCGGGAGGCCGCGAGCCAGGCGCCGGTCCAACCGAGCGCTGCACCCGTGCCCAGCAGGATGCCCGCCTCGCGCAGGCCCAGGCCGGCGAGGCCGAAGCCGCCGCCGTACAGGGTGGCCAGCTCGGCGACCGGGGAGGCGAGCACCGCGGTGGCGCCCGAGACCACCCCGAGGGCGAGCAGGCCGCCGAACAGGCCGTACCAGAGGCCCTCGTAGAGGAAGGGCCGGCGCACGAAGGCGTTGCTGCCACCCACGAGCTTGATGACCTCGATCTCGGCCCGTCGGGCGCCGATCTCGAGGCGGATCGTGTTGCCCACCACGGCGAGCACGCCGAGGGCGAGCAGGGCGGCCACGACGGCGAGCGCGCGGCGCAGCAGTTCGAGGATCGCGCCCAGGCGACGCACCCATTCGGTGTCGACCTGCACGAGCTCGACTTCCGGCCAGGCTGCGAAGTGGGTCTTGAGCGCGTCGATTTCCGCGGCCGAGGCGGCCTCGGGCCGCGGGCGGACGCTGAGGACGTGCGGCAGCGGGTTGGACTCGAGGGCGCCCAGGGCCTCGCCGAAACCCGAGTACTCGCGGAACTCCGCCAGCGCCTTTTCCGCCGGCACGAGGGTCACCGCCGCGACGCCGCGACGCTGCCGCGCGTTGCGCTCGAGCTGGCGCGCCTTCTCCAGCGACACCTCCGGCTTCAGGTAGACCGTGACGTCCACGGTGTCGGCCAGGTCGCCGGTCGCGACCCGTGCGTTGCTCACGAGCACCCAGAGGCCCGCGGGCAGCGCGAGCGCCAGCGCGATGACGCCCAGGGTCAGCAGCGTGGCGAGCGGCTCCCGGGCGAGCCGCCCGAGCGAGGCCAGCAGTGCCTGGGCGTGGCGTGCGAACCAGGTGGAGGGCGAGGTCATGGCGTGCGGGAGGTCATGACGCGGGGATGACCTCCGCGAGCCGGCCCTCGGTGAGCCGGCCTTCGGCGAGCACGAGCTCGCGCTGGCCGAACTGGCTGACGAGCCCGAGGTCGTGCGTGGCGATCACGACGGTGACGCCCGCGTCCTGGAACCGCTTGAAGGTGCGCATGACCTCGAACGCGAGCGCGTGGTCGAGGTTGCCGGTCGGCTCGTCGGCGATCAGCACGGGCGGCTTGGCGATCACGGCGCGCGCGATGCCGACGCGCTGCTGCTCGCCGACCGACAGTTCGGTGGGCAGCAGGCGCTCCTTGCCCAGCAGCCCGACCTGGTCCAGCGCGGCGCGCACGCGCTTGTCGATCTCGCGCAGCGGCGTGTCGGCGACCACCAGCGGCAGGGCGACGTTGTCGAAGACGGGCCGGTCCATCAGCAGGCGGTGGTCCTGGAAGACGACGCCGACCTGGCGCCTGAACGCCGGGATCGCGCGCGGCCTGAGGCGGCTGGTGTCGAGCCCGTTGACGGTGACCGTGCCGCGCGTCGGCCGCTCGAGCAGGGCGATGAGCTTGAGCACGGAGCTCTTGCCGGCGCCCGAGCGGCCGGTCAGGAAGACCATCTCGCCCGCGCCGATGCGCATCGAGACGTTGCTGAGGGCTTCGCGCCCGTTCGGGTAGCGCTTGTGGACGCGGTCGAAGACGATCACCGGTGCACCCGACGGGTGGAGGCCACGCTCAAGTATCGCCCCGGTTCGAGGCGCCGTCGACCAGCGCACGGGCAAACGCGCGCGCGTCGAACTCGCCGAAGTCCGCGGCCTGCTCGCCGATGCCGATGTAGCGGATCGGCAACCCGAGGCGCCGCGCGATCGCCAGCACGATGCCGCCGCGCGCGGTGCCGTCGAGCTTGGTGAGCACGAGCCCCGTCACGCCCACGGCCTCGTGGAACTGGACCGCCTGGGCGAGCGCATTTTGACCCTGGTTCGCGTCGAGCACGAGCAGTACCTCGTGCGGTGCGGTGGGCTCGGCCCGCGCGAGCACGCGCTTGATCTTCTTGAGTTCTTCCATCAAGTGAGACTGCGCCTGCAGGCGCCCGGCCGTGTCGGCGATCAGCACGTCGGCGCCGCGGCTGCGCGCCGACGCCAGCGCGTCGAACGCCACGGCGGCCGGATCCGCGCCGGCCTGCTGGGCGACGACCTCGCAGCCGCTGCGCTCGCCCCAGATGCCGAGCTGCTCGATCGCTGCGGCGCGGAAGGTGTCGCCGGCCGCCAGCACCACGCGCCGACCCTCGCCGGCGAGGCGATGCGCCAGCTTGCCGATGGTCGTGGTCTTGCCCGAGCCGTTGACGCCGACGACCAGGATCACGAAAGGCCGGTGGCCCTCGACGCGCAGCGGCCGCGCCACCGGCTCCAGCACCGCGACGATCTCCTCGCGCAGCGCGTCGAGCAGCGCCTCGACGTCGCCGAGCTCGTTGCGCGCGACGCGCTTGCGCAGGTGCTCGAGCAGCTCCTCGGTGACCTGCACGCCAACGTCTGCGGTGAGCAGCCGGGTCTCGAGCTCGTCGAGGATCGCGGCGTCGATCTTGCGGCCACGGAACAGGTTGGCCAGGTCGTAGGACAGCCAGGAGTTCGGCCGGTTGAGGCTGCTGCGCAGCCGCGCGAAGAAGCCGGTTTTCGGTTCGGGACTCTGGGTCACGGTGTGTGCGGCGATCGCCGCCGGTGCGCGCGCGGGGCGGCGTAGGTTACGCTGCCGCTCTTCCGGGAGGCAAGCAAGCACCATGCAGCAGAGGCGGCCGCGCGAGCTGCGGATCATCGCGGGCGAGTGGCGCGGTCGCCGGCTGCGCTTTCCCGCCGCAACCTCGATCCGGCCCACGCCCGACCGCGTGCGCGAGACGCTCTTCAACTGGATCGGGCCCGCGATCCGCGGTGCGCGCGTGCTCGACCTGTTCGCGGGCAGCGGCGCGCTCGGCCTCGAGGCGCTGTCGCGCGGCGCCGCGGCCGCCGTCTTCGTCGATGCCGATCCGCGCTGCGTGGCGGCGCTGCGCGAGCGGTTCGCCGAGTGGGGCGCGCGCGCCGCGGAAGCCCATCGCGGCGATGCGCTCGACTGGCTCGCGCGGCCACGTGGCGCCGGCGCGGCGCCGTTCGACCTGGTCTTCCTCGACCCCCCCTTCGCCGCGGGCCTGCTCGCGGCGGCCTGCGATCGGCTGGAGTCCGGAGGCTGGCTCGGGCCGGGTGCGCGGATCTACCTCGAGTCGGCCGCGCGCGAGCCCTTGCCCGCGCTGCCGGCAGGCTGGGAACTGCTGCGCAGCGGCGTGGCGGGGGAGGTCGGCTATCATCTCGCGCACAGGCCGGGCGACCCAACTCCCAGCCGAGGGGAGCCGACATGAAACGCCACGCGCTGTACCCGGGCACGTTCGACCCGATCACCAACGGCCACCACGACCTCGTGCGCCGCGCTGCCAGCATCTTCGACCGTCTGGTCATCGCCATCGCCGCCAATCCCAACAAGGCGCCGATGTTCCCGCTCGAGAAGCGGGTCGAGCTCGCGCGCGCGGTCGTCGCCGACCTGCCCAACGTCGAGGTGATGGGCTACTCGGGCCTGACGGTGGAATTCGCCCGGCAGCACGGGCTGCACGTGCTGGTGCGCGGCCTGCGCGCGGTCTCCGACTTCGAGTTCGAGTTCCAGCTCGCCAACATGAGCCGCCACCTGTCGCGCGAGATCGAGACGGTGTTCATGACGCCGCAGGAGCAGTTCTCGTTCATCTCCTCGACGCTGGTGCGCGAGATCGCGGTGCTGGGCGGCGACGTCAGCGAGTTCGTGCACCCGACGGTCGCCGAGGCGCTGCGCGGCCAGCGCCGCGGCTCGAAGCCGGGCGGCTGAGCCGCGGCGCCGGCTTCGGCGGCGCCGGCAGCCGGCCATCCCGCGCGAGTTCGACGGCCCGCCACAGGTACCACGCCGCCGCCGAGCGGAACGGTGCCCAGCGCGAGCCGAACGCCTCGAGCGCGCGAGGTGCCGGCGCCTCGCGCAGGCCATAGGCCAGCCGGAAGCCGTTGCGCACGCCCAGGTCCCCGCTGGGCAGCACGTCCGGACGCCCGAGCTGAAACATCAGCAGCATCTCCACCGTCCAGCGGCCGATGCCGCGCACCTGCGTGAGCCGCGCGATGATCGCTGCGTCGTCGAGCGTCTCGAGCGTGCCGCGATCGGGCACGGTGCCGTCGAGCGTACGGGCGGCCAGGTCGCGCAGGGCGAGCAGCTTGCCCCGGCTGAGCCCCGCGGCGCGCAGCGGTTCGTCGGGTGTGTCGAGCAGCTCGCCGGGTGTGGGGAAGCGCGCGTACAGCGCCACGAACCGGCGCTCGATCGTGCGCGCGGCGGCGCCGCTCAGCTGCTGGTGGATGATCGCGCTGGCGAGCTTCGCAAAGGGTGACTCGTCACCCGGGTGACCCCGGCCGCCCGGGTTGCCCGTGTCATCCGTGCCGCCCGTGCCGGCGCCGAGGCGATAGGGGCCCGCGGCCTCGATCACCGCCGCCAGCACCGGGTCGGCGTTGCGGAAGTGCGCGAGCAGCCGGCGGCGCGTCAGGGCCCGGGCGGGCGTCAGCGCTGGCACGTCGCGCACCAGTAGGTGGAGCGCTGCCCGAGCACGGCGTGGCGCACCGGCGCGCCGCAGGCGCGGCAGGGTTCACCCGCGCGCTCGTACACGAACAGTTGCTGGCGGAAGTAGCCCGGGTTGCCGTCGGCGCCGACGTAGTCGCGCAGCGTGGTGCCCCCGACCCGGACGGCCTTCGCCAGCACCTCGCGGATCGCCGTGGCGAGCCGGTCGGCTTCGGCACGTCGCAGCCCGCGCGCCTGCCGCCGCGGGCGGATGCCGGCCATGAACAGCGCCTCGCTGGCGTAGATGTTGCCGACGCCGACGACCACGTGGCTGTCCATGATCAGCGACTTGACCGCAACGCGCCGGCCGCGCGACGCCTGCCAGAGGCGTTCTCCGTCGAAGCCCGGCTCGAGCGGCTCGGGGCCCAGCTGCCGCAGCAGCGGGTGCAGCGCCGGGTCGCCCTCGGCGCAGTGCAGCGAGCCGAAGCGGCGCGGGTCGTTGAAGCGCAGGGCAAGCCCGTTGTCGAGCACGAAGTCGAGATGGTCGTGGGTGCGTCGGGGCGTGCCGGCCGCCAGCACGCGCAGGCTCCCGGACATGCCGAGGTGCAGGATCAGCGTGGCGCCGGTGTCGAGCGGGAACAGCAGGTACTTCGCCCGCCTCGCGGCGCGTTCGACGCGGGCGCCGGCGACGCGCGCGGGCAGGTTCGCGGCGACGGGCCAGCGCAGCCGCGGCTCGTGCACCTCGAGGGCGACGATGCGCCGGCCGGCGACGTGCGGTTCGACGCCGCGCCGGGTGGTCTCGACTTCGGGAAGCTCCGGCATCCGGGCCTCACGTGAAACGAGGGGAGATTGAACCCGTCCGAGTGCCAAACGAAAAGGCCTGCACGGGGCAGGCCTGGTCGCGCCGGGAGCGGCATGCCCTGGAGGCATGCCGCGACGGGCTCACTTGATCTTGGTTTCCTTGTACGCCACGTGCTTGCGCACGACGGGATCGTACTTGCGGACTTCCATCTTCTCCGGGTGCAGGCGCTTGTTCTTCATGGCCACGTAGAAGTGGCCGGTGCCGGCGGAGGACAGCAGCTTGACCTTTTCGCGCATGGCTCAGGTGCTCCCGGTCAGATCTTCATGCCCTGGGCGCGAAGGTCGGCGACCACCGCGTCGAGGCCGTTCTTTTCGATGGTGCGCATGGCGTGGGTGCTGACGCGCAGCGAGACCCAGCGCTTCTCACCCTCGAGCCAGAACCGCTGGGTGTGCAGGTTCGGCAGGAAGCGGCGGCGCTTCTTGTTGTTCGCGTGCGAGACGCGGTTGCCCGTGGTGGGGCGCTTGCCAGAGAGTTCGCAGACGCGGGACATCGTGGAAGCCCTTGCTGATCAGTTGGTTACGAGTACCCGGCGCCTGGGCGGCCGGGCAAAGGGCCGCTTTTATACCAGCCCCGCGGCCGCTCGGCAACCTCCCGCGGGCTCAGAGCAGCCCGCGTTCCGCGAGGGACACGGCATCCGGCCCCGCGACGATCAGGTGGTCGAGCACCCGGATGTCTAGCAGCGCGAGGGCGTCGCGCAGGCGCTGGGTAATGAGCTCGTCAGCCCGGCTGGGCTCGGGCACGCCGGAGGGATGATTGTGCGCCAGGATGACGGCGGCGGCGTTGTGCGACAGCGCCTGCCGCGCCACCTCGCGTGGATGCACGCTGGCGCCGTCGATCGTCCCGCGGAACAGCTCCTCGAACGCGATCAGGCGGTGGCGGTTGTCGAGGTGCAGGCAGCAGAACACCTCATAGGGCCGGTCGCGCAGCTGGGCCGTCAGGAAGCGCCGGGTGTCGGCGGGCGAGGCGAGGCCGGGAGCTGCCCTCAGCGCCGCCGCATAGTGCCGGCGCGCGAGCTCGAGCGCGGACTGCAGCAGCGCGACCCGCGCCGGACCCAGGCCCGGGGAGGCGAGGCTGCGCGCCGGCCCGGCGCACAGCAGGCCGCGCAGCCCGCCGTGGTCGGCAAGCAGGCCGCGTGCCAGGTCGAGCGCGCTGCGTCCACGGATGCCCGTGCCGAGCAGCAGGGCCAGCAGCTCGGCGTCCGACAGCGATGCCGGCCCTGCCGCGAGCAGTTTCTCGCGCGGGCGGTCGGTGGGGGCGGTGCAGGCGGTGTCCATGGGTCCCAGCATCGGCCCGAGGCCGCACGGTTGCCACGGGTGTAAGTGACGCGAGTCACCCGAAACCCGCGTCAATCCCCGATAATGGGCCTCATGCCCGACCTCAACGGACTGCACGTCGTCCTCGGCGTCACCGGCGGCATCGCCGCCTACAAGAGCCCCGACCTGGTGCGGCGCCTGCGTGAGCGCGGCGCCGAGGTGCAGGTGGTCATGAGTGCCGGTGCCGCGCGCTTCGTCACGCCGCTGACCTTCCAGGCGGTCTCCGGCCGGCCCGTCCGCGACGAACTCTGGGACCCGGCCGGCGAGGCGGCGATGGGCCACATCGAGCTCGCGCGCTGGGCCGACCTGGTGCTGGTCGCGCCGGCCACGGCCGACGTGCTGGCGCGCATGGCGGCCGGCCGCGCCGACGACCTGCTCACCACGCTGCTGCTCGCCACCGAGGCCCGCGTGGCCGTGGCGCCGGCGATGAACCGCGTGATGTGGTCCCACCCGGCAACGCAGGCCAACGTCGCGCTGCTCCGGTCCCGTGGGGTCGAGGTCTTCGGGCCGGGCTCCGGGCAGCAGGCCTGCGGCGAGACGGGCGACGGCCGCATGCTCGAGCCGGCGGAACTCGCCGCGGCGGTGGCGGCGCAGATCGCGCCCGCCGGGCCGCTGTCGGGCCGGCGCGTGCTGGTCACGGCCGGGCCGACCCGCGAGCGCATCGACCCGGTGCGCTTCGTCAGCAACCGCAGCAGCGGCAAGATGGGCTTTGCGGTCGCCGAGGCCGCGCAGGCCGCCGGCGCCGAGGTCGTCATGGTCTGCGGGCCGGTCAGCCTGCCGACCCCGCGCGGCGTGCGCCGCGTCGACGTCGAGAGCGCGGCCGACATGCTCGCGGCGGTGGAGCACGAGCTGCCGGGCACCGACCTCTACATCTCCACGGCGGCGATCGCGGACTACCGGCCCGCGCGTCCGGCGGAGCGCAAGATCAAGAAGACCGAATCCAGCCTGGATCTCGCGCTGGAGCGCACCGTCGACGTGCTCGCAACGGTGGCAGCCCGCGCCGATCGCCCGTTCGTGGTGGGCTTCGCCGCCGAGACCAACGACGTCGAGCACCACGCGCGCCTGAAGCTCGAGCGCAAGAAGCTCGACATGATCGCCGCCAACGAAGTCGGCGATGACAAGGTCTTCGAGAAGGACGACAACGCCCTGGTGGTGCTCTGGGACGGCGGCCGGCAGGAGATCGCCAGCGCGAGCAAGGCTGCGGTGGCCCGCGAACTGGTCGCGCTGGTGGCGGCTCGCTGGGCGGCTGTGCACGCGCCCGCGCAGGCCGCCGCGCAGGTTGCCGGCACCCCGGAGACGGCGTCGTGAGTCGCCACGCCCTCAAGGTGCGCGTGCTCGACCCGCGGCTCGGCAGCCTGTGGCCGCTGCCCGCCTACGCCACGCCAGGGTCCGCCGGCCTCGACCTGCGCGCCTGCCTCGAAAGCCCGCTGCAGCTGCCTCCGGGCCGCTCGGAGCTCGTCCCGACCGGGCTGTCGATCTGGCTCGAGGATCCCGGCCTGGCCGCAGTGATCCTTCCGCGCTCGGGCCTCGGCCACAAGCACGGCATCGTGCTGGGCAACCTCGTCGGCCTGATCGACTCCGACTACCAGGGCCCGCTGATGGTCTCGTGCTGGAACCGCGGCGCCGCGCCCTACACCATCGAGCCCGGCGAGCGCATCGCCCAGCTGGTCGTGGTACCCGTGGTGCAGGTCGAGCTCGAGGTGGTCGAGGCCTTCGAGGCCAGCGACCGCGGTGCCGGCGGCTTCGGCAGCTCGGGCCGGGGCTAGGCCCGCTCGAGGATCGCCGCGACGCCCATTCCCCCGGCGGTGCACACCGAGATCAGGCCGCGGCGTGCCGCCGGGTCGTCGGCCAGCAGCTTCGCGAGCGTCGCGAGCACGCGTGCCCCGGTTGCCGCGAACGGGTGGCCGATCGCCACGCTGCCGCCGCGCAGGTTCATCTTCGCGGGGTCGATCGCGCCGAGTGCGCCGGGCAGGCCCAGCCGCTCGCGGCAGAACGCGTCGGACTCCCAGGCCCGCAGCGTGCAGAGCACCTGCGCGGCGAAGGCCTCGTGGATCTCGTAGTAGTCGAAGTCCTGCAGCGCGAGGCCGGCGTCGCGCAGCATCGCCGGTACGGCGTAGGCCGGGGCCATCAGCAGCCCCTCTTGGCCGCTGGCGAAATCCACCGCCCAGGTCTTGCCGAAGCTCAGCCACGCCAGCGGTGCGATCCCGCGAGCGCGCGCCCAGTCCTCCGAGGCCAGCAGCACGCCTGCGGCGCCGTCGGTCAGTGGCGTGCTGTTGCCCGCGGTCAGCGTGCCCCGGGGCGAGCGGTCGAAGACCGACCGCAGGCTCGCCAGCTGCTCGATCGAGCTGTCGGGCCGCAGGTTGTCGTCGCGGCGCAGGCCGTTGAAGGGCTCGACCAGCGTGTCGAAGAACCCTGCTTGCCAGGCCGCCGCGGCGCGCCGGTGGCTCTCGAGCGCGAGGGCGTCCTGCTCGCTGCGGCTGACCTGCCAGCGCTGCGCCATCTGTTCGCAGCTCTCGCCCATCGACAAGCCGGTGCGCGGTTCGACGGCGCCGGGCAACTCCGGCCGGAAATGCCGGGGCCGCAGCCCGAGGAAGGGGCGCAGCCGTCCGAGTGCCGAGCGCGCCCGGAATGCGCGCAGCAGCAGCTGCTGGTAGTCGCGCGGATACACGACGGGCGTGTCGCTGATCGAGTCGACGCCCGCGGCGATGCCGGCGTCGATCTGGCCGAGGGCGATCTTGTTGGCGACGTCGATGGCCGCCTGCAGGCTGGTGCCGCAGGCCCGCTGCAGATCGAGTCCCGGCGTCTGCGGGTCGAGGCCCGACGAGAGCACGCACTCGCGCGTGAGGTTGAAGTCGCGCGAGTGCTTGATGACCGCGCCGGCCGCCACCTCGCCCAGCCGCTGGCCACCCAGGCCGAAGCGCTCGACCATGCTGCGCAGCACGGCGGTCAGCATGTCGGCGTTACCCGCCGAGGCGTACGCGCCGTGGGCTCGCGCGAAGGGAATCCGCAGGCCGCCGAGGACGGCGACGCGGCGGGCTGCGGTGCCGACGAGCATGCCGGGGACGCCTCAGCGCGCCGCGCCGCGGCGCACGCGTTCGAGGTAACGATCGCGCAGCTCGGTGTGCCGGGACACCTGCGACTGCACCGCGCCACCGACGAGCACCAGCTGCGCGTAGGAGGTCACCTCGACCGGGTCGCCGGACCACAGCACCAGGTCGGCCACCTGGCCGAGGGCCAGGCTGCCATGGCGGTCAGCGACCCCGAAGATCTCCGCGGGCGTGCGGGTGATCGCGGCCAGCGCCACGGGCCACGGCAGGCCTTGGGCCACGGCGTTCGCCGCTACCTGCCGGAGCCGGCCGGCATCGTGCACCTCGGGGCTGCGCATCGAGAACGCCAGGGTCACGCCGGCGGCGTGCAGGCGCGCGGCGTTGCGCAGCGTGGCCCCCAGGCTGTCGAAGCTGTAGGGCAGGTTCTCGAGCGGATCGAGGATCACGGGCACGCGGGCGGCGGCGAGCTCCGGCGCGACGCGCCAGGCCTCGGCGCCGCCGCGGATCACCGCGCGGATCTTCTCGCGCTGCGCCAGCGCGAGGACCTGGCGGATGTCGGCCGCGCGATCGACGTCGAACACGAACGGCCCCGCACCCTGCAGGAACTCCAGCAGCACCTGGCGCCCCGAGGGCGTCAGCAGGCGCTCGTCGTGCACCATCACCAGGTTGGGCGCACGCGCTTCCACGATCGCCTGGCGCAGGAGCATCAGCTGCGCGGCGCGGCTCCCGCCGGCGAGACGGTTCGCGTCGCCGCCGAGGTCGACGAACATCGCGCGGGCCTCGCCCGGCGGGGTGCCGTCGAGCGTCACGGCCGTGCCGAGGCCGGCGACGATGCTGCCACCGCTCTCGGCGCCGGGCGCCAGCACGCTGAAGGTGATGCCGTTGGCGCGATGCACGGCGAGCGACATCGATTCCGGGTTCCAGGCCAGCGATACGTCGAACTCGGGACGCATCTGCCCGAGGCGCTGGGCATGGTCGCCCGTCGTCGACTCGAGGCCGATCTCCTCGAGGCCGATGCGGCCGAGGCCGCCGAACACACCGGGCGTGACGGGGCGGCCCGCGGCATCGATCACCTCTGCGCCCGCGGGGGCCGCGAGGCTGCGGCCTATCGCCGCGATGCGACCGTCCTGGACGAGCACGTCGGTGGACTCGAGCGGGGCCTGCCCGTCGGCGAGCGTGTGCACCGTGGCGTTGCGGATCAGCAGCGTGGCGGGCGCGCCGGATGCAGCGCCGGGCCATGCGGCCACCACGGCCACGAGCCCGGCGAGCGCGGCGAGGGCGACGCGGCTCACGGCTGCACCTGTGCGGTCGCCGGCTGCCCCAGCAGCAGGTCGGATTCCGGCTTCGGGCGCGGCGCGGACCGGTCGAAGCGCAGGGCGCCGTCGATGAAGACCTGTTCCGCCAGGGCGCGTGCGCTGAAGGGATTGCCGTTCCACACCACGACGTCGCCCATGCGGCCGGGCTCGAGCGTGCCGGTGCGGTCGCCGACGCCGAGCGCGCGTGCGGCGTTCGAGGTGATCCAGCGGATCGCGTGCTCGGGCGCGATCTCGACGCCCATGCGCAGTGCCGAGGTCATGGCTTTGGCGGCCTCCTGGTTCAGGCGCTGGATGCCTTCGGGCGAGTCCGAGTGGACGATGGCGCAGCCGCCCGGCGCGGCGTCGACGAGGGCGATGTTCTCCGGAATGCCGTCGTAGGACTCCATCTTGAAGGCCCACCAGTCGGCCCACATCGCCGAGCAGGTGCCGTGCTCGGCGAGCAGGTTCGAGATCTTGTAGGACTCGACGGCGTGGTGGAAGGCCGTGACGCGATAGCCGAACTCGCGAGCGAGATCGAGCACGATCGCCATCTCGTCGGCCCGGTAGCAGTGGTGGTGCACGAGGATCTCGCCGCGCAGCACCGCCGCCAGCGTCTCGAGCCGCAGGTCGCGCCGCATCGTCCGCTGGGCGTTGGCGCCGCCGGCGCGACGGCCGTACTCCTGCGCCTCGATCCATTGCGCGCGCCAGCCCGCGACGTTGCCCATGCGCGTGGCGGGCGGCTGGCGGCGCGACCCGTACACGCGCTTCGGGTTCTCGCCGCAGGCCATCTTCAGGCCATGCGGCGCGCCAGGGAACTTCATGGCCTGGTAGGTCACCGCCGGCACGTTCTTCAGCGTGACCGTGCGTCCGCCGATCAGGTTGGCGGAGCCGGGCAGCACCTGCAGCGTGGTGACGCCGCCCTCGAGCGCGGCCTCGAACCCGGGATCCTGCGGCCATACCGAGTGTTCGGCCCAGACCTGCGCCGTCGAGGGGTTCGTGGCCTCGTTGCCGTCCTCGTGGGCGCTGACCTCGGGTGAGGGATACACACCGAGATGCGAGTGCACGTCGATCAGGCCCGGTGTCACCCAGCGCCCGCGCCCGTCGATGACCCGCGCACCCGCGGGTGCCGTCAGGTTGCGGCCGACGGCCTCGACACGGCCACCCGCGAGCAGCACGTCGGCGTCGTCGAGGCGGGTGCCTGTGCCGGTCAGCACCGTGGCGCCGCGGATCAGCGTGGGCGGCGACGCCGGCGCGACATAGGTCGAGGGGTAGGGCGTTGCACCCGTCGCGGCAGAGGACGCTCCCGGCGCCGTGGTCGCGACGGGGGTGCGCGCGGGCCGTGGCTCGTTCGCCGTGCCGGTGGTGGCGCAGGCCGAGAGCCCGAGCAGGGCGGCGGCGGCGATGGCCATCGCGGCGGCCGGCGTTCGGGGTGGCAGGTCGGTGCGGATCATCTGCAGCAACTCCATTGCAGGGCAGGGCGCCAGTGTAGGGCATCAGGGCCGGTACAATCCGCAGCCATGAACGAGGAGGCATCCGGTTGAGGGCTTGGCGCCTGCTGCTCGGGCTGCTGGTGACTGCCGTCGCCGTGGCAGCCCTTCTGCTGCCGGTCGGCGACAGCCTGCTGGGGGCGTTCCTGTGGATGCAGGCCCACCCGGGCACGTCGTGGTTGCTGTTCGTGATGCTGTACATCCTGTGCACCGTCTGCCTCATCCCGGGCTCGCCGCTGACGCTGGCGGGGGGCGCACTGTTCGGAGTGGGTTTTGGCACCGTGCTCGTCTCGATCGGGGCCACGGTCGGCGCCACGCTGGCGTTCCTGATCGGCCGGACGGTTGCGCGCGGGTGGATCACCCGCCGGATCGGTGCCTGGCCGCGCTTCAGGGCGATCGACCGCGCCGTCGGCGCCCGCGGCTTCACGGTGGTGGTGCTCGCGAGGCTGACGCCTGCGTTGCCCTTCTTCCTGCTCAATTACGCATTTGGAGTCACCAGCGTCCGGCTGCGCGACTACGTGCTGGGGTCGTGGCTCGGCATGATCCCGATGAGCGTGGCGTACGTGTATGCCGGATCGCTTGCGGTCGATCTCGCCCAGGCGATGTCCGGCGGGCCGCGCATGGGAGCCGGCTCGTGGGTCCTGCTGGCCCTCGGCCTCTCCGTCACGCTGGCGCTATTGCTCGTGCTGACGCGCATCGCGCGCCGGCAGTTCGCCCTCGCCATCGGCGAGGACATACCGGAGAACCACCGATGACCGACACCTTGCCCGATCGCCTCAGCGTGAATCCCCGCAGCCCGTTCTACGATGAGGCCCTGCTGGCCCGTGGCATCGGCATCCGCTTCAATGGCGCGGAGCGGACCAACGTCGAGGAATACTGCGTCTCGGAGGGCTGGATCCGCGTGGCGCTGGGACGAACCGTCGACCGGCGCGGCCAGCCGCTGACGATCCGCTACAACGGCGTGGTCGAGCCCTACATCAAGGACGCCGGCGCGGGCTAGCGGCCCCGCGCGGCGCGCCGGTCCGCCGTCAGGGCAGCACCAGCGGCGTGCCGTAGCCCGTGAGCTCCAGGTAGCCGCGGCCGATCGGCGCCCCCCCGTCCGCGTTCGCGTCGATCGCCCGCACCGCCCCCTCCCAGTAGATCGCACCCGTGGTGGCGCGGGTGTCGCTCTCCTGGTCGTCGAGCAGCGGGTCGAGGGCGAACACGAGCGGGCCCGCCCGAACCCTGAACTCCACCGGATACTCGACGCCCGTGCGCGGCGATCGCCAGCGCCGGCCCGGCACGAATTCCACCTCGTCCGGGCGCAGCGCGCGCTGGCGTCCGTCGGCCGCGCGCAGCGTGCCGGCGGCCCAGCGCGTCCGTCCCTGGCGGTCGCGGATCCGGAAGGCCATCAGGGCGCCGCCGTCGGCCAGGTTCAGTCCCAGCCAGTCCCAGCCGGCCGCGTCGGGCTCGAGGTAGGCGCTCGACCACTCGTGGTCCAGCCAGGCCTCGCCGGTCACCGTCGAGTTTTGCGTGCCGCGCATGATCCGGCCGCGCACGCGCAGCTGCGGCACGCTGTAGTAATGGCTCGCCGCGAGTTCCGCCTCGCCCTTTCGGCTGAATCCGCTCTCGCCGTTCAGCATCACCGGCTGAGTGCGCTCGAGCTCGAGCTCGAAGCCGAAATCGGCGTCGCGGATGCGGGTGACGTAGCGCTGGCCGTCGCGCTCCAGGCGCCAGTCGCCGAGCGTCACCCGCGTGTCGCCGGTGGCCGCCCCGGCCAGCCCCAGGCCCGCGCGCGCGATGCGCTGCGCTTTCCAGAGCCGCCCGCGCCCGGGGTCGCTGATCGCTGCGTGCCCGATGATCAAGTGGCGCGGCGTGAAGGCGCTCGGGTTGCGGGTGTCGATGTCGGGGCGCGTGCGGAAGAAGGTCACCTGGAACCCCAGCTCTTCGCCGCGGTCGTCGCGCAGCCACCCGGTCACGTACCACCATTCGGTGCGGTACGCGTCGTGGCTGCCATGGTCGCGCGGGAACTCCAGCACGGTGCCCGGGCGCACGTCGGCATAGGGCAGCCGCCCGCCACGCTCGGTGCCGGCGCCGACTTCGGCGATCGCGGCCGCGGCGGCCAGCATCCCGGTGGCCAGTGCCCCGATAGCCAGTGCCATGGACCTGCGCGCGGCGCCGCTCACGCGTCTTCCCGTGCGGCGCGCAGGACGTCGCGGCCCAGCGCGGCCCGGCCGCCCGCGACGGCCGCCAGCGTGGCGGCGCCGGCCAGCGCCAGGCTGGCTGCGGCGAGCGGCAGCACGGGCAGCGCGAAGTCGATGCTCCAGCCGAAGGACTGCCGGTTGACCACGTGAACGAGTACCAGCGACAGCAGGCCACCGAGCGCGAGGCCGGCGAGCACGCCGATCGTGCCGGTGACCAGGCCCTCGGCGCCGAGCATCGCCATGACCTGCGAGCGGCGCAGGCCGATGTGCCTGAGCATGCCGAACTCCCCGCGGCGCGCGAGTGCCGTGGAGCCCGACGCAAAGGCGACCCCGAGCAGGCCGATCGCCACGGCGACGGCCTCCAGCCCGTAGGTCACCAGGAACGCGCGATCGAAGATCCGCAGCGACAGTGCGCGCACCGCAGGGGTTTCGAGCACCTCCAACGCCTCGGGTCGCGACAGCGCTGCGCGCACGCCGGCGATCGCCTCGGCTGCGGTCGCGCCCCGGGCCAGCCATAGCGAGCCCTCGGTCGCCCGCGTGTCGCCCGTCAGTCGCTGGTAGTCGTCACGCCGCAGCAGCACGGTCCCGTTCGACCGGCCGTAGTCGCGGAACACACCCTCGATGCGAAACCGCGCGGTGCCCGGGCCGATCGGCAGCGTCACTGCGTCACCGGGAGCCCACCGGTACAGATCGACCGCGGCCTCCGAGATCCACGCGGGCGGCAGCCCGGCATCGGTGCCGACGGCCGCTGCCGCCCTCCGCATCAGGGTCAGCGACTCGGGCCCGGGTCGGGGCGGCAGGTCGCGGGCAACCAGCGTCACCGGTGCGCGCCCCGGGTCGATCGTGATCGAGGCGATCCGCCGGAACTCGGCGCGCGCCACGCCCGGCGTGGCGGCGATCGCGCGCTGGTCCGCAGGATCCAGCCAGGCCGTGTCGCTGCCCTGAGCGGCGCGCAGCTGGACATCGGCCGGCAGCGCCGTGCCGAGCCAGCGCTCGAAGGACTCCCGGAACGAGTGGACCATGATGGCCATGGCGACCATCAGGCTGAAGCTCACGATCACGGCGGCGAGACCGATGCTCGCCTGGCCAAGGCTGCCGCGCAATTGTGCGAGGGCGGTGTCGAATGCCAGGCGCCCCGTCCGCGGCACGCGCGCGAGCGCGGCGCCCGCCACCTTGGGCACCAGCAGCACGCCGCCGAACAGCAGCGCGGCGATCGACGCGTAGCCCGCCACCGGCAGACCGCCCAGCGGCGGCAGCGCCGCCAGCAGCGCGCCGCAGCCCAGCAGCGCGAGCCCGGGTCGCGCGCCGCGCAGCGGCAGCAGGGCGGCTTCGGCATCGCCGGGCTTCAGCGCGGCGGCTGGCGCGCGCGCCGCCGCTTCGTTCGCGGCAAACCATGCGCCGATGGCCGTGACGGCGGTGCCGAGCATGACGAATGCCGCGAGCGCCGACAGCGGCTGCGCGGCGGCGGCCTCGCCCGCCACGGACAACTGCGCGCCGCCGAGGTCGCCACGCAGGCGCGCCAGCACCAGCCCGGCGACCCATTGCCCTGCCCATGCGCCGGCCACCGAGCCCGCGAAGCCAATCGCCACGCCCTCGGCCAGCAGCAGCCGTTGCATCGCGCCTTGCGTCATGCCCAGCGCGCGCAGCAGCGCGAGCGGCCGTCGCCGCCGCAGGATCGACAGCGACTGCACGGCGAACACCAGGAAACCACCCGTCAGCAGTGCCACGAGCGCAAGCATGCCGAGATTGACCCGGTACGCGCGCGTGGCCGAGGCGACCCGCGCGCGCTCGATGTCGGGCGCCACCGCCACGACGCCCGGCGGCAGGCGGGATTCCAGCCCGCGTCGGTACGCGGCGACCTCCATGCCCGGCGAGAGCCGCAGGTCGATGCGGTTGATCCGGCCCACGTACCCGAACTGCCACTGCGCCGAGGCGATGTCCATGATGCCCAGCGGTTGCGGGTAGGCGTCGGTCGAGAGCAGGCCGATGACCCGCAGCCTGCGGACCTCGCTGCCAGCGATCACTTCCAGCGTGTCGCCTCGCCCGACTCCGAGTCGCAGCGATGCGGGCGCGCTCAGCAGGATGGCATCGGGTTCGAGCAGGTCGAGCAGCGCTCCACCCGCCTCCGCGAACAGCGTGGGCTGCACCGCTCCGGCACGAAACGCATCGAGCCCGAGCACTCGCAGCGGCGCACGCCCCGTGCTGCCGCGTGCCGCCAGGGCCACGTCGAGCTCGAGCATCGGGCTCGCCACCTCGACCCCCGGCTGGCGCGCGAGCTCGGCGAAGAGCCCTTCCGGAAACCCCGTGCGCGCCGGACCGCGCAGCACCAGGTCCGCGGTGCCGACGAGGCGACGCGACGCCTGCTCGAACTCACCGAGCGCCGTCGCGTTGATGAAGTGCACGGCCGAGGCCAGCGCGACGCCGGCGGCCACCGCGAGCGCGAGCACGATCGCGCGCAGCGGCTGGTCGCGCCAGGGCGCAAGCGCAAGGGCGGCGGCGGCGCCGAGTCTCATGGCGGGTCGCGGTCGGGGTCCGCGACCGGCACGAGACGGTGGCCGTCCAGGGTGAAGACCCGGTCCGCCGTCGCTGCCGCGACGCGTGAATGCGTGATCAGGATGCCGGCTCCGGCGCTGGCGTGGATCTGCTCGCGCAGCAGCGCGAGCACCTGTGCGGCAGTGCGCGGGTCGAGGTGGCCGGTGGGTTCGTCGGCGAGCAGCAGGCGTGGCCGGTGCACGAGCGCGCGTGCGATCGCGACGCGCTGCAGTTCGCCGCCCGAGAGCTCGCGGGGCGAGCGCGCGCCCTGGCCGCCGAGGCCAACCGCGTCGAGCATCGCCGCGACGCGGGCGCGCGATTCGGCGCGGGGCACCTCGAGCAGCTGCAGGGGCAGCGCGACGTTGTCCTCGACGCTGAGGTAGGGCAGCACGTGGAAGGCCTGGAACACGAATCCCATGTGGCGTCCGCGCAGGCGCGTCGCCGCGTCGTCGTCCAGCGCCCCGACGTCGTGGCCGTCGAAGCGCACACGGCCCGAGTCTGCGTGGTCGAGCCCGGCGATCACGTTCAGCAGCGTCGACTTGCCGACCCCGGACTCACCGATGATCGCCACGTATTCGCCGGCCTGCAGCCGCAGCGAGACGCCGTCGAGCACGGCGGGCCGGTTGGCCTGGTAACGCTTGACCAGGTTCTCGATCTCGAGGATCGGCGCCGCGGGAGGAGTCATTCGTGTATAGTAGGCACACCAAATCAGGGTCGCGCGGTCAGCGCCCCCTTTGTTCGTGAGTCACCGCCCCGCACCGCGCGGCGGCCGTCCTCGACCTGAATCTCCCTCGCTTCTGACCGCTGCGGGCCGTGCGCCCGCGTAGCGAGTCCACCCAAAGGTACATTCCATGAATTTCTCCGATCTCGGGCTCGAGCCCGAGTTGCTCCGTGCCGTGGCCGCAAAGGGCTACGACACGCCGACCCCCATCCAGGCCCAGGCCATCCCGGCGGTGCTGTCAGGCCGCGACGTGCTCGCCGGCGCCCAGACGGGCACCGGCAAGACCGCCGGCTTCGTGCTGCCGCTGCTGCAGAAGCTCGGTAGTGCGCAGGGCCGCCTGCCGCGCGTGCTCGTGCTGACGCCGACCCGCGAGCTTGCCGCCCAGATCGCCGACAACGCCAAGGTCTATGGTGCTCACAAGAACCTGCGCACGCTCGTGATCTTCGGCGGCGTGGGCGAGCGGCCGCAGATCGACGGCCTGCGCGCCGGCTGCGACCTGCTGATCGCCACGCCCGGGCGGTTGATCGACCTGGCCGAGCAGGGCGCCTGCGACCTGTCGGCGGTCCGGCACCTCGTGCTCGACGAGGCCGACCGCATGCTCGACATGGGCTTCATCCACGCGATCAAGCGCGTGATCCGCATGTTGCCCGCCGAGCGCCAGAACCTGATGTTCTCCGCCACCTACTCGGACGACATCCGCGAGCTCGCCGCCCGCATGCTGCGCGACCCCGTCGCGATCGAGGTCGCCGCGCGCAACCGCACCGCCGACCGCGTCGACCAGGTGGCATTCCGCGTCGACAAGGACATGAAGCGCCACCTGCTCGTGCACCTCTTCCGCAAGGGGGCGACCGACGAGGGGCCGTGGCACCAGGCGCTCGTGTTCACCCGCACCAAGCACGGCGCCAACCGCCTGGCGCAGCAGCTCGACGCCGCCGGCATCAGTGCCGCGGCGATCCACGGCAACAAGAGCCAGTCGGCGCGCGTGCGCGCTCTGGCGGATTTCAAGGAAGGGCGGCTCACGGCGCTCGTGGCCACCGAGGTGGCCTCGCGCGGCCTCGACATCAAGGAGCTGCCGCAGGTCGTGAACTACGAGTTGCCGAACGTGCCCGAGGACTACGTGCACCGCATCGGCCGCACGGCGCGCGCCGGCGCCACCGGGCGCGCCGTCTCGCTGGTGGCGCAGGACGAGACCGGCCTGCTGCGCGACATCGAGCGCACGATGAGGGCCAGCGTCCCGTTCCTGCCCACGCCCGCCTTCGAAGTGGTCGAGCCGCGTCCGCAGCCCGCCATGGCGGCGCCGCAGCAGGGCCAGCGCCCGCAGCACGCGCCGCGGCCGCAGCAGGACACCCGCGGCGTGGTCAGCCGCCCGAGCGCTTCGCCGGGTAGCCGAGACGGGTCAGCTCCGCGACCAGCAGGTCACGGTGGTCGCCCTGGATCTCAATCACGCCGTTTCGGACCGTCCCGCCGGAGCCGCAGCGCTTTTTGAGCTGCTTGGCGAGTTCCTCGAGGGCCGAGGGGGCGAGTGGCAGTCCGGTGATCACCGAGACGCCCTTGCCGCCGCGACCCTGGGTCTCGCGTCCCACGCGCACGGTGCCCGCGGCCTTGCCGCCCTGGTGAGGGGCGACCAGGCTGCCGGCCAGTGCGCGGCGCTTCGCATCGATGTTCATGGGCGGCGATTCTACGGCCTCGGCACGATGGCTAGAATCGGCCGATGACGCCCGCTCCTTGCCGCCCCCGCGCTGCCTGCGGCGCCCGCCTCGCGCGGGCGGCGCTGGCGCTATCAGTCGCCCTGACCGCCATCAGTGCCGTGGCCGCCCCGGCGGGGCCACTCGACGCCGAGCTGGAGCAGATCCTCGCGCTGCTGCCGGGCCGCTACGAGGGCGACGCCCCCGACGCCCGCGACGCGACCGGCCAGCGGCGCCTGCCGCTGCAGCACAAGATCGTTCGCGTCGAGGCGCCGCAGTTCGGCGACACGGTGCTCTATCACCAGATCTCCCGCGACGGCATGGAGTCGCCCAAGCCCTTCCAGCAGAAGATCTACGCCTTCGACCGCAGCCCCGGGCGTGCCGCGAACACGATGCGCTCCTGGGTGTTCCGGCCGGGGCAGCGGCCTGCCAACCTCGACCTCGATCCCTCGGCACTGCGCGCGCTCGACCCCGCGGCCCTGATGAACTTCCCCCCGGAGTGCGCGATCCGCTGGTCGCGCGGCAAGGCTCCAGGCAGCTTCGTCGCCCGGGTGCGCCGCCAGGACTGCAGCTACGAGAGCGCGGCGTTCCGCCAGCGCATCTCGCCCGACATGACCTACGAGCTCACGCCGGCCTCGTTCGGCATCGAGGACGTGCTCCATGGTGCCGATGGCCGGCCGCTGTTTCCGCCGACCGGCATCCTGGTTGCGGCGCGCCTCCCGACCCCGGCTTCGCGCACGGCGGCCGACGTGATCGCCGCCGCGTCGCCGGGTGACTGGCGGTCCCTCGATCCTGCCCGGACCGTCTACCTCGAGCTCGACGCCGGCCGCGTCGTCTTCGAGCTCGCACCCGCGTTCGCGCCGCGGCACGTCGCCAACCTGCGCGCGCTCGCCGAGGCACGCTGGTTCGACGGCCTCGCGATCAACCGCGTGCAGGACAACTTCGTGGTGCAGTGGGGCGATCCGGACGGCAGGCGCCCGCTGCCCGCCGCGGCCGCTCCGCGCCTGTTGCCCGAGTTCCAGCGCGACTGGAGCGCCGAACTCGCGTTCACGGCGCTGCCCGACCCGGACGGCTGGGCGCCGCAGGCGGGCTTCGTCGACGGCTTCGCGGTCGCCGGCAACCGCGAGGCGGGGCGCATCTGGCTCGCGCACTGCTATGGCGCGCTGGGCGTCGGTCGCGAGAATGCGGCCGACTCGGGCAACGCCGCCGAGCTCTACGTCGTGACCGGCCACGCGCCGCGGCAACTCGACCGCAACATCACGCTGCTGGGTCGCGCGGTCGCCGGCATGGAGCTGCTCTCGGCGCTGCCGCGCGGTCGCGGCGCCATGGGCTTCTACGACGACCCCGCGCAGCGCGTGTCGATCCGCCGCCTGCGCTTCGCCGACCAGTTGCCCGAGGCCGAGCGCAGCGCGCTCGAGGTGCTGCGCACCGACACGCCCACCTTCGCCGCGCTGGTCGAGGCGCGGCGCAACCGGCGTGACGCCTTCTACCTCGTGCCTGCGGGGCACATCGACCTCTGCAGCGTGCCGCTGCCCGTCCGTGCGCGGCCCTGAGGTCATCGTCGTCGGCGCGGGCATCGGCGGGCTCGCCGCCGCGCTCGGCCTGCTGCGCGCCGGCCAGCGCGTGCGGGTGTTCGAGGCGGTGGGCGAGCTGGGCGAGGTCGGCGCGGGGCTCAGCATCACGCCCAACGCCGGCAAGGCGCTGGCCAGCCTCGGGCTCGCGGAGGCACTGGGGCGCATGGGCAGCACGCCACCGGCGGGCGCGCTGCGCCACTACGCGACCGGCGAGGTGCTGGTGCCGCTGCCGCAGGACCGCAGCCGCGAACGCTACGGCATGCCGCTCTACCACGTGCACCGCGCCGACCTGCACGGCGCGCTGCTCGCGGCCGTGCGGGCGCTCGATCCGGACTGCGTGCGCCTCGGCTGCGCGCTCGAGTCGCTGGACTCGCGTGCCGATGGCGTCACCGCGCGCTTTGCCGACGGCCGGATCGAGCACGCGGACTGGCTGGTCGGCGCCGACGGTATCCGTTCCGCGACGCGCCGCGCACTGTTCGGTGACGGCGCGCCGCGCTTCACCGGCTGCGTCGCCTGGCGGGCACTGGTCCCCGGCGAGCGCGTCGGCCCGGAGCTGCTGGATCCGCCGCTGTGCATGACCGTCGGCCCGCGTCGCCTGCTGATGCGATATCCGTTGCGCCGCGGCTCCCTCGTCAACATCGTCGCGCTCGCGCGCCGCGCGGCCTGGACCGAGGAAGGCTGGTCGGTGCGCGCGGAGCTCCCTGAGCTGCTCGACGAGTTTGCCGACTTCGAGCCCCGCGCCCGCGAGCTGCTGGCCCTCGTGCCGCCGGATCGCCTCTTCAAGTGGGGCCTGTTCGACCGCGACCCGCTGCCCACCTGGACCTGCGGCCGCGCGACGCTGCTCGGCGACGCCGCGCACCCGATGCCGCCGTTCACTGGCCAGGGTGCCGTGATGGCGCTCGAGGACGCGGCGGTGCTCGGCCGGGTGGCGGCGCTCGCCGCCGATCCCGACGAGGTGCTGCGGCGCTACGAGCTCGCGCGGCACGCCCGCGTGACGGCGGCGCTGGCGATGTCCCGCTCGCGCGACACCCTGTACTTCGGCGACGATCCCGCGCAGCAGGTGCGGGCGCTCGGCGCCGGCATGGCCGAACTGAGGACCCTCTATGAATACGACCCGGGCACGATCGACGTCTGATCCCGTGACCCGTGTGGCCTCCGCGATCCGCGTGGCGCTCGTCGCGCTGCTCGCGCTTGCCGCGCTGGCGGGGCGACCGGCCAGCGCGGCCGACAACGGCTTCGACGCCGCGGCCTACCGGCAGTGGGTGGAGATGCGGGTCGGCTCCGGCGAGCCCGTCTACTGGTACTGCATCGGTACCGTGTTCAGCTACCCGGACGGCAGGCCGCTGATGAAGATGGAGGGCGTCGACACCGCGCGCCTCGACCGCAGCCAGAGCACGCCGACCGTCGCGCACCAGTTGTCGCGCAAGACCTTCGTCTACCGCGACCTGCAGAGCGGCGCGATCCTGCGCGAGTGGCAGGGCAAGCCGCTGCCGCCCATCGCCTATCCCTACCAGTACATCACCTACGCCCACGAGGGATCGGGCGTGGTGAGCTGGGTCGAGCAGGGCAAGGCGCCGCGCGTGCAGCGCATCGGCCCGGGCACCGACACCGTGGCGCGCCGGATCGGCGACTCCATGATGTTCTCGGCGCCCGTGTTCCTCGACTTCCCGACCGCCGGCGGCGGGCGCTACGAGGCCTTCGAGAACTACGACTTCTTCGTCGCCCCGGCCTCCGCGGGCCTGAAATTCCCGTACCAGATCAGCTGGGTGCGCTATGGCGACCTCGCGGGTGGCACGCAGAAGACCATCATGCACCTCGTCGCCTGGCGCGTGGACCGCTACGCCGACCTTCCCGCGAGCATCCGCGACTACCTCGAGTCCGAGGCGCCGATGTGGAAGCAGCCGCCGCAGGATATCGGGGAGATCCGCCAGCTCCAGCGCTAGCGGCCTGGGTCTGGCGGCCGCGCGCGCGACGATAACGTCACCCGGGGCGCGCGCAAGGGGTACACTACGCGGCCTTTGAAGACCCCCGACTCCCTGCAGCCCCTGATCGATGACGGCATCATCGATTCCGTCGTCAAGCGGCTGAAGAGCGGCAAGGAAGCCACCGTCTTCCTGGTCCGCAGCGGCGCCACGCTGCGCTGCGCGAAGGTCTACAAGGACGCGAACCACCGCGGCTTCCACCGGCTGGCCGAGTACCAGGAAGGGCGGCGGACCCGCGGCAGCCGCGATGCCCGTGCGCTGCGTCGCAACGGCCGCCACGGCCGCGAGCTCCAGGAATCGCAGTGGAAGAACGCCGAGGTCGAGGCGCTCTATCGCCTCGCCGCCGCCGGCGTGCGCGTGCCCCGGCCCTTCGGCCTGTTCGACGGCGTGCTGGTCATGGAACTGATCGGCGACGCCGACGGCGAGCCTGCGCCGCGCCTCGGCGAGGTCGAGCTGACTCCGGAGCGGGCGCTCGAATGGCACGCGTTCATGATCCGCCAGGTCGTGCGCATGCTCTGTGCGGGGTTGATCCACGGCGACCTGTCCGAGTTCAACGTGCTCGTCGACGCCGGCGGGCCGGTGATCATCGACCTGCCGCAGGCGGTGGACGCTGCCGCGAACAACAACGCCTTCCGGCTGCTGGAGCGTGACGTGGCCAACCTGCGCGAGACCTTCGGCCAGGCGGCACCGCAACTGCTCCAGACGCATTACGCACACGAGATCTGGGCCCTGTTCGAAGCCGGCGAGCTCACGCCGGAGAGCGAACTCACCGGCCGGTTCGTGTTCGACGAGGCGGCCGCCGACGTCGGCGCCGTGCTGACCCACATCGAGAACGAACGGTTCGAGGCTGCGCAGAGGCAGCGCAGGATCGAAGAGGCTGCACATTGAACACGACGACCCTGCCGGACGCCGGGACCACGCGATTCGCCGACCTGGGGCTACACCCTTCCGTCGTCGAAGCCGTGGCGGCGATCGGCTACGAATCCGCATCGCCGATCCAGGCCGCCACGATCCCGCCGCTGATGGCGGGGCGCGACATCCTCGGCCAGGCGCAGACGGGCACCGGCAAGACCGCGGCCTTCGCGTTGCCGATCCTGTCTCGCATCGACCTCGCACAGCGGGCGCCGCAGGCCATCGTCATGGTGCCGACGCGCGAGCTCGCCATCCAGGTCGCCGAGGCGTTCCAGAAGTACGCCGCGCGCCTGCCCGGGTTCCACGTGTTGCCGATCTATGGCGGGCAGAGCTACACCCCGCAGCTCGTCGCGCTGAAGCGTGGCCCGCACGTCATCGTCGGTACGCCGGGCCGGATCATCGACCACCTCGATCGTGGCACGCTGTCGCTCGAGACCGTGCGCTGCGTCGTCCTGGACGAGGCCGACGAGATGCTGGCGATGGGCTTCACCGACGCGATCGACGCCATCCTCGGTGCGATACCGGAGGAACGCCAGGTCGCGCTGTTCTCCGCCACGCTCTCGCCGACGATCCGCCGCATCGCCAAGGCCCACCAGCGCGATCCGTTCGAGATCGCGATCCGCGGCAAGACCGCCACCGCGGCAAACATCCGGCAGTCGTACTGGCTGGTGAGCGGCATGCACAAGCTCGACGCGCTGACCCGCATCGTCGAGGTCGTCGAGTTCGACGCGATGCTCGTGTTCGTCCGCACCAAGCAGGCGACCGTCGAGCTCGCCGAGCGCCTGCAGGCCCGCGGCGTCTCCGCGGTCGCGTTGAACGGCGACATTCCCCAGGCGATGCGCGAGCGCACCGTGCAGCAGCTGAAGGCCGGCAAGATCGACATCCTCGTCGCCACCGACGTCGCGGCCCGCGGCCTCGACGTCGACCGCATCACGCACGTGGTGAATTACGACGTGCCCTACGACACCGAGTCCTACGTGCACCGCATCGGCCGCACCGGCCGCGCCGGCCGCAGCGGCGAGGCGATCCTGTTCATTGCGCCGCGCGAGCGCAACCTGCTGCGGCTGATCGAGCGCCACACCCGCCAGTCGATCGAGCCCCTGCGGCTGCCGACCGTCGAGGACGTGAACGTCCGCCGGCTGGCGAAGCTCAAGGCACGCATCGGCGAGGCGCTCGTGGCCGGCGCGTCCGACTACTACCGTCGCGCGGTCGAGGAAGTCGCGCTCGAGACCGGGGCGGACCTGCTGGCCGTCGGCGCGGCTATTCTGTCGCTGGTCGAGGGCGGTGCGCCGGTGGCCGCCCGGGGCCGCGCCGAGCCCGCGGGCGCGGCCGACCGGGGCGACTGGGGTCATCGCGACGGCAACCCCCCTGGCGGTGAACCGCGCGACACCGGCGACGGTGCCGGGCAGGACACGCGTCCCGCGCGGGGGCCTCGCGCGCCCTCGGCGGCGCTGCAGTTCGAGGACGACGGGCGCCAGGTCACCTGGCGCCTCGCGGTGGGGCGGCGGAACGGGGTGCTGCCGGGCAACATCGTCGGCGCGATCGCCAACGAGTCCGGCCTCACGGGGCAGCACATCAACGGCGTCGATATCCGCGCCGACTACACCTTGGTGAGGCTGCCGGCCGCGCTGCCGCAGGCGATCATCGATCGCCTGTCGCGTACGGTGGTGCGTGGCCAGGCGCTGAACCTGGAGCCGGGCGATGCCCCGCCGCGCCGGGCGTTCCAGAAGCCGAAGCCGCACCGCAAGGGCAAGCCGCGGCCGTCCTAGCGCTCCGGCTTCCAGGTGACCTGGAATTCGATTTCCTCGGCGTCGGCGGCTTTCTCGTGCTCGATCGTGAACACGGCCCGGGCCGGCACGTGGATGCGCTCGCGCGCGATCTGGATCGAGAACGGCTCGCCGGTCTCGATCGAGTCCGCGAGCCGCCGGAGCTTCGCCACGAACTGCGAGTTCGTGTAGGCGCGGGTGACGTCCCGCGTCCGGTTGCGTCTGCGCTTGGATGCCATGGTTCCTCAGCCTTCGGGTAGAACGACGTGGCGCACGCCCTCGCCGCGCGCGAGGCGGTCGAAGCCGGCGTTGATGTCGGCAAGGGGCAGGGTGCCGGAGAGCAGGCGGTCGACCGGCAGCCGACCCTGCTGGTACCACTCGATGTAGCGCGGAATGTCGCGCGACGGCACGCAGCTGCCGAGGTAGCTGCCCTTGATGGTGCGCTCCTCGGCGACGATGCCGACGTGGGGCACCGAGAACATCGCCGACGGATGCGACAGCCCTGCCGTGACGGTGGTGCCGCCGCGGCGCGTGACCTTGTAGCAGAGCTCCATCGCCTTCACCGACCCGGCCATCTCGAAGGCCACGTCGACGCCGCCGCGCGTCGCGTCGCGCACCGCCTCCACCACGTGCGGGTCTGCGGCGTCGAAGGCGTGCGTGGCACCGAGTTCGCGGGCGAGCGCGAGCTTCTCCTCCGACAGGTCGAGCGCGACGATCGTGTGCGCCTCGCGCAGGCGGGCGCCGAGCAGCGCCGCGAGGCCGACCCCGCCGAGCCCCGCGACCGCCACGCTGCGCCGCGGCGCGAGCTCCGCGGTGTTGATCACCGCGCCGGTGCCGGTGATGACGGCGCAGCCGAACACGGCGGCCTCGGCGAACCCCAGGCTGCGGTCGACGCGGACCACGGAGTTGCGTGACACGGTGGCGAACTCCGCGAACGCCGACACGCCAAGGTGGTGGTTGAGGTCGGCCGCGCCGCGATGCAGGCGCCGCGCGCCCGACACCAGCGTGCCCGCGCCGTTGGCGGCGGCGCCGGGTTCGCAGAGCGCCGGCCGGCCCTGCGCGCAGGGTGCGCAGTGGCCGCAGCTCGGCACGAAGGCCGTGACCACGTGATCGCCGACCGCCAGGTCGGTGACGCCCTGGCCGAGCTCCTCGACCACCGCTGCGCCCTCGTGGCCGAGCACCATCGGCAGGGGCCGCGGGCGATTGCCGTCGATGACCGAGAGGTCTGAGTGGCAGAGGCCCGCGGCGCGCATGCGCAGCAGCACCTCGCCGGGGCCTGGCGGGTCGAGTTCCACCTCGGCGATCTCGAGGGGGCGTGATTCGGCGTAGGGCGCGGGTGCGCCCATGCGGGTGAGGATGGCGGCGCGGGTCTTCATGATGGGCCCACGCTACGGCGTGGCGCCCGCGCTGGCAACCGTGGACAATGCGCGCGGCCAGCCTCCGGAGATCCGATGAGCGAACGCCCTGCAGTACCGAGCCGCGCGGATTTCCGCGTGTTCCGATCCATGCCGACGCGATGGATGGACAACGACGTCTACGGCCACGTCAACAACGTCGTCTACTACTCCTATTTCGACACGGCGGTGAACGGCTACCTCATCGACGCGACGGGCACCGACATCCGTGCGCTGCCCGCGATCGGCGTGGTGGCCGAGACCGGCTGCCGCTACTTCGAATCGGTGTCGTACCCGGAGGAGCTCGAGGTGGGCATCGCCGTGGAGCGGCTGGGGCGCAGCAGCATCGTCTACCGGCTGGGGATCTTCCGGCGCGGCGAGCCGCGCTGTGCCGCGGCGGGCCGGTTCGTCCATGTCTACGTCGACTCGCAGCAGCGCGGCACCGTGCCGGTGCCCGAGGTCATCCGCGCCGCCGTTGCACCGCTGGCCGGCTGATGCCGAGCGCGCCGCTGCGCACGACCTCGAGCAGCTGCGCGCCGCCGGACAGGTCGGCGATGAACCGGTCGACCTCGGCCTCGCTGGCGGTCAGCTCGACGATGAAGCCCTCCGGCGAGGGCTCGAGAACCTTGCCGCTGGCGCGCACCACGTAGCCGCGCACCGCGTCCGACTGCTCCGGCCGGACCTTGAGCTTGAGCAGTACCAGCTCGCGCTCGATGTGCTCGCCCTCGGTCATGTCCTCGACGCTGACCACGTCGACCAGCTTGTTGAGCTGGCTGACGATCTGCTGCACGACTGCCTCCGAACCCAGCGTCACCAGCGTGATGCGCGAGACCGTGGGATCGTCGGTCGCGGCGACCGACAGCGACTCGATGTTGTAGCCGCGGGTGGAGAACAGCCCGGCGACGCGGGTCAGCGCTCCGGCTTCGTTCTGCAGCAGTATCGCGATGATGTGGCGCATGGCTTCGGGGAGGTCGTTGCAGCCCTACAGCATATTGCACAGGGCGCCCAAGCTGATAGTCTCGGAAGCGTTTCCCGCCCGCGACCCACCCCCCGAATCCCCATGTCCAACGCCAGCCCGACGCCGAGTCCGTCCTCCCACCCGCTCGCCGGCACCACCATGTCAGGCGCCGAGATGATCGTGCAGGTGCTCGCCGACGAGGGCACCACCGCGATCTTCGGCTACTCGGGAGGCGCGATCCTGCCCACCTACGACGCCGTGTTCCTCTACAACCAGCGGCGTGCGGAGCAGGGCGCCTCGCAGATGCCGCTGATCGTGCCGGCGAACGAGCAGGGTGCCGGGTTCATGGCGGCCGGCTACGCCCGCGCCAGCGGCCGCGTCGGCGTCTGCCTCGTGACCTCCGGTCCCGGCGCCACCAACACCGTCACGCCGGTGCGCGACAGCATGGCCGACTCGGTGCCGATGCTCGTCATCTGCGGGCAGGTGCCCACCAGCGCGATCGGCACGGATGCCTTCCAGGAGGCGCCCGTTCCGGCGCTCATGGGCTCGGTCGCCAAGCACATCTTCCTCGTCACCGACCCGGCCAAGCTCGAGGCCACGGTGCGCACCGCCTTCGAGATCGCACGTACCGGGCGGCCCGGTCCCGTCGTCATCGACGTGCCCAAGGACGTGCAGAACTGGCAGGGCGTGTTCCGCGGCGAGGGCGTGCTGCCGATCCCCGGCTACCGCCGGCGGCTCTTCGCGGCCGCCCACGCCGCGGTCGAGGACGACGAGGCCGCGGCCTTCTTCGCGCTGCTGCGCGAGGCGCGCCGCCCGCTGATCTACGCGGGCGGCGGCGTCGTCAACGGCGCCGCCGCCGCCCAGCTCGGCGAGTTCGCCCAGGCCTTCGGCATCCCCGTGGTCACCACCCTGATGGGCATCGGCGCCTTCGACACGACCCACCCGCTGTCGATGAGCATGCTCGGCATGCACGGCGCCGCCTTCGCCAACTACGCCGTGCAGGACTGCGACTTCCTGATCGCCGTCGGCGCGCGCTTCGACGATCGCGTGGCGGGCGTGCCCTCGAAGTTCGCGCCCTCGGCCCGCCACATCGCCCACCTCGACATCGACCGCGCCGAGATCAACAAGGTCAAGCGGGTCGACTGGAGCCATGTCGGCCAGGTCGGCGATGCGCTCGCGGTGCTGACGCGCCACGGCCGCGCCGAGGGCTTCCAGCCGGACTACTCCGGCTGGCACTCGCACCTGGCCGCGCTGCGCGCGCGCCACGCGATGAACTACGACCGCGACAGCGCGCTGATCCAGCCCTACTACGTGATCGAGGAGATCAACCGCCTCACGCGCGGCGAGGCGATCATCTCGACCGGCGTCGGCCAGCACCAGATGTGGGCGGCGCAGTACTTCGACTTCCGCCGCCCGCGGCTGTGGCTGACCTCCGGCTCGATGGGCACGATGGGCTTCGGCCTGCCCGCTGCGATCGGTGCGCAGTTCGCCAACCCCGGCGCGCTCGTGATCGACATCGACGGCGACGCCTCGATCCGCATGAACATGGGGGAGCTCGAGACCGTCACCACCTACGACCTGCCGGTCAAGGTCGTCGTGCTCAACAACTACGGCGACGGCATGGTCAAGCAGTGGCAGAAGCTCTTCTTCAAGGGCCGCCTCTCGGCGAGCGACAAGTCCCTGCACAAGAAGGACTTCGTCAAGGCCGCGCAGGCCGACGGCTTCGCCTGGGCGCGTCGGCTCGACCGCAAGGCCGACGTACCGCGCGTGGTCGAGGAGTTCATCCGCCACCCGGGGCCGGCCTTCCTCGAGGTCCTGATCGACCCCGACGCGGGCGTCTACCCGATGGTCGGCCCGGGCCAGGCCTATGACGAGATGATCACCGGCGACTGGATCCCGTCGCGGGATCCTCCGGCCGAGGCGCGAGCGCCCGGCCCGTCGGAGATGTTCTAGCGCGGGGCACCAGGCATGAAGTACCTGCACACGATGGTCCGTGTCACCGACGTCGAGGCCTCGCTGCGCTTCTACCGCGATGCGCTCGGGCTCGAGCTCCTCTCGCGGCGCGACTACCCTCAGGGCCGGTTCACGCTGGTCTTCCTGGCGGCCCCGGGCGATCACGCCGCGCAGATCGAGCTGACGCACAACTGGGACCCCGAGGCCTATACCGGCGGCCGCAACTTCGGCCACGTGGCGTACCTGGTCGACGACATCTACGCGGCCTGCCAGCGCCTCGCCGACCACGGCGTCACCATCCTGCGCCCGCCGCGTGACGGCCGGATGGCCTTCGTCCGCTCGCCGGACGGCGTCTCGATCGAGCTGCTGCAGGCCGGTGCACCGCGGCCTCCCACCGAGCCCTGGTCCTCGATGCCCAATACCGGCACCTGGTAGCCGTGCTGCGCGTCGCGCGCCGCCCGCTGCGCCTTCGGCAATTGCGCATGCCGGCCGCCGCAGCGTCCTTATCATGTGGCGGGTGGGGCGCCCCGGTGGTCGGGCCAGCGCCGGAGGTGGGCATGGCGTCGGGTTCGCGCCGCAACATCGGGTGGCTGCTGCTGATCTCGGTCTCGGTCGCCGTGCTGGCCGCGCTGCTGGCGGGTGCGGCCGTGGCCAGCGACGGCAACCCGGCGGCCCGCAACGAGCTGCGCGACGCCATGCTCGCCACGCCCGATCGTCGCCGCGGCGAGGACCTCTACGCCCCCTGCGGCGCCTGCCACGGCGTCGACGGCCGCGGCGTCGACGACGGCTCCGTCCCGGCCATTGCGGGCCAGCACTACACGGTCGTGGTCAAGCAGCTGGTCGACTACCGCCACGGCCTGCGCTGGGACATCCAGATGGAGCATGCCGCGCGGATGTCGCACCTCGCCTCGGGACAGGACCTGGCCGACCTTGCGGCCTGGGTGGCGGCGCTGCCGCGCGGCTTCGGCGCCGGCAAGGGCGACGGCGAGCATCTCGACGTCGGTGCCCGCACCTATTTCCGCAGCTGCGAGACCTGCCATGGGCCGCTCGGCGGAGGCGACCCGCTGCGCGGCGTGCCGCGGCTGGCGGGGCAGCACTACCGCTACCTCTACCGGCAGTTCTTCGACGCGGTCGAGCAGCGGCGACCGAACATGCCGCCGCGGCATCTCGAGCTGATGGCGCCGCTCGACCGCGCGCAGATCATCGGCATCTCCGACTATCTCTCGCGCACCAGCATCGAGCTGACGCGCGCCGACGACTGAGCGGCGGATGGGCGTGACCCGGCCTCGCGCCGCGGCCTGGCTGCTCGCGCTCGCATCGGTGTGGCTGGCGGGCTGCACCGTGCCGCGCGCGCCGCTCGGCGACCCGCTCGAGCGGGTGGATCCTGCGCGCGGTTACCGCTTTGCGACCTTCGCCGAGTCGCGTCGCCAGGACGACATCCTGTTCATCGTGGCGTTCTCGGGTGGCGGCATGCGCGCGTCGGCGATGGCCTACGGCGTGCTGGAGCAGCTGGCCGCCGACCAGATCGGCCATGACGGGGTCCGTCCGCGCCTGCTCGACGAGGTGGATCTCGTCTCGGCGGTGTCCGGTGCCGCGGTCACCGCGGCCTACTACGCCGTGCACGGGGAGCGGCTGTTCACCGATTTCGAGCGTCGCTTCCTCAAGCGCGACGTGGAGGGCGCCCTGCGCCGGCGGCTGCTGTTCGATCCCGGCCACTGGCTGAGGCTGATGTCCTCCGAGTACTCGCGAGGCGATCTCTACGCGCGCTGGTTCGACCGCAAGCTGTTCGGCGGCGCGCGCTTCGCCGATCTCGCAGACGACGGCTCGCGCCCGTTCCTGGTGCTCAACGCCACCGACCTCGGCGTCGAGTCGCGGGTCGAGTTCACGCAGGACGCGTTCGATCCGGTCTGCGTCGACCTCGGCGGCTACCCGGTGGCCCGCGCCGTCGCGGCGTCCTCCGCCGTGCCGGTGTTCACCACGCCCATCACGGTGCTGAACCGCGCGGGCTCCTGTGGCTACGCGCCGCCTGGCTGGGTCGCCGACGCGCTCGCCGCCGAGCCGCGCAACTCGCGACGCTGGGCGCGCGCCTTCGCGCTGCGCACCTACCAGGACGCCGCGTCGTATCGCTACCTGCACCTGGTCGACGGCGCGCTGTCCGACAACCTCGGCGTGCGCACCGCGCTCGATGCCCTCGCCGCGGCAGGCGAGCCCGCCGCGCTGCACCAGCGGCTGGGCGTGGGGCGGCCACGCAAGATCGTGCTGCTCACCGTCAATGCGTCAGGGTTCCAGAGCGAGCAACTCGCGGTCCGCCGCCAGCCGCCGCCGCTGTCCGACATGATCCGCATGCTCGGCACCGTCCCGGTGGACCGGTACTCGGTCGAGAGCAAGGCCCTGCTGCGCGAGGCACTCGGGCGCTGGGCGGCGGCGCTCGAGGCTGATGGCCGGCGGGGCGACCTCCATCACGTCGAGGTCGAGCTGGACGCCATGCGGGAGCAGCCGCGCTACGCCCGGCTGCTCGGCCTGCCGACCGCGTTCAACCTGCCCGATGCCGACGTCGACGACCTGCGCTGCGCCGCGCGGCTGCTCCTCACCGATCATCCCGAGTACCGGCGCCTGGTGCTCGACCTCGGCGGCGTCGAGCCGCGGCCAGGCGGTTGCCGCTGAGCCCGGGGGGTCCCTGCGGTTTCATCCAGCGAAATCGGCTCCCGCGCCGTTCGCGCGCGGCGCCGCGCCGCCGGATCATCGACCCATGATGCTCGAATCCGTCGCGAAACTGGTGGCCGAGGTGCGTGCGCTGTGCGCCGCGGGGCTCCCGCCGGAGCAGTGCTGGACCGAGGCCGCCGCGCGGGTGCGCGTGCTGCTCGCCGACCCTGCATTGCAGGATCACGCCCGCACCTGGCCTATCAGCCCGGCTGTCCTCGGCCTGCAGGGCAAGCATGCGAACCTGCTGTTCTACGAGGATCCGGACTACGGCTTCGTGCTCAACGGGCTCATCAAGCGGGCCGAGGCCCGCACGACCATCCACGACCACGGGCGCTCGCACACCATTTACGGCGTGGTGTTTGGTGCCGAGAAGGTCGCGCGTTACCGCGTATCCGACCCCAGGCCGCTCGATGCCGCGCCTGAACCGGGCCTGCTGGCGCGCGCCCGGGTGACCGCCACGGAAGAGGTCGACGTCGGCGCCGGGCATGTCGACTACATCGCGCCCTGGGAGGTGCACGCCGAGTTCAACGGCACCGCCACCACGGCGGCGCTCATCCTGCGCAGCCAGCGCAGCGGCACCTTCGTCCAGAATATCTTCCACGCCGACAGTGGGGCCGTGGAGCAATACCACGGCCCCCGCCAGATACCCTACGTGCTCGGTTGATGCCCCCCCGCGCATGAGCCTGGAGCGCACCGTCCCGTTCTGGCGCAAGGCCGGCTACGGCGCGGGCTCGGTCGCCGACAGCATCTATTTCTACGCGTGGGACCTGCTGGTCCTGTTCTATTACACGCAGGTACTGGGGTTGCCCGGCACCCTGACCGGCGCGGCGATCCTCGTTTCGCTGGTCATCGATGCAGTTTCGGACCCCTACGTCGGCTATCTCTCCGATCGCCTGCACGGTGCCCGCTGGGGTCGTCGGAATACCCCGGTGATCCTCGTCGCGGTGCCGCTCGCGCTGGCGTTTGCATTGCTGTTCATGCCGCCGGCGGGCCTCGGCACCGCGGCGCTGTTCGGCTGGCTGCTGTTCTTCGGTGTGGCCTCGCGGCTGCTGCTCACGTTCTTCGTCATCCCCTACAAGGCCATGGGCGCCGAGCTCAGCCGTTCCGTAGTGGAGCGGCCGCGCATCGTCGCCGCTGCGGCGATCGGCAACACCGTGGCGCGGGTTGGACTGCCGCTGGTGACCTTCGGACTGTTCTTCGTGGAGAGCGCGCGCTACGAACGTGGCCAGCTCGATCCCGGAAACTACCCGCCGTTTGCGATCGCCGCGGCGCTGGCGATGCTCGGATCGATCGCGCTGGTCGTCGCCGCAACCCTGCGGCCCCTGCGTGATGACGAGCGGCGCGAGGCGCCCGCGGTGACGGGCAGCCTGTCGCTCATGGCGGCGCTGCGGGAGGTGCTGCGGGCGATGACGCTGACCCCGAACGTGCGCCGACTCTTCGTGCTTGCCGTGTTCGTGTTCGTCTGCATGGTGTCCATCACCGTGCTGAAGATCCACGTGCTGACCTACCTGTGGCAGGTGCCGAAGGATCTCTCCAAGTGGGTGATGTCGGCACAGGGCTTCGGGGGTGCCCTCGGTGCGGTCCTGCTGCCGCTGCTGGCGCGTGAGTTCGACCGCCGTCGTGCGATCGTCCTCGGGATCGTCGGTTTCACGTCGCTGAACGCCTTGTCAGTCGTGCTGCCGGTACTCGGGGTAGGGCCCCCACCCGGCACCCGGGAACTCGCGCAGTGGGTGATCGCCGCAATGTTCCTTGCGGGTGCCTGCCTGGGCGCCTACCTCGTGTCGATCGGCTCGATCAGCAGCGATGTGGCGGACGAGCACGAGGTGGCGACCGGCACCCGCCAGCAGGCCCTCATCGCGGGTTTCCTCACGCTTGCGATCAAGACCGCGGGTGGGGTGATGTCGCTCGTGACCGGCATCTACCTCGACCTGATCCGCTTCCCGCGCGGGGTACCCGCCGCGGACGTACCGGCTGACGCAGTCGCGGCGCTCGCGGGCTTCCTCGCGGTGTTCTGCGTCATCGGCGCCGTGGGAGTCGCAGCGGCCTGCCGCCGCATCGACACCTCGCTCGACAAGCAGCGCCAGATCAATCGGCAGCTCGAGGCCGGCCTGCCGTCGCGTTGACGAAGGTCTCGAGCTCGGCGTCGAACCGCACCGCGTCCTCGGCGAAGGGGGAGTGGCCGGCCCCGCCGTAGACCGAGACCTGGGCGCCCGGGAATGCTGCCCGGTAGGCGGCGGCGAGCGACTCGCCGTCGCCGAGAGCGTCGCGCGCGCCGGTCACGACCATGAGCGGCAGGCCCGCGACCACGGGTGCCAGGTCCGCATTGGTGACGATGGCCTCGCCGCGCGGGCCGATGATCTCGGTGCCCATTGCGCGGCGCACATAGGCCGGCATTCGCAGCAGCGCGGCGACCGTCTCGTCCGCCCAGGCCGTGTCCGGCGCCTGTGCAGTCATCAGCGCCGCGAAGCTGCGCGCCCCCGCGAGGTTGCGCCGCAGGTCCGGCGACGCCATGTCGCGCGCCGCGGCCGCCGCCTGCAAGGCACCCGGCGAGGGCCCGGCGCTGGCCTGCGGAGCGACCAGCCGGCCTGCCGCAGTGGCGACCAGAACGAGCCCGCCGAGCCCCGCGGGGCCCGCGCAGCGCAGCTGATGCATGGCCACCAGGCCGCCGAAAGACCAGGCCACCAGCACGGGCTTCTCGAGCCCGAGCGCCTCCTTGACGGCGCGCAGGTCCTCGGCCCAGCGGCAGGCTTCCCGGTAGGCTGCGGGCGCCGCCGGCTTGCCGGAGTCGCCGTGGCCGCGAAGGTCGAGCGCGACCAGGCGCAGCCGGCTCCCGAGCGGCCCCTCCATCTGCTTGCGCCAGCTCAGCCAGGACTGGCCGATGCCATGGACGAACAGCACGGGGATACCTTCGGGCGGGCCTGTCTCGACCACGTTGAGCGCGACACCATCCGCCGAGGTCACGGTGTGGAAGCGCAGGGTCTCCGTGGCCGGGGTGGTGGCAGGAGAGCCTGCGGATCCTGCGTCGGCCGGCGCGAGCGTGGCAGCGAGCGCCAGGGCGAGCGTGACCACGACGGCGGCGGGGCGCGGAGCCTGCGTTTGCGGGGTGTGCATGGCCGGGAGCATACGTGCAGGGTCGTCGGGCCCGATTTCACCCGGCGAAATCGCGGCGATGGCGGCGTGGCCGCACCCCGCTGCGCCATCGAAGATCGGGACGGAGGTCGCCGGCAGTGACACACAGGACGAACGAGCTCGAAGGGCCCTTCCGGATCGACCGCCTGGTCGAGTTCGAAGGCCCGTTTCGCTCCGCCACCCATCTGTTTCCCGCCGCCACCGGCGAGGAAGTCCTTGCCACGGCGACGTCCCGCGATCCGCGCTTCTTCGATCGCCCTCGCGAGCTGCTCGTCATGGCCTTCCACGCCTTGCTCGTGCGCACGCCGGCCCATTCGATCCTCGTCGACACCTGCCTGGGCAACGACAAGCCACGGCCGAACGTGCCGGAGTGGAACCAGCGCAGCGGTGCCTTCCTGCACGACCTTGCGGCGCTGGGCCTGCAGCCCGAGGACATCGACGTCGTGCTGTGCACGCATTTGCACGCCGACCATGTGGGCTGGAACACCCGCATGGTCGATGGGCGATGGGTCCCCACCTTCCCGCGCGCGCGCCACCTGTTTGCGCGTCGCGAGCTCGAGCACCTCCGGGCACGCGTCGCGAGCGAGGGTCCCCAGGTCCACCACGGCATCTGGCACGACAGCGTACTGCCGGTGCTCGACGCGGGCCTCGCGGAGTTCGTCGACGACGGCGTGCACGAGGTGGTGCCGGGCGTGAGCCTGCATCCGGCGCCGGGCCACACGCCGGGAGGCGTGATGGTGCGCCTCGACGACGGACGCCGCGTGGCGTGGCTGATCGGCGACGTCATCCATCATCCGATCCAGGTCGAGCGTCCCGACTGGTACTCCCGGTTCTGCGAGGATCCCGCGGGGGCCTGCGCGAGCCGCGGCCGCCTGCTCGAACTCGTCGCCGACACGAGCGCGCGGCTCATCCCCGCGCACTTCCCCGCGCCGACCAGCGTGCGCATCCGCCGCGACGCGCACGGCTACCGCGTCGACACCGACTGACACCGCCCTCGCGGCGGGAGGCATGGCCCATGACCGATCCGTTTTCCCACGTCCCCTTCCCCGGCCTCACCGCTGCGCTGGATCGTCGTGGCCTGCTAGCCGGAGCAGGCGGCCTGCTGCTCGGCGCAGGCGCATGGCCGTCGCTGGGCGCGGCGCCCGCCAACGCCGGCCCGCGTGACGCGTGGATGGACGATCCGCAGCGCCGCTACGAGAACTTCCTGCGCGTGACGGGCGACCTGTCGGGCCGCGTCTCGCCGCAATGGTGGCGCGGCGTCTACATCGGCATCGTCCCGGGCAGCCAGCCCCGCATCCTCTTCCGGCTGCAGGGCTGCGAGATGAAGCGGCTGTTCCGGCGCAGCGCCACGGAGTGCGAACTGCAGTACCGCCTGTTCACCTCCTTCGACGACCCGGTGACCGGCGAGCCGCTGGCGGGCAAGCGCTGGCTGAACCCCTACACCAACCAGGAGGTCGTCGTCGAGCCGAACATCGGCACGGCCGACACGGTGGTGAGGCTGACGGACCGCGGCGTCGTCGAGACGCCCCGCGCCGGTGGCTTCGAGGGACTGATCCACCTCGACTGGGCTGCGCAGGACTCGACCGTCATGATGTCCGGGCACAAGGATCGTCCGCCCACCACGCCTGCGCCCACCGGCGAGTACGCCAGCCACTGGATCGATCGCGCAGCCGCCGCCGACTTCGGCGCGCCGCGCCTCGAGATGAACTTCTGCTCGACGTTCATGTGGGGGTTCCGCAAGTTCCTCGGCATGCCGCCAGGCAGTGGCGTGACCGTCTGGCACGCGGCGGGCATCAAGGCGCGCTCGGTCGACGAGCTGCCCGAGGCCTACCTGCGCGAGCTGTGGCGCCATCGCCCCGAGCTGCGCGAGTGGATCAGGGCGGGGGGCTGAGCGTGTCGACGCTCATCGTGCTGCCGCGCCCGTGGACGCTGCGGCAAGCGGAGGAACTCTCCCGGGAGATCGACGGCTTGCTCGAATCCCATCGAGGCCGCGAGTGGTCCGACCCGGCGCCGGCGCTGCTGCTGTTGCCGCCCTGCCCGGACCCGCCGCTGGGCGGGATCGACGAGCTCGTCACCGTCCTGCGCGGGCCCGCGCGCCGCCACGGCCTGTTCGTGGCCGGCGCGGTGCGCGTCGCCGGGGAGGCGGGAGGCGGGCACCTGACGGTCGGCTTCGTGATCGGCGACGACGGCGAACTGCGCCTCGCGTCGCCGAAGCGCAGCCCGGATCTCGTCGAGGGCATCGCCGAGGGCGCGACCGTGCCCGCCAATGCCTTGCCGTTTGCGGTCTGCCAGACGCCGCTCGGACAGGTCGCCGTGCTGCCCGGCGAGGACGTGCTGTTCCCGCAGCTCGTGCGTGCCGCGGTCTTCGCGGGCGCGGAGCTCGTGCTGAACCCGGCCGTGGAGGTCGCCGACGCGCTCGCCGAGTCGCGTCGCGTTGCGCGCCGTGCACGCGCCTGGGAGAACACCGGTTACCTCGCGTCGGTGTCGGCCCCGGCCCGCGGCGCCGGTGGCGCGGCGATATCGTCGGCGCTCGTCGTCGACTGGAACGGCAGCGAGCTGCTCGCGCCGGCGGCCGCCGGGCCGCTGTTCGCCGACCTCGACCTCGAGCGCCTGCGACGCCGTCGCGACTCGATCTTCGCGGTGCAGCCGCTGCACCTGCGCGCCCGGTTGTATGCGGACGGCTATCGTCGGCTGATCGCGCGTTCGGCGGCGCCGCAGGAACGTCCCGGCGGCCGCACGCAGTGGCAGGCCGAGGCCGGGCGTCGCCTGGCGGCGCAGCCCTCGCCCCCGCGCCCGGCGGGTTTCATCGAGCAGTACGACGTCATCCTGGCGCAGACGGTCACGCGCATCATCCAGCGTGAATCCGACGTGGTGGCGCAGCGCCTCGCCAACCTCCGCTCGGCGCTCAAGCTTGCCGGCCGCCTGGCCGGCAACCCCGGCAGCAAGCTGGTGGTGTTCGGCGAGTTCTTCATGCACGGGCAGGGCGGGCATGGCTATCGGTCGCCGATCACGCTGCAGCGGCTGGCGATCCGTTATCCCGGGCCCGAGCTCGAGCTGGTGCAGGACTTCGCGCTGCGCCACAAGACGTTCGTCGCGGGCTCCTCCTTCGAGATCGACGACCGCTTTCCCGGCCACGTGTTCAACTCCGCGTTCATCGTCGACGACTCGGGCGAACTGATCCACCGCTACCGCAAGATCCAGTGCGCCGACGTCTGGGGGGCGCTGCCCGACACCACGCCCTCGAGCGTGTACCAGCGCTACCTCGACACCTACGGCTACGACTTCCTGTTCCCGGTCGCAAACACGCGCATCGGCAGGCTCGGCACGATGGTCTGCTTCGACCAGGCCCACCCCGAGGTCGCCGGGATGCTGGGGCGCATGGGCGCCGAGGTGATCATCCACCCCTCGTCCGAGGGCCACGGCTCCGGACGCCATGGCTGGGACGCCGCGCGCCGCGCGCGTGCCTTCGAGAACACGGCGTACGTGCTGTCGGCGCTGCCGGGCGGCGAGTACTTCGATCCCGATTCCGACGACCTCCCCACTTCGCAGATGCGTGGCCACAGCAAGATCGTCGGCTTCGACGGGGCGATCATCGGCGAGGCGGATACCGCAGGCCCCTGCGTGCTGACTGGCACCATCGACCTGCGCGCCCTGCAGCGTGCGCGGGCCAACCCGCGCGTGCATCTGGCGCTGTGGGACGACCCGGCGGCCTACGTCGAGGCCTACGAGTCCGGCGTCGGGCTGCCCAACGACCTTTGGGGTGCCGATCCGCTCGACAACCCCTATCGCGGCTTCGGTCCGCTGAAGCGCGTTCTCGCCGACTATTACGCGCGGGGCATCTTCGTGCCGCCGGCAGGCCGCGCGCCGGGCGGCGCGCCCTTGCCTGCGCGCCTGCCTGCCGGACCGGCGCCGGCCGTGGCGGCCGGTGCCGCGACCCGTCTCGCTGACCAGGGGAAGATCGATGGCGAACACATCCAGATCTGAGCGGCGCCGAGCCGCGTCGGCGGCGGGCCCCCGCGGCCTGTCACGGCGGGCGCTCCTGCAGTCGGCGGCGCTCCTTGCGTCGTGCGCTGCGCTCCCGCGCGCCGCGCGCGCCGCCGCGAACGGGCTCGACGTCATCGTCATTGGCGCCGGGCTGTCGGGCCTGAACGCGGCGTTGCTGCTCGAGGAGCAGGGGCTGCGCGTGCGCGTGCTGGAGGGCCGCGGGCGCGTGGGTGGCCGTCTCGAGAGCCTTCGCAGCGTCGAGGGTGCGCCCGAGATGGGCGGCGACAGCATCCTCGGTGGCTACGGCCGCATGCAGGCGATGGCCCGGCGCCTAGGCGTCACGCTCGTCGATCACGAGGGTCGTCGAGACCTCTCGCCCGAGGCGCACCTCGACCCGCGCACCGTCGAGCTCGCGCTCGGCGGCAAGGTGATCCGCCGGGCCGACTGGCCGACCCATCCGCTCAACGCGATGCCCGAGGGCGCTCGCGAGCGGTTTCCCGGCCGCGGCTTCTTCCAGGGCGTCATCGGTCGGCACAACCCTCTCGCGAGCTTCGAAGACTGGTGGAAGCCCCAGAGCCGCGCGCTTGACGTCTCGGTCTACGAATTCTTCAAGGGCCTGGGCTGGAGCGATGCGGCGATCGACCTGAACTACAACACCAACGTCCAGTACGGGACCTCTGCGCATGACGTTTCGGCGCTGATGTGGTTCTACGTGCAGGCCTGGTTCAAGCTGCAGGGCGAGCGCGAGCGCGTGGCCTACAAGGCCCCGCGTGGCAACCAGTCGATCCCCGAGGCGATGGCGGCGGCGCTGCGTGGCGACGTAGTCACGGGCGCGGAGGTCGTCGCGCTGCGCAGCACGGGCGGCGGTGTCGAGGTCATCTGCGCCGACGGCACCGTGCATCGCGCCCGGCGGGTGGTCTGCTCGATGCCCGTCCCGACGCTGCGCTGGCTGGCGTTCGATCCGGTGCTGCCCCCGGAAAAGCTCCGGGCGATACGCACGGTGCCGGTGATGCGCATCACCAAGGTCGTGCTGGTGCCGAAGCGTCCGTTCTGGCGCGAGGACGGGCTGTCCCCGGCGATGTGGACCGACGGGCTCGCCGGCGAGGTCCGAGCGCTGCGCGAGGGGGAGGGACATGACGATGTGACCTGCCTGATGGCCTGGGCGCGCGGATTCCTCGCCGACCGGCTCGACGCGATGGGTCCCGACGCGGCGGGCGAGCGCGTGCTGCGCGAGTACGAGGCGCTGCGTCCGGCCGCCCGCGGCCAGTTGCGGGTCGCGGGATTCAAATCCTGGCAGTCCGACCGATTCTCCGGTGGCGACTGGGCCTGCTGGGGGCCGGGCCAGGTCGTCGATGCGGTGCCGGCGCTGAAGGCGCCCGCCGGGCTCGTGCACTTCTGCGGCGAGCACACGGCCTTGTCGAATCGTGGCATGGAGGGCGCCATGGAATCCGGCGAGCGTGCAGCCCTCGAACTGCTCGAGGCGCTTTGAGCATGGCAGCAGCGGCCCGCGACGACGTCATCGTGATCGGCGCAGGGTTCTCCGGGCTCTACGCGGCCTGGTTGCTGGCGCGCGAGGGGGCGAGGGTCACCGTGCTCGAGGCGCGCCAGCGTGTGGGCGGGCGCATCGAGAGCGCGCGCGGGGTGCCGGGCAATCCCGAGATGGGCGGCGACAGCATCCTGGCCGGCTACGGTCGCTTGAAGAGCGCTGCCGCCGCGGTGGGCGTCACGCTGGTCGACAACCAGCCACGGCGCGCGCGCTCGCGCCCCGAGCTCGCGCTGGGTGGCACGCTGATCCGCCGTGCCGACTGGCCCGGCCATCCGCTGAACCACATGCCGGATGGCGATCGCGACAAGCTGCCGGGCCGCGCGTATTTCGAGTCGGTGGTGGCGAGGCACCTGCCGGCCGGCATGGACCCCACCTGGTATTCGCCGGCCAACGCGCGCCATGAGCAGTCGACCTACGACTTCCTGAAGGGGATCGGCTGGAGCGACGCCGCGATCGAGCTCAACTACGAGACCAACATCCCGCGCGGCACCAGCGCCCACGCCACCTCGATGCTGATGTGGTATTTCCTGACGGGCTGGTTCCGCAGCCAGGGCGATCTCGGCAACGCGGCCCTGCGCGCCATCGGGGGCAATCAGGCCATCGCCGAGGCCCTCGCCGCGGCGTTGCCTCGGCGACCTCTGCTCGGCAGCCCGGTGGTCGGTGTGCGCCGCGACGACTCGGGCGTCGCCGTCACCTGCGACGACGGCAGCGTCCACCGCGCGTCGCGCGCCATCTGCTCGCTGCCGCTGCCGCCGCTGCGGCATGTGCGTTTCGATCCGCCGCTCGAGCGCCGCAAGGCCGAGGCCATCCGCGTCGTGCCGTCGATGATGATCACCAAGATGGTGTTCGTGCCGAAGCGCCCGTTCTGGGAGCAGGACGGGCTCGACCCGGGCATGTGGACCGATGGCCCGGTGGGCATCGTCCGGCCGCTGCGGCAGGGCGCGGACGAGGGCGAGGTCACGGCACTGATGACCTGGTCGCGGGGCTATTCGGCACAGCAGCTGGACCTGCTCGGGCCGCGCGTGGCGCAGGAGCGGGTGATGCGCGAGATCGCGCGCCTGCGCCCGGCGTCGGCCGGGCTGCTCGAGCCGGTGGCCTACAAGTCCTGGCAGGCGGACCCGTGGGCGGGTGGCACCTGGTCGGTATGGGCGCCGGGCCAGCCCCAGGCCTTCCTGCCCGCGGTGGCGGAGGCCGAGGGCCGCCTGCACTTCTGCGGCGAGCACACGGCGCTCTCCAATCGCGGCATGGAAGGCGCGATGGAGTCCGGCGAGCGCGCCGCGCTCGAGGTGCTGTCGGCGTCGTGAGTGCGATCGATCGCCGCCGCGTCATCCAGGGCTTCGCGGCGATCGCCGGCGTGGCGGCAGGCAGCGGCGCGTGGGCGCTGCGGCTGGCGGCGGCCGACGGCACGGTCGACGCGACGGCGCCTGGCCGGTTCGGTGCCTACCTCGTGATCGAGACCGATGGCGCGACGCGCATCGTGGTGCCGGCCGCGGAGCTGGGGCAGGGCGTCTACACCACGCTGCCGATGCTGGTGGCCGAGGAACTCGACGCCGACTGGTCACGCACCGAGGTGAGGCTGGCATGGGCGGATCCGGCGTTTGGCAATCCGGCCCGCCGCGGCGTGCAGGTCACCGGCGGGTCGGACTCGATCCCGGGGTACCACGCGCTGCTGCGCCGGCTCGGCGCCAGTGCGCGCGCCTCGCTCGTGAGGGTTGCGGCGGGTGAGTGGGGCGTGCCGCTGGCCGAGTGCCGAACCTCCGGCGGCGAGGTGAGCCATCCGGCGAGCGGGCGGCGCGTCGGCTACGGACCGCTCGCGGCACGCGCGGCGGCGCTCGAGCCCGAGCAGTCGCCTCCGCTCAAGCCTCACACCGCGTTCACGCTGCTCGGTCGCTCGCCGGGGCGCAAGGACACGCCGGCCAAGTGCGATGGCAGCGCGCAGTTCGGCGCCGACCTGCGCCTGCCCGGAATGCTGTTCGGTGCGGTCGCGCTGGCGCCGGTGCCGGGCAGTCGCCTGTCGGGCTTTGATCGCGCCGCGGCGCTGGCGCATCGCGGCGTGCATGCGCTGGTCGGGATCGACGGCGGCCTCGGCGCGGTGGCGGAGTCCACCTGGGCCGCCGAGCGTGCGCTGCGCGAGGCCGCGCCGCGATTCGAGCCCCCGCCCGGGCCGCGCGAGTCGTCGGCCGACATCGCCGCCGCGTTGCGCAAGGCACTGCGCGGATCCGGGCGCGTTTCCGCGGGGATGGCCGACGACGTGGAGCCCGCGCTGCGCGATTCCGCGCGCGCGATCGACGTGGTCTACGAGGTGCCGATGCTGGCTCATGCCTGCATGGAGCCCATGACCACCACCGCGTGGATCACCGACGCCGGCGACTGCCGGGTCTGGTCGCCGAGCCAGCGCCAGGGCGCGGCGCGCGAGGCCGCCGCCGACGCCGCGGGGCTGCCGCGCGAGCGCGTGAGCGTCCAGGGCACGTTTTGCGGTGGTGGCTTCGGGCGTCGCTGGGAAGTGGATTTCGTGCGCCACGCGGTGCAGCTCGCTGTCGCCGTGCGTGGACGGCCGGTGGCGATGACCTGGAGCCGTGAGGCCGACCTGCGCGGCGACTATTTCCGCGCGCCCTACGCCTGCCGCATCCGCGCGGCGCTCGACGGCCAGGGAGCAATCACCGCGATGCACGCCACCGTCGCCGGCCCGTCCCTGCTGGCGTTCCAGGGGCGGCCCGTTCCCGGCCCCGACCCGTCGGCGGTGGGCAACCTGCTCGTGCCGCAGTACGCCGTGCCGCGACGTCGCGTCGAGTTCGTCGAGCGGCCGGTGGCGCAACGCATCGGGTTCTGGCGCGCCGTGTCGCTGTCGCAGAATGGTTTCTTCGGCGAGAGTGCGATCGACGAGCTCGCCCGGCTGGCGGGGCTGGACGGGCTGGCGTTCCGCCGCCGCCTGCTGGCCGCGGACGCGCGTGGTCTCGAGGTGCTGGACCGGGCGGCGCGCGAGTCGGGCTGGGACGAGCCGCGGCCCCGCGGCACGGGCCTCGGCATCGCGTTCTCGACCGGGTTCGGCAGCTATCACGCGCAGGTCGCGCGGGTGCGGGTCGAGGGCAGCGTCGTGACGGTCGAGCGGGTCACCTGCGTGCACGACTGCGGGTTTGCATTCGACCCGGACACGGTCGTTGCGCAGATGCAGGGCGGCGTGCTGTTCGGTCTCTCGGCGCTCGTTCAGTCCGTCGAAGTCGCCGACGGAGTGCCCAAGCCGGTGAACCTGGACACGTTCCCCATGCTGCGCCTCGCCCAGTCGCCGCGGATCGACGTCCACATCGTCGACAGCGGCCAGGCGCCCGGCGGCGTCGGCGAGGCGTCCACCGCGGCGATCATGCCGGCGGTCGCCAACGCGATCTTCGACGCGACCGGCCGGCGCATCCGCCGCCTTCCGATTGGCCTCGAGGGCCTCGAGCTCGCTTGAGAGCGGGGTTTCGCTCAGCGCGCGCGGCGAACCCGTCGCGTGGCCTCGCGTGCCGCGAAAGCCTCCTCGAAGCGCTGGCCGATCGCCTTCGCCGTGGCGCGTAGCCGGGGGACGATCTCGCCGAGCAACCGCCCCTCGCGGATCGCACCCTCCGTGTAGCGCAGGCTCATGGTGGCGAGGAGCCTTTGGTTGGCGAATACGGGCACCGCGACGGCACGCCATGGGCGCACGCGGCCCGGTCGGCTGGAGGTGGCATAGCCGATCTCCCTCACGGCCTTGAGCTCGCGCAGGACCGCCTGCGGCCGCCGCGCCGCCGCGTCGCGCGGATCGTCGGACAGCGCAAGGAGGTTCAGCAGCGTGTCGCGCTGCTCCTCCGGGCAAAAGGCGAGGAACACACGGCCCGAGGCCGTATCGAGCATCCCGACGCGCCGGCCCGGCATGACCGGGCGGATGGTCAGCGGGCTGCGTGCGTCGGTGGTCTCGTGCACGACCATGGCGGTGCCGACGACCGACGCGATGGCCACCGGCCACAGGAGCTCGTCGCCGAGCTTCGCGAGGATGGGCCGCGCGCAGTCGGCGATGGACGCGCCCTCGTCGAAGCCTATGCTCAGTCCGCGCACGCGTTCGGCGGGGCGGTAGAGCTTCGTCGCGGGGTTCTTCGAGATGTAGCCCTCGGCCAGGAGAGTCTGCAGCAATCGGTAGACGGTGGGCGGCGACAAGTCCAGCTCGCGGGCGAGCTCGAGGTTGCTCGCCTGGCCGAGCGAGTTCAGAAGCTCGAGCACGCGGAGCAGCCGCAGTCCGGTACGGTGAAGCTTGAAACTCACGACGGGATGTTATCCCGCGCCGGCCCCGCCGCGCCGGGGCTGAAGCGCCTCTGTCGCATCGTGGCCAGCAGCAGCAGCGAGAGCGTGCCGGCGACCATGAGGGCAGTTTCCGTGCCGTGATGCCGGGCCAGCCAACCCCACGCCGGGCCGCCGGCCGCCATGCTGCCCATGCCGACCGCATAGACGGTCGAAAGGCCTCGCGCGCGGGTCTCGTCGGGCAGCTGCAGCTGCGCCGCGGTCATCAGCGCGTTCGACAGCGCAAGCCACGCGGCACCGCAGCCCAGCAAAGCGGCCGCGGCGAGGGCGATGCCCGCGGTTCCGCCGGTCGCGATCGCCGCGGCGAGCAGCAGCAATCCTGCCGCATGGGCGCACTGCGCGATGGTGGCGCGCGACTGGATGGAGTCATCCGGCCGGGGTCGGCCAAGCGCGAGCAGGCCGACGGCCGCCCCGACCCCGTAGAGCGCCAGCATGAGTCCGTAGGTCCGCCCGCTCTGGAACACGACCGGGAGCAGCGCGGGCACTGCTGCGGCACACAGCAGGAAGCCGCCGAAGCGCAGCAGCAGGTTCCGGTGCCAGCCGCGCTCGGCGAGCAGGCGGCGCTGCGCCTCGGCGTCATCGACGAACTGGCGCAGCGTCAGGCGGGACGCCGGGCGGGGCCGATCCGGCCGGATCGTGGCCAGCACGCCGCCGGCCACGAAAACCCCCAGCCCTGCGATGACCAGCGCCGTCGCCACGCCGTCCGAGCCCAGCAGCACGCCGGCCAGCGCCGGGCCGAGGATTCGCGCGGCGTTCTGCCCCAGCGCGTTGAGCGCCACGGCCGCACCGAGGGACTGCCGTTCGACGATGCTGGCCACCAGCGACCCGATGACCGGCATCCGCAGGGCCTGCGTCAGCGCGATCGCGGGCGCGATCAGCAGCAGCAGGCCGGGAGTGAGTCGTTCCGTGAGAGCCAGCGTGGCCAGCAGCCCCATCACGAGGACCAGCCAGGCGTGACTGGCGAGCAGCAGCTTGCGCCGATCGACGATGTCGGCGATGACGCCAGCGGGCATCACCGCGGCCATGACGGTCAGCTGCATGGTCGCGGTGACCAGCGACACGAACAGGGGGTCGGCGTCGGACAGGAGCCGCATCTGCCACGCGAGCGTGGCCTCGATCATCCAGTAGCAGCTCATCGAGGCCGCACCGCCCATCCAGAAACGAAGGAAGTCGCGCTGCCGCAGCGGACGCCACGGCCCGTGCTCGGGGGGTGCGACCGTGTCGCCGGGTTCCGGGGCAATGCCGCTCATGGGAAAGCCATTGTCGACGCGCGCCACCGATGCGTCGCACCGACTGCACCAGCGTCAGCTGCGGATTTCGGCAGCTGAAATCCCGTGAGTCGCCGCGGGAGCGCGGGTGCGATGCAGGTATAGGCTCGGCCGAGTCACTGCTGGCTCGAATTCTTCAGGAGGGGAGAATGAAGAACCGCATTCCGGCGCTGCTCTGCGCCTTCACCGGCCTCGTCCCGCTCGTTGGCTCGCCGGCCGCGGCACAGTCCCCGGTCGCCTCGCGCGACGGGCTCGAGGAGATCACCGTCACCGCGCGGCGCCGGGCTGAGTCGCTGCAGGAAGTGCCCCTGTCGATCAGCGCGTTCGGCTCCGAGCAGATCGAGCGCGCGGGCATTGCGAGCTTCGGCGACGTTGCCAAGCTGACGCCCAGTCTCGTGTTCGACCAGGACTTCGGGGCCAACGATACGCGGCCTTCGATCCGTGGCCTGCCGGCGACCCGCGGTCGCCCGCCCGTGGGCATCCTGATCGACGGCATCGACGTGTCGTCCGAGGCCATTGCCACGGCCGGCGGAGGCAACCTGCTGAACCTGCGCCTGCTCGACCTCGAGCGGATCGAGGTGGTCAAGGGTCCGCAAAGCGCGCTCTACGGCCGCGTGGCCTTCGGCGGTGCCATCAACTACGTCACGGCCCGTGCCTCCGACGACACAACCGGGCGCGTCAGCGCCATGGTGGGCTCGGGCGACAGCTACGAGCTCAGTGGCTCGGTCGGCGGGCCGGTCGGCGGCGGCGGTCTTCGCGCGCGGCTCTACGGCGGCTATTCACGCGCCGACGGCTTCCATCGCAACGTCGTCTCCGGCGAGAACCTCGGCGGCCACGAGGCGGCGCAGGTGTCGCTGACCTTCGACTACGACGCGGGCGAGCGCTTCTCGCTGCGGGGCTTTGTCGCCTACGGCGACCAGGAGGCGGAGCAGCAGCCCTACTACCAGTACTCCACGGTCGACAACTCCTCGCAGTTGCTGCCGCTGCCGGCGAATGTCGCAGGGCAGATGACCGGCAACCTCACGCTGCCGGCCGCGATCCGCTCGCTGCTGCCCGGGCCCTTCAAGCCACGCAACGACGTGGCGGTCAGCGTCGACCCGCGCACCAACGCCGATTACGCCGGCTCCATGCTGAAGTCCACCTTCGCGACCGTGCAGGGGAGCTGGAAGCTCGGCGGTGCGCGCCTCGACGCCACCCTCGGGTTCCTCGACGCCGAGTCGAGCAACCTGCAGGACATCGAGGGCTACGGGCGCGCGGTGAGCCAGGTCAGCCTGCCGGCACCCGGGGGCATCGCCGAGCCGCTCGGTTCCGCCTTCGAGTTCAACACCGAGGACGAGGTCCGGCAGCTGACGCAGGAGCTGCGACTGAGCAACCTCGAGGACGAGACCACGCGCTGGGCACTCGGCGTGCTGCACTGGACCGAGGATGCGCGGCAGGTCAACCGCTCGCTCGCCACCCTGCTCACGGCGCCCGGCGCCTCCGCGGGACTCAACCAGCGGCTGGCCAACCAGAACATCATTCCGTCGCTCAATGGACGCGACACCGAGCACACCTCGGTCTACGGCCTGATCGAGCGCAGCTTCACGGACCGCCTGTCCGCGGGCTTCGAGGCCCGCTACTACTGGGAAGACTTCGAGTACGACTTCCCGACCAGCGTGCTGATCCTTGGCGCGGGCACGACGCCGATCGCCATCACCACGCGTCCGAGGCAGGTCAACGACATCAAGCTGGACGCGACGTACTTCGCGCCGAAGCTGACGCTCGAGTTCGAGGCCAGCGACGATGCGCTGTTCTACGCCAGCGCAGGCAAGGGCGTGAAGCCGGCAGGCATCTCGACCGTCGGCAGCTTCAACAGCATCGCCGACAACAGCTACCGTGCCGAGACGCTGTGGAACTACGAGATCGGTGCCAAGACGTCCTGGCTCGACAACCGGGTCGTGGTCAACGGTGCGCTGTTCTTCATGGACTACAAGGACAAGCAGGTCTCGACCCTCGTCGTCGACCCTACCCAGCCGACCGGGCTGCGCGCGGTGATCTCGAATGCCAGCGGTGCGGAGGTGCGCGGCCTCGAGCTCGAGACCAGCGTGTTCCTCACACAGCGTCTCCGGCTGACGGCCGCCTACACGTTCCTCGACGCCGAGTACACGGACTTCATCGAGTACAGCCGCAACTCGTCGAACATCGCGCTTGCAGGCAAGTGCCAGCCTGTCACGATCGGCGCGGGCTCACAGAGCACACAGTGCCTGCTCGACCTGTCGGGTAACTCGCTGGAGCGCGCGCCGCGGCACGCCGGCAACGTCACGCTGGGCTACACGGTTCCCGTGGGCGATCGCGCCTCGGTGATCGCGGAGCTCGCGGCCCAGTACCAGGGCAAGCGCTACTTCGACCAGTACAACGCGCAGTACTTCGACTCCTTCGTCAACGTCGACGCGCGCGTGACCTGGGAATCGGAGCGCTGGTCGGTCACGGCGTTCGCGAACAACGTGTTCGACGACGACACGATCCGCAGCGGCTTCACGCAGGGCGACTTCTTCGGCTTGTTCACGAGCCCTGGCAGCCGCTCGTACGTGCTGATTGCCACCGAGCCGGTGCGCGGTGGGGTGCGGGTCGCGTACCGCTTCTGAGCTCGGGCCCGGGACGGTGCCCTGCGCCGTCCCGGTTCGCCCGCTGAGCGGTCGGCAGCGGTCGCCGTGCAGCGACATGTTGCGGTTTATCGATCGCCGGCTATGATCCGCGGCCCCATTCCGGGGCCGTCTTCCGGATCCCATCGATGCGAGTCCCCAGGATCGTGACGGCCGTGTCACGATGATCGCTCCTCGAAACCAGGTCTCGCTCGCGCTCGTCTGCCTCGTCGTGTTCGTCAGCCTGATGGGGGCGGGCATCGTCGTGCCGCTGTTCCCGTTCTTCGGGGCGCAGTTCGGTGCCACGCCGGCCGAGATCACGCACATGGTCGCGGCATTCTCGCTCGGGCAGCTGGTCTCCACGCCCTTCTGGGGCTGGCTGAGCGACCGCATCGGCCGCAAGCCAGTGCTGATCCTGTCGCTCGCAGGCGCGACCGGCGCCTACGTCGTCATGGGGCTGGCCAGCAGCATCGAGATGCTGCAGTTCTCGCGGCTGCTCGGGGGCCTCGCCAGCGGCATCGGTGCCGTGGCGTTCGCCGCGGCCGCGGACCTCAGCGGTCCCGCGGACCGTGCCAAGGCGATCGGCCGCGTGGGCGCCTCCACGGCGTTGGGGTTCATCGTCGGGCCGGCGGTCGGCGGGCTGCTCGCCGGCACGGATCCCGCGAATGCCAGCTATCTCAACATCGCCCTGTTCGCGGGCGGGCTCGACCTGCTTGCGCTGCTGCTGGCGCTCTGGCTGCTGCCCGAGACGCATCCTCCGGAGGCGCGGGCGGCGGCGACCCAGCATGCACCGCCTGCCCAGTGGCGCGACCTGCTGCGCGACCCGGTGCTGTGGCGCATGAACGCGGTCGGCCTGCTCGGCTCGGCGGGCATGGCGGTGGTCGACTCGACCTTCCCGCTCTACGCCGACCGGGCGCTGGGGCTGAGCCCGCGAGAGATCGGGCTGATGTTCGCGGTGATGGCTGGCACCAACGCGCTGCTGCAGGCGCTGGCCGTGGGGCCGGCGATGAGCCGCTTCGGTGCCGTGAGCTGCCTTCGCATCGCGCTGAGCGTGTATGCCGCGGGCTGCGTGATCGTCGCCACGGCCGGGTCGGTCGCCGTCGTGATGGTCGGCCTGCTCGTGCTTGCGTTTGCCTACGCGCTGTTCCTGGCGCCGGCGTCGCAGGTGGTCTCGAACGAGGTGGGCGCGGGCGACCGCGGCGCCGCACTCGGGATGTTCCAGGGGGCGGGCAACGTCGGTCGCTTCATGACGCCGCTCGTCTCGGGCCTGATGTTCTCCACGCTCGGCGCCACTTCGCCGTTCGTCGGTGCCGCGATCCTGATGATCCCCGCGCTGATCGCCACCGGCGGGATCAGGCGGCTCGCAGGAACGCGCTGATCACGTCCACGTACTCCGCGGCGCGCGACGGCACGACGAAGGGATGCAGCCCCGGGAACTCGTGCGCACGGACGTCGCGCAGCAGGGACACCGCGCGGTCGTGCGCGGGGCGCAGCGGCTCGCGCTCTGCCGTCAGCGCAAGCACGCACGCCGGCACCAGCGGCCAGCGGGCGTGCGCGTCGTAGGTCGCCAGGCCTCCCTTGGCGCTCGGCTCGAGGAACGCGCGGATCGGCGCGAAGCCCATCTGCAGGTAGTCGGCCATGAACGCGTACTGCGTTTCGAACTGGTCGGCGGTGGCCTGGTAGTCCGGGTTCCACTCATGCAGGAACCGCTCGGTCATGTCCCAGGCGAAGGTCCGGTGCGAGCCGTCTGCGGACCACGCCGGGTTGAGCCCGGCGAACGCGCTCATCAGCTTGCCCATCTGCTCGGCGGTCAGCGTCGGCGAGCCGTCGAGCACGATGCGCGGCCAGCGCGCCGGCTCGGCAATGGCCATCTCCGCCGCGACCGCCGCGGACAGGTGGCCGCCGACCACGAAGCCCTGCGGCACGCCGCCGAGATCGTCCAGCGCGGCCGCGATCTCGGTGGCCATCTGCGCGCAGCTCCAGCCTTCGGTGTCCTTGTGCGAGCGGCCATAGCCCGGGATGTCGATCGCGAGCACCCGGTAGCCCTGCGCCGCGAACAGCGGCATGAAGCGCTCGACCTGGCGCCCGTTCGAGGGCGCCCAGTGCATGAGCACCAGCGGCGTGCCGGTGCCGAGCTCGCGGTAATGCACCTGGCCGCGGTGGCCGTCGGCGTAGCCGCAGCGGATGCGGGCGCCGCTCATGCCGCGGCCCTCCACACCGGCGGGAAGAGCGAATCCGGCGGCGGCTGGCCGTGGCGCATCAGCGGATTCCCCTCGAGCACCGGGATCGGGAAGGAGTAGGCGTCGGGCGACCAGGTGCAGTCGTCACCCAGCCAGCGCGTGCTGAATGACACGCGACGGCCCGGACCCCGCGCTCGGCGGGGTTGCGAGCAATGGATGAGCTTGGAATGCATGACCAGGGCGTCGCCGGCACGCACCGCCCAGGTGTCGACGGGCGCGCCCGGCGCGGTGGCCTTCGCCAGCAGCTCGTCCCAGGCGTGGTACTCGTCGGTGACCGGCAGGCCCGGGGGCGACATCGGCGAGTAGTAGCGCCACGGGTCGGTGTGCGAGCCGCGCAGCGTCTGCAGCGGCGCATCGTCGGGGCCGACGTCGGTCAGTGCGATCCAGAGGATCGGTAGCTGCTCGCCCCTCCACGCCCAGGTGCAGTAGTCGTTGTGCCAGGGTGTGCCGTCGTCGACGCTGTCGCCGCGCTTGATGAACACCGCGTCCTGCCAGTAGCGCATCTGGCGCGAGCCGCTCAGCCGCCCCGTGACCTCGGCGGCGCAGGACTCGCGCGCCCATTGCTCGAAGACCGGGTCGTGCGCCGCCATGTACAGGCCCATGGTTCCGCCGACGTCGACACCGCCCGAGCCACCGGCGACCAGCAGCGGATTCTGCGGGGAGAGGCTGAAGTGGCGCAGGCGGGGGTAGGCCGGATCAGCGGCGATGGCGACGACGCGGTCGATGGCGCCGAGCAGCGGCTCGACCCAGGCGGCGAACGCGCCCGGAAGGTGCACGATCCCGTCGCGCCGATAGGCCGCGACATGCTCTGCGGTGATCATCGCCGGGCCCCCCTTGTCGCCAGCCGCGACCCTGCGTAGCGTGCCACGATGCACGCCGAATTTCGCCTCCATGGGTCCGTCCTCGTCGCCGCGGCCGCTGGCGTGATGCTCGGCGTCTCGGCGCTGCCCGCGTTCGTGCTCGGCGTGTTCGCCGGGCCGATGACCCGCGAGTTCGGCTGGAGCCTGGGCGCCTACCAGGCCGGCACGCTGGTGTTCACCCTCGGCATCCTGGTCTGCAGCCCCTGGGTCGGCGGGCTGTGCGACCGCCTCGGTGCCCGGGCCGTGGCCTGCGTGGGCATGCCTGTGTCGGCGATCGGCATCGCGGCGTTCGCGCTCGTGCAGCCTTCCATCTGGACCTGGTACGCCGCCATGGGCCTCGCGGCCGTGCTCTCCGCCGGCACCGTGCCGGCGGTGTGGACACGCATGGTCAACGCGCTGTTCGTTGAACGCCGTGGTCTTGCGCTCGGGATCGTGCTGTCGGGGTCCGGCCTGTTCGCGCTGCTGGGCACGCCGTTCGCGCAGTGGCTGATCGACGCCGTCGGCTGGCGCGCCGCGTGGGTGGGCCTCGCGCTGCTGCCGCTGCTGATCTCGACGCCGCTGGTGTTCATGCTGTTTCGCGGCGACGACCGGCCGGCCGCCGCGCCAGCAGGTGCCGCAGCCGGGTCACCGGGCGAAGGCGCGGGGCTGACGCGCGGCCAGGCGCTGCGTGGCTATCGCTTCTGGGTGATGGGCGCCGCGTTCGGGCTCGCGTCGCTCGGTGTCGGGGCCTTCAACGCGAACCTCGTGCCGATGCTCGTTTCCAAGGGCTATGGCGCGCAGGATGCGGCGGGGCTGGTGGGCGTGCTCGGCGTGTCGATCGCCGTGGGGCGGCTCGCGATCGGCTACGTCATCGACCGCGTCTGGGCGCCCGGCGTGGCCGCGGTCGTGCTGGCGCTGCCCGCGATCGGCACGACGCTGATGGCCTCCGAGGCGGTGGCGCCGGTGGCCGCCATCGTCGCGATCGCGCTGCTTGGCTTCGCCCAGGGCGCCGAGTACGACTTCCTCGCCTTTCTGGTCGCGCGCTACCTCGGCATGCGCCACTACGGTGTGCTCTACGGCCTGCTGATCGTGCCGGTGGCCGTGTGCACCGCGATCGGTGCGTCCGCGATGGGCTACCTGCGCGACGCCACGGGCGGCTTCGATGCGGGGCTGCCCTGGGTCGGCGCCGCCTTCGTGGCCGCGGGCGCCGCGCTGCTGTCGCTGGGGCGCTACCCGCGCGACACTCGCGTGGCGCTTGCCTAGAATGCGGCGCATGAGCCGTCCCGCATACCTGCCGCGTGGTCTCGCGGCCCCTGCTGTTGCCTGCTGCGCGCTGCTGCTCGCGGCCTGTGCCCGCGCGCCGGCGCCGGCGGATCCCGCGCCCGACGCCGCTGCGGCGTTGGCGGAGCCCGCCGTCGAGGCGGTCACCACGCCCGCCGAGGCCGTCGGCGGCCTGTACGCGGCCCTGCAAGCCACCGGCCTGCGCGGCGCGCCCACCGCGGAGCAGCTCGCGCAGCTCGGGCGCTGGCTCGATCCCTCGCTGCGCGACCTGCTGCGCGACGCGCGGCGTGTCCACGACGAGGCCCGGGCCGCTGCGCCCAGCGAGAAGCCGCCGTTCAACGACGGCGACCTGTTCAGCAGCCTGTTCGAAGGCCCATCGGCATTCCAGGTGGTCGCCGTCGAGGCGCCCGCGCAGGACGCGTCGCGCCGCGTGACCGTCGCGTTCACCCATGGCGAGCTGCCCAACGTCACGCGCTGGCAGGACTACGTCCTCGTGCGGCCGGGCGACGGCGGCTTCCGCGTCGTCGACGTCGAATACGGTGGGCAATGGGACTTCGCGAACCGCGGCAGCCTCGTGCAGTCGCTGCGCGCGGGTCTCGCGCCGGCCGGCGCGGCTGCGCCCTGACGCCAGGCTGCTCTCGCTGATGTCGTCGACCGGCCCGGAGGGCTTTCATGTCCCGGGGCCCGGGCCGTATCTGCTGACCCATTCCGTCGGATGCCTGCCGCGGGCGGCCGAGGCTGAAGTCGAGTCGGCCTGGCTGCGCCCGTGGCGCGAGCAGGGTGGCGACGCCTGGGCTGTGTGGCTCGGCGCCCTCTCCGGTTTCCGCGAGGCGCTCGCCGCACTCCTGGGTGGCGAGGCCGCCGACTACTGTCCCCAGGTCAACCTGTCGTCCGCGCTTTCCAAGCTGCTGGGTGCCTTCCCGCAGCCGCGTCCGGACCGCAACGTGCTCGTGCTGGCGGAGGAATCCTTCCCGTCGATGGGCTTCGTGCTGCAGCAGGCGTCGCGGCTTGGTTACGCGCTGCGCTGGTTGCCGCGCGACGCCGACGCTGCCGACGCGGAATGCTGGGCGCCGCTGCTGCGCGCCGACGTGGCGGCCGCGCTCGTCACCCACGTGCACTCCAATACAGGCGTGGTCGCGCCGGTGCCCGAGGTGGCGCGCCTGTGCGCCGACGCGGGCGCGCTCTGCATCGTCGACGCCGCGCAGTCGGCGGGAATCCTGCCCTGGCGCGTCGACTCGCTGGGTGCCGACGTCGTGCTCGGCAGCTGTATCAAGTGGCTCTGCGGCGGTCCCGGCGCGGGCTGGATGTGGCTGCGACCCTCGCTGCTGCCCGCGCTGGAGCCGCTCGACACGGGCTGGTTCTCGCATGCGGACCCCTTCGCCTTCGACATCCACGACTTCCGACCGGCGCCCGATGCGCGCCGGTTCTGGGGCGGCACGCCGGACGTCGCGCCGTTCGTGCTCGCCGGCGCGTCGTTGCGCCTGATCGCGGGCATCGGTGTGCCGCGCATCCTCGCGCACAACCGGCGCCTGGTCGCCGCGTTCGCCGAGGCAGTGCCGCCGCGCTGGCGGCCGCAGGTCCGGCCGGACCGCAGCGGCGGCACGCTGTGCCTCCGTGCGGGTGCCTCGCTCGAGGCGGTCACTCGCGCGCTGCGCAGCGACGGGGCCCGCTTCGACACCCGCGGCGACACGCTGCGGCTCTCGTTCCACCTCTGCAATACCGAGGCCGAGGCTGTGCGCGCGGCGCGCGCCTGGCCGGCCTGAACCGACCGGAGTCCCCATGAGCGTACGCGCCGAAGCCTTCGACCGCTGGATCCGCGGTGCCTTCGCCGAGATGAACACCGAGCTCGAGGAGCTGTATTTCGCCCAGGCGGACCGCTCCCGCGTCGTCGGGGTCGGTGATCCGGTCAAGGCGGCGCTGCGCGACGAGGGCCTGGTGCACGTGCGTGGACTGCTGGCCGAGGGCAACACGGGCGACGGCTTCGCCAGCGCGTTCGGCGTGCTCGGCAGCGTCGGGCTTTACCTCGGCGCCCTGCGGCGCCACGAGCTGACCAACCCCGCCCGCGAGGAGCGCTCGCCGTTTCCCGAGGCGTCGTCGCTGGCGCTGCACGTCGGGGCCTCGCTCGGCATGGCGCCCCGCTTCTCGACCGGGCACCTTGCCACCCACAACCTGGCGGTGGCGGGCGTGCGCAAGAGCTTCACGCGGCTGTCCGACGAGCTCCTCTTCATCGACGAGAACACCCGCGGCATCCTCGCGCTGCAGCGCGCGGCCGACGCGCTGATGCGCATCGTGCCGCTCGGTGTCTCGAGCCCGGTGGCCGACGTGCTGTTCGAGGCCGCCCGCGTCGCGCTCGAGGAGGTGCTCGTCGTCAACGACCGGTTGTTCCGCCAGCTCGACGTCGAGCGCTTCTTCTACAGCGTGCGGCCGTACTACAAGCCGTACCGCGTCGGTCGCCAGGAATACCGCGGCGCCAACGCGGGCGACTTCTCCGGCATCAACGAGCTCGACCTGCTGCTCGGCCTGTGCCGGGCGAGCGATCCGTACTACGCCCAGCTGCTGGTCGACAAGATGCTGTTCATGCTGCCGCAGGACCAGGCGCGGCTGCGCGAGTGCATGACCTACCGGAGCCTGCTCGACGAGCTGCTGGAGCTGGCGCCGGCCCATGCGGGTGCGGACTGGTTCCAGCGCAACGCCCGTGCGTTCCTGGTGGTCTGCGAACGGTTTGGCCGCTACGCCGCGCAGCACCACGACCAGCTGGTGCAGCGCTTCATCGGGTCGCCGGCCGCGGCGCTGCCGCCCGAGGGCCTGCAGGGCATCACGGCGAGCGGACCGCCGCTGCCCGTGCTGCTGCGCTCGCTCGAGGCGCTGCGGGACCTGCGCTGCGCGGTGCCGCGCGCCGACCTGCAGTCCCGTCACGATGATCTGCAGCGCCTGCGGGCGCTCGCAGGCGGATAGACTACGACCATGAGCGCAGCCAGCCCCGCCCAACCCTCCGGCGCCGACGCCGAGTTCGAGCTCTACGACCTGCGCGTCGAGGTGGTCGTGCCACCCGGGCAGCGCATCCTCTGCGGCGCCAAGCCGGGTGACCACTTCGAGTTGCGCGGCGAGATGCTGACGCTGCCGCCCGGCCAGGGCTTCTCGATCTACTCGATCGGCGCCGTGTTGCCGCTGCTGGCGGCCAAGCAGCGCGTCACCGATCCGCACGACTGGATGTCCACCGACGCCGAGGTCGCCTGTCCGGATCCGAACTGCCCGACGCGGCTGCGCATCGTGCGCACCGGCAGGCGCCGGTTCCGGCATGCCGACACAACGGCCGTGCCGCTGCCCGCCGCGGCACCGGAGGGCGGGGCGTGATCCCCTCGATCGAGCTCGCCCCGGGCTACGCGATCTCGCGGCTCATCAAGGGCGGCTGGCACCTCGCCGGGGGCCACGGCGCGATCGACCCGGCCGCGGCCTGCCGCGACATGGCCGAATTCGTCGACGCGGGCGTCACCGCCTTCGACTGCGCCGACATCTACACCGGTGTCGAGGAGATGATCGGGCGCTTCCGCCGCGAGTATCCCGATCATGCGCGGCGGATCCGCGTGCACACCAAGTTCGTGCCCGACCTCGACCTGCTGGCGACGGTCGACCGGGCCTATGTCGAGTCGATCATCGACCGCTCGATCGCACGGCTGGGCGTCGAGCGTCTCGACCTCGTGCAGTTCCACTGGTGGGACTACGCCGTGCCGCGCTACGTCGAGGTCGCGCTCGAGCTCGAGCGCCTGCGCCGTGCCGGCAAGATCGACCGCATCGGCGCCACCAACTTCGGCACGGCGCAGCTGCGTGAGATCGTCGACGCGGGCGTGCCGGTGTTCGCCCACCAGCTGCAGTACTCGCTGCTCGACGACCGCCCGGCCCACGGCATGGTGGCGCTTTGCCGCGAGCGCGGCGTGGCGCTGCTGTGCTACGGCACGGTCGCGGGCGGCTTCCTCTCCGACCGCTGGCTCGGCCAGCCGGCGCCTGCGGAGCCCCTCGCCAACCGGTCGCTGACCAAGTACCGGCTGATCATCGACGAGTTCGGCGGCTGGTCGGCGTTCCAGGAGCTGCTGGCCACGCTGCGTCGCATCGCCGATCGCCACGGCTGCGACATCGCCACCGTGGCCACCCGCGCCATGCTCGACGCGCCCGGCGTGGCGGCCGCCATCGTTGGTGCCACCAGCACCGCGCACCTGGCCGCGCACGCGGCCATCGGCCACGTCCGGCTCGACGCCGCGGACCACGCGGCGATCGCCGCCGTCACGGCGCGGCGGCGCGGCCCGCCCGGCGACGTGTACGAGCTCGAGCGCGACCGGGAAGGCCCGCACGGGCGCATCATGAAGTACACCCTGAACCGCTGAGGGCTGCCGCGATGCGCCTGGGCTTCCGGCGGCTGGTCATTGCTTCGTTGTGCGCGGCCGGCGTCACCGTGGCATCGGGCGCGCGGGCCGACGACTCCGCGCGGCTGCTGTCGCACCTCGATGGCGCATACGAGCGCTACCTCGCCGCCAATCCTTCGCTCGCCACGGGGCTGGGCGATCCGTCGGGCAACGAACGCTGGGAAGACCTGACCGAGGGCGGGATGGCCGCGGCGGCCGAGGGCGTGCGCCTCGAGCTGGAGCAGCTGCGCACGGCCTTCGACGGCGCGACGCTCGGGCCGCGCGCAGCCGTGCAGCGAGACGTCTACGCGGCGCAGCTCGAGCGCGAGCTCGAGCGGCACCGCTGGCGCGATCATCTCTATCCGCTGAACCAGATCGTGGGGCCGCACATCGATGTTCCGGGCGTGCTCGGGGCGCAGCACGTGGCCGATGCCCCCGGCGCCGAGGCCTGGTTGCGGCGACTCGCTGCCGCCGGCCCGTACATCGACGGCCTCGTGCAGCGGCTCGGGCGCCAGTCCGCGTCCGGCGTCTGGCTGCCGCGCAGCGTCAGCCCGATCCTGCTGGGGCAGGCGCGTGGCCTGCTCGACGGCATGACCGCCGCCGGCTCGGCAGGCGGCCCGATCGTCGCCGGGTTCGCGCGCAAGCTCGAGCTCATCGAGGCGGCGCCGGCGCAGCGGGAGCGCTGGATCGGCGAGGCCACGCAGCTGCTGCGCAAGCGCGTCGCACCGGCCTACGCGCGGCTCGTCGCGACCCTCGAGGATCATGCGGCGCGCTCCACGGTCGACGGCGGCGTCTGGCAGCTGCCGGAGGGCGAGGCCTTCTACGCCTTCCTGCTGCGGCAGTTCACCACGACCGACCTCACGGCCGACGAGGTGCACGCACTCGGTCTCGCCGAGGTCGCGCGCGTGCACGCCGAGATGCGGATCCTGATGCAGCGGCTGGGCGGCGCGGGCGACCTGCGTGGATTCATGCAGGCGATGAAGCAGGATCCGCGGTTCTTCCTCGCCGACGACGCGGCGGGTCGCGACGCCTATCTGGCCCGCGCGCGCGGCATCGTTGCGGCGATGCAGGCCCGCATCGGCGAGGTCTGGCCGGGCCCCGTGCCGCTGCCGCTCGAGATCCGTGCGACCGAGCCGTACCGTGCCGCGGGTGCGCCCTCGGGCTTCTACGAGGCGGGCACGCCGGACGGCATGCGGCCTGGCGTCGTGTACCTCAACGTCGAGCGACTCGATACCCGGCCGCTCTACGACCTCGAGGCGCTGCTGTACCACGAGAGCCTCCCGGGCCATCACCTGCAGATCTCCAGCATCCTCATCGACCCCGCGATCCCCAGGTTGCGGCGCGTCAACCGCTGGTGGCAGGACACCGCCTTCGTCGAGGGCTGGGCGCTGTACGCCGAGCGGCTCGCGCGCGAGATGGGGTTCTACCAGGACCCGTGGTCGGATTTCGGCCGGCTCGCCGGCGAACTCTGGCGCGCCACCCGCCTGGTCGTTGACTCAGGCCTGCACGCCCGGCGCTGGAGCCGCGAGCAGGCAATCCGCTACCTCGACGACAACACCCCCAGCCCCCGTGCATCGAACGAGTCCGCGGTCGACCGTTACCTCGCCGTGCCCGGCCAGGCCACGGCGTTCACGGTCGGGATGCTGCACATCATCAAGCAGCGCGAGCGCGCACGCGCAGCGCTGGGCGAGGCCTTCGACCTGCGCGCCTTCCACGCCGCGGTGCTCGAGAACGGCTACGCCCCCCTCTGGGCCGTCACCGACGCCGTCGACCGCTACATCGCCACCCGCCGCCCGTCCTCTCCCTGATCCGCCGCCGCGCGCGCCTCGCGTCCTGGGGCGATTGCCTCGTCGCCTGGGCCGGCGTGTCCGGCTCTCCTGCCGCGGGCGCCGCGCGCCATGGATGGCGCGCGCCGAGCCCACAGGGATGTGCTCTTCGCGTCCCGCGGCGGGGGAGACGGGCGCGACGGCCCAGTCTCAGTCCGTTGCGGCAGGCGCGACCTGCGCGCGCCGTGGCAGCACCAGGCTGACCGCCACCGCGACCGCCGCGTTGATCCCCATCGCCACCAGCCCCTTGTCCCATCCCGGCAGCAGGCTGGCCCATAGCGCGCTGGCTGCCGGCAGCAGCAGCGCGAGATAGCCGGCGATCATTCCCGCGAACACGCCGGCGGCGCTCGCCCGCGGCCACAGGAAGGCGAGGAACACGCCCGGTGCCAGCATGCCGATGGCGCCGTAGGCCGACAGTCCGATGTCGACCAGCGAGCGGTTCGAGGTGAGCGTGAGCCAGACCGCCACGCCGGCGAAGGCGATCATCGCGACGCGCGAGATCCACAGCACCTTCGCCTCGGCGAGGCCACGCTGCAGCGGCAGCACCACGTTGCGGCCGAAGATCGAGGCGGCCGCCAGCAGCAGGATCGATCCCGGGACCAGCGCCAGCAGCGAGCCCGCGCCCGCCAGCAGGCCGATCGCCCACGGCGGATAGCGGTCGGCGACGAACTGCAGCAGCGCGGCGTTGGAACTGCCGTCCGGCGGCTGGGTGCCGGCGAGCAGTGCCGCGAAGCCGAGCAGGATGATGAAGAAGTACGACAGCGAGTAGAGCGGCTGCCACATCGCATTGCGACGGATCGTGTCGGTGTCGCGCGCGGCGTAGACCAGCTGGAACATGTGCGGGAAGATCCACGTTCCCAGCGCCACGTTCAGCGCCGCCGTGACCAGCCAGGTGCTCGTCAGGCCCGCCTCGGGCTGCAGCCCCGGGAAGGATCCGATCCCGGGATGCTGGTCCTGCGCCATGCGGTACACGTCGAGCATCGACGCGGCACCGACCTTGTCGGCGGCGGTCACCGCCAGGCTGACCACCAGCACGATCATCAGCACGTCCTTGACGCTGGCGGCGAACGCCGCCGAGCGCAGCCCGGCGACGTAGACGAACACCAGCATCACGCCCGCCGCCGCGAACGCCGCCGCGGTCGGGCCGATGAACTCCGCGCCCAGCGTGAGCCGCAGGATCAGCGACAGCGCCGTGAGCTGGATCTGCACGTAGACCAGCAGCGCCGCGATGCCGGCGACGCCGACGAACACGGAGAGCGCCGTGGAGCCGTAGTGGGCGGCGAAGAAATCCGCCTGGGTCACGTGGCCGCCACGGCGCCCGGCCTCCCAGATCCTCGGCATCAGCCAGTAGCCGAGCGCGCAGGCGAGCGATACCGACGTGAACGCCAGGTAGGCAGGTGCCCCGAAGGCCCAGGCGTAGCCCGAGATGCCGAGCACGGCGAAGGTCGTGTAGATCTCGCCGGCGTTGACGAACCAGAAGATCCAGGTGCCGAAGCGGCGTCCGCCGATCGCCCATTCGCTCATCGAAGCACCGCGCGACTGGCGGCGCCCGTAGAGCACGGCGCCGGCCATGGTGCCGAGCAGGATCGCCAGGCAGAGCGCGATCGTCACGGCGGATCCCGCGGCGCCGCGTCGCGCCCGGCCGCGGAGCCGGCTTCACGGTCGATGCGGCGGTCGATCGCGAACACCACGGCGATGACGGCGGTGGTGAGCACGATGCCGGCCATCTGCCAGGCCATCGGGAAGGGCAGCGAGAACGGCCGCCAGGCGACGTCGTTGACCGCCGGGGCGAGGCCGGCCTGCCAGACGAAGGGCAGCACCAGCAGCCAGCGGTGCGGCCGGCGCGGCCCGCTTTCGCCGCTCACGGGGCGCTCAGTACGGGGCGGCGGCCGCCGCCGCGGCCGGGTCGCCGTCGTGGCGCACCAGCTGGCCACCCTTGATGACGACGGAGATCGTGCGCAGCGCGCGGATGTCCTGCAGCGGATCGGCGTCGAGGGCGATCAGGTCGGCGTACTTGCCTGGCGCGACGAGCCCGAGGTCCTGCTCCGCGCCGAGCATGCGCGCGGTGTTGACGGTGGCGGTGCGGAGGGCCTGCAGGGTCGTCATGCCGGCCTCGTGGTAGAGCTCGATCTCGCGGACCGAGGCGACCGTGCCCTCGTTCGGCTCGTAGGGGAACTGGTCGCTGCCCATGGCGATGTTGACGCCGGTCCTGATCGCGGCCTGCAGCGCCGCCCAGTGCGACTTGCCCACCATCTGCACGCGTGCAAGGTAGAACGGCGTCGAGCCGATCTTGCGGAAGAACTCCATCGCGCCGGCCTGGCTGACGACGATCGTCGGCACGTACCAGCCGCCCTTGTCCTTCATCTTCCGGAACACGTCCTCGTTGAGGAAGTAGCCGTGCTCGAAGCTGTCGACGCCAGCCTCGAGCGCGTCCAGCGTGGCCGCGATCGAGCCGGTGTGCGCAGCGACCTTGACGCCCTGGCGGTGCGCGATGTCGGTCGCGGCCTTCATCTCCTCGATCGTCATGTCGGCGGCGGAGATGTTGCCGGTGCTGGCGATGCCGCGCGAGATGTTGATCTTGACCCACTTGGCGCCGAGCAGGATCTGCCGGCGGGTCTCGGCGCGCACCTCGTCGGCTCCGTCGATGCCGTCGTACAGCGGCTCAGAGCTGTGGCCGCCCGTCGGCACGATCGCGCGGGCCGCCGGCCAGATGCGCGGGCCGAGGTGCTCGCCGCGGTCGATCGAGGACTTCAGCGCGAAGATCGCGTCCTTGGATTCGCCGGGGGTGCGCACGGTGGTGGTGCCGGCCAGCAGCGAGCGGCGGGCGTTCACGGCCATCCGCAGCGCGAGGCCACCGTCGGTCTCGTTGGCGGTCTCGAGCATGGCGGTGCCGGGCAGCCGCAGCCCGAAGTGCACGTGCATGTTCATCAGCCCGGGCATGATCCACTTGCCGGGGAGCTTGAGTTCCGTTGCGCCGGCGGGCACATCGACGCGCCCGGCCGGGCCGACCGCCGTGATCCGGTCGCCGGTGATCACGATCACGGCGTCGCGGATCGGCGCGCCGCCCTCGAGGTTGACCACGTTGGCGCCGGTGATGACCTGCACCGGCGGCGCCGGGGCCGGCTCGGCGGCGTGCGTGTCGGGCGAGGCGAGCGCGGCGCTCGCGAGCAGGGCGGCGCAGAGGACGACGGTGCGCATGCGATCGGGTTCCGTGGTGCGTCGGGCGATGTCGCTCGCTAGAGTACAGAGGTTGCCCGGGAGGGTCCACGCGGGCCCTGGGCGGGCCATGAGGAGCCGCGCATGCACAGATCGATCTCGCGCCGCGAGGCGCTCGCCACCACGGCCGTTGCCGCGACCGTCGCCGCGGCCAACGGGCCCGCGGGCGCGGCCTCGCGGGGCGCGCGTCCCGACGGCGGCGCGCGGCTGCGGGCGCTGGTCGATGCGAGCGATGCCGCGGCCAACCGGCTCGATCCGGTGCCGCGGCAACCGCCGGGCGGCGACGCCGGGCGCTGGAAGTTCGTCGACCCGCTCGGCGACGACTACTTCGTCGCGCGCCGGCGCAATGCGCAGCGCGATCTCGAGGGCCTGCGCGCGATCGACCCCGCGACGCTCGGTCCGGTCGACCGCATCGCCCGCGACGTCTTCGAATACCGCACCGAGCGCGAGCTCGAGCGCTACCGCACCGGCCTCGCCGAGGTCGAGCTGCGCGCGCCGCTGAACCCGTCCTTTGGGATGCACGTCGAGTTGCCGGACTACGTCTCCGGGGCCGGTGCGCCGTTCGCCTCGCGGTTCGACTACGAGGTCGGGCTGGACCGGCTCGAGGGCTTCTCGCGCTACCTGGACTCGCTCGTGCGCCGCTGCCGCGAAGGCCTGTCGGGCGGCGTCGTGCAGTCGCGCGTGGTCGCGGGGAAGGTGGCTGCCCAGGCCGACGCCATGCTGGCGCTGCCCTCCGGCGCGACGCCGTTCCACGCGGCGCTGCAGCGCTTCCCCGAGGGCTTTGGCCGGGGCGATCGTGCGCGATTCACGCGCGAGTACGAGCGGGTGATCGCCACGCGCGTGTTGCCCGGCTACGCGAAGCTGCGTGACTTCCTGCGCGCCGACTACCTGCCGCGCGCCACCGAGGAGCCGGGCCGCTGGGCCATGATCGACGGGCTGCGGCTCTACGGCTGGGAGCTCGAGGGCCATCGCACCGCTCCGGGGCAGGCGCGCGACGTGCATGCCACCGGCCTCGACGAGGTCGCGCGCATCCGCGACGAGATGGAGCGGGTGCGGGGCCGCGTGGGCTTTGCCGGCGACCTGCCGGCGCTCTTCGAGTACGTGCGCAAGGATCCGCGCTTCTACTACACCAAGCCCGAGGAGCTGCTCGCGAAGTTCGCCGAGATCGAGTCGCGGATCTGGCAGGGCATGCCGCGCCTGTTCGCGCGCCGCCCGCGCGCGCCGTTCGCCGTGCGGGCCTTGCCCGCGCTCGGCGACCAGCGCGGCACCGGCTACTACAAGCCCGGCCCGCCCGACGGCGTCACGCCGGGCGTGCTGTGGTTCAACATGTCGATGCTCGGTACGCGGCCGATCCCGACCCTCGAGACGCTGACGCTGCACGAGGGCGTCCCCGGGCACCATTACCAGATCACCCTCGTGCTCGAGGATCCGAGCCTGCCGGCGATCCTGCGGTTCGGCGGCCTGACGGCCTACTCCGAGGGCTGGGGGCTCTATGCCGAGTCGCTGGGGCCGGAGCTCGGCATGTTCGAGGATCCCTGGCAGCTGTTCGGCCACCTCGACATGGAGATGCTCCGCGCCGTGCGCCTCGTGGTCGACACGGGCCTGCACGCGCTGCAGTGGCCACGCCAGCGCGCCATCGACTACATGCTCGCCAACACCTCGATGGCCCCGCGCGACGTCGAGGTCGAGATCGACCGCTACATCGCCCAGCCTGGCCAGGCCTGCGCCTACAAGGCCGGCGAGCTCAAGCTGCAGGAGTTGCGTGCGCGCGCGGCGTCGGCGCTGGGCTCGCGCTTCGACATCCGGGCGTTCCACGGCCAGGTGCTCGACACCGGTGCGCTGCCGCTGGCCGTGCTCGAGGCCAAGGTCGACCGCTGGATCGCGGCCAGCGTGTGACAGGACGGTTGCAAGCCCGGCCGCGGTGACCGAGACTTCGGGTCCGGGCTAGCGGCTCCATGAGAAGAGCTCCGGCCCCTGCACCCCGGAGCCCCTCATGTCCACACTGCCCCATCGCTGGCGGGCCGCGCTGCTGCTGTGCGCGCAGGCCATCGTCGCCCCTGTCGCCACGGCGACCCAGTCGGCAGCCGTCGAGCCCTCGGGCGACGTGCTGTCGCGCTTCTTCGTGTGGTGGAACGCCACGTTCAAGGTTCCCGGTGGCTACACCGCCGAGGCCTTTGGCGAGTGGTTCACGCCCGACGCCACGCTGCTGCTCGAGGGCAAGGAAGTCATCCGCGGCCTCGACGGCTGGGCCGCGCATTTCCAGCGCATCCAGGCCGGCGGCGGTGACGTCGAGATCGTCGTGCCCTTCAAGCGCGTGTTCCAGTCGGGCGACCGCATCTACACCTACCACGTGATCCGCAGCCGTCGTGACGGCACGCTTGCCTGCTCGCTGGCCGCCGGCCACGCCGAGCTGCGCGGCGACCGGATCGCCACGATCGTCCTAGTCCGCGCGCCGCTCGACCCCGCGAAGGGTCCGCTCGACGCGCAGTGCTGGACCGAATGATTTCTTCCAGGAACCTCCCATGAACCCGCAGAACTTCCCGTCCATCCGCCGGCCCGCCGGCACCCCGTCCCCTGCCACCGTCGCCGCCGCCGTCGCGCTCGCGCTGGCTGCCGCGCTGCCGGCCGGCGCGCAGCAGTCCGGCGATGCCGCCGCGCTGGACGAGATCATCGTCACCGCCCAGCGCCGCAGCGAATCACTGATGGATGTTCCCATCCCGGTCAGCGCGATCGGCGCCGCCGCGATCGAGAAGCAGAACATCCGCAGCGTCGAGGACGTGCTCGCCGAGGTGCCCAACGTGAGCTTCGTGTCGCTGGGCTCGCGCGACCGCAAGGAGATCAGCCTGCGCGGCATCTCCAACCAGCTGAACCCCTTCGTCGACGTGCGCTCGTCCACCTACGCCTTCTACATCGACGAATTCAACGTCGCGGTCGGCACCAGCAACCCGGAGATCCTCGACCTCGAGCGCATCGAGGTGCTGCGCGGCCCCCAGGGCACCTACTTCGGCCGCAATGCCGTCGGTGGCGCGATCAACGTCGTCACCAAGAAGCCCACGCAGGAGTTCTTCTCCGAGGTCGGCCTCGGCGTCGGCAACCACGGTACGCAGGAAGGCCACCTGATCGTCAACGTGCCCTTCACGGAGACGCTGGCGCTGCGTGCCTCCGGCCAGATCCGCGAGACCGACGGCTGGATCGAGAACATCAACCCGGTGGGCGGCGGCAACGACGGCGACTTCAAGACCGCCCGCGTGACGCTCCGCTGGGCGCCGAACGAGCGGCTGGCCTGGGACTTCAACTACAGCAACACCGAGGGCGAGGAGGGCATGCGCGTCGGCGTGCCGACCGGCTTCCTCACGGCCACCTGGCGCGCGGTGTACTACCAGAACCGCCCGGGCAACGTCGCCAACCCCGACGGGGTCGGCTTCTTCCCGACCAACCGCAACTTCGTGAACTTCAACCGCAAGCAGTCGGTCGGCTCGGACTTCAAGTACCTCAGCACGCGGTTCACCTACGACTTCGACGCCGTGCAGCTCACGGCCGTCGCCGGCAAGCTGGAGTCCAGCCTCTACAACTTCGGCGACGTCGACGGCGGCAGCATCGACGCGTTCTACGAGGACCTGCTGATCGAGCGCGAGTCCGAGAGCGCCGAGATCCGCCTGCAGTCACGCAACCCGCAGCGGCTCGCCTGGAGCATCGGCGGCATCGTCGGCAAGGACTCCGGCGTGCAGGACCAGTCGACCTTCCACGGTGCGCAGAGCCCGCTCGGGCGCCCGAACGGCTTCGAGGTCACCGGCGCCGACTCCGCCACCGACACCGACTACTGGGCGCTGTTCGGCGAGGCCACCTGGAGCTTCAGCGACCAGTTCAAGCTCGTGGTCGGCGGCCGCTACTCGAGCGAGAAGGTCGACACGCTCGGCCAGACCCGCTCGAACACCGTGGTCACGGGCAACAACGACCGCGACGCGAGCTTCACCGACTTCTCGCCGCGCGTCACCCTGAGCTTCGACGGCGACGCTGGGCTGTTCTATGCCACCGCCTCGAAGGGCTTCAAGTCCGGCGGCACGCAGACCACGGGCACCGCCCAGCTGCGCAACGAGTACGACCCCGAGGAGCTCTGGAACTACGAGGTTGGCTGGAAGGCCGAGCTCATGGACCGCCGCCTGCGCCTCGACCTGTCGGCCTTCTACATGGACTGGAAGGACGTGCAGCAGTTCATCCGCTTCCAGTTCATCGACCCGGTCACCGGGCTGCTGCGCGGCGTCACCGGCGTCGACAACGCCACCTCGGCGACCAGCAAGGGCGTCGAGTTCAGCGCCCAGGCGGTGCTGAGCGAGCGCTGGCGCGTGGGCGGCCAGGTGGGCTGGCTGGACGCCAAGTATGGTGATTACCGGAACGCCCTGATCGACGGTGCCGTAATCAACGCCAGCGGCAAGCGGCTGATCAACGCGCCCGAGTGGACCTTCGGCGCCCATGCCGAATACTCACGGCAGCTGGGCGCGCTCGACGGCTTCGTGCGCGCCGAGTGGGCGCACCGCAGCGAGCAGCTCTCGAACACCTTCGCGCTGCGCTACGAGGTGTTCCCGTTCATCTCGCCCTCGTACGACGTCGTCAACCTGCGCGCCGGGCTGTCGGGCGATCGCTGGAGCGTCAACGTCTACGCCGAGAACCTGCTCGACGAGCTGTACTTCCAGAACGCCTACGAGAAGGCGTTCTACAGCGGCGTGCAGGTCGAGCCCTCGGTGCGCACCTACGGCGTGAACTTCCGGTACCGGTTCGGCGCGGGGGAGTGACGGCGCGCTACCACGTCACCGTCACGCCCTTGGTCTTGAGGTAGGGCTCGAGGCCTTCCTTGCCGAACTCGCGGCCCCAGCCGGACTGCTTGTTGCCGCCGAAGGGCATGGCAGGGTCGATGGCGGCGTGCATGTTCACGCTGACCTGGCCGGAATCGATCTTGCGCACCATCTGCAGCGCCTTGCCGATGTCGCGCGTCCAGACGCTGCCGGATAGCCCGTAGATCGTCGAGTTGGCCTCGCGCGCCACGGCGTCGAGGTCGTCGTCGCCGAACGACTGCACGCAGAGCACGGGGCCGAAGATCTCGTTCTGCACGGGCGTCATGCCGCTCTGCATGCGTGCGAGCACCGTCGGCTCGTAGAACCAGCCCGGGCCGGTCGGCGCGCGCCCGCCGCAGACCAGCTCGCCGCCCTCGCGGCGCCCGGCTTCGACGAAGCCGGAGACGCGCTCGCGCGCCTCGGCGCTGATCAGCGGCCCGAACTCGGAGCCCGGGTCGAGGCCCGGGCCGATCTTCATCGCCCGGGCCACCGCGGCGATGCCCTCGACCACCCGGTCGTGGACCTTCTCGTGCACGAACAGCCGCGTGCCAGCCATGCAGTTCTGGCCCTGCAGGAAGAAGCAGGCGCGCGCGGCGCCCGGGATCACCTGCTCGAGGTCGGCGTCGGGGAAGACCACGACCGGCGACTTGCCGCCGAGTTCCAGGGTGACCTTCTTGAGGTTGCCGGCGGCGGCCCTGACGATCAGCCGACCGACCTCGGTCGAGCCGGTGAAGGCGATCTTGTCGACGCCCGGATGCGCGGCCAGCGCCGCGCCCGCCGTCTCGCCGTAGCCGTTGACCAGGTTGACCACGCCGTCGGGCACGCCGGCTTCCTGGCAGAGTTCCATCAGCCGCATGGCGGTGAGCGGCGTGAGCTCCGCGGGCTTCAGCACGACCGTGCAGCCCGCCGCCAGCGCGGGGGCCACCTTCAGCATGACCATCGGCAGCGGCGAGTTCCACGGCGTGATCGCACCGACCACGCCGATCGGCTCGCGCAGCGTGAACGACAGCGCCTCGCCGGGGCGCTTGCCGCCGGGCGACGCCGGGATCGTCGAACCCTCGATCTTGGTGGGCCAGCCCGCGTAGTAGCGGAAGAAGTCTGGCACCACGCCGCCGACCACGTACTGCGCCAGTGGCATCGGCAGGCCGTTGTCGAGGATCTCGAGCTCGACCAGCTGCTGGAAGTTCTGCTGCACGAGGTCGGCGATCTTCCAGATCACCGCGCTGCGCTGCGCGGCGGTGAACTTCGACCACGGCCCCTCGAACGCCCGCCGGGCGGCAGCGACGGCGAGCTCGATTTCGGTCGCGCCGCCCGCCGCGCACTGTGCGATGCGCCGGCCCGTGGCCGGGTCCTCGATGTCGATCAGGCCCGCGGCATCGCCGTGGATCCAGCGCCCGTCGATGAAGTGGCCATGGGGCCGGGCCAGGAAGTCGAGGCTGGCCTGGGAGACGGTCGGTACGGTGTCGGTGCTCATGGGCCCGATGCTAAACCTCGTCCGCCGGCGCTCCGCAGGCCGCACAGCGCCGGCGACCGGTCAGCGGGCGGCCTCGGGCAGGGCTTGCGTTGAGCTCCGCCGAAGGGGCCGGTAGGCTGCGGCGGCTATGTCCACGAACGAACCTCAGGTCGACGCCATCCTCCCGCCCGCGAGGGCCGATTTCTCCGCCCATGTGCCGGTGCTCGTCATCGGCGGTGGCGGCACCGGACTCACCGCCGCGCTGGCCGCGCACCAGGCGGGTGCCGAGGTGCTGGTGCTCGAGCGCGACGCCTCGGCGCTCGGCACCACCGCGATGTCCACCGGCCTGATCCCCGCGGCCGGCACGCGCCAGCAGCGCGAGAAGGGCATCGTCGACTCACCCGAGACCTTCGCCGACGACATCGTGCGCAAGGCCAGGGGCCAGACCGACTACGGCATCGCGCTGGCGCTGGCGCAGGCCTCCGCGCGCACCATCGAGTGGCTGGCGGATGACCACCAGGTGCCGCTGACGCTGGTCGACAGCTTCCTCTACCCCGGCCATAGCGTGAAGCGCATGCACGGCACGCCGAACCGCACCGGCTCCGAGTTGATGGGCGCGCTGTCGGCCGCGATCGACCGGCGCGGCATCGACGTGCTGACCGAGGCGCGCGTCGACACCCTGTTCGCCGACACCACCGACGGCCGCGTGCGCGGCGTGCGGGTCACGCGGCCCGACGGGACCACGGAGGACCTGTCCTGCGACGCGCTCGTGCTCGCCTGCTGCGGTTTTGCCGGCAACGCGCAGATGGTCCGCGAGTTCATCCCGGAGATCGAGGGCGCCACGTTCTTCGGCCACCCGGGCAACAAGGGCGACGCGATCCGCTGGGGTCTCGCGCTCGGCGCTGCGGTGCGCGACATCCACTCGTACCAGGGCCACGGCGGCCTCGCGGCCGGGCGCGGCATCCCCATCCTCTGGCCGCTGATCATGGAAGGCGGCTTCCAGGTGAACGTGGCCGGCGAGCGTTTCTCGAACGAGGCCCGCGGCTACTCCGAGCAGGCGGTCGACGTGGTCGCGCAGCCCGGCCACGTGGCCTGGGACATCTACGACGAGCGCCTGCACCGGCTGATGCTCGAGTTCGACGACTACCGCGACGCCGTCGAGGCGCGCGCACTGATCACCGCCGGCAGCGTCGACGAACTCGCGCGCCTGGCGGGCATCGACCCGGCCGGCCTCGCGCGCACGGTCGACGAGGTCGCGATGCTGGTGCGCGGCGAGGCCGCCGATCGCCGGGGCCGAGACTTCACCGGCAAGCCGGTGCTGCAGGCCCCGTACTACGCGGTCAAGGTCACGGGCGCGCTGTTCCACACCCAGGGTGGGCTGGCGGTCGACGCCCACGCCCGCGTGCTGCGCGAGGACGGCTCCGCGCTGCCCAACCTGCTGGCCGGCGGCGGTGCCGCGCGGGGCATCTCGGGGCCCTCGTCCTGGGGCTACATGGCCGGCAACGGCCTGCTGACGGCCACCACGTTGGGGCGTTTGGCTGGTGAAACGGCGGCGCGGCTCGCTGCGCGCTGAGCTACCCGCGGTGTTACCGTGGGTTCAACTAGGGAAGGGGGGTTGATCATGGCCACGGAAGCTGCTGCCGTTCCTGCCGCTGCGCGCTGGCGCCTGCATCTGGGCTGGGGCATCGGCACGCTCGGTGCGTCGCTGCTGCTCAACGGCTTCGCCGCGCTGCAGGCGTTCTACCTGACGAACGTACTGGGCGTCTCCGCCGTCACCGCGGCCACGGTCCTGATGATCGCCAAGGTCTGGGACTGGATCAGCAACCCGCTGATGGGCGTGATCAGCGACCGCACCCAGACCCGCTGGGGCCGGCGGCGTCCCTACCTGCTGCTCGGCGGCCTGGTGTCCGGCATCGCGTTCGCGCTGTTCTTCTCGCTGGCGCTGACCCCGCTGTCGCAGTCGCTGGTGCTGGTGGTGCTGGTGCTGGCGCTGGTCGGCACGGGCTACACGATCTTCAACGTGCCCTACATGGCCATGCCCTCGGAGATCGTCAGCGACTACGCCGAGCGCACGCGCATGTTCCAGTACCGTGTGGCGTTCATCGCCATCGGCACGCTGGTCGGTGCCGGCGCGACCCAGCGCCTCGCCGAGCTGTTCGGCGGCGGGCCCGAAGGCTACGCCCGGATGGGCATGGTGGTCGGTGGCGGCATCCTGCTGTTCATGGCCTGGACCTTCTTCGGCACGGCGAACGGCGCCATCCTGGAGCGCACCAAGACCACGCTCCCGTTCGCCGAGCAGGTGCGCCTTGGGTGGCAGAACAAGCCGTTCATCGCGCTGCTGGCCACGAAGGCCACGCAGCTCTTTGGCCTGTTCACGGCGGCGGCCATGGGCATCTTCGTGATCAAGTACGTGCTCGGCAAGGAAAACCCGGGCACCTGGCTGCTGTGGATGACGGTCGTCAGCTTCTTCGCCCAGGTTGCCTCGATGCCGATGTGGGAGTGGGTTACCAAGAAGCTCGAAAAGCAGAAGACCTACATGCTGGCCTCGGCCGTGTTCTCGGTGGTCTCGCTGAGCTGGCTGCTCGCGACCCCCGACGAGGAGTTCTGGTTCTTCTGCCTGCGCGCCGCGCTGAAGGGGGTTGCGGCGGCGGGCCTGCTGCTGATGGGCCAGTCGATGCTGCCCGACACGATCGAGTACGACTACAAGCGCACCGGCCTGCGCCGCGAGGGCATCTACTCGGGTCTCTACAGCGTCGTCGAGAAGGTCGCCTCGACCTTCGCGCCCTCGATCCTGCTGCTGTCCTACGCGTGGTTCGGCTTCAACTCCAAGGCGCCGGTGCAGACCGCCGAGACGATCGACGGCATCCGCTACTGCGCGGCCTTCCTGCCGTGCTTCTATTTCGGCATCTCGCTGGTGCCGCTGTGGTTCTACCGGCTCACCGAGCAGGAGCTGAAGGCCACCCAGCGAGTGACTTGAAAAAAAGAGGGCGAAGGTCGTTAACCTTCGCCCTCTCCCGGCCTGTCCAGGCCGACGACGGGCCGCTCGCGCGGACCGTCGCTCCCCCCAATTCCGCCGAACCAGCGCGAGTGTTGTGGCCAAGCCACCGCCCGACAGCGCCGCGCAGGCGGGAACGACGCCGCAGGATGCCCGATCAAAACCCGGCAAGTCCAGAAATCGGGAAACTTTGGCGCCGGGTCGGTGTCGGCACGACGCAACGTCAACCCAGCTTGACGACGACCTTGCCGCGGTTGCGACCCGCCAGCAGGTGATCGACGGCGTCGGCCACCTGCTCGACGCCGCGGAAGGGCGTCGGGTCGACCCAGACCTGCAGACGGCCGTCGTAGTAGTACTCGAGGATCCGCCGCGCAGCGTCCTCGTAGAACTCGGGGAAGGCCTGGTTCTGGAAGCCGCGCACGGACGCGGACTTCCAGTAGAGCTTGCGGTAGATCCGCGGCTGGGCGACGTTCTCGACCGCCTTGTCGAAGTCGGAGGTGTGGCCGCTGATGACCAGCCGCCCGCGCATGGCGAGGTTGTCCAGGAAGGCGTCGAAGATCTCGCCGCCGACCGAGTCGTAGGCGATGTCGAGCCCACGCGGGTATTCCGCGGCGAGCACCGCGCGCAGGTCCTCGCGGCGGTAGTTCACCGGGCGGTCCACGCCCAGCGCGCGCAGCTGCGCGACCTTGTCGTCGTCGCCGGCCAGCCCGATCACGTGGCAGCCCGCGAGCTTGGCCACCTGCACGACGATGTGCCCGAGCCCGCCCGCGGCCGCGGAGACGGCCACGGTCTCGCCACCGCGCATCTCGCCGACCTGCTCGAGGCCGACCATGCCCGATACGCCGGTGGGCAGCAGCGTGAGCACCTCGGGACTGGCCTCGCGCACGCGGATCACCCGCGAGGCCTCGGCGCGCTGGTACTCACGGTAGCCGGTGCCAAGCTTCTTGGTGGCCACCGCGTCGCCTTCGCGCAGCCCCTCTACGCCGGGCCCGACGGCAACGACTTCGCCCACCACCTCGATGCCCATGTCGTAGGGCGGCTTCACGTCGACGTAGCGGATCGTGTTGCGGCACAGGTTGGTGTCGAACACGCCGTTGCAGCCGGCCCAGAGGTTGCGGATCACGACCTCGCCCGGGTCCGGGTCGCTCCAGGGCTCCTCGACCACCGAAGTCGAGCTGCGGAATTCACCCGTCAGGTGCGAGATCACGAGCTTGCGGTAGTGCGTCGGAAACGGTTGCATGGGCGGGCTCGGGTGGAGCGGCGTGGGCGGCCGGGGTTAGATTGGCTGGGGATCATAGCGACATCGCAGGAGCAGCCACCATGCCGACCGTTCTCGTCACGGGCGCCTCCCGGGGGCTCGGGCTCGAACTCGTGCGCCAGTACGCCGCCGATGGCTGGGACGTCATCGCCTGCGTCCGCGACCCGGCCCGCGCCACCGCGCTGGCCGCGCTCGCCGCAGTGTCGCAGCCCGGCGCGGGCCACGTCGTCGTCGAGCAGGTCGATCTCGTGGACACCGCCTCGATCGCCGCGCTGGCGGCCCGGCTCGGCGAGCGGCCGATCGACGTGCTGCTGAGCGCTGCCGGCACCATGGGGCGGGGCAGCTTCGCCGAGGAGGGGCTGGCATTTGGCGGCTTCGGCCACTGCGAGCCCGACGACTGGCTCGAGGTCTACCGCGTCAACGTCATCGCGCCGATGCAGCTGGCCGAGGCGCTGGTCGGCAACGTCGCGCGTTCCGCGCAGAAGAAGATCGTCTCCCTGACCAGCGTGATCGGCTCGATCGGCGGCAACACGGTGGGCAGTCTCTACAAGTACCGCGCGAGCAAGGCCGCGCTGAACGCCGTGATGCGCTCGATGGCGATCGACCTGGCTGCCAGCCATGGCATCGTCGCCGCGCCGCTGCACCCCGGCTGGGTGCGCACCGACATGGGCGGCCCGCGCGCGCCGCTCGACTCCATGACCAGCGTGCGCGGCATGCGCGAGGTGATCGCCGGGCTCACGCCAGAGAAGGCCGGCCGGTTCTGGGCCTACGACGGTTCGGAGCTGCCCTGGTGAGCGGTGCGCCCGCTCGCGGCGATTGATTCGCGGAGGGCCGGCCGTCTAACGCCCGGTGAGTCATGGAAGACGATGACAGAGAGCTCGTCGCGCGGCTTCGGGCCGGCGACGAGGCAGCGTTCAAGGCCTTCTTCGAGGAGTACTTCGACCGCCTGTATCGCTTCGCCATGTCGCGCACCCGCGGTGACGCAGACCTGTCCGAGGAAGCCGCGCAGCGCACGCTGTGCCGCGCGGTGCGGCGGCTCGAGACCTGGCGGGGCGAGGCGGCGTTGTTTACGTGGCTCGCGCAGATCTGCCGCAACGAGCTCGCCGACCTGGGCGAGGTGCTGCGGCGCGACGCGGGTCGAACGGTGAGCCTGGACGCAGACGACCGGCTGCGCGGGCGCATCGAGGCCGAGGTGGCGGATCCGGCGGCGGACCCGTCCCGGGGACCCGAGGAAGAGCAGTTCGCGCAGCTGTTGCGCGAGGTGCTGGACAGCCTGCCGGGCCGTTACGGCGAGGTGCTGGAGTGGAAGTATCTCGACGACATGAGCGTGGATCAGATCGCCGCCCGGCTGCGAACCAGTTTCGAGTCGGCGCAGTCGACCCTGCAACGCGCGCGCGTGTCGCTGCGCGGGGCCCTGCAGGCCCGCGGCATCGACGCGTCGTGGATCGGCTGAGGCCGGCGACTTCGGAGTGAACCGACATGACTGAGCATGGGCAGGAACGCGGACCGGATCACGAGGGCGACGACGCCGCGCTCGAGGCGTTGCTCGGCCGCGCCCGGCGTTATCCCGCTCCCGCCGCCGCGGCGCGCGAGCGTGCCTTCGCTGCCGCGCACGCCGAATGGCGTGCCGGGTTGCAGGTGCCCGCCGTCCCGCAGGCGCCTGCCGTATCGCGGCTACGCCGCCGGTTCGCGCCGCTGGCGCTGGCGGCCGGCGTGGCCGTGTTGAGCCTCGCCGGTGCGCTGGCCTTCCGCGCGCAGCAGGCCGCGGCCCCCACGGTCGCGGTCGCGCAGTCCGTCGCCGGGCCCGCCACCCTCGAGCGCGCCTGGTGGCGTGGTGCCGACGCGCCGCTTGCGGCCGCCGCGCGGGTCGTCCCGGGCGATCGCGTGGCGACAGGCCGGGACTCGGTGGCTGGCTTGCAGCTGTCCGCCAGCCTTGCCGTGCGACTCGCGCCCGGCAGCCGCCTGCGCTTCGATGCACCCGATGCGGCCACTCTGGAGTCCGGCACGGTCTACGTCGACTCCGATCCGCGCGTCGGGCGCGCGCCGCTGCGCATCCGCACGCCCCACGGCGTCGTGAGTCACCTCGGCACCCAGTACACCGTGGGGCTCATCGACGGCTCGCTTGAGGTCGCCGTGCGCGAAGGTGAAGTCGCGCTGCAGCAGGGCGCCGCGGTGCAGCGCGCGCGCGGGGGCGAACTGCTGCGCGTCGATTCCAGCGGGGCAGTGCGCCGCGAGCCGCTGGCGCCGCACGGTGAGCGCTGGGCCTGGCTGGCGCGTGCCCCGGCAGCGGTCGCGATCGACGGCCGGCCGCTCGCCGATTTCCTCTACTGGTACAGCCGCGAGACCGGCGTCGAGCCGCGCTTCGCCGACGCCGACGCCGGCAGCCGCCTGGGCGGCATGATCCTGCACGGCGACGTGGCGGGCCTCGCGCCCGACGACGCGCTCGCGGTGGTGGCGGCCTCCGTCGACCTCGACGTCCGCCGCGGCGAGGGCGACGTCACGCTCGCCGCGCGCTGAGCGCCGCCTCCGTCGGAGCCTCCGCTACACTGCGCGGATGATCTCCCGCCTGCGCCGCGCGGCGCTCGCCGCGGCGTTCGCCCTTGCGGCGACGCTGGCCGCGGCCGCGCCTGTCCCGGCCCCTGTCATCGCCGCCGGCGAGCCGCTGGCCGCCGCGCTCGAGTCGCTGCGCCGCGCGGGACTCGCGCTCGTCTACAGCGACGCGCTCGTGTCGCCCTCGCTGCGGGTGCTCGAGCCCGCCGGCGAGGGCTCACCCGAGCAGCTTGCGCGACGCATCCTCGCGCCCCACGGGCTCGCGCTCGAGCGCCAGCGCACCGGGGCGTTCACGGTGGTCAGGGCGGCGTTGCCTGCGCCGGCGCCGGTGGGCACGGCACCCCGCGCACCCGATGTGATCGAGCCGCAGGAAGTGTCCGTGTTCGCCAGCCGCTGGCGGGTCGATCCGTCGGCCGAGGCGTCGCTCACGGACCTCACGCGCGAGCAGATCGAGGCGCTGCCGGGCCTCGACGAGGACCTGCTGCGCGTGATGCGCTACCTGCCGGGTACCGCGACCAACGGCGTGTCGGCGCGCGCCAACGTGCGCGGCGGGCGCGACGACGAGCTGGCCGTCTACTTCGATGGCGCGCCGTTGTTCGAGCCCTTCCACTTCAAGGACGTGCAGGGCGTGCTGGGGATGCTCGATCCCGGCGCCATGTCCCGCCTCGACTTCTACAGCGGGGTGTTCCCGGTGCGCTGGGGAGACCGTCTCTCCGGCGTGCTCGACATCGCGCCACGCGAGCCGGCCGCTGGCGACTACCACGAGCTCGGCCTGTCGATGCTCTACGCCCACGGACTCACGGTCGGCGAGACGGCCTGGCGGGAGCGGCCGCTGCGCTGGCTCGGCTCGCTGCGCCAGAGCACCGTCGAGGCGACGATCCGCGCGGCGGACCGGGAAGGGCTCGATCCGCACTTCCTCGACGCCCTTGCGCGCGTCGAGTACGAGCCCGACGGCCGCACGCGGCTCGTCGCCGGGCTGCTGCTGCTCAACGACTCGCTCGACGCTGAGCTCTCGGGCGGCGAACAGCGCACGACCTCGACGTACCGCGACGGCACCGGCTGGCTGTCGGCCCGGCGTGAACGGGATGACGGCACCCGCCTGTCGGCGACCCTGTCGGGCACGGAACGCCACACCGAGCGCCGCGGCGCGCTGCGTCGCCCCGGCAGCGTCGAGGGCGCGCTCGACGACGAACGCGAGCTGCGGGCCACGACGCTGCGGCTCGAGGCGCAGCGTCCCGCGGGAGCTGCGGCGGGGTGGATCGCCGGCCTCGAGCTGCAGCAGCTGGACGCGACGTTCGAGTACGCGTCGGCCGCGCGCTTCGACCCCGCGCTGGCCCAGGCCTTTGGCCGGCCCGGCACGCTGGCCCGAGCCGCCGACCTCGACGCCCAGGGCGTCGCGGGTGCCGCGTATGGCGCGTTGCAGCTGGCACCGTGGCCGCGCTGGAGCCTCGATCTCGGCCTGCGCCTCGACGCGCAGCGTCACGAGGCGCGCGAGGGCCTGCGCCGCGAGCGCTTCAGCGACCTGCAGTGGTCGCCGCGGATCGCGGCCCAGTACGACTGGAGCGACCGCACCGTGCTGCGCGCGAGTGCCGGGCGGATGTGGCAGTCGCAGCGCCCCGACGAACTGCAGGTGGCCGATGGCGAACCCGTGTTCCACGCCGCGCAGCGGGCCACGCAGGTCGTGCTGTCGGTCGAGCATCGCGTCGGGCCCGGCGCGCTGCTGCGCGTCGAGGGCTACCGCAAGGCCATCGCCCGTCCGCCTCCCCGCTACGAGAACCTGCTCGACCCGCTGGTGCTGCTGCCCGAGATCGAGGTCGACCGGCTTCGCGTCGCGCCCGATTCCGCGTTGCTCTATGGCGCGGAGTTCAGCCTGCGCTGGCGCGCGGCGCAGGCCTGGGAGGGCTGGCTCAGCTACGCGTGGAGCGAGGCCACGGACGACATCGACGGACGCGACGTGCCGCGCACCTGGAACCAGCTGCATTCCGCCGCAGGGGGTGTCTCGTGGAGCCGGGCGGCCTGGCAGCTTTCCGCGACCGCCAGGTGGCACAGTGGCTGGCGCAGCACGCCGTTCTCGACGGAGGGGCCACCCGCAGCGTCCGGGGCGGGCGACCCCGTGGTGGTGCTCGGCGCGCGGAATTCCCGTGCCTGGGATCCGTTCTTCTCGCTGGACCTGCGCGCGACCTGGCGGCGTCCGCTGCCGGTCGGCAGCCTGCGGGTGCATGCGGAGCTCAACAACGTCACGGACTACGGCAGCCCGTGCTGCGTGGCCCTGTCGATCGCCAGGCCGCTCGCCGGTCCCGCAGCGCTCGTGTCGGAGCCGCGCAATGGCCTGCCGCGTTATGCGCTGTTCGGCGTGACCTGGGAACTGCCGTAGGCGTCGATCGCGAGCAGGCGCTCGGCCTGCGCGAGGTGCAGCCGCTCGACCATCGTGCCGTCCACGTTCAGCGCTCCGCGGCCCGCGTTACCGGGTTGCGCGAAGGCCTCGACGATGCGCCGCGCGCGCGCGAGCTCGGCGGCCGACGGGCTGAAGGCCGCGTTGCAGGGTTCGACCTGGCGCGGGTGGATCAGCGTCTTGCCGTCGAAGCCCCAGTCTGCGCCCTGGCGGCACTGCGCCGCGAAGCCCTCGGCGTCGTCGAAGGCGTTGTAGACGCCGTCGAGCACCGCGAGCTCGTGCGCGCGCGCCGCGGCGACCGTGAGCCCTAGCACCGCCGCGAGCGGGGCGCGCTGCGCGTCGAGGGACATGCGCAATTCCTTGGCGAGGTCGTTGGTGCCGAGCACGAGGCAGTCGAGCCGCGTCTGCGCGGCCGCCGCGGCGATCTCCTCGAGGCGGAACACGCTGATCGCCGTCTCGATCATCGCCCACAGGCGCAGCGTGGGCGGCGCGTCGCCCAGCGCCGCGTCGTAGTTCAGCACGTCGGTCGCCGAGCGGATCTTCGGCACCAGCACCGCGCCGGCGCCGCTGCCCTGCGCGGCCACGAGGTCGGCGACGCCCCACTCGGTGTCGATCGCGTTCACGCGCAGCACCACCTCGCGCGGGCCGAAGCCGCCCGCGCGGATCGCGGCGACGGCCGCGTCGCGCGCGGCAGGCTTCGCCTCCGGGGCGACCGCGTCCTCGAGATCGAGGATCACCGTGTCGCAGGGCAGCTGCCGCGCCTTGTCGATGGCGCGGGCATTCGAGGCCGGGACGTAGAGTGCGCTGCGGCGCGGGCGTGCGACAGTCATCGGGGTCTAGTCGTTGAACATCTTCCAGAGCGTCTTGCGCGCCGGATCGTAGGCCGCATAGGTGCGGCCGATCGTCGCCGGATCGCCGAGCGCGTCGACGGAGAGTCTGGCGAGGTCGATCCGCGAGATGTAGCTGAAGGCCTTCGGGTCCTCGGCCAGGAAGGCCTGGCCCGTGGAGCCGAGGTCGCTCAGCCCGCCCGGGCGGATGATCGTCCAGTCGAGGCCGCTGGCCTTCAGGTGGTCCTCCGCCTGGGTCTTGAGCTGGATCACTTCCGCCAGCGCGCGCCGCGCCGGCAGCGGCGCGGTCTCGGCCGAATCGCCGGCGCCGATCACCGTGATGAACACGAAGCGCCGGGCGCCCGCCGCCTTGGCCGCGTCGATGATGTTGCGGTTGCCGACGTAGTCAGGCCGGTTCGCCTGGTCGCCGCGGCTGGTGCCGATCGTGGAGATCACCGCCTTGAAGGGCGCGCTGGCCAGCGCCGCGTTCACCTCGGCAGCGTTCAGCACGTTGGCCGTCACGGTCTTCACGCCCAGCGCCTGCAGCGCGCTCGTGTCGGAGCTCTCCCGCACCGCCACGGTGACGTCCTCGCCGCGCTCGCGCAGCAGCCGGACGATCTCGAGCCCGGTGGCGCGCGAGCCGCCAAAGACGATGATCGGACCGCCCGGCGCGGTGTACGCCGCCGGTTGCAGCACGTTGACCGGCACGTGCGACGAGCCGCTCAGCCAGAACACGTAGGACGCGACCAGCGCGACCAGCGCCAGCAGGATGTAGCCGATGATGCGCAGCATGCGTGAGCCCCCCGGAAGCCGTGGTGTGCGAACCGCCCCGATGATGCCACGGGCTGGCGCTATGATGGGCGCATGAGCCTCGTCGCCTCGATCCTCGCCCCGCTCGCGCTGGCCGGTGCCGACCTCGTGGGCTACTCCGGCCAGCGCTGGAGCACTGACTACGGCGTGCGCAGTGGCCGCTGCGATGCGGGGGCCGTGGTGCTGCGCACCGCGGACTCGCGCAGCACGCTCGTGCAGCGCCACGAGGAAAACCTCCGCAACCGCAGCGTTGGCAGGATCGGCGCGGGCGAGGGGGGTGTGTGGCTGCTGGCCACCGGCGGCGCGCGCCTCGGCACGCGGCTCGACGACCGCGACCGCGCCTGCCTGGGCGGCGTGCTGGAGTTCGGCGCCGTGGGTCGCGAGGTCGCGTGGAACAACCCGGCCACCGGCATCGCCTACCTCGCCACGATCGCCGAGGACCGCCCGGTCGCCACGGGCGGCGGTCCGCGCTGCCGTGTACTGGTCGTGCTTTCCGGGCCGATCGGCGCGGGCAGGCCGCGACCGCGTCCGGGCCTGAAGCCCGAGCCGCTGATCGTCTGCGACCCGGGCTCCGGAGCCTGGAAGATTCCCTAGCGTGCGCCGGGCGGCGCGTACTGCTCGATCCACTCGCGCACGGTGCGATACCAGAACAGCGAGTTCTGCGGCTTCAGGATCCAGTGGTTCTCGTCGGGGTAGTACACCATCTTCGACGGCACGCCCTGCTTCTGCAGCGTGTTGAAGAGCTCGACCCCGTGGTTCACCGGCACGCGCAGGTCGTTCTGCCCGTGGATCACCAGCGTCGGCGTGGCGAAGTTGCCCGCGCGGGTGTGCGGCGAATAGCGCGCGAACTCCTCCGGCCGCTCCCAGAACTCGAAGAAGCGGTCCTGCTGCGCGCCGTAGTCCGCGGCGATCTGCGTGAAGTTGTTGTAGACGGCGGCGTGCGCGACCAGCGCCTTGAACGGATGCGGCCGACCCAGCAGCGTGCTGGCCAGGAAGCCGCCGTAGCTGCCGCCGCCGGCGACCATGCGCTCACGATCCGCCCAGGGCCGCGAGGCCAGCCATTCGGCTCCCTTGACGGTGTCCTCGTAGGGCTTGGTGATCCGGTCCGGGTTGATCGAATCCGTGAACGCCTGGCCGAAGCCGCTCGAGCCGTGGAAGTTGTGCCAGGTCACCACGTAGCCCCAGCTGGCGAACACCTGCGCGTTCCAGCGCCACTGCACGGCGTCCTGGATGCCGTTGTGGGGGCCACCGTGCAGCAGCATGAACACGGGGTACTTCTTCGTGGCGTCGAAGTCCGGCGGGTACACCACCCACATCTGGATCGGCGCACCCCCCGCGCCAGGGTAGGTGACGCTCTCGACGCGACCCTGCTGGACCCCCGCGAGCGCCGCGTCGTTGAAGTCCGAGAGCTTCGTCGCCGAGCCGCGCGCGAGGTCGAGCCGCACCACCGTCGGTGGCTCGCTGAAGCTCTGGCGGATCGCCACGGCGGTGCCGCGCGCCTTCGCGTCGGTGGCGAGTGCGAGGCCCGAGAAGCTCGGGTTCGTCGTCACGGCACGCGGCGCGCCGGGGCGCGCAAGGTCGAGGCGGTAGATGCGGCTCGTGGCCGCATCGTCGATCGCGCTGTAGATCGACTTCGAGTCACCGGTCCACAGCAGCGTGCCGGCCGAGCGGTCCCAGTCGCCCGACAGGTCGCGCGCCGCGCCCCCCCGGCGGTCGATCAGCCGCACCCGCGCACGGTCGCCGTAGAAGCCGGGGATCGACTGCGCGGTGTGCGCGAGCCAGCGTCCGTCCGGGCTGTAGCGCGGCGCGCCGTCGCTGCCGCGGTTGTCGGCCGTGAGGTTGCGCGCGGGCTTGCAGCCGCAGGCCTCGATGGCGATCAGGTCGTAGTTCGAGGCCGTGCCGCTGCGGTCGACGTCGGCCGTGAACGCGAGCTCGAGGCCGTCGGGCGCGATGTCATAGGAATTCGGGCCATACTCCTGCTTCGGCAGGTGGAACCCCGACAGCCGCGAGATCGCCTGCGGCTCGCCGCCCTCGAGCGCGATCGAGAACAGGTGCGGCTCGCGGTCGTCGAGGTAGCGGTCCCAGTAGGCGATGGGCGCGCGCGACCACACCTTCGCGCTCATCTTCGACTCGGCGCGTTCCTTGCGGCGCTTGCCCTGGTCTTCCCAGCTGACGAGGTCGGTCCAGATCGGCGTGACGAAGGCGAGCCTCGTGCCGTCCGGGAACCACTTCGGCGCGCCGGCGCCGGTCGGCACGTTCGTCACGCGCCGCGCCTCGCCGCCGTCGACCGGGATCACGTAGACCTGGTTCTCGGTGTCGTCTCCGCGCTTCGAGACGAAGGCGACGAGACGGCCATCCGGGCTGAACGCAGGGTTCGTGTCCGAGGCCTTGTCGCTGGTCAGCTGCCGCGGCGCGCTGCCGTCGGTCGGGAACAGCCAGAGATCGGTGTAGCCCTTGTCTTCCTTGACGTCGAAGCGGGTGACGGGCGCCACGGCGAGGCGCCCATTGGGCGAGATCACCGGGTCGCCGACCCGTGCGAGCGCCCACATGGCTTCGGCGCTGAGGCCCGTGCTGGCTGTCTGTGCAAGGGCGGCGGGCCCGATGCAGGCCAGGGCAACCAGCGCCAGCGCGAGCCCGCGGGCAGGCAGGCGGGCGTGCAGGGTGGAGGATCGCGTCGTCCGTGACATCGAGGGTCTCCTTGTGATCGATCAGTAGTGGGGGGGCTTCTCGAACTGGATCGCCGGGTCCTGTGCCCCCGGCGCCGGCGTGCCGAGCTCGTTGAGCAGCTGCGCGTTGCGTTCCAGCACGCGCTCCAGCATGCGCTGCTGCCGATACAGCGTGTCGCTGAGTTCCTGCAGCGCGAGCTCCAGGTGCGCGACCTTGATCTCGAGCGCCTCGAGGCGCGTGTCCTGGGTGTCCTGGCTGGTGCTCATTGCAGGTCGTCCTCGGTGAGGCACACGCTGCATTCCGCAGCGTCCGCGTCGGCTGGTGCGCCCCGCTGCCAGGCCGACACGATCGCCGGCACGAGCCGCGGGTTGCGCGTGCGCCCGCCGGGTCCGGCCGGGGCGGTCGTGGCCGCGGCGGCGATGGCGGCGCGCAGCCCCGCGCGCGACGACTCGATGACCGGCACGCTGCAGCGCGCGGCCAGCAGCGGGCCCACTGGCGCCATGCAGGTGCAGCCGAGCGCGATGGCCTCGGCGCCATCCTCGCGCACGGCCGCCTCGCATTCGCGCAGCAGCGCCGCGACCACCGGCGCCTCGTGCCGCGCCATGCGCGCCATCACGCCGTCTTCGGCACCGAGCCGGGCGAGCTCCTCCTCGCGCGACACATGGCGCACGCCGGTGCAGCACTCGCCACCGGGCACGTTGCGCAGGCGCTCGTCGTAGAGGAAACCGAGCGAGCGCGGCCAGACCGTCACGATCGCGAAGCGCCGCGTGCCGCCCGCCGAGGCCTCGCGGATCGCCGCCTCGCCGGCGCCGACGACGGGCACGCCGACGGCAGCGCGCGCCGCCTCGATGCCGTAGTCGGCGAAGGAGTTGAGCATGACCGCGGCGGCGTCCTGCGCAGCGGCCGCCTGCACGGCGTCGACGTAGCCGAGGTCGACGACCAGCCGCTCGTAGGGCGTGAAGGCGAACGCCGACAGCCGCGGATTGACGAGGGCCGGGGAGGCCGAGGCGTCGAGCGCGGTGGCCTCCACCGCAAAATGCGGGGGCAGCTCGGTGCTGGCGGTGCCGCTGCCGATGATCGCGATGCGCATCCGCGGAAGGCTAAGCGAAACCCGCTTGCCTTGACAGTCCTGCGGGGCACCCCGAGGCTAGGACCGCATGACGACCCCGCCCGCTGCCTACCCCTCCCGCGGCTACGCCTGGTACGTCGTCTGCCTGCTGACCCTCGCCTACGCCATCTCGCTGCTCGACCGCTGGATCCTCTCGCTGCTGGTCGGCCCGGTGAAGGCGCACTTCGGCGTCAGCGACACCCAGATGGGCCTGCTGATGGGCTTCTGGTTCGCCATCTTCTACGTGACCATGGGCCTGCCGTTCGGCTGGATCGCCGACCGGTTCAACCGGCGCACCCTCATCGGCGCGGCGATGCTTTTCTGGTGCTCGATGACCGCCGCCTGCGGCCTCGCCAGGAGCTTCGGCCAGCTGGCCGCGGCGCGCCTCGGCGTCGGGCTCGGCGAGGCGGCGCTCACGCCCGCCGCCAACTCGATCATCGCCGACTACTTCCCGCGCGCGGAGCAGAACCGCGCGATCAGCTTCTTCAACATGGGCGTATCCATGGGCATGGGTCTCGCCTACCTGATCGGCGGGCTGATCGTCGCCTGGATGGTCACGCAGCCGCCCCTCGTGCTGCCGTTGTTCGGCGAGCTCGCCACCTGGCAGGTCGTGTTCATCGCCGCCGGGGCCCCGGGCATCCTGGTGGCGCTGCTGATCTGGGCGACGATCCGCGAGCCGCTGCGGCGCGAGCGCCTCGCGCGCAGTGCCGGCGAGGCCTCGCTGTCGCGCTGCGTGGCCTACCTCAGGCAGCATCGCCGCGCCTACCTGCCGCTGCTGGTCGGCATGGGGGCCTCGCCGCTGCTGGGTTATGCCTGGCAATGGCTGCCGACGCTCTTCGACCGCGTCTGGGGCTGGAGCGCCGCGCAGTTTGCCTTCGCCTACGGCTGGATCCTGCTCGTCTTCGGGCCGCTCGGTGCGATTGCCGGCGGCTGGCTGGCGACCCGCCTCTACCGCGCCGGGCGCAAGGACGCGCCGTACGTCGCCGCGCTGGCCGGCATGGTGGTGATGGTCGTCACCTCCGCCGCCCTGCCGCTGGCGCCGAGCCCGGAGGTCGCGCTGGCGATCCTCGTGCCGGCGAGCCTCAGCGGCGCCATGGGCACCGGCTGCGGCGCGGCCGCCGCGGTGTTCATGACGCCCGGCGAGTACCGCGCGCAGGTCAGCTCCCTCTACGTGCTCACGATCAACGGCATCGGCCTGCTGGTCGGGCCGACGGCGGTCGGCCTGCTGAACGACTACGCGTTCCCGGGAGCCACGGGCGTGCGCAGTTCGCTGGTGCTCGTCGCCATCGTGGCGGGCGGCGCGCTCACGCTCTACCTCGCGACCGGCCGCCGGGCTTATGCTGGCGCCGTGGCAAGGCTCGAGGAGGCGCAGGCAGCGCGATGAACATTCCGCTCGGAGAAGGGGCCATCGTGGTGGGCGCGCCGCGCTCGGAGCGCGCGCTGGCCATCGAGACCGTCCGGTCGTTCATGGACGCGATGGGCCGGCATGACGCCGCCGCCGCCGCGGGCTTCCTCGCGCCCGACTTCCAGCTCACCGCGCCCGGCGGCCATGTGTTCCGCACGCTTGGCGAGTTCTTCGCCTTCGGTGCCACCCGCTACCGGTCGATCGGCAAGCAGCTCGACGACATCGAGGCCACCGAGGCGCCCGCCGGCATCGCCGTCTACGCGCGCGGCACCATGTCCGGCGCCTGGCTCGACGGCAGCCCGTTCCGCCTCGTGCGCTTCGTCGACCGCATGGTGCTGCGCGACGGCCGCATCACCGAGATGCAGGTCTGGAACGACATCGGCGAGCTGCGCCCGCGCTGAGTGCGCCCGGCGGTGCCTCGTGGGCACCGTTTTCGCGGGCAGTCACCGGCCTTAAACGCGCGCGTCACGCCGGGTTCATTTTCGACTCCTAGCCTTGCGAGCCTGTTTCCACACGGAACGGCCCGACAGGCAATGGAGTCGCGATGGACACTTTCGCTTCGCTACGGCGCGCGGTTCGCGCCGCGATCGGCACCCCCTTTCTCGCTGGCGCGGCCCTGGTGGCCTGTGGTCCGGCGATGGCTCAGGACAGCGCCGCCTCGGGCGCTGACGACCTCGAAGAGATCGTGATCTTCGGTCGCGGCGAAACGCGCCAGCTGCAGGGCATCTCCGCGGCGCAGATCGAGTACCTGCCTGCGGGCACCAGCCCGCTAAAGGCGATCGAGAAGCTGCCCGGCGTGAACTTCCAGTCCGCCGACCCCTACGGTGCCTACGAGTGGTCGGCACGCATCGTGGTGCGCGGCTTCAACCAGAACCAGATGGGCTTCACGCTCGACGGCGTGCCGCTCGGCGACATGTCCTACGGCAACCACAATGGGTTGCACGTCAGCCGCGCCGTGCCCACCGAGAACGTTGGTCGCGTCCTCCTCTCGCAGGGCAGCGGTTCGCTCGCCACCGCCTCGAGCAACAACCTCGGCGGCACCATTGAGTTCTTCTCGCGCGATCCGTCGGAGACCTTCGGTGCCGACCTCGAGCTCACCGGCGGCAGCGACTCCACGCGTCGCCTGTTCGGGCGCTTCGACACAGGTGCGATCGGTGGCCTGGGCACGCGCGTCTACCTCTCGGCGGTCGACGGCACCACCGACAAGTGGAAGGGCTCCGGCGAGCAGCAGCAGCGGATGTACAACCTGAAGCTGGTGCAGCCGCTGGGCGAGGGCGGGGCGAGCCTCACCGCGTTCTGGAACCAGTCCGAGCGTGCGGAACGCGACTACCACGACCTGTCCTACGACATCATCCGGCGCCGCGGCAGCGACTGGGACAACTACGCGCCCAACTGGAGCGCAGCCGTCGCGGCAGGCAACGCCTGCGCGGCCGCGGCGTTCAGCGCGCCCATCTGCGACGACGCCTACTGGGACGCCGCAGGCATCCGCGAGGACTCGCTCGGCTACCTCGCGCTGAAGCTGCCCTTTGGCGACTCGTTCCGCCTGGACCTGACCGGCTACACGCACACCAACGAGGGTCAGGGCCTCTGGGGCACGCCTTATGTGCCGACCCCGGGCGGCGCGCCGCTGTCGGTGCGCACGACCGAGTACGACATCGATCGCCAGGGCCTGATCGCAGCGGCCACCTTCGAACTCGGCAACCATGAGATCAATGCCGGGGTCTGGCTGGAGCGGAACGACTTCGAGCAGGCGCGCCGCTTCTACCCGGAGCCGAACCTCGCCGCGCCGACACAGGCCTTTACGTCGTTCCGCAGCAATCCTCTGCTCACCCAGTGGGAGTACGCGTTCGACACGGAGACCACGCAGTTCCACCTTCAGGACACCTGGCGCGTCAGCGACGCCCTGCGCGTCAATCTCGGCTTCAAGGCCATGAAGGTCGAGAACACGGCGCGCACGCTGGTCGGTCCCAACAAGACCGGCACGATAGACGCCGATGAGGGCTTCCTCCCGCAGGCCGGCTTCGCGTGGTCCCTCGGGGGCGGTGGCGAGATCTTCGGCAACTATGCGCAGAACGCCCGGGCGTTCGTCAGCGCCAACACGGCCGGGCCGTTCAGCACGACAGCGGCGGGATTCGTAGCGATCAAGGACACGCTGCGGCCCGAGACCTCGGAGACCTTCGAGCTCGGCTGGCGCTTTCGCGGCGAGACGATCGAAGGCGTGCTGACCGCCTACACGGTCAGCTTCGACGACCGCCTGCTGTCGATCCAGCAGGGCCCCGGCATCGTCGGCAACCCGGCTGTGCTGGCCAACGTCGGTTCGGTGACCAGCCGCGGCGTCGAGGCTGCGCTGGCCTGGCGGCCAACCCGGCAGCTGACCTGGTTCAACTCGTTGGCGTGGAACGACTCGCAATACGACGACAGCTTCCTGAACAACGGCGTCGTGGTGGCGGTGGCCGGCAAGCAGGTCACCGACGCTCCCGAGATCATGGTCAAGACCGAGCTCGCCTGGGACACCGGCAGCTTCTTCGCACGCGTCGACGGCAGCTACGTCGACGAGCGCTTCTACACCTACCTCAACCAGGGGTCGGCGAAGGCCTACACGCTGCTCAATGCCAGCGCCGGCTACCGCTTTACGGACCTGGCGGTATTCGAGGAGCTGGTGGTGCAGGCCGCCGCCACCAACCTGGCGGACAAGGACTACATCTCCACGATCGGCTCGAACGGCTTCGTGAACGCGGATCCGAACGGCACGGCTCAGACCCTGCTGCGCGGCGCCCCGCGCCAGTTCTTCGTGACCCTCAAGGCCCGCTTCTGATGATCGGGCGTCGCGAGCTGCTCCTCGGCGCCGGCGCCGCAGGATCGCTGGCGGCGCTCGCCCCCCGCCTCCCGGCGCGGGCTGCGGATGCAACCGGTACGCCGTCCCCCCCCTCTGGTACCGGCCCGCGCCGCCCCGCGCCGGGTAGACCGCCCTCGCGGATTGCCTTCGGCTCCTGCGCGAAGCAGGACAAGCCGCAGCCGATCTGGGACGCGGTGCTCGACGCTGACCCTGAGCTGTTCATCTTCCTCGGCGACAACGTCTACGGCGACACCCGCGACATGGCGGTGCTGCGCGCGAAGTACGCGCAGCTCGGCGCGCAGCCCGGGTTCCGCAGGCTCTGTGAGCGCACCCCGGTGCTCGCGACCTGGGACGATCATGACTACGGGGAGAACGACGCCGGCGCCGACTATCCGATGAAGGACGAGTCGCGGCGGATCTTCTGCGACTTCTGGGGCGAGCCGGCCGGCTCGCCGCGGCGCATTCGGGACGGCATCTACGATGCGTTCACCTTCGAAGGCGAGGGGCGAAGGCTGCAGGTGCTGCTCCCCGACCTGCGCTTCAACCGAACGCCGATCCGCAGCCTCGACCTGGGCGGCAAGCGCTACGACGACTGGTCGAAGGAAGTCGAACGCGCGGGTCACGAGGTGCCGGGTCCTTACGAGCGCAATCCCGAGCCGGCTGCCACCATGCTCGGCGAGACCCAGTGGCGCTGGCTCGAGGACCAGCTGGCGCAGCCGGCCGACCTGCGCATCCTCGCCTCGAGCCTGCAGGTGGTGGCGGATTTTCCGGGCTGGGAAGCGTGGATCAACTACGCCGACGATCACCAGCGGCTGCTGGAGTCGATTCGCCGGCACCGTGCCAACGGGCTGTTCTGCATCAGCGGCGACACGCACTATGCCGAGCTTTCCGTGCTGCGGCGGAATGCGCCCTATCCGCTGTGGGACCTGACGTCCAGCGGTCTCACCGAGGTCTGGCCCGTGACGCCGCCGAATGCGCGGCGCCGGGGCAGCGTGCTGCGCGAGCAGAACTTCGGCTTCATCGAGATCGACTGGGCCGCCGCGGGCGGCCCGCGGGTGACCCTGCAGGCCCGCGACGCACGCGGGGCCGTGCGTCTCGAGCAGCGGCTCGAAGCCGAGGAACTGCGCCCGCGCTGAGTGCGCCCGGCGGTGCCGGGCTCGCCTAGCGCTTGAGCGCGCGCTTCGCCGTCTTCTTCGCGGTCTTCTTCGCCGTGGCGACGGTCTTCCGGCCGGCGCGCACGGTGCTCTTTGCCTTCGCTTTCGCCTTCGCCGTGGCCTTGCCGGCGGCGACCTGCACGCTGCCGACCGCGCGGTCGACGGCGCCCTTGAGCTGGAGCTTGCGGCTGCCCGTGAGCTTGCCTGCGGCGCGCTCGAGCCCGCCCTTGACCTGCTTCACCCGGCCCTTCAATTGCAGCTTGCTGATCGCCATGGCCTGTGCCCCTCGCTCGGTGGTGTGGAATGCGCGCCGAAGGTTACGCGGCCGCGGTGCGGCCGGCATCGTGGCAAACCCGCAGCGGAGTCAGCCCAGCACGTAGCTCACGGCGAACACGCCGAGCATCGCGAACACCAGCGCGATCTTCGACAGCGTGCCGACCGCCAGCCCGATCCAGGTGCCGAAGCCTACGCGGGCCGCGGCGTCGAGGCGCCGCTGGGCCATGAATTCGCCCATCACGGCGCCGAAGAACGGCCCGAACACCAGGCCGAAGATACCGAAGGGCAGGGCGGCGTTGGTGCCGCGGGCAGCGCCGGCGAGCGCGAGCCGGCTCGCGCCGACACGCTGGGCGCCGAGCAGGCCACCGAGGATGTCGGCGGCGAACGCCAGCGCCGTGAGCACGCCGAGCACCACGAGCGTGAGCGTGCCCACGCGCGTGAAGTCGTCGATCCAGGCCGCGAGCAGCATGCCGCCGAACACGGCCATGACGCCGGGCACGCCGGGCAGCACCGTGCCCGCGACCCCGACCATGATCAGCGTGATAGCGACAACCCACAGCCAGAGCGGATCCATGCGCCCAGTATACTGGCCGCGACGACAAGGGAGAGGTCGATGACGAATCCGGCGGGCAGGGGCGCGGCAGCGGCGGTGTCGGCGGCGGTGTGGGGCGGTGTCGGCGCCTGGGGCGCTGTCGCGGCGCCGCCGGCTGGCGCGGCCACGGTCGACCTCGAGGAAGTCGTGGTCACCGCGCGCAAGCGCGAGGAGCCGCTGCAGAGCATCCCGCTGGTGGTCAACGCGCTCACCGCAGAGCAGATCGAGCGCAGCACGATCCAGGGCCTCGCCGACGTCTCGCTGCGCACGCCCGGGCTCAACTACGAGGGCTATGTCACCGCCGGCCTCTCCGGCGGGCTGGTGCTGCGCGGGCTGTCGAACACCCAGCTCACCAACCGCACGCAGAACGTGGCCGTCTTCTACGACGGGGTCTACCTGCCGAACCAGGCGATGTTCGACCTCGGCCTGGCCGACGTCGAGCGCATCGAGGTGCTCAAGGGCCCGCAGAGCGCGCTCTACGGCCGCAACGCCTTCGCCGGCGCGGTGAACTACGTGTCGCGCCGGCCGACGAACGAGTGGCGCGCCGATGCCGCCACCACCTTCGGCAGCGACGAGCGTCTCGATGGGTCGCTGTTCGTCAGCGGCCCGCTCGCGCCGGAGCGCGTGCTGTTCAGGCTCGGCTACGCCACCACCGAGTCCGACGGCACGATCGCCAACCGCCATCCGCTCGCCGCGGCGGGCGTGCGCCCCGGCAACCGCGGCAACCTCGGCGGCTACGACAACAGCACGTTTTCCGCGGCGCTGACGATCCTGCCCGTGGAGAACGTCGAGATCGATCTGGGCTGGTTCAACACGCGGATCTCGCGTGAGCCCACCGGCAACTACATCCTCACCGGCGCGGGCGCGAACCTGTTCGGCCTCACGCCCTACAACGATCTCAACTGCCTGCCGCGCAACGTCGGCGCGCTGCAGCTGAACACCGCGTGGTGCGGCGAGCTGCCCCATGACCGGCCGCAGGTGGCCGGCGATCCGCGCCTGCCCGGTGTGGTGGTCGACCCGCGCGCGCTCGGCCTGAACGGCGAGAGCTCGATCGGCACCGTCGTGGTGAACTGGGACCTCGGCCCGGCCTCGCTGATGTACGAGTTCGGCCGCGCCGACTACGCGGGCTACGGCGGCGGTCCGAGCGACCGCGACCCGGTGCGCGGCAGTGGCACGGCGCTGCTCGGCGTGCCCGGCCTCAACAACGTGGTCGACTCGCGCCCGAACGGCAACCTGCGCGCCGACTCGCACGAGCTGCGGCTGCAGTCGGCGGCCGACGCCCGCCTGACCTGGCTGGCGGGCGCCTATTATTCCGACGTCCGCGAGTACACCACCGGGCTCGCGCTCTACGTGCCGCCGCTCGGCACCGCCAGCCTCGCGCCCGCCATCCAGGCCTCGAGCCAGAGCGCGGCGCGCTTCGAGGACCGCATCCGCGCGCTCTACGGCTCGCTGGAATACGCACTCACCGATACCCTGAGCGCCGCCGTCGAGGCGCGCTGGAACGACGAAGACAAGGAGATCTTCCGCCTCACCACCAGCACCGGCGCGCCGGTCGTCAACACGCCCGCCTCGCCGCAGGCGACCTACCAGGCGAAGGGCTTCAGCGGCACCACGTGGCGTGCCACGCTGGCCTGGGAGCCGCGCGACGCCGTGCTCGCGTACCTGAGCGCGGCGAGGGGCGAGAAGGCCGGCGGCTTCAACACCGCCCGCAACCCGGACCTGCAGGGCACCTTCGACCCCGAGTCGAACGTGACCTGGGAACTCGGGCTCAAGAGCGAGTGGCTCGATCGCCGGCTGCGGCTCAACGCCGCGCTCTACTACGTCGACTGGAGCGACATCCAGGGCAGCGCGCCGCAGCGCGGACCCGGCGTGCTGCCCACCGACGCCAACGTGATCGAGAATCGCGGCGGCGCCGAGTCCACCGGCCTCGAGCTCGAACTGGGCTGGGCCTTCAGCGACCGGCTCGGCGCCACGCTCGCCGCGGCCTGGAACGACCCGAAGTATCGCGATGCCACCTTCATCGCCAGCGTCGCCTGCGACGGCATCCGCTGCACGCCGGGCTCGATCGTCGGCGGCGTGGGCAACGCCAACATCGACGGCAACACACTCGAGCGCCAGTCACGGTTGTCGGGCTCGCTGCTGCTCGACTACCGGCGCGAGCTGGCCGGCGATCTCGACCTCTGGTCGACCCTCGACCTCAACTACCAGGGCAGCCAGTACATCGACGCCTTCAACCTCGGCGAGACCGGGGCGCGCACGCTGGTCAACGCCCGCGTTGGCCTCGGCCGCGGCCGCTGGGAAGCCTCGCTCTGGTCGCGCAACCTGCTCGACGAGCGCTACGTCGCCAACTCCTTCGTCGTGTTCTTCGCGAACTCCTACGTCGTCGGCCTCGGCGACGAACGCTCCTGGGGCCTGACGCTGCGTTACCGGCGCTAGGCAGCCGTCACCGATCTGTCACAAAGCCGCCACGGGCGCGTAACACGGCGCGCCTAGCCTTGCTCCCGAGTCGCATCGGGCGCCCGGGCATTACTCCTCCTAACCCACCCGGCCTCCCGCCAGCCCCCCTACAAGCCGGCCGAACCGGAGCGGAGAAGTCATGTCCACGAATATCGATACCCGCAAGCTCCTGCTGCTGACCAGCGCCTGCCTCGCGCTCGCCGCCTGCGGCGGTGCAGAGGAAATCGCCTCGCCCGGCAGCGGTGGCAACATCACCATCAACAACCCGCCGCCGCCGCCCCCGCCGCCGCCGGCCCCCACGCCGCCGCCGCCGCCGTCGCTGGTGACCCCCGCGGGCGGCTGCCCGACCATCGAGGATTCCGCCGGTCTGGCCGACCGCGGCACCATCACCGGCCCCACCGGCACCTACCGCGTATGCGAGCTGCCAGCCCGCATCACCCGCAGCACCACGCTGACCCGCATCCCCGGCCTGTTGTACTCGCTGGGCGGTCGCGTCGACGTCGGCACGGACCTCGGTGCCGCGCCCGTGGCGGGCGAGACCCGTGTCACGCTGACGATCCAGCCCGGCGTGGTGGTGTTCGCCTCCACCGGCGTGTCCTGGCTCGCCGTCAACCGTGGCCACCGCATCAACGCGGTGGGCACGTCGACCACCCCGATCGTCTTCACCAGCCGCGACAACGTCCTCGGCCTGGCCACCGACAGCTCTCAGGGCCAGTGGGGCGGTGTCGTGCTGCTGGGCCGCGCGCCCGTCACCGACTGCACCGTGGCGCCCAGCGCGACCCCGGGCAGCGTGAACTGCGAGCGCCAGACCGAAGGTGCGGTGGATCCGGCCTATTTCGGCGGCGCCACGCCGAACGACAACAGCGGCACCATGCGCTACGTGCAGATCCGCTACTCGGGCTACGTGCTCTCGGGCAACAGCGAGCTGCAGGCGCTGACCCTCGGTGGCGTCGGCTCGGCCACGCAGATCAGCCACATCCAGTCGCACAACAGCTCCGACGACGCCTTCGAGAACTTCGGCGGCACCGTCAGCATGCGCAACCTCGTGCTCACGGGCGCCGACGACGACAACATCGACGTCGACACCGGCTGGCAGGGCACGATCCAGTACGTGATCGCGGTGCAGAAGACCGGCGGCGCGGCCGACTCGATGATCGAGCAGGATTCCTCCAACGCGCTCGAGAACCAGACGCCGCGCACCAACATGAAGCTCGCGAACTTCACCTTCGTGCACCGCAACGCGGCGGCCGGCAACAATGCCGCGATGCTGTTCCGCGGTGGCTCCGATGCCTCGCTGGTCAACGGCGTGGTCGTGTCGCCGCAGGCCTGCCTGCGGCTGAGCGGCAGCAACATCCTCGGCGCGGCCGACTCGATCCCCGGCAAGATCGGCCCGCCGGTGTTCCGCTCGGTGGCGATGCAGTGCGCCGCGAACGCGTTCGTCGGCAGCAGCGGGATCACGGCGCAGCAGGTGGCCGACCTCTTCAACGGCGGTGCCAACAACACGTCGTCGTTCACCGCCACCCTGACGAACACCTTCGTCAACGGCGCGAACGAGGCGGCCCGTACGGCGACTGACCCGAAGACGATCGACGCCTCCTTCGACACCACGAACTACATCGGTGCCGTCAGGGACGCCTCCGACACCTGGTACCAGGGCTGGACGTGCAACTCGGAGACGGCGAGCTTCGGCGCGGGCAGCTCGTCCTGCACGACCCTGCCGACGATCTGAGCCGGCGGCGACGCGGGGAACGGTCATGGCCAAGCTGCTGAAGGGTCCAGGCTCGCTGCTGCTGTCCGTCGCACTGGCGGTCCCCGTCTCTCACGGCCAGCAGGCCGCGGGTGACGAGGCGCCGCCGGTCGAGGCGGAGGCGGAGGCGGTGGACGTCGAGTTGCCGGGCGGCGAGATCGTCGTGCTCGGGCGCCGGGACCGCAACCTGCAGAAGGGCGCCACCGAGGTCATCTCGGTGCTCTCCGCGGAGGACATCGCCCGCACGGGTGAGGGCGACATCGCCGGTGCGCTCGGGCGCGTCACGGGCCTGAGCCTGGTGGGCGGCGGCTTCGTCTACGTCCGCGGCCTGGGCGACCGCTACTCGCTCGCGCTGCTGAACGGCTCGCCGCTGCCGAGCCCGGAGCCGCTTCGGCGTGCCGTGCCGCTCGACCTGTTCCCGACCGACGTGATTGCCTCCTCGCTGGTGCAGAAGACCTATTCGCCGAACTTCACGGGCGAGTTCGGCGGCGGCCTGATCAACCTCACGACGCTGGCCGTGCCCCCGGAGCCGTTCCTGAACTTCAGCATCGGCACCAGTGGCGACACCGAGACCACCGGCAAGCTCGGCTACACCCACTACGGCAGCAAGACCGACTGGCTGGGCTATGACAGCGGCGTGCGCAACCTGCCGTCGGGGCTGAAGGCGTTCTTCTCCAGCGGCGAGACCCTGAGCTCGGGCAACGTCGACTCGGGGCAGATCGCCAGGCAGTTCATCAACGTCAACAACGGCCTCGTGCAGAAGAACCCCGAGCTGCCGGCCAACTTCTCGGTCTCCGCCACCGGCGGCACCTCGCTGCCCGCGGGCGAGTCCGACATCGGCGTGATCGCCACCGTCGGCTTCAGCAACAAGTGGCGCACGCGCGAGATCACCGAGCAGTCGCCGGCGAGCTTCGACCTGTCGGCGGTCGACAAGGACTACCGCAACGTCGAGACCAACAACCGCGTGGTGCTGAACGCCCTGCTCGGGCTCGGCGGCGAGTTCGGCGAGGGCGGCAAGCTGCGCTGGACCAACTTCTACGTCCGCGACACGCTCAAGCGCACCAGCCTCGCCGAGGGAGCGCAGAACAACCAGCGGGCGGGCGCGGATTTCCTCGAGCAGAACACCGGCTGGTACGAGCGCGAGCTCGTCACCACGCAGCTCAACGGCGGCTATGACTTCGGGTCCGTCCAGGTCAATGGCCGCGCCGCCTACGCGCAGTCCGGACGCAAGGCGCCGTTCGAGCTTGCCCTGGGCTACGTCCGCACGAACCAGCCGGCGAGCCAGTTCGGGCCGTACTTCGTCAACCGGCTCGACAACGGCCAGCAGGGCTTCGGCCGGATCGCGTTCTCCGACCTGTCGGAAGACCTGTGGTCCGCGGGCGTCGACGTGTCCGTCGAGCCGAAGGCCGGGGTCGTGCTGTCGGCGGGCTATGAGTTCGGCGACACCCGCCGCGAGTCGCAGCGGCGCGAGTTCCAGATCATCGCACCCTCGACCTTCCCCAGCGTCGTCGGCATGTTCCGCCCCGACTACCTGGTCGGCGGTGCCGTGATCGACTACTACGGCATCGGGCTGATCGAGACCACGGAGTCCGATCCCGCGTTCGCGGCCTCGCTGCGTACCGACGCCGCCTACCTGCAGGCCAAGGCGGAGCTCTTCGAAGGGCTCGAGATCAACGCGGGCGCCCGCTGGGAGAAGGCCGAGCAGTTCGTCCGCCCCGTGCAGGTGTTCACGCGTCCGACCAACTCCGGTGCCAGCACGCGTCTCGAGAACGACTACGTGCTGCCGGCGCTGACCGTCACCTACAAGTTCCTCGACACCATGCAGGTGCGGTTCAACGCCTCGCAGACGATCGCGCGGCCGCAGTTCCGCGAGCTGATGTTCCAGTCGTACTACGACCCGGACAGCAACCGCGCCTACCGCGGCAACCCGCTGCTGGTGGACAGCGAGTTCGTCAACGCCGAGGCGCGCTACGAGTGGTATTACGCGCGCGACCAGCGTTTCTCGGCCGCGGGCTTCTACAAGGAGATCGACAAGCCGATCGAGGCCTTCACGGGCTTCAACGACAACACGCCGGTGACGAGCTTCGCCAACGCGCCGCGCGCCACGCTCTACGGTGTCGAGCTCGAGCTGCAGAAGTACTTCCCGCTCGATGGGTTGTCCGGCGAGTTCTTCGGCTCGCGCCGGCTGGTCGCCATCGGCAATTACACCTGGACGCAGTCCGAGATCGAGGTCGGCGCGGGCGACACCACCGAGGTGTTCGGCACGACCACGCAGCCTGCCAGCAACTTCTTCACCGACGGCGCGCCGCTGACCGGGCAGTCGGACCACCTCGTGAACCTGCAGTTCGGCCTCGAGGACGAGTCCTCGCTCTCGCAGCAGACGATCCTGCTCTCGTACGCCAGCGACCGCGTCACCAGCCGCGGTGCCGCAGGCCTCCCGGACATCTACGAGTCGCCCGGGCTGACGGTCGACCTCGTGCTGCGCCAGGGCCTGAACCTGTTCGGGCAGGACATGGAGTTCAAGTTCGAGGGCCGCAACCTCCTCGGCAACGACTACGAGGAGTTCCAGGAGCGCGGCAGCAACCGGGTGTACTACAACCGGTACGACCTCGGCCGCTCGTTCTCGGTGTCGATGAGCGTGAAGTTCTGATCCGCTGACGCGCATCGCCTCCATGGGGCCGGTAATATGGCCCCAATGGAGGATCCGATGAGCACACCCAAACTCGACCGCTACGTCGCGCTGGCGCTGCAGATCGACTGCGACGGCGTCCATCCCGATCGCGACCGCGCCGCGGCCTCGGCGCGCATGAGCGCCTCGATCGCCCGCATCGACCAGGCCATCGGCGGCGCGAAGCGCTGGATCGGCGCCGAACTCAAGCTCATCGTGCTTCCGGAGTACATCCTGACCGGCCCGCCCTGGGGCGAGGCCATCCCCGAGTGGGCCGAGAAGGCCGCGATCGCCCCCGAGGGTCCGGAGTCCAACGCGCTCGGCGCGCTCGCGCAGAAGCACGGCGTGTTCCTGGCCGGCAACGGCTACGAGACCGACCGTCATTTCCCGGGGCTGTATTTCCAGGCCTGCTGGGTCTACGACCCCTCGGGCAACCGCGTGCTCACCTACCGGCGCCTGATCAGCATCTTCGCGCCCACCCCGCACGACGTCTGGGACAAGTACCTCGACATCTACGGCCTCGAGGGCGTGTTCCCGGTGGCCGACACCGCGATCGGCCGGCTGGCCGCGATCGCCTCGGAGGAGATCCTCTACCCGGAGATCGCGCGTTGCCATGCGATCCGCGGCGCCGAGGTGTTCCTGCACTCCACCAGCGAGGTCGCCTCGCCGAACCTCACGATCAAGCAGATCGCGCGCCGCGCCCGCGCGCTCGAGAACCTCGCCTACGTGGTCTCGGCCAACAACGCCTCGCTGACCGGCATCGACGTGCCGGTCGACTCCAGCAACGGCTACTCCGACATCCTCGACTACCACGGCAACCAGATGGTGCTCGCGGGCTCGGGCCCGTCGTCGGTGGCCAATGCCTTCCTCGACATGGCCGGCCTGCGCGCCTACCGTCGCCGCCCGGCGATGTCGAACATGCTCTCGCGCCAGGCGCTCGACCTGTTTGCCGAGTCCTACGCGAAGGCCGACCTGCGTCGCGCCAACGGCCTGCTCGAGGGCGGCAAGGTGGTGATCCCCGACCGCAGCTACTTCCAGAAGCGCCAGGCCGACGCGATCGAGCGGATGGCCGCGCGCGGCATCCTCTGAGCGGCCGCGGGGCGTGGCGGCCGGTGCGGGCTGGCAGGTCGAGTCGCTGGGGCGCGGCGTCTTCCTGTTCCGCTGGCAGAAGGGCTTCTACCTCAGCGCCTTCGTCGTGGGCGAGCGGGGCGTCACCGCCATCGACCCGATCGACGACGTCGCCGCCGCGGCCTATCGGGAGGCCATCGCCTCGGTCACCGACCGCCCGCTCGCGCGCATCGTCTACTCGCACGACCACCGCGACCACATCTGCGGCGGGAGCGTGCTCGCAGCCGGCGCCGACTGCGAGGTCTGCGCCCACGAGGCGGCGGTGGCGCGCATCGCGCGGCGCGGCGACGCCGACGTGCTGCCGCCGACGCGGCGGCTCGGCGACGGCGACGTGATCGCCGACGGCGCGGCCCGCATCGAACTGCGCTACTTCGGCCCGAACCACTCCGACTCCAACCTGGTCTTCCTGCTGCCCACCGATCGCGGCCGGCTGCTCGTCTGGGTCGACGGCGTCGAGCCCGGCATCGCCCCCTACCGCAACCTGCCCGACACGGACTTCGGCGGTTACCTGCATACCCTCGAGCAGGTCCAGTCGCTGGAGTTCGACCTCGTCGCTGGCGGCCATACGGGTCCCGGCGAGCGCCGCTGGGTGGCCGACTACCACGACTACGCGCTGCGGCTCCTCGAGGCCACGGACCGCGAGTTCCGCGCCGCGGGCGGCCAGGTGCCGCGGCCCGGCGAGGACGGCGTGGCGATGACGGAGCGCGTGCGCGGCGAGGTCACGCGTGCCGCCGCCGCGCGGATCCGCGGCCGCTACGGCCACTGGAGTGGCTTCGAACAGTGGGCACCGCAGACCGCGGATCGTATCCTGAGCTACCTGATCACCGGGAACTGAACGCCATGCCGAGAGCCGTCATCCAGTCCGCCTATGGCGACCCCGCCGAGGTGCTGCGCGTCGTCGACCTGCCCGCCGAGCAGCCCGGCCCCGACGAAGTGGTCGTCAGGATGGAAGCCGCGGCGATGCACATCGCCGACCTCAAGACGATCACGGGTGCGCCGCACTTCCGGCTGCCGCTGCCGCGCACGCCGGGATTCGAGGGCATTGGCCACGTGCTGCGCAAGGGTGCCAACGTCACCCAGTTCGCGATCGGCGACCGCGTGTTCCCGGCGCTCGGCAGCGGCACCTTCCGCGAGGAAGTGCGCTGCGCGGCCGCGGCCTGCGTGCCGGCGCCCGCGGGCGACGCGGCGCAGCTGAGCCTCGCCACCGTCAACGGCGCGACCGCCGAGGTGCTCCTCGAGGATTACGCCGACCTGCAGCGCGGCGACTGGCTGATCCAGAACGCCGCGAACTCGAACTGCGGCCGCTACCTGATCCGCCTCGCCGGCCTCAAGGGCGTGCGCACGGTCAACGTGGTGCGTCGGCCCGAGATGATCGACGAACTGCGGGCGCTCGGTGGCGACGTCGTGCTGCTCGACGGCCCCGACCTCGCCGCGCGCGTGCTCGAGGCGACCGGCGGCGTGCGGCCGAAGGTCGGCATCGACTGCGTGTCGGGTTCGGCCACGCAGCGCGTGGCCGAGTGCCTCGAGCCCGACAGCTGGATCGTCAGCCTCGGCTCGATGACCAGCCAGCCCTGCGAGCTCGACTTCTACTTCCTGTTCTCGAGCGGCGTCAGGCTGCAGGCGCTGAGCTTCGCGCGGCAGTTCCGCAACCGCACGCCGCAGCAGGTGCGCGAGCTGTATCTCAAGCTCGCGCGCCTGATCTCCGAAGGCGTGCTCGAAGCGAAGATTGCCGGCCGCTACCGGCTCGACGAGATCCTCGCCGCCTGCGACCGCGCCGGGCGCACCGGCGCGGAACGCGACGGCAAGGTCGTCATCGCGTTCGGCGGCTAGCCGCGGCGGCTGGCCAGGAACGCCTGCGTGGCGGCGTCGTATTCCTGGATGAACGGGCCGGCGACGGCGTCGGCCTGCATCTGCGCCATCCACGTCGCGAGCTTTGGCCGGCCACCGATCAGGTCGGTGACGCCGAACGCGGCGACGATCGTGCGCACCATCAGCAGCACCGGCAGGATCGCCGCGTCGGCCTGGCCCAGCGAGTCGCCCAAGGCGTAGGGGCCCGGGCCCATGAAGTGCTCGAGGTCGTCGAGCGCCTTGTTGAGCGACTTCTTCGCGCCCTCGACCGCCTCGGCGTTGCGCGTGGCGGGGTTCATGTTGCCGAAGAACGTGCCCAGCGTCGGTACCACGTAGAGGTCGACGATGCGCGCGAGCAGGCGGACCTGCGCGCGGTCGAGCGCGTTGCCCGGCAGCAGGGGCCGGTCGGGGTAGGCGTCCTCGAAGTAGTCCAGGATGACCATCGATTCCGGCAGCGCGCGGCCGTCGACGACCAGCGTGGGGATCTTGCCCATCGGGTTCAGCGCCAGGTATTCGGGCGACTTCAGGTTGCCGCCCGGCGGTGGCTCCGCCGCGATCTGGATGCCCTTGGCCCGGGCGGCCAGCACGACGCGCGCGACATAAGGGGACACGAGGAAGCCGTAGAGTTTCATTATTGAGACTCCGGAGGGAGTTGCGTTTCGGGAGGCGTGGGACTATCCGTCGGCCGGAGCGGAGCGTCAACCGAGGTTGGGGAGGGGTTCACGGCATGGCAAGGACTGGAGAGCGACGCAGCGGAGGCCCGGAACAGCGGCGGGGTCCAAGGTTGCGCCGCGCGTACTTCGAGACGCGTTTCGGGCAGTTGCACGTGCATCACGCGATTCCGCCGGGTGGCGGCTTCGACGAAGGCCCGACCCTGGTCTGCTGCCCGCCGCTGGGCGGCATCGGCCGCCTGTTCCGCCCGTTCATGGCGCTGACGGGTCGGGATCGTTCGGTCTATGCGGCCGACACACCAGGCTTCGGCGAGTCCGACGGCCCGGTGAGCCCGCCGCTGCTGGCCGACTATGCGGGCGCCATCGTCGATTTCCTCGACGCGATGCGCTTCCGCGCCGTCGACCTGGTCGGCTGCGGATCCGGCTCGTTGCTGGCCGCCGAGGTCGCCCTGACGCGTAAGGCGCTGGTGCGCCGCGTCGTGATGGTCTCCGTGCCGCTGCCGGAGGAGTCCGAGCGCTCCGCGTGGCGTCGTGCGGCGCGGCCGGAGCCGCCGGTGGCCTATGGGCCGCATCCCGCGCAGGCCTGGTGGGCGGGCAACGCCATGATGAGCTATGCGGCGCGCGACCGGCTCCCCCTGCTGCAGCAGCCGGTCATGGTGCTGCGGCCACGGGACGCGCTGTGGGACGCCACCCAGCGGGCCCGGAGCGTGCTGCCCAGCCCGCGCAACGTCGACCTGCCCGACTGCGGGGAGGACATCTTCGAGGTGGCACCCGCGGAAGTTCAACGGGTTATCGCCGAATTCATCGCCTAATGTTAAGTTAAGGCCCTGAGTCAAGCCGGGAACATACCCGGCAGGGGAGCGTATGGGGCCGAATCCGGGCAAGGAGACCTGGGACGGGTTGCTGGACGACCTGTCGTCCACGTTGCGCCTGCCTGTCCTCGAACTGCCGGCCGCGGGTGCCCTGCGTGCCGACACGCACGACGCGCTCGACGACACCACGCTGCCGAACATCCCGGTGCTCACCGAGGGTGCCGTCGAGCAGCGCGCTGCGCTGGACGCCCAGGTCGGTGCGCTGGAGCGCCAGGTCGGGGAGCTCAGCCGCAAGGTCGAGCGCCTCGCGCGTGGCGTCGCCGAGCGTGACGCCGCCCTCGACGACCTGCGCCTCGAATACTCCCGCCTCGAGTCGGAGCTCGAGCGTGCGCGTCACGTCGGCGAGGACCTCGACGGCCTGCGGCGCGCGGCCGAGGCCCGGGCGACGGAGTTCGAGGCCGACCTGCGCGCGGCCGAGCACCAGATCCACCGGCTCGAGTCCGAACTTCGCGCGCGTGCCACGCGCCCCGAACCCATGGAGCCGGCGCCGCTGCTGCGCGAACCGGCCGAACCCCCGGTGCTGCAGCCCGTGATCGCCGGCGAGCCGGCTCCGCCGGCGGCGCCGACGCAGGACGGCGTCGCGCGCTACCTCGTGCTCACCGAGGGCGACGCCGAGGTGGTCCACATGCTGGGTCGCCGCACCACCATCGGCCGCGGTCCCGACAACGACCTGCGGATCGACACCAAGTTCATCAGCCGCCACCACGCCGTCATCATGGTCGGCCCGGCGCAGACCCTGATCGAAGACCTGCGCAGCACCAACGGCATCATGGTCAACGGCCGCCGCGTCACGCGCGCGGCGCTGCGCGACGGCGACCTGGTGCACATCGGCAAGACGCAGTTCCGTTACGTGCAGCGGGTGCGCGAGCGCGGCTAGTCCACGTCGTCGCTGGCGCGGCCACGCCCGCGCCGCTATGCTGGCGCGGCCATGAGCGAACCTACCCAGACCTGGACGCCGCCCGCGCCTGCGCCGGAGCCCGCGTTCTTCGACAACCCCGCCATCGACAACCTCATCGCCGTCGTGCTCGAGCTCGGCGCCGAGCTCTGGGTGCAGCGCGAGCGCATGCGCGTCGTCGAATCGCTGCTGGCCGAGAGGGGCGTGGTCACGCCTGAGCTGATCGAGCAGTACCTGCCCTCCGCGGAGGAGGTCGCGCGCAGCAAGGCCGAGCGCGACGCCTTCGTGAACCGCGTCTACGGCGCGTTCGCGCGCGAGACGGTCAAGGCCACGCCCGACGCCTGAGGCCACCCCGTGGCCAGCAGCGACTACATCGAGCGCATCCTCCGCGCCCGTGTCTATGACGTGGCGATCGAATCGCCGCTCGACGCCGCGCCGCGGCTGTCACGCCGGCTCGGCAACACCGTGCTGCTCAAGCGCGAGGACCTGCAGCCGGTGTTCTCATTCAAGCTGCGCGGCGCCTACAACAAGATCGTCCAGCTCTCGAAGCACGTCGCGCAGCGCGGCGTGATCTGTGCGTCGGCGGGCAACCACGCCCAGGGCGTGGCGCTAGCCGCGCGTCGCCGTGGCATCCCCGCGCTGATCGTGATGCCGCGGACCACGCCGGCGATCAAGGTGCAGGCCGTGGTCGACCTAGGCGGCGAGGCGGTGCTGCATGGCGACGACTACGACAGCGCCTATGAGCGCGCGCTCGAGCTCGCGCGCGAGCGCAACCTGGTGTTCGTGCACCCCTTCGACGACCCGGACGTGATCGCCGGACAGGGCACGATCGGCATGGAGATCGCGCGCCAGACCGGCGGCGAGCTCGACGCGGTGTTCGTGCCCGTGGGCGGCGGCGGCCTGATCGCCGGCATCGCGGTCTACCTCAAGTACCTCTACCCCCGCGTGCGGATCATCGGCGTCAACGCCGCCGACTCCACCGCCATGCACGACTCGCTGGAGCAGGACCGGCGCGTGCAGCTCGAGCGCGTCGGGCTGTTCGCCGACGGCTGCGCCGTGCGCCGCGTGGGCGAGGAGACCTTCCGGCTCGCGCGCGAGCACGTCGACGAGATGATCCTGGTCGACACCGACGAGATCTGCGCCGGCATCCAGGACATCTTCGAGGACACGCGCTCGATCGTCGAGCCGGCGGGCGCGCTCGCCGTCGCGGCGATCAAGAAATACGTCGCGCGCGAAGGCTGCCGCGAGCGGCGCTTCGTCGCGATCAACTGCGGCGCGAACATGAACTTCGACCGGCTGCGCCACGTGGCCGAGCGGGCCGAGGTCGGCGCGCAGCGCGAGGCCCTGCTCGCGGTCCAGATCCCCGAGCAGCCCGGCAGCTTCCTGCGCTTCTGCCGCGCGCTGGGCGCGCGCAGCGTCACCGAGTTCAACTACCGCTACGACAGCGAGGCCGCGGCGCAGATCTTCGTCGGCTTCGCGCTCTCGGGCGGCCGCGCCGAGCGCGACCAGGTCGCCGCGGGCCTGCGTGCCGAGGGTTATGCCGTCACCGACCTTACCGACGACGAGATGGCCAAGCTCCACGTGCGCTACATGGTGGGCGGGCGCGCCCGCGGGCTGCAGCACGAGCGGCTGCTGCGCTTCGAGTTCCCCGAGCGTCCGGGCGCGCTGCTGCGCTTCCTCGAGGCGATCGGCGCGGTGTGGAACGTCTCGCTGTTCCACTACCGCAACCACGGTTCCGACTACGGTCGCGTGCTCGCCGGCATCCAGGTGCCGCCCGCCACCCGCGAGGAGTTCCTGCTGCACCTCGACGAGCTGCACTACCCCTACACCGACGAGACCGCGAACCCGGCCTACCGGCTGTTCCTCGGCTCCTGAGCTGCGATGAGCACCCCGCCCGACGCCTGCTACGCTGCCGTCGTGCCGCCGCGCGAGGACTTCCTCGAGCTGCGCGGCCTGCGCCACCGGCTGCTGCGCTGGGGCCCGCCAAGCGCCGATCCGATCGTGCTGCTGCACGGCTTCCAGGACTGCAGCGACACCTTCCAGTTCCTGGTCGACGCGCTGCCGCGCGACTGGAGCTTCGTCGGCCTCGACTGGCGCGGCTTCGGTGGCAGCGAGGCCACCGGCGAACCCTACTGGTTCCCGGACTACCTGGCAGATCTCGAGGCTCTGCTCGACACGCTCGATGCGGGCGCGCCGCGCGCGTGGCGACTCATCGGCCACAGCATGGGCGGCAACATCGCCTCGCTCTATGCCGGCATCCGCCCGGCACGCGTGTCGCAGCTGGTGTCACTCGAGGGCTTCGGCCTGCCCCGCAGCCAGCCCGGCGACGCGCCGGGCCGCTACCGGCAGTGGCTCGACCAGCTGCGCAAGCCGCCGCGCGGCTCGAACTACGCCTCGGTCGACGAGCTCGCCGACCTGCTCGCGCGCCGCGATCCGCAGCTGCCGCGCGCGCACGCCGCGTTCATCGCCCGCGCCTGGACGCGCGACGTGGGCCCGCCGCTGCGCCTGCACTTCGACCCCTGCCACCGGCTCGTGAACCCGGTGCTCTATCGCCGTGACGAGACCGAGGCCTGCTGGCGCGAGGTCACCGCGCCGGTACTGATGGTCGTGGGCGAGGAATCCGCGTACCGCTCGCGCCTGCTCGAGGACGGCACGGACGAGGCCTTCCGCCGGCACTTCCCGCGCGCCGGGATCGCGCGGCTGCCGCGCCTAGGCCACATGCTTCACCACGAGGACCCTGTCGCCGTGGCGGCGGTGGTCGAGCCGTGGCTGCGCGCCCGGCCGCAGAGCTGACCGGAACTTCCACGCTCGCCTGCGGTCCCACCTACCCGTCAGGGAGGTTACGTGACCCATACCGCTGCCTACCGCTGGGCCAGGAAGGTCGCCGTCGGCGTGATCGGCGCCAGCGTGCTGCTGGTGGGCCTGGCCATGATCGTGCTGCCCGGCCCCGCGTTCATCGTGGTGCCGGCGGGCCTCGCCATCCTCGGCCTCGAGTTCGCGTGGGCGCGCGCCTGGCTCCGGCGCGTCCGGGCGATGATCCCGGCAGCGGTCATGCCGCGAGGCGGGTCAGCGCAGCCAGCGCCCCCTTCAGCGTCGCCGGATCCGTCAGCGCCACGAAAGCCAGGCCCGTGAGCGCGCCGCCGAGGTGCGCGTCGTGGTTGATGCGCCCCGTCGGGTTGCGCGCCGACCACCAGGTCCAGCCGAGGTAGGCCACTGCGAACAGCGGCGCCGGGATCGGCACCGGGATCGGGATGATGAAGATCGACTGGTCCGGGAAATACAGGATCGACGCGAACAGCACCGCCAGCACGGCGCCCGACGCCCCGAGCGACGAGTACTGCGGGTTGCGGCGGTGCTTCCACCAGGTGCCGAGGCTGCCCACCAGCAGGCCGGCCAGGTAGAGCATCGCGAAGGCCGGCGTGCCGATCCGGCGCTCCAGCGCGAACCCGAAGAAGAAGAACGTCAGCGAGTTGAACAGCAGATGCCCGACGTCCGCGTGGATCACGCCGCTGGTGAAGAGCGTGTGGTACTCGTGGCGCCGCAGCAGCCAGTAGGGCCGCAGCAGGTTCCGGTCTAGCAGCCACGGCAGCGCGTACAGCGCCAGCACGCTGACGCCCACGTTCAGCGCCAGGATCAGCGAGGCGGCCGGGTTGGCCGCGATCGCCGACATGAGCGGGTTTCCGGGGTCCATGGTGCCAGCCATTGTGCACTGGCGGCCGGCTCCTGCGACAATACGCGCCCCCATGAGCACCGAACCCGCCACCCCGGCCCGCCGGCCGCCCGCCGACGCGCTTGCGCCGATCGCCGAGGCACTGGGCTACCTCGGCGTGCTGCCGTTCCTGGCGGCGCTGCTGGGCGTCGGCCTGCTGCCCGGCTACGGCCAGCGGGCATTCGCCCAGCAGTTCGCGCTCGCCTATGGTGCCGGCATCCTCAGCTTCGTCGGTGCGGTGCACTGGGGCCTCGCACTCGGTCGCTGGGGCTGGTCCACCGGCGTTGCGCTGGGCAGCATCCTGCCGTCCGTCATCGCCACCGCCGCACTGCTCGTGGGCGGCCAGCGGGGCCTCGCGCTGCTGGTCGTCGGTTTCGGCCTGTTCTGGATCTACGAGCACCGCCGGCTCGCCGACCGGTTGCCCCCGGACTACCTGCGCCTGCGTCGCAACCTCAGCATGGCCGTCTGTGCGCTGCTGGCGATGACCATGATCCTGTCGGATTCGCGCGGGCTCGCCTGACCGTGAGGCCGCGCTGACATGGAACTCGAGGACCTCGGACGCGCCGTCTGGCTGCGCAGGCTGATCGTCGCGGCGATCCTCAGCGGTCTCGTGCTGCTGGCCTTCATGGTGCTGCAGCCGTTCATCGTGCCGGTGATCTGGGCCGTGATCCTCGCCTACGTCACCTGGCCCGCACACGAGCGCCTCGTGCGCTACGTCGCCGGCCGGCGCGAGGTGGCTGCCCTGATCATGACGGTGGCGCTCACCTCGCTGATCGTGGTGCCGATCGTCTGGTTCGTGCTGATGGTCCAGACCGAGGCCATGGGGGTCTACCGCGAGTTCTCGCGCCTGCTCGGCAATGGCTTCGCGCTGCCGCAGTTCATCGTCGACCTGCCGCTGGTCGGCGCCGCGATCCAGGATCTCCTGCAGCGGGTGGCCCACGATCCGACGGGCCTGGACGGCGAGATCAAGCGGCTCTTCGACCAGTTCTCGGGCGACCTGGCGCAGGTGCTGGGCGGCGTGGGCCGCAACGTCGTCAAGCTCATCATCGCGATGGTCAGCCTCTTCTTCATGTACCGCGACGGCGAGACGTTCGCGGCGCAGGTCGCGAAGCTGCTGCAGCAGTTCTTCGGCACCGTTCGCGTCGGTCACTACATCGTCGCCGTCGGCGACACCGTCAAGGCGGTGGTGTACGGCATCGTGCTCGCCGCGCTGGCGCAGGCCACGCTCGCGGGCGTCGGCTACTGGTTCGCCGGGCTCAACGCGCCGCTGTTCCTCGGCGCCGTCACCTTCCTCGTCGCGCTGATCCCGTTCATGGTGCCGTTCGTCTGGGGTGGCGCGAGCCTCTGGCTGCTGCTCAAGGGCGAGAGCGGCGCTGCACTCGGCCTGTTCATCTGGGGCCTGACCGCCGTCAGCTGGATCGACAACATCGTGCGGCCGCTCGTGATCAGCGGCGCCACGCGCATTCCCTTCCTGCTCGTGATGTTCGGCGTGCTCGGCGGCCTCGCGGCCTTCGGGCTCGTCGGGCTGTTCATCGGGCCCGTGATCCTCGCCGTGCTGATCGCGATCTGGCGCGAATGGCTGATCGACCAGCGCCCGCCCCAGCCGCCCGAGGAGTCCGCCTGAGCGGGCTTGTGATCCCCGTCACAACGCGCGCATCGCGCGCGTGCGGGTGGTCAAGAAAATCATATTGCTGCACCGGACGCCGGTGCGGAGGGCCCGCCGGCGGAACATAATCGGGTCATGGCTCGCCGCGCCACGCCCATCGACACCAAGGTCCTCGCGGACTACGCCGACATCGCCGTCGGCCTGGTCCCGCGCGTGCGTGCGATCGCGTTCTTTGACGCCGGTGACGACCCGCTCTGGCAACGCGGGCCCTCGCCGCCTCCGCCGCTGCAGGCGCTCATCGTGCGCGCCCAGGCGGGCGAGGCCACGGCGGTAGCCAGCGTTTCGCTGGGCGGCGCCATGGTCGGCTACGTGCTGCCCGCGTTGCGCGAGGGGCGCGTCCTCGGCGGCTGCGCGCTGGTGATCGCCGGCGGCACCGCGCCGCGCGAGGCACCCGCCCCGTCGGCGACCCACGTCGCCGCGACGCTCGCGCCGGTGATGAGCCTGCTGGCCCGCACGCTGCTCGAGGCCGAGGCGGCCGTGGCCGCGAAGGCTGCGGCACAGTCCGCGGCGACCGCGGCGACCGGTCGCGCGGCCGGGACGCGCACCGCCACGGCGTCGCGTCTCTCGGTGGTCGGTACCGACACCAGTTCCGTTCGTGCGGCACCAGGCCGTGCAGCCACCGCGCCTGCCGCCGAATCCGCCGAGCCGACGCTCTCCGAGCGCACGCGCGAGCTCGAGTGGCTGATCAACCTCAGCGCCGACACCTCGTCGGGCGGTGCCGACAACAACGCGATCATGGTGCGCATCCTGCGCGGCGCCGTCGAGCGCATGGGTTGCGTGGTGGGCGCGGTGCTGATGCCCGACCGGCAGGTCAACCTCGTCGTCCATCACGCCAACGCCGCCGAGAGCGACGCACATCGCGTGCTCGAGCGGATGCGGCCGAGCCTCCTGGAATCCGCGATGAACCGCCAGCGCGTGGTCGTCGTCAACCAGCTCGTCGAGCGCGGCGGCCAGCGGTTGCCCTACAAGGTGATCGCCGTGCCCGTGTTCGCGGGTGGCGGGGGAGCCGCGGGCGCCAAGGCCACGGGCGTGCTCGCGTTCCTGCGGCCCGCCGAGCGCAGCGACTTCGAGCGCCGCCACCTCTACCTCTGCAAGCACCTCAGCCGGCAGGTCGCCACGCTGATCTCCCGGCGCTTCGATCTCTCGACCGGGCTGCACACCCGCAACGCGCTCGAGACCCACGTGCGCGAGCTCGCCGCGGCCAACTCGCCGCTGCGCTACGGGGCGCTGCTGCACATCGACATCGACCAGCTGCACCTGGTCAACGACCAGCATGGCTTCGACCGCGGCGACGAGCTGATCGTGCGCTTCGCGCAGCAGCTGCAGGCGCCGACGCTGCCGCAGAACGCGGTGGCCGCGCGGCTCGGCGGCGACCAGTTCGCCGTGTTCCTGCCCGGGCTGAACGTGGAGCTCGCCGAGCGCGTGGCCCACAAGCTCAGCGGCGCGATACACGTCGCCTCGGGCGAGGCCCTGCCACCCGGGGTCGAGGTCACGATCAGCATCGGCGTCGCCGAGCTCACCGTCGACGTGCCGGACCTCGCGCGCGCCTTCGCGTTCGCCGAGCTTGCCTGCCGCGCGGCCAAGGATCGCGGCCGCAACCGCGTCGAGGTCTACACCGACACCGACGCGACCATGGCCCGCCGCTACGCCGACATCAACAGCGTGGCCGAGCTGCGCCACGCGCTCGACAACGACCGGATGACGCTGTTCGCGCAGCGCATCGCGCCGCTGCAGGGCCAGCACCACGAGAGCTACGAGCTGCTGCTGCGCGGGCTCGACGACCAGGGCCGGCCGTTCAGTCCCGAGCGCTACCTCTCGGCAGCCCAGCGCTACCAGCTGCTCGGCGAGGTCGACGACTGGGTCATCCACAACGCCTTCGAGATCCTCGCCAAGCACCGTGGCGTGCTCTACGAGCGGCGCATCGGGCTGTCGATCAACGTCTCCGGCCCATCGCTGATGGACTCCAAGTTCTGGACCCGCGTCGAGGCCTGCATCGACCGTTCGCGCCTCGCGCCCGCGCTGCTCACCTTCGAGATCACCGAGAGCGTGGCGCTGTCCAACCTCGCCAAGGCCACCGACCTGATCGCGCGCATCAAGGCGCGCGGCTGCCGCTTCGCGCTCGACGACTTCGGCATCGGCGTGAACTCGCTGACCTACCTCAAGACGCTGCCCGTGAACCGCGTGAAGATCGACGGCAGCTTCGTCCGCGACATCCTCGTCAACCAGCGCTCCGACGCCACCGTGCGCGCGATCGTGTCCCTCGCCCGCGAGATGAGGATCGAGACCGTGGCGGAATACGTCGAGAACCCCGAGATCCAGCAGCGCGTCGCCGCGCTGGGCGTCGACTTCGCCCAGGGCTACGCCGTCGCGCGCCCCGAGACGCTGGAGGACATGCTCACCCGCGTCCGCGACGACAGCGAGAAGAGCGTGGCGGGATTCCTCGACGAGACCTAATATCGCGGGCGTGAAGGCCCTGCGAGCCCTTGTCCTGTTGTGCCTCGGCGTGCTCGCGCTCGACGGCTGCGTGGGCACCGCCACCCGCGACGGTGCGGGCCGCGGCGGCACCGGCCGCGAGCCCGACGAGTCCGCGGCCGCAGACCCGTTGCTGGCGCGTGTCGGCCTGCCGCACGCGGTGGTGGCCGAGCGCTGGGTCAGCGCCCCGAAGCCGGCCGACAACACCGACTCGCCGGCCGCCTGGGTCGCGCCCGATGGCGCACTCTGGGTGATCGCCACCACCAAGGACACCGGTCAGCTGGTCGTTTACGACGGCGCCACCGGCCGCGAGCTGCGCCGCGTGGGCGGGCCGGGCGGCGGGGCAGGGCAGTTCCGCCGGCCGAACGGCATCGCCGTGCTCGGCGATCTGGTGTTCGTCGTCGAGCGCGACAACCGCCGCGTGCAGGTGTTGCGCCTGCCGGCGTTCGAGCCTCTCGGCAGCTTCGGCGAGCAGGACCTCGTGAGCCCCTATGGCCTATGGGTGCGCCGGCTGGCCTCCGGCACGCCGGGTGAAGCCGAGCGCATCGAGGTCATCGTCAGCGACTCGTACATGGACCGCGACCCGAAGGATCCCGGGGAGTTCGTGCCGCCGCCGCTCGAGCGGCTCGGCCAGCGTTTTGCGCGTTTCCTGCTGCAGCCGGGCGCGGCGTCGCTCGGCGCGCGTCGCGTCGCCGCCTTCGGCGACACCGGAGCCGCCGGCGCGGTGCGCATCCCCGAGTCGCTCTGGGGCGACCCGTATCACGATCGGCTGCTCGTGGCCGAGGAGGACACCGCCACCGGCACGCGCCTGCGCGACTACCTGCTCGGGGCGGGCCGTTACGCCGGCCGCGATGTCGGCGCCGCGCAGTTCAAGGCCCAGGCCGAGGGCATCGCGCTCTGGTCCTGCGCCGACGGCACGGGCTACTGGATCGGCACCGACCAGTTCAAGGACCGCAGCCTGTTCCACGTCTTCGACCGCATCAGCCTGGCGCACCTCGGCGCCTTTGCCGGGCGGGTGACCGCCAATACCGACGGCGTCTGGCTGCAGCAGGCCGGCGCCGCGGCCTTCCCCGACGGCGTGTTCCTCGCCGTGCACGACGACCAGGCCGTTGCCGCCTTCGACTGGCGCGACATCGCCCGCGCGCTGGGGCTGCGGGAGCGTTGCGACAGCCGTTTTGATGAGCCCGCCTCGCCCGCTGGGGGCTGAAATCGACGCCTCCGTGGCGTTCAATGATGTGTGCCCGGTGTCCTCAGTCCGCCCAGTCCGGGTCAAAACGGCGGCCGTGGCGCCGGCGTTCCTGCGCCACGACCGCGAAATCGCCGTCGAGCTCGCGGTTGCGGGCCTCGATCTCTTCGATGCGGTGACCGAAGGGGTACACGTGCACAGCGGCCGCGGCCTCGAGCACCGTGCCGATGCCGCAGGCGGTGTCCCCCGCCTCGATGCGGCGCAGCGTGCCGCGCGACAGGCCAATGAAATCGCACAGCCCCTTTTCACTCATTCGCATCGACTTGCGGCCGAGCTGGATCTGCCGGCCGAGCAGGCGGGTAGCCGCCTGGGCGAGCGCAGGGTTCGTGCGGCGCTTGATCTTGAGCGTGAACATGGGGCCTGGCTTGGGCGCTCGGGCCCCGAGCGGCCAGCCACGAATCGGGTGAATGCGCGACGAAATGCGTGTGGCGCCCCAGCGTAGGGGAGGGGCGCGTGTCTCCCGCACGCGGTTTTGCACTTTTGCCCTCGGGAGTGTGCAAAACGCGATGAAAAGAACCTTTGAGTAGACCGCCCGTAACGGGAGCAGGTCGTGCCGCCCGAGCTTCCACGCTGCCCGCGGCGCGCCGAGCCGCGCCGAGCCGCGCCGCCGCGTCGTGCCGCACGGGCGTCCGCGCTGCCGCACTGCCCGCTCGCCCCGCGCTGCCGCGCTGCGAGGAGGCGGCTGCCGCCTGCAGCCTTGTGGGGCATTTATGCGAGGTGCGCCTGATGGGGCAAAAGCGCTCGAATAGCACTCTCGATAGGACAAAAGCTGAAAAGTGCGCGCCGAGGACGCGCGCCTGAAGGGCGGTGGGACCGCGCGGGGCCCGCCCGCACCCTCAGGTCTCGGCAGCTCGCAGCACGGGCTCGGCGGCGGGCAAGGGTGCCTGCCAGGCCTGCAGGCGCGCCAGCAGTGCGGTGGCGTCGCGCTCCACGATCAGCATTTCGCGCACGCCGGGGCGCAGGAAGCCTTCGGCCTCCGTGTGGTCGATGAACGCGTGCAGCGCGGAGTAGAACCCCTCGACGTCGAGCAGCGCGCAGGGCTTGGCATGCAGCCCCAGATGCGCCCAGGTCCAGACCTCGAACAGCTCCTCGAGCGTGCCGACGCCGCCGGGCAGGGCGACGAATCCGTCGGAGAGCTCCGCCATCAGCGACTTGCGCTCGTGCATCGAGGCGACGACGCGCAGATCCGCGAGGCCGTAATGCGCGACCTCCTTCGCCACCAGCGCGCGCGGGATCACGCCGATCACCTCGCCGCCGGCGGCGAGCGCGGCGTCGGCGACCGCGCCCATCAGCCCGACCGAAGCGCCCCCATAGACCAGCCCCACACCGGACCGGGCCAGCAGGGCGCCGAAGGCCGCCGCCTCGCGGCGGTACTCAGGGCGCACGCCCGGCTGGGCGCCGCAGAACACGCAGATTCGCATGGCGGGATTATCCGCCCGCGTCAGCTGCGCTGCAGCACCACCGCGCAGCCGACGCCTGACACTGCGTGCGCCACCGCCACGCCCCATTCCACGTCGCGCCGTTCCATCTCGGCCAGCAGCGTGCAGACCAGGATCGCGCCCGATGCGCCCATCGGGTGGCCCATGGCCAGGTGGCCGCCGCTGCTGTTGGTGATCGCCGCGAGCTCCGGGCGCTCGCGCAGGAACCGCGCCGGCACCGCGGCGAACGCCTCCATGAACTCGACCGCACCCAGCGCCGCCGGCGTGATGCCGGCCCGCGCGAGCACGCGCTCGAACGCGGCGAACCCCGCTTCGAACGGCCGCAGCGGGTCGGTGTTGGCCTCGACGATCGCCGCGATCCGCGCGCGCGGCCGCAGGCCGAGCTGCGCGCCACGGTCGCGCGTGCCGAGGGCGACCAGCGCCGCGCCGTCGGAGATCGGCGGGCAGTGCGCCACGCAATGCAGGTGCTGCACGCCGCTGCCGCTGCCGAGACCCGGCGCCACGCGCGCGATGAACGCGTCGGCGCCGGCCGCACCCAGCTGCGCGAACGCAGGGCCAAACCGCGCGAGATCCTGGGCCGTGAGCGCCGGGCGAACGGACTCGTCGCGCTCGACGCGCGTGCCGTCGGGCCGCGTGACCGGCACGACGCTCGAGGCGTAATGCCCCGCCGCCCAGGCCGCACCGGCGCGCTGGTGCGAGGCGACCGTGACCGCGTCGAGGTCCTCGCGCGTCAACCGCTCCTGTGTCGCGAGCCAGTCGGCCACGATCGGCGGTGGCAGGTAGCGGAAGTGCTCGGCGAGCGCGGCGTCGCGGAAGAACGGCGCGCCGTCGGCCTCGAACGGCGACTGCGACATCGACTCCACGCCGCCGGCGAGCGCGAACGCCTCCTCGCCCGCCGCGATCGCGCGGGCCGCGGCGGCGATCGCGCTCATCCCCGACACGCAGTAGTTGTTGAGGGTGATCGCGGCGGCCTCGTCCGGCAGCCCGGCGTGCACGCGCGACAGCAGCGCGAGGTGGCCCCCCTGCGGGCCCACTTGCGTGACGCAGCCCAGCGCGAGCCGCTGCACGGCCGCCGGCAGCGCCGCCCCGTGACGCTCGGCCATGGCCGCCACCAGTTGCCGCACCAGTTCGTGCGGCGGCACGGTCGCCAGCGCGCCATCGGCCTTGCCCTTGCCGCGCGGGGTGCGCAGCGCCTCGTAGACAAACGTATCGGTCATGGCTGCTCCTTCGGGCCGCGCGGCGCCGAGAGTCCGTGGGCCTGGTTCGCCGCCACCACCGCGGGGTCCATCTGGAAGTATTCCCGCCAGCGGGCGATCCGGCCGTCGCGCACTTCGATGATGCCCATGTAGGGATGCACGATGCGCTTGCCGGCCAGCGTGTCGGTGGCTTCCTCCACACCCTCCATCAGCAGGCGGCCGTTCGATTCCGCCCAGGTGTCGATTCGCCAGGTGGTGTCCTGCATCCGCGCCCAGTAGGCATCGAGGAAGCGCAGCAGGCGCGTGATGCCGACCAGCGGCTTCGAACCCACGTGATAGTGATACTCGACGTCGGGCGTGACGAGCTCGGCGATCGCCGCCGTGTCGTGCCGCACGATGGCGTCCTGCAGTCGCTTCATCAGGTCGATCAGTGCTGACATGTCTCGAGCTCCTCGTTCAACGTGGCGCAGGGGCCATAAGTCAGGCCAGGCGTTCGCGCTTCAGCACGATGCCCGCGGCCACCCGGTCCCAGGTGTCGGGGGTGATGCCGGCGTCGCGGAAGGGATACTTGCGCTGCTTGCTGGTCTCGGTCTTCGGGATCGACTCGACGATGCGCACGAACCGCGGCACCGCGTAGTAGGGAAGCTTCGGCACCAGCCACTCCGTCAGCGCCACCGGGTCGATCGTCGCGCCACGCGCCGGAACGATCACGGCCATGACCTCTTCCTCGGTGTCCATCGGGATGCCGACGGCGATGGCTTCCTCGACGCCCGCGAAGCTGCGCAACGCCGCCTCGACCTCGATCGAGGAAATGTTCTCGCCACGCCGGCGGATCGAGTCCTTCAGCCGGTCGACGAAGTAGTAGTGGCCCTCGGCGTCGCGGCGCATCAGGTCGCCGGTGTGGAACCAGCCGTTGCGCCAGGCCTGCGCCGTGGCCTCGGGCAGGCCGTCGTAGCCCGCGTTGAATACCCAGGGCTGGTCGCTGCGGACCACGAGCTCGCCGACCTCGCCGTCCGGCACCTCGATGTCATGCGCGTCGACCAGCCGGCATTCGACGCCGCTGCGCGCCTTGCCGCAGGCGCCGAACACGCGGGTGTCGACCTCGCTGACCAGCGGCGCCGAGACCTCGGTCATGTTGAAGCCCGTGATGAACTCGATGCCGAAGCGCTCGCCGAGCTTCACGGTGAGCTCGTTGATCGGGAACCCGGTGACCCGCCGCAGCGGATGATCGCGGTCGTCCGGTCGCGGCGGCGCCTTCATCAGGAACGGCCCCATGACGCCGATCAGTCCGGAGGTCGTGGCGCAGCGGCCGCGGCGCACCTGGTCCCAGAACCGGTCGGTGCTGAACCCGTCGACCAGGTGGAACGATCCCGAGCGCACCAGCGCGATCATGATCGAGCTCGTGCCGCCGACGTGGAACAGCGGCAGGTTGACCAGGATGCCCTCGCCCTCGCCGAGGTAGCCATAGACCACGGTGGCCGTGGTGTAGAGCTGGAGGTAGGGCGAGAGCACGCCCTTCGACGGGCCGGTCGTGCCCGAGGTGTAGATGATCGACTGGATGTCCCAGGGCTGCGGCTGCGCCGAGTCGTCGAGCTCCGCGCCGCCGATGCCCGCACCTGCGCCGCTGGCGAGCGAGTCCGGCGTCACCACGTGCTGCACGTGTGCCAGCGCGAGCCCCTGCAGGCGCTCGGTCAGCGCCGGGTGCGCGATCATCACCCGCGCGCGACAGGCGTTGACCACGTGCTCGAGCGACGCCCCGCGGTAGGCCGTGTTCAGCGGCACGAAGACCGCGCCGAGGTAGTTGATCGCGAACCAGGCGCGCACCAGGTCGGGCCCGGCCGGCAGCCAGGCGATCACGCGGTCGCCCTGTCGCACACCCAGATGCTGCAGGGCGGCCGCCAGCGCCCGGACCTGCGTGCGGGCCTCGCGCCAGGTCCACTCCGTGCCGTCGTCGAACAGCGCGAGGCGCCGCTCGGGGAAGCGCGCGGCGCGATCGTCGAGGATCGCCTTCAGCACGCAGTCCTCGCGGCGCGGCAGCGCCGGGTCGAACCACGCCGGATGCCGGGCGCTGCGCGGGCTCTGGTCAGCGGCCATGGGTCGTTGCCTGCGCGGGAGCCGACCACAGCTGCGCGCCCGGCACCCAGGCGGCGTGGAAGCCTGCGGCGACGCGGCCGGGCAGGGGCACGCGGGCGACGGGGCCGGCGGTGATGTGCTTGGCGTCGAAGATCCAGGCCTCCGAGCGCCAGTCGGCCGAGTTCGTGGCCAGCGTGATCGCGTAGCCGCTGTCCTCGTCGCCCCCGCGCGTGCTGCGCGCGAACGGCGCCTCGCTCGGGAACCACCCGGCCGGGTAGTGGTACACCTCGCGCGTGCCGCGCTCGTGGTCGTACTTCACCAGCCCCTCGAACGCCAGCGTCTGCAGGTCGGTGGGGATCAGCTGGTGATACGACCAGCGCGTGCGCCGCCCGTAGCGCTCGATGTCCGGCAGGCAGAACTCCACGTTGAGATCATCGAGCTGCTGCTCGCTCTTCTCCCCCGTGCGCAGGTTCATCCGCCAGCGCCGCAGGTGCCCCTTGTAGCGCAGGTACGCCAGCATCGCCGAGAGCGGCCCCTCGGCCGGGTCGCGCCGGATCGTCGGGTCCGGCTGGAAGCAGCCGTCCATGACGATCCAGTCGCCTTCTTCCCAGGCGTTGACCATGTGCAGCACGTAGCCCGGCTCGAACTCGAACCAGCGCACCTGCTCCTGCGTGCCGTAGCGCGGGATCACCCCGAAGCGGGTGGGCTGGTCGCGGTGGAACTTCACCACCCGGTGCCCCGTGTGCCGCAGCACGTCCACGTCGTGGTAGAGCGGGAAGTCGTGCAGGATCGTGTGGTTCGGCGTGATCGTCGTGTCGTGCGGCAGCCGCGGCCCCGGCAGGTCGATGCGCGCCTTGTGCCGCAGCCGCCCGTCGGGGGCGATCACGTAGTAGGTGAGCCAGGGCTGGAAGTCCGCGTAGCCGTAGTTGATGTACTCGCGTGTCTCGGGGTCGACCTTGCCGTGGGCGTTCATCGGGGTGTCGAGCCCGCCGCCGAAGGTCTCTTCGCCCAGCGTGTCGAGCGTCAGCGGGTCGAGCGCGTAGACGCGCCCGGCGTTGTACCAGGCCGACAGCAGCCGCCCGTTGTGGATGTTCAGCGTGGTGTTCGAGGTGTCCTTGCAGTAGTCCGGGTTCGTCGACTCGGCCTCGCGCCCGGCCACGCGCGACAGGTCGAACGGGCCCATGATCCCGGAGAGCTCGACCTTGCCGCTCACGAGCTCGTCGTGCAGCGCGCGCGTGCGCACCCAGCGGCGGATGTAGCTCGCGCGGCCGTCGCGGAAGTACACCCCGTGCACCATGCCGTCGCCGTCGAACCAGTGATACGGGCCGCGCGGCTCGAGCACCGGGTTCGGGCCCTGGCGCAGGTAGGCACCGTAGAGATCCTGCGGGATCTCTCCCTCGCTCGCCCCGAGGTCCACCGCCGTGATCTCCGACACCACCGGCGTGTACGGCCCGTGCAGGTACGGGTTGTCGATCCCGTCTACCCACGACGGACGATCGGCGGGGTCCTGGGTGATGAAGTCGGTGTACTTGCGCATGAGTTCAGGCCTCTACTGGGTAGGTCATCGTTCCCGGCTGGTGGATCATCTTCCAGCCGTCGGGCATCAGCGCGTAGATCTTGCAGGCGCGACCAGTGTTCGGCAGCTCCCCCGAGCCGTCGCGGCGGCGCCAGAGGGTGTCGATGTCCACCACGGCGAAGGCGCCATCGCCCTCCGGGGACACGAAGACCTTGCGGATGGTCCGCGTGTTGCGCACGACCTCGTAGTCGTCGAAGAACTTCTGCAGGTAGGCACGCCAGCGCTCGCGGTCGAAGCGACCCAGCCGGAGCACCCACTCCATCGGGTCGTAGGCCCGCGAGTGCGGCGGCCAGACCCAGACCATGTCCGGGTGGAACAGCGTGAGCATCAGCTCCGCGTCGTAGGTCTCGTAGGCGCGCGACTCGCGCTCCACCATCTCGCGTATCTCGTCGGTACGGTCCATGCCGTGCTACTCCTGCGCCCGCAGGCGCGCCGTGGTGGGCTCGTCGACGTCGCCACCGGCGATGGCGACGCCGTAGATCTCGCGGGCCGCGGCTGGCGAGACCCGCTCGTCGCGGACGTCGTCGAGCACGCGCCGCGCGTCGCGCCTGCGGGCGGGTCCGCGACCGCCGCCGCCCGTCGTCCAGTAGTGCACGATGTCGCCGCGGCGCATCGGGAAGTCGACCTTGCCGGGCAGCGCCCTCGGCGGTTCGCCGACGGGCTCCAGCAGCGTCCGGCACGCCGGCGCGGCGCCGCCGGCGCCCAGCCCTTGCGGCGTGAAGCGCATTCGCTCGCGACGCAGCGTGGCCGTGATCGGCTCGCCCAGCCACTCGATGCTGGCCCGGTAGCCGAGGCCGCCGCGGTATTGCCCGGCGCCGCCCGAGTCGGTCCAGAGCTCGAGCTGCCGGAAGCGCAGCGGCATGCGGGTCTCGGCGTCCTCGATCGCGATCATCGTGCCGTTCGTGCAGCCGTGGTCGCTGCAGTCGATGCCGTCGCGCCGCGGCTGCGCACCGTTGCCGCCGGCATAGGGCCCACCGCAGTGACCCACCAGCGCCTGCCCGTCGGGGCGGCGGCCGGCGACCGAGACGATCGTGTACTGCCCGCTGTGGGCCGCGGGCATGCGCTCGGGCACGAGTGCGGCGAGCGCGCCCAGCACGGCGCTCTCGATGCGCTTGAGCGCGACGCCGCGCGACCCCACCGGCGCCGGATAGCCGGCGTTGACGATCGAGTCCGGTGGCAGCGTGATGCGCACCGGCCGGTAGCCGCCGTCGTTGTTGGGCACCCGGTCGCCGGTCAGGGTCCGCACCGCGTAGTACACGACGGCGCGCGTCGAGCCCGCGACGTTGTTGATCGCGGCCTTCACCTGCGGCGAGCTGCCCGTGAAGTCGAACTCGAGCTCGTCGCCGTGGGCCTCGACCGCCACCTCGATCCGCGCCGGCGGCGCCTCGGGGTCGAGCCCGTCGTCGTCCAGGTGGTCGACGAAGGACGCACGGCCGCGCGGGAGCGCGGCGATCGCCGCGCGCGTCATGCGCTCCGCCTGGTCGAGCAGCGAGTCCGTGGCGTCCTCGATCACGCTGGGCGGCAGTCGCGCATGCAGCTCCGCGAGCCGGCGCTCGCCGGTGCGGCAACCCGCGACCTGCGCGGCGAGGTCGCCCTCGAGGCTGCGCGGCACGCGGCTGGCCGCCACGATCAGCCGCATCAGGTCTTCATTGATCACGCCGGCGCGCGCGATCCGCAGCAGCGGCAGGCGCAGGCCCTCGGCGTGGATGTCGCGGGCGCGCAGGTTCACGCTGCCGGGCATGAAGCCGCCGACGTCGGCGTGGTGCGTCATGGTCAGCGCATAGCCCGCGAGCCGGCCGTCGTGGAACACCGGCGCGGCCACCGCGATGTCGGGCAGGTGGGTCCCGCCCGCGTAAGGATCGTTGGCGACGTAGAGATCGCCGGGTTCCGCCACACCCTCCGGGTAGCGCCCGGCAATGCGGCGGCCGAGGTCGACCATGACCCCGAGGTGCACCGGGATCGACGCGGCCTGCGCGATCGTGCGGCCGTGGCGGTCGAGCAGGGCGGCCGTGGCGTCGCTGCCCTCGGCCACCAGCATCGAGTGCGCCGTCTTGATGAGCGCGGCCTGCATTTCCTCCGCGGCGGAGTCGAGCCAGCCGCGCACGACCTCGCGCGTTATCGGGTCCACGCGCGCGCTGCCGCCGTTGCGGTGGCGTCGATCGCGCCGGCTTCCACGGCGACGCCGTAGTCGCGCAGCGCCGCCTCGGCGGACACCCGGCCGTCGAGCACGTCCTCGAGCACCTTGGCCGGGTCGCGTTCGCGGGCCGGGCCGTAGCCGCCGCCACCGGTGGACCAGTAGCGCAGTTTCTCGCCCTTGTGGATCCACAGCACCGTCTTGGCTGGCAGCGGCTCGCTGCGCCCGTCGGTGTGCTCGATCTCGGTCCGGCAGGCCGGCGACTCGCCGCCCCCCTGTATGCCCCAGGGCCGGAACACGTGGCGCTCGCGCCGCAGCGCCAGGCTCGCCTCGCCGCGCAGCCACTCGAGCTCGACACGATAGCCGAGGCCGCCGCGATAGCGGCCGGCGCCGCCGGAGTCGGTCCACAGCTCGAGTACGTTGTAGCGGACCGGGAACTCGCGCTCCGTCACCTCGATCGGCACGTGGTAGGAGTTCGACAGGTCGTGGTCGGCCACGTCGATGCCGTCCTTCGCGGGTCGCGCGCCCATGCCGCCACGCAGGGGGCCGCCGAGCGCGCCGACGCGGCGCCATCCCGTGGCCGGATCGACCGCGCCCGTGGGGATCACGGTCGCGTGGCCGCAGCCGGCCGCGGGCATGCGCGCGGGCACGGCCTTGGCCATCGCGCCCATGACGACGTCGGCGATCCGGGCCAGCCCCACGCCCCGCGCGTTGATCGGTGCCGGGTAGCGCGCGTTGACGATGCTGGCCGGCGGGAGCGTCATCCGCACCGGACGGTAGCAGCCGTCGTTGTTCGGCGCGGTGTCGCCGGTCAGCGTGCGGATCGCGTAGTACACCGCCGCCAGGGTCGACGAGGCGACGTTGTTGATCGCCGAGCGCACCTGCGGCGCGCTGCCCGTGAAGTCGAACTCCGCGTCGGAGCCGCGGATGCGGATCGTGACCTCGATTCGCACCGGCTCCGTGCCGGTCTCGGTGCCGTCGTTGTCGAGCCAGTCGGTGAAGCCGTAGTCGCCGTCGGGGATGCGCTCGATGGCGAGCCGGGTCAGCCGCTCGGCGTAGTCCATCAGCGCGTCGATTGCCGCGCGGGTGGCGTCGATCCCGTACTCCGCGAACACCGCGGCGAGCCGGCGCTCGCCGGTCGTGCAGCCGGCCACCTGCGCCAGCAGGTCGCCGCGCATGTTGCCGGGCGAGCGGCTGTTGGCGGTGAGCAGCGCGAGGATGTCGTCGTCCATCCGGCCCGCGCGGGCGAGGCGCAGCATCGGGATGCGCAGGCCCTCGGAGTGGTGGTCGTAGACCGCGGTCGGCGTGCTGCCCGGCGCGGCGCCGCCAACGTCCTGGTGGTGGGTCATCGTCGCCACGTAGCCGACGAGCTCCGCGCCGCAGAACACGGGCGCGGCGACCGCGATGTCCGGCAGGTGCGTGCCGCCCTGGTACGGGTCGTTGATCATGTAGAGGTCGCCGGGCTGCGCCGTGCCCGCCGGGTAGGCGGCGGCGAAGCGGCGGCCCAGCTCGGTCAGCGTGCCGAGGTGCACCGGGATCGCGCAGGCCTGCGCGACCGTGCGGCCCGCGGCGTCGAACACCGCGGCGGTCGCGTCCAGCGCCTCGGTGACGATGGTGGAGTAGGCGCTGCGCAGGATCGCGTATTCGATCTCCTCCGCGACCGCATCGAAGCGGCCGCGCAGCACTTCCATGGTGACCGGGTCGACGGCGGCGGATCGGGGCGTGTTCATGCGATCGTCAGCATCGTCTGCGGGTTGACGTAGAGGATCTGGCGGATCAGCGCCTCGTCGAAGCCCTTGTAGCGCATCAGCTGGGTCACCGATTCCGGGATGTGCTGCCAGCCGTGGCCGCCATGCTTGCGCTGCCAGTGCTGCAGCGCGATGTCGTGCGAGATCAGCAGCTTCGAGGCGAAGCCCGCGTCGGCGAGCGCGATCAGGTAGTTGAGCCGGATCGCGTCGTTCGGCATGTCGACGCGGCCGCGCTGGCGGAACGACTCTTCCCAGCCGAAGCAGTCGAGCTCCATGTACACGCCCGTGCGCGCAAGCTCGATGAACGGGGCGGGGTCGAACGAGTTCGGCGCCGGCTGGCTCGGCAGCCGGTGCTCCACGTGGCACATCACGGTGCGCGACAGGTCGCCGCCTTCCTCCTCGATGATGCGCACGGCGGCCCAGTAGGCGTCGGGCCCGAACCCGGTGTGGATGCTGAGCGGCGCGCCGGTGGCCTTCTGCGCCTGCGCCGAGGCGCGCAGCACCTTTTCCTCGTCCGGGTGCATCGGCCAGTTCAGGCCGACCTCGCCGATGATCCCGGCGCGGATGCCGCCGGCCACGCCCACCTCGAGGTCACGGACGATCCGCTCGCGCAGGCGGCCGACGTCGAAGCTGCGCACCTCGTCGTTGTGGTACTCGTGGGTGTAGTAGCTCGTGGCCATGACCACGTGCAGGCCGGTCTCGCGCGCCACGAACTGCAGGCCCTTCGGGTCGCGGGCCAGCCCGATCGAGGTCTGGTCGACGAGGCAGCCACCGCCGTGGCGCTTGAAGAGCCGCGCCTCGGCGATCACGTCGTCGATGTTGTTGATCTTGTAGTTGCCGTAATAGAACCAGTTGCGGGCCACGTCGCCCCGGTTCTCGAGGCAGATCGGCTGGCCCCACTTCGCGCCCCAGCTGGCGGCGATGCCCGGGCCGTCCTCGCCCGGCTCCCAGCCCGCGTCGGGCAGGCTGGCGGCCCGCTTGGCCGACTCGGTGATGTCGATCAGCGAGTGCGCCGAGCAGGCTCCCAGCGTCATGTCGACCAGCACGTGCTCGTGCGGCAGCGTGAGCCCGAGCGCCGCCGGCTCGACCGGGCCCAGAACCGTCTGCACGAAACCCTTGTTCATCATGATGGCACCCCCTGATATCCGGAGGGTGCATGTATTGCATCTTCAGTCTGGTAATGCAAGTCTACCGGGGCAGGGGCGAAGGGCCCTGCGTGGCTTCCGGGGGTCTTGGCGTGCTCACTGTAGGTATCGACGTCGGCGGAACGTTCACCGACGTATTCGTGCGTGATTCCCGGACCGGGCGCTTCGTCGTCAACAAGGTCCCCTCGACGCCGCCGCGCTTCGAGGAGGGCTTCATGCGCGGCCTGCTGGAGACCGTCGCCCGCGCCGGCGGCACGCCGGCCGACGTCTCCCGGGTGATCCACGGCACCACCGTCGCCACCAACTGCATCCTGACGCAGTCCGGCGCGCGGCTCGGCTTCCTGATGACCGAGGGCATGCGCGACGTGCTCTACATCGGCGTCGGCTGGCGGCCGCGCATGTACGAGATCGACATGGATCCGGTCGAGCCCCTGTTCCTCGCGCCGCGGCGTCGTTCGCTCGGCGTGCGCGAGCGCATGGGCGCCCACGGCGAGGTGGTCACCCCGCTCGACGAGGCCCACGTGGCCGAGGTGGCCCGCACGCTGGTCGAGGAGCACGGTGTGCAGGTGTTCGTGGTGTGCTTCCTGAACTCCTACGCCAACCCCGCGCACGAGCGCCGCACCCGCGAGATCCTCGGCGCGCTCTACCCGAACATTCCCGTCACGCTCTCCAGCGACGTGCTGCCGCGCAAGCGCGAGTACCGCCGGCTGGTCGCCAGCGGCTTCGACGGCTACGTCAAGCCGATCGTCACCGACTACCTCGTGCGCCTGCGCGACGCCATGCAGGCCGAGGGCGTGCAGGCGCCGCTGCACATCATGCTCTCGCACGGCGGCGTGTCGGGGCTCGCCAACGTGGTCGAACGGCCGGTGCGCACCGTGTTGTCCGGGCTCGCCGCGGGCGTGATCGGCGCGGCCGAGGTCGGCGCCGCCGCCGGCTTTCCCGACTGCATCAGTCTCGACATGGGCGGCACCAGCACCGACGTCGCGCTGATCCGCGGCGGCCGGGCGCTCGTCACGCACGAGGGCCGGTTCGAGGACTATCCCCTGAACCTCACGATGGTCGACGTGCGCACGATCGGCGCCGGCGGCAGCAGCAAGGCCAGCGTCGACGAGGGCGGCGGCCTGCGCGTCGGGCCCGAGAGCGCCGGCGCGAACCCGGGCCCGGCCTGCTATGGCCGCGGCGGCACCGTGCCGACCGTGACGGACGCCAGCATGGTGCTCGGCTACCTGACCCCCGAGGGCTTTGCGGGCGGACTGAAGATCGACGTCGCGCGCGCGCGCGCCGCCATCGAGGAGCACATCGCGCGCCCGCTCGGGCTGTCGGTGCTCGAGGCCGCGCTCGGCATCCACGCCATCGTCAACTCAAACATGGCACAGACCCTGCGGCTGGTGTCGATCAAGCGCGGCCACGACCCGCGCGACTTCGTGCTGATGCCCTTCGGCGGCGCTGGCGCGCTGCACGGCGGCCGGCTGGCCGAGGCCGCGAACATCCGCAGGATCCTCATCGCGCCTGCGCCCGGCGTGCTGTCGGCGCTCGGGCTGCTGCTGGCGCCGATCCAGCACGAGGCCATGGCCACGTTCGAGTGCGCCGCGGCGGACGCCACCGGCGGCGCGCTGCGCGAGCTGCTTGCGCCGCTCGATGCCGAGTGCCGCCACCGGCTCGCGCTCGACGGCGTCGACCCGGCCGCGGCTCGCGTCGCGTATTTCGCCGAGATGCGCTATGTCGGCCAGGCGCACGAGCTCGAGGTGGCGCTCGGCGACTCGCTCGACGACGGCGTCGTCGCCCGCGCCGTCGAGGCCTTCCACGCCGCCCACGAGCAGACCTACAGCCACTGCGACCGCAACGCCGCCACCGAGTTCGTGGCGCTGCGCACCGTGCACACGCACGCCGCCGAGACCACCACGCTCGTGGCGGTCGGCCAGCAGGTCGACGGCCCGCCGCCGCAGCCGCGGCGCCGCGCGATCTGCCTCGACGCGCGCAAGGGCTACGAGGACGTCGACGTGTGGCAGCGCGGCGAGCTGCCGGTCGGGTTCAGTTTCACCGGCCCGGCGATCGTCGAGCAGGCCGACACCACGACGCTCGTCTACCCGGGCCACGTGGCCACCGTCGACCGCCTCGGCAACCTCGTGATCGACGTCCCGCTGCCGGCGTGAATACCGACGAGAGCCCTTGGCCGCGGCAGGCGCTTCAGCGTGCCAGGGCCGCGGCCGCCGCCGAGGGCAGGGCGCTTCGGGTCGCGTTGCCCGAGGGCGACGACCCGCGCGTGCTCGAGGCCGCTGCCACCCTGCGCGGCCTGGGTTTCGTCGAGCCCGTGCTGCCGGACGCAATGTCCTCGCCCGAGCCTGCGCCGGCCTACGTCGAGTCCTACCGGCGCGCCCGCCCGGAGGTGGGCGAGGCCGAGGCCGCGGCGATGGTGCGGCGCATGCTGCGCAAGCCGCTGTTCCGCGCCGGCCTGATGGTCGCCGCGGGCGAGGCCGACGCGATGGTCGCCGGGGCGGCCACGTCGTCCGCCCGCGTCCTCGAGGCGGCGATGCTGACGGTCGGCCTCGCCGCCGGCACCCGCACCCCCTCGAGCTGCTTCCTGATGTCGGTGCCCGGGCACGGGGGGCCGCGCGAGCTCGTCTTCGCCGACTGCGCGCTGAACGTCGAGCCGGACGCCGGCGCGCTCGCCGACATCGCCATCGCCTCGGCGCGCACCGCGCGCGAGCTGCTCGGGCTCGAGCCGGCGGTGGCGTTGCTGTCGTTCTCGACCCGCGGCAGCGCCCGCCACCCGCGGGTCGACCGGGTGCGCGCGGCCGTCGACCTGGTGCGCGAACGCGAGCCGGGCCTGGTCATCGACGGCGAGCTGCAGGCCGACGCGGCGCTGTCGCCGAGGGTCGCCGCCACCAAGGTCGGCGACGGTTCGGCGGTCGCCGGCCAGGCCAACGTGCTGGTGTTCCCCGGCCTCGAGGCCGCCAACATCGGCTACAAGCTCGTGCAGTACCTCGCGGGCGCCACGGCAACGGGGCCGCTGCTGCAGGGCTTCGCGCGTCCGGTGGCCGACCTGTCGCGCGGCGCGACGCCGGACGACATCGTGCGGACCACGCTCTGGACCCTGGCGCGATGCGGGCGTACCCAACCCTGACACCCTGGAGCACGATCGATGGATTTCGGGATTCCGGCCGCGCTGCGTGACCTGCAGCAGCGCACGCGCGAGTTCATCGCGCGGGAGATCATCCCGCTGGAGGGCGAGCAGGGCCCCGGCGAGCACGGGCCGAGCGAGGCGCTGCGCAGCGAACTGGTCGCCCGGGCGCGCAAGGCCGGCTTACTCCCCGCTCGGGCCCACGGCCCTGAACATCCACCTCATGGAGGCGATTGCCTCCCCCGCGCAAAAGGAGCGCTGGCTCAAGCCCCAGGTGGCGGGCCACACCCGCTCCTGCTTCGCCATGACGGAGCCGGATGGCGCCGGGTCCGATCCGGGGATGCTCGCGACCACCGCGGTGCGTGACGGCGACCACTACGTCATCAACGGCACGAAGTGGCTGATCACCGGCGCCGAGGGCGCGCACTACGCGATCATCATGGCGCGGATGGAGGACGGATCCGCGACCATGTTCCTGTCCGACATGGACCGGCCCGGGATCCGCTACCTGCGCACGATGGAGGCGATGGACCGCTGCTTCACCGGCGGGCACGGCGTGCTGGCGTTCGAGGATCTGCGGATCCCGGCGACCGACGTGCTGGGCGAGATCGGCCAGGGCTTCCGCTATGCGCAGGTGCGCCTCGCCCCGGCGCGGCTGCACATCTGGCACACCGCGTGGGTGCTCGACCGCAGCGTGCAGATCCTCGGGGGTCGCGGGGTCACCGGCGAATCCATCGTCATGCGCATCTTCACCGACATGCGCGCGTTCCGCGTCTACGACGGCCCGAGCGAAGTGCACCGCTGGAGCCTGGGCCGGAAGATCGTCTACCGCGCGGGCCAGGCTAGCGGGCGTTGAGCGGCACCCAGGCGCGCTGCGCGGGGCCGTCGTAGAGCGTCAGCGGGCGGATCAGGATGTTGCGCTCCGCCTGTTCACGGAACTGCGTGAGCCATCCCGGCATCCGCCCCATCGCGAACACCGGCACGAACAGGTCCTGCGGGATGCCCTGCAGCGCGTAGATGACGCCGGCGTAGAAGTCCACGTTCACGTTCACGCCCAGCCGCGCGTAGGGCTTCATCGCCTCGACCACTGCCTCGAGGATCGCGAACCACTGCGGCTGGCCGCGCTCGGCCGACAGCCGCGCCGCGCGATCGCGCAGGTGGCGCGCCCGCGGGTCCTCGCTGCGGTAGACGCGGTGGCCGAAGCCCATCACCGGCTCGCGCGCCGCGCGCCGCGCCCGCACGTAAGCCGCGGCCTGGTCGGGGCTGCCGATCTCGCGCGCCATCTTCATGACGTCCTCGGCCGCGCCGCCGTGGGCGGGGCCCGACAGCGCGCCGATCGCGGCCGTCATCGCGGCGTGCAGCCCCGCGCCGGTGCCGGCCACCACGCGCGCCGCGAACGACGACGCATTGGCGCCATGCTCCGCGTGCAGCACGAGGTCGATGTCCATGACCGCCGCGGCTTCGGCCGACGGTGCCTCGCCGTGCAGCATCTGCAGGAAATTCGCCGCGTGCGACAGCGCCGGGTCCGGCGGCACGGGGGCCAGCCCCTGGCGCAGGCGGTGCTGCGCCGCGATGATCGTCGGCACCTGGGCGGTGAGCTGCAGCCCCTTCGCGAGCACCGCGTCGGGATCGGTGTCCGAGGCGGCCGGGTCGAGCGCGCCCAGCGCCGACACCGCCGTGCGCAGGACCTCCATCGGGTGGCCCGCCGCGAGGTCGCGCACCAGGCGCAGCACGGGCTCAGGCAGCGCGCGCGCGGCGGCGAGGCGCTCGCGGAGCTCGGCCAGCGCGCGTGCGTCGGGCAGTTCGCCGTGCACGAGCAGGTGGCAGACTTCCTCGAACGTCGCCTGCTCGGCGAGGTCGTGGATCGAGTAGCCGCGGTAGCGCAGCTCGCCGGCGCGGCCATCGATGTCGCTCACGCCGGAGCGGTCGAAGTAGATTCCCTTGAGGCCGCGGTGGATCTTCGGCGCCGCGTCGGCGCCCTCCCTGTGGGGCTCGTTGCTCATCTCGTCGGGTGGAGTCGGGGTCGGGTGGGTCAGTCGAGGGTCGCGCCGATGGCGGTGGCGGCGGAGGTCAGCTGTGGCACGAACTCGATCGCGCGCATCAGCGGCAGCCGCGCGGTGGCGCCCTGCACGGCGATCGCGGCGACCACGTCGCCGTGGCGGTCGCGCACCGGCACCGCCACGCAGGCGACGCCCAGCACGTACTCTTCGTTGTCGACCGCGTAGCCGGACACGCGGATGCGGTCGAGCTCCGAGGCCAGCACGTTCCGGTCGGTGATCGTGCGCTCCGTGAACGGCTCGAGCGGCATGCTCTGCAGCAGCCGTTCGCGCTCGGCGTCGGGCCGGTGGGCCAGCAGCAGCTTGCCGCTGGCGCAGCAGTGCGGCCGCAGCGTGACCCCGCTGCCCTCGGGCAGCTGCAGCCGCAGCGGCCAGTCCGCCTCGACGCGGTCGAGGTAGATCAGGTCACCCTTGTAGAGCACGGCCAGGTTGCAGCTCTCGCCGGTCTCGGCGAGCACCCGCCGCAGGATCGAGCGGCGCACCGCGGCCGCGGCGTCGTTGCGCAGGATGTCCAGCCCGAAGCGCGACAGCCGCTCGCCGACCATGTAGGCGCGGCCACCGGGCTCGCGGGTCAGCAGGCCGGCGTCCTCGAACAGCGACAGGGTGCGGTGCAGGCTCGGCTTCGGCAGCTCGGTCGCCTGCATCAGCTCCGAGAGGGTGACCGGGCGCCCCGCCCGCACCAGCACCTCGAGCACGCCGAAGGCCTTCAGGGTCGAGGACGTCTCGTTGGCGACGTCGGTGGCGTCGTGCGAGGCGATGGCGGGCCAGGCGCTCATGAGGGTCGTTTCTTTCAGAGAATCGTTTTCAGACCGATAGCGAGACGAATTCTTGCCTAATCTCGACATGTTAATCTAACATCCTTCTCAGTGATACGAAAAGTTCTTCTGGATGAGATAAACGAGGCCGGCAACTCGCGGCCTGTGAAGCCCGGCCCGCCCTGATCGCCTTATTTGCCGTAGGAGACCATCATGCGTCGAGAGACTCTGGTATCCGTGCCCGCCCTCCGGCGGACCCTCGGGACCCTGTTCGTCGTGTCGGGTGCGCTGCAGGCCGGCATTGCCGGTGCCCAGTCCGGCGCGCCCGATGAGCCTGCCGCCAGCATCGGTATCGAGGAAGTCGTCGTCACGGCGCAGAAACGCGCCCAGAACGTCCAGGACGTCAGCATCGCCATCACGGCGTTCTCGGGCGACACGCTCTCCTCGCTGGGCTGGACCGACATCACCCAGGTCGCCACCCAGACCCCCAACGTCGACATCAAGTACGTCTGGGGCAACTCCATGCCGGTGGCCACGATCCGCGGCATCGGCATGAACGACTTCCAGGCCAACAGCAAGCCCGGCGTCGCCTTCTACGTCGACGAGGTCTACCTGCCCTCGATCGCGCTGATGGGCCTGCAGCTGTTCGACATGGAGCGCCTCGAGGTCCTCAAGGGCCCGCAGGGCACGCTCTACGGCCGCAACACCAACGGTGGCGCGATCAACTACATCACCCGCAAGCCCACCCGAGAGGGCGACGGCTTCATCAAGGTCTCCTACGGCAAGTTCGATCGCGCCGAGTACGAGGCCGCGATCGGCGGCGCGATCGGCGAGACCACCGCGGGCCGGCTCTCGGTCTACGGCGTGCGCCAGGGCGAGGGCCACGTGCTCAACCGCACGAGCGGCGAGCGGCACGGCGAGGTCGACATCTGGGCGGCCCGCGCCCAGTTCCTGTTCGAGCCCAACGACGCCCTGCAGATGCTCTTCAACGTGCACGGCGGCAAGGACACCTCCGAGGGCGCCTACTTCCAGCACGTGGGCTTCTGGAACCGCGGCGCCACCGGCGCCACGCCCGCCGCCCAGCGCTTCTGCGCCGCGGTGCTGCAGGGTCGCCGAGACCCGGCCAGCTGCGTCGACCTTCTGCAGTACAGCGACACCGACGGCAACGTCTACGCCGGCGACTACACCGCCCGCAACGACATCTCCTACAACGGCCGCCGGCTCAACTTCGACGACTGGAACCTCGACAACCGCAACGTCGGCGCCGGGCTGAACATCAACTGGGAGCTGCCGAACGGCCTGCAGTTCACCTCGATCAGCGCCTGGGAGTCCTACGACCGCTTCCAGCCGAAGGAGTCCGACGCGCAGCCGCGGCTGTTCCTCGACCTCTACTTCGCCAGCGCCATCGAGTCCTTCGCGCAGGAGTTCCGGCTCACCTCGCCGGGTGACCGCGACTTCTCGTGGATCGTCGGCGCGAACTACTCGGACGAGTCGGTCGCCGAGGACCCGCCGCGCGTGCTGTTCGTCGACGACTTCCTCGGCGGCAACCGCGCCCAGGTGATCTACGACCAGGACCAGCAGCAGATCGCCGCGTTCGCCCACGTCGACTGGAAGTTCGCGCCGGGCTGGAGGCTCTCGGCGGGCGCGCGCTACCTCGAGGAGCGGATCCGCTTCACCAGCGAGTCCTCGTTCCTGCTCCCGTCCAACGGCTACTCCCAGGACGGCCGGCTCAGGCTGGCGGCGATCCCGGGCGTGATCAACGCCGGTGGCGTGCAGATCCCGGTCACGGGCAAGGCCAACGACAGCGACTACACCGGCCGCGTGGCGCTCGACTGGAACCTGCGCGACGACCTGATGCTCTACGCCAGCGTGGCCAAGGGCTACAAGGGCGGCGGCTTCAACGGCGGCTTCGTCACCAACATCGCGCAGTGGATCCCCTACAAGCCCGAGGAGGTCATGGCCTACGAGCTCGGCTTCAAGAGCGAGTGGCTCGACCGCCGCCTGATCGTCAACGGCGCCGCCTTCTACAGCGACTACAAGAACATGCAGGCGGTCTCGTCGCGGCCCTCGGCCACGGGCGTCGTGCAGAACTTCCTCGCCAACCTCTCGAAGGCGGAGATCACCGGCGCCGAGGTCGAGATCACGGCCCGGCCGACGCCGAACTTCGAGGTCCGCGCGGGCCTGGGCATCCTCGACGCCAAGAACAAGGATCCGCAGCCGCTGTTCGACGGGCCGTTTGCCGCCGCCGGCGTGCTGGCGCCCCGCAAGCTCGCCAACTCGCCGGACTACACGATGAACCTGGCGCTGCTCTATGACCTGCCGCTGGCCAGCGGTGGCGGCATCCGCTTCGCCACCGACATCAACCGGGCGGGCAAGCAGTTCAAGGAGATCCAGAACAACACGGCGCTCGAGGTGCCGGCGCAGGGGCTGTGGAACGGCAGCATCACCTGGCGCAACGCCGACGAGCGCTTCAGCGTCTCGGTGTACGGCCGCAACCTCGCCGACGAGGAGTTCATCGTCGACACGCTGAGCACGCCGGCCAGCAACGGCTGGGGCGTGGTGGTCTACGGCATGCCCCGCACCTGGGGCGTGTCGTTCGAGTACCGCGCGCGGTGATCGAAGGGCGGGCGGCGGCCGGGTCAGTGACCGCGGCCGCCTGCCCGCATCACCTCTGCGTAGGGGCGGCGCGCGAGGGCGAGCGCCAGCGCCGCCACCGGCAACAGCACCACGCCGATCAGGGCGAGCCCGCGGTCCAGCGCCTGCTCCGACCCGAATACATGCTTCGCGAACAGCGGTACCGCGGCAGGCCCGATCGTGTAGGCCGCCAGCACCGTGCACAGGATGAAGGCCGAGAGCACCTGGGCGCGCAGCCGGTTGGGCGCGATCAGCTGCAGCACCGCGGCCGAGAGCCCCTGTGGCAGCGACAGCAGCAGCACCAGCGGGGCGAGCAGCACGGCGGCGCTGGCGAGCGTCGGCATGAACGGCGCGGCCGCGACCAGCGGCAGCAGGCCGAGCGCGGCCATCAGCGAGATGCGGATCTCGGCGTCGGCGTGCCCCGCCAGCGCCGAGCGCTGCGCCAGCCAGCCGCCGAGCCAGGGCCCGATCGCCCCGAACACCACGAGCAGCAAGCCGTAGACCACGCCGGCCTGGCCGATCGGCACGTCGTAGGCGCGCCGCAGCATCTCCGGGGCCCACACCAGCCAGGCGGTCACCACGGTGCCGAGCGAGCCGTAGGCCACGAAATGCGCCGCCAGCAGCCGGCGGCGGCTGCGCAGGAAGTCCAGCAGCTCGCGCAGCGTGGCCGGCGCCGCGGGCTGCGCGCCGGTGGCGGCGAAGTCGCTGCGCGGGGGCTCGCGCACGGTGAGCATCAGCAGCGCGACGCCGATGCCCGGGATCGCGGCGAGCAGGAACGCCAGGCGCCACGCGCCGAGCTCGCCGACCCAGGGCAGCGTCACGGTGCTGCCGTCGGACACCGCCGCGACGACCGCGCTGCCCGCGAGCAGCGCGAGCCCGGCCCCGAGGTAGAGGCCGATCGAGTACACGCCGATCGCGCGCGCCACGCGGTCGCGCGCAAAGCTGTCGGCGATCATCGAGGCGGCTGCAGGCGCGAGCACCGCCTCGCCGACGCCGACGCCGACACGCGCGGCCAGCAGCTCCATGAAGCTGTCGGCGAACGCGCTGATGGCGGTCATCGCGCTCCAGATCACCACGCCGCCGATGATCAGCCACTTGCGGTTGCCGCGGTCGGCGAGCCGCGCGATCGGCACGCCGAGCAGCGTGTAGAACAGCGCGAAGCCGAACCCGGCGAGCAGCCCGATCTGGGTGTCGGTCACGCCGAGCTCCGCCTTGATCGGCTGCACGAGCAGGCTGAGGATCAGCCGGTCGATGAACGAGACGATGTAGGCGATCAGCAGCACGATCACCAGGTACCAGGCGCGGGTCTCGTCGACCGGCGGTGCCCCGGGGGCACCTCGTGTGCGGGATTCGATCTCGGTGTGCATCATGGCCGGGTCTCCGGGCGCCGCGGCGGACGCCGCGCGACCGATCATTGCACGCGCGTGATAATGGTTCCATAACGCAAGTGACTTGCAGGGGGCGTCGATGAGCACGGAACGCGAGGGCGGTGACCGCGAGGGCGGCGACGAGGGCTGGCCGCGGCCGGCCCAGGCCTGGTACGCCGTCGGCGTGCTGATCGTGGTCTACCTCGTCGCGCTGGTCGACCGCCAGATCCTCACGCTGCTGGTCGAGCCCATCAAGCGCGACCTCGGCCTGAACGACACGCAGTTGAGCCTGCTGATCGGGCTGGCGTTCGCGCTGTTCTACACCGTGCTCGGCGTGCCGATCGCGGCGCTCGCCGACCGGCGCCCGCGCCGCACCATCATCGCGGTCGGGGTGTTCTTCTGGAGCCTGGCCACGGCGGCCTGCGGCCTGGCGCAGAACTACTGGCAGCTGTTCATGGCCCGGGTGGGCGTGGGCGTCGGCGAGGCGGCGCTGCAGCCCTCGGCCTACTCGATGCTCGCCGACTACTTCCCGCCGCGGCAGCTCGGCCGCGCGATCGGCACCTATGCGAGCGGCCTGTTCCTGGGCGGCGGGCTCGCGCTGGTGCTCGGCGGCGCGGTGGTCGGTGCGCTGTCGGGTGCGGAATCGGTGGTGCTGCCGCTGGTCGGCGAGCTGCGCGTGTGGCAGGTCGCCTTCGTGGTCGTCGGACTGCCCGGCGTCCTGCTCTCGCTGCTGATCATGCTCACGGTGCGCGAGCCGCTGCGGCGCGGCGTCGCCGAGCCGGGGCAGGGCGGCGAGCTGCGCCCGTTCTTCCGCCAGAACGCCGCTACCCTGACCACCATCCTCGCGGCCTTCTCGCTCGGCGGCATCGCCGTGGTCGGCTGCATGGCCTGGATCCCGGAGTTCATCCGCCGCACCCACGGCTGGAGCATCGAGCAGACCGGCTATGTGTTCGGGGTGACGATGGCGGTGTTCGGCACCGCGGGCACGCTGTTCGGTGGCTGGTTCCTCGACTGGCTCACGCGCCGCGGCTACGCCGACGCGGCGATCCGCGCCTCGATCATCGCGTTCACGCTGCTGGTGCCGGCGATGGTGCTGCCCACGCTGTTCTCGAACCCCGTGGTCAGCGTGGCGCTGCTCGCGCCGCTGATGTTCGTGATCGGCATGCAGCAGGGCTATTCGCCCGTGGCGCTGCAGATGATCGCGCCGAACCAGATCCGCGCGCGCGTGGTCGCGATCTTCTTCCTGGTGGCGCAGGTGTTCGCGCTCGGCTTCGGCCCGACCGCGGTCGCGCTGGTCACCGACTACGTGTTCGGCGACGACGCCGCGCTGCGCTGGTCGATCGCGCTGATCGGCGGCGGGTGCTGCGCGGCCGGCCTGCTGGTGCTGGTCGCGGGGCTCCGCGCCTATCGCCGCAGCGTGGAGCGTGCGCGCGCCAACGCCGGCTTCGCCGCGAAGGCCGCTAGCCCTGGGGGTGCAGCAGCGCGATCGTGACCGCGCTGGCGGCGCCGACCGCCAGCGCGCTGGCCAGGGCCAGCAGCAGCGGCCGCAGGCCGATCGCCGGGATGCCCTGCAGTCGCGTGCGCAGGCCTACGGCCGCCATCGCCAGCAGCAGGCAGCCGAGCGAGAGCACGCCCGCCGCCGAGAGCGCTGCGTCGATCAGCGCCGTACTGCCTGCCGGCAGCCCGGGGCGCAGCAGGTCGAGCACCGTGCGCAGCCCCGACATCGCGATGAACGCGATCACGAAGCCGGGCAGCAGCGGGCGCCGCGCCGCGCCGGCCGTCGCGCCGTCGCCCGTGGTCGCGCGCTCCCCGCGGATCGCGAACGCCGCGGCCAGCGGCAGGATCAGCACCATGGCGAGGTTGCGCAGCAGCTTCGCCACCGTGGCCGACTCGAGCGCCGGGCCCGGGCCCCAGCGCTCGTCGTAGGCGAGCGCGGCGCCGGTCACCTGCGCGGTGTCGTGGATCGAGGTGCCGAGGAACAGTCCCGCGAGCGCGGGGCGGTCGCCGAACAGCGCGTGCGCGACGAACGGATAGGCGAGCATCGCCGCCGTGCCGAACAGCGCCACGCACAGCGTGGCGTAGCCGACCGCCTCGGCGCGGGCGCGGATCAGCGGTGCCACCGCGCTGATCGCCGTGACGCCGCAGATGCTCGTGCCCACCGCCAGCAGCGTGGCCAGGCTGCGATCCACGCCCAGCAGGCGCCAGGCGAGCAGGGCAGTGAGCAGCGCCGCGGCGAGGCAGGCCGCCACCACGGGCAGCGCCTGCAGGATCACGTCGCCCGTGGCCGCCAGCCCCAGCCGCAGCCCGAGCAGCACGATGCCGGCCTGGAGCACCACGCGCGCGCAGAAGTCGGCGGCAGGCGCGGCCAGCGACGCCAGGGCCGGCAGCACGTTGGCCACCACGGCACCGCAGAGCAGCGCCAGCGCCACCGCGCTGAGTGCGCCGCCGGAGAGTGTCGCGAGCCCGCTGCCGGCGAGCGCGCAGCCCACGACGAGCATGGCGCCGATGATCCACGGGGCAGGGCCAGGCCGGGTCAGCATCGACGGGAGCCTAGGATCATAGGTTCACTAATGCAAGTCAGGTGGCTGCCTTCCCGGCGCGCTTCGCCCGGCCGGCGCCCGCGCCGCGGCGCCGCGCCTGCCAGCTGCGGCTGCCGTGCACCTCGACGTCATGCGGCGCGACGGGGTCGCCGCAGTGGCCGCAGGTGGGCCGGCCGCGCAGCCGGTGGCCGCAGGGGCGGTGGCGCAGGATCAGCGCGGGCCCGCGCGGCGTCGGCATCCACGTGGTGCCCCAGGTGTGCAGCGCGACGATGAACGGGAAGAAGTCCCAGCCCTTGGCCGTGAGCTGGTAGGCGTGGCGTGGCGGGCGCTCCTCGTAGAGCTGCTGCTCGATCACGCCCGCCGACAGCAGGCGCCGCAGCCGGTCGGCCAGGATGTTGGTGGCGATGTCGAGCGCCGCGTTGATGTCGTCGTAGCGGCGCAGCCCGAGGAACAGCGACGCCACCAGCAGCGCCGTCCAGCGGTCGCCGATGGTGTCGCAGGAGTGGAACAGGGTGGTGTCGACGCCGGCGTCGGGCGCCGCGTCGGGCCGGTCGCGCCGCCGCCGGCCCTGCAGTGCCGCGGCCTCGTGGCTCACGCCGGGGCCGGGCTCGAACTCCACCTCGCGCGGCACGACCGGCCGCTCGCAGGCCGCGCAGGTGAGCACGGGTGCGAGGCTCCCGCCGCAGCGGGTGTGCACCAGGCGCGGCGGCAGCCCGAACTCGCCTGCCCAGCGCGTCTCCCAGGCCCACAGGGTCAGCGCCACCGGATGCAGCGCGAGGCCCTTCTCGGTCAGGCGATACTCGAGCCGCTCGGGCGAGCGGCCGTAGGGCGCGCGGTAGAGGATGCCGGCCTCGACCAGCGCCGCGAGCCGCGAGGTCAGCGTGGCGCGCGGTGCGCCCCCGAGCCGCTTGAAGTCCTCGAAGCGCCGAACCCCGAGGAACGCGTCGCGCAGGATGATGAACGACCAGCGGTCGCCGATCTGCATCAGCGCGCGGCCGCCTTCGCCGCTCAGCAGCAGCGAGCGGATCGTCGGCACGTCGAAGTGGCGCGGGGCGGTGTGCGGGCTGCGGCGGGCAGGCATGGGGGCGGGGCGATCCAGGGTGCGGCGCAGTCTAGCAAAGGTGGCGTGCCGGCCCTGACGCTTGCATAATCAGACTGCGGAAACCGGAGGGACTCGCGATGACCATGGCCCAGCTCAAGAAGATCGTCCGTTTCTACAGCCGGTTCCTCGTGAGCTTCTCCGCGATCGGCTACCGGGCCCGCGCGCTGCGCTGGGGCGACACGCGCTGGGATTTCGCCGGCCAGGTCTGGGTCGTCACCGGCGCCACCGGCGGCATCGGCCGCTCGATCGCCGAGTCCGCGGCGGCGGCCGGCGCCACCGTGCTCGCCGTGGCCCGCAGCCGCGACAAGCTCGCGCAGCTGGTCGCCGCGTCGGGCGCCGCGGGCGCCGCCGGGCGCATCGTCCCCGTGGTCGCCGACCTCGCGCTGGTCGCCGACACGCGCCGCGCCGCGGCCGAGATCGCCGCGCAGGTGGCCGCCCAGGGCCGCCCGGTCGACGTGCTGGTCAACAACGTCGGCGTGCTGCTCGACGACCTCAGCAGCACCGCCGAGGGCTTCGAGACCTCCTACGCCACCAACCTGCTCACCCACTGGGTGCTCACCGAGGCGCTGCTCGAGCGCGGCTCGCTGGGCCCGCGCGCCACGGTCATCGAGATGTCCTCGGGCGGCATGTACAACGCGCCGCTGACGCTGCCCTACATGAACATGCGCGACCCGGCCAAGTACGTCGGCGTCTACGCCTACGCCGTGCACAAGCGCGGCCAGGCCGAGCTCGTGAAGTACTGGCACGCGCGGCACGCGAGCTCCGGCCGTCGCTTCTACGTGATGCACCCCGGCTGGGCCGACACCGCGGGCGTCCGCACCGCCATGCCGCGGTTCCGCAAGATCCTCAAGAGCGTGCTGCGCGACGACGCGCAGGGTGCCGACACCGCGCTGTGGCTGGCGGCCACGCGCCCCGACAGCGCCACGGGCGGCGAGTTCTGGTTCGACCGCGCGGCGCGCGCGGCGCACGCGTTCCCGCATACCGTCGAGAGCCCGCACACCCCGGGCGACCTCGCGGCGCTGCTCGCCGAGCACGCCGCCCGCGTTCCCGCGGGCTAGTTCCCCGCGGGCTAGTCCCCGCGGCCCACGACGAAGCTCACCGTCGTCGTGGCGCTGCCGCCGATGTTCAGGGTGGCGAAGGTCTTCGCGCCCTCGACCTGGTACTCGCCCGCCTGGCCGGTCACCTGCTTCGCGCAGTCGAGCACCATGCGCACGCCCGTCGCCCCCACCGGGTGGCCGAGGCCGATCAGGCCGCCGCTCGGGTTCACCGGGATGCGCCCGCCGAACTCGATGTCGCCGTTCTCGATCGCGACCCAGCTCTGCCCCGGCGGCGTGATGCCGAAGTGGTCGATCGCCATGTACTCGGTGGTGGTGAAGCAGTCGTGCGTCTCGATGCCGTCGATCGCCTCGACGCCCGGCAGCCCGGCGCGGCCGAACGCGTCCTCGATCGCACGGCGCACCCAGGGGAACACGTAGGGCTGGCCGCGGCTCGCCTCGACCTTCGCCGCGTAGCTCATCGGGGCGGTGCGGTGGCCCCAGCCGCGGATCTGCGGCAGCTGCTCGAGCGCGAGCCCGCGCTGCGCCGCCCAGGCCCGCGCCACCGGCTCGCTCGCCAGGAACACCACGGCCGTGCCGTCGGTGATCTGCCCGCAGTCCTGGCGGCGGATGCGCCCGTCGATCACCGGGTTCGCGCCGTCGTGCTCCTGGAAGCTCTCCGGCGTGAAGCTCCAGCGGCGCGTCTGCGCGTTCGGGTTGCGGCGCGCGTTGGTGTAGTTGATCTCGGCGATGCGGCCGAGGTGCTCGTAGCGCAGGCCGTGGCGCCGCTCGTACTCGCCACCGAGCTCGCTGAACATGTGCGGCCAGGGGTAGCGCACGCCCACGCACTCGTGGCCGGCCCACATGGCCGTGCCGCCGATGTTGAGCGCCGCCTGGTCGCCCGGCACGTTGCGCATCAGCTCCACGCCGAGCACCGCCGCGAGCCCGTAGCGCCCGGCCTCGATCTCCGCCGAGGCGGCGAGCATCGCCAGGCTGCCCGAGGCGCAGGCGCCTTCGTGGCGCGCCGAGGGCACGCCCGCGAGGTCGGGGTGCGCCGCGGCCACGAGGCCACCGAGGTGGCCCTGGCCGCAGAAGACTTCCGCCGCGAAGTTGCCGACGTGCACCGTCTCGAGCTCGCGCGCCTCGAGGCGCGTGGCGTCGAGCCCGCGCTCGAGCGTCTCGCGGATCATGTCGGCGATCTCGAGCCCCTCGCGCGTCCAGTTGCGCGCGAAGTCGCTCTGCCAGCCGCCGAGGATGAAGGTGCTTGCGCGGGTCATGGTCAGAGGTACTCGTCCTTCAGGTAATACCAGCGATAGAGCATGGCCTGGCCCAGCCGGCGGAACGGCGCGAACGGATGGCCGGGCAGCGGGCCGCGGTAGATCGGCACGTCGGGCAGGCGCGCGGCCTTGCCCGCGACCAGCTCCGCCATGCGGCGGCCGGCCTGCGCCGAGAACGACACCCCGTTGCCGCCGTAGCCGAGCGCGTAGCACACCGGGCGGCTCGGGTCCGGCTGCACGATGCGCGGCATCATGTCGTGGCTCACGTCGACCCAGCCCCACCAGGAATAGTCGATGCCGATGCCGCGCAGCGCCGGGAACTTGCGGTGCAGCCCGTCGATCAGCACGTCGAGGTGGCGCTGCGCGCTCGCGTCGCGGCCGTGCACGGCGCTGCGGCTGCCGATCTGCACGCGGTCGTCGGGCAGCAGCCGGTAGTAGTAGCGCAGCGTGCGCGTGTCGGTGATCGGCTCGCGCGTGCGGAAGCGCGTGGCCTCGAGCTCGGCGGCGCTCAGCGGCCGCGTGACGATGCTGTTCGACAGCACCGGCATCATCCGGTTGCGCAGCAGCGGCGTCAGGGCCTGCGAGGTGTAGCCGCCCGTGGCCACCGCCACCGCGCGCGCGCGCACCGTGCCGCCGGGCGTGCGCAGCTCGTGCCGGCCGTTGCGCTCCGCCCATTCCAGCACCGGGCTGTCGACGTGGATGCGCGCGCCGGCGGCGCGCGCCAGCCGCGCGTAGCCGTAGGCGAGCTTCAGCGGGTGGATGCCGATGCCGTCCGGCTCGTGCAGCGCGCCCTGGCAGTCGCGGTCGTCGACGTACTGCTCGCGCACTTCTTCCGCGCTGAGCATCCGCGTGTCGTAGCCGAACACCTCGCGCATCACCCGCGCCTCGTTCTCGAGGAACGGCATGCGCGAGGCGCGGTGCGCCACGTAGAGGTGGCCGCCGTCCTGCGGGTCGCAGTCGATGCGCCCGACCAGCGAGCGGAAGGTCGCGAAGCCCTCGCGGATCTCCGCGTCGAGCGCGAGCGCCGTCTCGCGGCCCCACTTGGCGATCCACTGCGAGCGGTACAGCCGGCCGCTGGCGTTCTGGCCCTGGCCGCCGTTGCGGCTGGTGCAGCCCCAGGCGATGCGGTTCGCCTCGAGCACCGTGGCGCGGATCCCGTGCTCCTCGGCGAGGAACAGCGCCGTGGCGAGCCCGGTGAAGCCCGCGCCGATGATCACCACGTCGGCGTCGAGATCCGCCGTGACCGGGCCGTCGTCCTCCGGCGCGGCGCCGGCGGTCGCGGCCCAGTAGGTCGGCGCGTAGTCGCGGTTCGCGCCCGGGTCCGGCGCGACCAGCGGGTCGTAGCCCGGGTCCCAGGGGCGGCGCGCAGTGCCTGCTGCCGCGCTCATGCCGGTGGCAGCCGCGGACGGTCCTTGCGGAACGCGTTCTTCACCTTGATGCGGCCGCCGGCGAACGTGAACACGTCGACGCCGTCGGCCTCGACCCGCGAGCCGTCGGCCGCGGTGCCGGTGAAGGTCCATTCCGACACGCCGCGGTCGCCCGCGACGAAGTGGCGCCCGTTGCGCCACTGCGCGTCGGGGAACGCCTTCCAGGCCGCGGCGAACGCCGCGCGCACGGCCTCGCGGCCCACGTGGCGCGTGCCGCAGGCCTCGGGGCCGGCGGCCGTCTCGAACACGCAGTCGTCGCTCATGAAGCTCATCAGCGCGTCGACGTCGTGGCGGTTCCACGCCGCCGAGAACGCCTCGAGCGTCTCGACGGTGACCTCGGCATGGGGCAGGGTGCTCATGCGCGCCTCAGGTGAACTGCTGGTACTTGGCGAGGTGGCGCACCGGCTTCGACAGCGCGTCGCGCCGGAACGGGTCGCCCAGTTCCTGCGTGACCATCATCTCGAGCACGGTGGTGCGGCCGTCCTTCTGCGCGGCGACCGCGGCGCGCAGCGCCGGGCCCACGTCCTCGAGCCGGTCGACGGTGACGCCCTCGCAGCCGAAGGCGCGCGCCACGCCGGCCCAGCTCGGGTTGTCGAGGTCGACCGCCTGGAAGCGGCGCGAGTAGAAGTCCACGTGGTTCTTCTTCTCGGCGCCCCACTGGCCGTTGTTGAACACCACCACCGTGACGCCGAGCTTCTCGCGCACGCAGGTGAGCAGCTCGTTGAAGCTGATGCCCCAGGCGCCGTCGCCCACGTAGGCGATCGCCGGGCGCTCGGGCGCGGCGAACTTCGCGCCGCAGATCACCGGGAACGCGTAGCCGCAGTTGCCGAAGCTCATCGCCGCGAACATCGAGCGCGGCTGCTCGAAGCGCAGGTAGGAGTTCGACACCGAGCAGATGTTGCCGATGTCGGTCGAGACCATCGCGTCGCCGGGCATCGCGCGCTCGAGCTCGCGCAGCAGCTGGCGCGGGTGCATCAGCTTCGAGTTCCCGGCCACCTCGAGCGAGAACGGGTCGCGCTCCTGCGTCCAGGCGTCGAGCTGGGCTTCCCACTCCTGCTTCTCGGCGCGGATCCGCGCGAGCCGCTCCTCGCGGTTGGCCTGCGAGGCGAGCTCGCGCCCCGCGAGCCGCTGCAGCAGCGCCGCGGCCGCGTCGCGCGCGTCGCCGTTCACGCCCACCGAGATCGGCTTGACCAGGCCGAGCATCTTCGCGTCGGTGTCGACCTGGATGATCTTCGCGTTCGTCGGCCAGTAGTCGAGGCCGTGCTGCGGCAGCGTGCCGAAGGGCCCGAGCCGCGTGCCGAGCGCGAGCACCACGTCGGCGCTGGCGATCAGCTTCATCGCCGCCTTCGAGCCCTGGTAGCCGAGCGGGCCGGTCCACAGCCGGTGCGAGGCCGGGAAGGCGTCGTTGTGCAGGTAGCTCGTGCAGACCGGCGCGTCGAGCGCCTCGGCCAGCGCGATCGCCTCGGCCTGGCCACCCGACATGATCACGCCGCCGCCGGCGAGGATCACCGGGAAGCGCGCGCTCGCCAGCAGCGCCGCGGCCTCGTCGAGCGCCGCCGAGTCGCCCGGGCCGCGGCCGATGCGGATCGGCTCGGGAATCCGCGTACGGATGTCACCATAGAAGAAGTCGCGCGGGATGTTCAGCTGCGCCGGGCCCATCTCGAGCATCGCGCGATCGAAGCAGCGGGCCGTGATCTCCGCCATGCGCGCCGGGTTGTTCACGTGGCCCTGGTACTTGGTGATCTTCGAGAAGATCGGCAGCTGCTCCGTCTCCTGGAAGCCGCCGAGGCCGAGCGTCATCGATCCGGTCTCGGGGGTGATGAACACCACGGGGGAGTGCGCCCAGTAGGCCGCGGCGATACCCGTGACGAAGTTGGTGATGCCCGGGCCGTTCTGCGCGATGCAGACCCCGTGGCGCCCCGAGACCCGCGCGTAGCCGTCGGCCATGTGCGCCGCGCCCTGCTCGTGGGCGACCGGCACGAAGCGGATGCCGGCGGCGGGGAAGATGTCGAGCGCGTCCATGAACGCCGAGCCGACGATGCCGAAGACGTGGCGGACGCCGTTGGCCACCAGCGTCTCGACCATGGCTTCGGAAGGGGTCATCAGCTGGACGGGGGACGCCATCGGGAACCTCGGGGACTACTCAAAGAGACGGAACGTCTCGGTGACCGATATGGTACGAACCCGGACGCCCGTTTGGCAAGGATCTTCAACCGGGGAAACTACGCAGGGGATTCTGTGAAATCGCGCACGCAATTCCCCACGTTATGTGTAACGTTGGCGCCCAGTCGGGCATTAAGTCCAACGGGGTCTGGATGGATGGAACTCCGCGCCGCGCACGCGCGGCGCTGATCACGGGCGCCGCGGGCTTCATCGGCTCGCACCTCGCCGACCTGCTCCTCGACGAGGGCTTCGAGGTCGTCGGGCTCGACGACCTCTCCAACGGCCAGCGCCGGCACCTGCCCTGGGGGCGCGCCGGGTTCCAGTTCGAGCAGTTCCCGCTCGGCGACCCGGTCTACGACCGCCGCCTCGACCGGCTGGTCGGCGCCGCCGACGTCGTGTTCCACCTGGCCGCGCCGCCGCTCTCGGCGGCGCACGGCCCGGAGCGCCTGCTGCGCGCCGGCCTGCAGGTGGCGGCCTGCTGCGGCCGGCTCGCCCGCCCGCTGCTGTTCGCCTCGAGCGCCGCCGTCTATGGCCGCGAGTCCGCCGGGCCGCTGCCCGAGAGCGCCGCGCTGCAGCTCGACGCCAGCGCCCAGCACGCCCGCGCCGCCGCCCAGCTCGCGATCGAGCAGGTGGTGCTCGAGCTCTGGCGCCGCCAGGGCGTGCCCGCGTGGGTGGTGCGGTTCTTCAACGTGGCCGGCCCGCGCCAGAAGCCCGCCGACGGCGTGGTGGCCGCGTTCGCGCACGCCGCCCGCAGCGACGACCAGCTGCTCACGATCCACGGCGACGGCCGCGCCACCCGCAGCTTCCTCCACGTGCTCGACGCCGTGCGCGCCGTGTACGAGGTCGCGCGCTGCCACGACCTCGCGGGCCGCGCCGTCAACGTGGGCCACGAACGCGAGACGCCGGTCCGCGAGCTCGCGCGCCGCGTGCTGCAGCTCGCCGGCGCCGAGGGCCCGCCCGTGCACGCCGACCCGGCCGACCTCCTGGGCGACGACGCCACGCCGATCGCCCGCCGCACCGCCGACACCGCGCTGCTGCGCGAGGCCACCGGCTGGAGCCCGCGCCATGCGCTCGACGACATCATCCTCGACAGCCTCGGCTGCGCCACCGCGCGGCCCGCGCCGCGCACCGCCCAGCCGACCGTCTCCGTGCCGTTTTCCTGAGGGCTGGCCCACCGCATGCGCGACGACTTCCGGAAGCTCACCGACGCTCTGGGTCAGGCTTACGCTGGCGTTGACCCTTCGGTCGCAGAAGCCGAGATCGCGGAAGCCGTTGACGCAGCGCGCCGCAAGCCCGGAGCCCACGGAGGCCGGAAACGCGCCTGATGCGTGTCGTAATCGAGCAGCGCTCCACTACCCCAAGGTAAGGCGCCGCATCGCGTTATCCGATGATGATCTGCAGAGATTCCTCGGGAAACTGCGTTTCATGACGGAGCTCGTGGATATCGCGGACCTCCTTGCGCTGCGCCCCCGGTTTCCCGTCGTCACGGCCCGGGAGTTTCACGCTTTGCACCTTTGAGTTCCGGGGCCTCTGGCAGCGCCTAGTTAGCTGCCTTGGCTCGTGAAGTCCACTCCTCGATGACCTCGCAGAGCTCCGCGAAGACCTTCTTCTCGTCGCTGCCGTGCACTCCACCGTGCATCAGCTCCGGGCATCGCCCCACGTAGCAGCCGTCCTCCTCGGACCATTCGACAAGCTTGAGGTAACGATCGGAAGGCTTCATTCGGACACCCTGCGGCTACGGAGCAGTTCCCGGATCTTTGTCGGTATTCTATGTCCGACGCGTCCTCCCCGCCTGCGCGCCCATTGCAATCGGCGCCGTATTAGCGTGATCTTCCGATTCGTCGGGAAGGACGTCGAGCTCGTCGATTACCTGGACTACCACTAAGGTTTTTATGGCCGCAATGCACAATCCAGCGCATCCCGGCGAAGTGCTTCGGGAATACCTGCCCGACGGGCTCGGCATCTCCGAGGCCGCCAAGCGCCTCGGCGTGACCCGTCAGGCGCTCTCGGCCTTGGTCAATGGTCGTGCTGGGGTGAGTGCCGCAATGGCGGTGCGGCTCGAGGCTGCGCTGGGCACTTCGGCAGAGATGTGGCTCGCGATGCAGTCCGCGTTCGACCTGTGGCACGAGCGCCGCAAGAAGGCACCGAGAGTCTCCCGGATCGCCCCGCGAAAAGCTGCCTAGGTCGCCATCACGCGACGCGCTGCTCCACGCCCGGTCGACGGATCATCCCGCGCTGCCAACTCCCATTGACTCGATGTGGCGAATCAGCGCCTCGGTCTCGCCCGCCGAGACGATGGCCTCCGGCGTCCGATCGCCAAAGAGTCCGATTGGCGCGTTTCGGAACCAATGGATCGCCTTGTCGCGGTCCCCCGTGAGGTCTGTCGCGGCGGCGATGACGCGCAGCTGAAGAGCCTTCACCGGGACCATCCGCGCCAACTGCTCGTCTGTCAGGGGTTGTGCGTCGGGGTCAGCCTTTGCCGCCGCCGTGATCCTGCGATCTTCGGTTGGGGTCGGGATCCTGATCCGCGGTCTTCTCGAGGGCTTGGGCATAGCTTCCGATCTCCGCGTCCCTCACGCCACGCGCCGCTTCTTCTCCGCCTGCGCCAGATCGAACGTGCTCTGAAGGTTCATCCAGACGCGGGGGGAGGTGCCCAGCGCGTCCGCCAGGTCGAGCGCGGCGTCGGCCGTGATGCCCCGCTTTCCCTTGATCAGTTCGTTGAGCCGCGCCCGGGTCCAGCCCACCTTGGTCGCGAACGCGGCCTGTGTCATGCCGCCCGGTTGGAGAAATTCCTCGAGCAGGACTTCGCCCGGGTGAAAGGGGTTCCCGGGCTGCTGGCGATCCGTCACTTTCATCTGGACGCCTCCATGTACGCGCGCAGCAGTGCGTTCATGCGCGACTGATACCCCGGCCCCTGCGCGCGGAACCATTCGATCACATCGGAGTCGATCCGAAGCGACAACAGGGTCTTGCGGGGCGCTGGCTGCAAGCCTTTGCGGGCAACGGCGCGTGCGAACATCTCCGGAGTCCACGCCGGAGCGTCACGGTCGCGCACCACGCGAGCGTCGGGGAGCGCCCGCAACCGCGTGTGGTCAGTTCGTGATTTCCGAGAAGAAGTAGCGCGCTTCATAGGCAGTTGCTTCGCGTTTCGAAGTGATCCGCGTTGCCGATCTTTTTCCTGGGATCCAGTCTAACCATTGCAAATGTAGCTACGCAACGTAGCTATATCACCCTTCGGTGACTGATGGCTGATCTTGAGGCGAGGCCCGCCTCCTGTGCCAGGCGAATATCTGCCGCGTTTGCGTGAATTCGGCTGGTGCGGCCTGCGCCGGGTTCAGTGCTGCGGCGAGCTTTCGACTCCAGCGATCAATTCCGGAGCGGCTCCTGGAGCGCGTCCTGCAGCGCCTCGGTCGCCCACTGATTGAGGCTCTTGCCGTTTGCGTGAGCGGCGATGAGGGCTCGAGTGTGAATCTCGGGCGGAAGTCGCAAAAGCAGCTTGCCTGAGGCTGGCTTTTCGGGATCGACGCCCTGCTCTTTGCAGTCGCTCAGGTAATCCTTCACGGCGACAGCGAACTCCCGCCGGAGCTGCGCAACCGTCTCGCCGTGAAAGCTGATGATGCTGCGAAGCCCAAGGATCCGGCCGACGAAAATGTTATCCCGCTCATCAAATTCGATTCGAGCCGTATAACCATCGTGATTCATCGTATTCATGGTTTGACTCCCGCGCGCTCGAGAAACTCCCGCGCTTCTTCTACCTGATACCGTTTTGCCTCTTTACCCGGATGCGGTCGATGGCAGCGCCACTGATGGGTGGCAAGCTCCATCTTGACCCGCGACCCCTCGCGCTCCACCACCCTGCCGCCAATCGCGGCCAGCGTTTTCCGATGACGGGCGTTCACAGTTGATGATATCAGGAAATGATATCTCTATGGCGCATCCGGCCCCTTCGGCGCCGCGCGTTCGAGCAGCTCGGCCATTCGCGATTGCCAGCCCGCGCCGCTGGCCTTCCAGGCGTCGATGACGCTGGGCGGCAACCGGATCGACAGCAGGCGCCGGGGGTTCTGCAGCCGCGGGCGGCCCCGCTTCACGAGCTGCGTGCCCCGGCGTGCTTCAGCCTCGGCCAGCCAGCGATCGGTGATTTCCGGTGGCTCGTCAGAGAGCGGCGAGGGCCGAGCGGATCTTTTGCGCTTCACGCTCATGAAGATGCCTCCTGACCGTGATATACCGTAGCTACGAATAATGACCGCGTCAAACGTCGTGGTGCTGCGGCCCCGTGCCCGCCATCCTCTCTCCGACGCCTGCGCCGCTGCGACCCGCATAACGACTGCGTTCCGCCCGATTCGGCCTACCTCCCCAAAATCTCCACATACGCCCGGTACCCATAGACCCGGTTCTTCCTGCGGCCGGTGAGCTCGTCGACGATGCCGAGTGCCTCGAGCAGCCGGACGGCGGCGCTGGCAGTGGGGAAGGTGGTGGCCAGGCGCTGGCGCGCCTGCTCGACGGTGAAGCGCGGCATCACGGGCAGCAGCTCGAACAGCCGGTAGGCGAGCGGGCCGGCCTCGCCGGCGAACGCGACCCAGCCCTCCCAGTTGCCCTCGCTGCGGATCGCCGAGAGGCGCCGGTCGTACTCCGCCTGGTGCTGCTTCAGGTAGCCGCTCAGGTACATCAGCGGCTCTCGCAGCAACCCCCATTGTTCCATCAGCGCGGCGATCAGCAGCCGGCCGATGCGGCCGTTGCCGTCGAGGAACGGATGGATCGTCTCGAACTGCGCGTGGATCAGGGCGATGCGGACGAGGGCGGGCAGGGCCCCGCCGCTGGCCGAGGCCTCTTCCGGCGCATGGATGAACCGTTCGAGATCGGCCAGCGGCCCACCCCGCGCACCAAATTTGTCTTCCAGATCAACCGCGTTTACCCTAGTCTTGCTACGTCGCCGCAGCACTTCACATAACGAGAAAGTCGCGGCACGGATCTCATGTATTTCGCAAGGGACTCCTATCGGCATGGCGCGCCTGCGTACGAGCAAGTTGCAGCAACTCGGCGGGGCAGCGGGCCTCGGCGTGTATTTCCTGTTTGCCATGTGGCGGGCCGACGGCATCTCGGTCGAGGACACCCCCGAGGGCAGCTTCTTCGGGGTGCTGATCGGGGCGGCCGTGGCCTTCGTGGTGGGCTGGTTCGCGCTGCCGGCGCTGGCCAGCCGCATCGGCCCGCAGGCCGCCCGGCGCCGCTCCGAGCAGAGCCGCAGGCGCCGCGAGCAGGAGCGCCGCAGCGGCCACGACCGTCGCCGCAGCGAGCGGCGCTCGGCAGAACCGCCGCCGCCAGGCCCCGGCCCCGGGGGGGCTGCCTGATGCTCCGCCTGCTCGTGGTCTGCACCGCCAATATCTGCCGCAGCCCGCTGGCCGCGGCCGTGCTGCAGAAGACCCTGCCCGCCGGCTCCGCCCGCATCGCCAGCGCCGGCGTGCGCGCGCTCCCGGGCAACCCCGCCGACCCCATCGTGCAGCAGCTCGCGCGCGAGCGCGGCTACGGCGATCTCGGCGCGCACCGTTCGCAGCCGGTGCTGCCAATGATGCTCGCCCAGCACGACATCGTGCTCGCGATGGAAGAGCGGCACGTCTCCGACATCCTGGCCATGGCGCCCACGCTCACCGGCCGCGTGCGCCGCTACGCGGAGCCGCTGCCCTGGCTCACCAACGTGGCCGACCCCGTGGGCAAGGAACGCTCCCACTATGAATTCTGCCTCGGCGTGCTCGAGCAGGGCGCCGCGCAGTGGCGCGACCGCCTCGCCAACATGGGCCTGATCCCGGCCGCCGGCCCGAGAACCTGAATGAAGCTCCGATCCGCACTCCTTCTCGCCGCCGCCACCGCCACGCTCGCCGGCTGCGCCGTGAGCCCCGGGCTCAGCGTCGACGTCGACCCGAAGCCCGGCGAGCGCTACGTTCGCGAAGACCTCGAGGCGATCCCCATCACCCCCGACGTGATCGCGACGCTGCGCGCCGAGCGACCCACCGGCGCGCCGCCGCAGGCCGCGTTCCCGAAGCCGAGCGCCGCCGCGCTCGCCAACTACCGCTACGTGCTCGGCCCGCAGGACGTGCTGCGGATCACCGTCTGGGGCCACCCGGACCTCGGCGGCGTCGCTCCCACCGGGCTCGGCGGCGGCCAGAACCAGAACAACGACCGCGTGATCCAGCAGGACGGCAAGCTGTTCTTCCCGCTGGCCGGCAAGATCGCCGCCGCCGGGCTCACCGTGCCGCAGCTGCGCGACAACCTCGCCCAGGCGCTGCGCCCGTTCCTGCGCGAGCCGCAGGTCGAGGTGGAGGTGGCCCAATACCGCAGCCAGCGCGTGTTCGTGGCCGGCGAGGTGAAGACCCCGGGCAACGTGCCGATCACCGGCGTGCCGCTGCGGCTCACCGACGCCCTCGGCCAGGTCGGCGGCGCCACGCCCATAGGCGACCTCGGGCGCGTGCGCGTGACCCGCGGCGAGGCCAGCTGGAACGTGGACCTCGACCGGCTCTATTACGAAGGCGACCTCGGCGCCAACCTCCTTCTGCAGCACGGCGACGTGATCACCGTGCCCGACCGCGGCGAGCGCAAGCTCTACGTGCTCGGCGAGGTGAACGCGCCCAGGAGCTACCCCATGCGCCGCGGCGAGATCACGCTGGCCGAGGCGCTGGCCGACGCCGGCGGCCCGAACCCGAATTCATCGAGCGCGCGGCAGATCTACGTGCTGCGGCTCGGCGACAACAAGGAACCCATGGTCTACCACCTCGACGGCCGCCGCCCCGAGGCCCTGCTGCTCGCCGACCAGATGCCGCTGCGCCCCCGCGACCTCGTCTACGTTAACCCCACCGCGATCACCCGCGTCTCGCGGCTCGTGAACCAGTTCTTCCCGGTGCTCTCGGGCACGGCCATCGTCAATTCCATCTCGAACTAGCGCCATGGCCTACAACCCGCAAGCCCCCGCCGACGACCGCCCGATGATGCAGGGGGATGACGAGGGTTTCTCGTTCGCGGACCTAGTCGAGAACCTGCTGCACTTCTGGTGGGTGTTCGTGGGCGTGCTGTTGGCCTGCGTTGCATTGGCGACGGCCTACGCCATCATCGCGCCGCCGGTCTACCAGTCGGACGTGCTGATCGAGGTCGAGCCTCAGAAGGGGAGTGCGCTGGGGGCGTTGACGGATGTGGAGGGCGTCCTTTCGGCCAATCGATCCGGCGTCGCCGGCGAAATAGAGATCCTACGGTCACGTGCCGTCGTTGGCCGTGCGATTGAGTCCAGTGGGGCAGACCTCGAAGTCAAAGTCCTGGGGCGTTTGCCGGTGGTCGGCGAGTTCTTGGCCCGCCGCACCAAGCCCGGTCCGGACGGACTGGTTGCCCCTCTCGTCTCGGGTCTGGGCTTCGCTTGGGGTGGCGAGGAACTGGTTTTCGACGAATTCACCGTGCCCGAGGAGTTGCGCGGTGCGCTGTTCAAGCTCGTGGCAGGCGTGGGAGGGCAGTGGTCGCTACTCGACGAGTCGGATGTCGAAATCCTTCGCGGCAAGGTCGGCGAGCGGCGCGAGGCTTTCAAAGGCGCCGTCCGTGTCAGAGTAACATCCCTGCGCGCCCGAGAGGGTACACGTTTCGGCATTCGGCGTCATTCAGTTACTTCGGAGGTTCGCGAGGTTGTCAGGGCGCTTTCCGCCCGTGAGGCGTCGCGGCAATCCAACGTTATCCGAGCAACTTTTGAGGACACCGACCCAGTCCGCGCGGCACACTTACTTAACGCAATTGCAGACGCCTATATCGAGCGTAATGTCGGTCGCCGCTCAGAAGAGGCGCAGAAGAGTCTGGCTTTTCTCCGGGAGCAACTGCCGAAGCTCAAGGAGCAGCTCGAGGCCTCGGAGCGCCGGCTGAACGAGTTTCGTAACGCCCAACAGATTCTTGATGTAACCGCTGAGATACGAACGCTGCTAGAGAGGACGGTGGCGATCGAGACCCAACGCGCTGAGCTTGAGCTAAAGCGGCAGGAGCTCGCGCTTCGTTATGAGGCTGCCCACCCTGCGCTTCGCGCGGTCGACTCTCAGCTTTTCGCTCTGCGAGGAGAGGCAGACAAAACAACGCGCGACGTTCGTGGTCTACCGTCGCGGGAGCAGGAGTTCCTGCAACTCTCTCGCGATGTACAGGTAAATACGCAACTCTATGTTGGGCTCTTGAACAACGCCCAACAGCTGGAGATCGCGCGCGCCGGCACCATTGGGAACGTCGCGATAGTGGATCGTGCCGTAGCTGTTGCTCGACCATTGAAACCGAATAAACAGCGAACTGTAGCCCTCGGTGGGCTCTTTGGGGTGCTGCTAGGGTTCTTGTCGGCCCAACTGCTTGCCGGTATTGCAGGCGTTGTGCGCCATCCAAAGAGACTGGAACGTCTAACCGGCTTAGAAACCCTGGCCATCATTCCTCGTGCTCCTGAGCAGCAACAAAAACTCGAAAGCGGTGAGCCGCACTTTCTGATTGCCGAGCGCCACAGCCTCTCCTCAGCGGCAGAGGCTCTTCGGAGTTTAAGGACCTCGGTCCTGTTTTCGCTTTCGGAAAAGTCGGGCGCTCGCATTGTGCTCGTCACCTCGGCTACTCCCGCCCAGGGAAAGAGCTTCGTCTCCTCAAACCTTGCTTTCCTCCTGGCGGCTGGCGGGCGCCGAGTGCTCGTTGTTGATGCTGACATCAGACGTCGAGCGCTCCGAGAATACTTGCCGATCCCCGAATCTTCGCTTGGCCTTACGGATGCTCTGAGGGGCGCTGCGTCGCCCGAACGATGTGTGTTGCCTGATGTGCTGCCCGGACTGTCTGTGTTGCCCGCCGGAGGACGGGTACGGAATCCAGGCGACCTCTTCACGCGTGAGGCTTTGCCCAATATCCTTCGTTGGGCAGCCTCCAATTTCGATTACGTGGTGGTCGATTCTGCTCCGCTGCTCCTCGTGAGCGATGCGGGAGAGATCGCTAAACACGCCGATCTAACGCTATTCGTTGTTCGGCAAAACGAAGCCACGACCGCCGACGTTTTGGAAGCCTTGACGGGCCTGCGTCGTGTTGGCTGCGGACTCGTGTCCCTCGTGTTCAATGCGTATGCGCCGTCCACGTTGCGATATGGTTATGGTTATCGCTACGGCTACGGGTACCGATATGGATATGGCTACCGTGAAAGAGGAGGCTCCTCGGTATCTGAGTAGCGGTGACTATTGGCGCCACGTTGGTGACTTGCGATCGCTTCCTCGCAGGTCCCTTGGATCCAGTTGGATGGCTCAATGGTCGTCGCCGGCCGGAGTAATGCGGACGTCATGAGGTACGATGTTGACGTCATACGGCGCAGCTTCTGAGGGTTTTTATCGGTCTAGCCCTGTGCGCTCGTTGGGTAGATTCGAGCCTAGCCGGCTCGATTCGATCCCGAGATGGGCCGCCACGGACAAGCGCGGCGGTGGGGCAGATAAGGCTGGCGCCACGACGGTCAAGTGGACGGAGTTTGCGGAGAAGCGGGCCGGCATTTCCCTTCGGGAATCGAGGGTCGTTTCGCGTATAAATTGGCCGACGGGGCTACCGATTCCTAGATGTGGCAGCTCACATGCTGATGTCGTGCTGCTTCTTGCCGGTTGGCCTCGAGCCACTTTCAGAGAGATCTTATCGTCTTGGCATCAGATCGGAAGAAAGGCGCGTCTGCACGGCCCGGTTGGCGCATTTCTGTTCCGTGCCCGGTCTCGCCCGTTTTCTAGGGGGGGCGCATTGTCGAGAGGCGCTGCGCGACACCACTACCAACGTGTGCCATTGTGCGGCAGCGCACCGTGCCAATAAGGGCTTCCCTAATGGAGCGACTTGTGGCTGAGGTCACCCGATGCGCATCCTAATCCTTACTCAACGCATGCCCCCCGCTCAATGTGGCATTGGGGACTACACAAGACAATTGGCAGCCGAGTTAACAGGCTCGTCCCACTGCGTTGAAGTCGTCTGTAGCGAGGGAGCTCCGCTGCCGGGAGTGCGCGTTGCCCCTCGCTGGTGGGAAAACCCAGCTAGCATCGTTGATGCGATAAAAGAACATCGGCCGACAATAATTCTGTTGCAATTCACGCCGCTAATGTACGGGGGTGGGTCACAATCTTCGCGTGCGCGGGTAGTGCATCTGTGGTCACGGCTCGGCTCGTATTGCACCTTAGGTTTGCTAGTTCATGAGTCCTATTTCCGCGAATGGTGGCATTTTCCGAGTTGGATACGGGGGGCGCTAGAAAAGCGTTACCTTCTGCGCCTCGCATCTGTTTCGGATTATGTGTTCACCGCATCCGAGAATGTATTGGCGCTCGTCAAGAGCGAACTACCAGAAAAGAAAAACGTCTGGCTACCCATCAGTTCGAACATCCCAAGAGTTCCGGTCTCACGGTCGAGAGCGAAGGGGGCGTTGGGTATTCCCGCAGGAGCCGTCGTTCTAACCATTTTTGGTGGTGGAAACAACGTCAAGTGGCTGGCCCGTCACGTGGGCGCGGCCGACGCGGCGCTGGTAGCTTCGGGGCTAAGACCCTACTGGCTACTTATGGGCGGCGCACGCAAAGACTGGTTTAGGGTTCGCTCGGAGACGGTTCAAGAGGGCTTCCTCCCAGTTGAGGAAGTCTCAAATCGATTGGCAGCAACCGACATCTTCCTGATGCCTCATTACAGCGGGATATCGTCGAAGCGAGGTACGCTAATGGCGGCAATCCAGCATGGCTTACCTGTGGTTGGGACGCAGGGCCCTACGACTGATTCAATCTGGAGCAGGGCCCCAGGAATAGCGCTCTCGCGCCGATTCAGTGCAGCGGCTTTCGCTAATAACGTCAAGTTGTTTGCTCTTGATCAGACGTTGCGGGAGAGCGGGGGCGGAAGCAACGAACAGTTATTTAGGTCTCGGTTCAGTTGGGCAGAGGTCGTTCGACGCTTCGAACTCGGAGTGCGGCCCACTTGAGACTCGTGTACTTCGGTGTGCCGATTTTGGCGCTGTTCGGTGACTTGTCGAAAAGGTACTTGCCAGCGCAGCTATCCCTTGGGTTGTTATATGGGCTCTCAATCTTTCTCCTGATTCGCGTACTCCGTCAACCTGCCCTCAGTGTGAGCGCCTTGGGTTGGCCTCTTCAAGCCGTAAGAGGCTGCGCTCTCGGCCTTATATGGATATACCTGCTTCAAGTAATCGTTCCCTCAAGAGATTTTTTCAGTTCCTTCGCACACGCGCTGTACATGGCCGTGCCTCTTGGATTTATCGTCGCCTTTTCAAGGCGCCCGATTTATTTCGACATACAGCGGCTGGCCGGGCCATTTCTGATCCTAATGCTTCCGGTAAACGCGATTGGGTTTATTCAATTTTACATAAACCCTGATTTCTTTGTTTCCACCGCGTATACCGAGACCGAAAATGCGACCTCTGTCGGAGGGGTGATTTATCGAAACCTATTCGACGATACTGCTTTTACTCGGTACCCCTCGATTTTCGTTAGCGCGGATAGATATTCTTCAATGGCGCTGATGCAAATTTTCGTGGTTTTCGCGGTAATTCAGATGAATCGTCGGAGTATTTCGACTGCGCACCTTGCGTGGTTTGTTTTAAATTTATTTTGCGGCTTGGGTGGGTTGCTGGTGGCTGGTGCGCGGTCCCGGCTGCTAATTCTCCTGCTGGCGCTCGGAGCCCTCTTTTCCGCTGCGTTTATCAGCCGGGTAAAATCAGCAAGACCCGTAGCAGGATTAAGGAGCGCTTATTGGGTCGTGTTGTGCGCCATGGCATTGGGCTTCGGCTATGTGCTCGTGGGGTCTGGTGCTGGTCAGTCATCGATGGATACGGAAGCTCCACCCGTCGTTCAGTTTTTCACGCAGTCACTGGCGAACCGAGACTTCTCTGCTCGTCTGCTGGAGGCACTGGAGCTTTCGGTTCCGACGAACGAGACCTCATGGGTAGGCGCCGGCTTGGGGTCTATGGCTTTTGGCAAGCCTGGCGAATTCGGCGTCTACTCGATTTGGCAAGAGAGCGGGCTGGTTTTTGGTATCCTCTTGCTCGTTTTTTTTCTTGCGCTGTCATTTACCCTTCTCGTGGTCCTTAACAAGACCATCAGAAGAGGGAATGCGATTGGTGCTGCGGCAATTGCAATCCCCCTCATGCTTGTGCTGCTTGGAGTGCTAGCCGGATTGACTTCGACATTTGAGTTGTCGACGGGGCTGATGTTGGGGTGCATCCTGCCACCATTGTTGCGCTCCCTCTATCCCCGACCCTCCGCACCGTCTGAGTGGTCCCGGCGTCGGTTCGACCTTAGATCCCGTCTGGCGGAATGAGCACAAGCTGCCCGGGAAGCCGCGCGTGGTGCGCCGTGCCAACTCTGCCGTATTGCTTAGCGGAATGTTGCCGCTCAGTTGAGCGAATTCGGGTTGGCGCGGGCCCCAGATCTTCTGTCCGCGATGTGCGCCTGACAGGAGCCTTTTGAGTCAATCGGGAATTTGCTTTGCATGGATCAAAATGAACTCTATGAGCAACAGTTGCGGGACGGATGTGGTACCGGGGAGCCAGCTGCTGCATTGGTCGGCCGGGATCGCTTCGTAGTTTCTACGCTACGCCAGCTCTTCGCAGATGCCCAGGTTCGGATTGGAGAACTCTCAATCGGAACCGGCCATCTGACGTCGGTCATTACTTCCGAAATCGGTTCCGTGTCTCTTGATTGCTATGACATCTCAAGGTCCAGACTGGAACACGTCGCCGAACGAATCAGGCGGCTGGGTCATGGTGTTGACCCCTCAAGAGTTTCGTTCCATCAATGTAACTTTGATGTCGATTTTGATCGGGTTGATTCGCTGAAGTACGATGTCGTCATTGCTCTGGATATCATGGAGCACGTCCTTGATGTGTTTGGATTCATGGACAACTGCTTCCGAGTGCTTAAGCCGGGCGGCTGGTTGTTGCTTCGTGTTCCGAACATCGCATACGTGACGCATCGCGTTACACTTTTGGGAGGCGGGTTGCCTGTAACAGCGAGTTGGTTCGGGCGCGAGGGCGACCTAGGCGCGTGGCGGGCTGTTCATGGTTGGGACGGAGGTCACTTGCATCTATTTACGATCCCAATAGTCACGAACCTGCTCACGTGCGCAGGGTTTGAGCTTTCCTCTTGCTCCGATCCCGGGACTCGGTTTGAGAAATACCGCAAGCTATGGCCCGCGCTGCTGTTCTCTAATCCATTGTTCGTTGCGCGAAAAGCTAGTGCGTAGGCAACGTGCTCTTCGCTGCATCGCGGTCGCTTCATGTTCCTCTCTCCAGAATCTGAGCCCTCTGATGCTAGTTTACTCTCGTTTAGATTTGGCGCTAATCTCGTGGCTCAGGGCATCATTGGCTTGCGAGTTTTCTCGCAAATGCAGCGGCGTAAAGTATCCTTCCTGTGATACTAGCTGGGGACTCAGATGCTAAGGTCGCTGCGACGGACCATGTTTCCGCATTGGACGGACCATTGGCCCGAAATCGTATCGGCAGCTCAGTCTATGCGCACCCTGCACATCGGAAGTGGCATGACTCCCCTACTTGGCGCCGTCACGCTTGATGCAAACCCGAAGGCCCAACCGAGCTTTGTGGCTGATCTAAACAAGCGGCCGTGGCCGTTAGCCAGCAGCAGCTTCGACCAAGTCGTGGCGCTGAGTATCATCGAGCACCTCGATGATGTGCTCGAAACGATGGGGGAAATACACAGAATTTCTCGCTCCGGTGCGAGAGTCCATATTCTCGTTCCACACTTTTCCGCATCGGCGGCGTACGTGGATCCAACCCACAAGCAGCGATTCAGTGCGCGCTCGCTTGACTACTGCATTTCGGGTACTGACATCGAAGCCGAATTTGGGTTTTACGTCTCATTTCGCTTCCGTCAGATAAGGCGACATGTCGATCTGGTGAGCGGATTGCGATATCTGCCTGGAGCTGGTTGGTTCGCAAACTCGTGCGATCGCTTATGGGAAGACTATCTCTGCTATGTATTGCGGGGGGGCGGTGTATTCTGGGAACTCGAAGTTGTTAAGTAGCGGGTCTGCTTGTGCTTAAAAGGGCTCTCATGTTTTCTCGGCGCATCAGCGCCGCGGCAAGGCTGAAAATCCCGTACGCGCGTGCGGCCGCGTTTTCGTTACCGTCACGGATGCGTCTCGGCAACACGCAAATCGATTTGCACCTACCCTCTGAACATGGCGTGCGAGTTGCCTTTTTGGAGTTGCTCTTGGACGATTGTTACCAGCTTAAGCGGATCTCGCGAATCGCTGGCAACGTTGAGTCCGTCCTAGATATCGGCGCAAACGTGGGGTTGTTCGGGATCGCAGCGAGGCTGGCCTTTCCAAATGCCATTATTCACGGCTACGAACCTAATGCAGCGCTTGAGCCTTATCTTGCCAGACAGGCATCCTCCGCGGATGCCACGTATTTCCTCGAGGCCGTTGGTGGGCAAACTGGTCTAGTGCAGTTAGATTTCTCCGGGGGCGACTCAGTGCATGCGTCGTCGCGTCTTGACCCGAACGGTACAGTCAAACAAGTGACGTTGCGCGATGCTCTAACCAGGCTTGGTGGGCGCGTGGATGTACTCAAGTTGGACTGTGAAGGCGCTGAGTGGGAGATGCTAGAAGATCGAGCTGCATGGGAGGATGTTGGCTTCGTTACCATGGAGTACCACTTGATCAGGCCTAGGGACCACACGTCGATCGTGACATTGCTTGAGTCTTGCGGTATGCAGGTAATAGCCCAGCGTAAGCTTGAGGGGTTTGGGCTGGTTCTGGCGCGCAATATCCACGCCACGGGAGATTGAGGTGCCGAGCGCATCACCTGGCTTGCTCCGACGATTTGCGGGGTCCCTAAGGTCAGTACTGAAAAACCTCATCGGCACCGAACAGGTCGCGCGCGTTGCCTCGCAGCAGCGAGATACGCTGGCTTACATCGCTTGGCTCAGTCTGCTTGAGTCGGAAAAGCACAGAGCTCCTTTAGCGCTTGCGCGCCACGGGTTTAAAGTCTACTCCCAGGCGGAGGAGGACGGCATTATTCATGAGATATTTCGTCGCATCGGCACGCGCTCGCGAAGTTTTATAGAGATTGGAGTAAGCGACGGGCTCGAGTGCAATACCCGACTCTTGTTGCGGCAGGGTTGGCGAGGGCTCTGGATCGAAGCAGACGAAGAATGCGCTGTAAAGATTCGGCGTAACTTCAGAAGGGAGATCGAGTCGAATGCACTAATGCTGGATTGTAGGCTGGTGACCCGCGAGAACGTCAACGCGTGTCTGAGGAGCTACGCCCTCGTCGAAGGCGACGAATTGGATTTGCTCAGTATCGACATTGACGGCAACGACTACCATGTGCTCGCTGCGATCGGCGCGCTACGTGCGAGGGTGGTCGTGCTGGAGTATAATCCTATTTTTGCTCCCCCGATAAAATGGATCGCCGAATACGATGCCTCGCGTAATTGGCAAGGTGGCGATGATTACAGCGCCTCGCTGAAATCTTATGAATTGCTGATGTCCGAGAAAGGTTACGGCCTTGTGGGATGCACCCTGAACGGGAACAACGCGTTCTTTGTCAGGCATGACCTCCTTGGGGGGCACTTTGTAGCTGAGCGTACGGCGGAATTTCACTTTGAGTCACAGCGCCTCTGGTTGACGCGCGCGTTCAGCGGCGGGCATGGGTAGTGAGTCCGACCTCCCCCCCTACCTGATTCTGGTGAGAAGCCCTCCATTAGTGCGCTCATCTCAGTTCGCCGCTGGGCGCTCGGTCTAAATCTTGGTACGGTTTAGGACACTGATCGCGTTTGTCGCCGGCCAGGGTGGCGCGCAGGCGATCTCGCTTGCTGTCGGTCTATTCCTCGTACAGCGACTCAGCTTTGAGCAATACGCCCAATATACGGTAGCCACTTCCCTGATCGCGATAGTAAGCCTTGGCTCCAATTTTGGTCTATCTCAAGGGATAGTTTCGTTAGGCGCCCAACGTTGCGATGACCGGAAACACGTAGCGCAGTTACTCGGCGCGGCGCGGGAAGTCACTTATCGATTGATGCCTCTCGCCATGATCGTGTGTTGCGGTCTTGGTGTGCTTATGATGCAGGGCCAACCCGGCGCCTTCGAGAACAAATTCGCTTGCGTTACGTTGGCCTTGCTGGTCGGCTGGGCGCAAGTAGGGTCGTCCCTCACCCGGGCAGTGCTCAATATGCACCACGACGCGCGAAGTATCTCGCAAGTCGTGCTCGCAGATGCTCTTTGCCGAGTCGCTTTGATCCCGCTATGCGCCGTATGGCCAAACGCAGTTGCTGCATTGTTGGGTAATCTCGCAGGCGCAGCCGTCGGTACACTCGTCTCGATTAAGCGATGCCGAGCGTTTTGTGCCACCCACGTCGCTGGATCTGATACTTATCGGTCCGACTTGGTTCGCTTCGTGAGGCCGCTTGCTCCAACGATCATTTACACGCTTGCGCAAGGCCAACTGGCGATTCTTCTATTGAGTTTTTATGCACAGCCTTCGTCGGTAGCCGAGGTGGGTGCTCTCGGACGGCTCAGCCAGATCTGCGCCTTGATTTCACTTCTGAACCCCTTCTTAGTGCAGCCTCTCTTCGCGCGAATTGAATCTCGCAGGGACCTGCAGTCGAAGGTTGGATTCGCCCTCTGCACTTTATTCATTATTTGTGCCGGGATTTATGTCTCCGCGATCTACATTCCGCAGGCTTGGTTGTTCTTGCTGGGTGAAAAATACTCGGATCTAACCGCTGAGTTGCTGATCTCGATGGCGACTGCAATCGCAACACTAGTAGGCGGAACGATCTACACGATTGTGATTTCGAGTGGCCGCACATCATGGCAGGGGCTGGCGCTCGTGCCTTGTATCGGCGGCCAAGTGGTTTTCCTTGCTATAAACGGGGTAACGTCAACACGTGACGCCCTTTTGCTAAACCTCATACCCCCAGTGGGCTATGCGTTGACGCAATTCCTGCTCCTCGGGGTGGCCGTCTCTCGGTGGCCGTACCGGGTGTGCGCTAAATGAGGAAAAGGCCCTGAACAACGCGATATAGTCTTATGACTTATTCGGCCGCCTATTTGGGCATGACGGCGGCCTGAACACCCGATTCGCGTGTCAGGACGTTTGGCTCGGGCTTTATCGCTCTTCGCGCAGTCACTCGCGACGATGGACCGCCTGAACCCAAACGGGAAGTGGCAGCCGAGACGTACCACGGCGCGCGGGCGTCTACTCGCCATATGTGAAGGGTCATGATTGGATCTCCCATTGTTTCGGGCCAGTCAGCAAAGGTTGGTGAAATGAGGAAAAGTGTGCTCGTCCAGATTCACGGCAACCTCGATGAGTGGCGAGCAGCGACTACGGAATCGGTCGGGTCTCCCCGCCTTCCGATCCCGTTTGCAATCGCACGAGGCCTTCCGACGAACGGGTTGGACTTGATCGCGCACGACCTGGTCGACTTAGCCTGCCGAACGCAGCCGACACCGTTTAAACACCATTATCCAAAACGCGAGTTCCGTTTGGCTAAGGACGCAGCCGATTATGCGTTGCTTTGGGGTACAACCGGACTTCGTTCTTGTCTCTCTGATTCAGCCACTTTAGGAGGCAAGCGCAAGACTTTGTTGTTGTGCTATGGATGGGAGCCGCTTGGGAAAGCCGCATTAAGCCGCCAAATCGCTCTTCGCCTTACGCGGCGGATCGCTCGCTCGGCGCGCGCCGTTGTACTGATGACTAGAGAGCAGTGCGCCCAAGCTAGAAACGAGCTACCAGCTGATGTTCCGGTCGTAAGAATGCCCGTTGGCATCGATACACGGTTCTACCGGATTCCTTGTCGAGACGAAGATGTGCCGGACGAGCACCGACCCACAGTCGAGCAACTACTGCAAGAGCCGTACGTGGTAATGCCCGGCGATGAATTGCGGCTAAATGAAGATGCGTTTGCAATGGTCAAGCTCACCGGGCTACGGCTCGTGCGAATTTCGCAGTACCGAAAGGGACGTAACCACCTAGTCAGGCAGCGGGCGGGACAACTAGGGTTGGGCGATCGAGTAGTCGTCTTTGAGCGGATTAGCTATCGCTTCCTCCGGTTCCTGCTTCAAAACGCTGCCGGGTATGCGGGGCTCGTCGATTCGGTTTGGCAACCGGCAGGTTGGACAGCCGCTTGTGAGTGTATTGCAAGCGGGCTTCCCCTAGTACTCTATGAGGGGCTGACGTCTAGGGAGCTACTAGCTCTGGGCTACTCTGGACCCCTTGAGATCGCTCCGCATGGCGATGTGCGTTCGTTCGCCGAAAGCCTAAGCGATGCGGTCTTCAGTAAGCGCTGCGAGAAATCAAGCGCAGGGCGCTTTGAGTTCGCGTTTTCTAAATTGGACTGCGAAGGCACATCCGCGGAATTTGGCAGCGGTTTGGCTAAGGCTCTAGCGAGCACCGAATGAAGATCCTGCATGTCATACGCGATCTATCGCGTGCTTCGGGCGGACCGGTCAATGCACTTAAGGGCTTGGCGGAAGCGCAAGCCGACCTCGGTCATTCAGTTTCGGTCTTCTGCGGCGATCTCGGCAACCCGCATGTCACTATCAACGACGTGAACGTTGTCGCGGATGGATCACCATACCGGAATGTCGGCATCTGGCGGCGCGCCCACTCTGCGTTAAATCAGCTCGTCCGGCAGGCTGATGTTGTGCATGCGCATATGGTCTGGGACCAGGCTGTGCTAAGGGCCGCGCGGGCCGCTCAACTATTCCACAAGCCGTTTATTTTGCGCGCCTGCGGCAATCTCGAAGCTTGGTCCGTGAGGCAGAAGCGGCTGAAAAAACTGATCTATTGGAGGAGTGTGGGTCGGCCGCTGCAAAAAGCGGCCTTCGTTCACTTCACGACCCGCATGGAGCGCGAGAACTCCCTTCAATTCTTAGGGCGAATCCCTTCGCGTGTGGTCCCGATCGGCGTCCTCTCAGAGATGTTGATCCCTGCAAATCCCGTAGCCCTCCGCGCGCGGCATCCGCAGTTAGTCGACAAGAGACTAATCCTTTTTCTTGGGCGAATTCACAAAAAGAAACGTCCTGAACTGTTACTTGAGGCGCTACCGCGAATCGCCGCTAGAGCGCCCGATGCGCACGTGCTGTTCGCTGGTCCCGCCGAAGGAGCTTACGGGGAATTCCTAATTGCAAGGGCCAAGGAATTGCGATTAGAAAATCGAGTCAGCTTTCTTGGCTTGTTGGACCCCGCTGGCACCCGGGAAGCGCTGGCGGCCGCAACCGTATTCGTCCTTCCGAGTCACCAGGAGAACTTTGGCATTTCCGTTGTTGAGGCCATGGCGGCAGGTTGTCCCGTTATCGTGAGTGATAAAGTCGCTTTGTCTAGCGAAATTGAGGCATCGTCTGCTGGCCTGGTGATCTCCGCAGAGAAGTCGACGGTCGCTGATGCGGTGCTGAAGGTGCTCGCCGATAAATCCAGAGCGCGCGAGATGGGGGAAAATGGTCGCGCGCTTGCCCTTTCGAAGTATGTTTGGCCAGTAGTAGCGGCCGATGTTGTGAAAATGTACGAAGAGGCGATATCACACAGTGCGAACGCTAGGCCTCACGCGAAGTAAATGGCCTACAGCGTCGGAATCAGCGCGGTCATTCCAACCTCGGGAGGTAAAGATTGTTCTTTGCCTAGTCGCCTATCGGTTGGCTTGGTGCCGGGACGAGCGGGTTTCCGGTATCTTCTGAGGACGGCGTCAGGAAACTGGGCGCTGCGGCGTGTGTTGGCGAAGTACCCAGCTAGAGGAAAACAATGCTTGTCTTAGGCATCAATGCATTTCACGCAGACGCGTCGGCGTGTGTCGTCCGAGACGGCGTTCTTGTCGCAGCCGCGGAGGAGGAGCGATTTCGACGGGTTAAGCATTGGGCTGGATTTCCCTCTGAGGCGGTGAGATGGTGCCTCCGAGAGGCGGGCGCGGACCTCGCCAACGTTGATCATCTCGCGATCAACCAGCACAGCAGGGCCAATATGTGGAAGCGGGCTGCGTTTATGCTGCAGCAGCGCCCAAATTTGGCAGCTATCTTTGACCGTTTGCGGAATCGCAGTGAACGCTCGAGCGCTCCAGCGCTTTTGGAGAGGCTGCTCCCAGGAGAGAGGTTTCGTGGGGATTTCCACCCCGTAGAGCACCACCTCGCCCACTTGTCCTCAGCTTTTTACGTGTCGCCTTTCAGCGAGGCATTTGCGGTGTCCGTGGATGGATTTGGCGACTTTTCAAGTTCCGCGTGGGGGGTCGGTTCTGGGACGACGATAAAAATAACATCACGGGTCCATTTTCCTCACTCTCTCGGGATTTTCTATCAGGCTATCACTCAGTATCTCGGCTTTTCGCAGTACGGGGATGAGTACAAGGTGATGGGACTCGCGCCGTACGGAAAGCCGCTTCTTGTCGATCATCTTCGTAAACTCCTGAGCGTTCAGGAAGACGGGCGGTTCGAGCTAAGCCTTGAATACTTCCGGCATCACACGGAACTCGTGCCGTATCAGTGGAACAATGGAGCGCCGGTTTTTAGCGATACTTTTTCAAGCGCACTTGAGGCGCTTTTGGGTCCCCGACGAGTGAAAGATGAACCTGTCGAGCAGCGGCACTGCGACATTGCCCACTCCGCGCAAGTCGTCTATGAAGAGGCGTTTTTTCAGATCCTTCGTCAGGGCCATAAATACACGGGATCAGACGCATTGGTCCTGGCAGGTGGATGCGCCAATAACTCTGTCGCGAACGGAAGGGTTAGGCGTGTCACGCCCTTCAAGCGCGTTTACGTCCATCCCGCACCAGGGGACGCCGGCGGCGCGATTGGGGCGGCGTTCGCTGTTTGGCATTCGCTTGGCGGGGCGCGAAGCTTTGTGATGGATCACGCATATTGGGGGCCGGCGTTTGATGACGCCGACTGCCTCGTTGTTCTCAAGGCTCGCAACGCTGAGCTCGAGGCGGCGGGTTGTGTCGCTCGGCATATCTCCGACGAGGGGGAGCTATGCCGGCGGACCGCGCGAGCGGTAGCAGACGGCAAAGTGGTTGGATGGTTTCAGGGGCGCATGGAGTGGGGTCCGAGAGCGCTCGGGAATCGTTCTATCATTTGTGACCCCAGACGCGCGGACATGAAGGAAATCCTCAACGCCAAGATAAAGCGTCGCGAGGGCTTTAGACCGTTTGCTCCGTCAGTCTTGGCCGAGGCCGTTAGCGATTGGTTCGAGGAGGACGACGCAGTTCCCTTCATGATGCAAGTTTTCCAGATTCGTGCGGACAAGCGGCCGTTCATCCCGGCGGTGACGCACGTAGACGGATCCGGCCGTTTGCAGAGCGTCTATCGTCATACCAATCCGCGCTATGCTGCCCTCATCGAGGAGTTTCGGGCAATCACCGGAGTGCCGATGGTGCTAAACACGAGTTTCAACGAAAACGAGCCGGTCGTGTGTCGCCCCGATGAGGCTCTCGATTGTTTTCTGCGGACAAAAATGGATGTACTGGTCCTCGGTGAGCGCTTCGTCGAGAGGTCGAGGCAGTTGGGCCGTGTTTAGTGACGTGTTTGGCTTGCTAATGCGGGGTGCCCCCCGCGGCGTTCGGTGCGCAAGTGTCCAGCTTGCTCAGTCGGTCGCGCGGACCGAAAGGATACCGATCACCACATGTGAAGGGCATCGCCTCAGGAATTCTCTGTTCGATTAATCCCCCTTCACGTAACTCCCTGATGTGCGGCCGCGTCTTGCGTAAATCGCCAAGTTTTCAATTGATTGCACCGGAGATGGCCACGCGCGGGGGGGTGCAATCCTACATGCGCCGGCTGTGGGCAATGCTTAACGCGATCCCGGGCGCCGAGCTCGAATGCCTGTCGCTAAACGACACTGACGAAGCTCTGGCGAAAGTACTGGGTGCGCCTGCGGCCACCCTGCATGGGCACGAGCGAAAAAAACTACCGTTTGTTCTTCGGCAATTATTAAAAAAAAATTCAGACCAAATAGCACTCGTTGGGCATGTTCACCTCGCTCCTGCCGCGCTCGCAGCGAAACTTCTTGGCCGGATCCGCGGGTACATCATAATTCTGCACGGTATAGAAGCGTGGCAAAGGCATGGGTGGTTGATCCGATTGTCGATGCGACAAGCATTCGGGAGCGTTACTACGACCAACTTTACAGCCCACAGGAATGCCACGTTAAACAATCTGAGTCCCGGAGCTTACCGAGTTATTCCCTTGTGCCTCGACCCGGCGCCCCGGCCCACCAACCAGAGCTTTCACCTGCATGGCACGCTACGCCTGTTAACCGTCGCAAGACTCGATGCCAGCGAAAAATATAAGGGCATTGAGATGGTTATTGACGCAATGGCTCGACTACGCCGGCTCGGTGTTAACGCTCACTACAATATCGTAGGCGATGGTAACGACCGCCAACGCCTGGAGCGATACGTCATAGACAACGGTTGCGCGGAGCGCGTCACGTTTTGGGGTCAACTAAACGATTCCGATCTGCAGGCCGCCTACCAATCTGCCACTCTGTTTGTTATGCCGAGCTTGAAGGAGGGTTTCGGTATCGTTTTTCTGGAGGCATTGCGCCATGGCGTCCCATGCATCGGGGGCGCTCACGGGGGCACTCCGGAAGTTATTGAGGACGGCGAGACTGGGTTTCTCGTAGAGTATGGAGACGTGGACTCACTGACCGGCCGTATAGAATTGCTTCTAAAGGACGCCGATCTGCGTGCCAAGATGAGCGCCAATGCCAAGACGACGGCCGCTGTGAGGTTTCCGTATGAAGCGTTTTCAAACGCGTGGAGACATTACATCACCGGTTTCATTGGCAAAGTGGACTCCGGAAACTAACCTTCGAAATGGTCTGAAAGACCAGAGCGGCTCACCATTTCCGCCCAACCTAAAGAAACTGAGTAAGCTTTCTAAAATTTTTTGCCGCGACGGTGCCAAATGCGCCAAGAGGACCAATGGCCACTTGCCGCGCAGCGCGAAGATCTTCCCTGGTTTTTTTGATGATGTTGTGTAGCGACCTATTGCTAACCCCGCCAGTTCGCATCCTTACTAGTACTTCTGGGAGATATGCCGCAGAGAACTTATAATTGGTGAAGATCCTCAAGATACTCAGGTAATCGGCCGAAATAGAGTAGGTCGTGTCAAATCCTCCGATTGCGTCGTAAATATTCCGCCGAACATAGAGCGTGGGGTGGGGAGGCATCCAGCCCCACTTTAACTTGCTCTTGGTAAATTTGCCGCTACGCCAGCGGCGGACTATCTGGGCTGGATTTGACGCATTTACGTAATCAAGGTCCCCATAGACGCCGTCGACGGAGTAATCGAGGAACGCTCTCACTACTGTTGTAATGACGCCTCGCCCCGCGAAGAAGTCGTCAGCGTGAAGGAAGCCTACGATATCGCCGTTGGCTGCATGGAGCCCCTTGTTCAGTGCGTCGTATATCCCGTGGTCCGGTTCGCTGATCAGCTTCGCCCCGGTGCCTAGTCGCGCTCGCAAGATATCAATCGTGCCGTCTGTGCTCGCGCCGTCGATCACGACATGCTCGACGTTCGGATAATCCTGGCTAGCCACCGACTCAAGGCAGTGTGCGATGGTGCGCTCGCGGTTTCTGACCACGGTAACGATGGTCACGAGCGGCGTCTCCCCAAAGGATCCGCGGCGAGATCCAAAAACAGCAGCACCCAGGTGGTCGCTCGGCGCCGTTTCACTCTCGATCATAAGCGCGTTGGTCTGCTACAGGTGAGACGCTAGGGTGTACGGACCATTGCAGCAGTTAGTCTCCAGCACTCCTCTACCCCTACGATAACCCGGAAGTCCTACAGACCCCGGCGAACTGCGCCGGTGCGACTTCCGAGAGAAGCCGTCTAGGATAATAGTACTTGATCCTCAGGCCTCAATGTCCGCGGTCGCCCCGGTCGGGGCCTCTGGTTTGGGTGCAGGTGCTTTTGGGCCGCTGTGACGAAACCGGACCGAGGCGCAGGTGAGATTTTCCGGCATACTGGCTGTCAAGCGGCCGAGAGTGCGCTGTGAAGACAAAGTGGTTTCCGGTATCGCAGATCGTGGCGGTGCTGAACCAGGTCAAGTTGAGTATGCTGGTCGGCAATGTCATTCGGCAGGTCACGTCGTCATCGTCGCCGCCAAGTAGACTTCATTCGCCCACTCCCGGATACCGCGCGCGGTGTCGCGCTCCGATCGCATGGACCACTCCTGCACCGGAACCGCGAATCCGGTCTTGCTCCGGCCGAGCACTGCTGCGGGCAGTTGCGGGGCTGCTCGTTCAACGATCTCCCGCTTGGTGATTCCCGGGTAGCTGGCAATTATCCCTGCGACGCGTTCAATGAAGTAGACATCGACAAAAGGAGTGCGAATCTCAAGCGAATGAGCCATTCCAGCCCAGTCTGCGTCCCGAAGTAGCTGGTTGCGCAGGTACCAGTTTATCTCGAGAGCCGAAACGACAAAGCGCCATTCGGCTCTGGAAAATCCCCGGCCGCTTCGGCAAGAATCCTTTCTTCGCAATAGCCCGAGGCTATCGTGAACGGCGCCGGCAGCGCCTAGCGACTGGAGCCCCAACTGTTTGAAACGGGAGTCGAGCTTGATTACCGCTTCCCACGGGGCGTAAAGGCAGCGGAGCAGCAGGTACGCGTCCGGTGCGTTGGTTCCGTACTCGATGACGCCGGCTAGCTTAGGCGATGTGTATCGCGAACAAAGCGGCGCCGTAAGGACGCGCAAGAACTTGCCAAACCCCGGCAACGTGCGGGCGGGCCATGCGAATCGCACCAACGCAGGTATGCGCTTAAACCCCGGATACGACGCCAGCGTCTCGTCGCCTCCGAGCCCCGATAGAACCACCTTGAGTCCGCCTTGAGCCGCGGCCCGCGCCACCAACCAGGTATTCACCCCATCAATCGACGGCTGATCCATGTCCTCCATGAGCGCGGCTCGCGATTGCAGAAAATCCTCGCGCGTCACGCGGTAGGTCGAGTGGCCTATGCGCAGATCAGCGGCTACTTTCGCCGCGAGGGGCGCCTCGTCGTTCTCAGTCCCCGCATACTCTGCAAAACTCAGGGTGACGCCGCGGGTTTCTGTCAGCCGGCTAGCACTGGAAAGCGCGGCCAGTACTGAGGAATCCAGACCTGCCGAAAGAAAGACCCCCACCGGTACGTCCGCCACCCGGTGAGCACGGACGCTGTCCTTGAGAGCCTCGACGATGGCATCGATTGCGTCGTTTCGACTGCCCTGAGCGGGGGAGTCGAGGGCGTTCGCGAAGATGTCCGAAATGACCGCGTAGGCGGCAGTGCGCTCAACGCCTCGGCTTCCGACGGTCATCGTGTGTCCGGCGGGGAGCGACCTGATGCTCGAATACAGCGTGAACGGTTCGGGCACGCTGCCCCAGAGGAAGAACCCCACGTGGCCCGCGGGCTCAGGCTCTCGGGAAATGCGATCCGACGCCAGCAGTGCCTTGACCTGAGACGCGAACCGGAAGGTCTTGCCGTCGTCGGCGAAGTACAAGGGCTTTATCCCGAATGGGTCGCGCGCAAGGAAAAGCCGCCGCTCGGCGCTGTCCCAAATCGCAAACGCGAACATGCCCCGAAGTCGGTCAACCATCTTCTCGCCAACTGATGCGTAGAGCTTGAGCAAAACCTCGGTGTCTGAGTGGGAAGCGAAGCGCTGGCCTGCGGCTTCCAACTCCGAACGCAGTTCGCGGAAGTTGTAGATTTCGCCGTTGAAGACGATCCAGTTGCCGGTGGCGGGGTCCCGCATCGGCTGCGCTCCGGCTTCGGAAAGATCGATGATCGAGAGCCTCCGATGGGCGAGGCCGATCCGCTTCTGTTCGTCGATCCAGAGGCCGGCGCCGTCCGGGCCGCGCCGGATCATCCGTTCGCGAATGCGTAGAAGCTCCGCGTCGTCGACGACGGGCGCTTCATTGGCGTAGGCGAAGATTCCGGCGATGCCGCACATGGAGGAAGGTTAGGGCGTCCCGGCTAAGGTTGGGTGAGCGCTGGCACGCGCAACTATATTCTGGCAGCCCGTACGTGGAAAGCCTGATCGTTCGCGCTGCGGTGATTATCGCCGAGTTGTCGGTCGCGGGGGGGCATGAGCGCGGGCCCGGCCTCGAGCAATAACGTTGGCGCTCGGCGCCAAGCCGGCTCGCCGGTCCTGAGCCGGGTTCGCCAGTGCTAGAGGGGTGGGGCCACGTCCTCCACCTCGCGCTCAATGACCGCCCTGCAAGGAGCTGCCGTTGTCAGGATCACTACGCTCGGGCGATATGCGTAATTGTAGTGGTGATCGTGGCGGGCAACTTTGTAGGTGTCATCGAAGATCAATTTGCGATTGCACTCGCAGCCCTCGAAGTCGTCTTCGGTCTTGCCGCCCGCGTCCACGCACCTGGTTCCCGTCCCCGAGTCGACGATGGTGTACCCCATGAGCCTCGAAGGCTAGCTCATCAGGGCGCCGTGCTCTGCCTGGGGCAGTGTGGCCGCGAGCATCCGGCTGACGCACACAACTCGAAAGCCTTTCATTCGGGTCGCCCCTGGCCACTGCATCTTGCGCCCTGAACACAGCATTCGCTGCTCCGGCAGGCAGTTAGTTCCGATACTCGATGCGTACCACGGGGCCAGCCTTCTCCCGCAGCGTGACCAGCACCTCGTGAGCGATCTGCTGGATGCTGGCCGGCATTGGCGAGGGGAGCGGGCGCGTATCGGCCCCGTCCCCGTACATCCACGCAAGGGAGTTCCGGCGCGAGAGCGCCTTGTAGGAAGGGTCGAGGCATTCGTCCGCGTGCGCGCCGTCGACGGTGTTGGCGACATGAAGGACGAGCTCTCGCCGCGAAAACGAGACGCGGTTCCGGTCGCGGATCACTGTGCTGTTCCACCAATACTCGAAGGGGGGCCATCGGAGTCGCCCGGGGCCCTCCGAGAGGATCGGTAGATACCCCGCGCCGTCGCCGACCGCGATCATGCACAGCCGGTTCTCCGTCAGCAGGTTCCGCGGATCCACCGCGCCCGCCCTGTCGCGAAACGCCTTGTCGCGCAGTCCGAGCTGCTGCAGCAGGCTCTTCGACTGCTTCGTCTGGTGGAGCAGCACCCGAAGCCCAACCGCCATCCGCTTCGCCACCGGAAGAAAAACCCCCGTCGAACGCCGCGCAGCCGTGCTCCAGCAGGGTGATCTGCTCCTGCAATCCCTGGAGAAGGTCCTCTCGTGAACGCGGCTGGCGGTTCATGGGGGAGAGTGTAGGGCGAGGGCGGACGAGTGGGCGTTTGCGGCGAGGGATTCGGCGGCGGCGCTCGTGGGTCGCGGCCGCTGGCTGGAGCGGCTGGCGCTTCTGCGGGGTTAGGCGGATGGCGATTATGAGCTGCGAATTCGCAGGGCGTTCACGCGCCCGCGGCGGCGCGACAAATGCGGATCGCGACTCATCGGAGGGTGGCCGCAAGATCCCTCGGTGTCCCTGCCGTCTGCCGATGGAGGTAACCGTGGAACTGCGTGAATTCATCACCACGACCCTTGTGGAGATCCAGCGTGGCGTACAGGAGGCGATCAACACGGTGGGAAGGGACGCGGTGACTGGCGCGATCAACCCCGTGTTTGAGCGCGTGTCGAATGTCGGTCGCGCCGACATCACGCCTGTGCAGTTCGACATCGCCGTGACCGTATCGGACCGAAAGGCCGGCGCCGGCGAGGGCGCGATAAAGGTATTTGCCCTGAGCCTCGGCGGCAACGCCGAGCAGGAGAAGGAAACCTCGCACGTCAGCCGGATCCGCTTGTCGATCCCGGTGCTGCCGCCGGCCACGGTCGTGGTGAGGAGGGAGGGGCGGTAGCCGCCGGCGCGCCCCTCGCGAGAATCACCACGCGAGGCCGGAATGCGTGACTGTCAGAGTATTCGGTGCAATTGATTTGACAGCTATCATCGACAAGCAGTTTCGCTCCATATTCCCAGCATTTGAAATCGCTGCCTTTTTCCGCCGTTATTGGCTACGTGCCTTGTGATGGCACCGGTGTGGGCCACGGTGTACCCAGTCAGGCGAAAGAGCGCTGATGACGTTAAAAATAGAAAAAGCGCGCTTTAATGATGTTGCCCAGCCTGTGATCTTTGAGAGCGCGTATCCGGAATTCCGATATTGGATTCACGGATCTTCAGTACTGCTGTCGACCGCCGAGCGCTGCTACTGGGTTACCGCGGCTCACGTCATGGAGAAATCCGGTGCGGCACCTGGTGCGCTTCGGATCTTTCCCGCCGACGATTCCACGCGCTCGCTGCCTTTCGATGAGCAATACGAAATCCAGAAGACATTCATGGGCGACGATGATTTCAAGGACCTCTTCGCGCTCCGCGTGAACCTTGGTCGTTTCAAAAGCCATGGCGAGGGTGCGTTGGTTGCGCTCGACGTAAACCGTCATCTCATCGGCGCGGAATCGCTGTCTGGGTCGAGCCCTCTATGCCTGGTCGGCTATCCCTCAGCGATCAACAGCGTCGATTACGAAGAAGGCACCCTCAACACTGCTCGCACTGTTCTTTCCGCGCGTTATGTGGGGCCCGGGCCATCAGATCATTGCCATATCGCCGAGCTCGACAAAGCAGCGTCCCTGTCGTCTCTCGACGGGCTGAGTGGCGGCCCCGTGTTTTCGATCGGCAGCCGTGACGCCGGCGCGCCAGAGGAGCCCGGCCCGGTGATGGTGGGCCTCATGTTGCGTGGCACCGCAGAGAGTGGCCGCGTCCACTTCCTCAGCGCCAGCGTCATCTCAAGGATGATTCGGCTGCTGGAATAATCGCCTGGGCGAGCCTCTCATGTTGACTCGCGTGAGCGGCGCTGCCGGGTCGTGATCCTGAGCCCGCCAGCACCACGGATGATCGGGATTCGTTGTCGCTGCGGCCATGATTGAGAGTTGCCGAGCAAGAAAAGGCGAGGAAGCGACCGGCGCCGGCGCTGATTTTCAATTGACCTGCTCGCGGCGCGCAGGGCTTGCGCGGTCAACCCCGAAGGAGGTGCCCAGCGCATTCGTCGAGCAACTCGACGACCGCGCCATCTCCCGCGATCTCGGCACCCACGGGTTTCCGGTGCGCTAGGGGCAGCTCCATCGGGTATGCCCATGCGTAAGCAGTACCACTTTTCGAACGCGCGCCGCGCCCGGCAAGTCCCCCACCGGGCCATGCTGCGGCGGGTCATTCGGGAGGGGTTGTCTGCGAGGCTGCCGGGGGCGGAGGCGATATAGGGCTTGGGGCGGCGGGCGGGCGAGGGCGGTCTCAGCCCGCCGCTGAAACGACTGTAAGCCCACTCGATGGGACAATCCGCTGCGTTTTGCACACCCCGCAGAGCAGACCTGAAAAACCCCGTTTTCCGACCATCGCGTGCTCCCGGCTGCGGGTTAACATGCCCGGCTTGTCGTAGCAAAATACCGTTGCGAAATCACCCACCGCTGAGGCCACCTTGCCAACCAGGAAAGCACTGATCACGGGCGTGACCGGCCAGGACGGCTCCTACCTCGCCGAATTCCTCCTCGAAAAGGGCTACGAAGTGCACGGCATCAAGCGCCGTGCGTCGCTTTTCAACACCCAGCGGGTCGACCACATCTACCAGGACCCGCACGTCGACAACCGCGGCTTCGTGCTGCACTACGGCGACCTGACGGACTCCTCGAACCTCACCCGCATCCTTCAGCAGGTGCAGCCGGACGAGGTCTACAACCTCGGGGCGCAGAGCCACGTGGCGGTGAGCTTCGAGGTGCCGGAATACACGGCCGACGTCGACGCGATCGGCGCGCTGCGGCTGCTGGAGGCGATCCGCTTCCTCGGGCTCGAGAAGACCACGCGCTTCTATCAGGCGTCGACCTCCGAGCTCTACGGGCTCGTGCAGGAGATTCCGCAGAAGGAGACCACGCCCTTCCACCCGCGCAGCCCCTATGCGGTGGCCAAGCTCTACGCCTACTGGATCACGGTGAACTACCGCGAGGCCTACGGGCTCTATGCCTGCAACGGCATCCTCTTCAATCACGAGTCGCCCCGCCGCGGCGAGACCTTCGTCACCCGCAAGATCACCCGCGGGCTCGCCAACGTGGCGCTCGGGCTCGAGCGCTGCCTGTTCATGGGCAACCTGAACGCGCTGCGAGACTGGGGCCACGCCCGCGACTACGTGCGGATGCAGTGGCTGATGCTGCAGCAGGCGCAGGCCGAGGACTTCGTGATCGCCACCGGGCAGCAGTGCTCGGTGCGCGACTTCATCCGCATGTCGGCGGCGGAGATCGGGGTCACGCTGCGCTTCGAGGGCAGCGGGCTCGAGGAGTGCGGGGTGGTCGAGCGGATCGAGGGCGACGCGGCCCCGGCGCTGCGCGTGGGCGACGTGGTGGTGCGTGTCGACCCGCGGTATTTCCGCCCCGCCGAGGTGGAAACCCTGCTCGGCGACGCGACCAAGGCGCGGCAGAAGCTCGGCTGGTCCCCGCAGATCACGGTGCAGGAGATGTGCGCGGAGATGATGGTCGAGGACATGAAGGCCGCTCGGCGCCACGCCTTCCTGAAGGCCCACGGCCACGACGTGCCTGTGCCGGTGGAGGGCTGATCGCGTGGCGGCCGATCGTGACGCCGCGGTCTTCGTGGCCGGCCACCGGGGCATGGTGGGTTCGGCGCTGCTGCGCGAGCTCGCTGCGCGGGGCTACGCGAACGTGCTCACCGCGGGTCGCGAGCAGCTCGACCTGCTCGATCAGGCGGGGGTACGCGCGTTCTTCGCCGCGCGCCGCATCGACCAGGTGTACCTGGCCGCAGCGCGCGTCGGCGGCATCCACGCCAACGACACCTACCCCGCGGACTTCATCTACGACAACCTCGTGATCGAGGCGAACGTGATCCACGCGGCCCACCTCGCCGGCGTGAACAAGCTGATGTTCCTCGGCTCGTCGTGCATTTATCCGCGCGAAGCGCCGCAGCCGATGCGCGAGGAAGCGCTGCTCGGCGGCCCGCTCGAGCCGACCAACGAGGCCTACGCGATCGCCAAGATCGCCGGCATCAAGCTCTGCGAGAGCTACAACCGGCAATACGGCCGCGACTACCGCAGCGTGATGCCGACCAACCTCTACGGCCCCGGCGACAACTTCCACCCGGAGAACAGCCACGTGATCCCGGCGCTGCTGCGCCGCTTTCACGAGGCGGTGCAGGCCGGTGCGCCCGAGGTCGTGATCTGGGGCAGCGGCCGCCCCCGGCGCGAGTTCCTGCACGTCGACGACATGGCCTCGGCCACCGTGCACGTGATGGAGTTGCCGCACACGACCTGGTCCGCCGTGGCCCCGCCGCGGGTGTCGCACGTGAACGTCGGCACCGGCGAGGACGTGACGATCCGCGAGCTCGCCGAAGCGATCGCCCGCGTGACCGGCTACACCGGCCGCATCGCCTTCGACCCCGGCAAGCCCGACGGCACCCCCCGCAAGCTCCTCGACGTGAGCCGCCTCACCGCCCTCGGCTGGCGCGCCCGCATCGGGCTGGAGGAAGGCCTGCGCTCCGCGTATGCCTGGTACCGGGAGCATGTGGGGGTGGCGAGGGGGTAGGGGGGCGGGGAGCCCGTGCCCGTGCCGGTGCCCGGAAGAGGGTCCGGGCCGGCCTGACGGCCGTCCCGGACCGGGGTGTCCCGCGACACCCGTGTTTACGCACCCCCGGTAAGGGATCGAGCCCTCGGCAACCGCGGTGAGGCGGTAGGGGCGGGTTAGGGTGATGCCCGTTGTCGGGTATTTCCGCGCGAACGCGTCAGAAATGCCCTGAGGCAACTGGGCACGGCGCGGATACGCTGGCGCGGTGGTCAGTGGCGGCGCCTCGCGGAATTCCGCAACCGAGTATTGACCTTGCGGTTAACCCAAAGGTTAATATGCGCGTGAGGCTGTTCCAGCAAGGGTCCCACTGGGTGGTTTGGCTCGCCTCTGAGCCAAACGGCCGATACCCGCTCCGACAGTCTGCCAGCTGAGTGGGCGAGCAGCGGATTCAGCAAACGTCTGGTGGGTACATCCGCAGTCCTGGAGTTCCGTTGGCCGAAGGGCCGCGGGGGAACGCCCCGCGTGCTCTGGTTTTATGCGGATCAGCGCCGCCTGGTTCTCGCGAACGGATTGGTCAAGAAAGGCAGCATGCCGCCTGCTGAGGTTCGCCGCGCAGAGAACATCCGGTCGCGCTTCCTGGAAGCTGTCACCGCGGGCCATCTTGTGGAGGAGCGATAGCTCATGACCGAGATCGAAACGATGCTGAAGGAAGCTCGCCGCCATCCCGCCTACTGGGCGCAACGGGCCATGCGGTTCTTCGTGCGCGATCTTCTCGCACGCATGGCGTCGCAGCGCCTCACCCGGGCCGAACTCGCCGCGCGCATCGGCGCATCGCCGGCCTATGTGTCCAAGGCGCTGCGTGGCGACGTCAATTTCACGCTCGAGACGATGGCGAAGCTTGCGCTCGCCACCGGCGCGCGACTTCGCGTCGAGCTCGAGGACATGCCGGGCTTCCTTGACGACGTTCACCCGCGCTTCCGGGCAACGCCTGTGACACCGGCGCCAACGGTGGCCCACCGCCAGCAGTGCAGCCCGTTCCGGCTGCAGGGTGCCGCCCAGCCCTCTGCAGCGTGGCGCGTCATTCGCGCGGCCGCGCCCACTCCCGGCGCCCGAGTGCCATCGTGAGCGGGCCACTCGAACCGCGCGAGCGTGCGCTGGCGGGGTTCCGTATCGTCGACCTGTTCCTGGTGTCGACGGACTGCCGCAGCGACCGCGGCTGGAATCCCGATCAGTCCACCTCGGGCATGAGCTACCGGCATCGCTTGCAGGTGGGCACCGAGATCCTCCGGCAGGTTCGCACGCCTGTCGATCCGGCGCTGCCGGCCCAGAACATCGTGCGCTACTTTGCGACCGGTGAACTCGAACTGCTGCCCGCCTCGCCGGAGCAGGGCGACGAGTCTCCACCGCTCGCGAAACTCGAGTTCACCTTCGCCGCCGACTACGCCTGCGCACCCGGGATGTTCGAAGACGCCGCCGCCATGAGCGCCTTCGTGCCCCAGGTCGTCGCCGACGCCTGGCCCTACTTTCGCGAAGCCGCCCACGCCAGCGTCGCTCGAATGAGCCTGCCCCGCATCACCCTGCCGATCCTTCAGAGCGGGGGTGGTTGAAGGGCGACGCCCCCCATTTTCGAGTGGCCGGCGGTCCGATCACTTTTGTCCCTGAATGAATGCACCGGCGCTCGCGTGGCAGGCCGTCGTGGCGCAGCTGGCGCAGGCGGGGGCCGACGATCATCGTCCAGAGGGGCTCGGGGCAGGCGTGGTGGCCGTTCCAGGCGCCCGAGAGGCCCATGCGGGTCAGGTCGAGCGGGTGGCTGAACCGTGCTCCGTTGCGCAGCCGCTGGGCGACGCTGCCGTCACCAGGGCCCAACTCCGCGACCACCTGTGGCTCGGGCGGCATGCCGGCGCGCACGGCCATCACGACGTGCTTCATCCAGACCTCGTAGCCGCAGGCCGCTGCGGTCCAGCGACACCCAGTGTTACGCACCCCCGGGCCGGGGGGCTTTTGACGCATTCCCGTCAGTAATCCGCGTGGCCGGTTGCGCAGGGTGGGGGCATGCTGGGGCCCGTTCCCTGAAGGCGCGGTCGTCGCAGCATCAAGAGCCCGACGCGTCGCTACCCTGCCCCGGCTCAGCTGACCTGAACCCATCGAACCGAAGAGCTTCTGCCGCCTGCGGCGCCAGCCAGATTGAAATGGCCCCTTGATGGATCTCGGAATTCGTGAAATCCTATTTCCCGAGAGGTGTGACCATGGACAGTGTCAAGCTCGGCCGCAACGGCCAGATCGCGATCCCGCGCGCGGTGATGAAGCGGCTAGCCCTGAAGGGGGACGAGACCCTGCTGCTCGACGTCACGGACGACGGCGTCATCCGCCTGCGCCCAGCCGCCGTCCTTCCGCTCGAGATGTACTCCGACACTCGCATCCGCGAGTTCGAGGACACCACAGTAGTCGATGATGCGACGCGGGCCGCGGTCGCGCGCCGCCTGGCGCAGGCCACGCGCTGACGCGTGCGGCTCTTTCTCGACGCCAACATCATCTTTCTGGCGGGCTACTCGAAGAGCAGCCCTGTGCACGACCTGCTTGCCCTGGCTCGGCTCGGGGACTGCGAGCTCGTGATGTCGGCGTACGCGCAGGAAGAAGCCCGCCGCAATCTCGAAGTGAAAGGATCGCCGGGCTGGCAGGACGCGATGCGACTCGCCGTCGAGTCGATCGCGGTAATCGGTGAAGCGCAGCGTCCTGCACTCGAGCTCGCGCAGGGCGCCGCGCTCAGTGATCCCAACGATGTGCCGATTCTCGCGGCAGCGATCCAGTGCCGCGCCGATGTTCTCGTCTCCGGGGATCGTCGCGCGTTCGGCGCCTTGTTCGGTTCACGCGTGGCCGGCGTCGAAGTGCTGACGCTGCGTGAGCCGCTGCGTCGGCTAATCGGTGACACTTGACCACGCCAGTGGATCGACCCCGTTACCCCGTGTAGCGATATATCGGCGAAGCCAGGCTGAAGCCCGGCGACCGCATTCATTTCACCGTGCTTCCGGACGGCACGATCCTGGCGCGGGTCAAGAACCGGAGCATCCTGGAGATCGCGGTGAAGTCCCCTCGCGGGCGCCGACCAGGATGCTCAACGACCCTGGCATTTGATGGGAAGGCAGCGAGGCGGCCCGGACCGGCTGCCGGGATGGGCGCTTGCCTCGAGGGTCATCGCGTATGCGGTTCGCATACAGCCGATGAGTCCCGTGTTGCGGAATTCGTCAGTCCACTTGATCGGTCAATTCATCGCGCGTTGCACACTTGGTGGTACAGAAGTAGAAAACCGTGGCTTCGGGACATGTCTTGCTCGCTGGCGCGGTGGGGTTCGTCGCGAAGCTGGTCGCGGTGGCGCGGCTGATGTTCCTCGGTTCCTCGTGCATCTACCCCGCGAGGCGCTGCTGCGGCGCTTCCACGAGGCGGTCCGATCCGGGGTGCCCGAGGTGCTGATCCGGGGCAGCTGCCGCGCGAGGCCTGGGCCGCCGTGGCGCCGCCGCGCGTGTCGCACGTGAACGTCGGCATCGGCCAAACAGGGATCGTGGGCCCGACCGCAGTTACGGATGCAGCGTGCGCCGCCAGGCTGGCTCTGCGATTGCGTGAGCCGAAGCATTGCTATATAAACACTGAAAGATATATCTTTCCGTACCACGTCGCGCTGTCGTGCCACCACCAGCTCGGCCGGTGCATCTACGTCGGAGGGCCCAATGACACGCGTTCCGCGGATAAATCGCCGACAGATGCTGGCGTTGACCGGCGCTGGAGTTGCAATTTCCACCCTGCCGCTATTTGCGGCAACGCAGGTCGGGACAACCGCGAGAGTAGAGCGCGCCTATCGCGTCCTCGCGGAGGGCCTGCGCTTCCCCGAGGGGCCGATAGCTACGCGGGACGGCACGGTGTTCGTCAGCGAAATCGCCCGCAAGTGTGTCACGCGGATCGAACCGAGCGGGCGCAAGGAAATCATCGCGAACTTCAAGGGCGGGCCAAATGGACTGGCGTTCGGACCCGACGGCTGGATCTACGTGTGCAACGGCGGTGGATTCAACTGGCGAGAGGTCGATGGGCTACTGCTGCCGGCAGGCCCGGCCGAAACGAATAACGGCGGATGGATCGAACGGATCAATCCGCGTACGGGCGAACAGCAGGTGCTGATCGAAGCCGTCAACGGGCGTCGCCTTCGTTCCCCGAACGATATCGTCTTCGACGGCCACGGCGGGTTCTGGTTTACCGACACTGGGGTGTCGCCCCAGGGCGGAGGCGTGCAGGGCGGCATCTACTACGCGACTCTGGACGGCTCGGTGCTCCGGGAAGCCGTGTATCCACTCGACCGGCCGAACGGCATCGGTCTTGCGCCAGACGGAAAAGCCCTTTACGTCGCGCTGACTGCCGTATGCGACCTCTTGGCATATGAGGTTGCGTCTCCGGGTGTTCTGGCGACACAAGGCGATTCGCCCAGACCGGGCAAAGTCCTGGCCGGGTTCAAGGCGCACGGCATGATCGACTCGATGGCCGTGGAGGCCGGCGGAAATATCTGCGCCACGCTCTGCGTCAAGGATCCGGGTCTCGCCGTCGTGGCACCCGATGGCACTGTGCTCGAGCACGTGCCGCTGCCCGATGCCGCAACGACCAATCTGACGTTCGGCGGCGGCAGGAACTCCACCGCGTACGTCACTCAGTCGTCAACGGGAAAGGTCCTCGCGCTGGACTGGCCCCGTCCAGGCGTCGAGCTGCCGTTCACACCGTAGTCAGCGACTGTCTGGCACCCCGCTGACGCTCCCACACACCGAGATCCATTCCATGAAGCTCAAGTTCGCTGTCGTCGCCGCGCTACTTTTCGCGCTCACGCTTTCCCTGGGCATCGCGCCTGCGGGCGCACAATCAACCGCTGACAGAAACGTTCTGGTCTTCGGCGGCACCGGCCGTCTCGGCGCGGAAATCGTCCAGCGCCTCATTGCGGCCGGCTATCCGGTCACGGTGTTTGCACGACCCGGGTCGGATCGCAAGCTGCTACAGCAGTTCAAGGTGTCGTACCTCGAGGGCGACGCTCTCAATGAGGCTGACGTCAAGGCGGCTCTCGAAGCCAAGCGCTTCCACGCCGTCATCGATGCCTCATGGGGCAGAAACCCCGGCTACTTCGAAAGCTCCATGCGAAATATCGCACGGTTTGCCACGGTCACAGGCGTCAAGCAGGTCATCCTGCACAACTCCGTCGGTGCAGGCGGCATGGAAAAGTTCGGGTTCGCTGACTTCGGTCAGGTGCGAACCGAGACGGGCCAGATCATGGACCGCCGCCCGGTGGTGCTGGACATTGCCAGGGCCGAACAGGTGCTGCGGTCCAGCGGCGCGCCGTACACGGTAATACGTCACGCCGTGATCTGGCATGAGGACACACCCGAAACGGGCTATGCGTGGCTCAGCGAAGACTATCGAATCTTCACCGGAGTGACCCGCAAGGACCTCGCGACTCTGACGATGTCCTGCCTCGACAAGCCCGTCTGCATGAACAAGGTTTACCACGCCGCCGACAACACCCTGTCCTGGCGGCGACCCCGTCCCGGAGAAGCCGCCGTTCCAAGGTGACGTTACGCCGCCGACTCACGCATTGGGAGCAAAGAAAATGAAGAAGCTATCGTCCGCCGTTTGCCAGTCCGTCGCTGTACTCGCGCTGGGGGCCCACCCGGCAGCGGCGAGCGACGATCCCGCCGCCGGAGCCGACCTCGATGAGGTTGTTGTAACGGCCCGAAAGCGTAACGAGAGCCTCCAGGACATCCCGCTTGCCATCACGGCGTTCTCTGCGCGCGACATCCAGGATGCGGGCATTGTCGACCTTGGCGATCTCGCTGCGCAGACGGCGGGCATGAGCTTCAACCCCCGGGCGTCCTTCCGCGTCCCAGGCCGGGCCGACTCCGTGATCAACATGCGCGGTGTGGCGGGAAACAGCGGCCAGGCTTCGCTCGACCACCTGCAGCCGACGTCGGTGTTCATTGATGGCATCTACGTGCTCGGTACCGCCAACTCGATCGGGCTCAACGATCTCGAACGTGTTGAGGTGATCAAGGGGCCGCAGTCTGCCTTCTTCGGACGGAACACGTTTGCCGGCGCGATCAACTACATCACAAAGACGCCCGACCTGAACGAGTTCGCGAGCCAGCTCGACGTCTCAATCGCAAGTTACGAAAAGCTCAACGCCTACGTCATGAACTCCGGTCCGCTGATCCCGGGAAAGCTCGCCTACCAGGTCAACGCGAGTCTGTACGAACGGGGGGCCGAATGGAGAGCGACGGACGGCGGGAAGCTCGGCGAGGAATCGTCGGAGTACGCGAGCCTCGTGCTCTACGGTGAGCCCACCGACAGCCTGTCCTTCAAGTTCCGCGCTTCCTATCAGCGGGATGACGACGGCCCTGCAGCCTACGGCGTCATCCGCGGGCGATTCGCGGACTCGTGCACCGGCAAGACGGTGCAGCGTTACAACAACGCGGGCACGGCGGTGGCGAGCTTCTCACCGCGCAGCTACGTGTGCGGGACTGTCCCGGCCTATGGGTTTAACGAGCCCGGGAAGACGCTGCTTTCGATGAACACGTCACTCCAGCCGGTCGCGCTCTATACCGCGCGGCCCGGCGCCGCTGTGCAGGCGACAGGGCAGGTGCTGACGGGCCCGCAGCCTAATGCGATCAACCAGTTTCTCGCAGGCCAGAACGCGTCGAGATTCCTCGGCAAGAAAGTCCCTAACATCACAGGGTTCGGCCTTATCCGCGATCAGCTTCGCGTGTCGCTGAATGCGGATTACGACTTCGCCAGCGGCTACGCCGTGAACTTCCTCGCGGGCTGGAATGACATGCGGATGAATTTCCTCCGCGACTATGACTCGACGGACGAGGAGTATTGGTACTCGGCGACGCCGAAATACGGCGCGGACTGGAGCGTAGAGACTCGAATCACCTCGCCCCAGGACTCAAGGTTCCGCTGGCTGGCGGGCGCCACGATGTACGAACAAGACTTCATCACCAGCACCAATGGGTTGCTCATTGCGATCTGCAACGGAAACTGCGCGCGCGGGCCCGCCGTACTTTCCACGCCGGCCATAAACGGCAACCTCGCCGAGGCCTGGGCGGTTTACGGGTCGGTGTCGTTCGACATCCTGCCAAACCTCACGGTGGACCTCGAGGCCCGCTACATCGAGGACGAGCGGACTGCGTCGGACGCCGGCGTCAAGTTCGTGACCACGTTCACTGACGTCGCTCCTCGGTTCATCGTGAGCTATCGGCCGACTGACGATTTGACACTTTACGCGCAGGCATCGCGCGGCACGCTGCCGGGATTCACGAACGGAGTGATTGGCACCTGCAGCAACGACTCGTTCCTTGTTCCGTTCACTTCTCCGCTGACGGGTCAGCCGAGCACGGCGTCGGAGTGCGCACAGCTGCAGTCCCAGCTCCTGCCGAAGCAGTACCAGACGGTCACCCCGTCGCAGGAGCTTGACGCGCTCGAGGTAGGCTGGAAGCAGGTGTTCGCAGGCGGGCGCGCCAGCGTGAATCTGGCGGCATGGACCTACAAATGGAACAACGCGCCGTTCGGTGCAGCGGCGACCATCGTGCGCGACGCGGCGAACCCGGCAGACCGCGACAGGATCCCCAACGCGATTGCCAACACCGTTCTGGTGCAGTCGCCAGGGACCGAGCGCCTCTGGGGTCTCGAGCTCGAGTCCTCGCTTGCCCTCACCGACCGTTGGAGCGCGGACCTCAACGTGAGCTGGAGCGAGAGCGAGATGCTCGAGCTTACGGACACCTCCATGGTCAGTCTGACCGGATTCACCAACCTTAAGGGTCTGGAGGTGCGTGGCTACCCGAACTGGATGGGTAGCGTATCGACGACGTATTCGGCTCCTTTCGTCAGCGGCTGGGAGTGGTTTACGCGCTGGGACCTCACGTACCAGGGGTCCTACTGGGCCGACACCGTCAATCTCGCGCGCGCCGAGGGCTACTCCCTGGTCAACGGCCGCGTGGGGATGAAGCGCGACAATCTCAGGCTGGAGCTGTTCGCCCGCAACCTGCTCGATGAGGACACCTGGGCCGCGGCGTCACAACGCAACGATTTCTCCCAGCCAACCTTCAACCTGAACGGCTTCCACGGCATCGGCGTGACGCCTCAGGAGAAGCGGACTGTTGGCATTCGCATGAGCCTGACGTTGTGAAGCCCGCGAAGCGCGTGCGCCGTTCGGAAGGGAAGCGCTGGAGCCTCTTGATGGCGGTGTCCTTTGCGGTTCTCGGCTCTGGCGCACGTGCCGAGGCGAACGTCAACATCGCGCGGTGGTTCAAGGGAACGATCGAGTATCGCTCGATCGCGACCGGTGCCGTGTCCGGCAGCGAGGAGTGGCATCTCACGGTGCACCCGGATGGCACCAGTACGATGCAGACCCGCAATCGTCTGGACAACCTGGGGTTCCAGCGGCACGTAACGTATCGCGTTGCGAGGGACTTTCGTCCTCTGGAACTCACGTCTGTCTTCTGGGTGGGCGGGCAGTGGCGCGGCACCGGGATGTTCCTGATCGACGGTGACGAGCTGAGCGCGATTGTCAAGACACCTGATGGCGTGATCCGGCAGGAGCGGTCGGTGCCACGCAACTTCTCGATGATTCCGCATCCTACGGCCACAAATGGCTGGTTGGGCTGGTACTACGACAAGGCCAAGGGCGGTCCGCAGCGGATCACGGTCTACGACATGGACGCCCGCGCCCAGTCCGTGGGCTCAATGCTCGGGAAGGTTTACGAGCAGACGCTGACGTATGTCGGAGAAGACGAGGTCACCACCCCGGCTGGCACGTTCAAGGTGGATCACTTCCGTGTGGACGACACGGTGGATTTTTACCTCTGGGGGCCGGAATCGATCGTCGTGCGGTTCGTCTGGCACCCGCAGGATCGGGACTACGTCTTGACCAAACTTGAGTCGGGGCGATAGCGGCGGGAAGGCAACGGGAGAGCATGATGAGGCGACGCGAGCTGATGGGGCTGATGGGTGCGCTGCCGATGGGGGGCTTTGCAACGGCGGCGGCGGTCTCGAAAGCGACGGCGCTATCACGCGAAGGGAAACTCATCGACACGACGACCGCTGAGGGGCGCTACACGGTCCATCGCAAGCTGCACTTTTCTTTCGATGATCGTCTGGTCTGCTGGTACCTGCTCCTCACCCGCTACGGTCTCGTCGACAGCGCCTTCACCCCGTTCTGGAACATGTATGTCGGGTTCCTGAGCGTGTCCGAAGACTTGCCTGATGGCTTTCGGACACGGGTCATGTCGGCCATCTTCTATACGGACCTGAAGACGGACCGGCTGCTGGATTACTTCGACAACCCCTACACCGGGAAGCGCGTCGAGGTCCCGCAGCCCGGAGTCATTCGAGTGATCAGGGACTACGACAAGACGGGCCTTTTGACGCCGCTTCCTCGAACTTACGGGACACGGAGTCTCGGCATGGAGACCCGCCAGTATGGCCAGGTGGGTCCCGCGTGGATCTTCGGAGACGACATCTGGTGCTACGGAGACACCGGCTTCCGGGCTGAACCGTCTGCCAGAGCGCCGCGGGTCACCCAGGTCAACGACTGGTCCTCTTTCCATGGGTCCGCCGCGGAAGTGTCTGATCCGAAGGTGATGTCCGCCAACGCCACGCAGCAGTTCAACGATATCAACACCTGGTCGGACTGGCTTGAGATGGGCGACCAGCCAGGAAACTTCGTGTCGAGAGGCTTCGGGCGCAAAGTCAAGGCGCTCGACGAAATGCCGTCACGCTGGACCGACATCATGAGGGAGCGGAATCCGCGGGAACTCGCCGACGTGCGGGGGTACATCCTGGACGGGAAGTAAAAAGCCGGCCAGCGGCATCGCCCGCGGCCGGCTTAGACAAGGAGGGTCTGGATCATGGCGACGGCGACTTCCAGCTGGATCGGAAGGGCGCTCAACCGGATCGGGCGCGTCGAGCCGGGGGAGACGCGCGCTACGGGCACTGCGTTTCTGTTGTTCTTTTTCGTGCTCGGCGGCTACTTCGCTGTGCGGCCCGTACGGGAGACCTTTGCAACTGTACTCGGTCGCGACGCTGTGGCAGACCTGTGGGTCGTCACTTCGGTCGCGGCGGTCGCGATCATTCCGATTTATGGCGCGCTGGTTGCATGGGTACGGCGCGCGGTCCTGCTGCCGGCGATATATGGATTCGTCGCCGTCTCGCTGTTCGCGTTGTCCTGGTACTTCGACCGCAATCCCGACAGCCTGATGGCGGCCCGGTTCTTCTATGTCTACATCAGCATCCTGAACCTGCTCCTCGTATCCGTATTCTGGAGCTTCCTGCTCGAGCTGTTCGATTCTGCGCAGTCCCGCCGTCTCTTCGGAGTGATCGCAGCGGGAGGTACGGCCGGCGCCCTGGTGGGACCGCTTGTGACGGATCTGTCCGTGCAGGCAATTGGAACGTCGGGGGTGTTGGCGCTCGGCGGAGCAATGTTCCTCGCGGCCGTGATCTGCCAGCAATTTCTGCTGCGCCAAAGCGAGCCGCGCGCGTCCGATGCGGGCGGGCCGGGTCTGTCCGGGCGAGGACTCGGGGGGAACCCGTTCGCCGGCTTTACCTTACTGCTGCGGTCGCGTTACTTGCTCGGGATAGCGCTTTTCGTGGTGTTCGTGTCGACGATCAACACGATCCTCTACTTCGAGCAGCTTCGCCTCGTGGCGGAACGGTACTCGGACTCGGCGGACCGGACCCAGGTCTTTGCGCGGCTCGACTACGTTGTCCAGTCACTGACGATCCTGTCGCAGATCTTCCTCACCGGGAGAATCGCCACGCGCCTGGGGCTCGGGGCCCTGCTTACGGGGGTCCCGGTGGTGATGATTCTCATGTTCATCGGTCTCGGCTTTACCGGCGGCTTCTGGGTGCTCGCAACGGCAGTAGTCGTTCGCCGCTGGGGAGAGTATGCGTTTCTGCGCCCCGGCCGCGAGATGCTCTTCGGCAAGCTCGACGCGGAGACCAAGTACAAGGCCAAGAGTACGATAGACGTGCCTGTGTATCGCGCCGCCGACATGGTGGTCGCACAGGTCAAGAACGCGCTTGAGAACGCAGGCCTCAGCGCTGCCGGCGCGGCGTTCATTGGCGCTGGCGCTGCGGCGCTTTGGGCGGCGAACGCATGGTGGCTCGGTCGTTGCTACGCAAGGGAAAAGTGAATGTTCCGGAGCCGCGCCTTGCGGGCATCGGTCACCAATGATATACGAATGATATATACGCGCGCGGCGCGTAGCCGCTAATCGAGTAGCGGAGAGCAGGAGGCGAGACCATGTCGAAAATTGATCGTCGCAACGCGTTGTCGCTGATCTCTGCCGGAATCGCGGGGGCTGCGCTCGGGATCCCGCGGCCGCTCTACGCGCATGACAGCGCCCCGCTGGACGTGGTCGTGGTCGGTGCCGGACTTTCGGGGCTGCACGCGGCGTTGCTTCTCCAGGAGCAGGGCATGTCGGTGCGTGTTCTGGAGGGGCGACAGCGGATCGGCGGCCGTGTGAAGACCATGGTCGACGTGCCGGGCCTGCCTGAGGGCGGGGGCCAGTACATCGGCGCCAGCTACGCCAGAGTGGTGGCCGCGATGGAACGCTTCAATCTCAAAGGGCAGGCGCCGGACGGAGGGCCGCTGTCCGGCAAGCCCTGGGTCTATTACGTCAACGGCAAGTGGGTGACCCGGGAGGACTGGCCAACCAGCAGCCTGAACCCGCTGTCCGGCGCAGACCGGAAGATTCTTCCACATCAGCTGCTCGGTGCAATGTTTGAGCAGTCTCCACTTTCCGGGAAGGCGGCGGACTCATGGCTCAAGCCCGAGTACCACCAATGGGACAGGATGTCCGCCCCGGAATACCTGCGCAGCAAGGGCCACAACCAGGCGGCGATCGATCTCACGGGGCTCTGGGTGCACACGGATTCCTTCGATCGGACATCCGCCCTGTACGAGATGAAGCGGGAACACTTCAACTCAACCCACAAGGCGCGCTACCTGCAGCTTTTCGGGGACAGGCCAGGCACAGTTCCCGCCTTCGAGATCGAAGGCGGGAACTCGATGCTGCCGGAGGCGATGGCCGCAGCGCTCGCTGAGGGCACAATCCAGCGCGGAAGAGTGGTCTGCGGGATCGCGAGTCACTCGGGCGGGGTCACTGTCGAATGTGCCGACGGGTCGACGCACTCGGCCCGTTTCGCGATTGTGTCGCTCCCCCTGCCGTTGCTCCGGAATGTCAGGTTCTCTCCCGCCCTTCCGGCAATCCTCGAGTCGGCCGCGTACGAGATGCGGTATGGACCTTCGATTCGGGTGTTTATGGGAATCCGTGAGCCCTACTGGGAGAAGGACGGCTTGCCCGCGAACATGTGGACGCAGTCGCCCCTCGACCAGTTGACGGCCATGAGTCGTGGCCCCGACGGCAACTACACCGTGTTGCACGCCTATATCAACGGCCCCGAATCCCACCCGTTCAACTTTCTCACCGACAAGCAGTGCTTCGATTACGTGGAGCATTTCGCGACGAAGATGCGCCCGTCTCTGCGCGGCCTCCTGACGCCGATCGCCGTGCAGGCCTGCGGCCGTGATCCCTTTGGCGACGGTGACTGGCTCTATTGGCAGCCGGGCCAGATCGTCAAGTACGGCGCGCACTTGCGCACCGGCCTGCCCCGGATCTCGTTCTGCGGCGAGCATACAGCGATCGTCGAGCGCGGTATGGAGGGCGCGATGGAGTCTGCCGAGAGAGTCGCCATAGAGGTGCTGACTCATGCGTAGTCGGTCGCAGCGTATGGCAGGGCAGGCGCTGGTTGCACTGTTCGGCCTCGCGGCATGTGTCGCCGCGATCGGTCAGGTTCGGGCGGGCTCCGCTGCGGATGCAACCGCCGCCAGCGAGCTCAGGCGCGGCCAGATTCTCTGGCTGCAATGCGCGGCCTGCCACGACCTCGTGAATCGCGCCCGTCCTGACGCCGCCGAGGGAACCCTCGGGAAGATCGGCCCTCACCTTCAGGGGGTTCTGGGACGCCGGGCGGGTTCCCTTCCGGGCTTCCCTTATTCCAACGAGATGCGCAATTCCGGGCTCACCTGGAGCAACGAGACGCTCGACGAGTGGCTTCGGGATCCGGCCGCCGTCGTACCAGGAACGCTGATGGTTTTCCCAGGCATTGCCGGTGTGTCGGACAGGCGCGCGCTACTCCGTTACCTCGAGCAGGCGACTCGCGGGGGAGCGGCACCGCAACCGGGTGCAGCGGCCGGAAACTGAACGGAGGGCGTTATGCGGGCATCTGATTTTGCTCTGACTGCGAAGGTGCTCTTCGGGTTGCTCGCGTGGCTGACCTTGCCCGCGGCGAGCATTGCCAGTTCCGGAAGCGCGAGCGCCGCAAAACATGGCGGCGTGCTCGTGATCGGTGCCAGTGGCGACGCCGGCTCGGAATTCATCAAGTACCTCCCGAGCGACTTGGGTCCAATTACCGCCTTCCTGCGGCCGACCTCCAACCTGCGGCTTCTTGGCGGACGTGATCTGCGGTTCGTTGTTGGGGACGTGCAAGACGCGCGTTCGGTTGAGGCCGCGATTCTGTCGACCCGACCCAGCGTCGTCTTTATTTCAATGAACGCAAGACGGGGGGAGCCGTATCCCTTCGTGCCTGCCGCGCAGGCGGTGATAGGGCCCGCCAAAGCGGTCGGCGTGCGTCAGATTATCTGGATCGGTCAGGCGGGTGCCAGCAAGGACGGCGTAGTCAGGGGATTCCCGGACATCAACTACCCCCTGTTCGAGGACATCCTCGGCGGGATCGGAGCCGGCGAGAAGGTTCTGCTTGAGAGCGGTCTGCCCGTCACCGTGATTCGCGTCGGGGCAATCATCATCGAGGGCGCCGGCCGCGGTGGCGTGCACCCGGCGACCGGGAAAGGCTACCTCGTGGAGAATGAAAGGACATTCGGGCCCATTGCGTATGGTGACCTCGGACGTCTCGCGGCGCAGTGCGCAGGAAAGAGCGAGTGCATCGGCAAGACGTTCCATGCCACCGATGACTCGCTGGGTCCTGAGTACCAGTACTGGCGCTGCAATCGGTTCACGGACGCCACGGAATGGACGGTCAAGTGTCCGACGACCATGACGGAGATGGTCGATGGCCAGTTCAGGTAGACGGGGTTTCGACATGAACAAGACTTCGCAGCGCAGTGCCCTCGGGCGTCGCGAGTTCAGCGCCAGTGTCGCCTTGGGCGGCCTGCTGACTTGTCTCGGCGCGTCTGCCGAAGCCGCCGCGGAATGTGGAAGCGAGGGTCCGCTGGCCAGGAGTGAGCGGGTTCCCGTCCGGCGTGCCTACGCCGACGGCGTCGACGGCCAGATTCACTACCGTTTCGCCGGCAGGCGCGGATCGCGAGAGACGCCTCTGATCTGTCTTCATCCGAGTCCCATGTCCGGGGCCGTGTTCGACGTATGGCTGGGAGAGATGGGTCGGGACCGGTTCGCCGCGGCGCCTGACGCGCCCGGTTACGGCGGGTCTGACATGCCGCGGAGCGCCCCCGGGATCGCCGATTACGCGGATGCGATGATTGCATTCATGGATTCCATGAAGCTCCGCAAAGCGGATCTGATGGGGTACTACACGGGGTCCATGATCGCGGCCGACCTCGCGGTCCGGTATCCGGACCGGGTCCGCAAGGTCGTGATGGTCTCGGCACCGATCTTCAACGAGGCGATTCGCACGAGATATGAGCCGACGCTCACGAAAGAGAACCCTGATTTCATCTATGCGCTGACGACGCTTGCGAACAACCTCCGCAGGGCTCCATTGGGGGAGTTCCCCGATCTGCCATCGACGGACCGTTACGCAGACATCATGGTTGAGAGCCTTCGCCAGTACCGAACAAGCAATTGGGGCTATCGGGCTGCTTTCGCTTATGACCTGACGACGACCCTGCCGCGTATGGCGCAGCCGTTGCTGGTCGTCAATCTCGACGATTTCCTCAAGGAACTCACGCGACTCGCTGCACCATACCTGCGCAACGGCCGGATTCATGAATTCCCCGGTTGGAACAGCGGCTCGTTGGACACGCGAGCGAGCGAGATCGCCTCGGTGGTGCGATGCTTCCTCGCCGAGCGATGATTCCGGGGACAAGTCGGGCGTTTGGCGTCCTGATTGCCACGTGCGTGCTCTGCGCGTCCGTTGCTGCAGCTGCGGAATACCGACTCGAGCGTCTGGTTCCCGCCTCGCCCTTCCGGGGCCTGCACGGCATGGATTTCGACCCGTCAGGCAGGCTTTATGCGGCCGACCTCATCGGCATGACGGTGCACCGGATCGATGTGAAAACCGGGGCGTCAGAGGTGGTGGTAGGGCCGCCTTATGGCGGCGCAGACGACGTCAAGGTCGGGCCGGACGGCACCGTGGTCTGGACCAACCTTACTTCCGGCGTCATTTACGCGCGAAGCCCCGGTGGCGTTATCAGGGAGCTCGCCACGGGGCTCCCCGGGATCAACACCGTCGGCTTTCATCCCGACGGTCGGCTTTTCGCGACCCAGCCACGAGTGGCGGACGCCCTCTATGAGATCGATCTCGCCGGCAAGAAGCCACCCCGCGTCATATTCCAGCCCTCGGGTGCGCTGAACGGGTTTGTCATCAAGCCCGACGGCTATCTCTATGGGCCCCAGGGCGCGTTGGGAACTGTCGTCCGGGTGGATCTCGCGACCGGCACCCACACCGTGCTCGCGGACGGCTTTCGGGATCCTACGGCTGTGAAGAGCGATTCGGCAGGAAACCTTTTCGTCAGCGAGCTTGCTACGGGCCGCCTGTACCGGCTGGATCAGGGGACCTGGAAGCGCACGCTGGTGGCTCAGCTCTCGCCCGGTAACGACAACATTACGATTTCCGGTGAGGGGCTGATTTACGTTTCGAATTTTGCCCACAGCAGCATCGAGGAAGTGGATCCCCGCTCGGGCGCCGTACGCACCGTCGCGCGCGGCGGCGTTTCGGTGCCTGGGGGGCTCGCGCTCCAGGTCGTCGACGGTCGGGAGTGGCTCTATATCGCCGACATGTTCACCACTCGGCGGATGGACCCGAGGACGGGTGAGGCCGAAGTCATCGAGCAAAAAATGGGGCTCGCGACGTCGATGTATCCCAGCAGCGCAACGATCACGGGCAACCACCTGGTGCTCTCGAGCTGGACGAGGAACGAGGTTTTCGTCCAGGACCTGACGACGCTGGAAACCGTCAGGTCTTTCGGCGGCCTCAAGCTGCCGCACGATGCTACCTGGATGGGCGATGGAACGTTCGTCATCGCGGAAATGGGGGCCGGTCGTGTCGTGCAGGTCGATGGCGACGGGAAACTAGTCAGAGTCCTCGCGGATGGCATGGACGCGCCGCTGGGGATTGCCCGGGATGGGGAACGCCTGATCTATGTCACCGATGCTCGCGCTGGCACGTTGTCGAGCCTCGATCTGCAGACCGGAGAGCTGCGGGTTATCGCGCGCGGCTTCGTCCAGCCCGAGGGTATCGCGTTGGACCGCAGCGGATGGGTCGTTCTCATCGATGCGGGTGCGCGCGCGTTACTGCGGGTCGATCCGGGTAGCGGCAGACGGGAAATTCTGCTGACTGACCTGCCGATAGGCCTGCAGGGACCTCCTCCCATGCACCGAAGCTGGATCCACAACGACGTGGCTGTGGGGCGCGACGGGGCGATCTACTTCAGCTCGGATGTCCAGCCGACGATTTATCGTTTGATGCCGGTCCGGCGTGAATGAGTGCTGCCGTCTTTACGGTTCCGCCTGGAGGCCCGTGATGCACCTGAACAACTGGCTGGCCTGCATGGCGTTGCTGGCGTTGCATTCCTCCGCCCTGCATGCGGACACGAAGCGTGCCGCAAGCGGCGACCCGAGGGTCGCCGAACTGGTCGCCATGATGACCGGCAACTTCGACGCTGGCCGATACCGGCATGATCAGAAACTGCAGGGCGTGCCGGAGAACCGGCTCGTCGGGTGGATCAACCGGGGGTTTCACCCTGTGCAGGCACCGGAGATCGGCAGGCATGTGTTGCTGTCGAGCTCATACAGCCGTCGGAAAGGGAGTTGGCATTTCGACGAGTTCGAGTTCCTGGTGTGGACGCTGACGTACCTGCCGGAGAGCGGCGAGATTCTCATGTCGGCCCGTAGTCCGCTGGGTGCCCGGAGCTATGAGGCAAGCGCACGAATCCCTGGCATCCTGGACGGCATCACTCCCGGAGGCCTCGTCAATGGCGTGGGGGGCGGCGCATGCCCGATCCGATGGAAACGAGTCGGCAGCGGCTATCGGGGGGAGTCGAAGGACTGCATCGTGTTTTCCGTGGCCCGGAAGCAGACACTGAACTGGAACTGGACGTACGACCTGCATGAGGACCGTCTGGAAATCGCCCTCGCGGGAAATGATCCGGAGACCGGGACACTGCTTTACGGAACAGAGAAGGGGAGGCCGACGGTTCTGTATCGGGTGGGCGATCTTCCCGAGTATGAGACGGCCCGCTACATGCTTCGGAAGCGCGGCGGCGACGTGGATGTGGAGACGGCGGTATCGCTGCTGAAGGAAGCCTTGAAGGCGGCACCGAACCATCCGGGTGCCAACCTGATGCTTGCGTACGTGCTGTCTGAACGTAACCTGTTTGCCGAAGCCCGTCCGTATCTCGAGAAGGCTCAATCTCTGCGAGGCGCTCTGAGTGGAGAAGACCAGGTCCTTCTGGAAGAGGCCCGGCAGCGTCTGGAACGCACGTCCCGGTGAGCACGGATACTGCCAGAGGCTGCGGCTACTTGATGTCGACGGTCATGGAGTACTGGTAGCGCTTCGGGTTGAACAGGCCTTCGAGGAGTTCGACCAAGCGTCCGTCGGGGCCGAGGAATTTGCGCCGGATGGACAGCAATGCGGTGCCGCTCGCCACTCCCAGTATCGTGGCAACTCGTGCCGGGGCGCTGACGGCGTTAAGCGTCTGCTCGACCCTCGTGAACTTCGGCCGCTCCCCGCTCAGCAGCGCGAGGGATGCGTCGAGCTCCATGGAGCGTTTCACGCCGCCGCGGCGAGGGGCCGGCAGAAGGCTCACATAGTAGGCGTAAGGCTCGCCCCGGCTGTTGCTCCGCACGCGCACGGTTTTCAAGAGTTTTGTTGAACCCTGCGCCAGTCCGAAGAGCGCGCGCAACTCGTCGGAAGGCGTGATGCGTTCAACAGTCAGGACGCTGACGGTGCTTTGCTTGTCGATTTCCCCGACGCTCTCGGCAAGGTCGGCGAGAGTGGCGATCAGGGCCGGGGCCCGATACTCGAAGGTTACAAAGGAGCCCTTAGCCCTGAAGCGCTGGATCAGGCCCTCCGCTGCGAGTTCGTCCATCGCTCGCTTGCTGGTGATTCGGGATACCTTGAGTGCCTTGCTAAGCTGCTGCTCGGTCGGCATTCGGGAGCCACGCGGAAGCTTGCCGGACCTGATGGCGTCCTTCAATCCAACATAGATCTGATGATAGAGGGGAGAGCGCGAAAACGCGTCGCGCTCATTGTGAGAGACGGTAGTTCGCAATTCCTTCAGGAAATTTTCCATCGTCGGGCATTTCCTTGGCGAGGAGCGGGGGACGACCTCGCGTTCCGGTTATGGCGAAGCTCCGGAAGTTTAGCGGAAACCGGGTCGACGCTCACGCGGGTGCCGACCAGTCGTGGAGGGTTGCGGCGCAATAAACATTTGGCGCACTTCACGAACCCGCCGAGCGGCGATTACCCTGTAGTGGCCCCTGTCAAACCGGACAGGCAATCGGGGGGTGACGGAAGCTGCGGATGTACTCACAGGGTGCCCCATTTGGGCCTGGGACCAAGGGCCGCTCAGCGATCGCTGGCGAAGGAGTCTGGCTTTGCGCACGACCGGCCTCCTGTCGACCCGGATTCCGTCGTTGGCGCAGATGCGCGTTACGCCGGCGCTACCAGCGTGACCGTTGGAAAGTAGTTGCGGTAACGGCGCGTGTCCCGGGTCAACACGGGCAGCGCGCTGACGGCAGCATGCGCGCCGATAAAGAAGTCGCCGAGGACATGGGTCTTCACTCCGCCGCTGCGCCGGTGCTGGACAAACGCCTTGCCGGCGAGGAACAGGGCGGGCCGGGGGATCTCCAGCATCCGCAGTTCCATGCCGGCGATCACCTCGTCGAGGGCTTCCACGCTGGAAAAGGTAAGTGAAAGCTCGGAATAGATGATCGGATTGATGACCAGCCGATGCACCCTGGACTGCGCCTGCAGTTGGGCGACCGACCAGTCGGCCCAGTCTGGATCGTTCTCGAGGACATCGACGAGAACGTTGGTGTCGACCAGCATCAGCCCTCGCCCCGCAATAGCGCCATCAGATCCTGGGTGCGCCACTTCACGTCAGCCTTGCCCCGGGCGGCCTCGAATCGGTCAGGCGTGCGGCGGGTGGCCCGCTTGGCGCGGTGGAGCACCACCTCGCCCTCGCGGTTGACGGTGAAGTCGACCGGCATGCCAGGCTTCAGGCCGAGCGCGTCACGGATCTGCTTCGGGATCGTGACCTGGCCTTTGATAGTGAGGGTGGTGGGCATCGTGGCTCCAGAGTAATACCAAATCTAAGATGGTAATACCAACAGGTTTGCTGCGGCAACAGAGGGCCCGTTGGCGGGGCGCCTCTCGTGGCGACCGGGCTCGAGCGGCCGGCGGCCTCGCCATTTCGCGGCATTCCGGGCAAGAAAGCGGGTGGATGGGTGCGCGGGGCAGGGGCACGCTGGTGGCCCGCCTTGACAGGCGTAGCCGATAGGCTACATTCGACATGCTTCGGGTTGAGGCGACTCCCCAGTTTCGCAAGTGGATCGACGCGCTCCCGGACGTCATTGGCCGCGCTACCGCGTCTCTTACACGTTGAAGGCCAATCAGGTGCTGCTGCTTCTGGCGGGGGGCGACAAATCCTCGCAGTCACGTGATGTGGCAAATGCAATCAGGTTGGCGCGAGCCTTTCGGGAGTAGATCGATGGCGAAGCCCGCAGTGCGAAGCAAGAGGAAGGCATCGACCAGACCTTTCGACGTCGCCGAGCACCTTCGAACCCCGGAAGAGATCGCCGCCTACCTCGACGCGTGGCTGGAGCAGGCGCCCGACGACGTCGCAGGGCTCACGCGTGCCCTCGGTGACGCAGCGCGCGCCAGGGGCATGACACAGGTTGCGAAGGAGACAGGCCTGAGCCGGGAGAGCCTGTACCGGGCGCTCAGCGCCGAGGGGAATCCGAGCCTGACGACGTTTCTGAGGGTGGCGCGCGTGTTGGGGATCCGGCTTCAGGCGAAGGTCGCCTGACGCGTCACTCGCAGCGGTTACGCCTATCGTCCGCCGTGTCGACAGCGCCGCCCGCGCCGGGGCATTCATCAGGCGACGGCGCGCGCGCCGAAACGCCTGTAAGTCCACTTGGTCGGTCAATTCGCGGTGTTTTGCACACTGGGTGGGGCAGACCTGCAAAACCGTGCTTTCGGGCCTCTCCGGCGGCGTGCTGAGGTCGGCGCATGCGTGGTGTCGGGCGAATGACGGGGTGGTGAGGGGTAGGGGGTGGGGTACTTGTGCCCGGCAGCGGCTCCGCGCCGGAAACATCGCGCCCACTGGCGAGTTTGATGTCACTGAGTGCTTGCATTGCTTTCATTGATGCCAGATGATATCAACATGGCGACTTTGACCATCCGCAACCTGCCAGACGATGTGCACACCGCGCTTAGGGTGCGCGCGGCCCAGCACGGGCGCAGCACGGAGGCCGAGATCCGCGCGATCCTGGCGCAGAGCGTGAAAGGCGAGGCGCGCCTGAAGATCGGCACGGAGTTGCGCCGCTTCGGCGCCGCACTCCACGGCGTCGAGCTCGATGTGCGGCGCAGCCCGGAGCCGCTCGAGCCTGCCCGGTTCGAGTGATCATCCTCGACACCACCGTCGTCTCCGAACCGCTGCGGCCGGCGCCAGACCAGGCGGTGGTCGACTGGCTCGACGCACAGCCGGCCGAGGCGCTCTACCTCACATCGATCGGCACGGCCGAACTGTTGGCGGGCGTGGCGCACGGCGCGCGACGTCAGACGCTCGAGACCTCGCTCGAGACGTTGCTGCGCCGCCTGTTCGGCACCCGCCGGCTCGCCTTCGATGACGCTGCCGCGCGCGCGTACGCCGACCTTCTCGAGCGAACCGCCGGCCACGGCGCGGCGTTGCCGCTCGCCGACGGGATGATCGCCGCGATCGCTTACGTCCACGGCTTCGCGGTCGCGACTCGCGACGTCGCGCCGTTCATCGCCGCAGGCGTCAAGACCATCGATCCGTGGCGCAGGTAATCAGCCGCGTGAACCTGCACTGCGCGCTTGATGGTCTGAGGCAGGGGCATCTCGACGAAACACGCTTTTGGCAACTATGTGTAACCTGATGTGTAGGAGGTGACACATGGCGACCAATCTCTCCATCGATCCCAAGCTGATCGAGCAGGCCGTCAAGGTCGGCGGCGAGCGGACCAAGAAGGCCGCCGTGACCCGCGCGCTGGAAGAGTACGTGGCCCGGCGAAAGCAGAAGCACCTCGCAGAGCTCATGGGCAAGCTCGAGTGGGATGAGTCCTTCGACTACAAGGCCGAGCGCTCCCGCCGGTGACCCTCCTGGTCGACACCAGCGTCTGGTCGCTGGCGTTCCGTCGCGACGCAGAACGCCACGCGCGTGAGGTTGCAGCGCTGCGCCACGCGTTGGATGGCGGCGAGCCGATCGTCATCACGGGGATCATCCTGCAGGAGCTGCTGCAGGGCTTTGCCGCGCCGAAGGCGCGCAAGCAGCTTCTGGATCGGTTTTCGGCCTTGCCCATGCTGATGCCGGATCGGGCAGACCACGTCGACGCCGCCGAGCTCAGGAATCACTGCCGGCGGGCGGGCGTTCAGCTGGGAACGGTCGACGCGCTGATCGCTCAGCTGTGCATTCGCCACGGTCTCACGCTGCTCACCACCGACGGGGGCTTCGTCGCGGCGGCGAAGCGCTGCGATCTGGTCCTGTGGAAGCCGGCTACCCGTTCAGGGTGAGGTCGCGGATGGTCGCCTGCCGCTCGTCACGGCCCAGGGTCGACCCCGAAAGGATTGACCAACTCAATCCCGAATCCGGCGAAGTCGGCCACGTTGCGGGTCGCCACGGTCAAGCCGTTGACCTTGGCGATCGCCGCGATCATGGCGTCCTCATGGAGCGTCTCCGACCTGCGATGCATGAACTTCGCCCAGCGACACGGTGGCCAGGTGCAGGTGCTTGGCGTTGATGGGGACGAGCACCGCGGTCTCGGCTCCGCGGCGGGTCACCACCTGCGGGCCTTCGCGTCCTGGCCGGACGAGGTGAACCGCGTCTGCCGATACCCCATCGCTGCCGCCTGGCTAGAACGCGCTGAGCCCGGTGAGTTCCCGCCCGACGGTCAGCTGGTGAATGGTTTCCGTACCCTCGTAGGTGATCACGCTTTCGAGGTTGAGCATGTGGCGGATCGGAACATACTCCGCGCTGATCCCGCTGCCGCCCAGCAGGTCGCGGGCGTCGCGCGCCACCTCGAGCGCCGCGCGGCAGTTGTTCCACTTCGCCAGCGACACGTGGCTCGGTGTCATCTGCCCGGCATCCTTGAGACGGCCGAGCTGCAGGCTCAGCAGCTGACCGGTCGTGATCTTCCGCGCCATCTCGGCCAGGCGGATCTGCACCGCCTGGGTCGCCGCCAGAGGTCGGCCGAACATCGGGCGATCCTGGGTGTAGCCCAGAACCTGCGCAAGACAGGCCTGTGCCGCACCGAGCACGCCCCACGCGATCCCGTAGCGCGCCTGTGTCAGGCACGACAGCGGCCCTTTCAGGCCGAGCACGCCCGGCAACACCCGTGAGTCCGGCACGACGACGTCGTCGAAGTAGAGGGCCGAGGTCACGGAGGCACGCAAGCTGAACTTGCGCTCGATCTCCGCCGCCGCGAAGCCCTTCGTTCCCTTCTCGACGATGAAACCGCGAATCCCGCCCTCGGTCATCGCCCAGACGATGCACAGGTCGGCGATCGCGCCGTTCGTGATCCACATCTTTGCGCCGCTGATCACCCAGTCTGAGCCACGCCGCCTCGCGTGTGTCTTCATGTTCGCCGGGTCCGAGCCGCCGTGCGCCTCGGTGAGCCCGAAGCAGCCGATCAGCTCGCCCCGCGCCAGCCGCGGCAGGTACTCCTGCTTCTGCGCCTCCGTGCCGTAGACCCGGATCGGGTACATGCAGAGCGAGCTTTGCACGGACACGAAGCTGCGGAGGCCGGAGTCGCCCCGCTCCAGCTCCTGGCAGATCAGCCCGTAGGACACGGCATTCATTCCGGCACAGCCGTAGCCCTCCAGCGAGGAACCGAGCAGCCCGAGTGCCGCGAGCTCCGGGATCAGCTCTCGCGGGAACGTATGGCTTTCGAAGTGCTCGCGGATGATCGGCAGCACGCGCTCGTCGACGAGTCTGGCGACCGAGTCGCGCACCATCCGTTCCTCGACCGACAGCTGGCCGGCGATGTCATACAGGTCGGTCGGGTCCATGCGCCGGCTCGCTCTCGGGATCATGGCGGCCTACATCCTGATGACGATCTTTCCGTTCCGCTCGGCGCCGGATTTCTCGGCGTGCTCGAGCGCGAGGCGGATGTCTTCGAGTGGATAGACGGCCGCCAGCGGCGCATGAAACGCCTCGTCCGAGACGATGCGGCCGAGCTCCAGGTACAGCTCGCGCTGCTCAGCGGGGCTCAGCCGCAGGAACAGCCGGGGGTTGTAGTAGCCGAGGACCGTGATTCCCCTGAACATCAGGTCGACGATGCGGACGCTGGCCGCCTCGCTGGCCAACAGCCCGTACAGGACGAGCGTGCCCTCGCTGCCCAGGCATTCGCCGATTCGCGCGGTGCCCGGCCCGGCGACCGGATCGAACGCAAGCCGTATCCTGCCGCCCGCCTCGCTCGCCGCCACGCGCGCCGGCAGGTCCTCGCCATCGACGAAGACCAGGTCGCCGCCCGCCTCGAGCACTGGCGCAATCGCCGCGTCCCGCCGCACGACGTTGACCGTCTTCAGGTTCCACGCGCGCGCCAGACGGGCGATGTAGAGCCCGCAGTTGGAATTGGCGGCGTTCTGCAGCACCCAGTCACCCGGCTGGAGCGTCGTGATGCCGGTGAGCAGGAGATACGAGGTCATCAGGTTCCCGGAGACGAGCGCCAGCTGCTCCGCGGGAACGCCCTCCGGGGCCGGCTGCAGGACCTTCTCCTGGATCACGACCTCCTCGCACCATGAGCCGACGAATCGCGGCAGGAAGACCCGCGAGCCCGTCGGGAACGCGGCGGCGTCCTGCCCGCAGCGCATCACGCGGCCGACGCCGTTGCGCCCAGGCACGTAGGGCGGGACACGCTGGCTGAAGCCCGGCACCCCGCGCATGTAGTAGATGTCGGAAAGATGGATCGGCGCGGCCTCGATCGCCACCACGACCTCGTCGGGCGCCGGCGCACGGACGGGTTCGTCGACCAGCGTGACGACGTCCGCCGGCCGTCCGTAGCCGTTGCACACCACCGCCCTCATGCGCGTGACTCCAGGAAAGGCCGCACGGCCGCAAGGAACGCTTCGCTTTCGATCCGGGGCGCCGCATGTCCGCCGGTGGGCAAGATGCGGAGGTGTGCGCCGGGAATGACCGCGGCGAGCTCTTGCGACAGGAACAACGGCGTCACGGCGTCATCCTGGGGGCAGACGACGAGGCAGGGCTGCGTGATCCCGGCGAGCCGGGCGCGCAGGTCGAAGTCGATCACGGCGCAGAGACGCCGCTCGAGCAGCCCGACGTCGACGTCGGCACCGGCCCGGTGCGCCACGATCTCGGCCTGGTGCCGGGCGTACCAGTGCGGCGGATACAGCATCAGGTCGACCAGCTGCTCGTAGGCGCGTGGACCGATCCGCTGCAGCACGCTGCGCCGGAGCTCGAAGGCGTCGCGGATATACGGGTTGGTGCCGCCCCAGGTGCTGCTCAGGACGAGCCTGCGGCAGCGCTCGGGCCGATGCACGGCGAGCCACAGCGCGATCGCGCCGCCCAGCGAGTGCCCGACCATGTCGGTACGGCCGATGTCCAGGTGGTCGAGCACGGCGATCACGTCCTGCGCCATTTGCGGGACCGAATACGCCACGTCGTCGCGTGAGCTGCTTCCGCAGCCCCGGTGATCCAGCGACACCACATGGTGCCGCGCCTGCAGTGTCGGCCAGGTCCGCTGCCAGAACGTGGCGCGGCCGCCGAGGCCCGGGAGCAGGAGGACCGGCTGGCCGCTGCCGGCGGTGTATGCCGCGATCGACCCGCCGGAGGTGTCGACCGCATGCCGCTTCACGGAGTCGGATCCGGGGCGGACTGGAACGAGACGCCGAGGCTTTCGGCCCAGAGGCCCGAAGCCGCCGGTCGGTCGAACGGTTCCGGCGCGGTCTCGCCAGGGTTCCGCGTCCTGCCGATCAGGGGAAAGAGCCGCTCGTGGCCGGGCGGCAACTGTATCCACAGCAGCCGCAACGGTACGGCGGAATCGTTCACGACCGAGTGGCGAACGTCATGACCGACGAAGCACGTGGTCTCGGCTTCGAACGGCAACTCGCGGGCATCGGTCACGATGCGTCCACGCCCCGACAGGCACACCAGGATCTCGGTGATGTCGGTGTGGTGATGGGTCGCGATGTGTCCCCCGACCTCGACGGTTTGAAAGCCCAGGACGAACCCTGGGTGACCGGTCTGGTCGGGCGTCAGCACCAGGTCGAGGAAGCCATTGGCGGGCCTCGGCTGCCAGTACGACGGCGCATCGCCCGGGCTCATGCAAACCAGGCGACCGACCAGCTCCTCGGATCTGCTCATGGCGAACTCCGCGCGGGTGAGGACTCGCCGCCAGTGCGGGCCGCGGCCGAACGCGCCAGGTCGCGCTCCAGCGTGGCCAGCGCCTGCCGGTAATGCCGGCGGCCCCAGGTCAGGACGACCAGTGCGACGAGGCTGAAGCCCAGCACGACGGTCGAAAGGCTGTAGCGCAGCGAAGCCGGGTCCCGGAACGCGAAGTCCGTCAGGGCGGCGACGCTGGTGGGTCCCAGGAACTGGCCGAGGCCGCCGGCAATCAGCAGGGAGAGCGCGGTCATCTGCCCTCGGAACTCGTTGGGTGTCACCAGGATCGTGGCGGTAGACCCGGCGGCGCTGCCGGCGCCGATCGCGATGAGCACGGGCACGAACAGCAGCATGGCCAGTTCGCCCGTCGGCATCAGTGGCGCGATCGCGTGCAGGGGGATCGTGACCAGCAGCGCGATCCACACGGTGACCATCGCGCCGTCCCTTCGGCCTGCCTGGTACCAGCGATCACTGAGCCAGCCTCCGAGCAGGACGCCGGTAATGCCGCAGAACAGCAGCGTCGCGCCCCACAGCGTGCCCGCCCTGGGGCGGCTCCATCCCCAGGTACGCTCGAACATGGGGATGATCCAGAAATGGGCGTTGGCGATGATGTTGAACACTGCCTTGCCCAGGAAAAGCGGCACGTAGACGCTGCGATTCGCGACGAGAAACCGCCACGTGTCGCCGAGGCCGACCGTGTTCCCGACCTTGAGCCGCTCCCGGCGCGGCGGCTCCCGCATGAGCAGCAGCAGCGGCAGCAGCAGCAGTCCGGGCAGGCCCACGAGCAGGAAGGTCTCCCGCCACGTGGCCGTGATCCCGATCGCCGCGAACGGATCGTGGCCCGTGCCTTCGAGCCACACGATCAGCGCGCTGCCCACGATCAGCGCCGCGCTCGATCCGAGCGAAACGCCCATCGAATACACGGCGATCGGCTTTCCGACGCGTTCACGGGGGAACAGGTCGCTGATCATCGACAGCGCGCAGGGTGCCAGGACGGCCTCACCCAGCCCCACGCCGAGCCGGGCCAGGAACATCTCGAACGCCGTGTCCGCGAAAGCGCACCATGCCGTCATCAGGCACCAGATCGCGAGCCCCGGCGCGATCAGGCGCGTACGGTTCGTTCGATCGGCCAGGTTTCCGAAGACGAGGCCGAACAGCAGGAAGCACGCCGCGAACGCCGGCGGGCCGATCCATGCCATCTGGAAGTCGCTGAGACCCAGGTCGCGCCGGATCGGCTCGATGAGCAGCGACAGGATCTGCCGGTCGATGAACGAAACGATGTAGGCGAGCGTCAGGACGCAGACGACGTACCAGCTGTAGAGCGTTGTAGGAGGTTGGCGATCGTCTTGCATAGGAGGAGGGAGCAACCTAGGACCGGATGACGAAGCCTTCCTCGCTGATGGGGAGCGTGCGGATGCGATGCCCGCAAGCGGAGAACACGGCGTTGCAGACCGCGGGCGCCACGGGGGGCAGGACCGGTTCACCCAGGCCGCTGGGCGGGTAGCCGCTCTGCACGAAGTGAAGCCGAAGTGCCGGCTCCGCTCCGATCCGGCGCAGCGGGTAAGAGTCGAGATTCGTCTCGCGCACGCGCCCGCCCTCGTGGGTCAGTCTCTGGGCCGACATCACGCTCAGTCCGTCGAGGATCGACCCCTGGCACTGCGCTTCGGCGCCCGCCAGGTTCACCACGGTCCCGGCGTCGACCGCGGCGGTGATCGAATGCACCGTGATCCGCCGTTGTTCGTCGACGGAAACGTCGGCGACCTGCGCGACATAGGCGGCGTGGCTGAAGCAGAACGCCAGTCCGAGCGCGCGCCCGCCTGCAGGCGGACGCCCCCAGCCTGCGAGCTCGGCGGCTGCGCGGAGCACGGTCGCGGCCCGACCGGTATGCATCGACTTCGGGTCATCCGCCGTGACCCGGCGAGGCTCGCCGAGCAGCTCGAGCAGGAACTCGAGGTGATCGCGTGAGGCGGCCACCGACATCTCGTGCAGCGCGCCCTGCAGCGGAAAGGCGAACACGCTCGGGCCCGGGGACCGCCAGAACCCGCAGGGAGAAGACCACGGCAGCATGCTGCGGGTCTGGCGAAACGCGGGAATCAGCGAGGCCATGTCCTCTTTCGGACGCAGGTCGCCGCCATGAACCGGCTTCCTGCCGTCGGCGGTAAACGTGATGAAGTGGTTTCGCCACGCGGCCGGCTTGCCCTGTCGATCGACCGCCGCTTCGATGGACATCATGCCCCCCGCGCGGACGAAGTCGTTGCGCATGTCGTCCTCGCGGGTCCATTGCAGCTTCACGGGACCGCCGACGCGGCGCGAAATCGCGGCCACCTCGCACGCGACATCGTTCATGAGCCGCCGCCCGAATGCCCCGCCCATCCGGCGTGCGTGCAGGGTCACGGCGGACTCGGGAATGCCCGTGAGCTGGCTGATGCTGCGAACCGCGGCCTGCGGCGTTTGCGTGGGGGCCCAGATCTCGACGGTCCCGTCGTCTCGCCACCAACCGGTGGCGTTCTGCGGCTCGAGTTGCGCATGCGAGGCAAAGGCGTAGCGGTAGACGCCGCCGACGGTGCGTGCCGCGCTCGCGAAGCCGGCGTCGACGTCTCCCCGGGTGAGCAGCGCTTCCGCGCCCTCGCGGCCCGCGAGGGCGAGGGCCTGTTCCAGCGTCTGCGCCCAATCGTCGGAGGAAGCCTGCCGCTCATCCCAGCGGACGTCGAGTCTGGCCCGTGCGCTCAGTGCGCTCCAGGTGTCGCGCGCGACGATCGCGACACCGCTCTTGAGTTCCGCCGGGTTGCCGTTTCCTTCCACGACGAAGGCGTCGAGGACGCCATCGAGCGCGCGAATTTCGTCGAGGTTGGCGGCGGCGACGGTGCCGCCGATGCGGGGGCATTTGACGAACACTGCGTAGCGCATGTCCGGCAACCGCACGTCGATGCTGAACAGCGGCGTGCCGTCGACCAGCTGGGCCCGACCGACTGCCGGCACGCGGGTGCCCAGCAACCCAAACTGCGACGTCGGCTTGAGCACGATGGACGCCGGGTCGGGAACAGGGAGCCGGCTGGCGGCCGTGGCCAGCGCGGTGTAAGCGATCGTCTGGCCGGTAGCCGGGTGAATGACCTGCCCGGCTGCGGTTCGACAGTCGCTGACGGGCACCCGCCACCGCCCCGCCGCCGCCTGCATCAGCATCGCGCGCGCCGTCGCACCGATGCGCCTCAACGGTTCCCAGGCCCGGGGGATCGAGGTGGAGCCGCCCGCCGCCTGGAGCCCGAAGCGGCTGGCGTCGACGGGCGCATCCCGAACCTCGATGGCGGACCAGGGCGCGTCGAGCTCCTCGGCCACGAGCATCGGCAAGGCGGTCCTGATGCCTTGCCCCATCTCGGGCTGTGCCGCGTAGATGACGATGCCGGCAGCCGAGATGTTCAGGAGGGCGTTGGGGGAAAACGCTGCCCCGTCAGCTTGCGCGGCAGGAGCCCACGGTACCTGCGCGCCCAGCAGCAGGCCGCTGCCGGTGACCCCCGTCAGCCGCAGGAATCCGCGGCGCGTGACGTGCGAGACGGTCATCCGCGCGGGTCCCTGCCGAGCACCTCGGCGGCGGCATGGATGGCTTTCCGGATGCGTACGTACGTGCCGCAGCGACAGATATTGCCGGCCATCGCGGCCGTGATCTGCTCATCGGTCGGTGCCGGGATGTCGCGCAGCAGCGCAACGGCGCTCATGATCTGCCCGGATTGGCAGTAGCCGCACTGGGGTACATCACCGTCGACCCACGCCTGTTGCACGGGGTGCAAGGCGCCGCCGGGCCCCTTGAGCCCTTCGATCGTGGTGATCCGGCTTTCCGTCACGGCCGCTACCGGTATCGAGCAGGACCGCGTGGGTTGCCCGTCGACGTGAACCGTGCACGCGCCGCACTGGGCGATGCCGCAGCCGAACCGGGTGCCGACGAGTCCCAACCGGTCGCGCAGCACCCAGAGCAGCGGCATGTCGGGCGGCAGGCCGGCGATCTCGTGGCGTATCCCGTTCACGTCAAGCGTCACATTTCGCATCGTTCAGCCCGCTGGAAAACCGCTGTCATGCATGGAGAGGCAGCGTGACAGTCGCGTAAACCGCGGCGCATGTGCACCGCTATTTCGCGAACGCAGCCAACCTTTTCGCGAACGCGCCAGTGCGTTTCGCCAAGCGGGCTTCCCGCAGTCCGGCACGAGCCTCGTGACGTCGGATCGCAGGAGTGATTGCGCGAACCGGTCGCGACAGACGGGGCTCGCGCCGTGAATGGGCCGCCTCGGCGGCGTGTGAACGCGAGGGCAGGTTGACGCCCCCGCGAGCGGGCTCGTAGAAGTCGTGCAGCCGCAGAGGACCGCAACATGAAAGACGTCGAGGGCTTCGTCGGTCGATCGATACGCACGTTGGGAGGCGACGCAGTGCTGGCCGGAAGGGCCCGGTTCACCGGCGACTTCGCGTTTCCCGGTCAACTCCACATGCATGTGGTGCGGAGCCCCCATGCGGCCGCACGGATCCGGCGCGTGGATCTGTCCGCGGCCACGCGCGTGCCGGGCGTCGTCGTGGCGATGGATGGCGAGGACGTGGCCCGTCACGTCGACCCGCTGCCTCATTACCTCGATCCGGCGGTCTTCGGCGGCAAGACATCGGAGATCCGCTGCGTCGCCCGCGAGCAGGTCCTGCACTTCGGTCAGCCCGTGGCGGTGGTGGTGGCAACGGACAAGCGGACCGCGCGTTACGCGGCGTCGCGTGTCGCGGTCGATTACGAGTCGCGGCCCGCGACGCTCGGCATGGACGTCGCGGCGCGGCATGGCGTCACGGCAGTCGTTCCGGGGTGGGACGACAACTCCATGATGCGGCTGCCGTTCCGTGACGGTGATCCGGAAGGCGCGTTCGAGCGGGCGAGGCACGTCGTGCGAACCACGGTCGGGATACACCGGTTCTCGACGCAGCCCATCGAGACGCGCACGTACCTTGCGGTGCCGGATCCGGAGTCAGGGGGCATCACGCTCTACGCGACCGCCCAGAATCCCCACCCGCTGCGCAACGTGCTCGCCCAGGCGTTGCGCATGCCGGAGAACATGATTCGCATCGTCGCCCCGGCGATCGGTGGGGCCTTCGGCATGAAGATGCACGGCCATCCGGAAGAGGCGCTCGTGTGCATGCTGGCGCGATCGACAGGCCAGCCCGTGAGGTGGGTCGAGGACCGCGAGGAGTGCCTGCTGATCGGCGCCCGCGAGCAGCACCACGAGATCGAGCTGGCCCTGGCCGAGGACGGCGAGATCCTCGGGCTGCGTGACCGGGCGAGCGCCAACACGGGTGCACCCAGCGCCTGTCCCGGATGGGGAATGGCCTTCCTGACGGCCCTGACCATGCCCGGGCCTTACAAGGTGAGGGATATCGACGTCACGATGGACATCCTCGTGACGAACAAGCCGTCATGGAACGCGTCGCGCGGCTATGGCAAGGAAGCGACGGCGCTCGCGCTGGAACTCGCGATCGACGAAGCGGCGAGATCGATCGGAATGGACCCGGTCGAGATGCGACTGCGGAACTTCGTGCCGAAAGATGCGTTTCCGTACGACAGCCCGACTGGCCTGGTCTACGACTCGGGGGACTACGCAGGCGCCACGATCAAGGCGCTCGCGGCCCTCGACCATGAGGGCTGGAAGTCGAGGCGGGCGCAGGCGCGAGCCGAGGGCCGGTTGCTGGGCATCGGGCTGGCCTATGAGCTGACGCCGGAGGGGGGCGCCATTCCCGGCACGATGGTGGCGGGCTACGACTCCTCCACGGTGCGCATCGCCCCGGACGGATCCGTGACGCTCCTTACAGGCGTCACGACACCGGGCACCGGAAACCCGACCGGCATGGCGCAGATCGTCGCGGACGTGCTGGGCGTGGATCCTGGCGAGATCCGCGTGATCCAGGGCGACACCAACGCCTGTCCCTATGGGTTCGGCAACTACTCCGGGCGGAGCACCATCGTCGGTGGCGGGGCCGCGGCGATGGCAGCCCAGGAACTGAAGGGCCGGATATGCGCGCTTGCGGCGGCGATGCTCGGGGTCGATGCCGGGGATCTGTCGATACGCGACGGGAGGGTGCATTCAACCCAGGACCCTGGCAAGTCGGCGTCGCTCCGCGAGGTGGCGTATGCCGCGTACACCCGTGCCTACGACATCGGCATGGTGATCACGCCGCCTCTCGAGGCGACCTGCACGTTCCGTCCCGGACTGATCCGGCACAGCCCCGACAGCAAGGGCCGCATCAACCCCTATCCGAGCTACTCGAATGCGGCCTACGCGGTGGTGTGCGAGGTCGACCGCGAGACCGGCGTGGTCAGGCTGCTGGCCTGTGCCGCCGCCCACGATTGCGGTCGAGTCATCAACCCGGCGCTCGTCGAAGGGCAGGCCTGCGGCGCGATCGCGTTCGGTATCGGTGGTGTGCTCAGTGAACAGATCCGGTTCGACGCATCGGGGCGCCAGTTGACCCGGTCGTTGGCCGACTACGTCATGCCTCGTGCAGCCGACGTTCCGGCGATCAGCATGGTGCACCACGACAGTCCCAACCCTGTGACCTATCTCGGGCTCAAGGGCGCGGGCGAGGCGGGCGTTGGCGGGTCCGCGGCCGCGGTCGTGAATGCGGTCAACGACGCGCTCAGCCCACTCGGGGTGTCCGTCACCGAGTTGCCGCTCACCGCACCAAGCATCTGGGCTGCCATTCAGTCGTCGGCAGCGCGGGCCCCTGTGGTGGGGGAGGAGGGCAAATGAGTCTTCGCGTCCAGTATGCGCGTCCGCGGAGTGCACGTCAGGCCGTCGATTTGCTTGGGGGGCTCGGTGCCGGTGCGGTGGTGATCGCCGGCGGCCAGGAGCTGATGCCGCACCTCAACCACATGCGACTCACGCCATCGATCCTGGTCGACATCTCTGGCCTCACCGAACTCAGGGACATCCACCGCCACGACGGAAGCGTGTCGATCGGGGCCCTGGTCGTGCATCGCGAGCTGATGTCGTCTCCTGCGATACGCGAGCACGTGCCCCTGCTGGCGGCCGCGGCCGCGCAGGTCGGCGGCGGTTGGCAGGTCCTGAACCGTGGCACCATCGGTGGCAACCTGGTCGCGGTCCACCCGCTCTACGACATCGCCCCCGCGCTGCTGGCGCTGCAGGCCGACGTGGAGATTCTCTCGATGGGTGGTCCGCGGCGAATGACGCTCGCAGCGATGCTCTCGGACGTCACCCTTGGCCTCGGCAGCCGGGACCTGCTCACACGCGTGATCGTGGAACGCATGGGCAAGGGGGTGGGCTGGTCCTACCAGAAACTCAAGATCACGGACGGCAGCTACGGCTCGGCGAACGCCGCCGCGCTGGTCGAGGTGAGCGATGGGCGAATCGCCTCGCTGCGGATGGTCCTGGGGGCGGTGACCGACAAGCCTGTGGATGTCAGCGCCGCGTTGCAGTTCCTGATCGGACATCCGCCCGGCGAGCCGGCTCTCCGGGCGGTCGAGGATCGGTCGACCGAGCACATCCGCGACGCGCTGTCCGATCACCAGGGAGACGCGAGGTGGCGTCGGGCGATGGCGGGCGTGCTGGCCCGTCGGGCATTCGCCGGCGCGGTGGCCTGTGCCATCAACAATGCGCGAGGAGGCTGACATGACCGTTGACATGCAGGAACTGATCGAAGACAGCGTGCTCCTTCGTTGCAGGGTCAATGGCCGCGCCTGTGAGCAGGAAGTGGAGCCGCAGGTCTCGCTGCTCGAGTTCCTTCGCGAGCAGCTGCGGCTCACCGGCACCCACATGGGCTGCATGACGGGGCACTGCGGCGCGTGCACCGTGCTGATCGACGGGGTTGTCGCCAAGTCGTGCCTGGCGCTGGCTGCCACACTGCAAGGCAAGGCCATCACCACCATCGAGGGGCTCGGTCCGTCGGAGGGCGGACTGTCAGCGCTGCAACAGGCATTCTGGGACGAGGCGGGCGTTCAGTGTGGCTACTGCGCCCCGGGCATGCTGCTCACGGCGGCGGAGCTGCTGCGCGCGAACCCGGATCCCAGCGAGTCGGAGGTGCGAGCCGCGCTGTCGGGAAACCTGTGCCGGTGCACGGGCTACCAGAGCATCGTGCGGGCGATACTGGCCGCCGCTCGCACGTCGCGGGTGCCGACATGAGTCCCGAACCGGTGCGTGTCATCACCCTGCGTGCAAGGCCCGCCTCCGCGGAGGCGCTGCGGCCCTACGGGGAGATCCTCGGACCTGACCCGGGGGTCGCGCCCTTGCCCATCGACTTCTACGACGGAGCGGCGAAGGTGCGGCGGGTCGTGAACTTCGTATCTGATTCACAGACAGAGATGCCGGTGGTGACGCTCCAGCGGCGGCCGCTCGAGGTGCGATGGATGGAGCGTCATCCGCTGCACACCCAGGCCTTCATCTCCCTGGCTGCGATGCCGTTCATCGCCGTGTTCGCTCCGCCCAGCGCGACGGAGATGCCGGACATCGAGCGCGCCGAGGCCTTCCTGTTCGATGGCAAGACCGGCTTCGTGATGAAGCAGGACTGCTGGCACGAGTTCCCGTTCGCTGTGCTCGACGACACGAGCCTTGTCGTGATCCTGCGTCGCGAAGCCACGGAGGGGCTCGTACGCGACAACGTCGTGCAGGACGAGGCGGTGGGCCCGGATCTGATCAAGCGCGACCTCCTGGCGAGGCTGGGCGTGATCCTGCGCGTGGAGTTGTGAACCCGATCTTTGCTGCGTCGCCTTGCCGCGGCAGCGGCGATGCCAAGCCTAATCGTCGCGCTGCGCGAGATCGTGGCCTGCCGCGCGGCAGAACTGCAGCACGGGCTGCTTGTACGATTGGCTGACGGGCACTGCCGTGCCATTGACCAGCGTCAACCGGAGGCTGCGGCCAACGGTCTCGCAGCGGGCGATGGCGTCTCGCGCGACCCAATGAGACCGATGAACCCGGATGCCGGCGTCTTCAGGCATCTCGCGGATCGCATCGGAGATCCGGTAGTGGACGAGGCTCTCGCCCTTGGAGGTCATCACCTTCAGGTAGTGATCCTCAGCCTTGATGGCTATCAGGTCACCCCGGCGGGCGCTGGGCACCTTCCGCAGGAAGTCGGGCAAAGCCGGGACAGCGGGACCGCCGGCGGCTTCGCTCTCCGTAGGATCCGCAAGCCTCGGCGGGTATTCGGAGTCCGGCACGGATCGGGCGGGGGTGTCGCGCCTGTACGCGGCGGCTTCCTCCCCGGCTTGTCGAGGGCGCACCACGCCCGATGGGTAGCGACCTTGCCCGATGTAGTAGTCGAGCAGGCAGTTGAGGCCGATCCAGCTCACCCAGAGCCATGCCGCCTGCCAGACCATCGACTGGAGAAATGGCCAGCTGAGTTCAAACAGCGGGGCCACGTTGGCGGGGTATTCCCGGCCGAACAACTCCAGGTAGAACGCACCGATTGAGACATACAGTGCCCTGACCAATGGCAGCGCCAGCAAGCTGCCTGCGCCGAGGATCGCCCATCGCGGCAGCGCGAGTCGGGCAGTGATGCGCGCAACCAGAAGCGTGGCGGCGTGCAGCACCGCCCACCAGAGCGGCGCTGCGGTGACCCAGAAGAGAAGGCCGGCGGCAGAGGGGACGTCGCTGGCGGGCGGGCCGCCGCGAGAAAACATCAGCAGCCCGAGGACCACTGGTACGACCCCAAAGAAGACCCACTGGTCGCGTGGAACTGTTCCCACTTTCAAGCCCCCCCTGGACTCAACGGAGCGAACTCCGGGCTAGGTTACTACCGGAATCCCGGATTCCCAACCCCCGGCGAGCGTTCGCAAAGCACACTTCGCGAAAAGCCTCTCCTTAGCAGTCGCGCGACCGCGAAATGCGTCCGTCCATCCACGAAAAACGGCTGGCCGAACCGTTGGGCGTGGGTAGTCTCGACCCAATTTCCGCGACTACGCGTTCAATGCCGTACGGAGGCTTCATGTCCACATCCCGCTTGCTCGTACTGGTTGCGGCACTGGGCTGCGCCGCAGTGGCCAGCCCCTCTGTCACCGCCGCTGACAGCCCCGAGGCCCGACAGCAGACGATGCGTACGTTCCAGCGCATCTTCTGCGGCGAACGCGCGCAGGGCGTGGCCTTCCTGTACGCCAAGGGCCGGGCGTACGGGCACGTCGAAGGTATCCGGGACCAGCTGCTGTTCGATGTGGATGTGTACGCCGTGCAGCAATGCGGTCCGCTGCCCGACACGATCAAGGATGCCGGGTTTCGCCTGACGTCCAAGGAGATCCTGTTCTACCGGGATCCCAAGACGGGCGAAATCCTGAAGTCATGGAAGAACCCGTATACGGGCCAAACGGTGGAGGTGAACCACGCCGCCAATGATCCGGTGAACGGCAACTACACCGCCTCCGTGTTCTTTGGCGGAACGCTTCCGTACGGAATCCAGCAGACCCGGGATCTCTACACGCTGTCCTACGAGGCGAACCAGTTCTACGAAAACCCCTTGGGCGGCGACTACCAGAAGTACGTGGGCGGCATGTACCGGGCAACCGAGATGATCAACTGGTTCGTCAGCACCCGCGACCTCGAAAAGCTCTCTCCGGATGCCTACCTTCCCAGTAGTTTCAGCTGGGCGCGAATCTCCCAGTGGCTGCCCTGGATGGAGATGGGCGGCCGACCCGGCTATTTCTACGTCCACACGGCCGGCCAGAAGTTCGAGCGATACGAGGACCTTCCGCAGGCGATTCGCACGGAAGTCGAAGCGAACTATCCGGACTTCCTGACGCCGCCGCCGTTGAACGACACCCGGCCGAACGACACGAGCTGGAAGTTCTTCAAGCGCGCAATCGACGCGCGGCCGAAGAAGTAGGCGCCACCGCATGGACCGCAGGAACTTCATGCTCGCCTCGGGCGCAGCGGGTCTCTACGCGATCAGTGCGTCACATGCGCAGTCGGCTGCGGCGCCACGACCTGCCGGCGGAGTAACCCGGCACATGCTGACGATCGGCGGTCGGCAGGTGCATCTGCGGCGCGCCGGGTCGGGTCCCCCGGTGCTGATGTTGCATTCCTCGCCTTCGACGTCACGGGTGTTCCTGTCGCACATGGCTCGGCTCCAGGACCGGTTCACCCTGTTCGCGCTCGACACGCCCGGAAACGGCCTCTCGGACGTGCTCGAGGACCCCGCCCCGGAGATCGAGCTCTACAGCCGCAACATCGTCCAGGTGATGGACGCGCTGGGGCTCGAGCAGTGCACTCTGCTCGGCGGGTACACCGGCGGCATCATCACGCTGGATGCATCGGCGCGCTTTCCGGACCGAATCCCCGCATCCGTCCTCCACGGGTACCTGCAACTGACGGAGGAAGAGCGGCAGGATTTCCTCGCGAACTATCTGGTTCCCGTCGTGCCGGACGTCTTTGGCGCCTACCTGATCCAGGCGTGGTCGCACTTCCGGGATGGCGGGATGTTTTTCCCGTGGCACAGGCAGGACGCGGTGCACCGACGTGTCGCCGGCGTTCCATCGCCTCTTGCCTTCACGCGCTCGATCATCGACGTACTGCGGGCGGGTGACGGGCTGCGCCTGCCGTACCGCGCGGCACTCTCGGCGGACACCGGCGCCACGCTCACGTCGGTGCGCAACAAGCTGACGATCACGATGTCCCCGGACGACGAGATGTGGCCGCACCGCTTGCGCATGCCGGCGCTTCCGGCGTCGGTGAGCTTCGTGCCCGGGAAGTCGACCGCCGAGTGCCTTGGGATCTGGGATCGAGCGCTGGAGGCGAACAAGTCGCCGGTCGCAGTGCCGTCGGCGAGACCGACCGCGCCGATCCGCGGGAAGGTCTGGGCCGACATGGTGCTGGTCGATGGTGTGTCGGTGTACATGAGGCGGAACGACGACGCCACGGGCACGCCGGTCGTCTTCCTGCACGACACGGACGAGTCGAGCCGCTCCTATGATCGCTGGATGACGCCCTTCATCGGGCGGCGACCGGTGATGGCGCCCGACCTGCCGGGACGTGGCGAAACCGAACTGTCCGGCGACGCGGTCCCGTCGATCGTGCAGCAGGCACAGGGCGTCGCCGCGCTGCTGGCCCACCAGGGCATCAAGTCGGCTTACGTGGTCGCATTCGGATTCAATGCCACCGTCGGCGTCGAGCTGGCGCACCAGCTGGGGGCGAGGGTACGTGGCCTCGCGCTCGTCGACACCCGGTTTCCTGCGCCCGAGGACACCGCGCGCTATGCCGCCGGCTACGCGCCGGTGATTCCGCTGGATCCCTATGGCAACCATCTCAACACGGTCTGGAACCAGGTGCGGGACCGTCAGCTCTTCGAGCCGTGGTTCCAGCAGGAGGCGGCAACGGTGGTCCAGGGTCGCGAACTGGAGCTTTCGCCGCAGATGCTCGACGCCCGGACGGTCGACGCTCTCAAGTGTCTCGACAGACGGCCCAGGCTGTTCGCGGAGGTTTTCGGCTACCCGTTGTACGAACGCCTTGGCGCGCTTCGCGCGCCCGTGCTGGTGATCCGGCCCGGGCCGGCGTTCGCAGCGGTCGTTCGCGGGCGCGCGAGTCGCGCGGAGCTGGTCGACACGGCGGGGCTGCCGGCGGAGGCGGTCGGGCAGCGGCTGGAGCGCTTCTTTGCTGCGGGTGCGTCTGCCGCATAGCGCCCGTTTCGCATCGTGACGTCTGTCGTGCCAAGCCCCGAAATCGCAGCGGCGCCGCGAGCCCAGCGCAGGTTGCGGCCTGCCTTGCTCCGGTTGCATCGCTGGATCGGGCTGGGAATGTTCGTGTGGCTGTTCATCGTCGGGGCGACCGGGCTGATTCTCGGCAACCCTGAGTGGAGGTGGCCGCATCAGACGGTCGTACCGTGGCTGAGCGTTCCCGTCGACGAGCTCGGACGACAGCACATACGTCACCCCCGTGACTGGGTCGGACACCTCGCGATCGACCCCGCCAATCCGCAGCACGTGCTCTCGGGAGGCGTGGGGGGGTTGTGGAGGTCATCCGATCGGGCGGCAACGTGGACACCGGTGCCCTTCGTAGGGGAGCGGGGGGTGCCGCAAATCCTGCAGATCGCGAGCGACTCCGCGGGGGGCTGGAGTCCGCTGCTTCTGGCGACAGACGACGGGATTTGGCGATATCACCCGGAGCGCGGCGAAGCCCGGCGGTTCGCGCTGGCCGGAGAGCGTGTGACGTCCCTGCAGATTCACGCGCAAACGAACCTGGTCATCGGCGTGATCGACCGCACGACCTTGTTCCGCCTTCCGCTCGACCTGGCGACGCGCGTCCAGCTTTGGCGTCCCGCATCAGGCGCCGTGTCTGGTGTCCCGGAGACCACGACGCTTGCCAAATACGGCTTCGACCTGCACGCGGTGGCGGGCCTGCCCAGCATTCCGATGTCCAAGCTGGTCAACGACTACGCGGGAATCGCCTTGCCGGTGCTGTGCCTCAGCGGCTTTCTGTTCTGGTACCTGCCGCGTCCACGGGTTCGTGAGGGCCGGCGGATCGCTGCGCGGGTCCCGGTCAAGGTCATGCGCTGGCTTTTCCGGGTCCATGTCTTCATCGCCGGCCTGCTCGTGCTGATCCCTCTGCTCTATCTCAGCGCGACGGGCATCGCGATGGGCCACAAGTTCGGGTTCAACGCGTGGGCGAAGAAGATCGTGCTGGATTCCTCGTGGCTGACCGGGAACTACGATCTCCGGACGCTGGAGGGCGAGTTGATCACGGTCTTCGCACCCACCGCGGACCCGGAGCGCCTGACCGCGCTGACGCGCCTTGGGGGGCTCGTCTCGAGCGATGGTGGTGTCACGTGGACCTACGACCCGTCATTTCCGCTCAAGCTGATGAATTACTGGGCCCAGGTGCGATATCGGTGGGTCTCAGGCTATGAAGTCGTGTCGGACGAGGGAAATCGCCTATTCACGCGTCGCGCTGGCGAGGCCGAATGGGTCCGGCACGACGCCAAGGCGTTCGGCCTGGTCCTCGATGCGCGGCGCGTGGGCAGCGACGTCTACTTGTATACGTGGTACGGGGCGTTCCGCGGTCGACCGGAATCAGGGTTCTCGCCGATCGCGCTTTCTCCGGCGCCGCTGAACGGACTTGACCTGGCGTATCTGGCCCGGGTCATCCACGGTTTGCTCGTGTACCACTCCGTGCTGGTGTGGTTCAACGACCTTGGCGCGGTTTGTCTGTTCCTGCTTGCCTTGACGGGTGTCGTGATATGGCTCTCGCGGAGCAGGAAATGGATCTGACGCAGCGTTCACGAAACCCCGAAGCAGGTTTCACGAAAAACGCTGGCGACCTCGCGAAAAACGCGTGTGGACGGGGAGCTGGTTCCAGGGGCGCCGTGTTATCACGACGTCCGGACGGGGTGTGCCCGTTTGCCGGGGGTCCAAAAAAATCAATGCTTGGGGGGGATGCTGGATGAACAAGATTCCTGTTCGAGCGGCGCGGACTGCGCTGCTGGCTGCCGCGGCGACCTGCGGGTTCGCGCCACCCGCGGTAGCGCAGCTGGAGGAAATCGTTGTCACCGCACGCAAGCGGGAGGAGAAGCTCCAGGAGGTGCCGGTCGCCATCACGGCGTTCTCCGCCGAGACGCTTGAACGTCGGGGGATCGCGAGCCTCGGAGACATCATCCGCAACACGCCCGGCATTCAGCTGACCGAGGGATTCTCGCCCCAGGACCAGCGCATCACCATTCGCGGGCTGTCCCCGACGCGGGGCCGCCCGAACGTCGCCGTGCTCCAGGACGACATCGACATCTCTTCGGAGTCCGTCCTGACGGCAGGCGGGTCGCTGCTGATCAACCCGCGGCTGTTCGACCTCGAGCGCGTGGAGGTCGTTCGTGGCCCGCACTCCGCCCTGTACGGACGCTCCGCCTTTGCCGGAGCGCTCAACTACATCACCAAGAAGCCCAAGGACGTCTTCGAGGGCGCGGTGGCGCTCGAGGGCGGTTCCGATGGCAAGTACGAGGCCAGGCTCAGTCTTTCCGGGCCTCTGATCGGTGAAAAGCTTCTCGCGGGCATCAACGCGTCCGTCTGGTCGTTCGACGGCTTCCATCCCAACCAGGTGACCGGTGGCAAGCTTGGCGGGTACGAGGGTGCGGGGGTCGCGGGCACAGCGGTCTGGAACGTGACCGACCGCTTCCAGGCGACCCTCCGTGCCGAATACACGGATGACGAGTTCGACCCGGCAGCGCGCGCTGCCGTGGTGGCGAACGGGCAGGTCCCGGTGCCCGTCACGGCGCGCACGGACGTGCCGGTCGCCGCGGGCGGTGTCGCCAATCGCGGATTCATCGCGAGTGCCGGGCAGCTCACCTTTCCGCAGTTCACAGGCGAAGTGCCGAACGGGTCTGCTCTGCTGGCCAGGCTCAGCGCCAACCCCCGGACCGGCGCGGACTACGAGGGCGTCACGCGCGAGATCGGTCGGGTCACCCTGCGCACGCAGGCCAGCTTCGACAAGGTGGATCTGATCACGCTGTCACATGTGGGCCAGGGTGATACCCGGCAATTCCAGGACAGCCTGGGCCAGGGCGATGTCCGAACCGTCCGCGCGGCAGCGGAAGTGAACTTCGAAGGCGAGACGACGCTGCACTCGCAGGAAATCCGCCTGCAGTCCAACGACCCGGCCGCGCGGCTGCGCTGGACCGTTGGTGCGCTGTACTGGAACGAGGATGCGAAACTCGTCAATCGCTCGGTCACGTGTTACGTCTCGCTGCCGGTGCTCGGCTTCCCGTTCCCGCTGACGCTCGGCAACCCCGCCGACAATTGCGGACGATTCATCGCGGACTGGGGTACCGCCGTTCCCTACAGCACCTACCCGGTGGAGCAGTGGCGCAGGGACACGGTGCATACGTCGGCCTATGCGCTCCTCGACTTCGATATCACCGACGCGTTCTCCGTCACGGCCGAGATACGGCGGAAGTCCGAGGAGGAAAGGGTCAGCGGACCGAGCCAGTTCATTCGCAGCATCGATCCCTACGGCGTGATCAACTCGGGTCCATGCACGCCCATGGCACCCGCCACGACGAGCAACTGCCTTGGCGAGAACTCCGGGCCCACGATCCAGGAGAAGACGCGGAGCGATCACTGGGCTCCGCGGGTTGGGTTGAACTATCGCGTCAACGAGGACGTGCTGACCTATGTCTCGGCGGCGAAGGGCGTGAAGGCCGGGGGCATCTCGACCGTCAACGGAGGCAACGCTCCGCTCAACCGCGACCAGTTTGCCTACGATGCCGAGCAGATGTGGGTCTACGAGGCCGGCATCAAGTCGACGCTGTTCGACCGGCGACTGATCGCGAACGCCACGGCCTTTTACCAGGACTACGAGGACAAGCAGGCGTCCGTCCAGATCGTGCTGCCCAGCGGGCTCACCGCCGTGCGAATCCTCAACGCGTCGTCGGCGTCGGCATGGGGCGTGGACCTGGAACTCGGCCTGGCTCTGACAGAGCATCTGACGCTGGGCCTGGGCTACTCCTGGCTCAAGGCCGAGTACGACGACTTCCCGCTGGACACGACCAGTGCAGCGACGGCGTCGCGGGCCCAGCAGTGCACCCAGGTGGTCAATTACCGGCTCCCGGACGGGTCCATCCAGCGCGTGGTCAGCCCGACGGCGCTGCCCGCGGCGGGCGCGACGATCGCCTCCCGTCAATGCAACCTGAACCTCAAGGGCAACACGCTGGAAGGGGCCCCCACGCATTCCCTGCAGTTCAACGCCACCTACCGGCGCCCCATCAGTGCGTCGATGTCATGGTTCGGGGAACTCGGCGTCCAGGCGACGAGCAAGCGGTACATTGACGACACCAATGTCGCGTGGCTGCCGAGCTACGTGACCTCTGATCTCCAGCTCGGTATCGAGACGAAGCGGTGGTCCGTCGTCGGGTACGTCACCAACGCCTTCGATGACGACACGCCGAAATCGGCTTTCTTCAATGTCGACCTGGCGGGTACGGCGTTCAGGCTGGCACCTGCGCCGGCGACTCTGGTTCTCCCGCAGTTGCTCCAGCCCACGCTTCCGGACAAGCGACAGTTCGGGATTCGGGCCAAGTACGCATTCTGAGGACCGAGATGATCAACCGACGAAGCTTGCTCGGTGCCGCGGCCGTGGCGTCTCTTGGCTCGGCACCCGCCGCGCGCGGTGCGGTGCCGGAGTTCAACCATCAGCGCATCGAGCAGGCGTATGAAGTGTTCATCCGGCTCATCGGCTCGTTGTCCGCGGGCACGGTCTACGAGGCCTATTCCGGGGTGCTCTTCGGCGTGCTGCCGGGCGCCCCGGCCGCCCCGCTGCTTCGTTTCCAGGGGATTACGAAGACGCTCTGGTCCGTGCTGGATGGCGGCGCATTGCGCTCCCGCCGGTACGACGTGCTGGTTTTCTCGGACTATGCCAGCCGTGCGCCGATCACCCGGTTTTCGAATCCCATGTCAGGCGTGGAGGTGGATGTGCCAGTCGTCGCCACCGGGCCGGAGTCCCTCGACCATTCGGTCGAACTGATGCGACTCGGTCGGCGGGCCATGTACTCGCCGGGGAACTGGAAACAGAGCGGCGCAACCCTGACGCATGGATACGAGGTCGCCTTCAGTTACCCCCATCCACTCAAGCCTGAGGAGTGGCCGGACGCATCGCCCGGCGAGAAAGGGTTCTCGACGATTGCCACCACCTCGGAAGCGTCCCTGCAGACGCTGCTCGATCCGACCGTCGATTCCGCACGGGCCGTCAGGAACTGGATGAACGTGAGCTCGTGGAGCCCGTGGTTGAGGATGGGCCAGAGGCCGGGTGCTTTGCTGTGGAGGGCGCGTGGCGAAAAGGGGGTGCCGGCCGGCGAGCTGCCGGCCGACGTCAAAGCCCGGATCACGCAGGAAGTGCCGCGCTTCTTCGAGCTCGAGAGCCCGTGGTCCGAGAAGCGCGATGAGTTCCTGCAATACACCCGATCGAGGACGCCGACCTCGTGAAAGGCCGGTGAGCCGGCCCAGCGCGGTGGTTGACCGGCGACGACGCGCCTACGACCCGGCGCCCACCCGGATCACCACCTTGCCGACCTTCCCGGTCTTCCCGAAGTACTCGAGCGCGTCGTTCGCCTGGTCGAAGTCGTAGACGCGATCGATGATCGGGCGCACCTCGGGGTGCTGCGCGAGAGCGGCGACCATGTCTTCCATCATCCGTCGGCTGCCGACCACGATGCCCTTCAGGGTGAGGTCGCGCATGATCAGCAGCCCCAGCCGCTTCGGTGCGGGCGGGGCCTGGCGCTGGCGATCGCGGCTCACGGGGGCGGCGCCGATGTACGCAATGCGCCCGCCCGAGCGGCAGGCTTCGAGGCAGGCGTCGAGCTCCGCGAGCCCCACCGTGTTGATCACCAGATCGGCGCCGCGGCCGTGGGTGAGTGCCATCACTTCCTCGTGCCAGCGCGGCGTGGTGGCGTAGTTGATCGTGGCGTCGGCACCCAGCGCGCGCAGGCGCTCGAGCTTCGCGTCGCTCGACGAGGTCACGATCACCCGGGCCCCGAGCAGCCCGGCCCACTGCATCGCAAACACCGACACCCCGCCGGTGCCGAGCGTCACGACGGTGGAGCCCGGCCCCACGCGCCCTTCGACCACGACCGCCTGCCACGCCGTGAGGCCGGCGCTCGGCAGCGTCGCCGCGTCTTCGTAGGAGAGGTTCGCGGGCAGGCGCACGAGCGCATTGGCGGGCACCGCCGCGAGCTCGCGCAGGAAGCCGTCGCGCGTGCAGCCGTAGTCCTCCACGCGCATCGCGACGTCCCAGTGGCCGTCGAGCCAGCGTGCGTAGTGGATCATCGTGACCCGGTCGCCCGGAGCCACCTCGGTCACGCCCGCGCCCACGGCGATCACGTCGCCCGCCATGTCGCACAGCGGAATGTGCGTGGGCCTCGGCGGATCGTCGGCCATGCCGGTCGTGCAGATCAGGTAGTCGCGCGCGTTCGGCCCGGTCGCCCGGATCCGCACCAGCGCCTCGCCCGGGCCTGCTACGGGATCGGGTCGCTCGACCCGGCTCAGCGTCCGGGTGCGCGGGTAGTCACCCACTTCATAGGCTTGCATGGCCGGCAGTGTACCGGGCCGGATCGAGGTTCACGCGCGACAGGTCGCCCTGCACGTGCGGCAGCGCCAGCAGCCGACGGTCCATCAGCGCATACCAGAGCGGTGGCACCATCGCGACCACGAACAGCGCCGAGTAGCCGGCCGGCAGCGTCGGCAGGCCGGCGAAGCTGCGCAGGCTCTGGTAGCGCCGCTCGGCGTGGGCGTGGTGATCGGAGTGGCGCTGCAGCTGGTAGAGCAGCAGGTTCGACACCAGGTGGTTGCTGTTCCAGCTGTGATGCGGCTGGCAGCGCTCGTAGCTGCCGTCCGGCCGCTTCTGTCGCAGCAGGCCGTAGTGCTCGACGTAGTTCGCGCTGGTCAGCTGCCACCACGCCGCCGCGTTGTGGATCGCGAGGAAGGGCACCATGACCCAGCCGAAGGCGGCCACGAGCCCCAGCTGCAGCACCGCCGAGAGCGCATAGGACTGCAGCACCTCGTTGCCCGGGCTCCACGCCGACTCGCCCCGCCGCGCGAGCCGCTCGCGCTCGGCGGCCCAGCCGCGCCGGAACCCGCCGGGGATCTCGCGCAGCGCAAAGCGATAGAGGCTCTCGCCCATCCGCGCGCTCGCCGGATCGCCCGGCGTCGCCACGTTGCGATGATGCCCGCGGTTGTGCTCCACGCAGAAGTGGCCGTATGCGGGCACCGCGAGCACGATGCGTGCGGCCCAGCGCTCGAGCGATTCCTTCTTGTGGCCGAGCTCGTGCGCGGTGTTGATGCCGAGGCCGCTGTAGAGCCCCGCGGTGAGTGCGAGCGCGAAGACACCGCCGGGCGACAGGGGCTGCGTGCCGACGAACGCGGCGATCGTGATGAGCACCGCGAAGTGCAGCGGTACGGTGAGCAGCGGCAGCCAGCGGTAGTAGGGATCCGCCTCGAGCAGGGGCACGATCTCCTCCGGTGGATTGCTCGGGTCTTCGCCGACCAGCCAGTCGAGCAGCGGCACGCCGACATAGACCACCAGCAGCGGCGCGGCCAGCAGCCACTCGCTGCCCGTGAGCGCATGGAGTCCCAGGCCGCCCAGAGCCAGCAGCGGGTAGATGAGCGAGCCGACCCACAAGGCACGCTTGCGGTCCTGGTAGACCACCCGCCCGGCCCGCGGGTGCTCGAGGGTGTAGGTCTTCATGCCGCCCAATATGAGCCTAGGGCCCGGGATCCGCCATCATTTCCTTGGGTGGTACGGCGGTCGGCTAAGGTGCTGCGCCGCGAAGTGCGCCGGCAGGCGCTGGCGGGCGAGGGTGCTTCTGGCGGAAGCGGTTGGCAGCGGTCGCTGCAGCCGCGTTGCCGATTTCGAGTAAGCCCTGGCGCCGGCGCTCCTAGACTTCAGGAATGATCATTCCTGAAGACCTCTCCTGGAAGCAGGCGACCGATCTCACCGGAAAAGTCGTGGTGGTCACGGGCTGCGCGTCCGGCATCGGCCGTGCCACGGCCATGCAGTTCGCCGGCGCGGGCGCCGTCATCTACGGGGGTGACATCGACGTGCCGGGGGGTGAGCGAACCGTAGCCTCCATTCGGGAGGCGGGGGGCAGGGCTGAGTTCCTGCCGCTCGACCTTGCGAACCCCGGGCGGATCGACGCCTTCGCGGACGACGTTCTCCAGCGCAGCGCCGGCGCAATCGATGTAATTGCCAGCATCGCGGGCGTCGATCGCAGCGAGCCCTTCCTGGACAGCGGGCCGCAGGCGTGGGACCGCATGGTCTCCGTCAACTTCGTCGGCGCGGCACGCATGATCCATCGCCTGTTGCCCGCCATGATCGCGCGCGGTGCCGGGGGGAAGGTCCTGACCGTCGCGAGCGACGCGGGCCGCGTCGGCGCGAGCCGGGAAGTCATGTACTCGGGGACCAAGGGCGCCCTCATCGCGTTCACCAAGTCGCTCGCGCGGGAAATGGCGCGCCATCGCATCTGCTGCAACTGCGTGTCCCCGGGGCCCGTGGACACGCCGCTGTTCACGGTCGACACGGAGCCTCGGCTGCGCGACGCGCTGGTCAAGTCGATTCCGCTACGGCGTCTGGCGACGCCGGTAGAGATCGCAAACACGATCCTTTTCCTTGCCGCGCCGGCCGCCGACTACATCACCGGGCAGGTGCTGAGCGTCAGCGGTGGGCTCACGATGAGCGGCTGAGAGGACGCCGGGACTGCCGACGAGCCTGTTGTCGGTTGCCACATTCGGACACTACAGCGGATTCGGATGGCTACATTCTCGAGCCTACCGTTGTGAAATTCTTTTGGTGGAGACGAAACATGGCGCACCGCGTCGATTCGGAACCCGGTTCCCTCACCGCCACGGCCCCACGGGCCGCCCAGTACGCTGCGTCGATCGTCGTCGCGCTGTCGGTAAACGTGCAGCCAGCCCGCGCCGATGCAGAGCCGCCGCCGGAGGTCAACGACGCCAGCCTCGAAGAGATCACCGTGACGGCGCAGCGCCGGGCGGAGAGCGCGCAGCGCGTGCCCATCTCGATCAGCACGCTGCAGGGCGACGAACTCGTTGCCGCGCGCATCCAGAACATCAATGCACTCTCGGCGCAGGTGCCGAACATGCAGACCACGACGCCGTTCGGCGACGCGGTGCCTATCTTCTCGCTGCGCGGTGTCTCGGCGGTCGATTTCTCGCAGAACCAGTCGAGTCCCGTCGCGCTGTATGTCGACGAGGTCTACAAGGGTCTGCCGGTGTTCACTTCGCTGCAGGTCTTCGACGTCGAGCGCGTCGAGGTGTTGCGCGGACCCCAGGGGACCCTCTACGGGAAGAATACGACGGGCGGTGCCGTGAATTTCTACACGCGGGGCGCGCGCGTGGACGACGGGCTCAGCGGCTACGTCGACGTGGGGTATGGGCGTCTCAACCGTCGGGAAGTCTCTGCTGCCGTCAACGTGCCGCTGGGCGCCACGCTGGCGACGCGACTCGCCGTTCAGGCTGCAACGGTCGACGGCATGGTGGAGAACAAGTTCCCGGGTGCCGACGACCAGGGCGGAATCGACAACTGGGCGGCCCGCCTCAGCACTGCGTGGACCCCGACGGATTCCCTGGCGGTGTCGCTGCGCGTCGCAGCCTCCGAGTCGACGCCGACGGGCTACGGCGTGATCGCCGACAACATCGGGCGCGCGGGCCCTGGCGGTGCGGCGTTCGGTACCGAATACACCCGGGCCGGGTTGTCCTTCTGGGAAAACGAGGCGGACTCAACTGGCGCCCTGCGCATCCGCAACCGGAGCGCAGCGCTGACCGTGACCTGGGACGCGAGCGACACCATGACGCTGACGTCGGTGTCCTCGTACGACGGCGGCGAATGGTTCACCGCCGAGGATGCGGACGGCACCCCGTTCAGCCTCGCGCAGAACGAGTACATCAGCAAAGCGCGGGCGCTCTCGCAGGAGTTTCGGCTCGGCTCGAAGGGCGATGGTCCGCTGACGTGGCTGGTCGGTGCTTACGGCTACACGGACAGCGTGACGGCCGATACGAAGATCGGGCTCTTCTACGATTTCTCCGGATTCGATGCCGATGGCGTGCCTCTGTGCTTCATCGACTTCTTCAGCGGCTGCACGTTGCATAACCGGTTGCGTCAGGATCGCCAGAGCATGGCCGCCTACGGACAGGCCAGCTATCGGCTGACGAACCGCCTGTCAGCGACCGCCGGCGTTCGCTACACGGACGACAGCAACGAGCTCGGTTATTACACGGCGGGTCTCGGATACTTCGACCCCGCGGCGCGGGCGGAGGTTCTCGACGTCATCCCGACGATCGAGTCGGCGCCGGTCAATCAGCTCGATACCCGGAACTGGAGCGGCAAGCTCGGCCTGGAGTTCCAGGTTACGGACAAGTCGCTGCTGTATGCCTCGGTCAGTCGCGGCTACCGCGGCGGATCGTTCAATGGACAGGCGTTCTTCGCGCCCGACGAGGTGACGACCGCTGAACCCGAGCGACTGACGTCCGTCGAGATCGGCTTCAAGTCGCAGCTGGCCGACGATCGGCTCCGCGTGAACGGGGCGGCCTTCCGCTACGATTATCGCAACCAGCAGTTCATCGACGTCACTCCGCAGCTTCTGCAGGTGCTCTACAACGCGCCCAAGTCGCGGATCTACGGCGGCGAGATCGAGGTGACCGCACGGCCTGTGCGCAGCCTGGACCTGCGCGCGGGTGTCTCATACCTCAACGCGCGCTACCGCGAGGCGTTGATTCAGGGGCGGGACGTGGCCGGCAATGAGATGCAGCTGGCGCCTGAGTGGACCGCGACCGCCGGGCTCGACTGGACGATCCTCGACGCCGATTGGGGCAAGTTCGCCGCACACGTGGATTCCCGTTACACGTCGAAGACCTACTACGACCCGTTCCAGACCGAGGAGATCGCGCAGGGGGGATATTTCGTCCACGACGCGCAACTGACGCTGGACCTCGGCAGCATGCCGCTCAGGGTGTCGGCCTGGATCACCAACCTGACCAACGAGGAGTATCGGGTGTACCGGCTGAACGTGTCGCAGAGCTTCAATCTCGACTACGGGCAGCGCGGCCGACCACGCGAGTTCGGGCTCAGCGTCCGCTACGAGTTCTGAGGCGTCCGGCCGGCGCAGGCAGGTGGCGTCTTCCGGGAAGATCCGGGCGAGGCGTGCCCGGCGGGCGGCGCCGCTCGGCGCGGTCACCCTGATCCACCCCGAATTGCGGGCGGGATCGCTGGCCGCTCATGCGCTCATGTCGGGCCTGCCTCCGCTGTCGGACCAGGCCCTGAGCGAATTCCGGGGCGCCTGTGCCGCAATGGCCAGGCCCCTTGCCGAGGGCGTGCCGGTGCAGCACAAGCTCGTTGCCGGCGCCGACGGTCACCGCGTCCCCGTTTACGTCATCAACGCCAGGGCGGGAGCCCAGCGCCCTGCCATTCTGCACACGCACGGCGGGGGCTTCGTCGGCGGCGCTGCCCGAACCGATGTCGGTAACCTGCAGCAACTCGCGGCGACGCTTGATTGCGTGTGCGTGACCGTCGACTACCGTCTTGCGCCCGAGTCCACGTGGCGCGAATCGCTGGCGGACAATTACGCGGCGCTCCGCTGGCTCCATTCACGCGCGGCACGACTCGGCGTTGACCGCCACAGGATCGCCGTGATGGGCGAGAGCGCCGGCGGAGGCCATGCAGCGCTGCTGGCGATCGAAGCCCGAAACCGCGGCGAAGTCCCGCTGGTCCTGCAGGCTCTCATCTATCCGATGCTGGACGATCGCACCGGGAGCAGTCGCCGCGTCCCCGAGCATGTGGGCACGACGATCTGGACCCGCCATTCGAATCGTTATGCGTGGGGCGCGTTCCTGGGGATGAAGCCCGGCGGCCGCAAGGTCCCGCGCGCCGCGGTTCCCGCGCGCGTGAAAGACCTGAGGGCGGTTGCGCCGGCGTTCATCGGTGTCGGGGCACTGGACCTCTTCCTCGACGAAGGCGTCGCGTACGCGCAGCGGCTGAACGCATCGGGCATCCCGGCCGAGCTGCACGTCGTGCCAGGCGCCGTTCACGCGTTCGACGAATTCGCCCCGGAATCGTCCCTGGTGCGTCAATTCAACGGCCTGAAGATCGCGGCGCTTCGTCGCGCATTCGGGATTCCCGTCGACTGAAATTCGCGCCGGCCTGGCCTCTGGCCATTTCCGGACCCGCCTGCCGCTCTGCAGCGGCTGCAGTTGCACGCCCCTGACCGCGCGGAGTATAAATACGAACAGCTGTTAGAAAACGTTGTTCGGTGTGTTCACAGCTAAGGGGGGTGCCATGGCGGCGGCAATATCCTTTCGCGAAACCGGGATCGGAGCGGTGTCTCGCCCGTATTCCCACATTGCCACTCGCGACGTCGACCACCACGGTCGCGCGGCGATGGGGTTCCAGCACGTCTATGAACAGGTCGAGCGCGGGCCGTTCAGCGGCTGCGTCACCGATCTCGCGCTCGGGCCCGTGCGGCTGCTGCGTGACCAGGTGGACAACCCGATCGCCTACCGTGGCGTCGTCAGGCAGGGCCCGCTCGTCTTCTTCTCGTTTCTTCCCTCGCGCGGAGCAAGCTACTGCAACGGTCGGCCCATCGATTCGAATGTCGTCATCAAGCTTCCGCGGGACTTCACGCTTCACGCGTTCTGCGACGGACCGACCGACTCCATCGCCGTTTCGATCGATCCTGATTTCCTCGCCGCGCGGACCCACGCCCTCCTGGACATGGCGCTCTCGCCGGCCGACTTCCAGCAGAGTTTCCACGTGGCCGACGCGGGAACGGTGGCCCGCTTCCAGTCGTGCGCCCTCGAGCTGCTGCGCACGGTCGCCATCGAGCCGGCGCTCGCCGAGGACCCGGCCTGGCGGGCGGCCTCGACCAACCGCGTGCTGGAGGTCCTGCTCGAGGTGATCCGGATCGGCTTGTCGGCGCCGAACACGCTGCCGCCTCCCTCGACGCGGGCATACATCGTCAGCAAGGCGGTGGAGTACATGCATGCCCACCTGACCGAACCGCCGCTCATCGCGCGGATCTGCAAGGAAGTGCGCGTGTGTCCGAGGACGCTGCGCTACAGCTTCGAGGAGATCGTGGGCGTGTCGCCCGCGCACTATCTCCTGACATTGCGCCTCAGTGGTGTGCGCCGCGAACTGCTTGCCGGAGGCGGCGCCGCGGGCATCTACCGCATCGCCCAGCGCTACTCGTTCAGGCAGATGAGCCGGTTCGCCGCGTTCTACCGGCAGGCATTCGGCGAGCTGCCGTCCGAGACCTGCCGCCGCGCCGAGAGCGGCCTGCCCCAGCGGCGCGGCCTGTTCCGGGATTAGCCGACCGACGCCCTCGCGAACCGACCCAGGGCCGCCTATTCGCGCGGCAGGCTCATCAGGTTCGCGATATTGTTCCGCTGCACGACGCTCGAACCACCGTAGATCGGCGTGGCGAGCACGTCCCGCACGTAGCGCTGCATCTGCAGTCCGTGCGCATAGCCATAGGCCCCGAGCACCTGCTGGCAGGCCAGGGTGATCTCCTTCGCCCGGTCCGCCACGAAGAGCTTGGCCATGGATGTCGCGACGGCGCTCGGCTGCTGTGTTTCCACCAGCCACGCGGCGTGGCCCAGCATGAGCCGGCAGGCCTGGATCTGGGTCTGCGCGTCGGCCAGAACATGGCGAATCGACTGATGGCCGCAGATCCGCTTGCCTCCTTGCACGCGGCTCTGGCTGTACTCCCACGCTTCCGCGAGCGCCGCCTCGGCGATGCCCAGGGCGATCGCGGCTGGCGCCAGCTTCTCGACCTCGAGCGACGGCCCCGCGAGCACGGACCAGCCGTTGTTCCAGCCAGACTCACCGCCCACGACGTCGTCGATCGACAGCTCCACGTTGTCGAACGTGACGTCGGCGAGCGGCGTGCCGTTGTGGCCCATCGCGCCCAGCACGGTGATCGAGACGCCCGGCGCCGATGTCGGGATGAGCACGAACGACAGGTTCTTGCGCCGCGACTCCGGCGGGCCGCTGCGCACCAGCGCATAGATGTACTCGTTCATGCTGGCGCCGGACGTCCAACGCTTCGCGCCGTTGATCCGGATCCGGTCACCGTCGCGCTCGGCGCGCGTCATCACGTTGCCGAGGTCCGCGCCGATATTGGGTTCGGACAGCCCATAGGAGAAAGACAGCTCGCCGGCCGCCAGCGCGGGCAGTAGCTTCTGCCGCTGCGCCGGGCTGCCGAACTCCGTGATGTTCAGGCCGCCGTAAGCGGCGCACATGACGTAGTAGCTCGAGAGCCCGGCGCTGCGTCGGGCAAGCTCCTCCATGGTCGCGACCATTGCGATGACATTGTGGCCGCTGCCCCCGTATTCCTCCGGGATGCAAAGTCCGCAGACGCCGAGCCCGCCGAGCTTCCGCAGCTCCTCGCGCGGGATGAAGTCCTCGCGATCCCAGACCTCGACTTTTTCCACCGGGCATTCGCGGTCCAGGTACTTGCGCAGGCTATCCCTCAGGGCCGTGATTTCCTCGCGCTGTTCGAAATTCATGCTGTCTTCGTCTCGCGGGGCGAGTAGGGGAGCGCTACTCTGTGTCAGGCATCCAGGCGCGCGTAGCCGCTACCGGCAATGCAGGACACCGGCCTCGCGAGGGTGGCCGGGTGATCAGCCGAAGCCTTGTCGACCCGCCTGCCGCGGTGCTAACGCCCCTTGAAGGCCGGCCGGCGTTTTTCGCGAATCGCGGCAATCGCCTCGACGTGGTCCTCGGTGCGGCTCGACATTCCCTCGTACGCGATGCCGGTGTCCATGATCGACCCAGCCAGCTGCTTGAGTCCCACGTTGATCGTCGCCTTGGTCCACCGAACCGCCTGCGACGCACCGCTCGAGAGCCGTGTGGCCCAGGCCTCGACCGTGCGGTCGAGTTCGTCGGGGGGCACCACGGCGTTGATCAGCCCCATCTGCAGGGCGTCGCGCGCCTGGATCAAATCGCCCGTCAGGAGGTATTGCTTGGCGCGGGCATAGCCGATCAGCTGCGGCCAGATCACCGCGCCGCCGTCGCCCGCCACCAGCCCGGCGCGCACATGCGGGTCGCCAATCCGCGCACCCTCCGCAGCCACGATGATGTCGCAGAACAGGGCGATCGTGGCGCCGAGCCCGATGGCGTCGCCGTTCAGTCGGCAGACGATGGGCTTGTCGCAGTCGAGCATGGTCATCACGAGCGTGCGCGCCTCGCGCAGGACCTCGTTGAAATCCGCCGGCTCCCGCTGCGACTGCTCGAGGAACTCGAGGTCTCCGCCGGCGCAGAAGGCGCGCCCGGCACCCGTGATCACGATCACGTTGCTGCCAGGATCGGCCGCGGCTTCGTGGAAGACGCGCGCGAGTTCGAGGTGCATCCGCCGGGAGACCGCGTTCAGCACCTCCGGGCGATCCAGCGTCATCGTGAGCACCCGGCCGCTGCGTGAAAAGCGAATCTGCTCGTAGGCCTGGAAGTCCATGTCGACGTGTCTCCGTGGCAGGAATCACCGGACGGTAAAGGGTCTCCGGAGCGTGAACAAGCGCGAGAGCGGCCGGGCGATCACGATGCCGAATTCGGACGGTGCGCGTGGGAGCCAGGTGCTACAACGCCGCGCGGAAGCGGTGTCGCCGCTGGAGTGTGCGTTTGCAGTCTTCGGACACAACGGCGCCGGGAGCGCCCCCGGATCTCGTGTTGGTGCGCGTGGCGGCGCCCGGTGTGCGCGAACTTCGACTCCGCGACCCGACCGGTCGAAATCCGGTGAACGTGGCGATGCGGGCGGCGCTGCGCGCGGCACTGCTCGCTGCACGCGACGATCCGCAGACGCGCGCGATCGTCGTCTCGAGCGCTGCGCGCAACTTCTCCGTGGGTGGTGACGTCGATTCCATCGCGGCACTCGAGGCTGGCGCGGCGGCGCTGGAGCGTATGACCGAGGTCGGCGAGCTGGCCGCGCTGATCGGAAATTTCCCGAAGCCTCTGGTCGCGGCGGTGAACGGGCATTGCGTCGGGGCCGGCGCAGGCGTTGCGCTTCTCTGCGACACGATCGTCGCGGGTGCTGGTGCTTCGTTCAGCTTTCCATTCCTGCGGCTCGGCCTGGTGCCGGATTTCGGTGTCTCGCGCACGCTGGCGCTGCGGGTCGGCCCTGCGGCGGCGCGCCAGGTGCTGCTCTACAGTCGCGCGGTGCCGGCGCCGGACGCCCTGCGCATCGGGCTAGTGGACGAGGTCGTCGACGATCCGCAACTGCCGGCGGCCGCGGTGGCGCTGGCGGAGCAGTTGGCAGCCCAGCCGCCCGACGCGCTGCGCCTGACGCGGCAGCTGCTGCGCGACGCCCCGGCGGCGATCGAGGTCGCGCTGCGCAACGAAGCGTCCATGCAGGCGCTGCGCTTTGGTTCCGCGGAGGTGCGCGAGGGCGTTGCGGCGTTCCGCGAGAAGCGTGCTGCTGATTTCGTCCGGGCGCGCGGGATTCGGGGCGATGCCGTCTGAGCCGCTGTCCGGTGTCAGGGTCATCGACCTCACGCGGTTCCTCGCGGGGCCGTATTGCGGGTCGGTGCTCGCGGGCTTCGGCGCCGAAGTGGTTCGTGTCGAACCGCCTGCCGGCTTCGAGGACCGCGGCCTCGTGCCGATCGGCGCGAGGACCGGTGGTGCCCTCTTCCAGCAGGCGAACTGCAACAAGAAGTCGATCGCGCTGGAGACGAAGGGTCCGGAGGGCCGCGCGATCCTCGAGCAACTGGTGCGCACGGCCGACGTGGTGCTCACCAACATGCCGCCGCCGACGCTGCGTCGCGCCCGGCTCGATCACGCCTCGCTGTGCGCGATCCGCGCCGACCTCGTGACCGCGAACGTCTCGGCCTTCGGCAGCAAGGGCCCGCTTGCCGCGCGCAGCGGCTTCGACGGGGTGGGGCAGGCGATGAGCGGGGCGGCCTACCTCGCGGGCTCACGGAGCGGGCCGCGCCGCTCGGCGGCGTCGTATGTCGACTACGCCACCGGGCTCGCAACCGCACTGGGAGTGCTCGCGGCGCTCATCCATCGGCGCAACACCGGCGAGGGCCAGGAGGTCGAGAGCTCGCTGCTCGGGACGGCGCTGGCGTTCACGAACCCCTGGCACATCGAGGAAGCCGTGCGCGGCCTGCATCGGCGGCCGTTCGGAAACCGCAGCCCGAACTCTGCGCCGTCAGATCTCTACCGCACGCGCGACGGCTGGATCGTGGTGCAGGTGATCGGCTCCGCGATGTTTGCGCGGTGGGCCGGGCTGGTCGGTCGGCCCGACCTTGCCGCGGACCCGGGGCTCCAGGGCGACGCCGCCCGCGGCCGGCGCGGCGCCGCGCTGTCGCCGCTGATGTCTGCCTGGGCGCGGGAGCGCACGACCGCTGGCGCGATCGACGAGTTGGCCGAGCGAGGGATTCCGGCGGGCCCGGTGCTCTCGCCACGCCAGGTGGTCGAGGACCCGGCACTGCGGGAGTCCGGAGTGTTCCAGCCGCTGCAGCTGCCGGGGCTCGAGGTCGACGCCCCGATCGCCGCGCTGCCGGTCGCGCTGGCCGGCGTGGCGTCGCCGGTGCCGCGCCGCGCGCCGGGCGTGGGCGAGCACACCCGCGAGGTGCTCGCGTCTCTCGGCATCGGGCCTGCACGAATCGAGGCATTGGCGGCAGCCGGTACGATCCGCCTGGGAGACCCTGCATGATCGAGGAAGTCGTGGTCATCGCCACGGCGCGAACGCCGATCGCCAAGGCGGTGCGGGGTTCCTACGCCGAGCTGCACCCGGCGACGATGGCCGGCCACGTCATCGCCGAGGTGATCACCCGTTCGGGTATCGAACCGGCCGCGGTGGAGGAGGTCGTGAACGGCAGCGCGGTCACGCGCGGGGCGCCGCTCGGCAACCTCGCGCGGCTCGCCGCGTTGCGTGCCGGACTTCCCGTATCGACCTCCGCGCTCACGGTCACGCGCGCCTGCGCCTCCGGGCTGCAGGCGATCGCGAGCGCGGCATACCGCATCGCGCTCGGCGAGATCTCGGTCGCCGTGGCCTGCGGCGTGGAGTCGATCTCGGCGCAGGAGGCCAATCCGGTCGTCATGCGCCAGGAGCCCTGGCTGGCCGAGCACCTGGCCGCGGTCTACATGCCCATGATCGACACCGCCGAGGTGGTGGCGCGGCGCTACGGCGTCACGCGCGAGGACCAGGATGCCTATGCGCTCGAGAGCCAGCGCCGTACGGCGCTCGCGCAGGCCGAAGGCCGGTTCGATGCGGAGCTCGCGCCGCTCGTGGCCACAGCCGACGGCTCGATCACCGGGCGCGCCGCGGCGCTGGAGCGCGATGAATGCAACCGGCCCTCGACCACGCTCGCCGGGCTGCAGGGCCTCGAGCCGGTGCGTGGGTCGGGCGGCACGATCACGGCGGGCAACGCGAGCCAGCTGTCGGACGGCGCCGCCGCAGTGCTGTTGATGTCCGGCCGTGAAGCGGCGCGCCGCGGGCTGCAGCCGCTGGGGGCGTTCCGTGGCATGGCGGTGGCGGGCTGCGCGCCCGACGAGATGGGCATCGGGCCGGTGTACGCCGTGCCCCAGCTCCTGAAGAAGCACGGCCTCGAGGTCGAGGACATCGATCTGTGGGAACTGAACGAGGCATTCGCGAGCCAGGTGCTCTACTGCCAGCGTGTACTCGGTATCCCGCCCGAGCGCCTGAATGTCGACGGCGGCGCGATCTCGGTGGGTCATCCCTTCGGCATGTCCGGTGCCCGAATGGCGGGGCACCTGCTCCTCGAGGCTCGTCGCCGCAACGCCCGCCGTGGCGTCGTGACCATGTGTGTCGGGCAGGGAATGGGCGCGGCGGCGCTGTTCGAGACGCTATACTGACCCGAGGGAAGTCTGGCTCTTCTGGAAGGATTCCATGGACCCTCAGGCGGCGCCGCCCCGCGTCACGAAGGCCGATATCTCGCGTGAAAAAGTCCTCCGCGCCGCCGCGCAGATCTTTGCCGAGCGCGGCTACGCTGGCACCACCATGCGTGCGGTGGCCGCCAGGGTGGGGCTGCGCGCGGCGAGCCTCTATTACCACTATCGCTCCAAGGAAGAGCTGATCGAGGTGGTGCTGCTGATGGCCCTGCGTGGCGTGTCAGACGGCGTGCGCGACGCGCTGGCCGCACTGCCCGCGGGCGCATCGGCCCGCGCCCGGATCGAAGCCGCGATCCTCGCCCACCTCACCGGTGTCGTCACTTTCGGCGATTACGCGCTCGCCACGCGCCGGGTGCTGAGCCAGGTCCCCGCGCACGTGCGCCAGCGCCACCTGCCGCTGCGGGACGCCTACAGCGGCGTCTGGCTCGAGCTGCTCGAGGCCGCGCGCGACGCAGGCGAGCTGCGCAAGGATGTCGACCTCCATCTGGCGCGCACGCTGATCCTCGGCGCGCTCAACTCCGCGATCGAGTGGTACCGCCCGGGCGGCAAGTCGCTGCGCGAAGTGGCGGAACAGGTCGTGATCCTTACCGAGGGCATGTTCGCCCGCAAGTTGCCGCTTCCGGATGCCGGCACGCGCACGCGGCGCGTATAAACCGAACACGTGTTCGATTTTCCGAGCGGGCCGCCACGGCCCGGGGCGTCGACGCGCGCCTCATCCGGAGAACCCGCGTGGACTTCCAGATTCCCGACGATGTGCGACTCATTGGCGACAGCCTGCTCGCCTTCATCGACGCCGAGGTCGTGCCGCTCGAGGCGGCGCACGCCTCGCTGCTGAACGACGAGCGGCAGCTCTACACGCCTGACGGTCGCTACGCGCCCGAGGTGCTGCGCTTGCGCAAGCAGGTGCGCAGGCTCTCCGCCGAAGCCGGCTACTACACCGCGCTCGGCGCCTCCGACCTCGGTGGCGGAGGCCTGGGCCCGGTGGCGGCCGCGTACCTGCAGGAGCTCCTGGCGCGCACCTACGGGCCGTCGCGCGTGCTGATCCATCACGTGGTGATCCCGTCGGCCTTCACGAACGGGCTGACGCCTGTGCTGCAGTTCCTGCAACCGGCGGCCCGGGAGCGCTTCCTGCCGGCGATCGCCACCGGCGAGCACACGCTGTGCTTCGGGCTGAGCGAGCCCGACGCCGGTTCCGACGTGCTCGCCATGCGCACGCGCGCGGTGCGGGACGGCGACGACTGGGTGATCACCGGCACCAAGCAGTGGATCACCAACAGCCCCTACGCCGACTACGCCGTGATCTTCGCCGTCACCGACGGCGCAAAGGCCGCCGCGCGCAAGGGCGGCGTTACCGCGTTCCTGGTCGACGCGCGGAGCCCCGGCTTCGACGTCACCTCCGTGCTGCGCGTCATGGGTCACCTCGGCGGCGACACGGGAATCATAGTGCTCGACGGCGTGCGCGTGCCCGACGGCAACCGGCTCGGTGATGTCGACCGAGGGCTCGGCGTGGCGATGCACGGCGTGAACGCCGGCCGCCTCGGCGTCGCCTCGTCCTGCGTGGGCTATGCGCAGTGGGCGCTGGCGCTCGCCACCGACTACGCCAAGGCCCGCAAGACCTTCGGCCGGCCGATCGGCGAGCACCAGGCGATCCAGATCCACCTCGCCGAGTGCGCGATGGACATCTTCGCGGCGCGCAGCGCGCTGCTGCACTGCGCGTGGCGGGTGGAGCAGGGCTCGGATGCCCGCGCCGAGATCGCGATCGTCAAGGCGCTCTGTACCGAGATGCTCGGCCGCGTGACCGACCGCTGCATGCAAGTGCACGGCGGCATGGGCATGACGAACGAGGTCGGCCTGCAGGCGCTCTACCGGTTCGCCCGGCCCATGCGGATCTACGACGGCACCGCCGAGATCCAGCGCCGCACCATCGCCCTCGAGCTTCTCAACGGCGCGCTGCGCTTCTGAGCCCGCGCGACGCACTCACCAGGAAAGGCCAGGACAATGTGGTTCAGCGACCAGCAGTCTCACCGCGACATCCAGCAGGCGATCCAGCGGATCTGCGAAGGCTTCGGTGACGATTACTGGCTCCACAAGGACATCGAGGGCGAGTTCCCGCACGAGTTCCACCGCGCCATCGCCGAGGGCGGCTGGCTGGGCATCGCGATGCCGCCCGAGTTCGGTGGTGCCGGCCTCGGGATCACCGAGGCGGCGATCATGATGCGCGCGATCGCCGAGTCCGGCGCGGGCATGGCCGGCGCCTCCTCCGTGCACATGAACATCTTCGGCCTGCAGCCGGTGGTGGTGTTCGGCAACGCTGCGCAGCAGGCGCGGATGCTGCCGCCGCTGATCGCGGGCAGGGAAAAGGCCTGCTTCGCCGTCACCGAGCCCGACGCCGGGCTGAACACGACGCAGCTCAAGACCCGGGCCGAGCGCAGCGGCAGTGGTTATCTCGTCACCGGGCAGAAGATCTGGATCTCGACCGCGCAGGTCGCCGACCGCGTGCTGCTGCTGGCGCGCACCGGCGCCGCTGGCGAGGGCGGACGCAAGACGGGTGGCCTGAGCCTGTTCTACACCGCGCTCGATCGCAGCCGCGTCGAGATCCGCGAGATCCGCAAGCTCGGGCGCCACGCGGTCGACTCCAACATGCTGTTCTTCGACGCCATGCCGGTGCCGGCCGAGGACCTGATCGGCGAGGAGGGCAACGGGTTCAAGCAGATCCTGCACGGACTGAACCCGGAGCGGATCCTGATCGCTGCCGAAGCGGTGGGCCTCGGCCAGGCGGCGGTGCGCAAGGCCTGTGAGTACGCCCGGCAGCGGGTGGTGTTCGACCGCCCGATCGGCGAGTACCAGGGCATCCAGCACCCGCTCGCGCGAGCGTGGATGAACCTGGAGGCCGCCTGGCTGATGGTGATGCGCGCCGCGCAACTCTACGACGCCGGCAGCGAGTGCGGCGCGGAGGCGAACTCCGCCAAGTACCTGGCGGCGGAGGCGGCCCACGCGGCCTGCGAGACCGCGCTGTTGTCACACGGCGGCATGGGCTACTCGGCCGAGTACCACGTCGAGCGCTACCTGCGCGAGAGCTGGATCCCGCGGCTCGCGCCCGTCAGCGCGCAGATGATCATGAACTTCATCGGCGAGAAGGTGCTGGAGCTGCCGCGCTCGTACTGAGTCTCACCCTCGATCCACCGCCACCCGGGAGTTACCAGTGGGCGTCCATTACCGTCTGCACGGCACCGTCGCCGTCATCGTCCTCGACAGTCCTCCCGTCAACGGATTTTCGCTTGCCGTCCGGCGGGCGCTTGCCGAATGCCTCGATCGCACGGAGGCCGATCCTGTGGTGGCGGCTGTCGTGATCGCGGGCGCCGGCTCCGGGTTCTCGGGCGGCGCCGACATCCGCGAGTTCGATTCGCCGAAATCCTGGGAGGAGCCGAACCTCCGCTCGCTGACCCGCCGCCTCGAGCGCTTCGGCAAGCCGATCGTGGCCGCGTGGCACGGGTACTGCCTCGGCGGCGGCCTGGAGCTGTCGCTCGGCGCGCACTTCCGGGTGGCCTCTCAGGGCACGAAGGTGGGCTTGCCCGAGGTCAAGCTTGGGCTGGTTCCCGGAGGCGGCGGCACGCAGCGGCTGCCGCGGGCACTCGGTGTGGAGCCCGCGCTCAACATGATCGTCAGCGGCGAGCCCGTGCCGGTCGAGGCGCTGGCGGCATTGCCCGGGCAGAAGCTGGTCGACCGGATCATCGAGGGTGATCTGGTCGAGGGCGCCTGCGCGTTCGCGGCAGCGTGTGGCGGCCGGCTGCCGCGGGTGCGCGACCTGCCAGCCGGGCACCCCCAGGGCGATGCCTACTTCGAGTTCGTGCGGGGCGCCGTGAAGGCTGCGGCGAAGCGCTTCCCGGCGCCGGTGAAGTGCGTCGGCGTGGTCGAGGCGGGCGTCAAGCGCGGGTTCGACGCCGGCCTCGTCGCCGAGGGCGACGCCTTCATCGGGCTGATGCATTCACCGGAGTCGCGCGCGCTGCGGCACGCCTTCTTCGCCGAGCGCGCCGCGAGCCGGATTCCCGACGTGCCCGAGGGCACGGTGCCGCGCCGCATCGGGCGCGTGGGTGTGATCGGGGCCGGCACCATGGGTACCGGCATCGCGATCAACTTCCTCAACGCGGGTCTGCCGGTGACGCTGCTCGAGGCGAAGCCCGAGGCGCTCGGGCGCGGCGTGGAGGCGATCCGCGGCGTCTACGCCGGGCAGGTCCGCAAGGGCAAGCTCACGCAGGAGATGCTCGAGAAGCGCCTGCAGGCGCTCACGCCCACGGTGGACTATGCCGACCTGGCCGACGTCGACCTGGTCATCGAGGCGGTCTTCGAGGACCTGGCGGTCAAGACGCAGGTGTTCCGCCAGCTCGACGCCGTGGTGCGGCCGGGCGCGATCCTCGCCACCAACACGAGCACGCTCGATGTCGACGCGATCGCCGCCTGCACGGGTCGGCCGGGCGACGTGCTGGGCCTGCATTTCTTCAGCCCCGCCCACGTCATGAAGCTGCTGGAGGTGGTGCGCGGCCGCGAGACCGCCCCGGACGTGCTGGCGACCGTCATGGCGCTCGCGCGGAAGATCCGCAAGACGGCGGTGGTCAGCGGCGTGTGCGACGGCTTCATCGGCAACCGGATGATCGACCAGTACGGCCGGCAGTCCGGATTCCTGCTCGAGGAGGGCTGCACCCCGGCGCAGGTCGATCGCGCCCTCGAGGACTTCGGGTTCGCGATGGGCATCTTCCGCATGGCCGACCTGGCGGGCAACGACATCGGCTGGGCGGTGCGCAAGCGGCGCTACGTCGAGAAGCCGCACGTGCGCTACAGCCGCAGCTACGACCTGCTGTGCGAGATGGGGCGGTTCGGCCAGAAGACCGGCGCGGGCTGGTACGACTACCTGCCCGGCAGGCGCGATGCGATCCCCAGCGCACCGGTGGTCGCGATGATCGAGGCCGCGCGCGCCGAGCGCGGCGTCGTGCCCCGGCCGGTGACCGACGACGAGATCGTGCACCGGCTCGTCTGGGCGCTGGTCAACGAGGGCGCGCGGATCCTCGAGGAAGGGATCGCGGCACGTGCCAGCGACATCGACCTCGTCTACCTGACCGGATACGGCTTCCCCGCCCACCGTGGCGGCCCCATGTGCTACGCGAACGAAGTGGGGCTCTTCAACGTGGTGCAGGACATGAAGCGCTTCGCGCGCAACCCGAACGACGACGCGGCGTTCTGGGAGCCCGCGCCGCTGCTGGCGCGCCTTGCCGCCGCCGGCAAGACGTTCACGTGATCGAGGGAGAGCCGTCATGACCCAGGCCGTCATCGTTTCCACCGCCCGCACGCCCCTGACCCGCAGCTGGAAGGGCGCGTTCAACATGACGCACGGGGCGACCCTCGGCGGCCACGTCGTGGCCGAGGCGGTGCGGCGCGCGGGCATCAGCCCGGACGCGGTCGAGGACGTGCTGATGGGTTGCTCGAACCCCGAGGGTGCCACCGGCCTGAACATCGCGCGGCAGATCGCCGTGGCGGCCGACCTGCCGGTGACCACGGCGGGGCTGACGCTGAACCGCTTCTGCGCGAGCGGCCTGCAGTCGATCGTGACCGCCGCGCAGCGCATCGTCGCCGCCGAAGGCGAGGTCTACGTGGCCGGCGGCGTCGAGAACATCTCCTGCGTGCAGCTCCAGGCGAACCAGCACATGCTGACCGACCCGGCATTGGTCGCGAAGAAGCCGGAGCTCTACTGGACGATGCTGCAGACGGCCGAGAACGTTGCGAGGCGCTACGGGATCGAGCGCGAGCGGCAGGACCGCTACGGCGCCGAGAGCCAGCAGCGCGCCTGCCGTGCGCAGGAGGCGGGGCTGTTTCGCGACGAGATCACGCCGATCACCGTCACCGCCGGCGTCGTCGATCCGGCGCGCGGCATGGTCAGCCGCGAGGTCACGGCGAGCGTCGACGAAGGCCTGCGTCCGGGCACCACGTACGAAAGCATCAAGGGGCTGCGTTCCGCGCTGCCGGGCGGCGTCGTCACGGCGGGCAACGCGAGCCAGTTCAGCGACGGTGCCGGCGCCTGCGTCGTCGTCCATGAGGCCTACGCGGAGCGAAAGGGCCTCGAGCCGCTGGGGCGCTTCCTGGGGTTTGCGGTCGCGGGCTGCGAGCCCGATGAAATGGGCATCGGTCCGGTGTTCGCCGTGCCCAGGGTGCTGGCGCGGCTCGGCCTGACGGTCGACGACATCGACCTCTGGGAGCTCAACGAGGCCTTCGCGGTGCAGGTGCTGTATTGCGCGGACCGGCTGGGGCTGCCGATGGACCGGCTCAACGTCAACGGCGGGGCGATCGCGGTCGGGCATCCGTACGGCGTCAGCGGCCAGCGCCTGACGGGACATGCGCTGATCGAGGGCCGCAGGCGTGGCGCGCGCCGGGTCTGCGTGACGATGTGCGTCGGCCTCGGAATGGGCGCGGCCGCCGTGTTCGAAGTGCTTTGACCAGTGCTCTGACAACCTGAGGCAAACGGGGGACTTCATGACGGACTGCGTAAGGTTCTACATCGACGGGCGCTGGGTCGACGCCGGTGCGCGGCGGATGCGCGACATCGTCAGTCCCGCGACGGAGTCCGTGATCGGCCGCGTGGCGCTCGGCAGCGCGGCGGACGTGGACGCCGCCGTAACCGCTGCGCGCCGGGCGTTCGGCGAAGGGCTGCACCGTTCGCGCGAGGAGCGGCTCGCGCTGCTGGACGCGATCCTCGCCGCCTACCAGGCCCGTGCGGCCGACCTGGCGGCGGCGGTCACTGCCGAGATGGGCGCTCCGGCCTGGCTGGCCGCGCAGGCCCATGTGCCGATGGGCGCGGGCCACATCGTTGCGACGCGCGTGGCGCTGGAGAAGCTGGCGCTCGAGGAGCCGCGCGGCAGCACGCTGCTGCGCCGCGAGCCGGTCGGGGTCTGCGCGCTGATCACGCCCTGGAACTGGCCGTTGAACCAGGTGGCGTGCAAGGTCCTGCCGGCGATCGCCGCCGGCTGCACGATGGTGCTGAAGCCTTCGGAGTATTCAGCGCCGAGTGCCCAGGTGTTCGCCGAGATCCTGCACGAGGCGGGCGTGCCACCCGGGGTGTTCAACCTCGTGCACGGCGAGGGGCACGAGGTCGGCAGCGCGCTCGCCGCCCATCCGGGCGTCGACATGGTGTCGTTCACTGGATCGACCCGGGCCGGCATCCTCGTGGCCAAGTCGGCTGCCGACACGGTCAAGCGCGTGTCGCAGGAACTCGGGGGCAAGTCCCCGAACATCATCCTCGACGACGCCGACCTGCCCGCGGCGGTCGCTGCCGGCGTGCAGAACGTGATGATCAACTCCGGGCAGTCCTGCAACGCGGCCACCCGCATGCTGGTGCCCTCGGCGCGGCATGACGAGGCGCTGGCGGTCGCGGCGGCCACCGTCGCCGCGATGCCCGTGGGCGACCCGGGGGCGGCCGGCACGGTGATTGGCCCAGTGGTCAACGGCGCGCAGTTCGAGCGCATCCAGCGGCTGATCGCCGAAGGCCTTGCGGCGGGCGCTACGCTTGCCTGCGGTGGCCCGGGGCGTCCGGAGGGGATGGCACGCGGCTGGTACGTGCGGCCGACCGTCTTCGGCAATGTCCGCAACGACATGGCGATCGCGCGCGAGGAGATCTTCGGGCCGGTGCTCTGCGTGATCCCCTACGACGGCGATGCCCAGGCCATCGAAATCGCCAACGACACCGTCTACGGGCTCTCCGCGCAGGTGTGGGGACAGGATCCGCAGCGCGTGAACCGCGTGGTCGAGGCGTTGCGCGCGGGCATGGTCCACGTGAACGGCGCGGGGATCGACCTCGCTGCCCCCTTCGGCGGCTACAAGCAGTCCGGCAACGGGCGCGAGTGGGGGGATTTCGGTCTGCACGAATTCCTCGAGGTGAAGGCCGTGATGCGCCCTGCCGACGCAGGCGCGAGGTAGGCGTGTGCCACAGGTGAACGAAGTGGTCACGCTCGAGCGGCGTGGTGCCGTGGCGCTCGTCCGCATCGACAACCCGCCGGTGAATGCGCTCGGTCACCGGGTGCGCGAAGGCCTCTTCGAAGCGATCGGGCACGCCGAAGCGGATCCGGGCGTCGGTTCGATCGTCATTGCCTGCGCCGGGCGCAGCTTCGTGGCCGGTGCCGATGTGCGCGAGTTCGGGCAGCCGCCGGCGTATCCGAGTGCCCGCGACGTGATGGCACGCATCGAGCAGGCCGCCTTGCCCGTGGTGGCCGCGATGCACGGCACCGCGCTCGGGGGCGGGCTGGAGCTGGCGCTCGCCTGTCATTACCGCGTCGCGGACGCAGGCAGCCAGCTGGGACTGCCGGAAGTGAAGCTGGGCCTGCTGCCTGGCGCGGGCGGCACGCAGCGGCTGCCACGCCTGATCGGCGTGCCCCGCGCGCTCGGGCTGATCCTCTCGGGCGACAGCGTGGGCGCGGCGGAAGCCCGGGAGCTCGGGCTGGTCGATGCCGTGATCGAGGGCGACCTCGAGGCGGGTGCCGTCGCGTTCGCCGCGGGGCTCGTCGACGAGCGGGCACCGCTGCGGAAGGTTCGAGATCGCGTGGACCGCCTGGGGGAGGGTACCCCGGAGTTCTTCGCCGAGGCGCGGCGCAGCGCGGCGCGGCAAAGCCGCGGCCTGCCGGCGCCCGGGCGCATCATCGACTGCGTCGAAGCCGCAGTGAACCTGCCATTCGACGAAGGCATGCGGCTCGAGCGCGAGGCCTTCGAGCAGCTGCGGGACGGTGCCGAGTCCAAGGCCTTGCGCCACGTGTTCTTCGCCGAGCGCAGCGCGGCCAAGGTACCCGGCATCGGCACCGACGTGCCGCAGCGGCCGATCCGCCGGGTGGCCGTGATCGGCGCGGGAACGATGGGCGGCGGCATCGCCATGAACTTCCTGAACGCGGGCCTGCCGGTGGCGCTGGTCGAGACGTCCCGCGAGGCGCTGGACCGCGGCATCGCCACGATCCGCGCCAACTACGAGCGCAGCGCGAGCCGCGGCAAGCTGACGCCCGAGGGCGTGCGGCAGCGGATGGACCTGCTGTCGGGTTCCCTGGGGCTCGAGGCGGCGACTGGCAGCGACCTGGTGATCGAGGCCGTCTTCGAGGACATGTCCCTGAAGAAGTCGATCTTCGCCCGACTCGACCAGCTCGCCAGCCCGGGGGCGATCCTCGCGACCAACACGAGCTACCTCGACATCGACGAGATCGCGGCCTCGACGAGTCGCCCCGGCGACGTGGTCGGCCTTCACTTCTTCAGCCCCGCGAACGTCATGCGGCTGCTCGAGATCGTGCGTGGCCGGCATACCGCCCCCGACGTGATCGCCACCGCGATGGCGCTCGCGCGCCGCATCGGCAAGGTGCCGGTGCTGGTCGGCGTGTGCCACGGCTTCGTGGGCAATCGCATGCTCTCGGCCCGCCGCACGCAAGCCTTCTCGATGATCCAGGAGGGCGCGATGCCCTGGGATGTCGACCGGGTGCTCGAGGACTTCGGCATGCCGATGGGGCCTTTCGCGATGACCGACCTGGCGGGCCTCGACGTCGGCTGGTCGGCGGAGCGCTCGCGCGGCGACACGGTGCTGCGCGACCGGCTCTGCGAGCTCGGGCGCCGCGGCCAAAAGACCGGGGCGGGCTACTACCGCTACGACCCCCGGACGCGCGCGCGCAGCGTGGATCCGCTGGTCGAGTCGCTCGTGGTCGAGTTCGCCCGCAAGTCGGGCAAGCCGCAGCGGGTGATCGGCGACCAGGAAATCCTGGAGCGCTGCCTGTTCTCCAGCGTCAACGAAGGGGCCCGGATCCTCGATGAGGGCGTCGCGCAGCGCGCCAGCGACATCGACGTCGTGTGGGTCAACGGCTATGGCTGGCCGCGGCATCGCGGCGGTCCGATGTACTGGGCAGAGACCCTCGGCTGGGGTCTCGTGCTGCAGCGCATCGAGCATTACGCGCACGCCCTCGGCCCTGAGTGGGAACCCGCTCCGCTGCTGCGCCGCCTTGCCGCATGCGGATAAGTGCCCCCGGGTACCGCCGCTAGACTTCCAGCGTCGTCCACGGGTCAATCGACAGGATTCCGATCATGGTTGCTCGCACGCTCCCGCAACGCGCCCGTCTCCTCGCCGCGCTTCTGTCGGTCACGTTCCTGCCGGCGCTGGCCACCGCCCAATCGCCCGTGCTGCCCGAGCCGACCGGCAACGTGGTCTTGCCGGAAAAGCCGCCGGGCGCGCGCTGGGTCTGGGTGGGCGACTTCCAGTACGGCAACTACGGTCGCTCGGTGCTCTACGACGCCGACACCGGCGACGTGCTTGGGATGATCGACACCGGCTGGGAGGGCGCAAAGCTCAACTGGGCAGGCAATGAGATCTACAACGCGGCGATGTACATGTCGCGGGGTTTCCGCGGCGAGCGCACCGACGTGGTCACGACCTTCGACTCGCGCACCCTCGAGCCACTGCGCGAGGTCATCATCCCGCCGAAGACCATCCGGGGCTTCCAGGACATCAACCACTTTACGCTGACCGACGACAACCGATTCCTGCTCCTGCAGATGCTGTCGCCCGGGTCATCGATCGGCGTGGTCGATCTCAAGGCCAATCGCTTCGTGGGCGAGATCGAGACCTCGGGTTGCATCAATGCAATGCCGCTGGGAAACCGCCGATTCTTCGCGCTCTGCGGCGATGGCAGCTTGCTGGCGGTCACCCTCGCCGAGGACGGCACCGAGGCCTCGCGCAAGCGCTATCCGAAATTCTTCGATGCCGATGCCGACCCGCTCCATGAGTCGGGGGTCCGCTCCGGGCAGACCTGGCACTTCGTCTCGCATCTCGGTCGGGTCCATTCGCTGGACGCCTCTGGCGCGGACTTCCGATTCCTGCCGACCTGGCAGGTCTCCGAGCGCGACGGCGCGATGACCTGGATTCCCGGCCAGCCGATGCAGACGATGGCGCTGCACAAGCGCCGGCAGTGGCTCTACGTGCTGATGCACCCCTCCGACCTCAAGCCCAAGGGTGGCGGCACCGACTACCATCGCCAGGCCGGCACGGAAGTCTGGGTCTTCGACCTCGCCACCAAGCGCCGCCTGCAGCGCGTGTCGCTCAAGCACCTCACCGACGCGATCGCCGTCAGCCAGGACGAGTCCCCTCTGCTCTACGCGAGCTCCCTGTACCAGCTCACGTTCAGCATCCATGACGCGGGAAGCGGGAAGGTGCTGCGCGAGATCCCGTTCCCGAGCTACCCGAACATCATCCAGCCGGTCGACTAGGAGTTGCCCGTGGTGCTAGATCCCGTGCTGGCATGGACGCTGCGCGCCGGGTTCGCCCTGCTGTTTGCCAGCGCCGTCGCGCACAAGCTGCTCGAGCCCGCGGCGTTCCGCACGTCCCTGCGCGGCTACCTGCGCAGCCTCGGCCTCGCCGGGCCGGGCCTCGAGCGCGCGGCCTACGCCGTGGTCGTGGTGGGCGAGCTCGCGGCGGTGGCGGCCTGCCTCGCGCCCTCGGCGGAGCGCTGGGCCGCTGCGCTGGTGATCGGTCTGTTGCTGGGCTACGCCGCGTTGATGACCATCGCCCTGCGGCGTTCGGGAACCCTGCCGGACTGCGGTTGCCACTGGGGCGCTGCGCGGCAGCCCGTGAGCTTCGGCCTCGTCCTGCGCAACATTGCCCTCGCAGCCTTCGCCAGTGCGCTCGCGTTGCCGGGCTCGGCCCGTGAACTGCTCGCGATCGACTATCTCTCCATCGGCGCGGGGCTCGTGGCCGCCGCGCTGATCTACACCGCCGCCGGCCGCTTCCCGGCCGTCGGCAGCCCTGCATGGAGTAATGCCCGATGACGCCTGCCCTCATCGCGATCCTCGTGCTTCAGTGGATCATCATCCTTGCGCTGGCTGCCGTGGTCTTCGCCCTGGTGCGCCAGGTCGGAGTGCTTCACCAGCGCATCGCCCCGGCTGGTGCGCTGATGATCAGCGAGGGCGTCAAGGTCGGTGCGGCCGCACCGGTGCTCGAGCTCAAGTCGATCGACGGCGCGGGCGTCACGCTCGGCGGAGCGCAGCCGCAGTCGCTTTCCACGCTCGTCATGTTCGTCGCGCCCGACTGCCCGGTTTGCGCGCAGCTGATCCCCGCGGTCAGCGCGATCGCACGCCAGGAGTCCGCATGGTTGCGGGTGGTATTTGCCAGCGACGGGCAGGGCATGGACCACGCCGCCTTCCGGCGCGCCAAGGGGCTCGACGCTTTCCCCTACGTGGTGTCCACCGAGCTCGGACTGACCTACCAGGTGGCGAAGCTGCCCTACGCGGTCCTGCTCGACGAGGCCGGCAAGCTGGTTGCCCAAGGACTCACGAATTCGCGGGAGCACGTCGAGAGTCTCTTCGAGGCGAAGCGGCTCGAGGTCGCCACGCTGCAGGACTACCTGCAACGCAGCGAACGCCTTGCCGCGTCCGAATCACCCGTCGTCTGACCTTTCCTCCGGAGCACGCATGAGCATTCTCTCCTGGCTGGACCGCCGAATGGAGTCGTCGAGCAGGTCTCTCGCGACTCAGCAGTCACGTCGTTCCTTCATGGGCCGTCTGGGCGCAGGCCTGGTTGGCGCGGCCGCGCTTCCGCTGCTGCCGGTCTCGCGCGTCGCTCAGGCGGCGGGCCCCGCCGCGACCGAGGGCGGCGCGCAGTGGAATGACCCGAAGTCCTGTGAGTACTGGGCATACTGCGCCACGGCCGGGTGGCTCTGCACCGCCTGCGGAGGCACGTCGAGCCAGTGCCCTCCGGGCAGCGAGATGTCACCCATCGCGTGGGTGGGAACCTGCAAGAACCCTGGTGACGGCAAGTCTTACGTCGTCTCGTACCACGACTGCTGCGGCAAGTCGCAGTGCGGCTCGGCCGTCTGCGAGCGTTCGGAGGGCGCTACGGCGCGCTACCGGCTGCAGCGATCGAACTCCGTCACGTGGTGCTTCGGCGGGGTGTCCAGCACGTATCACTGCACGATCTCGCGGCTGCTCGCCGTCGCGGAGTGAGCCCCGTGGTCACCCTGCGGCTTGCGGCCCTCCACGGTTGCGTCGCGGCGCTGGTGCTGTGCTTGATGCCAGCGGTGCCGGCGGCGGCCGCCCAGGCGACGCCGGCCGCGCCGGGCGGGCCGTACGACGCGGCGATGAATTACCGGCTGCACTGCGAGGGTTGCCACAAGGACGACGGTTCCGGTCAGCCCGGCTTCATCCCGGACCTGCGTGGGCATGTCTCGCGGTTCCTCGTGCTGGGCGACGGGCGTGCTTACCTCGCGCGCGTGCCAGGGTCCGCCCAGTCACTCCTGAACGACGCAGAGCGTGCCGAGGTGCTCAACTGGATCGTGGGCACGTTCGATCCGCGTAACCTGCCGCGCGACTTCCAGCCCTACCGCGCCGACGAGATGGCCCGATGGCGCCATGACGCGCTGTCCGACCCGATGCGCGAGCGCGCACGGCTGCTCGCGATGCTCGATGCGCGTGGTGCGGGTGGTGGTGGATCGGCGCCCGCGCCGGCGCGTGCCCCCGCGGACTTCGCGCTGTGCGCGGCCTGCCACCCGGTCAGCACCGACGCCGCGCACGGCATCGGCCCGAACCTGCGCGGCATCGTGGGGCGCAAGTCCGGCAGCGCATCCGGCTTCACCTATTCGGCGGCGCTGCGTAACTCGAAGCTGGTCTGGGATCGCGAGAGCCTGGACCGGTTCCTCGCTGCGCCGGCGTCAACCGTGCCCGGGAACTTCATGTCGTACCCGGGAGTCTCGGATCCTGCTGCGCGCGCAGCGATCATCGCTTACCTCGAGGCGCAGCGCTGACGGCTGGCCTGTTCCGGCGACCGCTGGCCCGATTTGCCGCGAGCGGACAGCGACGCCGGGGGGGCACCACTAGAGTCGATCGCGCCGACCGCCCCGACTTCGGAGTCTTCCGATGCACGCTCGAAACCCGGTGCTTGCTGCGCTCATCGTTCTCATCATCCCGCTCGGCATCGCAGGGTGCCAGAAGACGGCGCCGGGCGCTGCAGCAACCCCCTCCGCCGCAGGTGAGTGGCGGCGCATCGGCAATGACGATTTCGACCGGCACTTCAGCCCGCTTCGCTCGATCAACGACACCAACGCGGCGCAGCTGAAGCTCGAGTGGTACGCCGACATGCCGGTACGCGACGGTCTCGTCGGGGTGCCGCTGGTAGCCGACGGCGTGGTCTACCAGAGCGGACCGCTGGGCCTCGTCTTTGCCAATGACCTGCGCACCGGCAAGCCACTCTGGACGTTCGACGCAGGCATCAAGTTCCCCCTCGGCATCATTCCCGCCTGGGGCGCGCGCCTGAGCCGCGGCCTGGCGCTGTGGGAAGACAAGGTCATACGGGCGACGGGGGATTGCCGGCTGATCGCGCTCGACCGCCGTTCGGGGACGAAGCTCTGGGAGGCCCAGGCCTGCGACCCCAACGAATTCAAGACCATCACCGGGGCGCCACGCGTCGGCGACGGAAAGGTGTTCATCGGCAACGCCAATGCCGACAGTGGCGTTGGGCGTGGGTACGTCGACGCCTACGACGTCAACACCGGCGCGCGGCTGTGGCGGTTCTTCACGATCCCCGGCGATCCTGCCGCGGGCTTCGAGAACGCGGCGATGGAGAAGGCCTCGAAGACCTGGGGCAAGGACTACTGGAAGAAGGTCGGTGGCGGCAGCGTGTGGGAGGCGATGACCTACGACCCGCGCACGGACCTGCTGATCTTTGGCACCGACGGCGCCGTGCCCCTGTCGCCGCTCGACCGGGGCGAGGGTGCAGGCGACGAGCTCTTCACGAACGCCGTCGTGGCGGTGCGGGCCGACACGGGAGAATACGTGTGGCACTACTCGACCACGCCCGGCGACGGCTGGAACTACAGCGCCACGATGCCCTTCGTGCTGAGCGACATGGAGATCGACGGCAAGTCGACACCAGTCGTGATGACCGCGCCGAAGAACGGGTTCTTCTACGTGTTCGACGCGAGGACCGGCAAGCTGGTCAACCAGCCCAAGGCGTTCACGACCGTTAACTGGGCGTCGCACATCGACATGACGACGGGCCGGCCCGTAAAGCTGCCCGGCGCGGAGTGGTGGAAGAAGGGGCCCGAGGGCGCCGTGGTCTTCCCCTACGGCCTCGGGGCCCATAACTGGATGCCGATGGCCTTCAGCCCTGACACCGGCCTCGTCTACATCCCGGCGGCGGACGCCGCGACCCGCTATTTCGCCGATCCCCGCGTGCTCGTCGGGAGAGTGGACGTCGACAACTACCACTCGCGTGACCACGGCGGGCCTTTCAAGGGCAAGCTCGTCGCCTGGGACCCGGTGGCGCAGTCCGCGCGCTGGGAGCGGGACATCGGCGCGCCTTACCAAGGGGGCACGCTGGCCACGGCGGGCAACGTGGTGTTCCAGGGCACGACCGAGGGCCGCTTCGTCGCCTACCGTGCCGACACGGGCGACGTGCTCTGGTCGTTCGATGCTGGCGCCGGGATCCTCGGCGCACCGAGCACGGTCGAGGTCGACGGCAAGCAGCTGATCCTCGTGGCCACCGGTTCCGGCACGACCTCCGCTGTGGGGTTCGCGCCCCTGATCGGAGGCAACGTCGGCGGGCCGGCCCGGCTGCTCGCGTTTTCCCTCGAGGGGGCGGCGAGCCTGCCGCCCGCCAGCGTGGCGCCGGAGCCCTTCGCGGAACCGCCCGCGCCGCGCCCCGACGCGAAGCTGGTCGCGGCGGGCAAGGTGGTCTGGGATACCTCCGGGTGCGAACTTTGCCATGGCGTGCGGGCCATCGGCGGGCCGGGATCCGTGCCCGACTTGCGGCGCATCAACTCGGCAAGACTCGAGCTGTTCCCGATGATCGTCCGTGGCGGCCTGTTCACGCCTTCCGGCATGCCCGAATTCAAGGACTACGTCTCGGAGACCGACCTGCCTGGACTGCAGGCCTATATCGTCGAGCAGGCCTGGATCGCCTACGACGCGCAGCAGAAGGCCAGCGCTCGCTGACCTGGTGACCCCCGGCTGCGCTGCAGGGTCGCGCTCGATTACGCCCCGTAGCGTTCCACGAGCAGGAACTTCTGGACCTTGCCGGTCGGTGTCCTGGGAAGGGCCTCGGACTGGAAGAACACGCGACGCGGAACCTTGAAGCCCGCGAGGCGTTCGCGGCAGAAGTCCTGCAGCGCCTCGACGCTGGGAGCGGGCTCGCGGGGCACGACCACCGCCGCGACGACTTCTCCCCACAGCGGGTCGGGCAGGCCGATCACGGCACAGTCGGCCACGCCGGTGAGCTCGACGAGGGCGGCCTCGATTTCCGAGGCGTGCACGTTCTGCCCGCCCGAGATGATCATGTCCTTCACGCGACCGCTGATGTAGAGGTGGCCGTCGGCGTCCAACCGCCCCAGGTCGCCGGTGTGGAACCAGCCGTTGCGGAACACCTCGGCGTTCCTCTGCGGGTTGTTGTGATAGCCGGTGATGCCGTTCGGCGAGCGACCGAGGATCTCGCCGGTCGTGCCCGTTGGCACGTCCGCACCGGAGGCGTCGACGATCCGCACCTCTGAGAAGAGCACGACCTGCCCGACCGAGTCGGGCTTCCGGACACGGTCTTCCGGCGTGCTGACGCTCAGATACCCGGTCTCCTGCAGACCGTACGCTTCATAGATCCCCGGGCAGAGTCGCTCCGCCGCCGCCTCGCGCAGCGCGCGGGGCAGCATCGCGCCCACGAAGCAGATTGCGCGCAGCGAGCTCGTCGATCGCGGGTCGAAACCAGGTTCCGCGAGGATCAGAGACGCCATGGTCGGCACGAGGTTCGTGAACGTGATGCGCTCGGCGCGGATCACCTCGGGCACGCGTTTCGCGTCGAAATCCATCAGCACGTTGCGCGAGCCCAGCAGTACCGCCACCAGCGACCAGCCGAAGCCCACTCGCCCGAACGCGGGGAACACGTTGAGGAAGACATCCTGCCGGGTGAGATCGAACGACACCACGGTGGAGTCGAGAGCCGAGAGGTTGTACTGCGTGATCGCGTAGCACTTCGGCAGCCCGGTCGTGCCGGAGGTCAGGTTGTAGTAGAAGACATCGGCCTCGTCGAGCGCGGCGTCGGGTTCGTCGGCTGCGGAATCCTGCAGCAGCGCCTCATAGTGTCCTGCGGCGTGCGGCGCGTCGTCGTCGATCCAGATCGTTCGCAGGTTCGCGGCACCGCAGGCTGCGAGCTTGTCCTGCGTGGCAGAAAAACGCCGTTCGCAGATCAAGGCCTTGGCGTCCATGGTGATGAGAAGATCGGCGATTTCCCTCGGAGCGAGCCGGTAGTTCAGCGGCAGGCCGGCGATGCCGGACTTCGCGAGCGCGAAGTAGATTTCCACGATCTCCGCGCGGTTGGAGCACAGGAAGGCGACCACGTCGCCCTGGCGCAGGCCGAGACCGGACAGGCCATTCGCCAGCCGGTTCGCGCGTTCGTTCAGCTGGGCATAGGTCAAGCGGCGGCCCGTGCCGACGCAATAGAGCGCTTCGCGGGTGGCGTGGCGCGTTGCCGCGGTGCGCAGCACGTTGCCGACCAGCATCTGCCCGAGGGCGCGTCGTGCTTCCGGCTGCCCGAGCCCGGTCTCGTCGGTATCCAAGCAGTCACTCCCCCCAAGACATGGCCATGCAGCCTCGCGCTGCAAGGGGATTCTAGGCCGGCGACCCGGGCCGATTAGCCGAAACCGGCAGGGTCCCGGTCGGCTTGCCTTTAGCGGACACGCGCGCAAATGCGAGGTGTCTAGGATCGACCCGAGGCGCCACTGCCCGTTGGCCAGCCCAGCCCCGCAATGACCCGGCATATCCGCGAACTCTTCGATCTCTCCGGTCACACGGCCCTCGTGACGGGCGGCTCGCGTGGCTTGGGTCTGCAGGTCGCCGAAGCGCTGGGCGAAGCGGGGGCGCGGGTGATCCTCGCCTCGCGCAAGGGCGCCGAACTGGCGGACGCGGCGCAGGCGCTTGATGCACGGGGAATCGACGCGGGATGGATCGCGGCAGACCTGGCCGACACCGAAGCCGCCGAGCGGATGGCGGCTGAGGCCCTGGAACGGCTTGGACGGATCGACATCCTCGTCAACAACGCGGGCGCCACCTGGGGCGCGCCGGCCGAGGACTATCCCCTCGACGCCTTCGACAAGGTCATGCGGCTGAACGTCCGTAGCGCGTTCGTGCTCAGCCGATACGTTGCCCGCCACGCCATGATCCCGCGCCGCAGCGGCCGGATCCTGATGATGGCCTCCGGCGCCGGCCTGCGCGGAAGCCCGCCGGGCATCGAGACGGTCGCCTACAACACGAGCAAGGCTGCGCTGATCAACATGGCGCGCGCGCTGGCTTCCGAGTGGGGCGAGCACGGCATCACCGTCAACGCCCTGGCACCGGGATTCTTCCCCAGCAGAATGACGCAAGCGACGCTTGCGGCGCATGGTGTCGGGAGCCTGGTTGCCCGGGTACCGCTGCAGCGGCTGGGTGACGACGAGGACCTCAAGGGCGCAGCCGTGCTGCTGGCCTCGGCCGCGGGCAAGCACATCACCGGGCAGGTGCTGTGCGTCGACGGTGGCCTGTCGGCCGTGATCGGCTAGCCGCGGGCCCATGAGACGCAGCATCGACTTCCTGCTCTACGACTGGCTCCGCGTCCACGAGCTCGCGGCGAGGGCGAGGTTCGCCGATCATTCGCGCGAGACCTTCGACTCGGTGCTCGACACCTGTGCGCGTATCGCGGACGAGTGCTTTGCGCCGTCGAACCGACGGGCGGACGTGGAGGAGCCGCGACTGGAAGGCGATCGCGTCGTGCTGCCGGAGTCCTCCGCGGCTGCCGCCCGCGCTTATGCCGAATCCGGGATGCTCGCGGCGGCGCAGGACTACGGTCTCGGTGGTATGCAGTTGCCACTGACGGTGCAGATGGCGGCGAATGCGTTCTTCTGGAAGGCCTCGGTGGCGCTCGGCGCTGGCGCGGGGCTGACCGTCGCCAACGCCAATCTGCTGCTCGTTCACGGCCACGAGAGGCAGAAGTCCGTGTTCGCAGCTCCGCAGCTCGCAGGACACTGGTCGGGCACGATGTGCTTGTCGGAGACGCAGGCCGGCTCCAGCCTGTCCGACATCGCCACTCGCGCGACGCCGGACGGCGCGGCGTTCGAACATGACCCGCTGGGTCCGCGCTATCGTCTGCACGGCAGCAAGATGTGGATCAGCAACGGCGACCACGAGCTGACGGCGAACATCGTGCACCTGGTGCTCGCCAAGGTTCCGGATGCCCGCGGCATGTCGCTGTTCATCGTGCCCAAGTGGCTGGTCGACGCCGACGGCGCGCTCACCGGCGAGCGTAACGACGTGGCGACGGCTGGGTTGAACCACAAGCTGGGCTTCCGGGGCATCCCCAACGCACTGCTGAATTTCGGCGAAGGCCGATATCCGGCTCGGGGTGCACCGGGAGCGATCGGCTATCTCGTCGGGCGGGTCGGCGACGGCTTGCGCTGCATGTTCCACATGATGAACGAAGCCCGGATCGGCGTCGGCGTAGGGGCGGTTGCGCTCGGTCAGGCAGGCTACGAAGCAAGCCTGGCGTATGCGCGTGAGCGTCGCCAGGGGCGGCCGCCCGGATCCTCGGGCAAGAGCACGTCGACCCCGCAGGTCCGCATCATCGAGCACGCCGACGTGCGGCGCATGCTGCTGGCCCAGAAGTCCTACGTGCACGGCGGGCTGGCTCTGGCGCTCTACTGCGCGAGGCTGGTCGATGAGGAAAACACCGGTGACGGCGAGGCCGCAGCCGAGGCCAGCCGACTGCTGGAGATCCTGACGCCCATTGTGAAGAGCTGGCCGAGCCAGTGGTGCCTCGAGGCCAACAGTCTCGCGATCCAGGTGCACGGTGGCTATGGCTACACGCGCGACTTCCCGGTGGAGCAGTACTGGCGCGACAACCGCCTGAACATGATCCACGAGGGCAC
>CAZPAJ010000002.1:0-219290 GCA_964584625.1 uncultured Acidibacter sp.
TCGACTGCCGCGCGCAGCTCGTGGCCGAGGGCATCGCCGCGATCCAGAGCGGCGCGTTCCACATCACCACCGGCGGCGCCACGTACTTCAACACGACGCCGCTCGGCCGCGCCGTCACTGGCACCGCGCTGGTGCTGGCGATGCGCGAGGACGGCGTCGACATCTGGGGCGACGGCAGCACGCACAAGGGCAACGACATCGAGCGTTTCCATCGCTATGGGCTGCTCGCCAACCCCGCGCTGCGCATCTACAAGCCCTGGCTCGACGCGCGCTTCATCGCCGAGCTCGGCGGCCGCAAGGAGATGTCCGAGTACCTGCGCGAGGCGGGCCTCGACTACAAGCTCGGCATCGAGAAGGCGTACTCGACCGACTCGAACCTGCTCGGTGCCACGCACGAGGCGAAGGACCTCGAGTTCCTCGACCGGGGCATCGACATCGTCAACCCGATCATGGGAGTTGCGTTCTGGCGCGACGACGTCGCGGTGGCGCGCGAGACGGTGCGCGTGCGCTGGGAAGAGGGCCGGCCCGTCGCCCTGAACGGGCGTGGGTTCGCCGACGAGCTGGCGCTGTTCGAGGAGGCCAACCGCATCGGCGGGCGCCACGGCCTCGGCATGAGCGACCAGATCGAGAACCGCATCATCGAAGCCAAGAGCCGCGGCATCTACGAGGCGCCCGGCATGGCGCTGCTGCACATCGCCTACGAGCGGCTCGTCACCGCGATCCACAACGAGGACACGATCGAGCAGTACCGCGCCAACGGCCGGCGCATCGGCCGGCTGCTCTACCAGGGCCGCTGGTTCGACCCGCAGTGCCTGATGCTGCGCGAGAGCGCGCAGCGCTGGGTCGCGCGCGCGATCACCGGCGAGGTCACGCTCGAGCTGCGCCGCGGCAACGACTACTCCATCGTCGCCACCTCGGGCCCGCACCTGACCTACCACCCCGAGCGCCTGACGATGGAGAAGGGCGAGGGGATGTTTACGCCGCAGGATCGCATCGGCCAGCTGACGATGCGCAACATGGACATTGCCGACACCCGCGAGAAGCTGCAGGTCTACGCGCAGGCCGGGCTGCTCGCGGGCACCGACGCCGGCACCGCCCCGCAGCTGGCCGAGACGCCGCGCACGCCCGGTGCCGACGCCGCCGACTAACATCCGGATCATGTTCGAGAGCTGTCCCCGCTGCGACCATCGCCCGCTGCCCGCCGACCAGGCCCTGCCCGCCGCCTGCCCCGGCTGCGGCGTGATCCTTGCGAAGGTCGCCGCCGCGCGCGGCCTAGCCGCGGCGCCCGGCGCGGCTGTCGCGGCACGACCGGACGACGACGCGCCCGCCGTGATCTCCCTGGAGATGAAGGTCATTCCACCGCCGGCCGAGCGCCTCGCCGCGCTCCCGCGCCGCTGGCAGGCCTGGCTATGGGTGTTCTTCGCCGTCTGGGGCGTGCAGCTGATGGCGATGGACGTCCGCACCGGCGGCGTCATGAGTTCCTTCCTGCACGCCCCGCTGCTGATCTTCCACGAAGCCGGCCACGTGCTGTTCATGCCTTTCGGCGAGTGGCTGGCGTTCTTCGGCGGCACCGCGATGCAGCTGATCATGCCGGCCGTGATGGCCTGGGCGCTCTACGTGCAGAAGGGCGACGCCTTCGGGGCGTCGGTCGCCGCGTGGTTCTTCGGTGTCTCGGTGCTCGACTGCGCGCCCTACATCTACGACGCGCGCGACCCACAGCTGCCGCTGCTCGGTGGTGGCACCGGTGCCGAGCGCGGCGGCCACGACTGGATGTACCTGCTCGGCACGCTCGGCCAGGTCGACAACTCGCCGGCCATCGGCATCGCGGTCTGGCTGCTCGGCTGCGCGCTCGTGGTCGCCGCGCTCGCCTGGGGCGCACGCGAGCTGTGGCGGCTCACGGAGTAGGCGGGATCCGCAGCCGCGCGTGCCGCGACGCGATGCGCCAGCCCTCCGGCTGGCGCCGCACCGTGTCGCGGTAGGTGACGCTGCCGACGCGGCCGTTGCGACCGACGCCGAGGCCCTTCGAGATCACCGTGGCGGTGTCCCGGTCGGCACCGGGGGTGACGACGACGTTGGTGGCGTGGTGCGCCACCGGGTGCAGCGCCTCATTGGCGATCCAGAACTCGCGCACCGCCGCGGCGCCGTGGATCACGCCGAGGTCGAGCTCGCTCATGTCGTAGACCACGTCGTCGGTGAAGAGCTCCGGCACGCGGGCCCATTCGCGCTCGTCGATGACGAGGCCGTAGAGGCCGATCAGTTCGTGGATCGCGAGCCGGTCCTGCACGTCGAGCATGCAGCGGATTTCACCACGCGAGCGTCAGCGCTGCGAGCGTGACGTAGCGGCCGGTCTTGGCCAGCGTCACGATCAGCAGGAAGCGCGGCAGCGGCTCGCGCATCACGCCGGCCGCGACCGTCAGCGGGTCGCCGATGATCGGCGCCCAGCTCGCCATCAGCGACCAATGACCCCAGCGCCGGTACCACTGCTGCGCGCGTTCCAGCGCGGCGGGCGAGGCGGGGAACCAGCGGCGATCCCGGAAGCGCTCGAGGCCGCGGCCGAGACCCCAGTTCACGACCGAGCCCAGGACGTTGCCGACGCTGGCCACGGCCACCAGCAGCCACACCGGGTAGGCGCCGCCCAGCAGCAGCGCGACCAGCGCCGCCTCGGACTGCAGGGGGAACACGGTCGCCGCCGCGAAGGCGATGCCGAACAGCCCGGCGTAGACGGCGAGGGAGCCCACGGGCCGGTCTAGCCGCCGTCCTCGCAGATCTGGACGGTCACGTCGCCTGGCAGCCGCAGGTCGAGATCGATCACGCGCCAGTCCGCCAGCCCGTCTCGGGCGGGCCCCGCGGGGTTGACGCCACTCAGCGCCAGCGTGTCGAGCGCGCGCTCCAGAGACGGCACCCCGAGCGACACCAGCAGCAGGCCCTCGCCTGCGCTCGCGAGCCGCGTCGCGGGCGCCCCGGGAGCCGTCGGCTGCACGAACACGAGCCAGGCATCGCCGATCCGGACCCGCGCCGTGAGCACCCCTCGGCCCGGCAGTGCCTCACGGACGATCGCGTCGGGACCGAGCCACGGGACGAGCGGGGCCAGCGCCGCCTCCAGGTCGGCCACCACCCAGGTGAGATGGTGGATGCGGTTCGTCGGGTTCATGGGCGGGGCCCTGGAGGGATGGCAGCGGCGGGATGGCATCCGAAGCATGGCACAGGCGTCATGGCCCCGGCGCGCTCGTCGCAGTGGCGAAGACAGCGCAGGCAAGATAGTTTAATAATGCAAGCGACCTGTCATCGCGACGGCCACACAGTGGGGCTCCAGATGCAGCATTGGGACGCGATCATCATCGGTGCCGGCATGGGCGGGCTCTGCGCCGCTGCACGACTGACCGCCGCAGGGCGGCGCGTGCTGGTGCTCGAGAAGTCCGGGCATGTCGGCGGGCGCTGCTCGCATCGGGAACGCAACGGCGTGCGGGTGACGACCGGCGCGATCATGATCCCCATGGCCGAGCACAACGCGACGCGGGAGCCGTTCGACCTGCTCGGCGTACCGCTGGACATGATCGAACTGACCGGGCGTATGCGCTACCGCCTGAGGCACGGGGATTTCGACCAGGCGACCTCCGGTGGGGGCCTGCGCGGCCTGATCGCCTTCGCGTTCAATGGCGACGAGGCCGGCGCGACGCAGCTGTTCGATGCGTTCATCGCCGCCATGAAGGCATTGCCGCCGGACTCGATCACCTTCAGGGACTGGCTCGACGCCCAGACGCCCAACCAGGACGTGAAGGACCTGTTCCAGGGGTTCTGCGCCGCCCTGATGGGAACGAACCTGCACGAGATCCCCGCGGGGGAATTCTTCCGCTTCCTGCGCTACAGCAGCCGTGGCAGCCGGTTCGGCATGGCCCGGCGCGGCAACGGCGCGAACATGGAAGCGCTCGCCGCGGCGATCGAGGCGCGCGGATCGCGGATCCTGCGGCACACGAGCTGCCAGCGCATCGTCGTCGAGAACGGGCGCGCGACCGGCGTGCTGGCGAAGTCACCGGAAGAGCCGGAAGCCTTCCACACCGCCGACGCCGTGATCTCCAACACGGGTCCCGCGAGGACCATCGAACTCGCCGGCGGGCGTGCGCAGTTCGCGGATCCCGACTACCTGGCGCGTCTCGATGCCGCGCCACACGAGGCGCCGATCTTCCACATCTCCTTCGTGACCGACGCCCCGCTGATCGCGGGCTTCGACGGCTGCATGGTGTTCGGCAACACCCGCAACCTGATCTACCTCGAGATACCGTCGCTGATCTCGCCGGACGTGTCGCCGCCGGGCCAGTTCCTGCACACCGCCTACGGAGCGCCCGCTGACGCGGCGCGACCGGACCTGAGGGCCGAACTGCGGCGCACGCAGGAGGAACTCGAGGCCAATTTCCCGGGCCAGCTCGACGGTGCGCGCTTCATCGTCAAGGCCCGGCATTCCGGGCAGAGCCCCGGCATGCACCGCTGGGCCGGACACATGATGCCCGTCACGACTCCGGTCCCGAATCTCTACAACGTGGGCGATGGCTGCACGCCCCCCGGCACGATCGGCACCGAGGGTGCCGCGGGTTCGGCGCGCGAGGTGGCCAGGCACCTGCTCGGCTGATTCGCTAGTCTGGGCGGATCATGCCCATGACATCGCTGGCGACGATCACCCTGCCGACGCTGCTGACGATCCTCTCGACAGCAGCCTTCCTGGTCCTCGAGCGGATCGCGCCCGGGCGCGCGCTGCCGCAGGTGCCGGGCTGGTACGCCCGGGCGCTGGCCCTGAACCTCGCCCAGCTCGGGATCACGCTCGCGACCGGCCAGCTGTGGCAGCGCGTGTTCGAAGGCGGTTCGCTGCTGCGACTCGCCGACTGGGGGGCGCCCGCCGCCGAGGGCTTCGCCGCCTGGTTCGCCGGCACCTTCGTCTTCTACTGGTGGCACCGGCTGCGCCACCGCGACGGCTTCTGGCAGGTGTTCCACCAGATCCACCACTCGCCCTCGCGGATCGAGACCCTGACCTCGTTCTACAAGCACCCGCTGGAGATCTTCTCGAACGCCGTGATCTCGGGCGTGCTGCTCTACCTCGTGCTCGGGGTCTCGGTCGAGGCCGCGTTCTGGTACAACTTCTTTGCGGCGACCGGCGAGTACTTCTACCACTCGAACCTGCGCACGCCGCCCTGGCTGCGCTACCTGGTGCAGACGCCCGAGCTGCACTCGATCCACCACCAGTACGGCGTGCACCGCGGCAACTACGGCGACATCCCGCTCTGGGATCGACTCTTCGGCACCTACCGCGATACCGTCGGTTTCATGCCCCGCTGCGGCTTCGACGACGGCCTCGAACAGCGCCTGCCCGAGATGCTGCGGTTCCGCGACCTGAGCGGCCCTCGATGATCGTTCAACGGGAGACACAGTAATGGTTCTGAAGCCACGATCTATTTCACTGATGATCCTAATGGCCGCCATGCTCCCGCCGCTGTCGGCCGCCGAGCGTGTCGAAGGTCCCGTGCGCGAGAACGGCTTCGTCGGCTACGTACAGCCCCAGGCGCTGGCCGAGGTGCCCTTCGACCGCTGGCCGGGGGTGTTCGTGAAGCGCCTGTCCGAGGACCCGGCGACCGGCCGGCTGGCCGTGCAGGCGCGCTTCCCGGCCGGCTGGCGCGGCGAACTGCCGGCCACGGGACCGCAGTCGATCGAGATCGTCATGGTCGACGGCGGCCTGGAGTTCGGCGCCGAGCGGCTCGGGAAGTACGACTTCGCCTTCGTGCCGCCGGGCGTCGCTCCGCCCGCGCTGGCTTCGCCGGACGGCGCCCGCGCCTGGCTGTTCTTCGACCCGCCCGCGCCGGACCCTGCGGCCGTCGAGCGCCAGCGCCAGCGCGGGGCCTACGTCTCCCGCTTCGACCCCGCCCGCTGGCAGCCGGCCTCGGTCGCGAGAAACGCCGGCGCCACGGCGGACCTCAAGGTCATGCACCTCAAGAAGGATCCGTTCACCACCGCGCGCACCTGGTACGTGAAGCTCGAGGGCGGCATGAAGGTCCCCTGGGAAGTGCACTCGATGGTCGAGGAGGGCGTGCTGATGGAGGGCCGCTACGCGCTCGCCGAATGCCTGCCCGGGCGCACGGTGATCCGCGACTACACCGACGAGGGCTACTTCTGGCGGCCCGGCGGCCAGCCCCACAGCGGCCCCGAGTCCGGCCCGCCGGCCGGGGCGCCGGCGGCGATCTGGCTGCAGCGCTCGCCGATCGCGCTCGACGTGGTGTTCTACCAGGGCTGTGCCGGGGGCGCGGCGCAAGCGCCGGTCCTGACGACGCCCTGAGCGCCTGAACCCCGGCCACCGGACGCACGGCTCCCTGCTGTGGACCGGGCGCATTTCCGCCCGAACTCGCCCGATTGCGGCGTTGGCCGCGTGGGCGGCGGCGCGCAGGATGGTGCCCGTCCGACACGGGCGAGCCGCCATGGTGCGATCGGTGGATTTTCTCTACTCCCTGTACGATGCTCTGGTCAGCATCAACGTCCCGAACGACAAGGCCCGGGCCGTCGTCGATGCCATGGAGCGTGACATGGCGACTCACCTCGCCACGAAACCCGACCTCAGCCACCAGCGCCTTGCGCTAAAGGCCGACATCGACCAGGTTCGCGTCGCGCTGAAATCCGACATCGGCCAGGTCCGCACGGAGCTGAAGTCCGACACCGATCAGCTCCGCACAGAGCTGAAGTCCGACACCGATCAGCTCCGCACAGAGCTGAAGGCTGACATCGACCAACTCCGCGTGGAGCTCAAGTCCGACATCGACCAGCTCCGCGTAGAGCTGAAGTCCGACATCGACCGGCAGCGCGTTGCACTGAAGGCCGACATAGACCAGCAGCGTGTCGAACTGAAGGCAGAGATCGATGGGCTGCGCATCGAGATGCACTCGGGGTTCGCCCTGCTGCGCAAGGACATGGACTCCCTCCGGGCACGCCTGACCATCCAGTTCGGTTCGATGCTGGTGGTCATGGCCGGGCTCGTGCTGGCGGTGCTGCGGCTCGGTTGAGCCGCGCCCCGATAAGCCTGCCCTATAGGGCCTTATCCCCATCGAAACCACGCCGCGGCGCCAGCCGGTAGCGTCGCTCCTGCGTTCCCCCCGCGCATGACCGCAGGTCCGTAGATGAACCGCAATCCGTTGAATCCCGTGACGCCCGAGCAGATCGAGGCCTACCAGCGCGACGGCGTGGCACTGGTCCGCGGCGCCTTCGACCACGACTGGATCGCGATGCTGCTCGAGGCCTGGGGTCGCATGCGCGAGGCCGTCGTCAAGGATCCGTCCACCGCCTACGCCCTGCCGGAGTCCTTCCTCGCCGCCGACCCGGACCTCGCCCGCGAGATCGACGCGATCCGCAGCGAGGACGCCGCCCAGCGCAAGATGTACACGCAGCAGGCGCCGGGCTTCACGCGCTGCAAGTACATGCGCTGGTGGTCGCCGGAGTTCCGCAGGTTCGCGCTCGAGTCGCCGGCCGGCGAGCTGATCGGCCGCGTCATCGGCGCCAACACGGTCCGGTTCTTCCTCGACGCCGTGTTCATGAAGGAGCCCGGCACCGGCAAGACCTACTGGCACGCCGACCAGCCCGCGTGGCCCACCGCCGGCGAGCAGGTGCCGACGATGTGGATGCCGCTGCTGCCGGTCAGCAAGGAACTCAGCAGCCTCGAGTTCATTGCCGGCACCCAGCACGACCGTGCCCCCGCGTGGCCGAACACCTACAACGCCAAGCTGCTCGGGAAGCCGGCCGACCGGCCGGGCTTCGTCGACTACGAGCCGCGGCGCGGCGATCCGCAGGTCCGCTTGCTGGCCTACGACATGCAGCCGGGCGACGTGCTGATCATCCACTCGCGCACGTACCACGGCGGTGGCGCCAACCTTCACCCGACCCAGCCGCGCATCGCGCTCAGCACCCGCTGGTTTGGCGACGACGTGAGCTGGGATCCGCGCCCGGAGTGCATCAACATCCCCGGCATGCCGCGCTCGGCCATGCGGCCGGGTGGGCGTCCGACCGACGACGACGTGTTCCCCGTGGTGTGGCGCCGCGAGCCGTCCGCCGCGACAGCACTGCGCGCCCGCGCCCACGCCTGATTCGGCCGATCCGGACTCCCTCATGCTCCAACTGACACGGCCCCTGCCGGCCGAGGCGGCCGGCACGTTCGGCGCTGACGCGCTGCAATTCGTCGGCGAGCTCGTCGCCCGCTTCCAGCCCGGCGTCGAGGCGCTGCTCGCGGCCCGCGTGCAGCGCCAGCGCGCGATCGACGCCGGCGCGCTGCCCGGCTTTCTCCCGGAGACCCGCGCGGTCCGCGACGCGGCGTGGCGCGTGGCCGAGCCGCCGCCCGACCTGCTCGACCGTCGCGTCGAGATCACCGGCCCGGCGGACCGGAAGATGATCATCAACGGGCTGAACTCCCGCGCCCGGGTCTACATGGCCGACTTCGAGGACTCGCTGGCGCCGACGGTCGACAACGTCATCCTGGGCCAGCAGCACCTGCGTGACGCCGTGGCGCGTCGCCTCGAGTTCACGCAGGCGGATGGCAAGACGTACCGGCTCGGGGAGAAGCTCGCGACGCTGATCGTCCGGCCGCGTGGCTGGCACCTGACGGAGCGCCACGTCACGCTGGCCGGCCAGCCGATTCCCGCGGCGCTCCTCGACTTCGGCATCTACCTCTTCAACAACCACGCCGAGCTGCGCCGTCGCGGCAGCGGGCCGTACTTCTACCTGCCGAAGCTCGAGGGCCACCTCGAGGCCCGCCTGTGGGCCGGGATCTTCGCGTGGTCCGAGGCACGGCTCGGGCTGCCGCGCAGCACCATCCGCTGCACCGTGCTGATCGAGACGATCCTCGCGGCCTTCGAGATGGACGAGATCCTGTACGAGCTGCGCGACCATGCCGTCGCGCTGAACTGCGGTCGCTGGGACTACATCTTCAGCTACATCAAGAAGCTCCGGAACCGGCCGGGCTTCGTGCTGCCGGATCGCCACTCGGTGACGATGACCGTGCCCTTCATGCGCGCGTATTCGCTGCTGTGCATCCGCACCTGCCACCGCCGCGGCGCCCTGGCGATGGGCGGCATGGCCGCGCAGATCCCGATCCGCGACGATCCGGCGGCAAACGACGCCGCGCTCGCCAAGGTGCGCGCCGACAAGGAGCGCGAGGCTTCCGACGGGCACGACGGCACCTGGGTCGCGCACCCCGCGCTGGTGCCCGTGGCGAAGGAGGTGTTCGATCGCCTGATGCCGACGCCCAACCAGCGTCATCGTGAGCGCCTCGACGTCGAGGTCAGCGCCGGTGAACTGCTCGCCGCCCCGCCGGGCGCCGTGACCGAGGCCGGGTTCCGCAACAACGTGGCCGTCAGCCTGCGCTACCTCGGCGCCTGGCTCGGCGGGCAGGGCTGCGTGGCGATCTTCAATCTGATGGAAGACGCCGCCACCGCCGAGATTGCACGCGCCCAGCTCTGGCAGTGGCTGCACGTGCCGGAGATCCGCTTCGACGACGGCCGCCCGATCACGCTGCGCGTCTTCCGCGACGTACTCGAGCAGGAAACCGCGACGCTCGCGGCGGCCACCGCCGCGGCGGAAGACCGGGCGCGGGTCGATCGCGCCGCCGCACTGCTGCGCGAGCTCGTCGAGCCGCCGGAGTTCATCGATTTCCTGACGCTGCCCGCCTACGGGATGCTCGACGACCGGCGCTGAGCTTCCGGTGCGCGCGAGCGCTGTGCTATTGAGCGTGGAGCGTGCGGCACGGAACGCCGGGGGGACCGCGTGTACACGAAGCAGATCCGCTATTTCCTGACCCTTGCGGAGGTCGGCAGCTTTCGCCGGGCGGCGGAGCTGCTGTCGATCAGCCAGCCGGCCCTCTCGAACAGCATCAAGAGCCTCGAGGCCGAGTACGAGACGGAGCTGTTCGAGCGCGGGCCGCTGGGCGCGCGGCTCACCGAGGCCGGCCAGACGCTGCACGGATTCCTGCGCAACGCCGTCGACTCGATCGACCGCGGCAAGCGCGAGGTCAGGCTGCTGCGCGGCGGCTCCAAGGGCCACGTGGCCGTCGGCGCACCGACCGGGCTGATCGACCAGCTGCTGCCCGAGGTGATCGCCGCGATGGGCACGGCCTCGACCAGCTTCAGCTACCAGGTGCACTACGGCTACCTCGGCGACCTGCTCGCGAAGTTGCGTGGCTGGCAGCTCGACGTGCTGCTGACAACCTACTGGCCGGAGGTGCAGCTCGGGCCGGACCTCGTCGTCGAGCGCTTCGCCGAGCTGGGGCTCTCGATCTACTGCCGGCCGCAGCACCCGCTGGCGCGCAAGCGCAACGTCACGCTCGACGATCTCGCCGCGGCGCAGTGGATCCTGCCCGAGTCACAGGGCATGCGCTCGTTCGTGCACGAGATCTTCGGCGCCGAGGGCACGGGCCGGCTGCAGCGACCCATCGTGCACGACTACCCCCCGTTCATGTTGCGCACGATCCGGCGCATGGACCTGCTGTCGCTCGTGCCCGACTACACCGCCGAGGAATACGTGCAGAACGGCAGCCTCAGGCGCGTCGACTACCCGGCCTTCGGGGGGCGCCTGTCGGCCGGCGTCCTGTACCTGAAGGATCGCCACCTGACCCCGGCGCTGCAGCGCTTCATCCGCGTCGCGCGCGAGACGGGCACCGCCCGCTACGCACGCAAGCGCTGAGGGTCGTCGCGGGCGGCGTGCTCCGCCGCGATCAGTTCCGCGGCGCGCGAGGCGATCGCCAGCGTCGGGGCGTTGGTGTTGCCGCTGGTGATCACCGGCATGATCGACGCGTCGACCACGCGCAGGCCCTCGACGCCGCGCACCTTCAGCTCCGGCGTGACCACGGCGCCGTCGTCCGTGCCCATCCGGCAGGTTCCGGCAATGTGATACACGGGGCCGACGCGCTCGCGCAGCACCTGCTCCCACTGCTCGTCGGTCTGCACCGCCGGCCCGGGGAACGACTCGATGGTCAGCGCGTCGGCGAACGCCGGCGCGGCGAACACGCGCCGCAGCAGCCGGCACGCGGCGATCATCCGCTCGACGTCGCGCCGGGCGCCGAGCAGCTGCGGAAAGATCCGCGGTGGAACCGCGGGGTCCGCGCTCGCCAGGCGCAGCTCGCCGCGGCTCTCGGGCCGGTTGACGTTCGGCACCGCCATGACCGCCGGGGTCTTCAGCACCTCGATGGCGCTCTCGACGAAGCGATAGCCCATGGGCATGAAGTGCACCTGCACGTCGGGCACGGGCTCGTCGGGCGAGGTGCGCAGGAAGGCCAGCGCCTGCGCCGTCGGCGTGCCGACCGCGCCGCCGCGGGTCAGCGCGTAGCGCGTCAGCTGGCGGACCACGCCCAGCGGGCTGTAGTCCATGTTGGCGGTGCGGATGCCCTCGCGTACGCCCTGCACGAGCCAGAAGCCGGCGTGCTCCTGCAGGTTGGCGCCCACGGCGGGCCGGTCGACGCGGGGCGCGATGCCGAGCGCGGCGAGGTCGGTGCCGGGACCGATCCCGGAGCGCATCAGCACCGCCGGGGAGGACACGGAGCCCGCGCAGAGCAGCACCTCGCGCCTTGCGCGCACCCGGTGGCGCGCGCCGTCCTCGAGGTATTCGACGCCGCTGGCGCGCGTGCCGTCGAAGACGACCCGATCGACGAGGGCGTGTTTCTCGACGCGAACGCGGCCGTCGCGCCGCGCCGGGTGCAGGAACGCGCGCGCCGCGCTCTGGCGCTCGCCGCGGTGGATCGTCACCTGCGCGAGCGATGCCCCCTCCTGCACCGCACCGTTGTAGTCGGCGGTGCGCGGGATGCCGCTTTGCACGGCGGCTTCGACGAACAGCCGGCTCAGGGGGTGGGGCGAGGGCACGTCGGACACGATCAGCGGACCCTCGGTGCCCCGGTAGGCGGGATCGCCCGTGCCGGTGTAGCGCTCGATCGCGCGGAAGTGCGGCAGCAGGTCGGCGTAGGACCAGCCCGCGTTGCCGAGCCGTGCCCAGAGGTCGAAGTCGTCGGGGTTGCCGCGCACGTAGAACAGGCCGTTGATCGTCGTGCTGCCGCCGAGCACCTTGCCGCGCGGCCAGCGCTCGGTGCGGCCGTTGCGCGAGGGATCGGGCTCGGTCGCATAGCGCCAGTCGTAGCGCGGGTTCGACACCGTGAACAGCTTGCCCGCCGGCACCCGGTGCAGCGGCGAGCCGTCACCGCCGCCGGCCTCGAGCACGAGCACCGACCAGCGCCGGTCGCGCGACAGCCGCTCGGCCAGCACCGAGCCCGCGGCGCCCGCACCCACGATGATGAAATCGAATTCCCCGGCGTCCGTCACCTGCGCTCCGTTCGTGGGTCGCCGCCGCGGCACCCTGCATGGCGGACGATCCTGCCGATTCGGCGGGGCCTGCGCGATATCAAACACGTATCGCCCGATGCACCGATCCGATTGGCCGCCGCCCGGAGGTTGTGGTGTCGTGGCCGCCCGTCCATGCCGCAGGGATCGCCGGTGACCGACGCTGACCGCCCCGCCCGTCGCGACCTGCCCAAGGGACTCCGCTTCGGCGCCGGGCAGGTCACCGTCTCGGTGTTCTTCCAGGTCACCTCGCTGCTGCTGCTGCCGTTCATGACGAACGTGCTGGCGATCCAGGCGGCGCTCGCGGCCACGATCATCATGCTGCCGAAGGTCGCCTCGATGGTGCTCGACCCGCTGGTCGGGGTCGCCTCGGACCGCATGCCCGCCCGCTGGCGCGACCGGCGCCCGCTGCTGCTGGTCGGGGGCATCCTCACGGCACTGCACTTCCCGCTGCTGTTCAACCCGTTCGAGGACATGCCGGCCGGGCTGGCACCCGCCTACATGCTCGCGGTGCTGGTCACGGCCAACCTCGCGCTGTCGATGCTGACGGTGTCCTACCTTGCCTCGGCGGCCGACATCGCCAGCGACGCGCGCGACCGCACCGTGCTGACCTCGTGGCGCGTCGGCTTCCACATGGGCGGCGTGCTGCTCGGCGGGCTGGCGCCGCTGCTGGTGCAGGCCTTCGGCGGCGACCGTCCGGCCTACACCGAGATGGCGCTGCTGATCTCCACGCTGTGCTGCGCGGCGGTGCTGTGGAACTACTTCTTCACGCTGCGCTCGGCGCGGCCGCGTCCGCCCACGCCGCCTGCCCGGTTCCGCGATCTGGCCGCCACGCTGCAGCACCCCTCGATGTACCGGACGATGGTCGGGATCTATGGCGTGAAATACCTCGCCAACGGGATCCAGTACGCCGCCATGGCCTACTTCGTGCTGTTCGTGCTGGGCGGCGACCTCGGCCTGCTGAGCGCGATGGTCGTTACGATGACGGCGCTCGCGCTGCTGTCGCAGCCGCTGTGGGTGCGGCTCGCCACGCGCATCGGCGAGCTGCGGACCTTCCAGGTCGCCACCGTCGGCATCGGCCTCGCGTTCCTGGGCTACGTGGTGCTGCAGCCCGGGCAGTTCACCGCAGGCTTTGGCCTGATGGCGATGCAGGGCGTGTTCGCCGGCGGCGGCGCGCTGATGTCCTGGTCGCTGTTCGTCGGCGCCGTGCAGCGCTACACGGTCGAGCGCGGCGAGCACCGGCCGGAACTGCTGTCGGGCGTGTGGTCGGCGGTCGAGAAGTCGGCGTTCGCCATCGGCGTGTTCATCTTCGGCCTCGTTCTGCAGTGGCTCGGCCTGGTGCCCTCGCGTTCGCTCGACACCGTGCAGCCCGACTCGGCGCTGACCGGCATCCGGCTCGGCATGGCCGTGCTGCCTGCGCTCGGCATGCTGCTCACGCTCCTGATGATCCGCCGCGGCCTCGCGCCGCACGACGTCGACACGCGGCCCGCGGCCGCTGCCCCGTCCGCCGCCGACAGCCGAGGTTCCGCATGAACGTCATCGAGGTCCTGAATCCGCGCACCGGCGAGGTCGACTTCCGGCTCGTGCCGGCGGCCGCCTATGAGGTCGCCGCGGTGGCCGCGAGGCTGCGCGCGGCGCAGGAGTCCTGGTGGCGCGCCGGCGTGGAGGCGCGCGCCGCGGCGCTGCGCCAGTGGGCCGACGAGATCGCGCGCGACCGCGAGGCCATCGCCGCGGCGGAGTGCCTCGACACCGGCCGCTGGCGCCTGTCGCGCGAGAGCCCTGACGGCCTCGTGGCCAACCTGCGCGCCTGGGCGGCGAAGGCACCCGGCGTGCTCCAGGAGGCCGCCGCCTCGGGCGCCTCGAGCGTCGCGCCGCACATCCGCTACGAGACCCAGCTCGTGCCCTTCGAACTCGTCGGCGTGATCAGCCCCTGGAACTTCCCGCTGGCGATGTCGCTGGTCGACGCGGTGCCCGCCCTGCTCGCCGGCAGTGCGGTCATCGTGAAGCCGAGCGAGGTGGCGCCCCGCTTCGTCGGGCCGCTGGTCGCGACCCTCGCTCGGGTGCCCGCGCTCGCCGCCGTGCTCGCCTACGTTCAGGGCGGCGGGGCGACCGGTGCCGCGCTGATCGACCAGGCCGATGCGGTCTGCTTCACCGGCAGCGTCGCCACCGGGCGGCGCGTCGCCGAGCACTGCGCGCGCCGGCTGATCCCCGCCTTCCTCGAGCTGGGTGGCAAGGACCCGGCGATCGTCACCGGCGACGCCGACGTCGACCGTGCCGCCGAGGCGGTGCTGCGTGGCGCGGTGTTCGCCACCGGGCAGATGTGCTTCTCGATCGAGCGCGTCTACGTCGACGCGGCGATCCACGACGCCTTCGTCGACGCCCTGGTGGCGAAGTGCGAGGCGCTGGGACTCAACTACCCCGACATCCGCAGCGGCCACGTCGGGCCGTTCATCCTGCCGCGCCAGGCCGACCTGATCGACGCGCAGCTGGCCGACGCGCTCGCGCGGGGCGCGCGGCTGCGCACCGGCGGGCCCTCGCAGAACCTTGGCGGTGGCCGCTACATGCGCCCGACCGTGCTGACGGAGGTCACCCACGACATGGAGATCATGCGCGAGGAGACGTTCGGGCCCGTGATCCCGGTGATGCGATACCGCACCGTCGACGAGGCCGTGCGGCTGGCCAACGATTCGATCTTTGGCCTCTCGGCCGCCGTGATCGCCGGCACGGCGGAGGCCGCGCGCGCGATCGGGCTGCGGCTGCATGCCGGTGGCGTCAGCCTGCAGGACACCACGCTGAACGGCACGATCCTGCGCGACGCCGAGAAGCAGTCGTTCAATGCCTCGGGCATGGGCCCTTCGCGGATCGGCCCGAGCGCGCTGACGCGCTTCCTGCGCAAGCAGGCGCTGATGACCAACACCGGCGCCTGCACGCCGCTCGCGGCGCTCGGCGAGCCTCGCCCGCTGCGCTGAGTCAGCCGGCGGCGCCGGGTTCCAGCACCCGGAACCCTTCCTTGCGGGCCGCGGCGGCGAGGCGCTGGTCGAGCGTCACGAATTCCAGCGACGCAGGTCGCTGTTCCGACGCGACCACGGCCGCCGCGAGCTGCGCCGCGTCGGCGGCGCGCAGGGGGTGGACCCGCAGCAGGCGCACCGCGGTGTCACGCACGGTGTCGCTGGCGTCGATCTCGTGCCAGGCGGTCGCCAGATCGCACAATCGTTCGAAGGCCCCTGTGGCGCCAGCCTCGTCGAGCGCGCCGTCCCGCTCCAGCCGCGCGAGTGCCGACGCGCACTCGATGGCGGTCGCCCACCACACGATCAGCGAGTTGTCACGCGCCACCAGCGCGACGACAGCGGGAGTCGTCGCCTCCTCGACCAGCAGCGGCAGGAGCGCCGAGGAATCCCAGAACTTCATCGACCGCTGCGCCGCTCGTCCAGCAGCGAACCCACCGCCGAGGCTCCCTGGGCCGCGCGCGGCGGCTTGCTGGACAGCAGGGCCTTGGGTAGTGCCCCGCGGGCGGGCCGGACGATTCCCTCGCGCAGGAGCCGGGCCAGCCGGTCACCGTCGTCGCCCGCCGCGTCGCGCACCGAGTCGAGGCGGGCTACCGGACGCCCCCGGTCCATGATCAGCAGCGGCGCGCCGTGCCGGACTGCGTCGATCATCGCGCTGAGGTTGTTCTTGACCTCGGTAATACTGGCCTTCTTCATCAGGCCATAATAGCCTTTTCGCGCAGCACGCGCCGCAGGATCTTGCCCGACGCCGATTTCGGGATCGCGTCGACGAACTCCACGCGGCGCAGCTGCTTGTAGTGCGCCACCTGGCCGGCGACGTGCGCCTGGATCGCCGCGGCGTCGGCCTGCTGGCCGGGCTTCAGCACCACGAAGGCGGCGGGGATCTCGCCGGCCTCGTCGTCCGGCAGCCCGATCACGGCCGCGTCGGCGACCGCGGGGTGAGTCAGCAGCAGCGCCTCGAGCTCGGCCGGCGGCACCTGGAAGCCCTTGTACTTGATCAGCTCCTTGAGGCGGTCGACCACGTAGAGGTAGCCGTCGGCGTCGACGTGCGCGATGTCGCCGGTGTGCAGCCAGCCCTCGGCGTCGAGCGTGGCGGCGGTGGCCTCCGGCTGGTTGAGGTAGCCCGCCATGACCTGCGGGCCGCGGATCCACAGCTCGCCGTCACGATCCGGCCCCAGCGATTCGCCCGACGCCGGGTCGACGATGCGGCATTCCGTGTTCGCGACCAGCAGGCCCGCCGCGCCCGGCCGGTCGCGGCCGGGCGGCGTGAAGTGCGTGACCGGCGAGAGCTCGGTCATGCCGTAGCCCTGCACGACCGGGCAGCCGATGCGCGCCGCGGCCTCGGCCGCGGTGGCGGCCGACAGGGGTGCCGCGCCCGACAGCATGAAGCGCAGCGAGGAGAGATCGAACTGCGCGACCATCGGATGCTTGGCGAGTGCCACGACGATCGGCGGCGCGACGTAGGTCGCGGTGATCCGGTATTGCCCGTGGGCGCGCAGGAACAGCTCGAGGTCGAAGCGCGGCATGGTGACGAGCGTGGCACCGACCGACAGGCCGCTGTTCATCATCACCTGCATGCCGTAGATGTGGAAGAACGGCAGCACCGCCATGACGACGTCGTGCTCGCCGACGCCGATCGCCGCGTTCACCTGCAGCACGTTGGCCACCAGGTTGCGATGCGTGAGCATCACGCCCTTCGAGAGGCCGGTGGTCCCCGAGGAATACGGCAGCGCGGCGACGCCGTCGGGCACTGCGAAGGCGGGCCGCGTGGCCGGCTGCAGCGCGATCTCCGACGCGCCCTCGTCGCCGACCACCTCGATGGCCTGCACGGCCGTGCCCCCGGCGGCGGTGCGCGCGGTGTCGAGCAGCGCCGGCACCGTCACGAGCCGGATCGCGCCCGCGTCGAGCAGCTGGGCGTGGATCTCGCGCGCCGTGTAGCCCGGGTTGATCGTCGTGACCGCGCCGCCGGCGAGCGTCGCGGCATGGAACGCGACGGCATACTCGGGGCAGTTCGGCATCAGGACCGCCAGCACGCTGCCGCGCCCGAAGCCCGTGGCGGCGAGGCGCGCCGCACCCGCGCGGATGCCGGATTCGAGCTGCCCGTAGGTCAGGCCGCGCCCCGACGCCGCGTCGACCAGCGCGGGCTTGTCGCGCAGGCGTGCCGCGTGCGCGAGCACGAGCTCCGTGATCGACATCTCCGGCATGTCGATGGGCGGGAGCGGGCTGTGGAAGACCTGCGGGTCGGGATGTGCTGCAGTGACCATGCGTTCCTCCTCCGTGTAGCTCGATCTACCAGGGCAGCTCCACCCCGGTGACGTCCCAGAACCGGCCGGTGGTGTCGACGGACAGCCGGTCGATGAGCACCACCAGCCGCGCGGCCGCGTCGTCGACCGGCCGCAGCGCGATCGGCGCGTTCTTCATCATGTCGGTGTCGACGGGCCCCGGGTTCAGCAGGCCGACCGCGAACCCCTCGGACCGGAGCTCGTAGGCGAGGTTCAGCATCAGCATGTTCACGGCGGCCTTGCTCGCGCGGTACGAGTAGACGCGCGCCGAGCTCACGCTGCCGAGCGAGCCCTCGCCCGAGGAGATCGTGGCGATCTTGCGCTGCGCGCCGGCGCGCAGGCTCGGCATCAGCGCCTCGGTGAGCTTCAGCGGCGCGATCGTGTTCGTCTCCAGCACCTGGCGGAACACCGCGTAGTCGATCGAGCCGAAGCGCTGGGACTCGCGGGCGATGATGCCGGCGTTGTTGACCAGAACGTCGATCGGCCGGCCGCGCCAGCGCGCCGCGAGGGCGTCGACCTGGGCGTGATCGGTGACGTCGAGCGGCTCGATCGCGAGCCGGGGCTGCGCGGCGGCGAGTTCGTGCAGCGCCGTGGCCTCCGCGGGCCGCCGCGCGGTGGCAACCACGTTCCAGCCGCGGGCGAGGTACACGCGCGCGATCGCCAGGCCGATGCCGCGGTTGGCGCCGGTGACCAGGACGGTGGGTGCCTCGGCGCTCACGACGGCGCGACCTCTTGCCGTGGTTGCAGCGAGTAGCCCCAGAGCGCTGCCGCTGCGCCCAGCATGCAGATGGCCGGCACGGCCGAGACACAGGCATAGATCGCCGCGATGGCGTCCGCGCCCTGCTTCTCGCTCGCGTCGCCGAGGCCCGAGGCGTAACCCCCGGCGGCGAGGATCAGGCCGGCCGCCGTGACCCCCAGCGCGTAGGCGATCTTCTCCACCATCGAGTAGACGCCGGTCAGCACGCCCTCGCGGTTGAGCCCGGTGAGCTCGCGGTCGTGGGCGATCGTGTCGGGCAGCAGCGACTGGCCGATCAGCAGCATGCCGCCCGAGCCCACGCCGCTCAGCAGCGCGATGGCGATGACCGTGGCGTTGCCGGTGCCCGCGGCGGTGGCGAGCCAGGCGAGCTGCGCCGCGGCGAAACAGGCGGCCGACAGCCAGTACACGGGGACCTTGCCGAGCCGTTTCGACAGCGACAGCCACAGCGGCTGCGAGGCGATCGTCGAGATCGTCGAGGCGGTGATGATGGTGGCAATGGCGGCGTTGCCGGTGCGCAGCACGTGCGCGGCAAAGTAGGCGAGCCCCGCCTGCGAGACCGCGAAGCCCAGCAGCTGCAGGAACTTCACGATCATCAGCACGACGAAGGGCCGGTTGCGCGCCGCGAGCCGCCACTGCGCGACGAAGCCTTCATGCTGCGGGGAGGGCTCGGAGCGCAGCGTGAACGCGGCGCGGCGCGTGCCCCAGAAGCAGGCCAGCCCGGCGCCGAGCACCAGCGCGCCGAGCATCCAGGCCATCGCGGCATGGCCTGGCACGCCGCCGCCGAACGCGCCGACCACCAGCGGCGCGCCGGCGCCCGCCACCAGCGTGCCGATGCCGATGGCGGAGACCCGGAACGCCATGATCCGCGAGCGGCCGTGGTAGTCGAGGTCCATCTCGGCCGGCATCGCGAGGTAGGGCACGTTGAACACCGTGTAGCCGGTCGCGTAGAAGAACACCGCGAACGCCACCGCGACGATCATCCAGTCGGCCGGCACCCAGGCGGGCAGCACGAACAGCGCCGGCAGCGCCAGCGCGGCCAGCAACGAGCCGGCCAGCAGCCAGGGCCGTCGGCGTCCCCAGCGCGTGCTGGTGCGGTCGCTGACCACGCCCATCACCGGGTTGAGCACGGCGTCGTAGAGCTTCGAGCTCGCGATCAGCGCGCTCGCCGCCGCCGCCGCGATGCCCAGGTAGTCCGTCAGGTAGCGCAGCAGCAGGATGTTCACGGCGTTGAACATCACCGCGACGCCGAGCGTGCCCGACGCCCAGCCCAGGCAGAGCGACAGCGGCAGCCTGGCGGAAGCCTGATTCACAGATCGCGGGCGATGCGGAACCCGAAGATCTGGCTGGTGAGCTCGGCAGGATCGCGGCCACGGAACGCCGGGCGCTGGCGGTCGATCGAGCTGAGCCACGAGCCGCCGCGCGAGCCGCGGCGGTCGCAGCCGTAGCGTACCTGGGCGCTGCCGTCGCGCGGCGCGTCGTCGGTGTGGGTCATGACGTAGCAGTCCTCGACCCACTCCCAGACGTTGCCGATCATGTCGTGCAGGCCGAAGGCGTTGGCCGCGAGCTTGCCCACCGGAGCCGGGCCCGGAAAGCCGTCGTTGCAGGGCGCGACCGGGATCATCGTCAGCTCCGGCCTCGCCTGCTTGCCGGACTCGTCGAACACGTTGGCCTCGCGGCAGGCGTCCTTGGCGTCGGCCCAGGTGAACCGGCCCATGCGGCCGGCGCGCGCCGCGTACTCCCACTCCGTCTCGGTCAGCAGCCGGTAGCGCTTCCCGGTGCGCTTCGACAGCCACGCGGCGTAGGCCTGGGCGTCGTTCCAGCTGACGCAGGCGACGGGCTCCTCGTCACGGATCGGGCGCCCGTAGCCCGGATCGGACCAGTCGGTGTTCGGCAGCTGGACGTAGGTCGTGCCGCTGAGCGCGAAGCAGCCCTTGCCCGAGACATGCCCGGTCTCCTTCACGAACTGCCGGTACTGGCCGTTGGTGATCTCGTAGCGGCCCGCGGCGAAGCTGCGCTTCACCTCCATCTCGCGCACCGGGCCTTCGTAGCGGCCCTTCTCGCCGCCTTCGAAGCCCATGGTGAAGCGGCCCGCGGGTACCGCGACCATCTCGGGACAGTCGGCGCAGTCCTGGAACGCCTTGCCCGCCTCGGACGCCGACGCCGGCGCCAGCCACCCGCCCAGGCCCGCGCAGGCCAGTGCCACGACCGCAAGCCGTCGCATCGTGCTTCCAGGATGTCCCTGCATGTCTTGCCCCCCTCCGTCACCATGACGTTCTGCTGAAGACTACTGCCTCGAGGGGGTCCGTCAACAGCAACCGGCGTATGCTCGACCGCATACCGCGCATCCGCGGTCGAGGGGGGTTGATGAACGTCGAACTGAACGAGATCGTCGCGGCGTGCCGCGACGCCGGCCTCGCAATCGAGGGCGAAGTGCCCGCGGGCGTCGCGATCACCGGCATTGCAGCGGTGCAGGACTGCGGACCCGGCGACCTGGTGTTCGCCGACAAGCCTGCGTTGCTGCCGTTCGTGCGGGAGCGTGCACCGGCCGCGGTCGTGGCCTCGCGCAAGCTTCGCGACGCCCTTGCACCGCCGCCGCCCGGCACGGTACCGCTGTTCATCGGCAACGTGGCGCTCGCGCACGCCTTCATCAAGCAGCGCTTCGCGGGGCGCGATTTCGCGGCGGCGGGCTGGGAGGGGCCGATCCACCCTTCCGCTGTCGTGCACCCCACGGCGCAGGTCGACCCCAGCGCCACCGTCGAGCCGCGCGCAGTGATCGGCCGCAACGCGCGCATCGGCGCGCGCTGCCGGATCATGGCCGGTGCGGTGATCGAGCATGACGTGGTGATCGGCGACGACACCGTCGTGCACCCGAACGCCGTCGTGGGCTATGGCTGCAAGATCGGCCGGGAAGTGGTCATCGGCCCGGGCAGCATCGTCGGCTCCGAGGGCTTCGGCTTCGCGCAGGACGCGCAGCGGCGCAGCCACGCCATCCCGCAGACCGGCATCGTCGTCATCGGCGACCGCGTGCGCCTCGGCGCCAACAACACCATCGATCGCGCCACCTATGCGCAGACGCGGATCGGCGCGGGCACCAAGTTCGACAACCTCTGCCACGTGGCGCACAACGTCGACATCGGCGAGGACTGCCTGCTCACGGCGATGTTCTGCATCGCCGGCTCGAGCCGGGTCGGCAACCGGGTGATAGCGAGTGGCCAGACCGGCATCATCGATCACGTTGCCGTCTGCGACGACGCGGTGCTGGTGCATCGCGCGGGCGTGGTGAAGGACATCACCGAGCCCGGCGTGCATGCGGCGCTGCCCGCCCAGCCGCTCGACGACTACCTGCGCAACACCGCGGCCTCGCGCAAGGGGGCGGAGCTGCGCCGGCGCGTGGCCGAACTCGAGAAAAAGGGTCTCTCGGACGCAGGAGTCACCGCAGGATGAGAGCGCCGATCACGCTGTCACGTCGTTCGCTGCTGGGGCTGGGAGTGGGCGCAGCGGCGGGCGCGCTGGTCCCGCGGCCGGCCCGCGCGGCCCGCGGGATGCTGGACGCCGTCGTCGTGGGTTCAGGCATCGCCGGACTCAACGCCGCCACCACGCTGGCCGGCGCCGGACTGTCGGTCGTGGTGCTCGAGGGCGCCGCGCGCGCCGGCGGCCGTTGCCACACGGCCTACCACCTCGATCCGCGCATCGAGCTCGGCTGCTCGCAGGTCGGGCCGATGTACGCCCGGGTGCGCGACGCGGCGCGTCGCCTGAAGGTCGAGCTCGCGCCGGGCGCGCACATCAACGCGCCGTATTCCTTCGCGCTCGGCAGCACCCTGATCCCCGCGAAGCAGTGGGCCGACTCACCGGTGAACCCGCTGCAGGGCGCCGAGCGGCGGGTGCCGCCGCACGCGCTGAACGCGTTCTACGTCGAGCAGCGCAACCCCTTCGATGCCCTCGACGACTGGCTGCAGCCCGGCGCCGCGCAATACGACATCTCGCTGGCCGAGTGGCTGCGCCGCCAGGGCGCCTCGCCCGCCGCGCAGGCCATCATCGACACGACCATTGGCTCGCCCGGCCTCGACAACGTCGGGCTGCTGCGCATGCTGCAGGAAGCGACCCGCTCGAAGGCCGACGTGCGCGCGATCGAGGCCAGCGGTGACGGCGGCGGCAAGGACATCTACGAGCGCTTCGCGCTGGCCTCCTCGCACGTGGTCGGCGGCAGCTCGCGCTTCACCGAGGCGCTGGCCGCGGCGCTGGGCGAGCGGGTGCGACTGGGCCACCGCGTGCTGTCGATCGACATGGACGATGCCGGTTGCGACATCCGCTGCGCCAACGGTCAACGGCTGCGGGCGCGCCGGGTCGTGCTTGCCGTGCCCTTTTCCGTGCTGCGCCAGATCGCGATCACCCCCTCGCTCGCCGGCGCCCAGGCCGACGCCGTGCGCCGCATGCCCTACGGCAACCAGAGCCAGGTCTGGCTGCGCGTGAAGTCGCCCTACTGGGAGCAGGACGGGATCGAGGCCTCGATGTGGACCGACGGCCCCTTCACGCTGATCCGCCAGCAGCTCGAGCACGACGGCCAGCGCGAACTGATCAGCGCGCTGTCGTTCGGCGCGAAGTCGAAGGCCGTCGACGCGCTGTCGCCCGCGGAGCGCGGACGGCTGGCGATCGACTACATCGAGCGCCTGCGCCCGAGCACGAAGGGCCGCCTCGAGTTCCTGGGCGCCCACTCGTGGGCGCAGGTGCCGCTGGTCGCGGGTTGCAGCCATGCGTTCCTGCCTTGGCGCGGGGCAGCCTGGGCCGGGGCGATGTCGAAGCCGCACCGTCACCTGCACTTCGCCGGCGAGCACGTGCGGCGGCTCGAGGTCGGCATGGAGGCCGCGATGGAATCCGGCGAGCGCGCGGCGCTCGAGATCATGGGGGTGCTGTCATGAGGATCGGGGCATGGGTGCTGCTGCTGGCGCTGCCGTCGCTGGCCGGCGCGACCGATGCGATGGTGAGCCTGGGTGCCGGCGCCACGTTCAAGGAGTGCCATGACTGCCCGGGCATGGTCGTCATCCCTCCCGGTCGTTTCACGATGGGTTTCGACGGCGGCGAGCCCCAGCGCTACGAGGGTCCCGTGCGCGAGATGGCCGTCCCCTACGCCTTCGCCGTGGGGCGCTACGAGGTCACGCACGGCCAGTACGAGGCCTTTGTCGCCGCGACCGGGTACGCCGGTACGCCGGGGGGCTGCAGCGCCTGGAACGGCGACAAGCAGACCCTGACGCGCGATCCGGCCACCAGCTGGCGCAACCCGGGCTATGGCCGCCCGCCCGCCCACAACGAGCCGGTGGCCTGCGTCAGCTGGAATGACGCCAAGGCCTACGTGGCGTGGCTCAGTGCCAAGACGGGTCATCGCTATCGCCTGCTCAGCGAAGCCGAGTGGGAGTACGTGGCCCGGGCGGGCAGCGCCAGCACCTCGCGCTTCGCCTGGGGCGAGGATCCCGAGGAGGCCTGCCGCCACGCCAACGTGTACGACGCGAGCGCGGCCAGGCCGGCCATACCCTGGCCGCCGACCCAGTGCTCGGACGGGCATCCGGGCGTGGCGCCGATCGCGCGGTTCCTGCCGAACGCCTTCGGCCTCTACGACCTGACCGGCAACGTCTGGGAGTGGGTCGAGGACTGCTACGCGATGCCGCATCCCGCCGACGCGCCGCGTGATGGCCGGCCGCAGCTGAAGGAGGGCTGCGACCGCCGCGCCGTCAAGGGCGGCGGCTGGCGCACCGACATCCGGCGCCAGCGGCCCGCGTTCCGCGGCCGGGACCCGGCCGACTTCCTCAGCCAGATCTTCGGCTTCCGCGTGGCCCGCGACCTGGGTCCGCCGACCGCGGGCGGAGCGCCGTGACCGACAAGCTCTTCATCGGCGCCGACGACCTGCTGCGCGACTCGTTCGAGCTCGGTGCGCGCGTGCTGGCGAGCGGCTTCCGGCCGTCGTTCCTGGTCGCGCTGTGGCGTGGCGGCACGCCCGTGGGCATCGCCGTGCAGGAGCTGCTGGAGTTCCACGGCGTGCAGACCGATCACATCGCGATCCGCACCTCGTCCTATTCCGGCATCGACCAGCAGCACAAGCAGGTGCGCGTGCACGCGATCGACTACCTGGTCTCGCACCTGACGGCCGCGGACCGCCTGCTGATCATCGACGACGTGTTCGATTCCGGCCGCAGCCTGGAGGCCGTGCTCGACGAGTTGGGGCGGCGCTGCGGGGAGCGCTATCCGCGCGAACTCAGGATCGCAACGGTTTATTACAAACCAGGGCGTAATCGTTCCCGATTACGCCCTGATTACTTCATCCACGAAACGGACCGCTGGCTCGTATTCCCTCACGAGCTGCAGGGCCTGACCGGGGAGGAGATCCGCGCGCACAAGCCCGATGCCGCGCGGATCCTCCAGCCGGTGCCTACTTGCGCCAGTTGATCGTCAGCGCCCAGGTGCGCGGCCGCAGCGTCGCCAGCGCCGGGCTGGTGCTGGTCACGAAGCCCGTCACGTAGCTGACCTCGTCGCTCAGGTTCTTGCCCGAGAGGCGCAGGTCCCAGCGGCCGTCCTGCGTGCCGACGCCGACGAAGGCGTCGTAGCGGGAGTAGGCCTTCACCTCGATCGCGTTGGTGGTCTCGACGAAGTGGTCGCCGATGTAGCGCGCGCTGGCGCCGACCCGGAACAGCAGGTTGGCACCGATCGGGCGGTCATAGGCGAAGCCGTAGGTCGCGGTCCAGTCGGTGACCAGCGGCAGGTTGGTGGCGCCTGCCTGGGCCGCCTGCGACGCGGGCGACAGCGAGTCGTACTTGCCGTCCATGTAGCCGAGGTTCAGGAACAGCGAGAGCCCGTCGGTGGGCTGGGCGGTGATCTCGGCCTCGATGCCGTTGACCGTGGCGTCACCGACGTTCTGCGTGGCGAACGAACCGGCGCCGACCGTGGCCGTCTGCTGCAGGCCCTCGATGTCGTTGGAGAACACCGCGATGTTCGTGCGCAGGCGGCGGTCCAGCCAGTCGGCCTTGATGCCAGCCTCGTAGGTCCAGACCTCCTGCGGCCCGTAGACGGCGCGGAACACGGTCGGGTTCAGCACCGCGAGGCCGTTGAAGCCGCCGGCCTTGAAGCCGCGTGACGCCGACAGGTAGCCGAACACGTCGTCGCTGAACTGCACGTCGAGCCCAGCCTTCGGCGTGAACGCCGTGAAGGTCTCGTCCAGCGAGACCGTGGTGCGCGGCGGGCCGGCACCGAAGCCGGACTGGATGCTGCCCGTGAAGGACTTGTCGTCCTCGGTGTAGCGGCCGCCGATCGTGGCGCTGACGCGGTCCGTGAACTTCCACGAGGCCTGGCCGAACACCGCCCAGCTGTCGGTGTCGATCGTCAGGAAGGTCGGCGCGAGGTTGCGCAGGAAGAACAGCGGGATGTCGTCGGTGAGCGACTGGTCGCCGCTCTCCGTGAAGTAATAGGCTCCGACGATCCAGTCGAGCCGCCCGTCGAAGCCCTTGCCCAGCGCCTGCAGTTCCTGGCTGATCTGGTCGGCCTTGGCGAGCGCCGTGCGGTCGAACGAGGGCGAGTACACGCCGGGCGCCGGGCTGAGCCCGCCGGCGATGTCCCAGCGCCAGTTGTCCTCGAGGTCGACGTAGCCCGTGATCGAGCGCAGCGTCCAGCTGTCGAACTCGCGCGAGATGTCGAGCGTGGCCGACAGCGTGGTCATGTCGCCGAACGAGGGCTGCGGGTACTCCGCGACGTAGGGGTCGGTGCCGAAGCGCGGCCGCACGTTGTCGGTGCTGACCGCGTTGGCCGGGCCGCTGGGCACGGTCGGCGGATCGAAGCGGATCGCGGCCGGGATGTAGCCGTCGTTCTCGTCGGTGCCATAGGCCAGCGACAGCGTGACGTTGGTCGGGCCGTTGTCGTAGACCAGCTTGCCGCGCAGCGAGAGGTTCTCCTCGCGGCCGATCGTGGCCTGCTGGGCGCGGTTGAAGATCCAGCCGTCGGCCTGGTCGCGGTACAGCGCCGCGAACGAGGCGCCGAGGTTCTCGCCGAGGCCGCCGCCGACACTGAGGCCGAAGATCGACTCCGAGAAGCTGCCGAAGCTCGCCGAGAGATCGGCCCAGGAGTTGTCGGCCGAGGGCGTGCGGGTCACGACCTTGATCGCGCCCGAGAAGGTGTTGCGGCCGTACAGCGTGCCCTGCGGGCCGCGCAGCACCTCGATGCGCTCGACGTCGAGCAGCTGCATGTTGGCGCCCTGGAGGCGACCGCGGTAGACGTCGTCGACGTAGATGCCGACGGCGGGCTCCGAGACGATCAGGCCGCCAGTCTGCTCGACGCCGCCGCGCAGGCCGATCTGGAAGGTGGAGGGGCTCGCGGTCAGCGGCAGCATCTGCAGGTTGGGGACGTTCTTGGCGACGTCCTGCACGTTCGAGATGCCGAGGTCCTCGAGCTGGCTGGCGGTGATCGCGGTCACCGTGACCGGCGTCTCCTGCAGGTTCTGCTCGCGGCGCTGCGCGGTGACGACGATCTCCTCCAGCCCGCCGCCCGAGTCGGCGCCCTGCTGCGCGAGCAGTGGCGCGGGCGCACCAAGGATGGCGCTGGCCACGGCCAGCGAGACGAGATGGCTTCGACGAACGATTTGAGCTGACATGGTCCCTCCCCTGAAGAGAGACCGAGTATCACGCCGCCCGTGGCGCGGCGACCATACCTTTCGGGACAGGCACCATAACGCGGCCAGATGGCGCGCAACGCTGTCTTGCCCCGTGTTGCGTCAGCGCGACGCCAGCGTGCTCCGGATCTCCTCGAGCACCGCCGGATCCTCGATCGTCGCCGGCGTGTCGTAGCGCCTGCCATCGGCGATCGCGCGCATGGTGGCGCGCAGCACCTTGCCCGAGCGGGTCTTCGGCAGCCGCGCCACGACGTGGCAGCGCTGGAAGCTCGCCACCGGGCCGACCTCGTCGCGCACCCGCGCGACCAGTTCGCGCGCCAGCGTGCCGTGGTCGGTCGCGACGCCGGCCTTCAGCACCACGAGTCCCACCGGCACCGTGCCCTTGAGCTCGTCGGCCACGCCGATCACGGCGCATTCGGCCACGGCCGGGTGCCCGGCCAGCGCCTGCTCGAGCTCGCCGGTCGAGAGCCGGTGGCCGGCCACGTTGATGACGTCGTCGATCCGGCCCATGACGTAGACGTAACCGTCCTCGTCGACGTAGCCGCCATCGCCGGTCGTGTAGTAGCCCGGGTGGGCCGCGAGGTAGCTGGCGCGGAAGCCCTCGTCGTTGTTCCAGAGCGTGGGCAGGCAGCCGGGCGGCAGCGGCAGCTTCACGACCAGCGCGCCCTGCTCGCCGGCGGGCAGCGGATGGCCGTCGCCGTCGAGCACTTCGAGCCGGTAGCCCGGCACGGGCAGGGTCGGCGAGCCCGGCTTCACCGGCAGCAGCCCGAGGCCGAGGCAGTTCGCGACCATCGGCCAGCCGGTCTCGGTCTGCCACCAGTGGTCGATCACGGGCACGCCGAGCTTCTCGCCCGCCCAGCGCACGGTGTCCGGGTCGGCGCGCTCGCCGGCGAGGAACAGCGCGCGCAGTCCGGAGAGGTCCTGCTCGCGCATGAAGCGGCCGTCGGGATCGTCGCGCTTGATCGCGCGGATCGCGGTCGGCGCCGTGAACAGCGTGCGCACGCGATGGCGCGCGACGATGCGCCAGTAGGCGCCGGCGTCGGGTGTGCCGACCGGCTTGCCCTCGTAGAGGATGCTGGTGCAGCCGTGCACCAGCGGCCCGTAGACGATGTAGGAGTGGCCGACGACCCAGCCGATGTCGGAGGCGGCCCAGTAGGCCTCGCCCGGCTGCGCGCCGTAGACGTTGGCCATCGACCAGGCGAGCCCGGCCAGGTAGCCGCCGGTGTCGCGCACCACGCCCTTGGGCTTGCCGGTGGTGCCGCTGGTGTAGAGCACGTAGAGCGGATCGGTCGAGGCCACGGCGACGGGCGCCGCCGGCTCGGCATCGCGCAGGGCCTCCTGCCAGTCGAGGTCGCGGCCCGGCGTCAGCGGTGCGGGCGACTGCGGGCGCTGCAGCACCACGCAGCGCGAGGGCTGGTGCGTGGCGAGCGCGAGCGCGCGATCGAGCAGCGAGTGATAGTCGACCACGCGCCCGGGCTCGAGCCCGCAGGACGCCGACAGCACCAGCTTCGGCGCGGCGTCGTCGATGCGCACCGCGAGCTCGGGCGCGGCGAAGCCGCCGAACACCACCGAGTGGATCGCGCCGAGTCGCGCGCAGGCGAGCATCGCGAACACCGCCTCGGGCACCATCGGCATGTAGATGATCACGCGGTCGCCGCGCTCGAGGCCGAGCCGGCGCAGTGCGCCGGCGAGGCGGGCGACCTCGTCCTGGAGCTCCGCGTAGCTGATCGAACGCTCGGTGCCGGTCATCGCGCTGACGTGCACGAGCGCGGGCTGCGCGCCGCGGCCCGACTCGACGTGGCGGTCGACGGCGTTGTGGCAGGCGTTCAGCCGGCCGTCCGGGAACCAGCGCGGCGCGGGCGTGGCCGCCTCATCCAGCGCGCGCGTCGGCGCGCGATCCCAGGACAGCGCCCCGGCGGCCTCGAGCCAGAATGCCCCGGGATCCGCCTGCCAGCGGGCGTATTCGTCGGCCTGGCTCATCGCCCCTCCAGCATCGCGCGCAGCCCGGGGAAGCCCGACCAGATCAGCGCCGCCCCGAGCAGCAGCAGCGTCGACGGCACGACCATCAGCGAGTACTTCACCAGCTCCGGCGCGCCGAACACATAGTCGGTGAACACGGCGACGATCCAGGGGCCGCCCGCCTGGCCGACCAGGTTCGCCACCAGCAGGTACAGCGCGACCAGCAGCCCGCGCATGCGCGCCGGGCAGATCACCGGGATCAGCGCCGGGCCGGCGCCGAAGGCCATCGTGCCGAAGAACACCGCGCCGGCGAGCGCGGCGACCGCGAGCTCCACCGAGGGCGCCACCGGGAAGAAGGCCACGAAGGGCACGGTCGTCAGCGCCGAGATCAGCGCCGAGCGCAGGTGGCCGTCACGCCGGCCGCGCTGCTGGAACCAGTCCGACAGCCAGCCGCCGAAGATCACGCCGCCCGTGCCGCAGAACAGGAAGATGAGCCCATAGGCGTAGCCGACGTCGGACGCGGCCCAGCCGTGGTTGCGGATGAAGTGCGCCGGCACCCAGGCGCCGAGCGAGAACTGGGCGGCGGCGAGGATCGACACGCCGCCGAACACCGCGCCGAACACGCGGGCATTGTTGCGCACGAAGCCGAGCACCTCGGCGATGGTCGGCTTGTCCTCGTCCTTGGCCACCGGGCGCGCGGCGAGCGCGGAACGGCGCCGCAGCGGCTCGCGTACGGTCACGAAGAACAGCAGCGCAACCGCGAAGCCGGGCAGGGCGCCGATCACGAACGCGGCCTCCCAGGGCTGCATGACGCCGAGCAGCGGCAGCGACACCACGTCGAGCCTGGAGAGGTGCGCGATGATGTAGCCGCCCGCCAGCAGCGCCACGCCGGAGCCGATGAAGCTCGCGCCGGTGAACACGCTGAGCGGCAGCGACAGCCGCTGCGGCCGGAACAGGTCGCCGAGCATCGAGAACCCCGAGGGCGTCAGCGTGGCCTCGGCGACGCCGACGAAGGTGCGCGCGGCGAACAGCTGCCAGAACGAGCGCGCCAGGCCGCAGGCGGCCGCGGCGACGGTCCAGACCACGATGCCGACCGTGATGATGATGCGACGGTTGCTGGAATCCGCGAGCCGGCCGAGCGGCACCGCCGCGATCGCGTAGAACAGCGCGAACGCCAGGCCCTGCAGCAGGCTGATCTGGGTGTCGCTGAGCAGGAGGTCGGCTTTGATGTCCTCGACCAGCAGGTTGATGATCTGCCGGTCGATGAACGCCACCATGCCGCAGACGCAGAGCACGAAGACGACGTACCAGCCGTAGGCCTCGCTGGGCCACGGCTTCTCCTCGGCGCCCGGTTCCGGCGCGTTCATGCGACGCGCGCGAGCCCGCGGCGCCGCGCGAGGATCAGGTCGGAGGCTTTCTCGGCGATCATCATGGTGGCGGCATTGGTGTTGGCGGCGATCTGGAGGGGCATGACGGAGGCGTCGGCGACGCTCAGCCCGGTGACGCCGCGCACGTCCAGCGCGGGCGACACCACGGCGTCGTCGTCGATGCCCATCCGGCACGTGCCGACGGGATGGTAGCCGAGGAAGGTGGTGCGACGAACGTGCTCTTCCCACTGCGCGTCGTTCTGCACCGCCGGGCCGGGCAGGTACTCGCCCGTGACCCAGGGCGCGAACGCCGGCGCGGAGAGCAGCTGGCGCGCGATCCGGCAGCCGGCGACCTGCCGGCGCAGGTCGTCCTCGTCGGACAGCAGCGCGTGCTCGATCCGCGGCGGGGCGCCCGGGTCCGCCGAGCGCAGGTGCAGGCGGCCGCGAGCCCGGGGGCGGCAGGTATTGACCACGATCGACACCGCCGGGCCGGAGTACGGCAGGATGCCGCGCTCGTCGAACGAGAAGGCGAACGGCCCGAACAGGAACTGCAGGTCCGGGCAGGGCTCGGATGGGTCGGAGCGCAGGAAGGCGACCGCGTGCGGGTAGGGGCTCGACGCCGGACCGCGACCGGTGAGCAGCCAGCGCCCGGCGTTGAGCGCCATCCGCAGCGGCGTGGCGTCCTGATTGTAGGTGCGCACGTTCACGCGCGCGCACACCACCGAGTTGGGGTGTTCCTGCAGGTTGCCGCCGACGTCCGGCCGGTCGAGCCGCGGCGCGATGCCCAGCGACTGTAGCGCTGCCGCCGGGCCGATCCCGGAGCGCATCAGCAGCGCCGGTGAACCCAAGGCGCCCGCCGCGAGCACGACCTCGCCGCCGGGGGCGAGCTGGCGCAGCGCCGCGTCGCCTGCCTGGCCATCCGTGCCGCGCAGCAGGCGCACGCCCGTGCACCTCGCGCCGTCGAACAGCAGTTCGGCCACCGCCGCGTCGGTCTCGACCCGCAGGTTCGGGCGATGGCGCACCGGGTGCAGGAACGCCCGGGCGCTGCTCCAGCGCCAACCGTTGCGCTGCGTGACCTGGGGCGGCGAGGCGCCTTCCTGCGCGCGGCCGTTGTAGTCCGGGTTCAGCGCGGCGCCGCACTGCGCGGCGGCCTCGAGGAACACGTCGCCGAGCGGGTGGGTGGTGCGCAGCCGCGAGACCTGCATCGGCCCGCCGCTGCCGCGGACGTCGGGTTCGCCGACCTCGGAGCTCTCGAGGCGGCGGAAATAGGGCAGCACGTCGTCGTAGGACCAACCCGTGTTGCCCAGCGCGGCCCAGCCGTCGAAGTCTTCGCGCGCGCCGCGCACGAACAGCATGCCGTTGATCGAGCTGGAGCCGCCGAGCGTGCGGCCTGCGGGCCAGAGGTCGACCTTGCCGAAGCGCGAGGGGTCCGGCTCGGCCAGGTGGCACCAGTCGAGCTTCGGGTTGCCGACGGCCTTGATGATGGCGGCCGGAACGTGGATGTAGGGAGAGCGGTCGGGCGGGCCGGCCTCGAGCAGCAGCACCCGGACGCCGGGGTCGGCGGACAGGCGGTGGGCGAGCACGCAGCCCGCCGAGCCCGCGCCGACGACGATGTAGTCCCAGCGATCCATGCAGCGGGCGAGTGTCACTCCATCCGACGTAGCCAGGCAATTCATTTCCGGGGCACAATCCATGCACCCGCTGCATTCCGGGCCGCGGCGGGCATCGTTGGGCACGGGGGTGCCGTCGGGTGGAACTGCGCCAGCTCCGTCACTTCGTCGCGGTGGTCGACACCGCCAACCTGTCGCGTGCGGCGGACCGCGTCGCGATCAGCCAGCCCGCGCTCACGCGCAGCATCAAGAACCTCGAGGAGATGCTCGGCGTCGAGCTGCTCGAGCGCAAGCCGCGGGGCGTGGCGCCCACCGAGGCGGGGCTGGCGCTCTATCACCACGCGCAGGTGGTGCTGAACGCCTGCCAGCGGCTCACCCGCGAGGTGCGCGAGCTCGAGCGCGGGGTCACGGGCACGGTGCACCTCGGGGTCGCCTCGATGTTCTCGACCCACGTGACCGGCGCCGTCGCCGAGGCGCTCGCGACCGCCCACCCGCGGCTCGCGCTGGTCGTCACCGAGGGATTCTTCGAGGACCTGGTGCGGCGCATGATCGACGGCCGCCTCGATCTGATCTTCTCGAACTTTCCGCAGGTCGCGCTCGCCGCCGAGCTGGTCCAGGAACCGCTGCTGAACGTCCGGGCGCTGCTCGTCGCCGGCCGCCAGCATCCGCTGGCGCAGCGGCGCGAGGTCACGCGCGCCGACCTGATCGCGCAGCGCTGGGTCATCGGCGACCAGCCGCATTCGCAGGACGCCTTCGAGAAGTATTTCTCGGTCGAGGGGCTGCCGGCGCCGCGCGACGTGTTCCGCACCAACTCGCTCGGGCTGATGATCGCGCTGGTCCAGAGCGGGCAGTTCGTCAGCACGCTCGCCGAGCACATGATCGTGCCGCAGCTGCAGTCGGGCGAGATGCGGCGCCTGCCGGTCGCCGACGCCGCAATCGAGCGCCAGGCGGGGCTGATCTACCGGCGCGGTGCCCCCGCCCGCCCCGCCACGGGTTACGTGGTCGCCGAGTTCCGCAAGGTCTGCGCGCAGTTGCGGGGCTAGCCGCCCGCGCACCGTTCGTCGAGCTGCCTGCCAACAGAGGACCCCCATGACGGCATCGATCGATCGTCCACCGAGTGATGTCCCGCGACGCCGCTTTCGGCGCCTCGCCGCCGCGTTGTGCGCGGCCGCCTTCAGCCTTGCCGCGGGCGGCGCGTCGGGCCACGCGTACCCGGCCGGCACGCTGAAGATCGAGCACCCGTGGTCGCGCCCGACGGCGCCCGGCGTCAGCGTGGGCGTCGGCTACATGGTGATCGTCAACACCGGCAAGGCCGACGCGCTGGTCGGCGCGAACACCTCGGTCGCCGAGCGGGTGGAACTGCACCAGACCCGCATGGACGGCGGCGTGATGAAGATGCGGCGAGCGGAGAGGGTCGACATCCCTGCCGGCGTGACCGTGCGCCTCGAGCCCGGCGGCCTGCACATGATGCTGATCGGCCTGAAGCAGCCGCTGGCCGAGGGCGCGAAGCTGCCGCTGGTGCTGCGCTTCGAGAAGGCCGGCGAGGTCAAGGTCGAGCTCAAGGTCGAGACCGACGGGCCCGCCGGCACGGACGGTGGCCACTCGCACCACTGATCGGTCGCGCTCGTGCTCCGCGCGCAGTCGCCGCGCGATCGGCGTCAGCTCAGATCGTGACCAGGTGCCGCGGCGCCGCGCCGGGCACGAGCTGCAGGTCGATGCCGCGGTCGAGGGTCACGAAGACGCCGTCACGACGCACGGCCAGCGCCAGCAGGTAGGCGTCGGTGATCTGGCGCGAGTGTAGCCAGCGGTCATGGGCGAAGCGTGCGGCCTCGAGCACCGAGATGTCGTCGGCCCAGAACTCGTGATGCGGCGTTGCCGCCGCTTCGGCGAGACGCGATGCGACGACCGCCACGGGCTGGTGGCGCGGGTAGGACGGCGTGGAGAGGATGCGCAGGCAGCCGTTTTGCGTGAGGGGGCAGGAGGCCCAGCCCGCGGCGAGGTGTTCGCCGAGCCACTGGCTGGCGACGGCGTGGTGCACGTGCGCGGCATCGAGCAGCGCGATGAGTACGTTGACGTCTAGGAGCGCGCGCATCAGACGCCGAGGTCGTTGCGCAGCCGGTTGACCTGCTCGTTGGTGACCGGGTCCGAGCCCGGGGCGGCGGGGAATGGCCGGAAACCGTGGGCCGCGAGGGGCTCCCTTACGTCGGGTGCGGCCACCGGCGGCTGCGACAGCGCGCGGCGGATCAGGTCCGAGGCCACGGCGCCCGCCGACCGACCCTCGCGACGTGCGAGTTCCTTGACCGCGTCGAGTACCGGCGCATCGATGTCCAGGGTCGTACGCATCGACTGATGATCTGTCATCTTGTGCGATGATGCAATGATGCGGACGATGACCGTTGCAGCGTCACCGTCACCGGCGCATCGGTACGGCCACGCGGCTTTCTGTGCGGGTAGTCTCTGGGCCCACCCGCAGAGGAATCCACGCCATGGACGTCTCCCGTCGACAGACCCTCGCCGCGCTGACTGGCGCCACCGCCACCACGCTGGTCGCCGCGACCCCCGCCGCGTTCGCGGCCGGCACGACTGCGTCCGGCCGGCCCGGAACGCGCATCCCCGGCGCCGGCCTGCGCGGCCCGTCGATCGACCTGATGACGCCGCAGGGCAACCTGCGCGCGATCGCGCGGCTGCAGGGCAACCTCGACCTGAAGTCCGACCGCTACACCTGGTACGACGGCGTCGTCTCGGCGGTGATCCCGGGGCGCCAGGTGTTCAACCTGTTCGGCTTCCGCGGCATGGCGTCGTCGCGGCTGGTGCCGCTCGAGACCGAGCCCGGCTATCGGCTGTTGAACCGCGAGTTCGGCGCCTACTACGACCTCGCCACCCGCGAGGTGCTCGAGACCTGGCGCAATCCGCTGCTCGACGAGACCGTCAAGGTCGTGCACCTGACCAACGATCCCGTGAACCACACGATCCGCGAGTGGGTGTCGCCGCCGCCGGTGGACCGCGCGGCCGCCGCGATGAAGCTCGAGAAGAAGCCGCTGCAGTACAACTGGCGCGTGCAGGACGACCGCCTGCTGATGAGCCGCGTCGTGCACCTCTTCTACCCGAACGCCCTCGACCCGAAGGTCTGGGTGCGCGAGTCCTCCGGCCCCATGGTGCAGGCGAGCGAGTACACCTCGTGGAACTGCTCGCTCGACGACATGCAGAACGAGACGCTGCAGACCGTCGACGCCGTCGGCAACTGGACGCGCGTGACACCGTGGCTGCCGTGGATGCTGATGGGCACCGCGCCCGGCCACTGCCTCTACCAGTGCTTCATCTCCAAGGTCACGCGCTACGAACAGGTCCCTGAGGACATCCGCAGCGTTGCCGAGCAGCGCTTCCCGCTCTACCTCAAGTCACCGGAAAAGTTCGTCGAGGGCTCGGGCTCGAGCCTCGAGAACTACGCGAGGATGAACACGCCAGCGCCGCCGCGCACGCCCTGAGCGGGCACGCGGAGGTGGGACGAACAGGACCATGCGGCGCATCGATACGTTGCTCTTTCTGGGAGTCGGGCTGCTGGTGATCCTGATCGCCGCCGCGCCGAAGATCTTCTGGCTGCTCGGCGCGCGGGGTTGGTTCGGGGCGTCCTGAAGCGCCCGCCTGCCTGGCGGGAGTACGCCTGGCGCGTCGTGTCGCGGGGGTGACCTTGGGCCGGCCGTCAGTCCGGCAGCGCCACCGTCACCGGGTCGTAGGTGAAGATGCCGAGGCTGTCCTCGTTCTTCACGGTGGCGTTGCTGAGCTTCTCCGGGTTCGCGCCGGAGAGGCGCTCGCCGCCCGCGGCGGATTCGTGGTGCACCATGGTCACGCGCGCGTGGCGCGCGGCCTGGTAGCGGCGGAACGCCTCGGCGACCGACGTCGAGGCCTGCGCGGCACGGCCGAGCAGCACGGCGTCCTCGATCGCGCTCGCGGCGCCCTGGCCGAACCAGGGCAGCATCGGGTGCGCGGCGTCGCCCAGCAGCGCGACGCGGCCAGCGACCCAGGCGGGCAGCGGCTCGCGCGAGAACAGGCCCCACTTGTGGCAGCGGCCGCCCGGCGTGGCGGCGAGGATCGCGTGCACTTCCTCGTGGAAGCCGTCGAGCACCGCGCGTGCTTCCTCGACGCTGCCGCCCTGCGACCAGCCCTCCGGCGCCCAGGCCGACTGCTTCGCGAACGCCACGTAGTTGATCAGAGCGCCGTGGCGCACGGGGTAGCGCACGAACAGCCGCCCGGGGCCCGCGGCGACGGCGGAACCGGCGCTCAGCGCGCGGTCGCCGAGCGCGGCGCGCGGCACCAGCCCGCGCCAGGCCACGTAGCCCGAGAAGGTCGGCGCGTCGGCGCCGAACACTTCGCGGCGCACGGCGGACTTCAGGCCGTCGGCGCCGACCGCAGCGCCGGCGTGCACGACGCGGCCGTCCTCGAAGCGGATCTCCACCGGCGCACCCGCGGCCGCGCCCGCGTCGTCGACGAGGCTGTCGAACGCGCAGCCGGTGTGCAGCGCGCCGGAGTCGAGCTCGCGCAGCCGCGCGACCAGCAGTGCGTGCAGGTCGGCGCGGTGCATCTGCAGGTAGGGCGCGCCGTAGCGCTGCAGCGTGTCGCTGCGGTCGATGTCAACGAGCACCTGCCCCGTCGCGTAGTGGCAGGTGACCATGCGCGGCGGCTCGTCGGCGAGCTCGCGCAGCTGCGCACCGACGCCGAGCCAGTCGAGTCCCTTGACGGCATTCGGCGTGACGGAGAGCCCCGCGCCGACTTCGCCGAGCACCGGCGCCTGCTCGTAGACCCGCACGCGCAGCCCCGCGCGGTGCAGCGCAATCGCGGCCGAGAGGCCGCCGATGCCGGCGCCGATGATGGCGACGTCGGCGTCCAGGTCCGTCGTCACGCCAGGTCTCCGTCGAGGATCGCCGCGTCGAGGCCCAGCGCGCCCGGATTGATGATGTTCTGCGGATCGGCGGCGCGCTTGATCTGCGCCATCGCGCCCAGGAACACTGGATCGCGGCCACGCAGGAACGGGTAGGCCCGGCCGATCTGCAGGTGCGCGCCGCCGTGCGCGAGCATCAGGTCGATGATCTCGAGGCGAAGCTCCTCGACGTAGCGGCGGCCCTCGGGGTTCGGCGCGCCGGGCTTCATCATCGCCAGCATCTCGTGCGGCATCGTGGCGCGGTGCAGCGCCGGCCACTCGTCTTCCCAGTAGATCACCGGCTCGTACAGCAGGGCCGAGGGCCCGACGCCGGCGAACACGACGAACACCAGCGCGCGGTGCGCGGCAAGGCGCGCGGTCTCGCGCTGGCGCAGGGCGTCGAACGCGGCGTGGAAGGCGTCGACCTTCGAGTGCGGCAGGATCACGTGCAGCGGCAGCAAGCGACGGCCCTGCGGCCCGAGCACCATCGGCGCCGGGAAGGGCATCGACTGCACGACCGCGGCCATCGTGTTGGCGACTTCGCTGCCGTGCGCGCGGACGATGCGACGCAGGTCGCTCATCGTGCCGGCGAGCCGGCGCGCGTCGGGACCTTCGCAGAGGAAATTGGCGATGTAAGCGGAATCGGCGAGGAAGCGGCGGCCCGCGAGCGCCATCCGCGCCGCCTGCGACAGCGCCGCCAGCGGCCCGCCCTGCGCACGCGCGACGGCGATGAGTGCCTTCAGGTCGGTCGTCAGCGCGGCCTCGCCCGCGGCCAGCCGGCCGAGCGCGGTCTCGAGGCCGAACACCTCGGTCGCGAGGCCCTGGCGCGAGACCTCGGACACCGCGGCGCGCATGGCCTCGAAGCTGGCGAAGGCGAAGGACGCGCTGCCCTTCGCGCCCGGGCGCGGCTCGAGCTGCAGCGACACCGCGGTCTTGATGCCGAGCGCGCCGGCGTCGCCCGCGAACAGGCCGGTCAGGTCGGGCCCGTAGGCGCGGAAGAACGGCGCGTGGTGCGGCGCACCGGCCGTGCCGGTGCTGAGCAGGCTGCCGTCGCCGAGCACGACCTCGAAGGCGAGCGCAGCGCTCGCCGAGGTGGCGTGACGCCCGGAACCGAACGTGGCGGCGCCCTGCGACATGCCGCCGCCGAGCGTGGCCATCGAGCCGGACATCGGCCCCCAGAACTTCGCGCGCACGCCGTGCGGCGCGAGCGCCGCGTCGAGCGCGGCCCAGGTGCAGCCCGCCTCGGCGGTGGCGTGCAGGTCGCCCGCCTCGATCGAGCGGATGCGGTCGAGCCGGCGCAGGTCGACGATCGCGGCGCGCGCGCGGTCGGGCAGGTAGGCGTCGGTATACGACATGCCGCCGCCGCGCACGAACAGCGCGATGCGCTCGGCGCGTGCGTGGCGAACGAGCTGCTGCACCTCGGCGACCGTGCCGGGCCGCAGCACGGCCAGCGGCTGCGAGCCGGCGCGGTAGACGTCCTGGGCATGGAGCGCCCGCTCGTCCTCGCCGGTGACGACGTGCTCCGCGCCGAGGGACGCGCGGAAGCCCTCGAGCGGATCAGCTGTCACGCGGATCCTTCACGGCCGTGGTGCAGGACAGGAAAGTCGGCGTGGGCCCGCGGCTGGTGACGCGCAGGCCGGACTGCTCGAGCAGCCGCGGGAAGTCGCTGGCGACGAACGCCGGCGAATACGGCTCGCAGTTGTAGCGGGCGTCGAAGCGCAGCCACAGGCGGTTACCCGCCGGCAGGTTGGTGTCGTTCGGCGCGTCGACCACGGTGAACGTGCCGCCCGGGCGCAGCAGCCGGTGCACCTCCGACAGGATCTGCGTGAACAGCCGCTCGGGCACCTCGTGGAAGAGGATGTAGGCGAGGATCACGTCGTACTGCCCCGAGGGCAGCTTCACGTCCTCGGCGAGCCCCTGCATGAAATGCACGTCGACGCCGAGATCGGTGGCCCGCTTGTGTGCGTAGCGCACGAGCGGCAGGGCGACGTCGAGGCCGGTGACCTCGGCGTCCGGGAATCGCTGCTTCAGCGCCGTGGTGCACTGGCCGATCGAGCAGCCGAGGTCGAGCACCCTCAGCACGCGGCCGTCATCGGGCGCCCGCACGTGGTCGACGACCATCCGGTGCAGCTCGTCCTGGTCGTTGTCGCCCTGGTAGAAGACCTTGGTGCCGTGGTGGAACACGTAGCCGGCGAGCGGATCGCCGACGTAGCCGCCCGGCTGCAGGTGGATGTCGAGCGAGGCGTACCTCGGCGTGACGAAGTCCGGGTCGTAGTGCAGGCGGCCGGGGCGGGCCTTCTCGGCGGCGTCGAGCTCCGCTTCCCAGCGGGCCTGGTCGGCGTGGTAGCTCTCCTGGAGCTTCTGCCAGGTCTGCTGCTGCTGGCTGCGCATCATGCGCTTCCAGGCGCGCACGTAGGGCGAGTCGTCGGGCGAGCGACCGGCGGCTTCGGCCTGCGCGGCGAGGCCCATGATCGGCGGGAATACGCCGCGGATCGCCAGATTGCGGAAGCTCTCCATGAACTGGAGGTAGCTCTCGTCCTCGAGGCGCGGCGTGCGCGGCAGGAGGCCGACGCGGCCCCGGTCGATCGTGGTCATCCCCTGGCAGCCTCCGCAGCCTCGCGCTTGGCCTTGGCGAGGCTTTCTGCGAACACATCATACTCGTTGATGTCGGCGCGGCGCGCGCGGGTCCAGCTGGTGGCGAAGCCGCGCGGGAAGACCGCGTCCGCGTCGTCGCGACGGCCGTCCTCGGACCAGATCAGCGGGCACAGCGCGCCGCCCGGCCGCTCGCCGGCGATCATCTCGTCGAAGCTGATGCCGGCGAGATTCACGCAGTCGGGCCGCGGATCCCAGCGGATGTCGTCGCCGAAGATGCGCACCGACACGGCGATGCGCCAGAACGGCTCCGGGTTGCCGCCCGAGTAGTGCAGCGCCCAGGGGTGCACGATCAGCAGGTCGCCCGGCTCCATGTCCCAGCTCAGGAAGCGCACCGAGGGGTCCTTGCGCAGCGGCTCGATGTCCGGGTGCGGCACGCGGTCGGGCGGCTTGATCATCTTGCGGGCGTTGGGCGAGAACAGCCAGTAGCGCACGTCCTGCACATGCGAGCCCGCGACCACCTCGAGGCAGTTGCGCTTCGTGATCTTCGTCAGCGGCATCCACAGCGACGGCACCATCTTGCCGCTGACCGGCCAGCCCATGCGGTCGGTGTGCCAGATGGTCTTTTCCTCGGACTCGGGCGCCTTCGCGAACATCTCGTCGAAGAAGAAGTGCGCTTCCTTCGACTTCATGACGCGGCACGCGGCCTCGGCGAGCGGGCCGTTGAACGCGAGCTCACGGAACTCGGGGATCGTGCGCGCCATGTAGCGGCCCGGGTAGCTCGGCAGCAGCCCGAAGTCTTCCTTGCCCGCCGCGATGCGATGGGCGATCGGCGCGAGCTTCTCGATCCACTCGGTGTTGCAGACGCCGCGCAGCACCACTGCGCCGTCGCGCTCGTAGGTGTCGATGTCGTTTTGGGTGATCGGGTTCTGCGGGCTGCGATTCAGTGCCATGGCTCGGCTCCGGGGCTCTCGGTTGGACGGGTCCTGCTGTGTCGACGGGATTCAACCAACACGTCGCGGTCAGGACCATCGAATCGGCGCGGGGTGCCATAGACTGGTTGCATGGCAAGGTCGCCACAATGTATCGGCCTGCGCGGCATGGCGCGTGACAATGACCGGATCCAAGTGGCAACGCAGCGTGGGGAGGCGTCGCGCAGCCTTATGAACGACATCAGCAAGGGCCGGCGGGTCTCGATCGGCCATGCCGAGCTTTATGTCGAGGAGCACGGCGAGGGAGAGCCGCTGCTGCTCGTCGCCGGGCTCGGCGGCAGCGGCCGCTTCTGGGGTCACCAGGTCGCGGAGTTCTCGCGGCACTTCCGCGTCATCCTCCATGACCACCGCGGCGTCGGCCGCTCGGGTCCCGGTCCGATCGTCTCGAACGCCGGTGAGCTCGCCGACGACCTCCTGCGCCTGATGGACGCCCTGGGCCTCGAGAGCGCGCACCTCGCCGGGCACTCGACCGGCGGTGCCATCGGCCAGCACATCGCGCTGCGCGCGCCATCGCGGCTGCGCTCGCTGGTGCTCAGCGCGAGCTGGGCTGGCCCGACCCCGCTTTTCCTGCAGACCTTCCATACGCGCCGCGACGTGCTGATCAACTCCGGCCCGCTGAACTACCTCATGGTCGGCACGCTGCTCGCCTGCCCCGCGTGGTGGCTGGGCGAGCGGTTCCGCGACACGCAGAGCTACTTCCGCGACCGGCTTGCCGAGTTCCCCGGCCTCGAGATCGAGCTTGGGCGGCTCAACGCCGTCATGACGCACGACCTGCGGCACCGCCTCGGCGCGATCCGCACGCCGACCTTCGTCATCGGCGCGAAGGACGACCAGCTCACGCCGCCGGGCCTCTCGGACGAGCTCGCCCAGCGCATCCCCGGCGCGCAGCTGTGCATCCTGCCCTCGGGCGGCCACTTCTGCCCGCAGGTCGTCACCGCCGACTACAACGCGCGGGTGCTCGAGTTCCTCGTTTCACGCATCGGTACGGAGGCCGCATGAACACCGATTTCCAGCAGCCGAGCGCCGTGATCAGCGGCCCCGAGGACGGCCAGTCGCTGTGGCAGCCGCTGCCCTCGCGTGGCTACGTCACGGTCAAGTTCTCGCCGGCCAACACGCCCTACGACGACTTCTCCTCCGGCATCCAGGTGCTGCCGCCCGGGTGCCACATCCGCGAGCACGGCCACCGCCAGAACCACGAGCTGGTGTTCGTCTACGAGGGCACAGGCACGGTCACCATCGAGGGCGAGACGACGCCGCTGTCGCCGGGGTCGGCCGTGCTGTTCGGCCGCATGGCCCGCCACCGCATCGACAACACCGGCACCACCGACATGAAGATGTTCTGGGTGTTCGCGCCGCCGGGCCTCGAGGACTGGTTCAACGCGATCGGCCGCGCGCGCAAGCCGGGCGACCCGATGCCCGAGCCCTTCGACCGGCCGGGCAACGTGGCCGAAGTCCAGGAGCGCATGAAGTTCGTGCCGCCCCGGGGCTGACGCCGTGCTCGTCCTGACGCGTTCCGACCTCGAGCAGGTGCTGCCGTTCGAGGTCTGCATCGACGAGATGCGCACCGCGATGATCGCCACCTCCGAGCGGCGCTGCGTGCTGCCGATCCGGCAGTTCATGCCGGTGCCCGGCCGGCCCGGCAAGCTCGGGCTGATGCCGGGCTATATCGGCGGCGAGTCCGAGTGCTTCGGGGTCAAGATCGTCAGCAAGTACGAGCGTGCGCCGGGCGACCCCCACGGCTCGCACGTCGGCGCCGTGCTGCTGCTCGACGCCGCCACGGGCCTCCCCATCGCGCTCATGGAAGGCGGTACGCTCACCGCCATCCGCACCGCCTCGATGACGGCGCTCGCGACCGACGTGCTGGCCCGCCCTGACGCCCGCCGGCTCGCGATGCTCGGCACCGGCGAGGAGGCCTGGTACCACGTCCGCGCGCTGCGCCACGTGCGCCCGTTCGACGACATCGCGATCTGGGGCCGCTCGCCGGCGAAGGCGCAGGCGCTGGTCGATCGTCTGGCGGCCGCCGGCATCGCCGCCCGCGTGGTCGAGGACGCTGCCGAGGCGCTCGCGGGGGCCGACGTCGCCTGCACGGTCACCTCGGCCAAGGAGCCGTTCGTGCGCGGCGCGTGGCTGCGGCCCGGCCTGCACCTGAACCTCGTCGGCTCGGCGATCCCGACCACGGCCGAGGTCGACGACGCCACCGTCGCGCGCGGCCGTTTCTTCGTCGACTACATCGAGGCCGCCCGCGCCGCGGCCGGCGAGCTGCTCTCGGCGATCCGCAACGGCGTCGTCGGCGAGGACCATGTCGCCGGCGAGATCGGCGAGGTGCTGATCGGCCGCGTCGCCGGGCGACGCGCCGCCGCCGAGATCACGATCTACAAGTCGCTGGGCGTCACCACGCAGGACCTCGCCGCCGGCCACCGCGCCTGGCGCGAGGCGTGCGCGCGCGGGATCGGCCAGCCGCTCGAACTCGACCGCTAGGTCACCCACGCACGGCGTGCACACAGGGAGGACAGGGACCATGATCAACGGATTGCTGCAGTCGCCATTCGACCGGCGCGAGATGCTCAGGCTGATGGCCGGCGCGCTGCCCGGCGCCGTGCTGACCACCTCCATCGGCGCGGGTGCCGCCGCCGCGGGGGCGGCAGGCCTCGTCAGCATGCCGACCGGCCCGGTGCCCGCCGGCTTCGACCCGCTGTCGCCGAAGCAGAACCTCGAGGCCTACATCCGCCTCACGCGCTCGCTCGACCCCTCGGCCACCACGGTCGGCTGGTTCGGCGGCCGCGTGTTCTCGGTGATCGGCGACAAGGAGATCATCAAGCCGCTGTTCGACATCGAGGGCTTCGGCATCGGTCGCACCGAGCCGCAGCCCGACGGCAGCTACAAGGCGCTGTGGCGCGAGGTCGGCTACTACAAGGACCTGGTCACTGGCGGGATCATGGAGACCTGGGAAAATCCGCTGCTCGGCGGCGAGCGCTGCGAGGTCTACCCGATCAACAACGACCCCGTTAACGCGGTGCTGAAGCCCGAGTTCACGCTCGGCTTCGGCGCCACCAAGGACCAGTACACCGAGACGGTGAAGTTCCTGCTGCCCTGGAACTTCGTCGGGCCGCACGCCATGGCCGCGTTCGACGTCAACCTCGACTGGAAGTCGCCGCTCGACCCGAAGGTCTGGAAGCGCGAGTCGCCGGGCGAGCGCGTGCGCGTCAGCGAGTACCAGCAGTGGCGCGTCGACTCCACCGAGCTGGTCGACCGCAGCGTGCCGAGCCTGAAGGCCTACGGCTCGTGGAACCGCGTGGCGACCTGGCTGCCCTGGATGCTCATGGGCCAGCGCGAGGGTCACCTGTTCTACCGCTCGCACACCCTGAAGCTCGACCGTGTCGAGGACCTGCCGTTGGACATCCTCGCCTACACCGAGAAGCGCTTCCCCAAGTACCTCACTCCGCCGACGGAGTGGGTGTCGCCGAACGTCTCGAGCTTCGAGATGTACGCGCGCGATCGAAAGCCGGCTCACATGCCGTAGCGCTTCACCAGCAGCACGGCGAGCACGACGATCATCAGCAAGGCCAGCGGCAGCCCGGCGCGCACGAAGTCGCGGAACTCGTAGCGCGCGGCGGTCATGATGATCAGGTTGGTCTGGTACGCCATCGGGGTCGCGTAGCAGAGATTGCAGCCGAACAGCACGGCGAGCACGAACGGCTCCGCCGGCGCGCCGAGGTTCGCGGCGAGGCTCATGGCGATCGGCGTGCAGACGGCCGCCGCCGAGGCGTTGGAGACGAAGTTCGTCAGCAGCGTCGCGAAGGCCATCAGGGCGCCGACGGCGACGGCCGGCGGCGCCGAGTCGAGCGCCAGCGAGAACAGCTTGCCCAGCCAGTCGGCGGCGCCGGTCTCGACCAGGGCGCGGCCGAGCGCGATGCTCGCGGCGACCATGACGATCACCTCGAGGCTCAGCGCGCGGCCGATCCGGTCGTAGCGCAGCGTGCCTGTGGCGAGCATGGCGATGGTGCCCGCGAGCGCCGCGATCGCGATCGGCATGATCCGCAGCGCGGCGAGCAGGATCACGGCAGCGACGATGGCGAGCGCGATGTGAGCGTGGGAGCCCTGTGGCAGCTCGATGCCGCCCTCGAGCCGGTGCACGCCCTCGGAACGCTCGAGCTCGGCGATCCGCGCATCCTCGCCGCGGACCAGCAGCACGTCGCCGACTTCGAGCAGCGCCGAGGCCGGCAGCACCGCGCGGCTGCGTAGCGGACTCGGTTCCGCGCGAGCCAGCCCGATCACGGCGACCCCGCAGCGCCCCGCGAGGTCCGCCTGCGCCACGCTGCTGCCGACCAGCGTCGACTCCGCGCCGACCACGACCTCGGCGAGATGCTCGATGGCGCCGCGTCCGCCGGTGTCCGATCGCAGACGGTCGAGGATCTCCGGTGGGGCGAGCGGGGCCCGCAGCAGCTCGCTGGCCTCGCGAAGCTGCTCGACCGTACCGTCGACCATGACCTCGTCGCCCGGCTGCAGCGCCAGCTCGCCGTCCGCGGCAGGCACCTCGCGCCGATCGCGAAGCACGCCGATCACCTGGGCGCCGTGACCGAGCCGCTTGAGCAGCTCCGCCAGGTCGCGCGCGATCGGCTGCTCCGGACGCTGGGCGTGCAGGATGGCCCGGTAGCGGCGCGCCTGTGCCGGTTCGCTGCCCCGGTCGCGCGGCAGCAGGCGCGGCATCACCAGCCAGAGATAGGGCAGCGCGATCGCCGCGGCCACCAGCACGAGCGGCGTGAAGGAGAACATGCCCACCGGCGAGAGGCCGAGGTCCTCCGCGATCGACACCACCAGCAGGTTCGTCGAGGTGCCGATGGTGGTGCCCATCCCGCCGATCAGGATCGCGCAGTTGACCGGCATCAGCGTCTGCGACGGTGCCACGCCGGCGCGGGCCGCCAGCGTCATCAGGATGGGCAGCATCAGCACCAGCACCGGCGTGTCGTTGACGAACATGCTGATCGCCATGCCCATCAGCAGGGTGGAGAGCATCCCGAGCGGCCGGTTCAGGCGCCACAGCCGCGCGAGACCGCGTGCGAAAGGGTCGAGCGCCCCGGTGACCATCAGGCCACGGCCGAGGATCATCAGGCCGCAGATCGCCACCAGCGCCTCGTGACCGAAGCCGCCAAAGGCGATCTCGAACGCGGTGGCCTGGTCCGGTGCGCCGAGCGGGAACAGGTAGAAGCCGAGGGCGATGACGGCGATCAGCAGCAGGCAGACCAGTTCGATGCGCAGCCGCGCCGTCGCGAACATCGTGAACGCAACGGCCGTCAGCAGCAGCGTCGCGGCGGCGTGTGGCGAAGGCAGCGGGATCATGGCAAACCCTCGCCCGCGTGCGTCGCGGGGGTCAGCCCCCGGCTCCGATCAGGCCTGCGAGGCCCTTGCCGGCTCGCCACGCCGCCCAGAGGATGCCGCCGACGTAGGCGGCGCCGATCAGGCTCGCCAGGTAGCCGAGGACGATTAGCGCACCGTCGCGCTCGACCATGCCGAGCGCGAGCAGCGCGATGCCGAGCGCAGGGATCGTGTTGCTGAAGGGGATCATGGGCAGCGGCGCGAGCAGCGAGGCCGCGGCCACGATCAGGATCAGGCCGTTGAGGCGATTGACCGTAGGGCCGTGGGTCAGCAGCAGCCAGCGGGGCCGGATCAGGCGTTCGAAGCGCTTCGCCCACTCTGCGCCCTTGCGCAGCACGGGCAGCACGTGCCTCGCCTGCAGCGCATGGTCCAGCAGCCGGGCTGGCAGCCAGGGCAGCCGGTTCGCCATCACGCCGAACCCGATCAGGATCATCAGCAGGCCGAACACGGTGCTGGTCCCGGGTATCGCCACCGGGAACAGGAAGGGGATCGAGAGGAAGACGCAGAGCAGCAGCAGGCCCTGTTCGCCGATCAGTTCCATGAGCCCGCGCACCGTGATGCTGTCGCTGCGAATCTGCGCGGCGGTTCGCTCGAACGTGGTGGAGAGACTCTCGGTGGGGTTTTGGAGGCGGGCAGTGGACATGGGCGTTCAGACTAGCGCAAGCGGGGGAGAGTTTTGTGACTACGCTTCGCGCTGGCCGGCCTTTTCCGCCCTGATTCGGTTCACCGTTGATTCAATCCAGGCCTGCGCCTCAGCATTGATCTCGCGGGGATCCCGTCCGGCGGCGTCGATCGGCGGCCCGACGATCACGCGGACGCAGCCCGGCTTCTTCAGCAGGCCGCGGCGTGCCCAGTACCAGCCCGAGTCATGGGCCACCGGCACGACCTTGCAGCCGGCGCGGCTCGCGAGCAGCGCGCCGCTGACACCGTACTTGCGGGTCTCGCCGGCCGCGACCCGTGTGCCCTCGGGAAACACCAGCACGCTGAGCCCGCCGCGCAAACGGTCCTGGCCATGGCCCACCACCTGGTTGACCGCCGAGGCACCCGCTCCGCGGTTGATCGGGATCGAATGCAGCTGCGCGAGACCCCAGCCGAAGAACGGGATCCACATCAGCTCGCGCTTGAGCACCAGGGCCTTGGGCCCGCCCACCACGAACTGTGCGATGGTCTCCCAGGCGGAGGAGTGCTTCCACAGCGTGACGTGCGGCTCGTCCGGGATGTGCTGCTCGCCCTCGATCGTGTAGCCGAGGCGGCAGGTCAGCTGCAGCAGCGCCAGCACCGAGCGCGCGTAGATGCGGGCCAGCCTGAACCGGGCGCGCACCGGCAGCACGCTGCAGGTGACCACGAAGAAGATGGCGTACAGCAGCGTCCAGGCGAACAGCAGGGCCGTGAACAGGAAGGAGGCGATCCACTGCACGGCAAGGCGCTCCGGCGCAGCTCAGCCCGGCAGCCGGGAGAGGTCGGCCACGCCGCCGAACAGCTCGCGGACGCGCGCGACCAGCGCAAGCCGGTTGCGGCGCAGGTCCGGGTCCGGGTCGTTGACCATCACGTCGTCGAAGAACGCGTCGATCTGCGGCCTCAGGCCGGCGAGCCGCGACAGCGCGCCGTCGTAGTCCCTGGCCCACAGCGCCGCGGTCACATCCGAGGCGAGCGCCGACAGCGCCGCATGCAACGCCAGTTCAGCGGCCTCGCGCAGCAGCGCGCCGTCGACCTCGGGCGCGGCACCTTCGGCGGCCGCAGCCTCGGACTTGCGCAGGATGTTGGCGATCCGCTTGTTGGCTGCGGCGAGGCTCGCGGCCTCCGGGCGGTCGCGGAAGCGCGCTAGGGCGCGCAGGCGGGCGTCGAAATCGAGCGGCGAGGTCGTGCCGGTCGCCTGCACGGCATCGAACAGCTCCGTGGCGAAGCCTGCCTCGAGGTAATGCGCCCGCAGGCGCTCGAGCACGTAGGCGAGCACGTCCTGCGCCGTCGTGCCCGCCGGCAGCGGCTGCGCCGCCACGGCTGCACCCACGAGTTCGGCGAGATCCAGCGCCAGCCGGTGCTCGAGGACGATGCGCAGCACGCCGATGGCGGCGCGGCGCAGGCCAAAAGGGTCGCGGGTCCCGCTCGGCTTCTGTCCCGTGGCGAATATGCCGGCGAGCGTGTCGAGCTTGTCGGCGAGCGCCACGGCGATGCCCGTGCGGGTCTCGGGCAGCGCGTCGCCCGCGCCGCGCGGCAGGTAGTGCTCGCGGATCGCCGTGGCGACCTCCGGATCCTCGCCGTCGGCCGCCGCGTAGTAGGCGCCCATCGTGCCCTGCAGCTCAGGGAACTCGCTGACCATGGCGCTCAGCAGGTCGCACTTGCACAGCGCCGCGGCGCGGGCCGCCCGCGCGGCGTCGCCGTCGACCCGCGGCGCGATACGCGCGGCCAGCGACTCGATGCGCCGGGCCTTGTCGCCGATCGAGCCGAGCTTCGCCTGGAACGCCACGGCGTCGAGACCGGTGCGTCTTGCGGCCAGCGGCTCGCGCCGGTCCTGCTCCCAGAAGAACGCTGCGTCGGAGAGGCGAGGCCGCACCACGCGCTCGTTGCCTTCGCGCACCCGCGCCGGCTCGCGGCTCTCGATGTTGCTGACCGTGATGAACCAGGGCGTGAGCCGCCCGGCCTGGTCCTCGACCGGGAAGTAGCGCTGGTGCTCCTGCAGCGTCGAGATCAGAACCTCGCGCGGCAGCTGCAGGAAGCGCTCGTCGAACCGGCCTTCGATCGCGACGGGCCATTCGACCAGGGCCGTGACCTCGTCGAGCAGGGCGTCTTCCATGACGGCACGCCCACCGAGCTGCGTGGCGCGCGCGAGGACCTGCTCGCGGATCCGCTCGCGACGATGGGTGAAGTCGGCAATCACCCGGCCCTGCTCGAGCAGGGCGCGCGCGTAGTCGGCGGGCGCCGCGATCTCGATCGGCTCCGGCGCATGGAAGCGGTGGCCGCGGCTGCTGCCGCCGGCCTCGACGTCGAGTACGCGCAGCGGCAGCACCTCGGTGCCAAAGCGCAGCAGCACCCAGTGCACCGGCCGGACGAACTCCGCCGTGCCCGAGCCCCAGCGCATGCGCTTCGGGATCGGCAGCGCGTCGAGCGCAGCGGCAATGATCCCTCCCAGCAGCGACGCTGCCGTGGCGCCGGGCCGCGAGCCCTCGAAGAACAGGAACTCGCCCTTGCCCTCGAGCACCCGGGACAGCGCCTCGACGGGCACGCCGCAGCCTTCCGCGAACGCGGTCGCGGCCCGCGTGGGCTGGCCGGCCGCGTCGAACGCCGCCTTGACCGGCGGGCCCTTGCGGCGCAGCTGCTGCTCCGGCTGTTGTTCAGACAGCCCGCTGACCAGCACGGCCAGCCGCCGTGGCGCCGCGAAGGAATGCAGCGCCGCGAACCCAAGGCCTGCCGCGTCGAGCCCGCCGCGGATCCCCTCGGCGAGCGCACGCTCGAGGTCGCGCAGGGCCTTGGGCGGCAGCTCCTCGGTGCCGAGCTCGAAGACCAGGTCGCGGGCGCTCACGGCAGCGACCCCGCCGCCGGCTGCGTGGCGCCACGCACCATCGGGAAGCCGAGGGCTTCGCGGCTGTCGTAGTAGGCCTGCGCGACGCCCCGCGCGAGCGCGCGCACGCGCAGGATGAAGCGCTGGCGTTCCGTGACCGAGATCGCCCGGCGCGCGTCGAGCAGGTTGAAGGTGTGCGAGGCCTTGAGCACCTGTTCGTAGGCCGGCAGCGCGAGCTTCGCCTCGAGCAGCCGCTGGCAGGCGGCCTCGTGCTCGTCGAAGTGCCGGAACAGCACCGCCGGGTCGGCGTGCTCGAAGTTGTAGGCCGACTGCTCGACCTCGTTCTGGTGGTAGACGTCGCGGTAGGTCACGCGGCCCATCGGGCCGTCGGTCCAGACGATGTCGAACACGCTGTCGACGCCCTGCAGGTACATGGCCAGCCGCTCGAGCCCGTAGGTGATCTCGCCGGTGACGGGGCGGCAGTCGAGCCCGCCGACCTGCTGGAAGTAGGTGAACTGGGTGACTTCCATGCCGTTGAGCCAGACCTCCCAGCCGAGGCCCCAGGCGCCGAGCGTCGGCGACTCCCAGTTGTCCTCGACGAAGCGGATGTCGTGCGTGAGCGGATCGAAGCCGAGCATCTTCAGCGAGCCGACGTAGAGGTCGAGGATGTCGGCCGGAGAGGGCTTGATGACGACCTGGAACTGGTAGTAGCGCTGCAGCCGGAACGGGTTGTCGCCGTAGCGGCCGTCCGTCGGACGGCGCGAGGGTTGCACGTAGGCGGCGCTCCAGGGCTCGGGCCCGATCGAGCGCAGGAACGTGGCGGTATGGAAGGTGCCCGCGCCCATTTCCATGTCGTAGGGCTGGAGGATCACGCAGCCCTGGTCCGACCAGTATTTCTGCAGCGCGAAGATCAGTTCCTGGAAGGTGCGGGGCATGGCGTGCGGTCTGGGCGTCCGGGCCCTGGGGCGGAGGGCGCGAGTATAGCGGCAGGGCGCCCGGATCGACCGTCATCGTTCATACTGCCGCGGACGGGCCCACCGCCCGGAGGAGGCCTCACATGCGCCGATACCTGTTTGCCTTGGGCACGCTGCTGGTGATCGCCAGCAATGCGGCTGCGAGCCTGATCCCGCTGAACGGCTATGCGACCGGCCAGCTCAGCGACATGTACCCGACCGGCTTCACGCCCCCGGGCTGGGTGTTCTCGATCTGGAGCCTGATCTACGTCGGGCTGATCGGGCTGTCCGTCCGCGCGTTCCAGGCCGGCCGCCGCGGCAGCGTCGGGATCGCCAACCGTACCCGCGCGCGCCTCGACTCGATCGAGTTGCCCTACCTCGTCTCGAGTGTCGCGAACGCCGGCTGGATCTTCGCGTGGCATTACCGGCAGGTGGCGCTGAGCGTGCTCGTGATGCTCGTGCTGCTGGCGAGCCTGGTGGTGGCCTGGGCCCGCCTGCGTCGCCAGCCCGCCTCCAGCCTCGGGGAACGCGTGTTCGTCGATGGCACCATCAGCCTCTACTTCGGCTGGATCACCGCGGCGACCTTCATCAACATCGCCACCCTGTTCTTCGACGTGGGCCGCTATCCGTTCGGTCTTGCGATGGACCAGTGGGCGATCGTGGCCGTGGTGGTCGCCACCGCCGTGTACGTGGCCTTCGGAGCGTGGACGTCCGACGCGATCTACCCCGCCGTGTTCGTCTGGGCTTCTTTCGGCATCGCCAGCAGCACGAAAGGCGTCACCGACGCGGTCCAGCTGGCCGCCGCCGCGGGCTGCGCGGCCGCGGCCTGCGTGGTGGTGATCGCGGCGATACGCCGGCTCACCGGCCGCGGAACACCCGGTGCAGCAGCCAGTATGCCTCCCAGCCGAGGTAGGTATTGACGGCCAGCGCGAGGCGCGTGGGCCGGGTCAGGTCGGTGATGCCCACCAGCGGCAGGCAGGCCTGCAGCGCGGCGCAGCTGCGCATGATCGCGAAGTAGCGCAGCCGCTGCCGGCGCGGCACGCTGCGGCTTCGCACGAGCTGGGTCATCAGCGAGAAGTACTCGTTCAGGATGTTCTGCACGACGAGCACCCGGACCCGGTTCACGAACAGGCCACGCTCCCTGACGAACCCGAGCAGCAGGTCCTTGGCGCGGCAGAAGCTCACCGCCTTGCGCTCGTTGAAGGAGCTGGACAGGCCCCCGGGCAGGATCCGGTAGAAGTAGAGCACCCGGTCGATCATCTGCACGCGTCGCGCGTGTCGCAGGTAGGCCAGGTTGAAGGCGAAGTCCTCGCCAAAGCTCATGTCCGTGTCGAAACTCATGCCGTGGTCCCTGATGAGGTCGAGCCGGTAGAGCTTGCAGACGGGCTGGAACAGCCAGAAGCTCGTCAGCGTCTTCTCGAGGAAATCCTCGGAAAGCCTCGCGCAGTCGAAACCGCCGGACACGCCGAGCGTGAACGCCTGCCCAACGGTCCCGGCCGCGTCCACCCGACCGAGGCAGCACGCGGCCCAGTCGACCTCCCCCGCCATGCCGTCGACGAGCGTGGCGATCAGCTCCGGGTCGACCCAGTCGTCGCTGTCGACGAAAGCCAGGAATTTCCCCGTCGCCTCCCGCAGCCCGCGGTTGCGCGCCGCGGAGACGCCGGCGTTGGCGGTGTGGATCGCGCGCACCCGCGGGTCGCGCGTCGCCCATTGGTCGCAAATCCGGCCGCTCCCGTCGGTCGAGCCGTCGTCCACCAGCAGGATCTCGATGTCGGCGAAGGACTGGCCCGCCAGCGAGGCGACGCAGCGATCGAGCCACGGGGCCACGTTGTAGACCGGTACGACGACACTGACGCGAGGGGTCATGACACGCGGTAGCGTAGCCGTGTGATCGTTCAGCCGGGATGAATTCCGTCACCAATCCGCCGTCGGCTAAGATGCAAGGACAGGGGGGCGAGTGGCGAAACACGGACATGTGGGGTCGCGGTTGCACGGTGTTGCATGGCTGCTTGCGCTGTCCGTCCTCGCCGGCGCTCGCTGGCGCACTCTCCCGGGCATTCGACGACGTGATCCCGCAGGGCGCGTATCGCCCTTCGCTCGATGCGAAAGGAGGCATCGAATGGATCAAGCGGCTGTCCGACGGCACAGAGCTCCGCTACGCCCGCGAGCCGGGGACGACACTTGGCCAAAGACTGGCCGTCGGGTTCCTGGCGCTGCTTCCGATCGAGGGGCTGCTTTGAGCGCGGGGTTCCTGGCGCGGCCGCTGGCGCTGGCGCTGCCACTGCTGCTGGTTGCCGGCGCGCCGACGCTCGCCGAGCCGCTGCCCGAGCAGGGCCCGCGCACGGCGGTCGTCAAGCCCAGCGAGCTCAGCGTCGACGAACTGGTCACGCTGGAGTCCGCGCTGCCGCCTCCCGGCGACGAGCTCGGCGAGCGCCTCGACGCGGCGCATGACGACCTCTACATCTGGCTGCAGGGAACCTTCCAGTCGTTCGACCGCCGCTTCGTCGACGACGCCGAGCGCCCGGAGCCCGTGCCGGCGTCGCCGTTCCGCATCGGCTTGGGGCTTGAGGGCATCGATCGCAAGGACGGCCTGGACACGAAACTCGACACGGAGTTCGACGTCGCGCTGCGGCTGCCCAACATGGAACGCCGCGTGAAGGTGTTCCTGACCACCGAGGACCTCTCGGAGATCAGCGAGACCGCGGACTCGGGCTTGAGTTCGGTGCGCGCGGGTGTCCGGCTCGACGCGCTGCGCTGGTTCGACTTCGAGCTCGGCGCCAAGCTCGACCTGCCGCCCGTGGCCTATGCCGCGCTGCGCTGGACCAAGCGCTGGCGTTCCGGCCGCTGGGACCTGCAGCCCTACGCCAAGCTGTTCGCCGAGACCGACGACGGCGTGGGTGCCTCGGCCGCGTTGATCGTCAACCACTGGCGCGGGCGCACGCTGGCGCGCTCGGTGACGTCGGCCAAGTGGCTCGAGGACCGCGATGCGACCGAATGGTCGCAGGTGCTGGCGCTCTCGCGCGTGGACGCGCTGCTCGAGCCCGACCAGTATTCCGCGCGTCTGCGCGGCCAGGATCTCGCGCGTGCGTGGGGCATTCGAGCGCAAGTTGGTGGCTACGAGGTCTCGACGGTCGACTACTACGAGGTCGGGCCGTTCCTGAAGCGCCCGCTGCACTCGGACTGGCTGTACGTGTCGGTACAGCCCGTCGTGCGCTGGGAGCGCGAGTACGACTGGCGGGCCGATCCAGGCATCCGAATCGGCTTCGAGGCGCTGTTCTGGGGGCTGGCCCGCGCGCGATGACGCGCGGTTACTTCACCGGCTCGACGGAGACCGCCAGCGCCTCCGTGAAGCTGACCACGACCGCCGAGCGGCTGAAGGCGCTGCAGTCCCGGTCCGGCTGGGAGTGAGCGTGCGCGCTCCCCCATGGGTCATCGGCGGGCTGCTCGTCGCGGCTGTCGTGCCGGCCTGGGCCGCTGAAGTTCAGCACCGACGACATGGGCACGATTGACATGGAGCGGGACAAGATCGCGTCGCTGACCAGCCAGGATGGCGGGCGCGCCAGTCAACGCGCGGCGCTGCGCGTATTCCATTTCGATTCGCCCCTGGTCAGCCTGACCGCGAGGCTGTCACTGCTGCCGAGCCTGTTCGACAGCTAAGGCAACCGGTCCTCGAGCGGCTCGCAGGAGCCCGACCGCCGCGGTCGCATCGACCTGGAAACGAGAGAGGGACAGGGTCGACATGCGGATCGGGCTGTTGAGTGCCGAACAGACGCCTTGATCCGGAAAATAATCCTAAATAAGGGCCAATAAATTGTTTCTGCACATTGATTGTGTCTTCAAAAGAACAAATAAGGGGCTTCTGGCGCTCTCGGTATGGATGGCGCTGCCTTCTGGCATGGCCGCCGACCCGGGTGCGACGGAACTCGCCAAGAGGCCTTCGAACCCGGTGGCCGCGCTGATCAGCGTGCCGCTGCAGCTCAACTACGACGCCGACGTCGGTGCGGACGACCGGGGCGAGCGCTGGACGCCGAACATGCAGCCGGTGTTCCCGGGGGCGGGCAGCCAGTCGGGGCTCGGCGACATCGTGCAGAGCGCCTTCTTCTCGGCCAAGGCCCCGGGCCCCGGTGGCCCGAAGCACTGGGCCGAGGGTCCGCCCGCCGCGCCGGAGGACCTCGCGTTCCGCGCCAGCGTCACGTTGCTGTTCCCCAAGTGACGCGGCTCGTCGTCCCGTGGCTGGCTGCGTGGCGGACGACGCTGGCCGCGGGCGTCGGGGCGGGGTAATTTCGGTGGGGTCGAGACGGCTTCCAAGGAGGATCAGCGCATGCCCACCGACCCCACCCCCAACAGCAAGGATGCGGCCCCGACGGCCACCCGCCGCGACGTGCTGCTCGGCGCCTCGAGCCTCGCGGCGGTGCCGCTGATCAGCCTCTGGAACGACCCGGCTACTGCAGCCACGGTGGGCTACGACCCGTCGATGTCGGTGCAGCTGACGTCCGAGGAACTGGCGAAGTACCGCAACCCGGCGCTGCTGAAGCACCTGTTCTCGGCCAAGCCGCTGGTCAACCGCGAGCGGGCCACCGAGGTGATGGAGAAGCACGGCCTCGACGCGCTGGTCGCGACGATCCCGCGCAACGTCTACTACCTCTCGAGCCACGACAACGTCTTCTACCACACGGGCATCGAGCACATGCTGTTCGCGGTGCTGCCGCGCCGCGCCGACGCGCCGCCCGCGCTGATCATCTGGGGCGCCCTGCTCTACCACCTCGATTACCGCCCCACCTGGATGCCGTCGGTGGAGATCTTCACCGCGCCGCTGCCGCTGGAGCGCGCCGCGGCCAACGTGCTGCCGTCCGAGCTCGGCCGCGAGCGGGCCCAGTCCTCGCCGGCCTGGAAGGGCGATCCGCCCGCCTTCCGCTACAACCGCAACCTGGTCCGTCGCGGCGCGAAGTTCTCGGACCGCGACCTGTTCCAGCTCGCGCTGGCCGCGGAATACGGCGACAGGCCGGCCGCCTCGGCGCTGCACGCGCTGAAGCGCGCGCTGGTCGCGGCCGGGGTCGCCAACGGCCGCGTCGGCTTCGACGACGCGCGCGTGATCCCCTGGGCGAAGGACGTCGGCCTCGACGGCATGACCGGGGTCGAGGCGGGCGACATCTTCAAGGAAGTGCGCATGGTCAAGTCGGCGAACGAGATCGCGCTGCTGCGCGAGACCTCGCGCCGCTGCGAGGAAGCGCTCGACGCCGCCATCGCCACCTTGCACGTCGGCCAGGAGATCTCGGGCGTCGAGCTCGAATACCGGCGGCGCCTCGGCGCGCTCGGCGGCAACACGCGCTGGCTGGTGATCAACCAGGACGGCCTGAACTCCGGTCGCATCGAGCGCGACAAGGTCATCAAGATCGACAGCGTCGGCGACTACCTCGGCTACGTCGGCGACATCGGCCGCTCGATCGTCGTCGGCACGCCGACCGACGAGACCGTCGGCCGCAACGAGGCCAATGCCAAGGCACTCACCGCGGCGTACCGCGCGATCCGGCCGGGCATGCCGTTCTCCGAGATCCCGAAGATCACCTCCGACGTCATGCGCCAGGCGGGCTACAACGGGCTCGCCGCCGCCCACAACGTCGGGCTCGACCATACGGACCAGCCGAACTCGCACGCCAACCCGGCCCGCCGCGAGCCGCTCGTGTTCCACGAGGGCTCGGTGTTCACCATCGACGTGCCCTATCTCGAGGTGGGCTATGGTTCCTCGCACGTCGAGGACATGATGGTCTGCACGAAGAACGGCGCCGTGCCGCTGTCCTCGGGTGACGTGAAGCTGCGCATCCGGCCCGCCTGACGGGCAGTGCGCGCCCGGGCGGCTGTCGCACGCCGGACGGCCGCCGGGTTCCCCGCTACACTGCGGCGCCTCCGGCGGGCTCAGGCCCGCGCGCGCCGAGCGTTCCCATGCCCATGTCCGCCCCCCATCGCGTGGCGGCTGCCAGCGCAGTCGCCGCGAGCCTGCTGTTCTCCGGTTGTGGCGCCGGTGCGCCCCCGGCCCCGCCGCCGCAGCCCGTCAACGTGGCCGAGGTCCGGCGCCAGCCGGTGACGGAGGAGGCGAGCTTTGCCGGGCGTATCGTCGCCGTCGAATCCGCGGAGATCCGGCCGCGCGTGTCCGGCGAGCTGGCGACCGTGCATTTCCGCGAGGGCGCACAGGTGGCCCGCGGCGAGCTGCTGTTCACGATCGATGACCGCGAATACCGCGCCGCACTCGACGCGGCGCGTGCGGCGACGCAGCGTGCCGCAACGCGTCTCGACCTGGCGAGGCTAGAGGTCGAACGTTCCGGCAAGCTCGAGGCCGTCGGCGCGGCGTCGGGCGAGGAGCTCGCGGCGCGCCGCTCCGCGCTGCGCGAAGCCGAGGCGGAGCTGCAGCTGGCCCGTGCCCAGGAGCGGCAGGCCGAGCTCGACGTCGAGTTCACCCGCGTCCGCTCGCCGCTCGCGGGCCGCGTCGGCGCCGCGGCGCTGCGCGCCGGCAACTACGTGTCGGAAGGCTCGACGGTGCTCGCCACGGTGGTGGCCATGGATCCGGTCTACGCCGAGTTCGAGGGTGACGAGCGGGTGTACCTCGGGTTCCTGCGGGCGGGGTCGCGGGGCCCAGCGGCAGCACAGGCCCGGGTCGGGCTCGCCGACGAGGACGGCTACCCCCACAGCGGCGAACTCGCCTTCGTCGACAACGCGCTCGATCCCTCCACCGGTTCGATCCGGGCTCGCGTCCGGCTGCGCAATCCGGAGGGGCGCTTCACGCCCGGCCTGTTCGCGCGCGTGCAGCTGCCGCTCGGCGCGTCGCGCGCCGCGCTGCTGGTCCACGAGCGCGCGCTGCTCACCGACCAGGACCGCCGCTATGTCTACGTGGTGGGCAGCGACAACCGCGCCATGCGCCGCGACGTCCGGGTCGGCGGCCAGGCGGAGGGCCTGCGCATCATCGATGAAGGCCTCGCCCCGGGCGAGCGGGTCGTCGTCAGCGGCGTCCGTCGCATTTTCTTCCCGGGCGCGCCGGTGGTGCCCAGCCTCGTGCCGATGGACCAGCCCGAGCCCCCGCCGGCCGGCGGGCCCTGAGGACCGCCACCCGCCATGAGGTTCGACGCGTCGGCCTTCTTCATCGACCGCCCGATCTTTGCGGCGGTGCTGTCGATCCTGGTGTTCGTGGCGGGCGCGCTGGCGCTGCAGCGGCTGCCGGTCAGCGAGTACCCGGATGTGGTGCCCCCGTCGGTACAGGTGCGGGCCGTATACCCCGGCGCCGACCCGCGCACGCTGTCGCAGACCGTCGCGGCGCCGCTCGAGGAGGCGATCAACGGCGTCGACGGCATGATCTACATGAAGTCGGCGTCGGCGTCCGACGGGGTGATGCAGCTCGACGTCACGTTCCGCACGGGGACGGACGTCGACCTGGCGCAGGTCGCGGTGCAGAACCGGGTGGCCCAGGCGCTGCCGCGGCTGCCGGAGGCGGTGCGCCAGCTCGGCGTGTCGACCGTGAAGTCCTCGCCGAACCTGACGATGGTCGTGTTCCTGACCTCGCCGGATGGCCGCTACGACACGCTCTACCTGCGCAATTTCGCGACGCTGCGCGTGCGCGACGAGCTCAACCGGATCGACGGCGTCGGCCAGGCGATCATCTTCGGCGGCGGCGACTACGCCATGCGCGTCTGGCTCGACCCGGACAAGGCGGCGGCTCGCGAGGTGACCGCCGGCGACGTCCTGCGCGCGATCCGCGAGCAGAACGTGCAGGTCTCTGCCGGCGCGATCGGCGCGCCGCCGCAACCTCGCGCGCCTGACTTCCAGGTCTCGATCAACGTGCAGGGGCGCCTGTCCAGCGTCGAGGAGTTCGGCGCGATCATCGTCAAGTCGGGCCCGCGCGGTCAGCTCACCCGCTTGCGCGACATCGCGAGGCTCGAGCTCGGCGCCGCCGAGTACGCGCTGCGCTCGCTGAACGGCACGCGGCGCGCGGTCGGCATGCCGATCTTCGAGGCTCCCGGCGCCAACTCGATCCAGCTGTCGCGCGACGTGCGTGCGACGATGGCGCGGCTCGCGGAGGATTTCCCCGAGGGAGTCGAGTGGTCGGTCGAGTACGACCCCACGGTGTTCGTGCAGGAGTCGATCCGCGCGGTAGTCACGACGCTGCTCGAGGCGGTGCTGCTGGTGGTCATCGTGGTCGTGCTGTTCCTGCAGACCTGGCGCGCCTCGCTGATCCCGCTGCTGGCAGTGCCCGTGTCGATCGTCGGCACGTTCGCCGTGCTGCTCGCGCTCGGGTTCTCGATCAACACCCTGACGCTATTCGGCCTGGTGCTCGCGATCGGGATCGTGGTCGACGACGCGATCGTCGTGGTCGAGAACGTCGAGCGCAACATCGAGGCGGGGCTGGCGCCGCGCGAGGCGGCGCACCGGGCGATGAGCGAGGTGTCTGGTCCGATCATCGCGATCGGGCTCGTGCTGACCGCGGTATTCGTGCCGCTCGCGTTCCTCGACGGGGTCAGCGGGCAGTTCTACCGCCAGTTCGCGGTGACGATCGCGGTGTCGACGCTGATCTCGACCTTCAACTCGCTGACGCTGTCACCCGCGCTCGCCGCGGTGCTGCTTCGTCCGCTCGACGCACCACCAGACCGGCTGTCGGCGTGGATGGATCGCGTCTTCGGACGCGCCTTCGGTGCCTTCAACCGGGGATTCCGTCGCGCCGGCGAGGGCTACTCCCGGCGCGTAGGGCTGCTGCTCCACCGCCGTCGCCACGCGCTCGCGTTCTACGGCGTGATGATCGTGCTCGCCGTGGTGATGTTCCGCGCCGTGCCGACGGGGTTCATCCCCACGCAGGACAAGCAGTACCTGTTTGCCGGCGCCCTGCTGCCGGAGGGCGCGTCGATCGACCGCACCGAGGCGATGATCCGCCGCATGAGCGAGATCGCGCTCGGCATGCCCGGCGTCTCCAACGTCATCGCCTTCCCCGGCCTGAACGCGCTGCAGAACGCCAATACCCCCAACGTGGGCACGGTCTTCATCCAGCTGCAGCCGTCGGACCAGCGCGACGTGTCGGCCGCGGAGATCGCGCAGCGCCTGAGCATCGCCTACGGCGAGATCCGCGAGGGCCTGGGTTTCGCGCTCATGCCTCCGGCGGTGCTCGGGCTCGGCAACGCCGCGGGTTTCGAGATGTACGTGCAGGACCGGGCGGGCCTCGGCTTCGGCGAGCTCGGTGCGCAGGTGCAGGGACTGTCGGGGCAGCTGCGCCAGACGCCGGGTTTCGACCCGTACTCCGTGCTGACGTCATACCAGGCCAACGTGCCGCAGCTCGACGCGGTGGTCGACCGCACGCGCGCGAAGCAGCAGGGCGTCGCGCTGACCGAGCTGTTCGAGACGCTGCAGGTCTACCTCGGCTCGGCCTACGTCAACGACTTCAACCTGCTCGGCCGCACCTTCACGGTCTACGTGCAGGGCGACGCGCCGTTCCGCGACGAGGCCAGCGACATCGGCCGCCTGCAGTTGCGCAACGCCGAGGGCAGGATGGTGCCGCTGGCAGGGCTCGTGGACGTGCGCGAGGCCTACGGCCCCGACCCGGTGATCCGCTTCAACGGCTATCCTGCCGCCGACCTCGCCGCGGCCGCCGACCCGTCGCGCATGTCTTCCGCGGAGGCGCTGGGAGCCGCGGCGCGCATCGTGGAGGACGCCTTGCCCAGCGGCATGACCTTCGAGTGGGCGGGGCTGTCGTATGCGCAGGTGACCCAGGGCAATGCGGCGCTGGTGGTGCTGCCGCTGTGCGTGCTGCTGGTGTTCCTCGTGCTTGCTGCGCTCTACGAGAGCTGGACACTGCCTCTTGCGGTGATCCTGATCGTGCCGCTTTGCCTGCTGTCGGCACTCGGCGGCATCTGGCTCGTCAACGCTGCACACGGCCTGTGGCTTTCGGTCGCCGGTGCCACCGCGCCGCCGAGCTTCCTCGACAACAACGTATTCACCCAGGTCGGGCTCGTCGTGCTGATGGGGCTGGCCTGCAAGAACGCGATCCTGATCGTGGAGTTCGCGCGTGAGCTCGAGCTGCAGGGCCGCGACGCGCGCAGCGCCGCGATCGAGGCCTGCCGGCTGCGGCTGCGACCGATCCTCATGACGAGCATGGCCTTCATCATGGGCGTCGTGCCGCTGGTGTTTGCCAGCGGGCCCGGCGCCGAGATCCGCCACGTCATGGGCGTGACCGTGTTCGCGGGAATGATCGGCGTGACGGTGTTCGGCCTGTTCCTGACCCCGGTGTTCTACGCGGTCCTGCGTGGCCTGGCGTCCCGCGGGCGTCCCGCATGAGGCGCGCGGCCTGGGTCGCGGCAGCCGTGGCCGCGGCGCTCGCGGGCTGCACGGTGGGTCCCCGCTACGCTGCGCCGGATCCGGTCGTGCCGGGGCGATTCGATGCCGCTCCTGTCCCCGGAGCCTCCAGCGACGGTGCCAGCGTCGACGCGGTCGTGCCGATGCTGTGGCGGGCCCACGGCGCGGCGGAACTGGACGCGCTCATCGCCCGGGCGCTCGGCCAGAACCGCAGCCTGGCGCAGGCGCAGGAGCGGCTTGCCGAGGCGCGTGCGCTGCGCGGTCTCACGCTGTTCGGGCTGCTGCCGACCGTGACCGCGGCGGGTGATCGCGAGCGCAGCCAGCCCAGCCGCGAGGACCCGTTCCTGCCGCCCGGCCAGCCCGCGACCACGGTCTATCGCGCGGGGTTCGACGCGGCCTGGGAGCTCGATGTGTTCGGAGCGGCCCGCAATGCCGCAGCGACGGCGCGTGCCGGCGAGGAGGCCGCCGCGGCGGACCTGCGCGCGCTGCAGGCCTCGATCGCTGCCGAGGTGGCCCAGGGATGGTTCGCGCTGCGCGCCGCGCAGCTTCGCGCCGACCTGCTGGAGCGCAACGTCGCCAACCTGGCCGAGCAGGAGCGCCTGTTCGTGGCGCGCCTCGACGCGGGCCGTGGCACCCGGCTCGATCTCGAGCGCGCGCGGGCGCAGCGAGCCTCCGTTGCGGCGGGCCTGCCCGAGGCCGCGGCCGAGGTCTTCCGGCAGGAGCAGAGGCTCGCGGTGCTGGCCGCCCTGCCGGTGGCGGAGCTGCGCAGCGCCTGGCTGACGGGCCCGAGGGCCTTGCCGGAACTCTCGTCGGCGGTCGTCGCGGCCGGTACGCCGGTCGACTGGTTGCGGCGGCGACCCGACGTGCGTGCGGCGGAGCGGCGCCTCGCCGCCGAGACCGCGCGGGTGGGTGTCGCGACCGCCGAGTATTTCCCGCGCATCTCGCTCGTGGGCGGGTTTGGCTACACCTCGCAGTCGCGGGACGGCTTGTTCGAGCCTCAGGCCGAGCGCTGGCGCTATGGCCCCGCGCTCACCTGGAGCTTCCTCGACATTGGCCGGGTGCGCCAGCGCGTGCTCGCCGCCGAGGCGAGGGCGCGCGCCTCGCTCGCGGCGTTCGACGAGACCGTGCTGAGGGCGCTCGAGGAGACCGAGAACGCGCTCGCGGGCTATCGGGCCGCCGGCGAGGCGCTGCAGTCGCTCGACGCGGCACGCCAGTCGGCCGCGCGCGCCGCGGAGATCGCGCGGGCGCGATTCGATGCCGGCGCCGCTGATTACCTGACGGTGCTGGACGCCGAGCGCAGCCTGCTCGACATCGAGGGCCGCCGGATCGAGGCAGGGCTCGCTCGGGCCACCAGCCTGGCCGCCGTCACCAAGGCGCTGGCCGGGGACATCGCCTGGATTGATGCCACAACCGCACCATAAAAAGACGAGCAGCCGCTCAATTGCACTATGATGGTGCAAATAGAGGGGCTATCCTGCTCGTGCCGCTCGGTAAGTCCCTGATTTCGATCCATTAGCGTGCATCGGCACGGATCCTGCACTATCCGGGCATTCACTGGGCCAACCAACCGGAGCCATCATGACCCCGACGGACGTCATCAAGCTGATCAAGGATAAAGAGGTGAAGTGGGCGGACCTGCGTTTCACCGACACGCGCGGCAAGGAGCAGCACGTCACCATCCCGGCCAAGGTCGTCGACGAGGGTCTGTTCCGCGACGGCAAGATGTTCGACGGCTCTTCGATCGCCGGCTGGAAGGGGATCAACGAGTCCGACATGATCCTGATGCCGGAAGCTTCCTCCACCGTCCTCGACCCGTTCTTCGAGGAAGCGACGGTCAACATCCGCTGTGACGTGATCGAGCCCGCCACGATGCAGGGCTACGAGCGCTGCCCGCGCTCGCTTGGCAAGCGCGCCGAGGCCTACCTCAAGAGCACCGGGATCGCCGACGGCGCGATGTTCGGCCCCGAGAACGAGTTCTTCGTCTTCGACAGCGTGCGATGGAAGAACGAGATGCACGGCTCGTCGTACTCGATCGACTCCCGGCAGGGCGCCTGGAACAGCGGTACCGACTATCCCGAGGGCAACATGGGGCACCGCCCGGGCGTCAAGGGCGGCTACTTCCCGGTGCCGCCGGTCGACGCCTTCCAGGACATCCGCAACGCCATGTGCGGCGCCTGCGAGGAACTCGGCCTCGTCGTCGAGGTTCACCACCACGAGGTCGCCACCGGCGGCCAGTGCGAGATCGGTATCGGCGCCGGTGGCCTCGTGAAGAAGGCCGACGAGGTGCAGATCCTCAAGTACGCCGTGCACAACGTCGCGCACGGCTACGGCAAGACCGCCACCTTCATGCCGAAGCCGCTGGTCGGCGACAACGGCTCTGGCATGCACGTGCACCAGTCGCTGCAGAAGGCGGGCGTGGCGCTGTTCGCCGGCGACAAGTACGGCGGTCTGTCGGAAACGGCGCTCTACTACATCGGCGGCATCATCAAGCACGCCAAGGCGCTGAACGCGATCACCAACCCCGGCACCAACAGCTACAAGCGCCTGGTCCCGGGCTTCGAGGCACCGGTCATGCTGGCCTACTCGGCCCGCAACCGCTCGGCGTCGATTCGCATCCCCTGGGTCGCGAACCCGAAGGCGCGTCGCATCGAGGTGCGCTTCCCCGACTCGTCGGCCAATCCGTACTTCGCCTTCGCCGCCATGATGATGGCGGGCCTCGACGGCATCCAGAACAAGATCCACCCCGGCGACCCGGCCGACAAGGACCTCTACGACCTCGAGCCCGAGGAGGCGAAGCACATCCCGACCGTGTGCCACTCGCTCGACATGGCCCTCGAGCACCTCGACAAGGATCGCGAGTTCCTGACCCGCGGCGGCGTGTTCACCAACGACGTCATCGACGCCTACATCAACCTCAAGATGCAGGAAGTCACGCGGTTCCGCATGAGCACGCACCCGGTCGAGCTCGACATGTACTACAGCGTCTGACGCTGCGGGCGTGAACCGGGAACCCGGAAGCACGTCGCAAATCCAGCCGGCAACGGGCAACCGTTGCCGGCTTTCTTTTGCGCGCGAGGCTCCCGGGGGTATCCTCGGCGGCCATGCGCGTCCCGTCCCCGAAATGTCGCTTGCTGGCCGCGGTGACCCTGGTCGCCAGCAGCCTGTCGGTGCTGGTGCCGGCCCTGGCGCAGACGCAGACCGCCTGGCGCTGGGTCGACAAGGACGGCGTGGTGCATTACTCCGACCAGCCGCATCCCGGTGCCACCCGGGTGGAGCTGCAGCGTTCTCAACCTGCACAGCTCCCCGCTGCGCCCCAGGGCCAACCGGGATCGCCGCCGGTCTCGCCACCTGCGCGCGCGCCGGAGCCGCCGGCCACCTGTGCGATCACCTCACCGGTGGCCGACCAGGTCTTCGTCGCGGTCGAATCGGTGACCATCTCCTACACCGGCCCCGCCGGCGGCACGGCGCGGCTGCTGCTCAACGGCCAGGCCGTGCAGCGCGTCGCCTCGGGCACGGCCTTCGTCGTCTCGCCGATCTCGCGTGGCACGTGGTCGGCCGTGGTCGCGATCGAGGGTGCCGGGGAATCCGGCACGCAGACCTGCCAGACGGCGCCGGTCGCGTTCTACGTTCGCCAGCCTTCCGTCATCAACCGCCCCCCGCCGCGACCCCAGCCGCGCTAGGGGCCGGCCTCGGCCGAGCCGGGTGTCGCCGTGGCCGATGAGCGCCAGGCCCCGTCGCCGCTGGCCCACTACGATCCTGCGGACCTCGTGGACTCGCTCGCTACGGGCATCGTGGTGCTCGATGCCCAGCTCTGCGTGGTCTACGCCAACGTCGCCGCGCAGACGCTGCTGGCGATGAGCTTCAACCAGGCGCGCGGCCGCCCCGTGTCGGAGTTGTTCGCCGACTTCAACGGGATGGGCGCCACGTTCCGCCGCGCCCGCGACGAGGGCGAGTGCTTCTCGGAGCGCGAGGTCACCGTGCGCCCAGCGTCGACGCCTCGCGACGCGCGCGTCCTCGACATCACGGTCACTCCCCTGCAGGGCCAGTCAACCGGGACGCACCTTCTGCTCGAGTTGTCGGACGAGACCCAGCGCACGCGGCTGATCCGCGAGAGCGAGCAGCGGGCGCGCCTCGAGGGCAGCCGCATGATGACCCGGCAGCTCGCGCACGAGATCAAGAACCCGCTTGGGGGGTTGCGCGGCGCGGCGCAACTGCTCGCGCGCCAGCTCGCCGACCCGGCCCAGCGTGAATACACCAGCGTCATCATCAACGAGGCGGACCGCCTCACCGCGCTGGTCGACGCCATGTCGGGACCGATGCGTCCGCCCCAGCGCCTGCCCACCAACGTGCACGAGATCTGCGAGCACGTGTTCCGCCTGTTGCGCGCCGAGGCGCGAGCGACGGTGCTGCTCGACCGCGACTACGACCCGAGCGTGCCCGAGGGGCAGCTGGACCGGCATCAACTCGTGCAGGCGCTGCTCAACGTGGGGCGCAACGCCATGCAGGCCGTCGGTGAACAGGGGCGCATCGTGCTGCGCACGCGCGTGGTCTCGAACACCCGCATCGGGCTCGAGCGCTGCCGCTTGGCCGTGCGCATCGACGTCGAGGACGACGGCCCTGGCGTGCCCGAGCAGATCCGCTCGAGCCTGTTCTATCCGCTCGTCACCGGCCGCGCCGACGGAACGGGCCTCGGCCTTGCCGTCGCGCAGGAAATCGTCACGCGCAATCGCGGCACGATCGAATTCAGCAGCGAGCCGGGCCGCACCGTCTTCTCGATACTGCTCCCGCTCGACGGCGGGGAGGTGACGTCATGAACGGAAAGCCACTGCGTGTCTGGCTCGTCGACGACGATGCCTCGATACGCTGGGTGCTCGAGCGCGCGCTGCGCGACGGCGGCATGCTGCCGAAGACCTTCGAGGCGGCCGAGCCCGCGCTCGAGGCGCTGCGCAGCGACACGCCGGACGTGCTGGTCACCGACATCCGCATGCCCGGCCAGTCCGGGCTCGAGCTGGTGAAGCGCATCCATGGTGCCCGTCCGCAGCTGCCGATCATCGTGATGACGGCGTACTCCGACCTTGGGAATGCGGTCTCCGCCTACGAGAGCGGTGCCTTCGAGTACCTGCCGAAGCCGTTCGACATCGACCAGGTGGTCGACCTGGTCCGTCGCGCCGCCGACGCGAGGCCGGGGTCACCCCCGGAAGCGGCCAGCGCGGCCCGCATACCGGAGCTCCTCGGGCGCGCGCCGGCGATGCAACAGGTGTTCAGGGCGATTGGCCGGCTGTCCCGCTCCAGCGTGAGCGTGCTGATCACCGGCGAGTCTGGCACGGGCAAGGAGCTGGTGGCGCGCGCGCTGCACGAGCACAGCCCGCGTGCCAAGCGGCCGTTCATCGCGCTCAACACCTCGGCCATTCCTTCCGAGCTGCTCGAGTCCGAGCTCTTCGGGCACGAGAAGGGCGCGTTCACCGGCGCCGACGCGCTGCGGCGCGGGCGCTTCGAGCAGGCGGACGGCGGCACCCTGTTCCTCGACGAGATCGGGGACATGCCCACGGCGCTGCAGACGCGTCTCTTGCGCGTGCTCGCCGAGGGCGAGTTCTACCGAGTCGGCGGGCAGACGCCGATCCGCGTCGATGTGCGCGTGATCGCCGCAACCCACCAGGACCTGGAGGACCGGGTGCGGCGAGGCCTGTTCCGCGAAGACCTCTTCCACCGGCTGAACGTGATCCGGATCGAGCTGCCGCCGCTGCGGCGCCGGCGCGAGGACGTCGGCGACCTGCTCGAGCACTACCTGCAGGTCGCCGCGGCCGAGCTCGGTGTCGATCGCAAGCGCCTCGCGGCCGACGCGCGCGCCGCGCTCGAGTCCTACGCCTGGCCCGGCAATGTGCGGGAGCTGGTCAACCTCTGCCGGCGACTCTCGGTGCTTGCGCCCGGCAGCGAGATCCACGTCGAGGACCTGCCGAGCGAGATCCTCGGCGCCGCCGCGGTCCCGGACCACGGGTCCTGGGCCCAGGCGCTGGCGCAGTGGGCCGACGGCGAGGCGCGCCGTGGCGGGGCGCCTCCGCTGCTCGACACCGCCTTGCCCGAGTTCGAGCGGACGTTGATCGGCGTGGCCCTTGCCCATACGCAGGGGCACCGGCAGGATGCCGCCAGGCTGCTCGGCTGGGGGCGAAACACCCTGACCCGCAAGCTGAAGGAACTCGGCATGGCCGAGGAGCGCGACGCCGACTGACCGGCCGGGACGGGGCGGGTGACGAAGACGATGATCGGGCTGCTCGACGAGGTCTACCTCGGCAACCCTTTGCGCAGCTGGGCCCTCGCGCTTGCGCTGTTCCTGGTGACGTTCACCGTATTGCCGCTGCTGCGGCGCTACCTGCTGTCGCATCGCAACCAGATGGGCGGCGACGAGCGCGGCGGCGGCTTCGACCTCGCGATGCTGCTGCTCGGGCGCACGCGGCCGCTGTTCCTGCTCGTCGTGGCGCTTTATTTGGCCGAGCGCCAGCTTGCGCTGCCGGCGTCCTTCGAGAAGGTCTTTGGCGTGCTCGTGGTCCTCGTCGCCTGGGCCCAGGCGGCGATCTGGGGCATGGCGGCCGTGCGCTTCGGCCTCGAGCGCCGGCAGCAGAAGGCGGTCGAGTCGGGCGACACCACCGCGCGCGGATCCCTCGGCATCGTGCTGTTCGTGTCGCGCCTCGTCATTTTCTCGGTGGCGGCACTGCTGGCGCTCGACAACCTGGGCGTCAACATCACGGCGCTGGTCGCCGGCCTCGGGGTCGGCGGCATCGCGGTCGCGCTCGCCGTGCAGACGATCCTCGGCGACCTGCTCGCGTCGCTGTCCATCGCGCTCGACAAGCCCTTCAGCCCCGGCGACAGCCTGCGCATCGATGACATCGAGGGCGTGGTCGAGAGCATCGGGGTCAAGAGCACGCGGCTGCGCAGCGTGTCGGGCGAGCAGGTGATCCTCTCCAACGCCGACATCCTGCGCAGCCGGGTCCGCAACCTAGGCCGCATGCCGGAGCGCCGCGCGCTGTTCACCCTCGGCGTGGCCTACGAGACCTCGCCCGAGCAGCTGGCGCGCGTGCCCGCGCTGGTCGAGGAGGCCATCGCCTCGGTGCCCGGGACGCGCTTCGAGTACTGCTTCCTGCGGGCCTTCGGGGATTCTGCGCTGAACTTCGACGTCTGCTACTTCGTGCCCGATCCGGGCGCGGTCCCCTACAAGTTCCCGCGCACCCAGGATGCCGTCAACCGCCGCATCCACGCGAGCTTTGGCGCGGCCGGTATCGAGTTCGCGTACCCGACACGCACGCTGATCTTGCGCAACGCGTCCGCCGCTTCACCACAGATCGCCTCCAGTTGAGGAACCCGCAATGCCCGTGCATCACATGGTCTGGATCCGCTTCCGTCCCGACGTGCCCGAGGAGCGCATCGCCGCGCACGAGGCGGCGCTGCGCCTGCTGCCCGAGCGGGTGCCGGGCGTGCAGTCGATGACGGTGGGTCGCAACTTCACCGACCGCGCCAACGGCTGCACGCACGGGATCTCGGTGATCCTCGACGACAAGGCCGCCCTCGAGGGCTACGCGGTGCACCCGTACCACGTGGAAGTGGCACACGGCCTGCGCGCCGACTGCGATCTCTCGATGGCGGTCGACTACGAGTTCTGAGCCGGAACGCCTTCGCGGAACATCCGGCAGTAGAGCTCCAGCGGCTCCTCGACGAGGCAGCGGCCCGAGGGGCCGCCGAACTGGTAGCAGCCGCGGTGCCAGGGCTCGCCGCCGATCGAGCCGCGGCCCGCGCAGGCCAGCGTTTCGGCGAAGAACCCCGGCCAGCCCGGCATCGGGCCGCTGAAGCCTGCCTCGATCCGCAGCATCAGCGTGAAGTCGGACGCCCAGGGCGAGTGACGGAAGACTGAGTCGTCGCGGCGCCGCTGGCCAGGGGTGCCGTGCAGGATCCGCAGCGTCACGCGCGGATCGAGCCCGCTCGGTTGCCAGGGCAGGCGGCGCGAGGCGAGCACGGAGGGTTGCTCGACTCGCGGGTTCCAAAGGCGGTCGACGAGGTAGTGGCCCGTCCATGGGGCCGGGTGGTCGTCGAAGTGGTGCCGGCGCATCTCGCGCGCGAGCGAAGCCAGGATGATCCCGCCGCCGTCCGAACCCTCGTCGTCGCCGTAGACCGTGCCGGCGGGGCGGAACACATAGTCGCCTTCCTGGTAGGGGTGCACGCGGTCGTGGCGGAAATCACCCGCGAGCTGGAACAGCTCTTCCTCGCTGTCGTAGAAGTGCTGGCGCTCCGGGTAGCTGAAGTTCGCGGGCGTGCGCAGCGCGAAGCTCACCGCGCCGTTGCCTGGGTCGCGGCTGAGCCAGAGCATGTCGACGCCGAATTCGTTGCGCTGCCAGTCGGCGGTGGCGAAGTCGATGCGGGGCGTGCGGCGTGCCTCGATCGACCGCTGCATGGGTCGTGGCGTCGCCCAGCTCAGCCGAGCCGCAGCGTGCCGACGAGCTCGGTCACGTTGCGAAGGCCGTTGGCGCGCAGGTAATCGGCGATCCCGGCGTTGATCTTCCTGCAGACCATCGGGTCGTAGAACAGCGAGGTGCCCACGCCCACGGCGCTGGCGCCCGCGATGATGAACTCGAGGGCGTCGGTGGCGTTGCAGATGCCGCCCTGGCCGATGATCGGCACCTTGTGGCGCTTTGCGACGTCGTGGACCTGGTGCACCTTCAGCAGCGCGATCGGCTTGATCGCCGGGCCGGAGAGCCCGCCCTGCACGTTGCCGATCACCGGGCGGCGGGTCCTGGCGTCGATCGCCATGCCCATCACGGTGTTGATGACCGCGAAGCCGTCGGTGCCGGCCTCGATGCACATCCGCGCGTTTTCCTTGATGTCGGTCTGGTTGGGCGACAGCTTGGTGATCAGCGGCTTGCGCGTGACGGCGCGGCAGGCGGCGACCACGCGCGCCGACATCTCCGGGTAGTTGCCGAAGGCGACGCCGCCTTCCTTGACGTTGGGGCAGGAGATGTTGATCTCGATCGCGTCGATCGGCGAGTCGTCGAAGCGGCGCGTGACCTCGGCGTATTCCTCGATGGTGGAGCCCGAGACGTTGGCGATGAACCGCGTCTCGGAGAAGTCGAGGCCCGGCAGGATGGATCGCACCACCGTGTCGGTGCCCGGGTTTTGCAGGCCGATCGCGTTGAGCATGCCCATCGGCGTCTCGTAGACGCGATGCGCCGGGTTGCCGAGCCGTGACTCGAGAGTGGTGCCCTTGAGCACGACCGCGCCGGCGTCGCGGTTCGAGAAGCCCTCGACCCGCGTGTATTCCTCGCCGAAGCCGACGCAGCCGGAGAGCAGCACGATCGGCGAGGCGAACTCCATGCCGAGGAAGCGGTAGCGCAGCGGGTCTTCGAGGGTCTCGGAGGCGGCAGCCATGGAAGCATTATCGCCCAAGCGAGCTCCCGCGTCGCGCGATCCCCCCGCTGGTACCATCGCGCGCCATGTTCCGCATCGTCCTCTTCGAGCCCGAGATCCCGCCCAATACCGGCAACGTGATCCGGCTCTGCGCGAACACGGGTGCCGAGCTGCACCTCGTCAAGCCGCTGGGCTTCGACCTCGACCGGGCCTCGCTCCGCCGCGCGGGCCTCGACTACCGCTGGATGGCCCAGGTGAGCGTCCACGAGGACTTCGCGAGTTGCCGCGCTGCCCTGGCCAACGGCGCGCAGCCGGGTGGTGCGCCGGGGCCCGGCGCCGACCCGCCGCGCTGGTTCGCCATCGAGACGGGCACGGCGCAGCGCTACGACCAGGTGGCGTATCGGCCAGGAGACGTGCTGCTGTTCGGCCCGGAGGGCCGCGGCCTGCCTGCGCCGGTCATCGAGGCGCTTCGCGCCGCGCATGGCCCGGGTGCCGTCGCCAGCCTGCCGATGCGCGAGGGGAACCGCAGCCTGAACCTGTCGAACGCGGTGGCGATCGTGGTCTACGAGGCGTGGCGGCAAAACGGCTTCCGCACCGCCGCACCGTGACGCCATCCCCGCCCGATCTCGCCGCGGCGCTCGCGCGCCTCGGCCATGCCGGCTTCAGGCCCGGGCAGCGCGAGGCGATCGAGACGCTGCTGGCGCGGCGCCGCGTGCTGCTCGTCGCGCCGACCGGCGGGGGCAAGAGCCTGTGCTACCAGTTGCCGGCGCTCGTGCTCCCGGGCACGACGATCGTGGTCTCGCCGCTGATCGCGCTGATGCAGAACCAGGTCGATGCGCTGCACGCGCGCGGCGTGGCCGCGACGTTCCTGGCGTCCACGCTCGACCCTGCGACGATGCGGGAGCGGCTGGCGCGGCTGATGCGGGGCGAGTACCAGCTGGTGTACGTCGCGCCCGAGCGCCTGGCCGCGCCCGACTTCCGGGCGCGCCTGGCCCGTATGCACTGTCCGTTGATCGCCGTCGACGAGGCGCACTGCATCAGCGAGTGGGGGCACGACTTCCGGCCCGAATACCTGCAGATTGGCGCGCTGGTGCGCGAACTCGCGCCGCCGCACGTGCTGGCCTGCACCGCCACCGCGACGCCGGTGGTGCGCGACGAGATCCTGGTGCGGTTGGGCCTGCCCGCGGACACGCCGCAGCTGGTGCGGGGCTTCGCGCGACCCAACCTCGCGTTGCGCGTCGCCGAGGTCTCCGGGGCGCGCGAGCGGCAGGCGCGGGTGGATGCCGCGCTGGGCGAGGCGCTCGGCCGCCCTGCTGCAGCCCCTGCCGCCGCCCAGGGCGCGCGGGGCCGCGGGGCCGCCATCGTCTACGCACCGACGCGGCGCCTGGCCGACGAGGAGGGCGCGCGACTCGCTGCCGGCGGGCGGCGTGTCGCCGTGTATCACGCCGGCCTCGACGCCGCGGAGCGCACCCGCGCGCAGGCAGCGTTCATGCGAGGTGACGTCGACGTGGTCTGCGCAACGAATGCCTTCGGCATGGGGATCGACCGCGCGGACGTCCGCGCGGTGATCCATCTCGGGCCGCCAGGTTCGGTCGAGGCCTACTACCAGGAGGTGGGGCGCGCCGGACGCGACGGCGCCGACGCCATCGGCCTGATGTGCTGGTCGCAGCAGGACCTGCCGCTGCGCCGGCGCCTGCTGGAGCGCCCCGTTCAGGACGTGCTGCCCGATCCGGACGTCGTCGAGCACAAGTGGAGCCTGTTCCTGGAGCTGATCCGCTGGGCCGAGGGCGGCAGCTGCCGGCACGACGCGATCCTGCGCTACTTCGGCGACGAGGCCGAGACGCTCGCGGGCTGCGGTCGCTGCGACGAATGCCTGTCGATCGCGGGAGACGGCGGGCGGGGCGACGAGGCCGGCGCTGACGCGGCGGGCGATGCCGCGGCTCTGGAGGCACGCCGCACCGAGCTCGCGCGCATCCTGCTCTCGGGCGTGGCGCGGCTCGACAGTCGCTACGGCATGAAGCAGGTGGTGCGACTGCTGCACGGCGAGGCCGAGGAGCGGCTCGAGCGGTTGGGCCTCACGCAGGTCCCGACCTTCGGTCGCCTGGCCGACCGCCCGCAGGAGTGGATACAGCGTGCGTTGTCACGCTGCGTCACCGCCGGCTGGGTGAGCTTCACGGGTGAGGATCATCCGGTCGTGAAGCTCACGCGTGACGGCATCGCCGTGATGCGCGGCCAGCAGCCGGCCCGCTGGCTGCCCCCGCCGGTGCAGCGGCGCGTGCTGCACGCCGGAAGCCCCGGACGGATCGTGCGCGGCGTGGCCCGCATTGCCTTCGGCGAGGCGGCGCTCGACGAGGCCGGGGAACGCCTGTTCGACGCGCTGCGCGCGGCGCGCCTGGCGCTGGCGCAGGAGCACGGCGTCCCGGCCTACGTGGTCGCCCACGACCGCAGCCTGCGCGAAATGGCACGCCTGCGGCCGCGAAGCGAGCGGGAGTTGCTCAACGTGCCCGGCTTCGGCCCGCAGAAGGTCGAGCGCTATGGCCCCGCGTTGCTGGCGGTCGTCGTCGGCTGATCAGTCGAACTCTGCCTTGATGGGCCGGCCCATGAGCTCGCGCACGACCTCGCGTGGCGGCAGGCCCTCGTAGAGCGCGCGATAGATGCCCTCGCAGATCGGCATCTCGACCTGTTCGCGCAGGGCGACGGCATGCACGGCACGCGCGGCGAGGTAGCCCTCCACGGCCTGGCCGATCTCGCGCAGGGCCGCGGAGGGCTCGTGCCCAGCGGCGAGCAGCAGGCCGAAGCGCCGGTTGCGGCTCTGGTCGTCGGTGCAGGTCAGCACCAGGTCGCCCAGCCCGGCGAGCCCCATGAAGGTCTCGCGCATGGCGCCCAGCGCGACGCCGAGCCGCGTCATCTCGACGAGGCCGCGCGTGATCAGTGCGATGCGCGTGTTGGCGCCGAACCCCAGCCCGTCCGAGAGGCCTGCACCGACGGCCAGCACGTTCTTGACGGCGCCTCCCACCTCGACGCCCACGATGTCCGCGGAGGTATACGCACGGAAATTGGGCGACGAGAGGTTGTGCGCCAGCGACGTGGCGAACGCCGGGTCCGGCGATGCCACGGTCATGGCCGTCGGCAGCCCTGCGCCGACCTCGCGGGCAAAGGTCGGACCCGACAGCACCGCGATCGCCCGGTCGGGGCCGAGGACCTCGCGGGCCACCTGGTGCGGCAGCAGGCCGGACGAGAGCTCGAAGCCCTTGGTGGCCCACGCGACGCGCGCGTCGGCGCCGAGGCAGGGTGCGAGCTCCGACAGCGCGCCGCGGAACGCGTGGCTGGGCACGACGACCAGCACGTCGCGGGCGTCGAAGATGGCTTGAGCGACCGACTCGGCGACCACCAGGGTCGCCGGGAACGGCGCATCCGGCAGGTAGCGGGCGTTGCGGCGCTCCGCGGCCATGGCCGAACGCTGGGCCGGGTCGCGGGCCCAGAGGCGCGTCGGGTGGCCGGAGCGGGCGAACTGGATGGCGAGCGCCGTGCCCCAGGAGCCGCCGCCGAGCACCGCGATCGGCGTGCCCACGACCGCCGTCAGCTGTTCAGCGCCTTCTGCTGCTGCTCGGCGAGCGACCGCGCGTAGAGCGCGTCGAAGTTCACCGGCGGCAGCAGCATCTGCGGGAAGCCGCCCAGCGACACCAGGTGGGAGACCACGGAGCGCGCGTACGGGAAGAGCACGCCCGGGGCGATGGCGGCGATGGCGCGACGGTAATCGGCTTCGTTGAGGTTGCGCACGCCGAACACGCCGGCCTGCTTGACCTCGACGATGAACGCCGTGGTCTCGCCAATCTTGGCGGACGCACTGATCGTCAGGACGACCTCGCGCAGCTCCGGGGAGATGGTGTCGGCCGAGGTGTTGAGGTCCAGGGAGATCTGCGGGTTCCACTCGCCCTCGACGCGGGGGCCCTTGGGGGCCTCGAAGGAGCAGTCCTTGAGGTACACGTGCTGGAGCGAGAACTCGGGTGCGTTCTGGGCGTCGTTCTGCGCGGGGGCGGCGCCGGCGGCGCCCGGATCGGATTCGGTCATGGTTCAGGGCCTCTGTGGGAAAGCAGGTCTAGGTGGCGCGAGCGAGCAGCGGGTCGAGCCCGCCGGCGGCGTCCAGGGCGTGGAGGTCGTCGCAGCCCCCGACATGGGTGTCGCCGATGAAGATCTGCGGGACCGTGCGGCGGCCGCTGCGGGCGATCATCTGGTCGCGAAGGCCCGGGCCGGACTCGATGTCGATCTCCTCGAAGGCGACCCCCTTGCGCGCAAGCAGCGAGCGGGCAAGGGCGCAGTAGGAGCACCAGGACGTCGCGTACATCACGACGCGCGGCGCGTCGCCGCGTCCGGCCTGCGTCCCGCTCATGCCCTGGCCTTTTCCTTGGCACGGCTGAGCGGCAGGTTCTCGGCACGCCATGCCGCGATGCCGCCGCGCAGGTTGAAGACCTTGGTGAACCCCTGTCCGGCGAGGCTGCGGGCCGCCGAGGCGCCCACCGTGCCGCTGTTGCAGTACACGACGAGGTTTTTCTCGCGGTGCTTGCGCAGGGTCTCGCCGGCCTTGAGGATGTCGGCCGAATTCATCTGGCGCGAGTTGCCGATGTGGCCCGCCTCGTAATCCTCGGGCCGGCGCAGGTCGAGGACCAGCGCGCCCTGGTTCATGAGGCGGATCAGGTCCTGGGGGGAGATCGCCGCGAAGCTGTCCTGGCGCGCGCGGATCTCGAACACGACCACGAGCACGGCTGCGAGGACCGCCGCTGCGACCAGCCAGGGGTGATTACCGGCGTATTCGATGAGTCGTTCCATGCGTCCCCGGAGGGTTCGACGCCGCAGGATGCGGGCTCGCGAACCGGCCGAGATTATATAGGCAAGCGCCGCGGGCGGGCGCTCCCCGGGTGGCAGGGTCGGATACAATTTGACGATGCCTGCCCGCTGGTGGCGTTCCCTCCTGCTGTCCTCGGCAATCCTGGCGTTACCCGCCGCGCTGCCCCAGTCCGAGTCCCGGTCATCCAGGGCCGAGGCGCAGTTGCGCGAGATCCGCGCCGAAGTCGATCGCGTCCGCGCCCAGGTCCGGCGCGACGCCGCCGAGCGCGAGCGCCTGTCCCGGCGCCTGCGCGACGCCGAGCAGTCGGTGGCCGCGGCCCGGGCCGAGCGGGAACGGCTGCGAGCCGAGCGCGACGAGCGGGCTCGGCGTCGCGCCGAGCTCGCCCGGGAGCGCGGGCAACGCCAGGCCGACCTCGAGGCGGAGCGCCGCGCGCTCGCCGCCCAGATGCGGGCGGCCTACATGATCGGGCGCGAGGAGCCCCTCAAGCTGCTGCTGAACCAGCGCGATCCGGCGCGCGCGGGCCGCATGTTTGCCTACTACGGCTATTTCGGGCGGGCGCGCGCCGGCCAGATCGTCCGCATCGAGGAGCACGTCGCGCGGATCGAGGAACTGGACGCCGAGCTCGAGGCCGAGCAGGCGCGCCTCGCCGATCTCGAGGCGCGGCAAGGTGCCGAGGTCGCCAAGGCCGAGCAGGCACGGGCCGCCCGCGGCGAGGTGCTCGCCGCCCTGGAGGCGGAGGCCCGTTCGCGCGCGGCGAGCCTCGAGCGCCTCCGCCGCGAGCAGGCGGCTCTCGAGAAACTGGTGCGCGAGCTGCGGCGCGCGTTGCAGAAGTTCCCCTCGGACAGCCGCAGTCCGTTCGGTCGCATGCGCGGGCAGCTGGCCTGGCCCGTTGCCGGCCGCATCGCGGCCCGGTTCGGGCAGGTCCGTGCCGGAGGGTTGCGCTGGGAGGGCGTGCTCGTGGCCGCCGAGCGCGGTGCCCAGGTTCGGTCCGTCTATCGCGGGCGCGTGGTGTATGCCGACTGGCTGGCCGGCCTCGGCCTCCTCGTGATCGTGGACCATGGCGGCGGTTACCTCAGCCTCTACGGTCACAACGACCAGATCTACCGCAAGGTCGGCGACACCGTTGCCGCCGGCGATTCAATCGCCGCGGTGGGCGACACGGGCGGCCGTGCGAGCCCCGAACTCTATTTCGAGATCCGGCGCGGCGGTCGCCCCGTCGATCCCCAGCCCTGGTTCCGCACCCGCAGTCCCTGAGCCGCCGGGCCCGGGGCGCCGACCCCGCGGGCGAAGCGTGAACGGCGTCACAGGCCCGCGCGTGCGTTGCTCAAAGCAACGACTGCGTCACCGCGCGCGCGCGACGCGTCCGCGAGCCTCGCGGGGCCATGAGCATCGATATCGCCGCAGAGAAGACCGCCTGGAAGGCGCTGGAGCCCTACGCACAGCTGGTGATGTGGCTGATGCCGCACTCGGACGCCGTGCGCGTCTTCGACTCCCAGGGATGGTTGCGCTGGTCGAACCGCTCGACCACGGGTACCGACCTCGCAGCCACCGTGCAATCGCTCCAGGCCGAAGCCCGCGACGGTGTCGCCATCTCGGGCCGCACGCTGCAGCTGGACGGTGACACTCGACCGGTCTACCTCTGGTGGCTGCGTGACGACCAGGGGCGGTTCGTGGCGACCGTGGCCATCTCGGTGCGCGACGCGGCGCCCGCGGAGCACGCCTCGTTCGCGCACGCCGACACGCTGGTGCATCCCGCGATGGAGTGCCTGCGTCGCGAGCTCGCCGCGCGCGCCGCGCTGCTGAACCTGCATCACTCGCTGTCCGCGCGCGACCGTGACGTCGCCATGCTGCTCGAGGTCGCCGACCGCAGCCTGCAGGAGGCGGGGGACGCGTCGGCAGACGAGCTGAAGATCCTGCTGCAGAACGCTTCGGCGCACTTCGGTGCCGTGCTGGCCACCCTGATCGTGCCGGATCGCAACATCGCGATGATGCGCCCGGGTGCGGCCGGGGAAGCGCCCGACGCGGCGCTGGTCTCGCGGATGCACCACCAGCTGCTGCAGCTGATGCAGCAGCGCCGGGAGCCGATCCCGATCAACCGCATCGTCAGTCGCGGCGAGCTGGTTCCCTTCCGGATCCTCTGCAGTCCCGTCCGCCATTCGTCGGGACGTGTCATCGGCCTGCTCGCGCTGTTCCGCGAGCTCGGGTCCGGCGAGTTCGCCGATCGTGACGCGGCGATGCTCGAGCTCGTGGCCCGCAAGGCAGCCGCGTCGATCGAATCCACCTACGACACGCTGACAGGACTGCTGACGCAGCCGGTGCTCGAGCGGCGCGCGCGGGCCGCCGTCGCCGAGCCGGCCGAGCCGCGCGGCTGGTCGATGCTGCACGTGGATTGCGACGCCCTGCACCGCATCAATGAGCAGCACGGCATGCCCGCGGGGGACGAGGCGCTGGCGCGGGTGGGCGAGTTCCTGCGCCGCCGGCTGCCGCCGGACGGCCTGGCGGCCCGCATTGGCGGCGACCGCTTTGCCCTGCTCCTGCCGATGAAGCACGACGAGGCCAGCGGCATGGCCGAGGTGCTGCGCCGCGGGATCGAGCAGCTCGGGATCGTCCATGGCGGCGCCCGACTCGCGATGACCGTGACGATCGGCGTGGCCCAGCTCGAGCAGGGCCCCGATCCGGTCGGCCAGTCGCTGGCGCTCGCCGAGGCCGCCTGCCGTTCCGGCAAGGACCGCGGGCGCAATCGCGTCGAGGTCGACCGCTACGCCGACTTCAACATCATCCGCCGGGTGACGGACATCACGAGCGCCGAGGATTTCCGCGAGGCGGTGGCGGCCGGTCGGCTGCGCCTCGAGGCCCAGCCGCTGCTTCCCGCGGCCCCCGTGGCGGGCGGTCCAGTGCAGTTCGAGATCCTGCTGCGGATGATCGACGGGCGTGGCGAGCCGGTCGGCCCCGAGCGCTTCCTCGCGACGCTGCGGCGCTACCGGCTGATGCCCATGCTCGATCGCTGGGTCGTCGAGGAGGCCCTTGCGCGTCTGGCCCCGGTTGCGGCGGTGCTGGCCCGCCACCGTGCGACGGTCAGCATCAACGTCTCCGGCCAGTCGCTGGCCGACGATGGATTCGCGGACTTCCTGAGCCAGACGATCGCCGCCAGCGGCGTGCCGGCCGCGGCACTCAGGTTCGAATTCGCCGAAGGCGACGCCGTCGCCCACGTGGCGCGGGCCGAAGTCCTGATGCGACGCCTGCGACAGCTCGGCTGTGGCGTCGCCCTCGATGACTTCGGCACAGGGCTTTCGTCGCTCGCCTACCTCCGGGCCCTGCCCGTGACGCAGCTGAAGGTCGACGGCAGCTTCGTGCGCGACATCCTGGTGGATGCACGCGCCGAATCGATGGTGAAGGCGGTGGCTCAGCTCGCGCGCACCCTGGCGATCTCGACCGTCGCCGAGGGCGTGGAGACCGATGCGATCCGCGAGCGGCTCGCGGAGCTCGGGATCGATCACGCGCAGGGCTTCGCGGTCGCCCGCCCGGTGCCGCTGGAACAGATGCTCGACGAGATGGCGCGCCGCGAGCCGGTCGCTGTGCCAGCCCCGACGGTCGCTGCCCCCGTCGTGGCGCCGGTTCCCGCTCCTGCGGTTGTCGCCCCCGCGGCTGTCGCCCCGGTGGTGCCCGCCCCCCCCGTGGCTCCCGCCCCGGTGGTCGCCCCGGCGCCTCCTCCCCGACGCGTGCACTCGCCGGCCGCCGTCGCGCGGCCTGTGGTCGCGCCGCCCTCCCCTGCACCCGTACAATCGGTGGTCGAACTGCCGGTGCTGCAGCCCGTGCGCAATACCCGACGGCTCGACCGCGCGGCGCTCAGCCCGTCCGGCCAGCTGTCGTTCGACCAACAGCAGCAGCTGGGCGCGCAGTTCCGCCGGATCAAGCGACCGATCATTGCCACCGCGCTTGGCCGGGGCGGCACGCCCGTGCGGCATGGCAACGTGGTGATGATCGCGAGTGCCGTGCCCGGCGAAGGCAAGTCGTTCACCTCCCTGAACCTCGCGCTCAGCATCGCGCGTGAAAAGGACCTGCAGGTGGTGCTGATCGATGCCGACGTCGCCAAGCGGCAGCTCAGCGAGATGCTGGGAGTCAAGGCCGAGCAGGGGCTCATGGACGTCCTGAGCGAGGAATTCCTCGCGCTCGAGGACGTGGTCATCCGCAGCGAAGTGCCCTCGCTGTCGGTGATCCCCGCTGGCCGCCTCTCCGACCATGCGACGGAGCTGCTCTCGAGCGAGCGCATGCAGAGGATCGTCGACGATCTCGCCACGCGCGTGCCGAACCGGATCGTCATCGTGGATTCGCCCCCGGTGCTGCTCACCACCGAGGCGCGGGCGCTCGCCGAGATCGCCGGGCAGATCATCCTGGTCGTCCGCGCAGGGATGACCGAGCAACACGTCGTCAAGGACGCGATAGCGCAGCTCCAGGGGCGCACGCAGATCTCGCTGGTGCTCAACCAGAGCACGTCGCTGCCCGCCCAGGGTTACTACTACGGTTACGGAGAACAGCATGGCCAGCCCGCCGCGTAGCTGGATCGTCAAGGCCGCGCTCTGCGCATTGCCTGCACTGGCAGGCCCGCTCGCGCTCGCGCAGGTGCCGGCCACCGGGGGCCCGGCTGCCGAATCGACGGAGGATGCGCCGAGGGTCGTCGAGCGACCGCCCTTCGTCCTCGAGCTTCGTTCGCTCGCGCAGCGCACCGACAACGTATTCCGCACCGAGGGCGCAGGCGTGAGCGACACGCGCACCGCGGTCGGTTTCGCGGCCGACATTCGTCGCGACGGACGGATGCTCGACTATGGCCTGCGTGCCGACGTGGACTGGGAGCATTTCACCGGCGGCAGCTATCGTGACTCGGTCGTGGGCGTCGTCGACGTGGGGGCCGACTGGGGCACTCGCGCCGACCTGTTCCAGTGGACCCTGCGCGACACCTTCACCCAGTCCCGGCTCGATCCAGTCGCCAACGTGACGCCGGACAACCTCGAGAACGTGAACCTTTTCTCGACGGGCCCGGGCTTCAATGTCCAGTTGGGCGACTCGGGCGTGCTTCGCGTACAGGGTCTCTACTCGAAGGCGAGCTACGAGGAGTCCAATCTCGGTTCGGACAGCCTGCTCGCGAGCGTGGGCATCGAGCGGGTGCTGTCCTCGCGCGCGGCAGTGGGTGCCTATGCCGTCACCTCGCGAACCGAGTTCGACGAGGCGCCCGCCGCGCGTGATTTCGACGTCAACGAGTACTTCGTCCGCTACGAGGCGGACGGCCGTCGGACACGCATCAATGCGGACGCCGGATACGCGACGCTCAAGGAGCGCGCCGGGCGCTCGAGCGGCAGTCCGCTGCTGCGTGCGTCGATACAGCGCCGAACCGCGGGTTCCACGCTCTACGCGCGCGCGGAGCAGCGCTTCGCGTCCTCTGCCCAGCTGGCCCAGGGCATCGGCAGCAATGCCTCCGCAGGCGGATTCGGCTCCCCGTTGTCGGAGGCGGGTGCCCTCGAGTCACGTGCCGTGGCGCTCGGTGTGCTTCGTGAGCGGCCGCGCACGTCGATCAGCCTCGAGGGTGGCTGGCGGCAGGAGAAGTACGAGGTCGATCGTTCCCTCGACCGCTCGCTGCTGAGCATCCAGGCGCGCCTGACGCGTCGGCTGCGCTCGACGACGAGCTTGACGATTTCCGCGGGCTTCGAGAGCGAGGACGCGCGCGATGCCTCGGCCGGCAAGGCTGACTACACGACCTTCGCGGCGGAGCTCGAGCAGCGCGTGGGACGCAAGCTGAGGCTGTTCCTCGGTGTCGATTCGCGCAGTCGGTCCGGCGGGATTGCCGCCAACCGATACTCGGAGTCGAGCGTCGGCCTGCGCGTGGTGTATTCACTGGCGGAGCGGGGCGAGCGAAGCGAGCGCTGGAGCCTCGCGAGGCTCTAGGTCGGGGCCTGCCGGACGGGTTTTCCGGCGCGGAGCGCGTCGTCATGGAAATATCGGTCGCGTCGACGCCGCCTGGCGACTGGGATGCCTTCGTGCAGGCGCAGCCCGGGCACAGCCCCTACCACCTTGCGCGCGGCGTGGCGATCGGCCGTGCCGCCTTCGGGCTCGAGTCGTATTTCGTCACGGCCCGCGCGACCGGCGGCGGGTTGGCCGGGGTGCTCCCGCTCGTCGGCCAGGCGAGCCCCTGGTTCGGGCGATTCCTGACCTCGCTGCCGTTCTTCAACTATGGTGGCCTGCTTGCTGCGGCGCCGGAGGCCGTCGGCCCGCTGGTCGGCGCGGCAGCCGAGCTGGGTCGCCAGCGCGGCGCCCGGCACGTCGAACTGCGCCACGCCTCCACGGTGCAGGGTGTGGACCTGCCCACGCGGCTCGACAAGGTCTCGATGGTGCTCGCCTTGCCGGCCGACGAGGACCAGCTCGCCCGGCGACTGGGCGCGAAGCTCCGTTCGCAGATCCGCCGCGCCGACCGCGAGGGCCCGCAGGTGGAGTGGGGTGGTCGGGAGCGCCTCGGCGAGTTCCACCGGGTTTTCGCGCGCGGCATGCGCGACCTGGGCACGCCCGTCTACCCCCGCGGATTCTTCGAGGCATTCTGGGACGCCCTCGGTGATCGCAGCCGCGTGCTGGTGCTGCGCGCAGGTGGCGAGGCGCGAGCGGTGGCGCTGGTGGTGCGCCATGCGGAGCGCCTCGAGGTGCCGTGGGCCGTGGCGACGCCCGAAGCGAAGCGCGCATCGCTGAACATGCGTCTCTACTGGGAGATGCTGCGTCACGCCGTTGCCTCTGGCGCGACCGAGTTCGACTTCGGGCGCTCGACGCGCGACAGCGGCACCTTTCGCTTCAAGGCGCAGTGGGGCGCCGAGCCCCGGCAACTGCACTGGCACTACTGCCTGCCTGCCGGCGCCGCGCCGCCGGTGCTGAACGCCTCCAACCCAAGGTACTCGCTCGCCTCGGCGCTCTGGCGCCGCTTGCCGCTGTGGTGCGCCAACGCGCTCGGGCCGCGGCTCGTGCGTCACCTTCCCTGAGCCGCACGGGACCCCATGCGCAACGTGCTGTCGATCGACGTCGAGGACTGGTACCAGGTCGCGGCCCTGGCCCGGAGCGTTCCGCGTGAATCCTGGAGCTCGCGCGAGGGGCGCGTCGAGCACAGCGTCGGGCGGCTGCTCGACATGCTCGCGCGGCGCTCGTTGCGCGCCACGTTCTTCGTGCTCGGCTGGACCGCCGAGCGCCACCCGCGGATCGTGCCGCGGATCGTCGAGGCCGGGCACGAGGTCGCGAGCCACGGCTGGTCGCACCGCGATGTCTACGAGCAGTCGCCGGAGGCATTCCGCGAGGAGACGCTGCGCAGCCGCGCGCTGCTGCAGGACCAGTCCGGCCAGCCCGTCCGCGGCTACCGCGCCGCGAGTTTCTCGGTCACCGCGGCGTCGCTCTGGGCGCTCGATGCGCTGATCGATGCGGGGTTCGACTACGACTCGTCGGTCTTCCCGATCCGCCACGACCGCTACGGCATTCCCGGCGCGGGCACCACGCCGGGCCACATCGCCGCGCCCTCGGGCCGCACCCTGGTGGAGTTCCCCATGTCGACGGCAAGCTGGCTGGGCCAGCGCGTCCCGGTGTGCGGTGGTGGCTACTTCCGCATCCTCCCGTACTGGCTGGTGCGCGGCGGGTTGCGGCAGATCAACGCCATCCAGCGCCAGCCCTTCTGCTTCTACCTGCACCCCTGGGAGATCGATCCCGGACAGCCGCGGGTTTCCGCCGGGATGGTGTCGCGCTTCAGGCACTACACCGGGCTCGACCGTTGCGAGGCGCGGCTCGAACAGCTGCTTGGCGAATTCCGCTTCGGCACGATGCAGGAGGTGCTGGCCGGTCTCGGTCTGCTCGACACCCAGCCCGACACGCAGGATCGCCGGGGCTCCCGATGCGCATCCTGATGCTGACACACCGGCCGCCGTTTCCGCCCGACAAGGGCGACAAGATCCGGTCGTTCCACCTGCTCGACTACCTGGCAGCGCGGCATGAGCTGCACCTGGCAACACTGGTCGACGACCCGGCCGACCTCGCGCAGCTGCCACGGCTCACCGAGCGCGTGCGCAGCCTCGCGCATGCCCGCATCGATGCGCCGTGGCGACGGCCCCTGGCTGCGCTGTCCCTGTTCGCCGGCCGCTCGGCGAGCGTCGGCTATTTCCACAGCGGCGCGCTGCAGCGGCAGGTCGATGCGCTGCTGGACAGGATCGAGGTGGACTGCGTGTTCGCCTGTTCGAGCCCGATGGCGGAGTACGTGCGGCGTTCCCGCCACGCCACGGGCCGGCTTGCGCATGCGCTGAAGGTGATCGACTACGTCGACGTGGATTCGGCGAAGTGGGCCGACTACGCGCGACGCGGCAGTGGCTGGCGCGCGTTCGCCTGGCGCGCCGAGTCCCGCGCACTGGCCTTGCACGAGCGAAGGGTGGCCGCGCAATTCGACCGGCTGCTGCTGGTCAGCGCACGCGAGGCCGAGGTGTTCCCCGACGTGGCCGCGCGCTCGCGCATCGTGCCGCTCCACAATGGCGTCGATCTCGACTACTTCGCGCCCGATGCCGGGGCGGGTACGGCGGGCGGGCCCGCTTCCGCCAGCGACGCGCCGCGGCTCGTCTTCACGGGGGTGATGGACTACCGCCCGAATGTCGAGGGCGTCGAGTGGTTCGTCTCCGAGGTCTGGCCGCTGATCCGGGCGGAGCATCCGGATGCCCAGTTCGACGTCGTCGGTAGCCGGCCGGCGCGTCGGATCGCCGGGCTTGCGCGCCAGCCGGGGATCCATGTCACCGGGCGCGTCGACGACGTGCGCGGCTACCTCGCGCGTGCCCGCGTCAGCGTGGCGCCGCTGCGGATCGCTCGCGGCGTGCAGAACAAGGTGCTCGAGGCGATGGCGATGGCGAAGCCCGTGGTGGCGACGCCCGAGGCAGCCGAGGGGATCGAGGCGCGGCCGGGGCGGGACCTCCTCGTGGCGGCGGATCCTGCCGCGTTCGCCTCCAGCGTGCTCGCGCTGCTGCGCGATCCACCTCGTGCCGAGTCGATCGGGCGTGCGGCGCGCGACTGCGTCGCGCGGCATCACCGCTGGGATCGCAACCTCGCCATCCTCGACGGGGTGCTGCAGTGAGCTGCGAGGTCAGCATCGAGCTGCGCGAGACGGCCGGGATCGCGCGTTGTGCCGAAGCCGTGCGGCTTGGCGTGCCACTGCCGCGAGGCCGGGTGCGCCCCGGCGTCGCTGCGTGGGTCGTCGCTGCGGACGGCGTCGCCCGGGTGGTCCAGTGGCGGGCGCTGGCGCGCTGGCCGGACGGCAGCGTGAAGTGGGCGCTGGCCGATTTCCTCGTGGACCTTGCGGCGGGCGGCCGGCGCGAGCTGCGGTTGCGCTGGGAGACGGACGACCTCCCGGCGACGCCTCCACCGGCAGGGGATACCGCGCTCACCGTCGAGGGTCGATTGGGCGGATTCGTCGTCGAAACTGCTGCGGCCACCTTCCACGTGCCAGGCCCCGGGGAGCGCGACGGAGCCCTGCTGTTGCGTGCGGTGAGCGTGGCGGGGAGGTCGAGGCTGTCGGGCGAGGGGTTGCGCTGGCGATTGCGGGGCGGCACGGGCGCTGCCGCGGCCGAGGCGGAGATCCGGATCGACGCGGTCGAGCTGGAGGACACCGGACCCGTCCGGGCCACGCTCTCGATCCGCGGGCAGGCGCGCGGCGCCGGCCTGCCGGTCGCGCTGCCGTTCCGCGCCCGGCTGGCGTTCAGCGCCGGGTCACCCGAGGTCTGCATCGAGCTCCTGCTGCGCAATCCGCGCGCGGCGCTCCATCCAGGGGGACTCTGGGACCTCGGCGATCCCGGATCGGTGCTGCTGCGCGATCTGTCGCTGCGCGCCGTGCCGGCGGAACCGCCGGTCGTGCTGGCGTGGGCGCCGGCGCCGGGTGCGCCGGCGGTGGAACGACCGCCCGGCGAATGGCGCCTGTACCAGGACTCCAGTGGCGGGGAGCGCTGGGACTCCCCGAACCACCTTGCGGCCGATGGCGCGCCCAGCGTGAGCTTTCGCGGTTACCGCGTCAGCGAAGGATCGGGCGCCGCGGCCGTGCCGTTGGCGGAAGGCGCGCGCGCCACGCCGTGGCTGAGGCTCGACGGACCGTCCGGCCCGGTGTCGGCGTTCGTCGAGGACTTCTGGCAGAACTTCCCGAAGGCGCTGCGCTGCGCGGGCGGTGCGCTGGAGATCGCGCTGCTGCCCGGGGAGAGCCGGCTGCCCGCCGAGCTGCAGGGTGGCGAGCAGAAGCGGCACGTCGCGTGGATCGGCTTCGGCCAGCGGGACGAGGCCGACGGGATCCGCCGGCACGCCACCCCGGTCGAGGCCTGGGTCGATCCGGCGTGGATCGAAGCGACCGGCGCCATCCGCCACTTCACCGCGCCGGTACCCGCCGACGATCCCCAGCTCGAGCGCTACGTGGCCAGCCTCGTCGAGGGGCCGCACTCGGTTGCCTCGGGCCGCGAGTCCGTCGACGAGTATGGCTGGCGGCATTACGGTGACGCCTGGGCGGACCACGAGGCGGTGCGTCACACGGGTGCGCTGCCCTTCGTCTCGCACTACAACAACCAGTACGACCTCGTGCATTCCGCAGCCTTGCAGGCGCTGCGCGAACGGGACGTGCGCTGGCTCGAGCTGATGCGCTCGGGTGCCAGGCACGTGGTCGACATCGACATCTATCACACCCGCGAGGACAAGGCCGCCTTCAACGGCGGCATGTTCTGGCACACCGATCACCATCGCCCGGCCGGCCTGGCGACGCACCGGACCTATTCGCGCCGCAACGCGGCTGGCGGCGCCTATGGTGGGGGGCCGTCGAACGAGCATTGCTATTCCAGCGGCCTGCTGCTGCACCACCTGCTGACCGGCGACCCCGACTCGGCGGAAGCCGTGACCAGCCTCGCCGACTGGGTGATCGCGATGGACGACGGGGCACGCAGCCTGTTCGGCCTGCTCGACGCCGGGCCGACGGGTGCGGCGAGCCAGACGGCCTCGCCCGACTACCACGGACCGGGGCGCGGTGCCGGCAACGCCGTGCGTGCGCTGCTCGACGCGTATTCCCTGACCCGGCGCCACGCCTATCTCGCCAAGGCCGAGGAACTGCTGCAGCGTTGCGTGCACCCGCTGGATGACATCGCCGCGCGCGGCCTCGACGAGCCCGAGTTGCGATGGTCCTACCTCGTGTTCCTGCAGGTACTCGCGTGCTACCTGGACCTCAAGAGCGAGCTTGGCGAGCGCGATCACGCCTTCCATCATGCGCGCGAGAGCCTGCTCGCCCACGCGGCGTGGATGCGGGTGCACGAGGTGCCGTACCGCGACGTGCTGCACAAGGTCGCGATCCCGAGCGAGACCTGGCCCGCGCACGACCTGCGAAAGGCCGAGGTGCTGTTCGAGGCCGCGCGCTGGACCGTCGACCCTGCAGGCTGCGGCCGGCTGTGCGAGCGCGCCGGATTCTTCGCGTCACGTGGACTCGCCGACGTGCTCTCGTTCGAGACGGCCTACCTGCTGCGCCCGCGCGTCATCGTGGCCGGGCAGGCCGCCGCGCTGCGTCGGTTCGCCGCGCGGCCACCCGGGCCGGCCGTGCCGATGGCGCATGCCTACGAGTTCGGCCGACCGCAGCCGTTCGTGCCGCAGCGAGCGCGGATGATCGGCAGTCTTCGCGCGAGGGCGCGCGCCGCCGCGGAACAGCTGCGGCGCGAGTTGCGGGCGCGAGTGCGGGTGCGCCGGCCATGAGCGCACGACGCATCGCGGTGACCCACGTGGTCAACAGCCTCGATCCCGGCGGCACGGAGCGGCTGGTGATCGGGATGTGCCGCGCGCTCGCGGCGGATTTCGACGTCGAGGTGGTCTGCCTGGACCGTCCCGGCGAATGGGCGGGCGAGCTGCGCGCCGCCGGCATCGCCGTGCATGCGCTGGGGCGCAAGCCGGGTCTCGACACCGCGATGCCCGGGGCCCTGGCGGCGCAGCTGCGCCGGCACCGCAGCCGGATCGTGCACGCGCACCAGTGCACGGCGTGGTTCTATGCCGCGCTGTCGCGGATCCTGCATCCGGGGCCGCGACTGCTGCTGGAGGAGCACGGGCGCTTCCATCCCGAGGTCGAGCGTCCGCTGCGCCGCGCGGTGAACCGCCTGCTGCTGCGTCCGCTCACGCACCGCTTCGTCGCGGTGTCGGCTGACATCCGCGAACGGCTCGCCGTCTACGAGGGTCTGCCCCGGGAGGCCATCGAGGTCGTGCCGAACGGCGTACCGGCGCCGCCGCCGCCCGACCCTGCCGGCCGCGCCGGGCGCCGCGCTGCCCTGGGACTGCCTGCCGACGCCTTCGTGGTGGGCACCGTCGGGCGCTTCGACCCGATCAAGAACCTCGGGCTGCTCGTCGATGCGCTGGCGCGCGTCGCGCCAGGCGTCACCAACCTGCGCGCGTTGATGATCGGCGACGGCCCTGAAATCGAAGGCCTCAGGCGCCGCGCGGCCGACGCTGGCCTGGGCGATCGGGTCTGCTTCACCGGCTACCGCGGCGACGCGCGCGAACTGACCCGCTGCATGGACCTGTTCGTGCTGTCGAGCCACAGCGAGGGCCTGTCCGTGGCCCTGCTCGATGCACAGGCTGCCGGCGTGCCGGCGGCCGTCACGGCGGTCGGCGGCAACCCCGATGTGGTGGTCGATGGCGAGACGGGCTGGGTGGTGCCCCCGGGCGATGTCGACGCCCTGGCCCGCGCGATCGAGTCGGCCGCCACCGATCCGCAGGCCTGCGCGAGGTTCGCGGCCACGGCAGTGCGCCGCCATGCGGAGCGCTTCGAATGGAGCGTGATGCTCCGCCGTTACCGCGAGCTCTACCGCGAGATGCTGGGAGCGGCGGCATGAGCGCGCTGCGCGGTCTTGCGAAGCGTGTGTTCTTCGCCGCCTGCCTGGCTGCCGCGGGGCCGCTCGTCCTGCTGGCGTGGATGGAGCGCAGGCTGTCGCGCGGCGAGTCGGTGTTCACCGGGCTTTCGCAGCTGCTGGCGCTCGTGCCGACCCGCCTCGGCACCGGGCTGCGCGGCGCTTTCTATTTCGGCGCGCTCGAGCGCTGTCACTGGGAGACCCACGTCGGGTTCGGGACGATCTTCTCGCATCGTGCGGCCCGGCTCGGCGAACGCGCCTCGCTGGGTGCGTACTGCGTGGTGGGCCACGCCGACATCGGCGCGGGCACCATGATCGGCAGCCGGGTGAGCATCCCCAGCGGCAAGCGCCAGCACCTCGACGCGGAAGGCCGGCTCGCGGCGTCCGGGCAGTTCGATACGGTTTCCGTCGGGGCAGGAAGCTGGATCGGCGAGGGCGCGATCCTGCTCGCCGACGTCGGCGAGCAGGCGGTCGTCTCGGCCGGTGCGGTGGTCGTCCAGCCGGTCCCGGCTGGCTGCATCGCCGGCGGCAATCCGGCGCGCGTCCTGCGCGAGGCGACCTAGGCGATGTGCGGGATCGCCGGGTTCATCGATTTCAGCGGCCACGCGCCCGCCGAGGCGCGGGTGCGCGTGGAGGCGATGACGCGCGCCATCGCGCATCGCGGGCCGGATGCGGCGAGTTGCCATGTCGATGGCATCGCGGCGCTCGGCCACCGCCGCCTGTCGATCATCGACGTCGAGAACGGCGCGCAGCCGATGGCGGCGCTCGACGGCACCGTGCAGCTCGTCTTCAACGGCGAGATCTACAACTTCCGCGAGCTGCGCGCGGAGCTCGAGTCCCGCGGCCAGGTGTTCGCGACGCGTTCCGACACCGAGGTCGTGTTGCGCGCCTGGCTGGAGTGGGGCGAGGCGGCGATCGCCCGCCTCAACGGCATGTTCGCGCTCGCCCTCTGGGACGCACGCCGGCGCAGCCTGCTGCTCGCGCGCGACCGGTTCGGCGAGAAGCCGCTCTTCTATGCGCGGACCGCGCAGGGCATCGCCTTCGCCTCGGAGCTCAAGGCGCTGCGCGCCGGCGGATTCTGCCGGGCGGACCTGGATCCCGAGTCGGTGGACTGCTACCTGACGCTCGGCTACGTGCCGGCGCCGCGCAGCATTTTCCGCGGGGTCCGCAAGCTGATGCCGGGGCAGTGGCTGCGCGTCGGCGCCGAGGGCGACCGCGAGGAGACCTACTGGCGTCCGCGCTTCGGCGCCCCGCGGGCCGTGTCGCTGGAAGCGGCGGCCGAGGAATTCGAGGCGCTGCTGATCGAGGCCGTGCGCTGCCGAATGGTCAGCGACGTGCCGCTCGGTGCCTTCCTCTCGGGAGGCCTGGATTCCGCGCTGGTCGTCTGGGCGATGAGCCGCGTCAGTGGCGATCCGGTGCGGACCCACTCGATCGGACCCGAGCGCGGCGAGGGTGAGCTGCCGCTGGCGCGCGCGATCGCCGCGCAGCTCGGCACGCAGCACGAGGAGTTCCGGGTCGGGCCCGAGGTGGAGTCGCTGCTGCCGGCGATCGTCCACCACCTCGACGAGCCGCTGGCGGACTCGAGCGCGGTGCCGACCTGGCACGTGTCGCGCATGACGCGCCGCAACGTCACCGTGGCGCTCTCGGGCGACGGCGGCGACGAAGCCTTCGGCGGATACACGGCGCGATACCTGCCCCACCTGTTCGAGTCGCGGGTCCGCGCGGCGCTGCCCTCCGGGCTGCGTCGCGGCGTGTTCGGGCCGCTGGCCCGCGCGTGGCCGGCGTCGGCACGGCTGCCGCGGCCGCTGCGCCTGCGCACGATCCTCGGCAACCTTGCCGTCGACGACTCCCGGGCGTACTTCCGCGACCTCGCATGGCTCGAGGAAGAGGCGCGCGCGTCACTCTACTCCCGTGAGCTGCGCGAGGCGCTGCGTGGATTCACGCCCTTCGAGGTGGTCGGGGCGCGCTATGCAGCGGACGCCGCGGCACCGGACGCGCTGGCCCGCAGCCAGCTCGCCGATATCGGTCTGTACATGACCGACGACGTGCTGGCGAAGGTCGACCGGATGAGCATGGCGCACGGGCTCGAGGTTCGCTGCCCCTTGCTGGACCCGCGGATCGTCGATTTCGCCGGCACGCTGCCCGCCTCGCTGAAGCTCGGTGGCGGCGAGGGCAAGCGCCTGCTGAGGCAGGTGGCGGCGCGCCGCTTGCCTAGGCGGGTGGCCACGGCGCCCAAGCAGGGTTTCTCGATTCCCGCCGCGGCATGGTTGCGTGGACCGCTCGTCCCGGCGTTCGAGTCGCGCGTGCTGCCGCGGGACGCCGCGATCAACGAGTGGGTCGAACCGGCGGCCGTTCGCGCGATATGGCGCGAGCACCAGTCCGGCGCGCGAGATCACAGCGTGCCGCTGTGGGCGCTGATGTGCCTCGCGACCTGGCTGGCATTGCCGGCGGATGGAGCGCCGCCATGAGCGGCGCTTCCGGCCAGCCACGGCCGCTGCGCGTGCTGCAGCTCGGCAACGCCACGGGGCTGTATGGCGCCGAGCGCTGGATCCTCGCGCTGGTGCGGCACCTGCCGGTGGATGCGGTGCAGTCGTTCGTTGCCGTCGTCGACGACCGCGCGGCGACGGATCCGCCCGCCGAGCTCTGTGTCGAGGCCCGGCGACTCGGGGTGCCGGCCGAGGTCTTCCATGCGCCCGGCCGCCTGAGTGCGCGCGCACTGCGGCGGCTGCGCGACTTCGTCGGCGACCAGCGGATCGACGTGCTGCATACCCACGGCTACAAGACGGACCTGCTGGGCCTGGTCGCGCGGGCGGGAACGCGCTGCCGACACGTGACCACGCCACATGGCTGGACCGCGGGAGCGGACCGCCGGCTGGCCGCCTACGAGGCGCTGGATCGTGCCGGCATGGCCTTCATGGACGCGGTGGCGCCCCTGTCGAGCGCGATGGCCGCTGACCTGCGGCGCCACCGGCGGATCGCCCGCCGGCTCGCGCTGATCCCCAACGGCGTGGACCTCGCGGAGATCGACGCCGCGGCGGCATCCTCGCGCCCGCCTGCCTCGGCCCCTCGCGCCGCCGGCCCGATGCAGGTGGGATATGTCGGGCGCCTGGTCGCCGGCAAGCGTGTCGACGTGCTGATCGAGGCGCACCACAGGCTTGCCGCCGAGGGGCAGCAGCTCACCCTCGTCGGCGAGGGCCCCGAGCGCGGCGCGCTCGAGGCGCTGGTGCAGGCGCGCGGGCTTGGCAGCTCGGTCCGCTTCCTCGGCTATCGGCCGGACCGGCTGGCGCTGCTCGCGACCTTCGACGCGTTCGTGCTGCCTTCGGAATCCGAGGGCATTCCGCGCTGCCTGATGGAAGCGCTCGCCGCCGGCGTCTACTGCGTGGCGTCCGACATCCCCGGCTGCCGCGAGCTCATGCCCGACGGCACGGGAGGCGACCTGTTTCCGGTCGGCGACGCGGTCACGCTCGCGCGGCTGCTCGCGCGCGCTGCCGCGGATCCCGGGCGTCGTCGCCGCCTCGCCGAGGCCGGCCGGGCCCGCGTTCGCGACACGTTCTCCGCCGCGCGTATGGCGCGCGACTACGTCGACCTCTACCGGAAGGTCGTCGCGGCATGAGGATCCTCTACGTCACCGAGCAGCTGCCCTGGCCCCTCGACTCGGGTGGCAACGTGCGCAGTTTCCACGTGCTGCGCGGACTGGCCTCGGCCCACGAGGTCGTGCTTGCCAGCGGCGTCAGTCCGGCGTCGCCCTTGCCGGATGCGGCGCCTCTCCGCGAACACTGCAGCGACGTGCACGGCGTCCCCCTGGAGGCTGGCTCGCTCTGGCGCGACGCCACCACGCTGGCGCGCGGCGCGTTCTCGCGGCGGCCGTTCCTGATCGCACGGCGCGAGGCACCGGCACTCCGCGCCCTCGTCCGCCGCCTGCTTCGCGACCCGCGGCGGTTCGACGCCGTGCATTTCAACCATCTCGACGCCTGCCTTTACGCCGACGAGGTGCCCCGCGGCGTGCTGCGGATCCTGGACGCGCACAACGTGGTCACCAACCAGGTCCGCACGACGCTGCGCGCAGAGCGGCGGCTGGCGCGCCGCCTGGTCCTCGCGCACGACCTGCCGCGCCTGGCGGCCTGGGAGCGCGAGGCCGCCGCGGCGATGGACGCCTGCCTGACCTGTTCCGACGTCGATCGCGACGCGCTGCGCGCCCTGGGTGTCGCCCGCGATGCGTGGGTGGTGCCGAATGGCGTCGACGTCGACTACTTCAGCCCCGGCCGGGTGCCGCCCGTTACGCGGGATGATGGCGGGCCGCAGCTCGTCTTCGTCGGCACGCTGGACTACGACCCCTGCGAGCAGGGGGTCTGGCACTTCTGCCGGGAGATCCTGCCGCGCATCCGTCGCGAAGTGCCGGCATGCACGTTCACCGCGGTGGGCCGCAACCCCTCGCCCCGACTCGAGCGCCTCGCCGCAGCGGAGCCTGCCATTCGCCTCGCCGGCCGTGTCGAAGACGTCCGGCCTGCGCTATACCGGGCGGCGGTCGCCGTCGTGCCGCTGCTGGCCGGCAGCGGCACGCGCCTGAAGATCCTCGAGGCGATGGCCGCCGGCGTGCCCGTGGTGACGACGACCCTCGGGGCAGAGGGAATCGGCCTCGAACCGGGCGTGGACGCGCTGGTGGCCAACGACCCGCCGAGCTTCGCCGGGGCCGTCGTCGCGTTGTTGCGCGACGCGCCGCGGCGGGCCCGGCTCGCGGCCAGCGGCCGGCGGCTCGTGGAGCGTGCGTACTCCTGGTCGGCGGTGCATTCGTGCCTGCTCCAGGCGTACGCCAGCCTGGGCAAGCCCCAGGACGGAGGTGCGCCGCCATGGGCCGCGTGATCTTCGTCCTGCTCCTGCTGGTGACGTCGCTGTGGGCGCTGCGCCGCCCGTGGATCGGCGTCGCGGCGAGCTATCTGGTGGCGATCCTGACGCCGCAGGCCGTGTGGTACTGGCACTTCGAGGGGCTGCGACCCGCGCTGTGGCTGCTGGTGCCGACCTTCATTGGCGTTGCGGTGGCGATCCTGCGCGGGGAACTGAAGCTCGACCCCCTGCGCAACCGGCGGATCGCCCTGCTGGCGGGATTGTGGGTGTTCTTCGCGATCTCGTATTTCCTCGGGCCCTACGTCGACGCCGGCGGGCCGTACCGCTTCACCGACGCGGCATGGGCGTTCGAGACGACCAACAAGGTGCTGCTGCTGTGCTTCGTCGCGCTCGTCTGCATCGACGACGAGCGCAAGGTCGCGGTGCTCGCGGGCGTGCTGACGTTCTCGGCGGTCTATCTCACGTACTGGGCGAATGCGCAGTATCTGTCGGGCCAGGTCTGGGGCCGGCTGCCCGGGCCGGTCGACGAGACCGGCACGGGGATCTACGGCGACGAGAACACCTTCGCCATGCTGTTCGTGGTGGCGCAGCCGTTCCTCTGGTACGGAGGATTCGCGTTGCGCTCGGCAGGGCTGCGCTATGCGCTCTGGCTGGTGATCCCGTTCGCCTGGCACGCGGTATTCCTCACCGCGTCGCGCGGCGGCCTCGTCGGCGTGGCGGCGGTCACGGCGCTGACGGCGCTGCGGTCGAAGCGCAAGGCGTTGAGCCTCTTGCTGATCCCCGCGCTCGCCGTGGCCTACGTGTGGCAGGCCGGCGACCTGATGAAGAGCCGCGCCGGGACCATCGATGAGTTTCGCACCGAAAGCTCGGCGGCGACGCGCCTCGAGGCCTGGGGTGCGGCGTGGAACATGATGCGCGCGTATCCCGTGACCGGGGTCGGGCTCGCCTCGTTCGGCCCCGCGTTCCCGGATCATTCCGACAAGGAGCCGCGCGAGGCGCACAACACGATCCTGCAGGTGGCCGGTGAATCCGGCGCGCTGGCCGGCCTCGCGCTGCTGCTGCTTCTGGCCGGCACGTTGCTCGCGCTATGGCGGAACGCGGCGCGGCTGCGCGCGCTGCCGGAGCCGGAGGGCAACGGGCATATTCTGCCGCTGCTCAACGAGGCGACGCTCGTCGCACTTTGCGGCTTTTCCGTGTGCGCGCTGTTTCTGTCGCTGCAGATGTATGAAATCCTGTATTTCCTGCTGGTCCTGGCCAACGGGATCCTCTACGCCAGCAGACGCCGGATCGAGCCCCATGAGCATCGCTGACGAACGCCACAGCATCGCTGCCGCCTACGAGGACGAGACGGTCGTCCTGGGCTACCTCGAGAACCGGCAGCGCTATGCCTGGCAGCGGCTGCTGCATTCACGGCAGTGCGCGCTGTTGAATGCGTGGCTCCGGCGCAGCGGCGCGGCGCGCGTGCTCGAGGTGGCGCCGGGTCCTGCACGCCTGAGCGTGGAGCTGGGCGTTGTCTCGAGCGGCATCATGGTCGAGAACAGCCAGGAGATGGTGGCGGTCGCGCGCAAGCGACTGCGCGACGCCGGCCTGAGCGACAACTGGCGGGTGGTGCATGGCGATGCGTTCGGCCTTGGTGCCTTGCTCGCGGGGCAGCAATTCGAGTTCGCCTACACGTTCCGCTTCCTCCGGCACTTCCGCGATGCCGAGCGCAGTCGTCTCTACTCGGAGCTTCGCGACCGATTGGCGCCTGGCGGCCTGCTGGCCTTCGACGTGGTGAACGCCGCCGAGCTCAGGCGCATCGAATCGCTGGCCATCGGGAAATCCGCCGACGAGATCGACATCTACGACATGGCGTATTCCGCGGAGTCGTTCCGCGACGAGATGTCGACCGCAGGATTCGAGGTCGCCGAACTCGTCCCGGTGGTCGGTCGCTTCGCGTTGCAGGGCGCCCTGAGCTATCGCCTGGAGCGCTGGGCGCCGACGCTCGCCGACGCCCTCGTGCGCGGCGTCGAGCGTCTGCCGGCGCGCCAGCCGCTGGAGTGGGTCGCGCTGTGCAGAAAGCCGCGCTGAGGCGCGCGCGCCGTCGGCTCCACGAACAGGCTCCCGCGGCATGACCAGACACGTCGATGTCGTGGTCGCCGAGGACGCTCCGCCACAGCGGGGTGGTGCACACGGCTGGCTGCACGAGGTCTACCGGCGCTGGCCCGCTCCCGTGACCTGGCTGGCTGCGCAGTCGCCGCCGGGGCACGTTCCCGAGCGGGCCGTCGACGACGAAATGCGCATGCTGCGCGAGCTGCCGCCGCTGGGCGACATCGACGTCGCGGACCGGCGGTTCCTCGCGGCGCTCCGCGCCCAGTACCAGCGCATCGGGCAGGAGACCCGGGCCGCGTCACGCGCGACCCTGCACGTGCTGCGTGCCTTCCCCGAGGGGATTGCGGCCACGCTGCGGCGGCGCGTCGGCGGCCGGCGCATGCGGCTGGTGATCTATGCGCACGGCGAGGAAGTGCTCGTCGCGCGCAGCAGCCGGCAGCTGCGCGCCGCGGCCCGCCTCGCCTGGCGCAGCGCCGACCTGGTGATCGCCAACAGCGCGAATACCGCACAGCTCGTTCGCGAGGAGGTGCCGGGTGCGGCCGTCCAGGTGATCCACCCGGGCGTGGATTGCGCGCGCGCGCAGCACGCGATCCGCGAGCGGGCATCGGCGCACGCCATCGCCACGTCCGGCGATCCGGCGGATACGGTGCGGCCGCTGCGGCTCGCTACGGTTGCGCGCATGGAGCCTCGCAAGAACCAGGAGTCCGTGATCCGGGCGGTCGCGGCGCTCGTTGCCGAGGGCGTCGACCTGCGCTACGTGTGCGCGGGGGAGGGCCCGGAGCGGCCGCGGTTGCAGCGGCTGGCCCGCGAACTGGGCGTCGAGGGGATCGTGCAATTCCCGGGTGCGATCGACGACGCCGAGAAGTGGCGGGTCTTCGCGGCCTGCGATGTCCACGTGATGCCCGCGATCCAGGTCGGTTCGATGATCGAGGGCTTCGGGATCGTGTTCATGGAGGCCGCTGCGGCAGGCAAGCCCTCGGTCTGCGGCCGCGTCGGCGGGCAGCTCGAGGCGGTGGTGGACGGCTCGACGGGCCTCGCCGTCGACGGGACCGATCCTGCGCAGCTTGCCACGGCGCTGCGGCGGCTCGCGGCGGATCCCGCGCTGAGGGCCAGGCTCGGGGCCGCCGCGCAGCTGCGCGCGGGACTCTACGACTGGCACCGCGTGGCGGCGCGCACCTTCGCGGCGACGCGTGCCCTCTGGCCCGCCCAGGGCCCCTGAGCCCTCGTCAGGGCGTGGACGTTCCCGCGCGCACGTTGGCCGGCGCGGCGGGCCGGCGGTCCTCGGCCCCTATCCGCAGTTCGAAGGCGTGGATCAGCGGCGCGCAGGCGCTGTCGGCGCACTGCTGCGAGACGTAGAGCCGGCGCGTCTGCGGGTCATAGGCGGCACCGCCGATGAGATGCTGTCCGGATGGATCCTCGAACGGCAGCGTGAAGGTCCAGATGGCATAGGGCTGCACCCGGCTGGCTGCACGCAGCCCGCGGCGTACCGCGGCCAGGTCGTTCGCGTCATACGCCCACACCTGGTAGCGGTACGGGTAGGCATGCGTGCCCTTGGAGTCGTCCGCGGGGTCGCGGCATTCGGCTCCGCTGCCATAGCAGTACGGCCCGACGCCGTGCCGGCCGAAGAACAGCACGCTGCGCGTGCCTGGCGGGAATACCACGCCGCGGATCTGGGTCGTGAGGTTGTAGAGCGGGTTCTGCGTGGTCTCGCCGGGCCCGAGCGGCTGGCCGATCGGATAGCCGACGAGCAGTGTCGATGCAGCCTCGGTACCCGTGGCGAGTGCCGAGGGATCGAAGGTCGACACCGACGGACCGTTGGACTGCGCCGAGGCGATCGCAAGGCAGCAGTTGCCCGTCAGGGCCGGTCCGCCAAGCACGGATTGCCATTCGGCCGGCACGGGTGCCATGTAGCCGCTGACGAAGCCCGGATAGAGGCGCCCGACCCGCACCGGGCCCTCGACCCGGCCCGCCACAGAGAGGTCCAGCGGCCGGACGAAGTGCGAGGCAGCCTGCGTCGTGGCGCCGTCGTAGTAGGAGTAGACCGAGACGACGAGGCGGTCGCCCAGCACGAGGTGCCCGCCCACTTTCTGCGAGTTGGGGTCCGACGGGTTGACCCAGCGCATTCGTCCCTCGGTGGGATCCCGGAAGGGCTGCAGGATCTCGGCCGCAGCCAGCTGGGACATCGTGGCGGCGCTGCGCAGCTCCGGGATCGACACCTCGGCCGTGCGCTGGTGCCAGTCATGGCCCGTGACGAAAAGGCTGCCGCGCGCCGGGTTGAAGGCGAGCGCCGTGCCGCCGTAGTTGAACGTGGTCGTCTCGCCCGCGCCGGCCGGGAGGCGGAACGCGCCCCGATAGACCAGGTCCTGCGGCGAGACGCGCGGCAAGGCCGACTGCGCGACCGTCGGCGGTGCGACGAGCGCGGGGAGGAGGGCCGCGGCCAGCGCGGCGAGCCTGTGGAGTCGCTTGGACATGGCGCCACCTTAGCGCCCGCCTGCGCCGGACGGCACCGTACGGCGTCGAACTCGGGCGGCATGGCGCGTGACGCGGGTCACGAAACGCGCGCACGGGCGGCTTGCGCGCGAGGCTGCGACGCAGGCACCGGAATGGAAGGCCGCCATGGGGCATCGTGTGGCGGATACCGCAAGCCGACCCCGGGCCTCGCAACGCCGTGACCGACGACCGCGCCTCCGTGCGTTCCGGCCCCACCGAGGGTCAGGAACTCCTGCGCCACATGCTGATCTACGGATCCGGCCACGTGCTGCTGCGGCTCGGTTCCGTCCTGATGCTGCCGTTCTACACGCGCATGCTGTCTCCCGAGCAGTATGGCGTGATCGGGCTCGTCGACCTCGTCGCCGGCATGTTCGGAATCCTGGTGGCCGGGCAGGTCGCCGCGGCGGCCACGCGCCAGCATTTCGCGCCGCGCTGGGAGGGACGCGAGGGCCTGGTCTGGTGGAATGCGCAGTGGCTGATCATCGTGCTGGTGTGCGTCGTGCTGCTGCCTGCCTTGCTGCTCGCGGGACCGATCGCCGACGCGGTGCTCGGCGAGGACCTGCCGGGCGGCGCGCTGTACATGGCGCTCGGACTCGTCACGCTGATGCTGATTCCGTTCGAGGAGCTCGGCCTGGCCTGGTTCCAGGCCCGGAAGCGCTCGATCGTGGTGTCCGTCTTCAGCGTGACCCGGCTGTTGTTCAACGTCGCGATCAACGTCCTGTTGTTGTGGTGGTGGGAACTCGGGGTCCTCGGGGTGCTCCTCGGCAACCTCATCACCGGGGTGATTGCCGCCGTGGTCAGCCTCTCGATGTCGGTCTGGCGCCTCGCGCCGCACGGGCCGGAGCGCAGCCTGCTCCGCGCGCTGTGGAACTTCAGCGGCCCCCTGTTCCTGACCGGGATCATGGCGCTGGCGATGCACCAGGCCGGCCGGCTGTTCCTGCGCGCCTACGGCACGCTGGGCGATGTCGGCGTCTATGGACTGGCCCAGCAGATCGGCCAGGGCATCGGCGGCCTGGTCCTGGCGCCGTTCAGCATGATCTTCGTGCCGCTCGCGCTGCAGATGGGCACGCGACCGGGCAGCGACGAGTTCCTGCGGGACACGTTCCGCGTGTACTTCGGGGCCGTCGCGCTGATCATGTTCGCGGTGTCCGCGTTCGCGCCGGAGATCCTCGGCGTGCTGGTCGCGGAGGAGTACCGGTCGGCCGCGGCGGCGATCCCGCTCGTCTGCCTCGCCTACCTGCTCTTCAGCCTGCACAGCCACTTCTGCATCACCGTGCAGGTTGCCGAGCGTACCTCGCTCCTGCTGCCGACCACCGTGCTCGCCACCGTGGTGTGCATGGCCGGCAATTTCGTCTGGGTGCCGGACCACGGCGTGACTGGCGCGGCCGCGGTACTGGTGGTGACGTTCCTTGCCTACTCGTTCGGGGGACTGCTCATCTACCGGCGCGTGCGTAGAGTCGGCTATCCCCTCGGGCAGTTCGCGCTGCGCGTCGCCGGGCTGGTCGTCACGTTCATCGCCTGCCTCGCCTGGCGCGAGCACGTGCACGAATCGCTGGGCTTCGTGCTGCCGCTGCTTGCCCTCGCCGGCTGGGCCACGGTGCTGGCGCGACAGGACACCTGGATCGCACGCGCGGCGTTCCTGGTACGCCGATGAGGCGAGCCGACACCCCCGTCGACGCAGCGCCGCCCGGCGAGCCGGCCTGGGTGATGACCGTGCTCGCGGTGGTGCTGGCCGCGCAGGCGCTGCTGCTGGCCGCATGGGCGTGGCCCGCGCCGCTGCAGGACCTGCCGAACCACCTGGCGCGCGCCGGGGCGATCGCGGACCTTGTGTTCGACGGTGGTGCGCGCTTCGGCAACTGGTACGAGTTCCACTGGGCGTTCGCGCCCTATGTCCTGGCGGACGTGGGGGCGGCGCTGGGCATGCAGCTGCTCGGAGCCGAGGCCACCGGCCGGCTGCTGGTGGCGCTGGCGGCCGTGTGCGTGCCCCTCGGGACCACGTATTGCGCGAGGGCGCTCGGGGCCTCCCGGCCTGCCGCGGCGCTGGCGGGACTGGCGTCGGGTGTCCTCGCGCTCGACTACACGCTCGCCGCGGGCTACCTCGCGTTCAAGTACTCCGCCGGCCTGTCGCTCGTGGCGCTGGGATGCCTGGTTCGCGCCGTCGACGCACCGACGCATGGCCGCATCGTCGCGCTGGCGATGGCCAGCGTCGCGACCTATCTGCTGCATCTCTCCGGGTTCGTCATGTTCGTCGCCGGCGCGGGTGCGCTGGCAGCTGCGGAGCTGCTCGAACGCCGGCGCATTCCCCGCGGCGCCGTGGCGGGGCTCGTGGCCGCGGTCGCGCTCGGGGCGCTGCACCTGTTCGCTGCCGCAGGCGGCGAGGCCGGACCCGCGTACCACTTCGGTACTCCGGCCGAGAAGCTGCACGGGGCGCTGCAAAGCCTGTCGATGGGCGAAGGCGGCGGGGAACGCGCGATCGACCTCGTCGCGCTCGCCTTGATCTGCATGGCCGCGGTGCCCGCGGCGCTGATGGCGCTGCGTGGCGACATCCGCGCGCGGCGGGTGCTCTGGCTCGGCGCCTCGGCGCTGGCCACCTATGCACTGCTGCCGCAGTCACAGCCGGGGTTCACGTATGACACCGACCTGCGTGCGCTGCCCCAGGTGATCGGCTTCCTCGCCATCGCGTCGGTGTTGGCGATCGAGCCCGGGACAGCGGCCGTCAGGCTGGCCGCGCTGTCGCTCTCGGGCCTTGCGGCATGCCAGGTCGCGGTGCTGTCGGGCCCGCTGCGCGCCGACGCGCTGCGTGTGTCGGTGCTGCGCGAGGCCCAGGCGGCGTTGCCGCCGGGGGCCCGGGTGTTTCCGGTCGTCTCGGTGGATCTCGGGGCGCGGCTGAACCCGCTGCTGCATGCCGCGGCGTATGCAACGGTCGACCGGTCGGCCTTCGTGCCCTATGTATTCGCAGGACACGCCGGCGGGCATCTCGGCCATTTCCGTTTGCGGGCGGGGGCGGAGCCGGTCATCGACCACCGCTGGTACGGTGTCGCCGGGATCGTCCCGGATGCGGCCCAGCTGGCATCCCGCTACGACCATGTGACTGCGACGTTGCCCTGGGATGCGCGGCGCCTCGGGCTTTGCCTCGAGCGCCTGGGTCCGATGGACGCCACCGCGGTCGCCGCGACCTATCGGATCTGCGTGCTGGCGACCGCCGAGGGAAGACCCTCGACGCCGTCCCGGTTGTAGGCGATCACGGCGAAATACCAGAGGCCGGGCGCGAGGCCCTCGATGCGGCGGCTGGAGGCGGCCGGATCAGGAACGTCGATCGAGCGCGTGAGGTTCGACTCGACGGTGCCATAGGCGATCCGGAACCCGGCGAGGTCCGCCAGCGCCGAGCCGTCCGTGTTGGTGAGTGGCGCCTCCCAGGACAGCGTGGTCGCGCCGGCCGCGGGCAACGCGACGGTTATCGTGAAGGGCGCGAGGGCGGTGCTGGTGCGGCCGTCGGTGACCGCGATCGTGACGTCGCGAACCGCGCCCTGGTCGACAGTGCCCGGGGTGCCGGCGAGCCGGCCGGTTTGCGCGTCGAAGCTCGCCCAGGCCGGGCGGTTGGTGACGCTGAAGGTCAGCGGGTCACCGTCGGGATCGCTGGCGGTGGGCACGAAGGCCCAGGGCTGCCCCGATACCGCGGTAGTGGGTGGCGTGCCCTGGATGCTTGGGGCGCGGTTGGCAGGCGCTGCGCTGGCAGGGGCGCCCGCGGCGCCGGCGGTCGACGACGCGCCGTCTCCGCCGCCGCACGCAGCCAGCACGCTGGCCAGCAGTACGCCGGCCAGCAGCGGCAAGGGGGCGTGCGGTCGTGTCGTGCAGGGTCGGGGCATCCTCCGGAAAGCATACCGCGGCGGCTTGCCGGTGGAGCGGGGCGACATAACGCGATCTGAAAACCCGTGACGGACATCACGGCCCCGACCATCGCCGGCTCGCGCGTGACCGCGGTCACGCGGCTCGCCGCGTTCCGTCAATTAGCATCGCGCCATGAGCCGAATTACCGTGCTGCTCGCGCTGCTTGCCCTGTGTTCACCGGCGACGCTCGCCGCCCCTGCATCCTCGCCCGCCCCCGCAGCTGCAGGGGCACCCGCGGCGGCTGCCGAGGGTGTGGACGCCGATCGCTACGTGATCGGGCCGGGCGATACGCTGCAGGTGTTCGTCTGGCGAAATCCCGAGCTCACTGCCACCGTGCCGGTGCTGCCCGACGGCCGAATCTCCACGCCGCTGGTCGAGAGCATCCAGGCGACCGGCAAGACACCCTCGCAGCTCGCGCGCGACGTCGAGGTGGTGCTGGCCGAGTTCGTGCGATCGCCCAAGGTGAACATCATCGTCACCAATGCCGTCAGCACCTTCAGCCAGGTGAAGATCGTCGGGCAGGTCATCAAGCCGCAGACCATGCCGTATCGCGAGGGGCTGACGGTGCTCGACGTGGTGCTGCAATCGGGCGGGCTCGCGACCTACGCGGCCGGCAACCGCGCCCGCATCCTCCGCAAGGAGGGCGGGCGCGACGTGGAGATCAAGGTGAAGCTGCAGAACCTGATCGAGAAAGGTGATTTCCGGCAGAACGTGCCGATGCGGCCCGGCGACGTTCTGATCGTGCCCCAGTCGATCCTCTAGGTGATCCATGCAGGCCCTGATCGATGAAGTGCTGGAGCAGGTACATGGCGCATGGCGCTTCCGCTGGATCGCGCTCGCCGTGGCCTGGGGTGTCTGCGCGGTCGGCTGGATCGTGGTGTTCGCGATGCCCGACGTGTTCCAGGCGTCGGCCCGCGTCTTCGTCGACACGCGGCCGCTGCTCAGCCAGATGACCTCCGGACTGACCACGGATACCGAGGGGGAGACCTCGGTGCAGCGCGTCCGCCAGGCGCTGCTGAGCGGCCCGCAGCTGCAGCGGGTGGGCGTCGAGGCCGGCCTCTTCAAGCCCGAGATGACCGCCAAGGAGCGTCAGTACGCGGTCGAGGCGTTGCGCAAGCGCATCCAGATCTCCGGCAGCAGCAGCGGCTACAGCGGCAGCGTCTACCAGATCTCCTACAAGAACCGGGATCGCGACAAGGCCCTGCGGGTGGTCGACGCGATCCTGAAGTCCTTCGTCGAGGGCAGCCTCGGCGGGAAGCGCGCCGACACCGCGCAGGCCCAGAGCTTCCTGGCCTCGCAGGCCGCGGACTCCTCGGCGCGCCTGAAGGCCGCCGAGGAGAAGCTGGCCGAATTCAAGAAGCGCAACATTGCCGTCGTGCCGGGTGCGCGCGGCGACTACTTCACGCGGCTGCAGGCCGAGTCCGATGCGCTCGTGCGCGCGCAGGCCGCACTCGACGCCGCGCTCAACAAGCGCGCCGCCCTGCAGCGCCAGATGCGCAGCGAGCAGCAGTTCCTCTCGGTGGGCGCTGCCGGCGGACGCGGCGGCCCGGCGGCAGCTGGGTCGGCGACGGCTCCTGCAGGCGACATCGCGACGCGGATCCGCGAGGCCCAGGCCAAGCTCGACGAACTGCTCGTGCGCTTCACCGATAAGCACCCCGAGGTCCAGGGGCTCCGTCAGACCCTCGATGAGCTCAAGGCGCGCCAGGCGGCCGACCTCGATGCGGCGCGGCGCGGCGATCCGGGCGCGGCGGCGCGCGCCGGGCTCACCGCGAGCCCGGTCTTCCAGAGCATCCAGCTGCAGTACAACCAGGTCGAGGTCGAGGTGGCGTCGCTGCAGTCGGACGTCGTGGCGCGGCGCACGGCGGTGGCCGAGCTGCGCCGCATGGTCGATTCGGCGCCTGAGGCCGAAGCCGAGTTCGCGCAGCTGAATCGCGAGTACCAGGTTGCGCGCGACCAGCACCAGGCCGTCGTCGAGCGGCTCGAGCGCGCCCGGGTGGGCGAGGGCGCGGGTGCGGCACTGAAGTTCGAGGTCATCGATCCGCCGAGCGCGCTGTTCGACCCGGTGGAGCCGAAGCGCGGCATCCTGATCGTTCTCGTGCTGCTGCTCGGCCTCGCGGCGGGCGGCGGCGTCGCCTACCTGATGCAGATGCTGCGGCCGGTGTTCTACAGCGCGCGCGCACTGCGCGAGGCCACGGGGCTGCCGGTGCTCGGCTCGGTCAGCCTGACCTGGCTGGAGCGGTACCGCGCCGAGGAATGGCGCGCCGGGCTGCGCTATGCAGCCGCCGTTGGTGCACTCGCGTTCTGCTCGCTCCTGATCCTGGTGGCCCAGTACCGGATCGCGCGCATGGTCCGCGCGCTCGTGGCCTGAGCGGCTCAGGTCGCGCCGTTGCGGTAACATCGCCGGGTCCTTGGCCAGGGAGCCCGTGATGATGCATCGATCGCGCACCGCCATCGCCCTGCTGGGCGGGCTCGCGCTCGGCATCGCCGTCTCGACCAGCCTGCCGGTGCGCGCCAACCGCGAGCTCGCGGCGAGCGGGGGCCCCGTGCCCGCCGTTCCCGCGGCTCCTGCGCCGTCGCCCGTCGCCCTGGCTCCCGGCGACCTGGGGCAGCTGGCGGAGATCATCGAGCGGGTCCGCCACGAGTACGTCGATGATGTCGCGCCGGAGCGGCTCGTCGAGCAGGCGCTGCGCGGCATGGTCGCCGGACTCGACCCCTATTCCGCATACCTCGACGCCGGCGAGTACGCCGACATCCGCGCCAGCACGGCGGGCAGCTATCCCGGGATCGGGATCGAGGTCGAGCCAGCCGGCGAGGGCATCAAGGTGCTGCGGCCGCTGTCCGATTCACCGGCCGAACGTGCCGGCCTGCGCACCGGCGACGTCATCCTCCGCGTCAACGACGCGCCCGTCGACAGTGACGTCGACGCGGCGATCCACCAGATGCGGGGTCCCGAGGGATCTCGGGTGACGCTCACCGTGCGCCGGGGCGGCAGCGCGGAGCTGGTCGACGTGGCGCTCGAGCGCGCGCTCGTCGAGGTGCACACGGTGGCGGGCACCCTGCTGGAGCCTGGGCATGCCTATGTGCGCATCGACAGCTTCTCCGACACGACCCCGGCCGACCTGCGCCGCGTGATCGCCCGGCTGCGCGAAACCTCGGGTCCGCTGCGCGGCATCATCCTCGACCTGCGCAACAACCCGGGCGGCGTGCTCGAGTCGGCCGTCGAGGTGGCCGACGAATTCCTGGAGTCCGGGGTCATCGTCACGGCCACCGGGCGCGCGCCGGATGCGCGCTTCCGTCTCGAGGCGCAGCCGGGCCAGATCGACGACGCACCGGAGCTCGTCGTGCTGGTGAACGGCGCTTCGGCTTCGGCGGCGGAGATCCTGGCGGGTGCGCTCAAGGACCACGGGCGTGCACAGCTGGTGGGTCGTCGCACCTTCGGCAAGGGCTCGGTGCAGACGGTGATCCCGCTGTCGGACGGCCGTGCGCTCAAGCTCACGACCTCCGTCTATGCCACGCCCTCGGGTGTGCGCATCGACCATCGCGGCATCGAGCCGGACGTCGAGCTCGGTGGCCCCGAACCTCCGGTGGCCGCGCCCGCGCAGGATTCCGAGGTGGCGATTGCGCTGCGCCTGTTGCGCGACCGCCGCGGCCTTCCGCCGGAATCGCTCAGCGTGGGGCAGCCGGGTGCCCGCGACCTCAGTCGCGTCAGTTCAGGGCTGCAGCACCAGCGCCGATGAGCCCACCCACCAGCAGGGCCAGCGTGGGCAGCGCCGAGACGCCGAACCCGATATGCCGCTGGCCGGCGGCCCGGGCGTAGCCGCGGAAGTACAGCAGCCGCCCGATCAGGAACACCAGCCCGAGGCCGGCAGCCCAGTCCTCGTCGACGAACGTGGCGAACGTCCACAGGCTCGGCAGGAACACCGCGAGCTGCTCGAGGGTGTTCATCTGGATCCGGTAGTAGCGCTCGAACTCCGGGTGGCCGGAGGTGGCCGGTGCAGGCACGCCATAGCGGCCGCGCATCGCGCCGACGACCATGCCGAAGGCGAAGTACTGCAGCACGGCGAGCATCATCACGACGTGGACCCTGGCCATTCGGGCTCTCCCTGGGCGTTTCGCGCCGGTCCGGCGCGCAGCAAGCATAGCGCGGTGGCAAGATAGCGGCCGACCGGCCCGCATCGGGCAGGGAGGCGACGCAATGACGGGTTTCATCCTCCGGGCGGTGATCACCGCCATCGGCCTGTGGATCGCGACGCGTTGGGTCGGCGGCCTGTCGATCGACGGCGCGCCGACGCTGCTGCTGGCTGGCGCGATGCTCGGGGTCGTCAACGCGCTGGTGCGTCCGGTCGCCGTCGTGCTGACCTTGCCCATCACGCTCGTCACCCTCGGACTGTTCCTGCTGGTGGTGAACGCCGGGATGCTGTCGCTGGTGGCCTGGGTGCTGCCGGGATTCTCCGTCGCCGGGTTCTGGAGCGCGTTCTGGGGTGCGCTCGTCGTCAGCCTCACGGGCTGGGTCGGCTCCTGGTTCATCGGTCCGCGCGGCCTCGAGCGGATCGCCCGGCAGTGAGCACGCGGCCTGCACGGCCCGCGGCACCGCGGGTATCCGCCCGGGCCTGGGCCTGGGCATGGGTCGCGCTGGCGGCCGGCATGGCCGAGGCGCGCGCGGCAGATCTCACATTCAACGGCTATGCGCGCGGCATGGAGGATGGCCGGCTCCTCTACACCGAATCCCACCACGTCTCGGGCCTGGGTGGTGCGCGCGAGGCGCGCGTCGTGCTGTACCGGTGCGCCGCGGGCGGCCAGCCCTTCGCCCGCAAGGAGCTCGTCTACGGCGCGGTGCGCGAGGAGCCCGAGTTCACCCTGCTCGATGCACGCACCGGCTACCTCGAGGGCCTGCGCCGGACCCCGCAGGGTCCGCGGGTGTTCCAGCGGGCCGACGCGAACGCGACGACGCGCGAGGCGAAGGTTCCCGCCAACGTGGCGATCGTCACCGACGCGGGGTTCGACGAGTTCGTGCGCAAGCACTGGGCCGACCTGCAGTCCGGCCGTACCCTGCGGTTTCCCTTCCTGATCCCCAGCCGGCTCGACTTCCTCACCTTCAAGGTCAGCAAGGAGCGCGATGACCAGATCGATGGCGCCGAGGTCTCGGTGATCCGGCTCAACCTCTCTGGTGTGATCGGCTGGTTCCTGCCCTGGATCGAGGTCAGCTACCGCAAGTCGGACCGGGTGCTGCTCCGCTACATCGGCCTCACCAACATCCGCGACGCCAGCGGCAAGAACCTGACCGCGCGGATCGAACTGCCGGCGCGCGAGAGGCGCGCCCTGCCGGCGGGCAGCGTCGACCTGGCGAAGCTGCGGGCCGAGCCGCTGGTGTCGCGCTGCCCCCCGGGCTAGCGCGGGCGGTTCACGAGCAGCACGCCGGCGAGGATCACGAGCGTGCCGAGCCATTGCACGGCGCTGAGCCGCTCGCCGAGCACGAGCCAGCCCAGCAGTGTCGCGACGGCCGGGTTCACGAGCCCATAGGACCCGACCTGGCCAGGCGTGGCGTGCTTCGACAGCCACGCGTAGGCCGTGTACGCGATCAGCGAGTTGAACACCATCAGGTAGCCCAGTGCGGCGATGCCCGGCACGGACCAGTGCCAGCGCGCGAACTCGCCGGCGAGCGCCGCGGGCGCGAACAGCATAAGCCCACCCGCGAACATCTGCAGGCCGGTGAACGAGAGCAGCCCGAGTCCGGTCTGCACGTTGCGCAGATACGCCGTGCCGAGCGCCCAGCCGAGGCAGCCGAGCAGGATGCCGAGCTGCGGCACGAACGGCGAGCCCAGCGGATAGTCAGGCATCTGCGCGCCCAGCAGGGCCACGGCGCCGGGCGCGTCGGGTCCCTCGGCCCCGGGCCACAGGATCATCGCGACGCCGGCCACGCCGATCGCCAGGCCAGCGGCGACCGTGGCACCGATCGGGTGGCGGCGCCGGCCCAGCGTGCCGAGGATCGTGATCCAGAACGCCGACGAGACGTTCAGCAGCGCCGCCTGGTTCGACGGCAGCCACTGCAGCGACCAGACGTTGAAGCCGTTCGAGACCAGCACCGTGAAGAACCCGGTGACCGTGACGTGCCGCAGCTCGGTCGGCGTGAGGCGCGGGCGTTCCTCGCCCAGCCATTGCGCGATCGCAAAGAGCGCGAGGCCGCTCAGTGCGAAGCGCACGGCTCCCATCAGGAAGGGCGGCAGCGTGTGGACGCCCACCGAGGTGACGAGGTAGCTGCCGCCCCACACCAGGTAGACGATCGCCAGGCACAGCACGAGCTTCGCGCGATGGCTCATGCCACGCAGGCCGGCGCCGCGCAGCCGCGCCGTCGAGGGGTTCCGTCGAATCATTCCGCGTCAGGCGGCGTCGGGTCGGCGGGTCGCCGTCCGGTACAGCCACGCGCCGAGGCCGGCGAGCACCAGCAGCCCCAGCCAGCCACCGAAATGCAGCGAGCCGGGCAGTGCGAGCACGTCGGCGCGCCCCGCGACGACGATCGGGATCGCGATCAGGATCCCCATCAGCGCCTCGCCCGTGATCATGCCCGCGGCGAACAGCAGGCCGCGGCGGTTGCGGCGCTCGGCGTCCTCCGGGTCGCGGCCTGAGCCGCCGAGGAACCGGGACGCCAGGTGCGACAGCAGCCCGCCGGCGAAGATCGGCACCGACAGCTCGAGCGGCAGGTAGATGCCGACGGCCACCGCGAGCACGGGTGCGCGGAAGCTCGAGCCCCGCGCCTTCAGGACCGAGTCGAGGATGATGATGCCGACGCCGATCGCCGCCCCGATCGCGATCATGTCCCAGGGCAGCGAGCCGCCGAACAGGCCCTTCGAGACCGAGGCCATCAGCGTGGCCTGGGGCGCGAGCAGCGGATCCGGGTGTTCGGCGGTGGGCACGCCGATGCCGTACGCACGCGCGAGAAGGTTGAGCACCGGCGCCATCACCAGCGCGCTGCTCGCCGCGCCGATCGCCAGCATCGTCTGCTGGCGCCACGGCGTGGCGCCGACGATCTGCCCGCACTTCAGGTCCTGCAGGTTGTCGCCGCTGATGCAGGCGGCGCAGCAGACCACGGCGCCGATCATGATCGCGGCGACCGGGCCGATGGCGGCATCGCGCCCCATCAGGCCGAGCAGCACGACTGCCGCGAACAGGATCGTTGCGATCGTGATGCCCGAGACGGGATTGTTCGACGAGCCGACCAGGCCGGCCATGTAGGCCGACACCGAGCAGAACAGGAACCCGGCGACGATCATGATGATCGTCATCGGCAGGCTCACGGCGAACGAGCCGACGATGGTCTGGTAGAGCGCCCACAGCGGCAGCGTGAACAGCACGACGCCGGCCAGCACGCCCTTCATCGGCAGGTCGCGATCCGTCTCCGGGGCGGCGATGCCGCCGGCGCCCGCGCGCGCGGCAGCGAGGCCGCTGCGCACGCCGGACAGCAGCGACTGGCGCAGCGAGACGAGCGCCCAGAGGCCGCCCACCAGCATGGCGCCGACGCCAAGGTAGCGGATCTGGCTCGACCAGATCATGCCCGCGGCGTCCTCGGCCGACGCACCGGCGAGCGCCGCCGACATGGCCGGATCGCCCGGCAGCACGTACGCCGCATAGAGCGGAATCGCGATGTTCCAGGAGATCATGCCGCCTGCCAGCACGAGCACGCCCACGTTGAGGCCGACGATGTAGCCGATGCCGAGCAGCGCCGGCGACAGGTTGGTGCCGAAATAGGCGATCGCGCCGCCGGGCGTGAAGGTCGCTGCCGCGGCCGTGTCGGGCAGCACGCGCAGGCCGCTCCCCGCCGCGAGCTTGGCGAGGCCGCCGCCCAGCGCGCTGGCGCCGAGGATGCGCAGCCCGGCCGCCGGATCCTCGCCGGTGCGCAGCACCTCGGCCGCGGCCTTGCCCTCGGGGAACGCGAGCTTCTGCTCGACGATCAGTGCGCGGCGCAGCGGCACCGAGAACAGCACGCCGAGGATGCCGCCGAGCCCGGCGATGGCCAGCACCCAGCTGTAGCGGAAATCGCTCCAGTAGCCGAGGATCACCAGCGCCGGGATCGTGAAGATCACGCCCGAGGCGATCGAGGAGCCGGCCGAGGCGCCGGTGGCGACGATGTTGTTCTCGAGGATGCCGCCGCCGCCGAGCAGGCGCAGCACCGCCATCGACACCACCGCGGCCGGGATCGCGGACGCGATCGTCATGCCGGCGAACAGCCCGAGGTAGGTGTTCGCGGCCGCCAGGATCATCGCCAGCACGATGGCGAGCAGCACGGCGCGCAGCGTCAGCTGCGGCGCCGTGGCGGCTCCGGCCGCCGCGCCCGCGCCGCCGCCGCTCACTTCACATCACCCATCCAGCGGCGCACGAACGGGCTCACCAGCAGCATGACCAGTGCTGCGATCGCGCCGAACCAGAAGATGCCCATGTACTGCCCCGGCATGGCCGCGACGTTGCCGGCGTCGAACTCGCCGGCGATGCGGCCGGCGATGAGGTTGCCGAGCGAGACTGCGAGGAACCAGATGCCGAGACTCTGGCCGACGAAGCGCTGCGGCACCAGCTTCGTCACCGACGAGAGGCCCACCGGCGAGAGGCACAGCTCGCCGAAGGTGTGCAGCAGGTAGGTGAGCACGAGCCAGTAGGCGGCGGCGGGCAGCCCGTCCGCGACCACCCGCGCCGCGCCAACCATCACCAGGAAGCCGAGCGCCATGCCGAGCAGGCCGAGTGCGAACTTCACCGGCGTGGAGGGGTCCATGTTGCGCCGGGCGAGGGCGACCCAGAGAGCGGAGAACAACGGCGCGAAGACCACGATGAAGATCGCGTTGAGTGACTGGAACCAGCCTGCAGGCACCGTGAAGTCGCCGACGACCCGGTCGGTATAGCGCTCGGCGAAGAGGTTGAGCGAGGACCCCGCCTGCTCGAACCCCGACCAGAACAGCGCGCAGGCGACGAACAGCACCACCAGCACCAGCACGCGCCTGCGCTCGGTCGCGTCGAGCCCCGCGAACAGCAGCAGGTAGGCGAAGTACAGCAGCGTCATCGCGACGATGACGACGATCCCGTAGCCCTGCAGCTCCACCGGCGAGACCGAGACGATCCCCAGGAAGGGCAGCGCCACCAGCGTGGCGGCCAGCGCGGATCCGATCCAGAGGTTGCGCCACGCGCCGCGCAGGTCCGTGCCGGGCGGCACGTGGGGAGCCGCGCCGGCACCGCCGAGGTGATGGCGCGTCAGCATGAACTGGATCACGCCGAGCAGCATGCCGACGCCCGCGGAGAGGAAACCGACGCGCCAGCCGTACAGCGCCGCCAGCCACGCCGTGATGAGCGGGCCGATGAATGCGCCCAGGTTGATGCCCATGTAGAAGATGGTGAAGCCGGCATCGCGGCGGCCGCCACCTTCCGGATAGAGGTCCGCCACGAGCGCCGAGATGTTCGGCTTGAGCAGGCCGACGCCGAGCACGATGACCACCAGGCCGAGGTAGAACATCTGCGCGTTCTGCGACAGCCACAGGCCGAAGCTGCCCAGCGCGATCAGGATGCCCCCGTAGAGCACGGCCTTCTGTGCGCCGATCAGGCGGTCGGCAATCCACCCGCCCGGCAGGGCCACCACGTAGACCGCGGCGGTGTAGAGACCGTAGATGGCGGTCGCCGTCCGATCGTCGAGCCCCAGCCCGCCACTGGCGATGGCGTCGACCAGGAACAGCACGAGCAGCGCGCGCATCCCGTAGTAACTGAAGCGTTCCCACATCTCGGTGAAGAACAGCGTGGCAAGGCCGCGCGGATGACCGAGGAAAGTCGGGCCGGTGCCCGGGGCGGTGGAGGGCGTGTTCATTGGAGTTGTGCTTTCCCTGCCGGGGCCGGAGCCCGGAAGGCTGCAGTCTGCGCGAAGCCGCCTGCGCCCATCAAGGCGCGGCCGCGCGGGGACGCGCGTCGCCGCATCAGGCGTCGGCGCCGGCTTCCTTTTCCTCGTCCTCGCGGCGCATGCGCGAGAGCACGCGCGCCATGACCAGCCCGCCCTCGTAGAGCAGGTACATCGGCACGGCCATGATGGTCTGCGAGATGGCGTCCGGCGGCGTGAGCATGGCCGCGAACACGAAGATGCCGATCAGCACGTAGCCTCGCGCGGCCGCGAGCTTCTCGACGGTGATGAGGCGCGTGAGCACGAGCAGCACCACCACCACCGGGACCTCGAAGGCGAGCCCGAAGCACAGGAACATCGTCAGCACGAAGTCCATGTAGAGGTTGATGTCGGTCATCATCCGCACGCCCGAGGGCGTGGTGCCGGCGAAGAACTCGAACATCACGGGGAACACGAACAGGTAGGCGAACACCACTCCCACGTAGAACAGCACGATCGAGGACACCAGCAGCGGCATCGCGAAGCGCTTCTCGTGCCGGTAGAGCCCCGGCGCCACGAACGCCCAGACCTGGTAGAGCACGACGGGCATCGCGACGAACAGGGCGGCGAAGAACGCCAGCTTGAACGGCGTCATGAAGGGCGAGATCACGCTGGTGGCGATCAGCGAGGAGCCCTCGGGCAGCTTGTCGATCAGCGGCTGCGCCACGAACGAGAAGATGTCGTTCGCGAAGAACGCCAGCGGCAGGAACACCACCAGCACCGCCAGGAACGCGCGCAGCAGCCGGTCGCGCAGTTCCAGCAGGTGCGAGGTCAGCGTTCCCTCGGCGAGCTGTTCAGGTTCCTCGCGGCTCATCGGCAGCATGCGGCGGTGGGGTCGCCGTGCTCACGTAACCCCCAGGCGGTGCCGGGTCGGTGCTCGAGGCCGCGGCGTCGGGGGCGGCGGGCGGTTCGGCCTGCGGGGCCGGTGCGTCCGTGGCGGGTGCTTCCGTGGTGGAGGGCGTCGTGCCGGAGCTCGCCGCGGCCGGGGTCGCCGCGGCTGGCGTGCCCGCCGCCGGGCGGCGCGACGAAGGCTCCAGGGTTGCCTCGTCCTCGAGCTGCTCGCGGAACTGCCGCGCCATCGCGCGGGCACGGCCCATCCAGCGACCGACCTGGGACACGACTTTGGGCAGCTTCTCCGGCCCGAGCACCACGAGTGCGAGCACCATGATCAGCAGCAGCTCGCTGAAGCCGACCTCGAACATCGACGGGCCCGCCGTGCTGCCGCAGCGGACCGGTCAGGCGCTGCGTTCGCCGGACTTCTGCTCGGTCCGTGCCTTGCCCGCCTCGGGGAATTCGGCGTCGGCGGCGTCCTGCTGGATCTGCTTGACGCTCTCGGCGGCGTCGCCGTCCTCCATGCCCTTCTTGAAGCCGCGGACGGCCGCGCCGAGGTCGGAACCGATCGTGCGGAGCTTCTTGGCGCCGAAGACCAGCAGCACCACCAGCAGGATGATGATCAACTCGCGCATTCCGATTCCCATGGACGTCTCCTGGTGCTGCCCGGCGTGTCGTCGGGATGATAGGGCAAAAGAGCCGGTGGGGCTGCGAAAGTTCCATTGGCCGGCGGCGGGTGGCGCGGGCTGCCGGATTCGGAGGTGCCTGTTATGTCAGGGGTTTTCGCCGGGTGGCGGCGTCTCGAGCCAGAACGTCACGGGGCCGTCGTTGACGAGCGAGACCTGCATGTCCGCGCCGAACCGACCGGTGGCCAGCACAGGGTGGGCTGCCCGGGCCAGCTCGCACAGGTGTTCGAACAGGCGGCGCGCCTGGTCGGGGGCTGCCGCGCGGCTGAAGCCCGGCCGGGTGCCCTTGCGCGTGTCGGCGGCCAGGGTGAACTGGGGCACGAGCAGCAGCCCGCCCCCGGTGTCGGCCAGCGAGCGGTTCATGCGGCCCGCGTCATCGCCGAAGACCCGATAGCCGAGCAGCCGCTCGAGCAGGCGGGCGGCCGCGGCCTCGTCATCGGCCGGGCGGACGGCCACGAGGGCCAGCAGGCCGGGCCCGATTTGGCCGACGCACTCGCCGGCCACGTCGACGCTCGCGCGGGTGACACGCTGGATCAGGGCGATCATGGGATACTTATAGCCAAAGCAGGGAGGCTTGGGGCATGAAGCGACGCCAGTTCATCGGCAAGGCCGCGGTCACGGCCGCCGCCGCGACCACGGCCGCCTGTTCGGGCGGTGCCTCCGCACCGGCTGCGGGCAACGCGGGATCCAGCGCGAAGGCGGAATTCCGCTGGAAGCTGGTGACCACGTGGCCACCCAACTTCCCCGGTCTCGGCACGGGCGCCATCCGCTTCGCCGAGACGATCGAGAAATGCAGCAACGGGCGCATCAAGATCAAGATCTACGGCGCCGGCGAGCTCGTGCCTCCATTCGAGGTCTTCGATGCCGTGTCGCGCGGCACGGCCGAGCTGGGCCACGCCGGCGCGTATTACTGGAAGGGCAAGACCGAGGCGGCCTCGTTCTTCTCGGGCGTGCCGTTCGGACTCACGGCGGCCGAGATGAACGCCTGGCTCTACTACGGCGGCGGCCTCGAGCTCTGGCGCGAAACCTATGCCCCCTTCGGCGTGCTGCCGGCCCCGTGTGGCAATTCCGGCACCCAGATGGGCGGCTGGTTCAATCGCGAGATCCGCTCCATCGCCGACCTCAAGGGCCTGAAGATGCGCATCCCGGGGCTCGGCGGCGAGGTGCTCGCGCGTGCCGGGGGCACTCCGGTCGCCCTGGCGGGATCGGAGATCTTCACCGCCCTGCAGACCGGTGCGATCGACGCGGCCGAGTGGGTCGGGCCCTACAACGACCTGGCCTTCGGTCTCTACAAGGCCGCGAAGTACTACTACTACCCTGGCTGGCACGAGCCGGGCACCACTCTGGAGTGCCTGATCAACCAGAAGGCCTTCGAGGGGTTGCCGCCCGACCTGCAGGCGATCGTGTTGACCGCTGCGCGGGCGACGAACGACAACATGCTCGCCGAGTTCACGGCCAGAAGCTTCGAGGCGCTGGACCAGCTCGTGAACGTCCACAAGGTGCAGCTCCGGGCCTTCCCGCCGGATGTCCTGCGGCTGCTGCGCGACCTGTCCCGGCAGGTGGTGGCCGAGAAGGCCGCCGCGGATCCCTTGTTCCGGAAGGTCTTCGATTCCTTCACGAAGTTCGAGAAGGGCGTGGCGAACTGGACGCGCATCGCGGACCAGGCGATCGTCGAGACGCGCAGTCTGTGACCCGGCGGGTGGTATTCGCGCGCCTGAATCCGTAAGATTGCGCGCCGATTTTCAGTGTAGTTTCACAGGGTTGGGTTGGGGGTTCCGATGAGGTTTTCCGCGCGTATCCGGGCTCTGGGCCTGCTGGCCTTCGCCGCCGTCTTCTCCACGAACGTGGCGGAGGCTCAATCGACCGGCGACGCAGCCCGCGGCGAACGCCTCGGCTACACCTGCCTGGGCTGCCACGGCATCCCGAACTACAAGAACGCCTACCCCGTGTACCGCGTGCCCAAGCTGCGCGGCCAGAGCCCCGAGTACCTCGTGATCGCGCTGCAGGCCTATCGAAGCGGCGAGCGCAGCCACGCCACCATGCACGCCAATGCGGTGTCGATGAGCGACCAGGACATGCTCGACGTCGCGACCTACCTCGCCGGCCCGGTGACGACGCCGGCCGCCAGCGCCGCGCCGGTCGGCACGCCGCCGGAGGCCGCGCAGGTCTGCGTCGCCTGCCACGGCAACGACGGCGTCGGCATCACGCCGCAGTACCCGACGCTGTCTGGCCAGTACGAGGACTACCTCGTGCGCGCGCTCACCGACTACAAGAACGGCGGGCGCCGCAACGCGGTGATGGCGGGCTTTGCCGCGCAGCTCTCCGACAAGGACATCAAGGCGCTCGCCGACTACTACGCCTCGCAGCGGCCGGTCCTCGGCACCGTGCCGAAGCGCGTCAGCCGCCTGGCGACGCGCTGATCCTGGCGACGCGGTGACCTGGGCGCCGGCCCGGCGGGCCGGCTGCCCCTACTGCCTGAGCTTCTCCAGGAAGGTCGCCGCGGTCTTCAGGTAGAAGTCACGGTTGCCCTTCTTGCGGAAGCCGTGGCCCTCGTCCTTCGCCGCGAGGTACCACACCTCGCCGCGCGCGGCCCTCACCTTCTCGACCAGCTGCTCGCTCTCCGACGCGGGGACGCGCGGGTCGTTGAGCCCCTGCACCACCAGCAGCGGCTTGCGGATCATTCCGGCATTGGTCAGCGGCGAGATCCGCTCGAGGAAGGCGCGCATGCGCGGATCCCGCTCGTCGCCGTATTCGGCGCGGCGCAGGTCGCGGCGGTAGGCCGAGGTGTTGCGCAGGAACGTGACGAAGTTGCTGATGCCGACGACGTCGATGCCGCCGCGCAGCCGGTCGCCGTAGTTCACGAGCGACGCGAGCACCATGTAGCCGCCGTAGGAGCCGCCGGTCACCACCACCCGGCTGGCGTCGAGGTCACGCTGCGCCGCGATCCACACCAGCAGCGAGCCGATGTCGCGCACCGAGTCCTGCCGGAGCATGCCGTTGTCGAGTTCGGTGTAGCGGCGACCGTAGCCGGTCGAGCCGCGCACGTTCGGCGCGATCACCACGTAGCCGAGTTCGTTCACCAGGAACTGCGTCCAGGCGCTGAACCCCGGCCGCGACTGGCCCTCCGGCCCGCCGTGGATGTCGATCACCACCGGATGCGGCCCGGGGGTGGCCGGCCGGTACACGAACGCGGGGATCTGCCGCGGCCGGCCGCCCTCGCGGTCCCAGGTCGGGTAGCGAACCAGCTGGGCGGGCACGAAGCGCGCCGGATCGACCGGGCCGACCTCGCTGCGCGTCCAGCGCGTCGCGGTGCCGGTGGCGACTTCCCAGGTCCACGCGTCGCGGGGCGACTGCGCCGACTCGATCGTCATGCCGAGGCGGTTGCCGGTCCGGTCGAAGGCGATCCCGCCGATCAGGCCATCGGGGAGGCCCCGCACCGGCACTTCCGTGGCCGCGCCGAGGTCGAGCAGGCGAAGCCGGCTGAAGCCGTCGACATTGGCGACCATTGCGAGCAGCCGGCCATCGGGGCTGAGGTCGAAATCCTCGATGTCCCAGGGGAGGTCCGCCGACAGGCTGCGCGAGCGGCCGGTCGCCAGGTCGACGTAGAGCATCTGGCGGAATTCCCCGCCGGCGTCGGCGATCACCCAGACGCCCGACCCGTCGAGCGAGAAGCGCGCGCCGCCGATGCCGCTGCGCAGGTCGGCAGCCTTCGCCGGGTCGGTGCCCGGGGGGGCGATGGGAACAGGCGTGAGGGCCGCCGTGGCGACGTCGACGATGAACAGCCGGGCCTCGGTGACCGAGGTGTAGTCCAGCAGCAGCAGGCGCGCGTCGTCGGGTGACCAGTCGAGCGGCGACCAGCTGCGGCCCTGCGCGGTGACCAGCAGTTGTGGCGCGCTGCCGGCGGCGACATCGGTGATCCAGACGTCCTGGCTCGCGGGGTCGCGACCGTTGCCATGGAAGGCGAGGCGCCGGCCGTCGCGCGACCACACCGGGCTGCCGTGGCGCGAGCGGCCGTCGGTGAGCAGCCGCTGGCTGCGGTCGGTGAGGCTGAACCAGGTGAGCTGGGCATTCTCGTTGCCACCGCGGTCGCTGAGGAACACGAACCCCGATGCTGGTCCGCCAGCGGGCACCCGTGCGCCGCCGATGGGCTCGGGGGAGAAGGTCAGCTGCTCGCGGGCGCCGAGGGGTGCGGCCACGCGATGCAGCTGCTCGGCTTCGCCGAAGCGCGTGCCGACCAGGATCGAGCCGTCGGGGAGGAAGTCGCGGAAGGCTGCGCCCCGGCCGGCCATCCAGCGATCGACGGCCTCGGCGATCGCCGGGGAATGCGGCGGCACGCCGTCGAGCACGAGGTTGCCGCGCTCCTCGCGGAGCGGGGCACCCCCGGGGGTGACCGTCTGCGCGGACGCCTGCACGGCGACGACGCTGGAGACGAGCGCGAGCAGCAGTGGGGCGAGCGCCGCCCCTGCGGTGAATCGGTGGGTCATGTCTGCTATGGTGCCCGACCTCTCCCCCTGCTCCAACGTCCCACGGGATTCACGATGGCCGATCCACGCCTGAAACAAAAACTGCTCGCCGGCGAGTTCATCGTTGCGCCCGGGGTCTTCGACATGATCTCGGCGATGCTCGCCGAGCGGGTGGGCTTCGACGCGGTCTATGCCTCGGGCTACTGGCTCACGGCCTCCTACCTGGGCATCCCGGACGCGGGCCTCGCCACCTACACCGACATGCTCGCGCGGGTGGCCAAGGTCGTCGAGAAGTCCTCGGCGCCGGTGATCGCCGACGCCGACACAGGTTTCGGCGGGCTGCTGAACGTCGACCACACGGTGAAGGGCTACGAGCGCGCCGGAGTCAGCGCGATCCAGATCGAGGACCAGGAGTTCCCGAAGAAGTGCGGCCACACGCCCTACCGGCGCGTGATCGCGGCCGAGGACATGGTCGCCAAGATCCGCGTCGCCGTGGCGGCGCGGAGCAGCGCCGACTTCCTCGTCATCGCCCGAACCGATGCGCGGGGCGGGCTCGGCTTCGAGGAGGCCGTGCGCCGCGGCCAGGCCTATGCGGAGGCGGGCGCCGACGTGGTGTTCGTCGAGTCGCTGCACTCCGAGGACGAGATGCGCCGGGCCTGCGCCGCGATCCGCGCGCCGATGATCGCCAACATGTCCGACGGCGGCAAGACGCCGATCCGCCCGGTCAGCGAGCTGCGCTCGCTCGGCTACTCGATGGCCATCTGGCCGGCCATGGCCGCGCTCGCCGCGAGCGCGGCGATCGAGAAGGCGATGCGCCACCTCAAGGCCGAGGGCACCAGCCTGTCGCCCGACGTGCCGCTGTTCGGCTTCGACGACTTCTGCCGCATGGTGGGCTTCGAGCAGGTGTGGGCGTTCGAGGAGAAGTGGAAGGACGTGCTGCAGGGGCGCTGAGCGTGAACACCGTGGCCGCGATCGAGTCCGACATCACCCGTCACCCGGACGGCATCTTCGCGATCGACACGCACTACGTGCGGCCGCGGCTCGACGCCTCGCACCTGATCGTACACGGCGGGCGTGCCGCCTTCGTCGACACGGGCACGGCGCACGCCGTGCCGCGGCTGCTCGCCACGCTCGAGTGGCTCGGCCTCGAGCCCGACGCCGTCGACTACGTGTTCCTGACCCACGTGCACCTCGACCACGCGGGCGGCGCGGGGCAGCTGATGCGCGCGCTGCCGCGCGCGCAGGCCGTGCTGCATCCGCGCGGCGCGCCGCACATGATCGACCCCGCGAAGCTCGTCGACGCCTCGATCGCGGTCTACGGCCGCGAGGCCTACGACCAGCTCTACGGCGAGATCGCGCCGATCGACGCCGCCCGGGTCGTGGCGACCGCGCCCGGGCAGCGCTTCGACCTCGCCGGGCGTGCGCTCGAGATCGTGCATACGCCGGGTCACGCGCTGCATCACCAGGTCGTCGTCGACCTGGATTCGGCGAGCCTGTTCACCGGCGACACCTTCGGGCTCTCCTATCGCGAGTTCGACGTCGACGGCCGCGCGTTCATCGTGCCCACGACCACGCCGACGCAGTTCGATCCCGCGCAGCTGCGCGATTCCATCCGGCGGCTGCTCGCGCTCCGGCCGCGTGCCGCCTACCTGACGCACTACAGCCGCGTGGTCGACTGCGAGCGCCTGGGTGCCGACCTGCTGCGGCAGCTCGACCGGATCGAGGCGTTCGCGCTCGCGCAGGCCGGAGCGCCGGTCGTCGAGGCCCGTGCCGTGCTGCGCGCGCAGCTGCGCGGGCTGTGGATCGACGAGGCCACCCGGCACGGCTGCGCGCAGCCCGCCGCGCTCGTCGACGCGAACCTCGCGCTCGACCTCGATCTCAACGTCGACGGCATGCTGGCCTGGCTCGGGCGCCGCGCATCCTGATGCCGGCCTATCCGGAGAAGACGTCATGAGCATGCACCATCCCCCGTTCCGCGCCTTCCGCATCCATGAGATCGACGGCCAGGTCGTCGCGCGGCTCGAGACGATCACCCTCGACGACCTCTGCCCCGGCGAGGTCGTGATCCGGGTGCAATACTCGGGCATCAACTACAAGGACGCGCTGGCCGCCACCGGCGCCGGCCGCATCCTCAGGCGCTATCCGCTGGTCGGCGGCATCGACCTCGCCGGGGTCGTCGAATCCTCGACCGACCTGCGCCATGCGCCCGGCGACCACGTGCTCGTGACGGGCTGCGGCCTGTCGGAGACCCACGACGGTGGCTACGCCGAGTTCGCCCGCGTGAAGGGCGAGTGGGTGATCCCGATGCCCGAGGGTTTCGATGCCTGCAGCGCGATGGCGCTGGGCACCGCGGGGTTCACTGCCGCGCTCGCGATCCACAAGATGGAACACAACGGCCAGCGGCCCGACAAGGGGCCCATCGTCGTCACGGGCGCGACCGGCGGCGTCGGCAGCATCGCGATCGACATGCTGGCCGGCCGCGGCTACGAGGTCGTCGCCGTCACCGGCAAGAAGGACTCGGTGCCCTACCTCGAATCGCTGGGCGCCTCGAAGGTGCTGCTGCGCGGCGAGCTCGACCACGGGCGCCGCCCGCTCGAGGCGGCGCGCTGGGGCGGCGCGATCGACAACGTCGGCGGCGACACGCTGGCGTGGCTGACCCGCACCGTCGACACCTGGGGCAACATCGCCAGCATCGGCCTCGCCGGCGGCGCGGAACTGCACACCACCGTCATGCCCTTCATCCTGCGCGGCATCAACCTCATCGGCATCAACTCGGCGGCGCAGCTGCGCGACACGCGGCTCGTGGTCTGGAACCGGATCGCCACCGACCTGCGGCCGCGCCACCTCGACCGCATCGTCAGCCGCATCCTGCCCTTCGCCGAGCTGCCCGGCGCCTTCGCGGCGTTCATCGAGGGCTCCGTCTCCGGCCGCACGCTGGTGCGGATCGGCTGAGCGGTCCGCGGCGCGGATCGCGGTCGTGCTTCAGGAGCTGATCGACGGTGCCGCCCGGCTGGGCGTGCCGCTGGCGCCCGAGGCCGCCAGCCGCCTGTTGCGCCTGCTCGACGAGCTCGAGCGCTGGAACCGCAGCTTCAACCTCACCGCGATCACCGATCGCCGCGGGATGCTCACCCACCACCTGCTCGACAGCCTGTCGGTGCTGCCGTTCGTGCAGGGCGGGCGCGTGGTCGACGTGGGCACGGGTGCCGGTTTCCCCGGCCTGCCGCTGGCGATCGCCGACCCCGGGCGCCGCTACACGCTGCTCGACTCCAACGGCAAGAAGGTGCGCTTCGTGGGGCATGCCCGTCGCGTGCTCGGGCTCGCCAATGTGGAACCGGTGCACGCCCGCGCCGAAGACTGGCGACCTGAGGCCCCGTTCGACACCGTCGTGGCGCGGGCCTTCGCGCCGCTGCCCCGGCTGGTCGCCCAGGTGGCCCCGCTGTGCGGTCCGGACACCCGCGTCGTCGCCATGAAGGGGCCGCGCGCGGCCGACGAGCAGGCGGAGCTGCCTGCGGGTTGGCGCGTCGAGCGTGACATCGAGGTCGAGGTCCCCGGCCTCGGTGCCGAGCGGCGGATCGTCGTGCTGCGCCCGCCCTCCGCCGGGGGCTTGGGCTAGACTGCCCGCATGAAGCGCGTCATCGCCGTCGCCAACCAGAAGGGCGGAGTGGGCAAGACCACCACCGCCGTGAACCTCGCCGCGTCGCTCGCGGCGACGCGGCGGCGCGTGCTGCTGGTCGACCTCGATCCCCAGGGCAACGCCACCATGGGCTGCGGCGTCGACAAGGCCTCGATCGAGCGCGGGGCGGGCGATGTGCTGGTCGGCGCCTGCACGGCGGCCGAGGCGATCCTCCCCCTGCAGATCCCGGGCCTGTCGCTGCTGCCCTCGAACCAGGACCTGACCGCCGCCGAGGTGCAGCTGCTGTCGATGCCCATCGGCCGCGAGCAGCGGCTGCGCGAGGCGTTGCGGCCCGTGCGCGACCAGTTCGACGTGGTGCTCATCGACTGCCCGCCGTCGCTGAACATGCTGACCGTCAACGCGCTCGTGGCGGCCGACAGCGTGCTGGTGCCGATGCAGTGCGAGTACTACGCGCTCGAGGGTCTCTCGGCGCTGGTCGGCACGATCGGCCAGATCCGCGACGCCGCCAACCCCGGCCTCCAGATCGAGGGGGTGCTGCGCACCATGTTCGATCCCCGGAACAACCTGGCCAACGAGGTCAGCGCGCAGCTGATCATGCACTTCGGCGACAAGGTCTTCCGCACCATCATCCCGCGCAACGTGCGCCTCGCCGAGGCGCCGTCCTTCGGCAAGCCCGCGCTGCTGCACGACAAGGACTCCCGGGGTGCGCTCGCCTACCTCGCGCTCGCCGGCGAGATGATCCGGCGCGAGGAAGAGGCCGCCGCGCCCCGCGTCGCCGGCGACGAATCGCCCGAGGACCCGCCGCCGGCATGATCCTCGAGCCGCGGCAGGCCGGGCCCGGTGCGCCGCTGCGCTGGAGCCGGCAGGCCATCGCGCTGATCGGGCGCGGCTTCGGTTTCTGGATCGGCCTGTTGCTCGTCTCCTGCCTGTCGATCTTCGCCGGGCACCGCCTGCCCCTCGTCAGCGGCGTGCTCTCACTGTCGGCGTTCTTCTCCAGCGTGCTGATTGCCGCGCAGCTCGACCGGCCGCAGCGCACCGGGCTCGGCGAGGTGCTGCGCATGCTGCGCTCGCACGCGTTCGGGATCCTGGCCTTCGCGGGCGTGATCTCCGTGGCGGGGGCGCTGATCTGGATGCTGCTGCTGGCGCGACCGGGCGTGCCGTGGTGGTCCGTGCTCTACACGGACCGCAATGCCGTCGACGTGCTGTCGGGCGACTGGCTCCAGGCGGCCCGGCAGGTCTTCGTCTACGCCGCGTACGCACTGGGCCTGGCCTACTTCGGGCTCAACATCCCGGGGCTCACGTCGTTCTTCCAGTTTCCCTGCGCCACGCTGCTCGGGCTGTCGTTCCGCGACGCCTACCGGTTGAGCGCCGCCGCGCAGGTCCGCAACCTCGGGCCGATGCTCGCCGTCGGCCTGATGTTCGTGACCCTGCCCGTGCTCTGCGTGCTGCTGTTCCCGCCGCTGGTGGCGCTGCTCTACTGCTTCCTGGGCGCGCTGACCTGGGTGGCGTTCCGCGAGATCTTTCTCGGTGTGCCGGACAACCGCGCGCTCGAAGGCGTGCCGGGCCGGTCCGCCGCAGTGCGGTCCGCTGCCGTGCAGTCCGCTATCATTTCGCGATGAGCCAGAAGAAGCCCAGTCTCGGTCGCGGCCTCGACGCGCTGCTCGGTCAGATCGCCTCGAACCGCGCCGCGGCCGGTGCGACGCCCGGTGCGACGCCCGGTGCAGCGTCTGCGCCGGACGCCGCGCGCGAACCGGCCGCCCAGGCACCGGCGGCGAAGGAGCCGGACGAGGAACTGGCGATGCTGCCGGTCGAGCGCCTGCAGCGCGGGCGCTACCAGCCCCGCGTCGACATGCGCGAGGAAGCGCTCGAGGAACTCGCGGCGTCGATCCGTGCCCAGGGCGTGGTGCAGCCGATCGTGGTGCGGCCGATCAGCGTTCCGGGCGCGGCGCCCGGTGCAGCGCCCGAGCGCTACGAGATCATCGCCGGCGAGCGCCGCTGGCGCGCGGCGCAGATCGCGGGCCTGAAGGAGATCCCGGCGGTCATCCGCCGCCGCGTCCCCGACGAGGCCGTCATCGCGATGGCCCTGATCGAAAACATCCAGCGCGAGAACCTCAATGCGATGGAGGAGGCCCGGGCGCTCGACCGCCTGATCCGCGAATTCGGCGTCACCCAGCAGCAGGCCGCCGACGCGGTCGGCCGCTCGCGCACCGCCGTGACCAACCTGCTGCGCCTGCTCGAGCTGCCGCCGGAGCTCGCCGAGCTGCTCGAGACCCGTCGCATCGAGATGGGCCACGCGCGCGCGCTGCTCGGCCTCGCCCAGCGTCGCCAGCAGGTCGAGGTCGGGCAATTGGTTGCCAGAAAGGGCCTTTCGGTGCGCGATACCGAGGCATTGGTGCGTCGGCTGTCCAATCCAGAGGGCGCGGCGAACGCTCCCGCCACGGCAAAGGACCCCAACGTCGCCGCCCTCGAGGCCCGTCTCGCCGATACCCTGGGCGCCAGCGTGGTGATCGAGCAGGCGGCCCGCGGTAGCAAGGGCCGGCTGGTGATCTCCTACAACTCGCTCGACGAACTCGACGGGATCCTGGCGCACATCCGCTGAGGCGCTGATCGCGCCACGGTAGCGGCCTGCACGGCGGGGCGTTTTCTGGTTGAAGCCCTCGACCGTTATGCCTACAATTCGCCGCCCTTTGGGGCCCCCTCGGGGGTTCCGGGCTTCCCTCCCGGCGTCGTGTGAACGGATGCGCATGGCATGAACGATCCGGTGTTCAGGGGAAAACGCCTCGTGAGCCGTTTCGCCGCGCTGCAGTTCGCAGTCGCGGCAGTGGTCGCGGTGGGCGCAGGGATAGGCTCCGGCGGCCCGGCGGCGCTTGCAGCGCTGGCCGGCGGGGCGGTGGTGGCGACCGGCAATCTGCTCTTCGGTTGGCGACTGTTCGCCCCAGGGATCGCCGCCGCGCCACGCATCGCACGCGCGATGTGGGTCGGCGAAGGGCTCAAGTGGCTCTGGGTGGTGCTGGCGGTCTGGCTGGCGCTCGGGGTCGTCAAGTTGGCGCCGCTGCCGTTCCTGCTGGGGATGCTGGCGGCGCAGGTGGGTTTCTTGATCGGCGTGGCTTGGTTGCGATGAGGGCGCGAATCGATGGCGACTGAAGGCGAATCGGGGGGCATGACGGGCTACATCAAGCACCACCTCGAACACCTGACCGTGTCGGTCGGGGACAGCCCCTTCATGACCCTCAACGTCGACAGCATCTTCTTCAAGCTCCTGCTCGCCTTCATCTTCCTCTTCGTGTTCATCCGTGCCGCTCGCCGTGCCACCTCCGGCGTGCCCGGCAAGCTCCAGTGTGCCGTCGAGATGCTCGTCGAGGGGATCGACGGCATCGTCCGGGACACCTTCCCCGCCAAGACCCGGTTCATCGCGCCGCTTGCGCTCACCATCTTCGTGCTCGTGTTCCTGATGAACTTCATGGACATGGTCCCCGTCGACCTCCTGCCGGCCAGCGCCCATGCCGCGGGCATCCCCTACCTGCGCGTGGTGCCCACGGCGGACCTCTCGACGACGGTCGGCATGGCCCTGTGCGTGTTCATCCTCATCCAGTACTACGCCATCAAGCACAAGGGCCTCGGCAAGTTCATCGCCGAGTTCTTCACCGCTCCGTTCCACGCCCACGGGGTCGTCGGCAAGATCCTCGTCGCGCCGGCCAACCTGCTCCTGCGCCTCATCGAAGAGGCGGTCCGGCCGCTGTCGCTCAGCCTGCGACTGTTCGGCAACATGTACGCGGGCGAGCTCATCTTCATCCTGATCGCCTGCATGACCCTGGGCGCTGGCCTCGCCAGCGGCATCACCTGGGTGATGGCGCCGCTGCAGTTCGTGGCGGGCTTCCTCTGGACCGCCTTCCACATCCTGGTCATCACCCTGCAGGCCTTCATCTTCATGACCCTCACGATCGTGTACTTCAGCATGGCCGTGCAGGAGCACTGAGCGCCTCGCCCCCGTTTCTCTTCCGCTGTTCGTCGTCAAATACGGAGATTTCGCAATGGAAAACGTCACCCAGATCGCCGATGTCATGAGCATGACCGTGATCGCCGCGGGCCTGCTCATCGGTCTCGGCGCACTCGGTACCGCGATCGGTTTCGCGCTCCTCGGCGGCAAGTTCCTGGAGGGCGCCGCCCGCCAGCCCGAGCTGACCAACATGCTGCAGACCAAGATGTTCATCGTGGCCGGTCTGCTCGACGCGATCCCCATCATCGGCGTCGCCATCGCGCTGCTGCTCATCTTCGCCAACCCGTTCCTGTCGGCGCTCGGCGTCGGTTGAACGCGTCCTGCGCCGGCCCGCGGGTCGGGCGGCGCTCACGGCAACAGGGGTAGCAGACCATGAGCATCACAGTCACGCTGATCGTCCAAGGCCTCGCGTTCCTCGCGGTGGCCTGGCTCGTGATGCGTTTCGGCTGGCCCTCGATCATGGCCGCCATCGAGGCGCGGCAGAAGCAGATCGCCGACGGCCTCGCGGCCGCCGACAAGGGCCAGAAGGACCTGGCCGAGGCCACGAGCCGTGCCGATGCCATCGTCCGCGAGGCGCGGGACCGCGCGAAGCAGATCGAGGACCAGGCGGCCCGCCGCTCGACCGAGGCCATCGAGGCGGCCAAGCAGGCCGCGCAGGCCGAGGGCGCGCGCATCGTCACGACCGCGCGCGAGGAGGCGGCCACCGAGACCGGCCGCGCCCGCGAGCAGCTGCGCCGCGAGTTCGGCGGCCTGGTCGTCACCGGTGCCGCGCGGCTGCTCGAGCGCGAGATCGACCCGAAGGCGCACGCCCAGCTGATCGACAAGCTCGCCGACGAGATCGCCCGTGGCTGAGCAGGCGACCCTCGCAAGGCCCTATGCGCGCGCCGCGTTCGATTACGCGCATGCGTCCGGCCAGCTGGCGAAGTGGGGCGATTTCCTGGATCGCGCGAGCATCGTGCTGTCCGACGAGCGTGTCGCCGCGCTGGTCGGCAACCCGCACGTCCGCGCGCCGGAGCTCGTCGACTTCGTGCTCGAGCTCTCGGGCGCCGCCGGGGACGACGCCGCGCGCAACTTCGTGCGCCTGCTGGCCGAGAACCGTCGGCTGGCGTTGCTGCCCGGGATTGCCGAGCAGTACGGCGCGCTGCGCGCCGACGTCGAGCAGACGGTCGACGTCACCGTCACGTCCGCCCTGCCGCTGACGGCCGAGCAGGGCGAGAAGCTGCGGGCGTCGCTCGCCAGGCGTCTCGGCCGTACCGTGCGGCTGCAGGCCGAGGTCGATCCCTCGCTGATCGGCGGAGCGGTCGTGCGCGCCGGGGATTTCGTCGTCGACGGCTCGCTGCGCGGGCGCGTCGAGCGACTCGCCAACACCATGGCCGGCGCCTGAGCCGGCACGAAGGACCAGAGGTCAACCCATGTCCATCAAGGCATCCGAGATCAGCGACCTGATCAAGCAGCGCATCGACAATTTCCAGTCCGCTGCTGAAGCCCGCAACGTCGGCACCATCGTCTCGGTCACGGACGGCATCTGCCGCGTCCACGGCCTTGCCGATGTCCGCTACGGCGAGATGATCGAGTTCCCCGGCAACCTGTTCGGCCTCGCGCTCAACCTCGAGCAGGACTCGGTCGGCGCGGTCGTGCTGGGCGACTACAAGACGCTCAAGGAAGGCGACACCGTCAAGACCACCGGCCGCATCCTCGAGGTGCCGGTCGGGCCCGAGCTGCTCGGCCGCGTCGTCGACGCGCTCGGCAGCCCCATCGACGGCAAGGGCCCGCTGAAAACCACCCGTACCTCGCCGATCGAGCGCGTCGCGCCGGGCGTCATCTACCGCAAGTCGGTCGCGCAGCCCGTGCAGACGGGCTACAAGGCCGTCGACGCGATGGTCCCGGTCGGCCGCGGCCAGCGCGAGCTGATCATCGGCGACCGCCAGACCGGCAAGACCGCGCTCGCCGTCGACACCATCATCAACCAGAAGTCCTCCGGCATTAAGTGCATCTACGTCGCGATCGGCCAGAAGCAGTCGTCGATCGCCAACGTGGTGCGCAAGCTCGAGGAGAACGGCGCGATGGACCACACCATCGTCGTCGCGGCGTCGGCCTCGACGCCCGCCGCCATGCAGTACCTCTCCGCCTACGCCGGCGTGACGATGGGCGAGTACTTCATGGACAACGGCCAGGACGCGCTGATCATCTACGACGACCTCTCCAAGCAGGCCGTCGCGTACCGCCAGATCTCGCTGCTGCTGCGCCGCCCGCCGGGCCGCGAGGCCTTCCCCGGCGACGTGTTCTACCTCCACTCGCGCCTGCTCGAGCGCAGCGCGCGCGTCAACGAGGAATACGTCGAGATGGCCACCCAGGGCGCCGTGAAGGGCAAGACCGGTTCGCTGACCGGCCTGCCGATCATCGAGACCCAGGCGGGTGACGTCACCGCCTTCGTGCCGACCAACGTCATCTCGATCACCGACGGCCAGATCTTCCTCGAGACCGACCTGTTCAACGCCGGCATCCGCCCGGCCATGAACGCGGGCATCTCGGTGTCGCGCGTCGGTGGCGCCGCCCAGACCGACATCATCAAGAAGCTCGGTGGCGGCATCCGCCTCGCGCTCGCCCAGTACCGCGAGCTGGCCGCGTTCTCGCAGTTCGCCTCCGACCTCGACGAGGCCACCCGGCGCCAGCTCGAGCGCGGCGTGCGCGTGACCGAGGTCATGAAGCAGAAGCAGTACGCGCCGATGTCGGTCGCCGAGATGGCGCTGTCGATCTATGCCGTCAACAACGGCTACATGGACAAGGTCGATCGCAAGAAGGTCGTCGACTTCGAGGCTGCCCTGCAGGCCTTCGCGAAGTCCAGCCACAAGGCCGCGCTCGACGCCATCAACGCCGAGCCCGTGCTGAAGAAGCACGAGGGCACGCTGAAGCAGATCTGCGACGACTTCCTCGCGACCGGCACCTACTGAGCGCAGGCCCATGCCCGGCACCAAGGAAATCCGCAGCAAGATCGCCAGCGTCAAGTCGACGCAGAAGATCACCAAGGCGATGGAAATGGTCGCGGCGAGCAAGATGCGCCGCGCCCAGGACCGCATGCGCCTCGCGCGGCCCTACGCCGAGAAGATCCGGGTCGTCATCGGCCACCTCAACCAGGCGAACCCGGACTACCGGCACCCCTACCTGGTCGAGCGCGAGCCCAAGTCGGTCGGCATCATCGTCGTTTCGAGCGACCGCGGCCTCTGCGGCGCGCTGAACACCAACGTGTTCAAGAGCACGCTGATGCTGATGCGCGAGTGGCAGGGCAAGGGCGCCAAGGTCAACCTCTGCCTGATCGGCAGCAAGGGCCTCGCGTTCTTCCGCCGCCTCGGCCTGCCGGTCCTCGCCAGCATCACCGGTCTCGGCGACCGGCCGCACGTCAAGGACCTGCTGGGCACCGTCAAGGTCATGCTCGACGCCTACCGCGAGGGCAGCATCGACCGCCTGTTCGTCGTGCATGCTCAGTTCGTCAACACCATGACGCAAAAGCCCCTCGTGCAGCAGCTGCTGCCGGTCGAGACGGTCGACGCCGCCGACCTGCAGGAGCACTGGGACTACATCTACGAGCCGAATGCCGCCGAGATCCTCGACGGCGTGCTGATGCGCTACATCGAATCGCAGGTCTATCGCGGCGCGGTGGAGAGCGTGGCCTGCGAGATGGCCGCCCGCATGGTCGCCATGAAGGCGGCCTCGGACAACGCCGGCAAGCTGATCGGCGAGCTCCAGCTCGTCTACAACAAGGCGCGGCAGGCGGCGATCACCAAGGAACTGGCTGAAATCGTCGGCGGCGCGGCCGCCGTCTGACACCAATCGAGACACAGGGTACCGACATGGCAACGGGCAAGATTACGCAGATCATCGGCGCGGTCATCGACGTGGAATTCCCGCGCGAGTCGATCCCTAAGGTCTATGAGGCTCTCAAGCTCAAGGACGTCGACCTCACGCTCGAGGTGCAGCAGCAGCTCGGCGACGGCGTGGTCCGCACCATCGCGATGGGCCCCTCGGAAGGCCTCAAGCGCGGGCTCGAGGTGGAGTCCAGCGGCGCGCCGATCTCGGTGCCCGTCGGCCAGGCGACCCTGGGCCGCATCATGGACGTGCTCGGCACGCCGCAGGACAACCGCGGCCCCGTCGAGTCCAAGGAGAAGTGGTCGATCCACCGCCCTGCGCCCGCGTACGACGAGCAGGCCGGCGGCCGTGACCTCCTCGTCACGGGCATCAAGGTCATCGACCTGCTCGTGCCGTTCGCCAAGGGCGGCAAGGTCGGCCTGTTCGGCGGCGCTGGCGTCGGCAAGACCGTCAACATGCTCGAGCTCATCAACAACATCGCCAAGCAGTACAGCGGCCTGTCCGTGTTCGCCGGCGTCGGCGAGCGCACCCGCGAGGGCAACGACTTCTACCACGAGATGGCCGAGTCGGGCGTCATCGACCTCGAGCACCTCGAGAACTCCAAGGTGGCGATGGTCTACGGCCAGATGAACGAGCCGCCGGGCAACCGCCTGCGCGTGGCGCTCACCGGTCTCACGATGGCCGAGTACTTCCGCGACGAAGTCCGCGAGGACGGCGGCAAGGGCCGCGACGTGCTGTTCTTCGTCGACAACATCTACCGCTACACGCTCGCCGGCACCGAGGTCTCGGCGCTGCTGGGCCGCATGCCCTCGGCGGTCGGCTACCAGCCGACGCTGGCCGAGGAGATGGGCGTGCTGCAGGAGCGCATCACCTCGACCAAGACGGGCTCGATCACCTCGATCCAGGCCGTGTACGTTCCCGCGGACGACCTGACCGACCCCTCGCCCGCCACCACGTTCGCGCACCTCGACGCGACCGTCGTGCTGTCGCGCCAGATCGCGGCGCTCGGCATCTACCCGGCGGTCGACCCGCTCGACTCGACCTCGCGCCAGCTCGACCCGCTGGTCGTCGGCGACGAGCACTACAGCACCGCGCGTGGCGTGCAGGCCGTGCTGCAGCGCTACAAGGAGCTGCAGGACATCATCGCGATCCTCGGCATGGACGAGCTCTCGGAAGAGGACAAGCTCACCGTGTTCCGCGCGCGCAAGATCCAGCGCTTCCTCTCGCAGCCCTTCAACGTCGCCAAGGTGTTCACGGGCCAGGACGGCAAGATCGTCCCGCTCAAGGACACCATCCGCGGCTTCAAGGGCATCCTCGACGGCGAGTACGACCACCTGCCCGAGCAGGCCTTCTACATGGTCGGCTCGATCGACGAGGCCGTCGAGAAGGCGAAGACGCTGCAGTAAGCGCGTCGTCACCCCGCACCGCACACGAGCACCACGACATGGCCGCCGACAGCACCATCCACTGCGACATCGTCAGCGCCGAAGGCGAGATCTTCTCCGGCGAGGCGAAGATGGTGTTCGTGCCGGCCGCCCAGGGCGAGATCGGCATCGCGCCGCGGCACGCGCCGCTGCTGTCGATGATCAAGGCCGGCGAAGTGCGCGTGCAGACGCCGGACGGGCAGGAGCAGTTCTTCTTCGTCGGGGGCGGCGCGCTGGAAATCCAGCCGCGCAAGGTCACGATCCTTGCCGACACCGCGCTGCGCGCGAAGGACGTCGACGAGGCCGCGGCGATCGCCGCCAAGCAGCGCGCCGAGGAGGCGCTGAAGGGCCAGATCGACAAGATCGAGCAGGCCGAGGCGCTGGCGGAACTCGCGCGCGCCGCCGCCCAGCTCAAGCTCCTGCAGAAGCTGCGCAAGATCAAGGGCTGAACTGGGGCGGCGTGCCCCGGAGGCGCGTCACCGTGAATCTTTCCGTCGTCATCCTGGCCGCCGGCCAGGGCAAGCGAATGAAGTCCGACCTGCCGAAGGTCGTGCAGCCGCTCGCCGGCCGCCCGCTGCTCCGGCACGTCCTCGACACCGCCCGCGCGCTCGATCCGAGCGCGATCCACGTGGTCTACGGGCACGGCGGCGAGCAGGTCCGCCAGATCATCGGCGACGCCGGCATCCGCTCATGGGTGCTGCAGGCCGAGCAGCTCGGCACGGGCCACGCGCTGATGCAGGCGATGCCCCAGGTGCCCGACGATCACCTCGTGCTGGTGCTCTACGGCGACGTGCCGCTCATCCGCGCCGAGACCCTGCAGCGCCTGATCGCGCTCGCCGGCCCGCACGCGATGGGCCTGCTCACGGTCGAGCTGGCCGACCCGACCGGCTACGGCCGCATCGTCCGCGACGGCGCCGGCCGGGTGACCTCGATCGTCGAGCAGAAGGACGCAAGCGCCGCCCAGCTCGCCATCCGCGAGGGCAACACGGGCGTGATGGCGATTCCGGCGGGCCCGCTGCGTCGCTGGCTCGCCGGCCTGCGCGCCGAGAACGCCCAGAAGGAGTACTACCTCACCGACGTCATCGCGATGGCGGTGGCCGAGGCCGTCGAGGTGGCGCCGCTCGTGGCGCCCACGGTTGCCGAGGTGCTGGGCATCAACGACAAGCTGCAGCTCGCCGAGGTCGAGGCCGAGCACCGGCGCCTGCGCGCCCGCGAACTGATGCTCGCCGGCGCCACGCTGGTCGATCCTGCGCGCCTCGACGTGCGCGGCCAGGCCAGCGTCGGGCGCGACGTGCTGATCGAGCCGAACGTGATCCTCGAGGGCCGTGTGGTGCTCGGCGACCGCGTGCGCATCGGGCCGAACTGCCTGCTGCGCGACGTCGAGATCGGCGCCGACACCCAGGTGTTCGCGAACTGCGTGCTCGAGGAGAGCGTCGTCGGCCCGCGCTGCCTGATCGGCCCGTTCGCGCGCACGCGCCCCGGTGCACGGCTCGCCGAGGGCGTGCACCTCGGCAACTTCGTCGAGGTCAAGAACTCGCAGATGGGGCCCGACTCGAAGGCCAACCACCTGGCCTATGTCGGCGACGCCACCGTGGGTGCGCGGGTCAATATCGGCGCCGGCACGATCGTCGCCAACTACGACGGTGCGAACAAACATCGCACCACGATCGGCGACGATGCGCACACGGGCTCGAACTCGGTGCTGGTCGCGCCGATCACCATCGGCGAAGGCGCGACCATCGGCGCCGGCTCGACGGTCGCCAAGAACGCGCCGGCCGGCAAGCTGACGGTCGCGCGAGCCAAGCAGGTCACGCTCGACGGCTGGAAGCGGCCGACCAAGACCCCTCGCTGACGCGGCCTCCTTCGCAACCCGCACCGGCCGGCCGTCGGAAACCCGCTATTGCAAATGGGAGTGATTCCCATTTAGCATCGTTCCACTGATTCGGGTGGGGCTGCGCATGTACGTCTGCGTCTGCAAAGGGGTCTCCGACCGTCGCATCCGCGACGCCGTGCGCCAGGGCCACAGCTGCTTCGAGGACCTGCAGCGCTGCACGGGGGTATCGACCTGCTGTGGCAAGTGCGAGCCCACGGCACGGGCTGTGCTCGAAGAAGCCGTGGACGCGGACTGCGCGGAAGGGCAACCTGCCTGAACCGGGCGCGTTGCGCACCTGTAGAGGATTCCGCAGTCATGAAAGGCGACCCGAAGGTCATCGAGCACCTCAACCGCGTGCTCAAGAACGAGCTGACCGCGATCAACCAGTATTTCCTGCACTCGCGCATGCTGCGTCACTGGGGCCTCGAGAAGCTGGGACGCTACGAATACAAGGAATCCATCGACGAGATGAAGCATGCCGACAAGCTGATGGCGCGCATCCTGTTCCTCGAGGGGCTCCCAAACCTCCAGGACATCGGCAAGCTGCTGATCGGCGAGGACGTCCGCGAGGTCCTCGAGTGCGACCTGAAGCTCGAGATGCTCGCCCACCCCGACCTCAAGGCCGCGATCGCCCATTGCGAATCCGCCGGCGACTACGTCAGCCGCGACCTCTTCCAGCACATCCTGGATTCCGAAGAAGAGCACATCGACTTCCTCGAGACCCAGCTGGAGCTCATCGACCGGGTGGGCCTGCAGAACTACTGCCAGTCCCAGATGGAGCCCGCTGCCTCCTGACCTGCGACGTCCGTCACGTTGCGACGAGACGGCAACGACCCCGTTCGGGCGTTGAGGCAGAATATGTCCTGTCCGGGCCCTCACCGCGGCCCTCGAGGTCCCGTCCAGCATGTGTGGCATCGTCGGAGCCGTCGCCGAGCGCAACATCGTCCCCATCTTGATGGAGGGCCTGCGCCGGCTCGAGTACCGCGGCTATGACTCCGCCGGCGTCGCCGTCCTGCAGGGCGGCGAGCGGCTCAAGCGGGTCCGCACCGTCGGCAAGGTCCGCAACCTCCAGGATGCGATCGAGCAGTCCCCGACCGAGGGCCCGCTCGGCATCGCGCACACCCGCTGGGCGACCCACGGCGTCCCCAGCGAGCGCAACGCCCATCCGCACATCTCCGACGACGGCCTGGCCATCGTCCACAACGGCATCATCGAGAACCACGAGGAGCTGCGCGCCGAACTCCAGCAGCTCGGCTACGTGTTCACCAGCGAGACCGACACCGAGGTCATCGCCCACCGCATCCACCACCACCTGAAGACCGTCACCGACCTCTTCAAGGCCGTGCGCGCCACGGTCGCCGAGCTCGAGGGCGCCTACGCGCTGGCGGTGGTCAGCGAGGCCGAGCCCGAGCGGCTGATCCTCGCCCGCGAGGGTTGCCCCGTCGTCGTCGGGCTCGGCGTCGGCGAGAACTTCGTCGCCAGCGACGTCGCCGCACTGCTCCCCGTGACGCGACGCTTCATGTTCCTCGAGGAGGGCGACGTCGCCGAGGTCCGGCGCGCCTCGATCCGCGTGCTCGACCGCGACGGCAGCACGGTAGAGCGCCCGGTGCGCGACAGCGAGCTCTCAGCGGATGCCGCGGAGAAGGGCCAGTACAGGCACTTCATGCTCAAGGAGATCCACGAGCAGCCGCGTGCGATCGCCAATACGCTGCAGGAGCGCGTCGCCAACGGCCGGCTGCTCGAGGCTGCGTTCGGCCCGGCGGCCACCGAGGTCTTCAAGCACACCGAGCACGTGCACATCGTGGCCTGCGGCACCAGCTACCACGCCGGCTCGGTCGCCCGCTACATGATCGAGCAGATCGCCAAGATCCCCTGCTCGGTCGAGATCGCCAGCGAATACCGCTACCGCAACCCGGTCGTGCCGAAGAACGCGCTCTTCGTCACGATCTCGCAGTCGGGCGAGACGGCCGACACGCTCGCGGCGCTGCGCCTCGCGAAGCAGGCCGGCTACCTGAGCTCCCTCGCGATCTGCAACGTGCCCGAGAGTTCACTCGTCCGCGAGTCCGAGCTCGTGATGCTCACGCGCGCGGGCCCGGAGATCGGCGTCGCCTCCACGAAGGCCTTCACGACCCAGCTCACCGGCCTGCTCATGCTCGTGATCGCGCTCGCCAAGCACCACGGCGCCGACGCCGAGCGCGAGCACACCCTGGTCAAGCGGCTCATCGAGCTGCCGGGCATGGTCGAGAAGACGCTGTCGCTCGACCCGGTGATCCACAAGCTCGCCCTGCGCTTCGCCGACAAGCACCACACGCTGTTCCTCGGCCGCGGCGTCCTGCATCCGATCGCGATGGAAGGCGCGCTGAAGCTCAAGGAGATCTCCTACATCCACGCCGAGGCCTACGCCGCCGGCGAGCTGAAGCACGGCCCGCTGGCGCTGGTCGACGCCGACATGCCGGTGATCGCCGTGGCGCCCAACAACGACCTGCTCGAGAAGCTGAAGTCGAACCTCATGGAGGTCCGCGCACGCGGCGGCGAGCTGATCGTGTTCGCCGACCCCGAGTCCGGCATCCAGCCCTCCGACGGCGTCACCGTGATCACCATGCCGCGGCACGTGAGCTATGTGCAGGCGCCGATCGTCTACACGATCCCGCTGCAGCTGCTGTCGTACCACGCCGCCATCCTCAAGGGCACCGACGTCGACCAGCCGCGCAATCTCGCCAAGAGCGTCACGGTCGAGTAGCGCGCGCGTCGTGCCCGGTCCCGAGGCACTGACCCGCGCCTGGGTCGACCACGCCGTCATCGGCCTCGGGCTCTGCCCGTTCGCGCGTGCGCCGCAGCGGCAGGGCCGGGTGCGCTACGCCGTCAGCGCGGCCGCCGATCCGCAGGCGCTGCTCGACGAGCTGCTGGAGGAACTCCGCCGCCTGGTGACCGCGCCGCCGGAGGAGCTCGAGACCACGCTGCTGGTCGTGCCCGGTGCGCTCGAAGGCTTCGACGACTTCCAGGACTTCGTGGCGGCGGCGGAGTCCGGCCTGGAGGCGCTCGGCCTCGAGGGCGTGGTGCAGCTCGCGAACTTCCACCCGCAGTACCGGTTCGAGGGCACTGAGCCCGACGACATCACCAACGCGACCAACCGCGCGCCCTTCCCGACGCTGCACCTGCTGCGCGAGGACAGCCTCGCGCGCGCCATCGAGGCCCATGGCGACCCCGACGCGATCGTCGAGGCGAACCTCGCCACGCTGCGTGAGCTCGGTGCCGAGGGATGGGCAGTGCTACGGCGCCAGTGGAGCCCGACCGGAACCCGCGTCGACTCACCCGGTGGCGGCGACGGCGCCGGCCGCTAGCCCCGCGCCCCTTCAAGCCGCTGGTGTGATCTGCAAAGATATTGGCCGGTTGCATCAACCTGGGCGTCCCAACATGACACCGCTTCGGCGATCGCGAACGGTTCGAACGCTGCACTTCGGAGCGCGGGTGATGCACGCCGATACTCATGCAATGGGTCGGATGGTTTTGGGACTCGTGTTCGGTGCGCTGCTGGCTGCGGTGCCGGTGGTGTCGCAGGAGCTGAGTCTCGAGGAGCTGGAGCGGCAGCTGAAGCAGCGGCAGGGTCAGCAGGAGCAGGCGCAGCGAGCCGAAGCCGCGAGGCGTGCGGAGGAGGCGCGGAAGGTTCGACTGCTGATCCGGACGGACGCGGCGTGTGAGCTGAGCGTGAACGGCGATTCTCTGGGAGTGCTGGAGACCGGGGAGCTGCGTACGACGCGCGTGTTGCCCGGGGAGCAGCTGGTGGAATGCGCCGCCGCCGAGGACCGGGGTCAGCGGTACTCGCAGGTGCTGGAGCTGGAGGCGGGTACCCAGCGCGTGCTCGAGATCGCGCTGGCGGAGCGCCTGCGAGCCGGGCTACCGGCGTCGCCGGCGGCGGCTGCTGGCGGGGTGTTTCGGGACCGGCTGCGCACGGGTGGCGAGGGCCCGCAGATGGTGCGGGTGGCGGGGGGTCGGTTCGAGCAGGGCAGCCCGAGCTACGAGGGCGAACGCCAGCCGAACGAGGGCCCGCTGCGCGAGGTGACGGTGGGGGCGTTTGCGCTGGGGCGTCACGAGGTGACGCGGGGCGAGTACCGGGCGTTCGTGGAGGCGACGGGCTACCGGACGGAGGCGGAGCGCGACGTGCCGGCGGGGGGGAGTGCGGCGGCGGGGTGTTACGCCTATTTGGGCGGGGGGAATTTTGGCTGGAAGGCGGGGACGAGCTGGCGGGATCCGGGGTATGAGCAGACGGACGAGCACCCGGTGGTGTGCGTGAGCTGGAACGACGCGCAGGCGTACGTGGAGTGGCTGAGCCGGGAGACGGGTCAGCGGTACCGGCTGCCGAGCGAGAGCGAGCTGGAGTATGCGAACCGCGCGGGGACGACGACGCCGTATCCGTGGGGGACGAACGGGGAGGCGGGCTGCGGGCAGGCGAACTACGCAGATGCGAGCGCGCGGACGCGTTTTCCGGAGTGGACCGTGGCCTCGTGCAACGACGGGGCGGTGTTCACGGCGGCGGTGGGGAGTTATGCGGCCAATGCCTGGGGCCTGCACGACACGGCGGGGAACGTGTGGGAGTGGGCGCAGGACTGCTGGAACGACACTTACGGGGGTGCGCCGGTGGACGGGCGGGCCTGGGAGAGCGGCGACTGCGGCCGCCGCGTCGTTCGCGGGGGCGGCTGGTACACCAGGCCTGCGAGGCTGCGGTCTGCGAACCGGGACTACGACGGGCCGGCCTTCCGCCTCAGCAACACCGGCTTCCGTTTGGCCAGGACTTTATGATCCTTTGGACTTTGGTCTTTTGCCCTTTGTGATCGGGGGGTGGGCCAATGGGCCGCACCGTCTAACTGCCCATGGTCGGCGTGCCGCCCGTCGCGCGGGCGACGAACGCCGCAATCGCGCGGATCTGCTCCTCGGTGAGCGTGCTGCGATAAGAGGGCATGTTGCCGACGCCGTTGCGCAGCGCTCGCGCGACCCGCTCGGCATCGGGCTTCAGCTCGTCGAGGCTGGGGCCGACCTCGGCCTCCGATCCCACGACCTGAAGCGCGTGGCAGACCGTGCAGGCCGGCGCCGCGGTGCTGAACAGCGCCTCGCCCAGCGCGAGCTGCGCGGGCTCGGCGGGCTCTGCGGCCCACGCAATGGCACCAGCCATCAACAGGATGCCGCACAGCCCGCCGGCTGCGAGCGACCCACGCCGCACTGCGCGCGTCACGCGACCGTCACCTCGACGGCGTGGTCGAGCCAGCTCGTGTTGTTGTAGCCGCTCGCGTTCTCGAGGCGCTCGCGCGGCTGGACGCCGCCCTTGGCGTCGACCGCCCGGCTGACGAGCGTGTGGCGGCCCGGGGCCAGCGTGGCCGCGAGCACGAACTGTCGCCACGCATAGCGGCCGAGATCGGGGCCGACGAACGACGCGCGGCGCCAGCTGCTGCCGCCATCGGTCGAGACCTCGACGCGACGCACCGCGTGCAGGCCGCCGAACGCGACGCCATGGATCTGCACGGTGCCGGGCGCGAGTTCGGGGCCACCGGGCGCGGGCGAGTTGATCCAGGACTTCACGCTCATCTCCTGCACCGACGGCTGGCGGGGATCGCCCGTCTGGCCCGGCGGCGACAGCCGGTAGCCGTGCGACATGATGCGCGCGTCGGATTCCGTGGCCGTGAACGCCAGCCGCCGGATGTACTTGATGTGGTTGACCCCCGAGTAGCCGGGCACGATCAGTCGCAGCGGCCCGCCGTGGGCGAGGGGGATCGGCGCGCCGTTCATCTCCCAGGCCAGCAGCGCGTCCGTCATGGCGCGCAGCGGCACCGAGCGCTCCACGACCACGCTGCGCGGGTCGATGCCCTTGGGCAGCGGCTCGCCGCCCGTGCCGGTGATGAACGCCGCGCCCTCGGCGAGTCCGCCGAGCGCCCGGACCACGCTGGCGACCGGCGCGCCGCTCCAGATCACGCAACCCGCGGCGCCCACCTGCCAGGGCGTGCCGCTGGGCCTGGAGGGGAAGAAGCCGCGCCCGTTGCCGGAGCACTGCAGCACCATCGGCACCGTGGCGAGCCCGAGCCTGCGCAGCTCCGCAAGCGTGAGGCTGCGCGGCTGCCGGACGCCCTCCACCTCGAGCTGCCACGCCTCGCGGTCGGCGAGGATGGCCGGATCGGGCGGCGGCAGGTTGTTGCGGACATAGAGCCGGTCGAACGGCGTGATGACGCTGCTGCCGAAGGCCTCGCGCCGGGTCTCGATGGTGTTGGCCGAGTGCACGATCATCGCCGCGGCGTCCTTGCCGGCCGCATGCGGCGGCAGCGGCCTTGCCGCGCGCGCGGGCGTCGCAGGCGCGGCCGACCCGGCAGCCGCCGGTTGCGACGGGGCTGCGGCCCACGATGCGGTGCCGGCCGCGGCCGCCACGGCGGTCGCTCCCGCGCCGATCAGCCTGCGCCGTGACAGGCGTCGATCCGTGTCAGCCATCCATCCTGCTCCTGCTCGAGGTCGTGCGAGTGATCATGTTAGCGCCGCCGCGCCGTGCCAGGGTGCCCCGGGCGCGATCTCCCGCCACTCGCCCGGCGCGATCCCCTCGACGCGCACCGCGCCGATCGCGGCGCGCACCAGCCGCAGCGTCGGAAAGCCCACGCGCGCGGTCATGCGCCGCACCTGGCGGTTGCGGCCCTCGCGCAGCGTGAGCTCGATCCAGCTCGTCGGGATCTTCGCGCGGTAGCGGATTGGCGGGTCGCGCGGCCACAGCCCCGCGGGTTCGTCGATCAGCCGTGCCCCGGCCGGGCGGGTGACGAACTCGCCGAGGTCGACGCCGCGGCGCAGCGTGGCGAGCGCCTCGGGCGTCGGCACGCCCTCGACCTGCGCCCAGTACACCTTGGCGAGCTTGTGGCGCGGGTCCGCGATACGCGCCTGCAGCGCGCCGTCGTCGGTCAGCAGCAGCAGGCCCTCGCTGTCGGCGTCGAGCCGCCCCGCGGGGTAGACCCCGGGCACCCGCACGTAGTCGGCCAGCGTCGGCCGGCCCGGCTCCGGCATGAACTTGCACAGCACGCCAAAGGGCTTGTTGAGGGCGATGAGCATGGGGTCGACAGCCGGGGGGGCAGCGTCATGGCGCTGCGATGAAGACAGATGTAGAATTGTACCTACAATTGAGGCGGTGATGGCATGGTCCAGTCGACGATCAGCAGCCGGGAGTTCAACCAGGACGTCAGCCGCGCCAAGCGCGAGGCGGACGCCGGGCCCGTGGTGATTACCGACCGCGGCGAGCCGGCCTACGTGCTGCTGTCCTACGCGCGCTACCAGGCGCTCGTGCAGCCCCGCCGCTCGCTGCGCGAGGCGCTGCGGCAGGAGGGCGGCGACGCGCTCGAGTTCGAACCGGGCACGCTGGGTTCCCCGGGCTTGCGCGTCCCGGACCTCGGCTGACGTGTACCTGGTCGACACGAACGTCATCTCCGAGCTGCGCAAGTCGTCGCGCTGCGATGCGGCGGTCGCGTCCTGGGCCGCGACGGTCGATCCGACGCTGCAGTTCCTCTCCGTGATCTCGGTGCTCGAGCTGCAGATCGGCGTCATGCGCGTCGAGCGACGCGACGCCGCCGCGGGGCTGCGGCTGCGGCAGTGGCTCGACGGGCAGGTGCTCGCCACCTTCTCCGATCGCATCCTCCCGATCGACACGGCGGTGGTGCGTGCCTGCGCGGCCTTGCACGTGCCCGACCCGCGCCGCGAACGCGACGCGCTGATCGCCGCCACGGCGCTGCATCACGGCCTGACGCTGGTGACGCGCAACACGCGGGACTTCGACGGGCTCGGCCTCGCGGTCGTCAATCCCTGGGACGCTGCCCGTCCGACCGCGATCGGCTGACCTCGCTTGAGCCCTCATCCACGATACCCGGGGCCGATCGCCTACCCTGAGGAACTGCCGGTCTCGGCGCAGCGCGAGGTGATCCGCCGCGCCATCGAGCAGCACCCGGTGGTGATCGTCTGCGGCGAGACGGGCTCGGGCAAGACGACGCAGCTGCCGAAGATCTGCCTCGAGGCCGGCCGCGGCATCGCCGGGGTGATCGGCCACACGCAGCCGCGGCGCATCGCCGCGCGCACGGTGGCGGCGCGCATCGCCGAGGAACTGAAGACCCAGGTCGGGCAGCTCGTGGGCTACAAGCTGCGCTTCCAGGACCGCAGCCGCCCCGACGGCCTGATCAAGCTGATGACCGACGGCATCCTGCTGGCCGAGACGCAGGGTGACCGGCTGCTGCGCGCCTACGACACGATCATCGTCGACGAGGCGCACGAGCGCTCGCTCAACATCGACTTCCTGCTCGGCTACCTGAAGTGGCTGCTGCCGCGCCGGCACGACCTCAAGCTCGTCATCACCTCGGCGACGATCGACCCACAGCGCTTCTCGCGGCACTTCGGCGACGCGCCCGTGATCGAGGTCTCGGGGCGCAGCTACCCGGTGGAGCACCGCTACCGCCCGGTGGTGGCCGAGGGCGACGACGAGGAAGACGGCGACGAGACCACCGCCGACGAGCAGTCGGCGATCCTCGCCGCGGTCGACGAGCTCTGGCGCGAGCAGCCGGGCGACATCCTCGTGTTCCTGAGCGGCGAACGCGAGATCCGCGAGACCGCCGAGTCGCTGCGCAAGCACCACCCGCGCGGCGTCGAGGTGCTGCCGCTCTATTCACGGCTCTCCGAGGACGAGCAGCAGCGCGTGTTCCGGCCCTCGGGGCAGCGGCGCGTGGTGCTCGCGACCAACGTCGCCGAGACCTCGCTGACGGTGCCCGGCATCCGCGCGGTGATCGACACCGGCGTCGCGCGCGTCAGCCGCTACAGCCACCGCGGCCGCCTGCAGCGGCTGCCGATCGAGAAGATCTCGCAGGCCTCGGCCAACCAGCGCGCCGGGCGCTGCGGGCGCGTCGGGCCGGGCATCGCGATCCGCCTGTATTCCGAGGCGGACTTCCTCGGTCGCCCCGAGTTCACCGAGCCTGAGATCCAGCGCACCAACCTCGCGGCCGTGATCCTGCAGATGCACGCGCTGGGGCTCGGCGACATCGAGGCCTTTCCGTTCATCGAGCCGCCGGACGGCCGCTACGTGCGCGACGGCCAGCGCACGCTGCGCGAGCTCGGGGCGCTGTCGGCGGAGGGGCGCCTCACCGACACGGGCCGCAAGCTCGCGCGGCTGCCGCTCGACCCGCGGCTGGGGCGCATCCTGCTCGCGGGCGCGAAGGAGCGCTGCCTCGAGGAAGTGGCGATCATCGTCGCCGCGCTGTCGGTTCCGGATCCGCGCGACCGGCCCGTCGACAAGGCCACGCAGGCGGACCAGAAGCACGCGCCCTTCCGCGACGAGCGCTCGGACTTCCTGTCGCTGCTGAAGCTCTGGCGGGCCTGGACCGAGCAGCGCGGGCAGCTGTCGCGCGCCAAGCTGCGCGCCTGGTGCCGCGAGAACTTCCTGTCCTACCTGCGGCTCAGCGAATGGCAGGACGTCCACGGCCAGGTCATGGAGGTGGTGCGCGGCGAGCTCGCGCTGCCGCTGAACACCCAGCCGGCGGCCTACGACGCGATCCACCGCGCGCTGCTCGCCGGGCTGCTGTCGCAGGTCGCGCAGCGCAAGGAGCAGTCCGATTACTTCGGCGCGCACGGCACGAAGCTTGCGATCCACCCGGGTTCCGGCCAGCACCGGGCGCGGCCCGCCTGGATCGTCAGCGCCGAGCAGGTGGAGACGACCAAGGTCTATGCGCGCACCGTGGCGCGCGTGGAGCCGGCGTGGATCGAGCAGGCCGGCGCCCACCTCGTCCGGCGCCACCACGACGAGCCGCACTGGGAACGGCGCGGCGCGCGCGCCGCCGTCTACGAGCGCGTGACGCTCTACGGGCTCACGCTGGCGAGCGGCCGGCGGGTCAACTACGACCGCATCGACCCGGCGCATGCGCGCGAGATCTTCATCCGCCACGCCCTGGTGCGCATGGAGTACGACACGCGCGCGCCGTTCATGGCGCACAACCTCAAGCTGCTCGAGGATGCCGAGTACCTGCAGCAGAAGGGCCGCCGCGTCGACCTGCTCGCCGACGAGGATCGGCTGTTCGCGTTCTTCGACGCGCGGGTGCCGCAGGGGATCTCGACCGGCGCCGCGTTCGAGCGCTGGCGGCGCGAGGCCGAGGCGAAGGACCCGAAGCTGCTGTGGCTCACCGAGCGCGACATCGCCGCGAGCGATGCAGGCCTCGGCGGCGGGCTGTCGGAGGCCGAGCGCTTCCCCGATCACCTGTCGGCCGGCCCGCTCGTCGTGCAGCTGCGCTACCGCTTCGATCCGGGGCACGAGGACGACGGCGTGTCGGCGCTGGTGCCGCTGCACGTGCTGAACCAGCTGTCCGAGGAGCCCTTCGGCTGGCTCGTGCCGGGCCTGCTCGAGGACAAGCTCGTGGCCATGGTGCGCGCGCTGCCCAAGGCGCTGCGCGTGAACTTCGTGCCGGTGCCGGATGCGGTGGCGCGCGTGCGGCCGCGGCTCGAGCCCGGCCAGGGCTCGCTGGCGGCGCAGCTCGCCGCGGCGCTGTCGGCCGACGCCGGCGTCAGCGTGCCGCGCGACGCGTTCCGCGAGGACGTGCTGCCGCCGCACCTGCGGATGAACTTCCTGCTGCTCGACGATGCCGGCAAGGTGATCGAGCGCTCGCGCAGCCTCGCGGCGCTGCAGGCCGCGCACGGCGGCGCCTCGCAGCGCCACTACGCGACGCAGTCGCAGCTCTCCACCGGCGCGCGCCGCTGGGAGTTCGGCGAGCTGGCCGACCAGGTCGAGGTGGCGCGCGGCGGCCTGAGGCAGCTGGGGTATCCCGGGCTGGTCGACGAGGGCGGCAGCGTCGGGCTGCGGGTGTTCGCCACGCCGCAGGAAGCGCGGGCCAGCCACCTGCGCGGCGCGGCGCGGCTGGTCCGGCTGGCGCTGGCGCGCGAGCTCAAGTCGCTGCGCCGCGACCTGCCGGTCAACGTGCAGGCCGAGATCGCCTACCGCGCCGTCGCGCCGGGGCGCGACCTGCGCGACGACCTGCTCGATCGCATCGTCATGACGGTCTTCCTCGACGGCCGCGAGCCGCTGCGCAGCCCGTCGGTGTTCGAGGCGCGGGTCGATGCGGGGCGGCCCGGCATCGGCCTGCCGGCGCAGGAGATCGGCCGTGGCGTGCAGGGCCTGCTCGAGCGCCTCGGCCGAATCCAGTCGGTGCTCGCCGGTGCGCCGCGCAACGGCGTGCCGGAGGCGACCGCCGCCGACGTGCGTCGCCAGCTCGGCGCGCTGGTGCCGGCGGAGTTCCTGCTCGACACGCCCTGGGAGCGGCTGCAGGACTTCCCGCGCTACCTGCAGGCGATCGAGCAGCGGCTCGACAAGGCCGGCCGCGACCCGCGCCGCGATGCGCAGCTCGCGGCGCAGGTCGTGCCGCTCGAGGCGCGCTACCGCGCCCGGGTCGAGGCGGAGCGCGGCCGCCGGCCGCCCGCGGAGGATCCCTACCGCTGGCTGCTCGAGGAGTTCCGGGTGTCGCTGTTCGCCCAGCAGTTGCGTACGCGCGTGCCCGTGTCGGCGCGCCGGCTGGAGGACGCCTGGGCCGAGCGGGCGCGCATGCCCCAGGGCCGCGCGTAGCGTGGTCCCGCTCCGGGTGCTCAGGTTCGCCACTGCCGCGCGCGGACGTTGCGCAGCTGCCAGGGCTGGCCAGGATCGAGTGCCTCGTCGAACAGTTCGCCGCGACCCTGCAGTGGGGTCCAGTCGGTGAAGACGCCGACGAGCCGTCCAAGGTAGGGACGGGCGATGGCCAGGCATTCCTCGAAATCGAGCTGGTCGGCCTCGCAGACACCGAGCCGCGGGTGGCGGATCGCGTAGACGGCAGCGGCGAGCGCGCCGGCGGCCACCTGCAGCGTCGTCGCATTCGCGTGCGGGACGTGGCGCCGGGCCTCGTCGAGCGACAACTGCGAGCCGTACCAGTAGGCGTTGCGGGCGTGGCCGGCGAGCAGCACACCGAGCTCGTCCATGCCGGTGACCAGGTCGCCCGTGAGCACGCGCCGCCGCGGCTGCATCTCCCAGCCGCGCCCTTCCAGCTCGAGCGCCGACAGCATGGCGTCGTCGCAGGGGTGGTACACGAACATGGTCGTCGGCCGGTAGGCGAATCCGCGACCCTCGCGCAGGGAGAGGTGGTCGGCGATCGAGAACACCTCGTCATGACTCATCAGCAGGCCCTGGAAGCCGCCCAGCGAGGGCAGCCAGCTGCGTGCGTAGGTGGCCCCGCCCGGACGGCGGAGGTACACGGAGCCTGAGCCCGGCCGGTGCCAGAGGCCACCCGGGGGGCGTCCCGGTTCGCTGGTCCCCAGGGCGAGTTCGACCGGCTGCATGAGTTCGTCGACGAAGCCGTCGATCGACCAGGTGTTGACGAATTCGTTGGGGCGTTTGGGCCGCTCGGCGGCCTGGGTGTCGCGCTCGGAGACCTGCAGCAGGGTGACGCCGAGATCGCGTGCGAGTGCAGCCCAGTCCCGCGCCTCGCGCGGCCTTGCATGGCGCAGCGACATCGCCTCGCCGAGGTCCAGCAGCGCCTGCTTCACGAAGTGCGAGACGAGGCCGGGATTCGCGCCGTGGTCGACGATGGCCGTGGGGGAGTCGGTGCCGAGCCGGCGCGCGAGGCGGAGCATGCGCTCGCGGGTCAGGAAGTTGGTTCGCTCGCGGGCCGGGAGCATCGGGTTGTCGAACACGCCCGGCCAGGGTTCGATCGACGTGTCCACGTAGAGCACGTCATGTGCGGCGCACCATTCGACGAGGTCGAGGCTCGAGACGTCGACGGCGACATTGATCACGAGGTCGCCGGGGCCGGCCAGGCGCCTGAGGTCGCGGCCCATGGTGCCGGGGCGCAGCGGGCAGTGCAGGAACCGCGCACCACCGGCCTGCGCGACGCCACGGCCGTGCTCATCCATCGACAGCACGACCGTCTGGTCGCGCGCCTCGATATGCCGCGGCAGCAGCGGCAGCAGGGCCTGGCCGATGCTGCCGCAGCCGATCATCAGCACCCTGCCGTCGAGGCGGGCCGTCTCGGCCGGGAGTTCCGCGTGGTCTCGCGCCATGAACCGACCGTAGCAGTACCGGAGCGCCCGGAAGATCGTTGCAGCCCTTACGGGATCTGCCGGGCGGGTTTAGAGTCACCCCATGAGCGACGACCCCCTTGCCGAGCTGGCCCTTGCCCAGCGTGCGTTCGCGAGGGCGCGCGACTGGGAGCAGTTCCACACGCCGCGCAACCTGGCCGCGGCCATGAGCGTCGAGGCCGCCGAGGTGCTGGAGCATTTCCAGTGGCTCACCGACGCGCAGTCCGCGACGCTCGATCCGGCCCGTCGCGAGGCGGTCGCCAGGGAACTGGCCGACGTCCTCCTGTACCTCGTGAGGCTGGCCGATGTGCTGGGGATCGACCTGGCGGCCGCGGCCCGCGCCAAGCTGGCCCTGAACGCGGCCAAGTACCCGGCCGACAAGGTGCGGGGATCGTCTCGCAAATACGACGAATATTGATCCAATAGTCGCCTGCCTCAAGTACCTATCCGGATGGCCGCGCAACTTTGTCATACTGCGCAGCGATGCTGCGCCGCCCCGTCCCGACATCCATCGCCGCCCTCCGGGCCGGCCTTGCAGGCCTGCTGCTGGCCCTGCTGCTGGTCGCCTGCGGGGGCGGGGGCTCAGGCGGTGGGCCACCGAACCAGCCGCCTGTCGCGGATGCGGGCGCTGCGCAGAGCGTGTTCACCGGCACGGCCGTTGCGCTCAGCGGCGCCGCAAGCCGAGACCCCGATGGCGACCCGCTGAGCTACAGCTGGAGCTTTTCCAGCCGCCCGGCCGGCAGCGCGGCGTCGCTGGTGAACCCGGCCAGCGCGTCGCCGTCCTTCACGCCCGACCTTGCGGGCGACTACGTCGTCAGCCTGACCGTCAGCGACGGACGGCTCACGAGCGCGCCGGTGAGCGTCACGGTCACCGCGCGGCTGCCCTACGACCCCGCCGTGGATCAGCAGAACGCGACGGCAGCGAGGCTGACGGCGTTCGCCGAGATCGGGCCCAACACCCAGCGCCTCGACTGGCTCGACACGTTTCCGTCCGGCGCGAGCTATCGCGTGCAGTCGCAGGCGAGTGATGGCAGCTGGACCACACTGGAGACCGTCGCGGGCAATGGCGGCAGCGGCGCTGCGATGCGCTGGCAGCGGGGGCTGACCGTCACCACCACCTACCGCGTGCTGGCGGTGCTGCCGGGCCGCGACGTCCCGCTGCGCACGCCACAGGGGCAGCAGAGCGTCCAGGTGGTCGTTCCGGCCACGATGCCGACGATCCTCGTCGACCGCGCCGAGCCGGTGTCGGGCACGGTCCAGCTCTCGCTGCAGCCGGGCACGGCGTTTGCGGCCGTGAACTGGTATTCGGACCTTCGGTTGCTCGGCACGGGTGCCGCCGCGGCCGGCAACCCCATCGCCTGGAACACCGGTCTCGAGACGGAAGGCCCGCACCTCGTGCTCGCGCGGATCCAGGTCGCGGCCGATTCCACGCTGGAGCTGCGCCGGACGATCGCGGTCGCGAACGCCGGGCTCGTGCTCGACGTGACCGTCTCGGGCACCACGGGCACGATCAACGTCGACGCCAGGGCGACCGCGCCGCGCGGCATCGTGCGCGTCGAGGCGAGCTTCGACGGCACGCCGCTGCCCGCGCTGGCTGCGCCCAACGCCTGTTCTTCCCTCTGCGCCGGCACCAACGACCTGTTCCGCTTCACGGTGGATTCGCGCACGGCCGGTTCCGGCAGCCACACGATGGTGATCACGGCGATCGACTCCGCCGGGAACCGCGCGCAGCGCGTGGTGCCGGTGCCGATCGCCAATCCGCCCGTGCTCGCGGTCGACTCCCCGGCTGACGGGAGCTTCGCCCTCGGCACGCTGGGCGTCTCGGGCACGGCCCGCAGCGACCGGCCGGGCGCGGTCACCGTGACCGCCAGCCTCGGCGACGTGCCGTTCCTGCAGACCACGGCCTCGCCGTTCAACGGCAGCTTCAGCCTCGCCGGGGTCACGGCCGGCGCGTACACGCTGACCGTACGCGCCACCGACTCGACCGGCCTGACCACCGTGCAGCAGCGCACGATCACCGTCGCCTCCAGCGCCGCCACGGCCTATACGCCGCTGCTGACGCTGGGTCCGAACGGCCAGCTGCTGGCCGCCGACGGCGACCGCATCGTCTACCGCGGCCAGGACGGTGCCGTGCGACGGCGCGACCTCGCTTCCGGCAGCGAGGTCGTGCTGGATTTCGCGGGCGCGCTGGCGAGCGCCTCGAACTGGCAGCTCGACGGCTCGACGACCTACGTCTCGGCGCGCGGCGTCGATTGCGTCAACGTCTGTATCTTCCAGTGGAACGCCAGCGGGCAGGTCCGCAACCTGTCCAACGACAACCCGCATTCCGCCACCGACCAGGTCGGGGGCGGGCGTACGCTCGACCAGTGGCCGGTGGCGCGCGGCGGCCGGGTGATCTGGGTCAACCAGGCGGGCAGTGGCACGAGCCGCTATACGCTGTTCGACGTCGCGGCGAACACCTTCACGCGAATCCCGCAGCCTCCCGGCACCGGCACCCTGGGCAACTGGCGATACGACTTCGCGCTCGCCGGCGGCATCGTACGGTTCTATTTCTATGCGCAGACCGGCGGCGAAGGCAGCAGCGCCACGTTCGACATCTTTGCCTGGCGCTCCGACACCCAGGTCACCGAGCGCCTGACCCACGACGGCCAGCGCAACGCCTATCCCCAGACCGATGGCCAGCGCGTGGCCTGGGCGCGGACTCCGCCGGGCGGCACGCTGGACGGGTTCGAAACCCTGCTGGTGCGTGCCATCGCCGACGGCGCGGGAGCGAGCGTGGTGTCGACGGCGATGGCGCCCTTCGTGCTGCGCGACGGCGTGCTGGCCTGGCGCGAAGTGCCGAATCCGGGCCTGCGCGTCATCAAGGGCTACACCGCCACGGGCGCGGTGACCACGCTCTCGCAAACCGCGTCCTCCGTGCTCTACGAGGTCGGCGGCGGATACGCGATCTACGGCGAGCTCGGCAAGGCCTGGAGCTGGAACTCCGGAACCGGCGCGAGCCTGCTGCGCATCGATTCAGCGCCGAACACCGTGCTCGTCTCGGGCAGCCGCCTGTACTTCACGATGGGGGAGCCGCAGCAGCTCTACCGCGCGGCCCTCTAGCGGCCGCCGACTGGTCACATCCCGTACGTGTTTTGCCGCATGACAGGCCCATGCGACCCACCGACACTCGCGCCCATGCTTACGTCTGCCCAGGCCTTCGGCATCGAGGAGGAGTTCTTCCTCTGCGACCGCGCGTCGCGCTCCATCGTCCGGTCGCCTCCGCCCGGCTTCGCCGTCGACTGCCGCGGAGTACTCGGCCCGCTCGTCTCGAGCGAGCTCCTGCAGAGCCAGGTCGAGGTCAAGACGCCCCGCCTGACCGACCTCGCTGCAGCCCGCGCCGTGCTCTTGGAGGGGCGGACGCGCCTGGCCGAGGTCGCCGCCCGGCATGGCATGCGGATCATGGCGGCGGGCACCCATCCCCTGGCCGAGTGGCGCGAGCAGTTCGCCACGCCCTCGGAGCGCTACGAGGAAATGTTCGACGACTTCCAGATCGTGGCGCAGCGCAACCTGCTCTGCGGACTGCACGTGCATGCCGAGGTACCGCCCGGGCTGGACCGGATCCGGCTGATGAACGACGTCCTGCGCTGGCTGCCACTGCTGCTGGCGCTCAGCGCCTCGTCGCCGTTCTGGTCGCGACGCCCGACCGGCCTGAAGAGCTATCGCCAGGCCGCCTATGACGAGTGGCCCCGCACGGGCATCCCCCGGCTGTTCACGGACGAGGCCGAGTACCAGGGCTATCTCGAGCTGCTGGTCCGCACCGGCGCGATCCGCGACCCGAGCTACATCTGGTGGGCGATCCGGCCGTCGGCGCGCTTCCCGACGCTCGAACTGCGCATCACCGATTCCTGTCCGCTGGTCGACGACGCATTGTGCATCGCCGACCTGTTCCGCCTGGTCGTGCGCCAGGCCGTGCTCGACGCGCAGACCCGGAGGGAACCGTCCCGCCAGGGCATCGAGCGGCTGCTCATCGAGGAGAACCGCTGGCGGGCAAAGCGCTTCGGCACGTCGGCGACCTTCATCGACATCGCCGCGCAACGGGCGGTGAGTGCGGCGGAAACCCTCGACGCACTCGTCGAAGCCTGCCTCGCCGCACGCGCCCACGTGGATGCGGAGGCGTCGATTGCCCACGCCCGGCACCTGCTGGCCACCGGCGGCAGCGCGGACCGCCAGCTCGACGTGTTCCATCGCAGCCTCGCGGCCGGCGCCGCGCCGCGCCGCGCGCTGCAGCGGGTCGTGGACCACCTGATCGCCGAGACCAACGCAGGCTCCGGCGGGTACTGAGGTCGCGACCTGCGCCGTCAGGCGCGCTGCAGCCCCGGCCGGTCGGCCTCGATGGTGAACGCCGCGAGCGTCCGTGGTGGTGCCACGATCGCCTCGCGCACCGAATCGAAGCCGAACATCCTCGCCTCGAGGCGGGCGGCGGAGAGCTCCAGCCACAGGTAGCCGCGGTGGTCGCCGTCGGCGAAGTGCACGTGGCCCTTCTCGCGGTTGTAGGCCTCGATGACCTTGCGCGGCGGCGGACCCGAGCTGATCGAGGTGGTCACGAGCTCGCTGGCGACGACGTCGCCGGCCGCGCCGCGCCGCTGGTCGGCGGCGATGAAGGCGTGGATGTCGCCGCCCAGCAGCACGGGGCGCTGAACGCCGCTCGTGGCGATGCTCTGCAGCAACCGCTCCCGCGCGGCGGGGTAGCCGGCCCAGCTGTCGTTCCAGTGCAGCTCGCGCGGGCCGGGGTCCTCGTCGACCAGGGTGAACACCACGCCCTGCGCGAGCAGGTTCCAGCGCGCACGCGAGCTGCGCAGCTGGCCGTCGATCCAGTGTTCCTGCGCCTCGCCCAGCATCGAGCGCGCCGGGTCGTGCCACGAAGCGCACTCGTCGACGAAGACGCGCGAGCCGCCGACGCGCGGCGGCGCCGGGCAGGCCTGCGGCGAGCGGTACTGGCGTGAGTCGAGCATGTGCAGGGCCAGCAGGTTGCCGACGCCGGTGGTGCCGTGCAGGCGCATGCCGGCGGGTCCCGGCGCCGCCCAGCGTGGCAGCGGCATGTGCTCGTAGTAGGCCTGGTAGGCCGCGGCACGCCTCGCCGCGAACCCGGCCTGCTCCCCCGGGTTCTCGCTCTGCAGGGCGGCGTAGTCGTTGTCGACCTCGTGGTCGTCATGGGTGACGAGCCAGGGGCAGGCCGCGTGCGCGGCCTGCAGGCGCGGATCGCTGCGGTACCAGGCGTGGCGCAGGCGGTACTGCTCCAGCGTCATGCACTCGCCGGTGTCGTGGCGGCGCACCGGGTTGGCCGTGTTGCCCTCGTAGATGTAGTCGCCGAGGTGCAGCACGAGGTCGGGGCTGCGCGCCGTCATGTCTTCCCAGGCGTGGTAGTGGCCCTGCTCGTAGTGCTGGCAGCTCGCCACGCCGATGCGCAGGCGCGGGTTGTCGCGCCCCGGCGGCGCGGCTGTCCAGCTGCGGCCGACCGGGCTCTCGAAGTCGCCGGCGCGGAAGCGGTAGAAGAACTCACGCCCTGCCGGCAGGCCGCGCAGCGTCAGGTGCACGCTGTGGGCGAGCGCCGCCTCGGCGCGCGCACTGCCGCGCCGGCGGATGCGGCGGAACGCGGGGTCGTCGGCGATCTCCCAGTCGAGTTCAAGGTCGTCCGGGCCGCAGCCGTCGTCACAGTCCTGGCCGGGGGGCCGCAGCGGCTGCGGCGCCAGCCTCGTCCAGAGCACGCAGCCGTCGCGCGAGGGATAACCCGCGGCCACGCCCAGCGTGAACGGATTGCGGTCGAAGCGGGCTCGCCGTGCCCGGCGCGGCGCGGCCGCGGCGGGGAGCAACGACAGGCCGCCACTGGCGAGCGCGGCGGCGAGCAGGTCACGGCGGCGGATCATCGGCGGATGATACCGGCCGCCTACGGCCGCTGCGTGTCGTTACGGTGACAGGGGCCCTCGCCGTCAGCCTGCCTCGTGCTCGTCCCTCTTCTTGGCCCCGAAGGGGTAGGCCGTGCCGGTCTTGCCCTTGGGCGGGATCTTCAGCGACAGGATCATCGTGACGGCGAGCACCACCACCGTGAAGGCCAGCGAGATCGCCACCGGGATCTTGTAGACGTCGATCAGCAGCATCTTGCTGCCGATGAACACCAGCACGATCGCCAGGCCATAGGAGAGCAGGTGGAAGCGCTCGTGCATGCCCGCCAGCAGGAAGTACATCGCACGCAGGCCGAGGATCGCGAACACGTTGGAGGTCAGCACGATGAAGGGATCCATCGTGATCGCGAAGATCGCCGGGATGGAGTCCACCGCGAACACGACGTCGACGATGCCGATCAGGATGATCACGACGAACAGCGGCGTGGCCATGCGGACGCCGTTCCTCGTGGTGAAGAACTTCTCGCCGTCGTAGTCGGGCGAGACGCGCATGCGCCGGCGGATGAACCTGAGCGCCGGGTTGGATTCGAGGTCCGGCTCCTGGCCCGTCGCCCACCACATCTTGATGCCGGTGAACACCAGGAAGGCGCCGAACACGTAGAGGATCCAGTGGAACTTGGCGATCAGCCAGGCGCCGATCAGGATCATGATCGCGCGCAGCACGAGCGCGCCGAGGATGCCGATCATCAGCACCCGCTTCTGGAACTCGCCCGGTACCGCGAAGTAGGTGAAGACCATCAGGAACACGAAGATGTTGTCGACGGCGAGGGCCTTCTCGACCAGGTAGCCCGTGACGAACTCGAGGGCCTTGGTGTTGGCGACCGGATTGCCCTCGAGGCCGCCGAGATACCACCAGAGCCAGCCGACGAACACGGCCGAGACCCCGACCCAGATCAGCGACCAGATGCCGGCCTCCTTCATCGTGACCTTGTGCGCCCCCTGCTTCTCCATGGCGAAGAAGTCCACGAGCAGCGCCACGAGGACGAACGCCGCGAACAGCGTCCACATCAAGGGAGTACCGATCGTCATCATGGTGCAGACCTTCCCTGGGCCGTAGTGGCCCTGCCGATCCCTGGCAGGGCGATTTGGGTGGCGATTCTAGCGCCGCGGGGCACCGGCGGTCAGTCCCGCTCCGCCAGCAGTGACCGGCGGCACGCCTCCAGTTCCGCGGACCGACCGGCGGGGGCCACCGGGTACCGCGGGTCGAGCCCGGCCAGCGCGTCGACCACGATGGCGGCCACGACCAGCCGGGTGAACCACTTGTTGTCGGCCGGCACGATGAACCAGGGCGCGGCTGGCGTGGCCGTCTCGCGAATGGCGGCCTCGTAGGCGGCCATGTACTCGTCCCAGTGTCCGCGTTCCTGGACGTCGCGCGCGGAGAACTTCCAGTTCTTGGCCGGGTCCTCGATCCGCTCGAGGAAGCGCTTCCTCTGCTCGGCGCGCGAGACGTTGAGGAACACCTTGCGCACGAGCGTGCCGTTGTCGTCGAGGAAGCGCTCGTGGTGGCGGATCGCGCGGTAGCGGTCGCTCCAGAGCTTCGGGCCGCGGCGGTCGGCGGGCAGGCGCTGCGCGTCGAGGATCTCCGGGTGGACCTTCACCACCAGCACTTCTTCGTAGTAGGAGCGGTTGAAGACGCCGATGCGGCCGCGCTCGGGCAGCGCGCGGTTGCAGCGCCAGAGGAAGTCGTGGTCGAGTTCCTCGGCCGAGGGCGCCTTGAAGGGCGTGACGTGGCAGCCCTGGGGGTTCACCCCGGAGAACACGTGCTTGATGACACCGTCCTTGCCGGCGGCGTCCATCGCCTGCAGCACCACCAGCAGGCTCCAGCGGTCCTCGGCGTAGAGCCGGTCCTGCAGCGCGGCGATGGCCTCGACGCAGGCCGCGAGGCGGCTGGCGGAGTCGGCCTTGTCGACCTTGCGCAGCATGCCGGTCGAGCCCGGGTCGTGGTCGCGGACATGAAAGCCCGCGCCGTCATCGATGCGGAAGGCCGCCGCGAGCCTGCGGCAGTCCTCGAGAAGGCCTGGATCCGGAGCCTTCCCGTTCGCCATCAGGCGGGCCGCAGCACGCTGAGCGCGACCACCACGGCGATGAACACCCAGAGCAGGCCGAGCACGCTCGTCGCCTGCACGTACGTGCGGCGGATCTGCGCTTCACGCGCGTCGTTGGAACCCTCGCGCGCGATCTCGACCCAGGTCCGGTAGAACGCCATCAGTGCGAAGCGGATGCCGAGGCCGCAGGCGATCACGGCGGCGAACGCGGAGAGCTTCCACGCGAGCCAGTTCGGCAACGCCGGGAACCACTGCTGGCCGAACAGCGTGATCGACACCAGCGCAACGACCGCGACGTAGCGGATGCCGCGGTCGAAGGTGGCGAGCTGCCGTCCGAGGTCGGTGCTGCGCAGTCGGTGGGTGGCCTCGACGAGGGCCAGCCAGCCCACGCCGGCGGCTGCCGCCACCCACGCGAGCGTGCTGCCACCCGGCACGTAGCCGTACAGCGCGAGCAGCATCGTGCCGAGCGTGGCCTGCAGCACCAGCGCGTAGCGCACGTGCTGGTCGACGTCCATGACGTGGTCCATCAGCCGGTTGCGCTCCGCAAAGGGCATCCCCGAGCCCCAGGACACGTAGCGGTAGGTGCTGTTGATGACGAGTTCGGAGCCCAGCCAGTAGCCGAGCACGGCGATATGCGTGACGAGCAGGACCTTGAAGATCATGGGCGCGGAGGCTACACCATCGGGCAACCGGCCTGCAGCCACGGGTCGAGATCGGCGGCTGCGGCTGCTAAATTCCCGTTACGTCGTTTCACTCACCACGCACACGGGGGCCATCCATGGAAAATCCCAACGCGGCACAGCCAGGCGCAGACCAGCCGGCGGAGACCGGTGACGATCCCTACGCCCAGTACCACGTCGTCGCCAAGGGCGAGACGCTGTCGCATATCGCCAAGCAGTACTACGGCGACGCGCGGCTGTATCCTCAAATCTTCGAAGCCAATCGCGACGTGCTGAAGACCCCGGACCGGATCCGGGTCGGCCAGAAGCTGCGCATCCCCTGAGCGCGCCTGCCCTGGCGCGCGTCCATACCCTTCAACATCCAGGAGAGTCACTCATGCGCATCCACAAGTTCTCGTTCGTCGCGGCCGTTGCCGCCGCGCTGCTGGCCGCCGGCTGCGCCAGCCAGAAGGAGCCCGCCACCCAGGCGCTCGCCGCTGCCGAGAGCGCGCTCGCCGCGATCAAGGAAGAGGCCGCGAAGTACGCGCCCGAGCAGCTTGCCACGGTCGAGCAGCGGCTGGGCGAGCTCAAGGCGAGCCTGCAGAAGGGCGACTACAAGGCCATCCTCGCGAGCGCGCCTGCGCTGACGGCCGATGTCGCGTCGCTGAAGAGCGCGGCGGAGGCGAAGAAGGACGAGGTGATGCAGGCGCTCGCGGCGGCCCAGGCCGAGTGGCCGGCGCTCGCGGCCGACCTGCCGAAGATGGTCGGCGCCATCCAGAGCCGCGTCGACATGCTGTCGAAGTCGCGCGCGCTGCCGAAGGGCCTCGACGCGGCGACCTTCGACTCCGCCAAGGCCGGCCTCGGCGACATGAAGGCGCAGTGGGACGAAGCGTCGACGGCGTTCATGGCGGGCGATGCCACGGTGGCCGTCGAGAAGGCCAAGGCCATCCAGGCCAAGGGCGCCGAGGTGATGGCCGCGCTCGGCATGAAGCCGGCCGGCGGCTGAAGCCCTTCACTGCGCGCCGAACCAGCCTTCGGCGCGCAGCTGATCCCACAGGCCGGTGACGACGGCGCCCGCGCGGGCGGCCAGCCCGGCGGCGTCTTCGACCACCAGCTCGCCACCGAACACCTGCCAGCGGCCGTCCGTCATCACGTGCCGGACGGCCAGTCCGTTGGCGTACAGCAGGTTCGTCAGCGGCTCCGGCGGCAGCGCGCCCGAGCCGGCGAACAAGCCCGATACGTCGATCGCGCAGAGGTCGGCCCGCGCGCCCGGAGCGATCCGCCCGAGGTCGTCGCGGCCCAGGCCGCGCGCGGCGCCGAGCGTCGCGGCCTCGACCGCCGCCGCGATCGTCGGCCGCTGCAGGGGCACCGGGCTGGCGGCGCGCGCCAGCGACCAGCGCGCCTCGCCCTTGATCACCGCCAGCTTCAGGTTCTCGACGTAGTCGTTCGAGTGGGTGTCGATGCCGATGTTGGTGTTGACGCCGGCGGCCAGCATCTCCGGCCAGGGCTGGGTGAAGCCGCTGGCGCCGCCGGCCGACGGGCAGGTGACGTACGTGAAGCGTCGGCCCTTGAGCGTCGCCGGATCGGCCGCCAGGTCGGGCGCCGACATGTGCGCGGCGAATACGCGCTCCTCGAGCACGCCGAGTTGCTGCAGCCACTCGACCGGGCGCAGTCCCCACGCGCGCTGCACGGCCTCGGTCTCGGCGCGGCCCTGGCACAGGTGCAGGTGGATGCCGTGGCCGAGCTGCCGCGCGGCTGCGAGTACGGCGCGCATCGTCTCGGGCGTGTGCGTGTCGGTGGCGTGCGGCGCGACCATCGGCCGGATCAGCCCGCCCTCGGCGCCATCGACTGAGCGTGCCCATGCCAGGTTGGCCTCGATCTCGCGCAGCGTGCCCGGGACCGATGCGCGAAGGACCGTGTCGTCACGGCGTTGCCAGATCGGGAACAGCCGCGCGATGCCAGGCACCATGCCGGCGGGATAGCCGCGAACCCCCCAGCGGCGCGCGACGCGAACGTAGCTCTGAGCCTGGCGCAGCGAGAGCGACATCTCTACCTGTGTGGTGCAGCCCGATCGCAGCAGCTCGGCGAGGTTCAGCGCGGTGATCGCGTCGAGCGCGTCGTCGTCCAGTTGCTCGACCAGTTCGAGCGGTCGGGCGTAGGAACGGCGACCCTCGAACAGCCCGCGTGTCACGGTGCCGCCCGCGACGTGCGTATGGCCCGAGATCCAGCCGGGCGTGACCAGCAGTCCGCTGGCATCGACCCGCGGCAGCCGGCCGCGCATGCGGCCCGGGCGCCACTCGGCGATCGCGCCGTCCTCGACCACGATCGAGACGTCGCGCCGCAGTTCAGCGGACTCCGCCGCCTGCACCAGCGCCCAGCCGGCCTCGATCACGCAGTGCCGGTCCGGCAGCCGCGGGCGCGGGCGCGCGGCGGGGTATGCCGGCGTGCCGGCGAGTCCGCCGAGCGCAGCGGCCGCGAATCCACCGAGGAAGCCGCGACGGGTGCCCGCGGGGCCTGCGGTGCCCGCGGCGGCCGGCGGGGCGAAGCAGCCGCAGGGAGCCAGGTCGTCGTGCACGCTCTCAGCTCCGCAGCACGACTGCCTTCAGGTCGTAGTCGCCGGCGCCGGTGATCTTCACCTTGGCGAACTCGCCCACCGCGAGCCCCGCCGCGCGCGAGATGCGCACCACGCCGTCGATCTCTGGCGCGTCGCCGCGGCTGCGCGCGATCGCCCTCGCGCCCTCGACGGAATCGACGAGCACCGTTTCCTCGCGACCGACCCGCGCCGCCAGGCGTTCGCGGCTGATCGCCTGCGCCTTCTCCATGAAGCGGGCGAGCCGCTCCTGCTGGATCTCCGGAGCCACGTGCGGCGCCACGTCGTTCGCCGCTGCGCCCTCGACGGGCGAGTAGGCGAAGGCGCCGACGCGGTCGAGCTGGGCCTCGTCGAGCCAGTCGAGCAGCTCCTGGAACTCGGCCTCGGTCTCGCCCGGGAAGCCGACGATGAAGGTGCTGCGCAGCGTCAGCTCCGGGCACGCCTCGCGCCAGCCGCGGATCCGCGCCAGCGTGTTCTCGGCGTGCGCGGGGCGGCGCATGCGCTTCAGCACCGACGGGCTGCCGTGCTGGAAGGGGATGTCGAGGTAGGGCAGCACCACGCCGTCGGCCATCAGCGGGATCACCGCGTCGACGTGCGGGTAGGGGTAGACATAGTGCATCCGCACCCATGCGCCCAGCGAGCCGAGGCCGCGCGCGAGGTCGATGAATCGCGTCTCGTACTCGGTGTCGCGCCAGCGGGCCTTGCGATAGCGAAGGTCGGAGCCGTAGGCACTGGTGTCCTGCGAGATCACCAGCAGCTCGCGCACGCCAGCGCGCACGAGGCGCTCGCCCTCGAGCAGCACCTGGTCGATCGGCCGGCTCGCGAGCCGGCCGCGCATCGAGGGGATGATGCAGAAGCTGCAGGTGTTGTTGCAGCCCTCGGAGATCTTCAGGTAGGCATAGTGCCGCGGCGTGAGCCGCACGCCCTGCGGCGGCACGAGGTCCATGAACGGATCGTGCTTCGGCGGCAGGTGCTCGTGTACCGCGGCGAGCACGTCCTCGTAGGCGTGCGGGCCGGTCACCTTCAGCACGCGCGGGTGGCGCTCGAGGATGCGCTGCGGATTCGCGCCCAGGCAGCCGGTGACGATCACGCGGCCGTTCTGCTCCAGGGCCTCGCCGATCGCGTCCAGGGATTCGTCGACCGCGGAGTCGATGAACCCGCAGGTGTTGACGACGACGACGTCGGCGGAATCGTAATCGGGTGCCACCGCGTAGCCCTCGGCACGCAGCTGGGTGAGGATGCGCTCGGAATCCACCAGCGCCTTGGGGCAGCCGAGGCTGACGAAACCGACCTTGGGGTTCTTGCGACTCATGGCGTGGCGCGCAGTGTACCGAGGGCGGGCGCCGCTGTCCGCTCGACGGACGCGGACGCCAGGCGGCTTTTACCGCGCGCCCCCAGCGTGCTGAATACCGCTCACCATGAACCACGCACACATCGGCATCGTCGGCGCCGGCATCGGCGGTCTCTCCGCGGCACTCGGCCTGCAGCTTGCGGGCTTCCGCGTCACCGTCCTCGAGCAGGCCCCGCAGCTCGGCGAGGTCGGTGCAGGGCTCTCGCTCAGTCCCTCGGCAGCGCATGCGCTCAACTACCTCGGCCTGCACGACGTGCTCGAGGCCAAGGCCTACCAGCCCGAGGACCAGTGCGTGCGGCACTGGCAGGACGCCCGCCCGCTGATGTGGATCAACCGCGGCCGTGAACTCGTCGAGCGCTACGGCGAGCGCTACTACCTCATCCACCGTGCCGACCTGCACGACGGCCTTGCGGCGGCCGTGCGCCGCAACGATCCGGGTGCGCTGAAGCTGGCTGCGAAGTGCCGCAGCGTGTCGCAGGACGCCGCGGGCGCCACCGTGGAGCTGGTGGATGGCAGCGCGCACCGCTTCGACGCGATCGTCGGCGCCGACGGTTCGCGGTCGGCGGTGCGGCTTGCCGTGTTCGGCGCGCTCGAGCCGCAGTACACGGGCTATATCGCCTGGCGTGGCATCATCCCGATGCACCTCGTGCCCAGGGACATCCTCGAGCCGCCGTCAGGTGTGTTCGTCGGCCCGGGCCACACGGTGAACCGCTACCCGGTGCGCTGTGGCGAGCTGCTGAACTTCGTCGCCTTCGCCGAGCGCGAGGCGTGGACCGAGGAAGGCTGGTCGATCCGCTCGAGCGTCGAGGAGCTGCTCGCGGAGTTCGAGGGCTGGACGCCGTGGGTACGCCGCTTCATGGAACTCGTGCCCCCGGCCAACCTCTTCAAGTGGGGCCTGTTCGACCGCGAACCGCTCGAGGCCTGGACCCGCGGTCGCATCACGCTGCTCGGCGACGCGGCCCACCCGATCCTGCCCTTCCTCGGGCACGGCGCCGTGCTGGCGATCGAGGACGGCGTGGTGCTGGGCCGCGCGATGGCGGCGGCCGCGTCGGTCGAGGAGGGCCTGCAGCGCTACGAGGCGGCGCGCCGTGAACGTGCGTCGTTCGTCGTGCTCGAGTCGCGCAAGGCGGGCAAGAACTGGCACGCCCGCGACGTGGATTCCTACAGCCAGCGCAGCCAGGGCAAGGCCGCCGACGAAGGCATCGGGCTGTTTGCCTACAATCCCGTCACCCAGGCGGTTTGAGCGGTTCGAGTTCGGCCGCCGGCAAGTCCGGCGCGGTGGCAGGCGGGGCGTGCATGGCACCCTGCTGCCAGTTGCGCAGTGCAAAGAACACCGCCAGCGTGATCGCCGGCACCACGAGCCAGGGCCAGACCACCGGGCGCGGTGTGCCCGCGGCAGCCTCGGCGGGGCGCTCGTTCGCGGTGGCGGCTCGATCGGCGGGCTGCTGGGATTGCATCAGTCGAGCGTACACGCTGCTTTGCGACCGTCGCAACGGCTGGCGGGTGCGCCGCTACTCGCCTAAATTGATTCGGCGACGCCGATGGGCGCGCCGCAGGAGGATTGCCATGAGCGCCGTTCCCGAGACGATTCCTCAGCCTGTCCGCCGGTCCGACCGGAGTTACCTCGATTTCGTCGAGGGGTTCCGCGAATACATCCTCGGCAAGGGCGCGGATTTCGAGGCGCGAATCGACGCAGCCCTGGGTGAGGAGGCCGCGAGGCGCGGCGAGCCGCTGCAGGATCCCGACGCGATCCGCGAGGTGGTGCAGTCCTGGCCGCTTGGGCAGCTGCGCGACCGGCTGGCGCGCTCGCAGCAGGAGATGAAGTGGCACGCGATCCGGCGCAGCTTCGACGAGCAGCGCGCGGAGCTGGCGTCCGAGCTCGCCGAATGGGACTCGCGCGGGCCCGGGCGGCTGCAACTCGATCCGGCATTCGTCCACCCGCCCTACGTGAACGTGGAGTTCCACCTGCAGCCGGGCGGCTATTACCACGACGAGCTCTCCGGCTTCCTCTATCACTACGGCACCAAGGTGTTCTTCCGCGGCGGCAACGACCGCGACGAGCTGCACGACCGGCTGGTCGCGCGCGTGCCGGCGCCGGCCGACGGCCGCGTCGCGCGGGTGCTCGACCTGGCCTGCTCGATCGGCCAGAGCAGCACCGCGTTCAAGCGCCGATACCCCGATGCCGAGGTCACCGGCATCGACTACTCGGCGCCGATGCTGCGCGTGGCGCACCGGCGTGCGGCCATGCTGGGGGTCGACGTGACCTTCGCCCAGCGCCTGATCGAGTCCACCGGATTCCCCGACGCCCATTTCGACGTCACCTTCGCATTCATCGTCTTCCACGAGCTGCCGCTGCGCGTGATCCGCGAAACCGTGCGGGAGGCAGCGCGCGTCACGCGTCCGGGCGGCCTGTTCGCGGTCTATGACTTCTCGGGGTCGCCTGGCATGTCGCGCTTCCAGCGCTACCACCGCTGGTTCGACGCGCGACACAACGGCGAGCCGTATTCCCAGGACTTCTGCGACTGCGACTTCGACGCGATCCTGCGCGAGCACGGTTTCGAGGTGGCCGGCCAGTCGCTGGCCAACCGTTCCGGCGGCGCCGGCTACATGGCCCACTGGTTCGCGACCCGTGGCTGAGGGCGCGCCGGCGCAGACGCCGGAGGGCGGCACGCCGCTGGCGGGCGTGGATCCGGTCTACCTCGAGAACCCGGTGCTCGACGCCACCGTGCGCATGCTGGTGGAACTTGCTGCCCAGGTCTGGATCGAGCGCGAACGAAGACTCTCGCTCGAGGCGCTGCTCGAGCAGCGTGGCCTGCTGCCGCGCGAGGCGATCGAATCGCTGCGCCCCGATCCGGAGCTCGCCACGCGGCTGCGCGAGGAGCGCAACCGCTTCATCGAGGACGTCTTCAAGGAACTGCGACGGATCCCCGTCAGCCCTCCGCGTTCTCCGCGGAGCGCGGGGAGCGCCTGAGGAAGCGCACCATCTGGATCTCGTCGATGAACCGGTCGCCGAAGCGCACGGCGTCCGGTTCGCGTGCATAGCCGCGGAAGCTCAGCGCGGCATAGAGGCGCTGCGCCGGCTCGTTCGAGGCCAGCACCTTCAGGTAGACCTGCCGCAGGTCACCGACCGTCTCGGCGCGGCGGATCACCTCGCGCAGCAGCACCTTGCCGAGCCCGCCGCGCTGCGTGCCCTGCCTGACGAACACCCGGTACACCAGCGCCTTGTGACGCAGCCGCTCGTCGGTGTCGCGCTGCAGGCTCGTGATGCCGATGAGCTCGCCGTCGTGGAAGGCCCCGAGCGTGAAGCTGTCGTCGGTGAAGCGCGTCGGGATCCCGGCGTCGGGGCAGTCGCTGAGCGAGGTGCTGAACGACTGCGCGTGCTGGGTCATCGCCTCGACCCACAGCCTGCGGTAGGCGTCGTCGTCGTCGGGCGCGAGTGCGCGGATGGTGATCGCGTCGTGCATGAGGTACTCGTGGCAGGCACTATACGCCTTGCCACGACTGCGTTGCGTGCCAAACGCCGCTGCCCATGACACTTGCCCACGCCATCCTCCGCATCGCAGGCCTCGTGCTGCTGGGCCTGTCCGCAGCCTCGCTGATGCTCGCGCTATGGCTGATCCGCGGAACGCTGGCGTTCACGCCCGGTGTCGGCCACGCCGAGGGCCGGGTCGTGGCCCACCGCAGTGCGCCCGCGCAGGGTGGTGGCCGCGTCTACACGCCCCTCGTCGAGTTCACGACCGCTGCGGGCCGACAGCAGGTGTTTGCCGGGCAGCTGAGCGCCGGCGCGCCCCGCTTCGCGGCGGGCAGCACAGTGCCCGTCGTCTATCCGGTCGCGGATCCCGCGCGCGCGCGCATCGACCTGTTCATCGACAACTGGCTCGGCCCGCTGGCCGCCCTGCTCGTGGGTGCGGCAACGCTGGCCAGCGGCCTGATTCTGCGTCGACGCGCGGGCAGTACGCACTGATACCTACGGCCCCGTCCGAGGCGAGGACGCTGCGACCTGCCGCGATGCCTGCGTACCGCCGGCGGCGTAGAAGCCTATCTCCCAGCGCCCGGAGTCCACTGTCCATGAAGCACATGCCACAGGTCGTCGCGGTGATGACGCCATTCCCGCACTCGGTCGACATCGATTCACCGGTCGAGGCGGCGATCGGGCTCATGAAGGAGCGCGGGTTCCGTCACCTGCCGGTCGTGGACGCTGGCGTGCTGCGCGGCGTGCTGACCGATCGCGACGTGCGCAGCGCGCTGGGCCGCAACATCGGCTTCCACAACGCGGGCGCACTGCGCGTCCGGGATCTCTTCCACGACGACGCCTATACGGTCGAGGCCGACACCCCGCTCGACCAGGTCGCGGCGGCGATGGCGGAGCGCCACATCGGCTCGGCGCTGGTGACCAAGCACGGCAAGCTGGTTGGCGTCTTCACCAGCACGGATGCCTGTCGCGCGCTGGCGCGCGTACTGCGGGAGCGATTCCCACCGCCTTCGCCAGGCGACGAGGCCGCCTGATCCGCGCCCGCCCCCCGTCCAGGTCAACCACCTGTTGGCCGTCTTCGCTCTCCGCAATACGCCTTGCTGTGGCACCGGCGCTAACGTCAGGCGTCTGTCTGATCAAAGATTGGGGGAGGTATGTTGTATTCACGATACATCGCGCTGGCGGTTGCCGGCGCGCTGGCGTTCACGGCCGGCGACGCGGCGCGCGCGCAGGGTCCGAGTGCCGACCAGTCCGGCGGTGGGCTGCTCGAGGAAATCGTCGTCACGGCGCGCAAGCGCGAGGAGACGCTGCTCGAGGTGCCGGCTGCGGTCACGGCCCTGACGGCCGACGACATCGACCAGAAGGGGATCGAGAACCTGCAGGACGTGGCGCTGTTCACGCCCGGCCTGACGTATTTCGACGCCATCCAGAACCAGCTGGGCACGCCCGTCATCCGCGGCATCTCCCAGACGAACCTCAACAGCCCGGACCGCAACGTCGCGATCTTCTATGGCGGCGTCTACCTCTCCAGCACCAGCGGCGCGAACCTCGAGATCATCGACGTCGACCGCATCGAGGTGGTCAAGGGACCGCAGTCGGCGCTGTATGGCCGCAATGCCTTCAACGGCGCGATCAACTACGTGCCCGCCGCGCCGACGCGCGACTTCTTCGCCAAGGTCGAGGGCACGGTCGGCACCGACGAGCGATACGAGGGCAAGCTGATCGTCTCGGGACCGCTCGGCGATCGCATCCGCGGCCGGCTGGCGATGAGCTACAACACCTTCGACGGCACCTACGCGAACGCGGCGGAGCCGGGCGACAACCTCGGCGGCTACGAGACCAAGAACGCCTCCGGTACGCTCGAGTTCGACGTCACCGACGCCCTGAAGGTCAAGGCCTTTGGCCTCTACACCGACGACCAGCGCGATCCGGGCTACCTCTATTTCGTCGACGTCAACAACTGCGGCCCGAACCCCATGGCCTTCACCGCCTTCTGCGGTGAGGTTCCGGCGCGCGGCTCGCTGGCATCGAATCCCCTGTCGGAGGGCTTCCATCGCGAGGTCACGCTGGCGGCGCTCGACGTCAGCTACGACTGGGGGCCGCTTACCTTCGTGAGCCAGACCTCGCAGTACGACGCGACCACCGAGGCGTTCACCGAGTACACGGCGAACGGCGTGGGCGACCTCCAGTCCATCATCCGGCTCGCCGACGTCGACGCACTGGTGGCAATGGGCCTCCCGAGGACCGCGGCGTGGTTCGCCGCGCCGGCGATCCGGACGCAACGCATCCCGCAGTTCACCGGCAACCTGCCGGTCGACACCCAGTCGTTCAGCCAGGAGTTCCGCCTGGAGACCGACGCGGAGCGGCGCGTGCGCGGTGCGATCGGCGCCTTCTACTACAAGAACGAGACCCGTTCGACCGCGGCGGCCTCGTTCGACGGGCGCGGGCTTGCGCCTGGCGAGACGGTGCGCGACGCGCTGGGCTTCACGCTCGGCAACCCCGGCCTGGTCACCACCGACCCGCGCACGCTGTTCCAGACCACCAACCTCCAGCGCGTCGACTACCAGCGCGCCTACTTCGGCTCGGTCGAGGCGGACGTGCTCGACAACCTCACGGTCGGCGGCGAGGTGCGGCGCGACACCGAGGACCGGCAGCAGACCAACCTGACGGTCGGGCCTGCGTCGCTGCAGCGCAAGGAGTTCGAGTACACGACCTGGAGGGCGCACGCGGACCTCTCGATCTCCGAGACGCAGAAGGTGTATGTCTCGGCCGCGAAGGGCGTGATCTCCGGCTTCTTCAACCCGACGATCGACGCGGCGACCCGCCTGCCGCTGCCGGTCGAACTGCAGACCTATGAGCCGGCCACCAACAAGACCTACGAACTGGGCTGGAAGGCCGAGTGGCTCGACCGCCGCCTGGGCACCGAGCTCACCCTGTTCTACATCGACTACCGCGGCCTGCAGATCAACGCGACGCCGCCGCCACCGGCCGTCACGGCGATCATCCAGAACCTCGGCAAGGTCAAGTCGCGGGGCATCGAGGCCTCGGTCAACTGGGCCGTCACCGATCGCGCCCGCGTGGGCTTCACCTACGCCTACACGCCGACCGAGTTCGGCGAGAACAGCGTCGAGCCCAGCATCCTGCGCTACTGCGGCGGCCAGGCCACGCTGACCGCGCAGGGCGCCAATGCCGGCTTCTGCCGCACGACGCTGTTCCGCGGCGTGTGGTCGCCGGAGGTGGGTGGCCAGTCGCTGCCGCGCGCACCCGAGATGAACGCCAGCCTCTACGGCTCGTTCGAGACGCCGCTGTCGGGCGACTGGTCGCTGTTCGGCCGCGCCGACGTGAGCTACACGGCGAAGGCCTACACGATGACCTGGAACGTCGCCGAGATCCCGGACCGCACGATCGTCAATGCGCGCCTGGGCGTCCGTCGTGGCAGCAACCTCGAGGTGGCGCTCTGGGGACGCAACATCTTCGACGAGAAGTACGTCAGCGCGGTGATCTTCCAGCCGCACTTCAACCTGCCGATCAGCGTGGCGTTCACGCCGAACGTGTCGCAGGGCGAGCTGGCGACCTTCGGCCTGACCGCGACCTACCGGTTCGGCAACTGATCGCGCGCCGCCGCGGGCATGGCCGGGCACTCGGCCACGCCCGCGGCGGAACGCTTGACGCCCGCGTCGGCCCGCGCGATCACCGCGCCGCTGCGCAGGTCGAGCGTGGCGATCTCCCCCGAGAAGAAATTGGCGGCATGCACGCGGCCCGCGCGCGGCGTGCTGATCGACGCCCAGCCGAACGATCCCAGCGGGTAGCTGCGCAGCACCCGGCCCTGCAGGTCCATCGCGTCGATGCCGGTGCCCGTGACGACCAGCAGGCGCTGGTCCTCGTCGAACGCCACTTCAAAGAAGAAGCGACCGGTGTTCTCCGCGAAGCCCGCAACGTCGGGGAGCGGCGCACGCCGCCCGATATCCCAGCGGAAGATCCGCGGACCTGACTCCGACGTGTAGACGATCGAGCGGCCATCGGGCGCGAGCGCGCTGGAGGTGAGCCCCTGGAAGCCGCCCATGCCGCCGTGCACCGGCGTGGCGTGCTCGTGCAGCAGCTTCCCGCCGCGCGAGAACTCGAACAGGTGACCGTCGCCGAAGCGCCGTGTGCCGGGCAGGTAGGGGAGCGTCGTGCGCAGCGGCACCCGCGACCTCGCGCCCGTGAAGTGCTCGCCCAGAAAGAAGCGGCCGTCCGGCGCGAACGTGACGTGGCCGAAGGAGCGGGCGGGCGCGCGGAAGTCGGCGATCCGGCGCCCGTCGGGCGCGAAGCGCGCCACCTTGTAGGCGAACGCATCGAAGGCCCACAGCGTGCCGTCCGGACCGAAGCGCAGGCCCTGGACGATGTGGGTGGTGTCGTCGAGCCAGATCGTGTTCTTGAGCTTCAGGCCGGGATCGTAATGCAGGATCCGGCCGCGGCCGCGATGGTCGTCGGCAGGGTCGTTGAGCAGCGTGCAGCCGACCACCACGTCGCCGGGCGCGAAGGGGACGTGCGAAGCGCCGTGGGCCGATGCCGCGCGGTCCGAGCCCGCGGCGCGCGCCGCGAGCGGCAGCGCCGCGAGGCCGGTGACGACGCTGCGGCGCGAGATCACCGGCGGCTACTTCTTCATCTCGTCCCAGGACGCCTTCTTGCTCGACGATGGCGGCAGGCGGCCGCAGTGCAGGCCGGCGTCGACCATCAGCACCTCGCCGGTGACGGCGCTCGCGCCTTCCAGGAACCAGACCAGCGCCTCGGCGATCTGCTCCGCGGTGGGCACCATCTTCAGCGGCACCATGTCGGCGGCCATCACGAGGAACTGCTGGAACTGCTCGGGCGTCATGCCGCCCTGCAGCCAGCGGGTCTGGATCGCGCCGGGTGCGATCGCATTGATGCGGATCTCGGGGCCGAGCACCAGCGACAGCGACTGGGTCATCATGTTGAGCGCCGCCTTGCTGGCCGCGTAGGCCATCGACGAGGCGATGCCGGTGACGCCGCCGATCGAGGAGTTGTTGACGATCGAGCCGCGGCCCTGCTTCTTCATGTGCGGCGCGACCGCGCGCACCATCTGGTAGGCGCCGACCACGTTGACCTTGTAGATCGCGAGGAAGTCGTCGGCGCTCAGGCCGTCGAGATCCTCGTAGGGGTTGAACTTGGTCTTCGCGGCGTTGTTGATCAGGTAGTCGATGCGACCCCACTTCGCCACCGCGGCGTCGGCCATGGCGCGGCAGTTGGCGTCGTCGGCCACGTCGCCCTGGAACACGATCGTCTCGGCGCCGTGCGCCTCGCAGGCGCGGGCGGTCTCATGTGCCTCGGCCTCGCTGCGCGTGTAGTTGATCACGACGTTGCAGCCACGCTCGGCGAGCATGATGGCGGCGGCGGCGCCGACGCCGGTGGCAGAGCCGGTGACGATGGCAACTTTGCGGGAAGAGGCGGACATGGCGGGCACTCCCTCGAGTGGGCGGGTACAGGGCGCCATGATGAGCCCAACGGCGCCGGACGTGGCGTGGCGGACCTGCGCCTGACCAAGCTAAGGTCAGGGGGCGCGCCCCGCCACCGCCGGGTCTGGCCTGCCCCCGTGGGGGCGCGGTAGGCTGGCGTCAGTGTTCAAACGGGGGGGTGACCGATGGCATACCGTGACATGCGCGAGTTCCTGGCGGCGCTCGAGAAGGACGGCCAGCTCAAGCACGTCGACGTCCCGCTGGACGGTCGCCGCGGCACCAACGAGCTGCAGGCGCTGATGAACTACGTCTGCTCCAAGGACGGCCCCGCGCTGCTGCTGAACAACGTCGACGGCATCAACACGAAGGGCGTGCCGATCCTGTTCAACCCCTTTGGCACCCGCGAGCGCACGGCCATGACCATCGGCCATCGTGACTGGCGCGCGGCCAAGCTGCACCACTCCGAGGTGCTCGCCGATCCCTCGCGCTGGATCCCCCCGAAGCTCGTCGACGGCGCCACCGCCCCCTGCAAGGAAGTCATCATCAAGGGCGGCGACGTCTCGCTCGACAAGCAGATCCCCCACGTCTGGTTCGGCAAGGAAGGCCCGGCGTACATCACCAACGCCATGACCTTCTCCAAGGATCCGGAGACCGGCGGCAAGAACGTCGGCTGGTACCGCTTCACGCAGTTCCTCGACGCCACCCACCCGCAGGGCGGCAGCTACGCGCCCGAGCGCGCGAAGACCGACCTGGCGGCGTTCTACTGGTGGAACCCGCCGTTTTCCGACATCGGCCGCCACACCTTCAAGGCCCACCTGGCCGGCAAGCGGCTCGAGGTGGCGATCGCCGGCGTCTGCGAGCCGGCGCTGCACCTCGCTTCGGGCACCGGCGTGCCGTTCAACTCCGACGAGGCGGCTTTCGCGGGCGGCCTGCGTGGCGAGGCGGTCGAGATGGTCAAGTGCGAGACGGTCGACCTCGAGGTGCCGGCCACGGCCGAGTGGGTGCTCGAGGGCGAGGTCCACACCGACGAACTCGAGGCGATCGGCTGGCACTCGAACCCGGTGGGCTACTACGACCGCGTGCAGGTGTTCCCGATCGTGCGCGTCAAGTGCATCACGCACCGCCGCAACCCGATCTGGCACGCCACCATGGAGATGGTGCCGCCCTTCGACCACAACTACATCGCGCTGCTGCCGGTCGAGGGCGAGGTGCTGTCCGACCTTCGCAAGAAGATCCCCGAGGTGCACGACGTCGCCGTCACGCCGAACATGTGCTACGTGGTGCAGCTCTCGGTCGACGGCGCGCAGAAGCCCCACCCGAACTTCGGCAAGTACGTGATCCACGCGGTCTGGGGTTCCGCCGGACGCTGGGGCCGCACGGCCAAGCTCGTGATCGTGGTAGGGCCCGACGTCGATCCCTACGACCTCAAGCAGGTCGAGTGGGCCATGATGACGCGCTGGCAGCCGGCCAAGGATTCCATCGTGCAGCCCGACGGCATCCCGATGATCCTCGACCCCTCCTGCGTGAAGTCGCCGCAGTTCGGCGCGTTCCTGTCCGACCAGATGGGCATCGACGCCACGATCAAGATCCCCGAGCGCTTCACCGAGTACCCGGAGGTCTCGAAGGCGGATCCGGTGGCCGTGGAGGCGATCGCGAAGAAGCTCGCTGGCATCGTGTGAGCGGGCGCTTCGACCGCGAGTACTACCGCAGGTTCTACGGCGACGGGCGCAGCTCGGTCACCTCGCGCGCGGAGATGGCCGCCCGCGCGAGGCTGATCGCCGCCTACGTCGAGCACGTCGGTTGCCCGGTGGCGAGCGTGCTCGACGCCGGATGCGGCATCGGCCTGCTGCGCGACCCGCTGATGCGCGCGCTGCCGCGCGCCAGCTACGTCGGGCTCGAGTACAGCGACTACCTCTGCGACCGCTATGGCTGGACCCGCGGCAGCCTGGCGGACTTCACGGCCCGGCAGCCCTTCGACCTCGTGGTCTGCTACGACGTGCTGCAATACCTCGGCGACGCCGACGCGGCGAAGGCGCTCGCCAACCTCGCGCGGCTCTGCCGCGGCGTGCTGCACTTCAGCGCGCTGACGAAGCGCGACTGGAAGGAGAACGCCGACCAGTCACGCACCGACCCCGACGTGACGATGCGCAGCGCCGACTGGTACCGGCGCCGGCTGCAGCGCAACTTCCGCGAGGCGGGAGCGGGGTTCTGGATCCGGCGCGACGCGCCGATCGTGGTCTGGGAGCTCGAGACGGCGGGCTGAGGGGCGGGGCCCGCTGGGCCGGGTATGCGCGTCGCGCGGTGGCTCAGGGGCGGCAGGTCGAGGGCAGGAATTTCTTCTCGACTTCCCACGACGATCCCTCGCGATGGTCCGAGCAGACCCAGGTCAGCGTGCCGCCGCTCTCGATGGTGGGCTTCAGCCACAGGATCTTGCCCTTGAGTTCATCGCCCGCGGCGTCGCCCAGCCAGATCTCCAGCGCCTTGCGCAGCCGCGACCAGCGCACCCGGAAGATGAAGTTCTGGGTGCTGGTCTCGTAGTAGTCGATGTCCTCGGGGTCGCTGGCCTCGATCGGCAGCCGGCCGAGTTCGGCGTACGTCTCGGTGAGCTGAGCCTTGTAGGGCGCCACGAAGGCAATCGCCTGGCCGACGCGGGCGCGCGTGGTGTGGGTGCGATAGGCCGGAATGGCAATGGCCGCCAGGATGCCGATGATCGCGACCACGATCATCAGCTCGACCAGCGTGAAACCCCTGCCACGGCGTCGGCGCGACCCGTGCATCGCCCTGCTCCTGCTTTACTGAACACAGGGGCGATGCTACGAGATTGTGGGGCGCTGCCCATTCCTGGGCCCCCCGAACTGTGAGGAGGTTCTCGCGATCAGAACCTCACGCCGATCCGGACGCCCGCCGTGCGCGGCTTCGGCAGGAACGCGAGGTAGTCACGCTGGGGGGCGAAGCTTTCCGTCGTGCCCAGGTCGATGAAGCGGATCGCGCTCTGGATCTTGTCCTCGTCGAGGAGGTTGTCGACGTAGGCCGTGACGTCCCAGTTGCGGCCCTCGACGCCGACGCGCAGGTCGACGAGCCCGACCGAGGGCATCCACGACAGGTTCGACTCGTCGATGTAGCGCTTGCTGCGCCAGCTGGCGGCGAGCTGCGAGTTCCAGCGCAGCCCGCTGCCGCCGAGCGCGCCGCGCAGCTCGACCGCGGCCCGCAGCGCGTGGCGCGGCGTGCGCGCGACGTCGTTGCCCGAGAAGTCGCCGTTGGCGTTGCCGGATTCGGCCCGCAGCAGGTCCGAGGCCACGCGGCCGTCGACGCCGCCATAGACGAGCTCGTCGTAGGTGGCGTGGGTGTAGGCATAGCCAAGGTCCAGCGCCAGCAGGTCCGACGCCTGCCAGCGGAGGCTGGCCTCGAGCCCGTAGCTGTCGACCCGGCCCGCGTTGACGATCGCCGAGGTGGGCAGCAGGCCGGCCGTCTGCTTCTGGGTGCCGATCTGCTGGTCCGTGTAGCGGTTGAAGAACGCAGCGGCGTCGAACAGCAACCGGCCCTCGGCTGCAGCGCCCTTGTAGCCGAGCTCGTACGACCACAGCGACTCGGGCTTGTACTGCTGGTCGGCGTACGTGGTCACTTCATTCACGTTGAATCCCGCAGGCTTGAAGCCGCGTGCGGCGGAGAGATAGGCGACCGCGCCTTCGGCCGGGCGGAACTCGAGGATCACGCGCGGCGTGAACTCGCTCGAATCGATCTCGCCGGTGATGCCGCAGGACGAAGGCGTGCGTCCTGGCTGCTGCGCGGGGCAGGCGGGGACGCCGCGCGCGAGCGTGGCTTCCTGCACCGTCCAGCCGCCCTGCCGGTACTCGATGTCGTCGCGGCTGTAGCGGGCCTCGAGCCCGAGCGCCCAGCGCGGGCCGAGCTCGCGGCGCAGCGAGCCGAACGCCGAGTAGTGGCGGGTGTCGCGAGTGACCGTGAGGGGGAAAGGCGCGGCGGCGACCGGCGCCGCGGCGAGTCCGCGCGGAAAGGCCGCGGAAGGGAAGCGCAGCACGGAGTTCGGATTGCGCAGGTAGAACTGGTCGTGGTTGACGATCGAGTAGCGCTCGTCGAGCGCCAGCGCGCCGGCCATCCAGCGCCAGCCGCCGTGCTCGCCCTCGAGCCGCAGCTCCTGGGTCCACTGCTGCTGCGCGAACACCTGGTCGGAGAGGTTGGTGATCGACAGCGCCGCGACCGACGCTGCGGAGTAGTTCGAGAAGTCGCCGTCGAAGCGCTGGCGCGAGTCGTTGTCGAGCCAGGCACTGACCGAGGTGAAGCGCAGGCCACCCGCATCACGCACGAGCTCGAGCGTCGCGAGCCGCTGCTCGGTGTCCGAGCCCGGGAAGCCGCCGCCCGTGGCCGGGTCGGGCGAGAGCTGGATGCGCGACTCGTCGGCCGCGATCGCGCCGGCCAGCGACGGCCGGCCGCAGGGTGAGGTCACGACGCCCGGCGGGCAGGGGGTGGCGGGCGTGCCCGCGGGGCTGCCCGGCGGCGGTGTGATGACGGCGCCCGGTACGGGGCGGCGCGCGTTCGGCGCGACGTAGGCCACGGCCTGCTGCCCGGCTTCGTCGTCCGAGTAGGCCACGCGCAGCCAGGCGCTCCAGGCCTCGCCATCGTCGTAGGCCAGGCTGGCCGATCCCGCGAGGCCGCGCTCGCCACCGAGCCGTTCACCGGTGACGGGGTTCGTGTAGTAGCCGTCGAGGCGGTGCGAGGCCACGTGGAGCCGCGCCGCGAGGCGCTCCGCGATGATCGGCAGGTCGACGCCGAGCTCGCCGTCGACGAGGCCGTCGGTGCCGAGTTCGACGTGGGCGTTGCCGCCGACGCCGTCGAGCCGCGGACGGCGCGTGACGTAGTTGATCGCGCCCGCGAAGGCGTTGCGGCCCTGGAGCACGGTCTGCGTGCCGCGCACCACCTCGATCCGCTCGACGTCGAGCAGGCGCGAGTTCACCGCTGCGCCACCGCCGAAGACGTACAGGTTCTCGCTGGAGAGGTCGGTGCCGTCGAGCAGCACGGCCACGCTCGGGCGGCCGCGGTCGCTGGTCACGCCGCGCAGCGACACGCGGGTGTCGTTCGGGAAGCCCGAGCCGTCGACCATGAGGCCTGGCGCCAGCGATTGCAGCGCGCGCAGGTCGCGCACGCCGGCACGATCCAGCGTGGTCGAGTCGAGTGCCGCGACCGTCAGTGGCGCCTCGCGCAACGGCTCGGCGAAGCGCCGCGCGGTGACCACAACTTCCGCGAGACCGTCGTCGTTCGCGCCGGGCGCGGCGCCCTGCGCCACGGCCTGCGCTGCGCCCTGGGTGGGAGACAGCACGGCGGCAACGAACAACGCTGGCGTGCAGGTGGCGAATAGCGAACGGCGTGCGTCCATGGGGACTCCTCGGGGGCTGTCGAACCGCGTGGGGCGCGGATCATAGCCACGGCGCGCACGAGCCGGGTGACTGCGCGGTCACGGGGTGCGACACGGCGGGCGCCCGGGCGGGCGGGCCCGAACGGTTCAGTCGAGGGTCTTGGAGACGACCGGCGCGCCCGCCGTGCTGCCCGCAGCGGCCGGCGTGGCCTGTGCGGGTGGCGCCCAGGTCAGCGTGGCCGTTCCGCTGCCCTGCGGGTGCTCGGGCATGGTCGGCTCGGGCGACTTGCCGCAGCCGGCCAGCGCGAGCGACAGCGCCAGCGCGAGCGACAGAGCGCGGTTCTTGCCACGGCGAAGAGCGGCGGAGAGGATCCGCGAAGCCTACCCCAAAGATTCCCGCGCGGCGGGCTCGTGGCCCTCGGGCGGGATCAGCTTGTAGACGACCGGTGTGACGAGGCGCGCGAGGAACGTCGAGGTCAGCAGTCCGCCGATGATCACCCAGGCCATCGGCGAGTACAGCCCGCTGTTCTGCGCCGCGAGCGGCAGCAGTCCGCCGATCGCGGTGGCCGAGGTCAGCAGGATCGGCAGGAAGCGGATCTCGCCGGCGCGCTCGATCGCCTCGTCGAGCGGCACGCCTTCCTCGCGCAGCTGGTTCGTGAAGTCGACGAGCAGGATCGAGTTCTTGATCTCGATGCCCAGCAGCGCGATGAAGCCGATGGCCGCGGTGAACGACACGTCGTTGCCCGTCGCGAGCAGCATCAGCAGGCCACCGAGGACGCCGAGCGGCACCACGGTCAATACGATCAGCGTGGAGCGGAAGCTGCCGAACTCCAGCACGAGGATCGCGAAGATGCCGAACAGCGCCACGATGATCGCGGTGCCGATCCCGCCGAAGGCGTCGGCGCCCGCCTCCGCCTCGCCACCGAGCACGTAGCGGTAGCCGCGCGGCCATTCCATCGCCTCGAGACGCTCGACCACGGCGTCGGTCACGCGCGCCGTGTTCGCCCCGCGCTCGACCTGGGCGTCGATGGTGACCGCCCGCTCGCGATCGAAGCGCGACACGCGCACGGGCGCCGCCTCGAAGCGCAACGTGGCAAGCTGGCCGAGCGGCAGCGACTCGCCCGAGGCGCTCGGGACGCGCACGCTGGCCAGCGTGTCGAGGTCGGCGCGTGCGCCGACGGGCGTGCGCACCACGATGTCGTACTGTTCGCCGTCCGCGTCCTTGAAGCGGCCCGCGGCGATGCCCGAGACGGACAGGCGCACCGCGCGGTCGAACTCCACCGCCGGCACGCCGAGCATCGCGGCCTTCGAGGTGTCGACATCGAGCCGGAGATTGGTCCGCGGCACGGCCAGGGGATTCTCGACGTCGCGCGCGCCAGGCGTCGATTCGATCAGCGACTCCACTTGCGCCGCCAGCCGCTCGAGCACCCCGAGGTCCGGGCCGACGACACGGACCGCGATCGGTGCGGTCACCGGGGGCCCGTTGATGAATTCCTTGACGAAGATGCGGGCGCCCGGGTACCCGTCGAGGCGGGCGCGCAGCTCGTCGAGCCGGCGCGGCGTCTCGCGCGTGTGGTAGCGCTCGAGGATCACGAAGATCTCGCCGTAGTTCGGCGCTTCGTTGCGCTGCAGCTGGTTGTAGTAGATGAATGGGTTGCCGCGCCCGAGGTTGGTGAACCAGGAACGCACTTCAGGCATGCGGCCAAGCTCCTGCTCCACGTGCCGGAGCACGCGATCCGTGGCGTCGAGGCTCGAGCCGTTGGCGGTCTCCACCTCGATCACGAACTGCGGCGTGTCGGCCTTGGGGAACAGGCTCGAGCCGAGCACCTGCAGCAGCCCGAAGGAGAGCAGGATGGAGCCACCGATCGCCACGGCCACCGTGGCGCGGGGCCGCGCCAGGCAGTAGTGCAGCGCGGGCCGGTAATAGCGATGGATCGCGCCCATCACGCGCTGCAGCGCCGCGTTGCCGTGGCCGCCGGGTCTTTCCTCGAGCATGCGGCTCGCCAGGAAGGGAATGATGAAGACCGCGATCAGGAGCGAACCGATCACGGTGGCGACGACCGCGGTTGGCAGCACCCGTATGAACTTGCCTGCCGTGCCCGGCAGCGCGAGCAGCGGCAGGAAGGCGAACACCAGTACCGCCGTGCAGCCGAGGATGGCGATGAAGATCTGCCGCGTGCCGTCGATGGCCGCGCGGACCCGGTCCAGCCCCATGCGCTGGTGGCGGGCGATGTTCTCGACCGCGACGATCGAGTCGTCGACGAGGAGGCCCAGCGCGACCACGAATCCGGCGATCGACAGCTGGTTCAGCGAATAACCCATGAAATAGAGCACCGACACGCCGAACGCGAGCGACAGCGGGATCGAGATCATCACGATGCCGGCGGCGCGCAGCCCCAGCGGCAGCAGCGTCAGCAGCACCAGGCCGATCGCGATGCCGAAGTCGAGGTAGAGGCGATTCAGCCGCGACTCGACGTTGCGCGACTGGTCGAAGCCGAGCTCCAGAGTGATCCTCGCCGGCAGCGTCTCGCGGTAGCGCTCGACGGCGGCTTCGATCGAGCGCCGCACGCCGATCACGTTGAAGCCCGCCTTCATGTTCGCCGTGACGAACACCGCACGCTTGCCGCTGTACCGGCCGACGTAGCCCCACTGGCCGACGTCCCAGCGCACGTCGGCCACGTCGCGCACGCGCACGGGCCGGCCATCGACCGCGCGGACCACGGTGTCGCGGACCTGGTCGAGATCCTCGTAGTTGCCGCTGGTCTTCAGGCTGAAGCTGCGCGAGCCGCTGTCGACCACGCCTGCGGGGATGCCGGCGTTCTCGCTCTGGATCGCACGGATCACCTCGCCCGCCGCGAGCCGCAGCTCCGCCAGCCGGGTGGGATCCAGCTCGACGCGCAGCTCGCGCGGCGGGAAAGCCCAGCTCTCGGCGGTGCGCACGCCCCTGACGCCGCGCAGCGTGTCGCGCAGCTCGCGCGCGCGGTCCTCGAGCTCGCGCCAGGGCGCGTCCTCGGAGACCAGGGCAAACTGCACGATGTTGACCAGCCCCGGCGAGATCTTGTCGATGTTGAGTTCGCGCAGCTCGGCGGGAAGCTCCGGGCGCAGGGCGTTGAGCTCGCGGACGACTTCGTCGTACTTGCGCTCGGGGTCGACGGACGCCTCGAACTCGACCACGGTGAACGACACGCCGTCGCTCACGAACGACTCGAGCGACTTCACGTCGTCGAGCTCGGCGAGGCGGTCCTCGACCGGCTTGGCGACGCGGCGCTCGAGATCCTTCGGGTCCGCCCCGGGCAGGATGCCGGCGATCTGGAACGCCGGGATCGTGAAAGACGGATCTTCCTCGCGCGCGATCGTGGTGAACGTGAACGCGCCGATGGCCACCAGGCATAGGAAGGCGACCAGCGTGAACTGGTAGCGGCGGATCGGGAACTCGAGGATCGACACCACTCAGTCCCGCGCGGCGCGGCCCGAGGAGGGGGCCTCGGCGACGACCCGTATCCGCTCGCCGTCGGCCAGGTACAGCGCGCCGTCGGTCACCACGGTCTCGCCGGGCTCGAGGCCGCCGGCGAGCGCGACCTGCCCGGGGACCAGGAACGCCACCTGCACTTCGCGCCGCCGCACGACGTCGCCGGCGGGCACGTATACCGCTGCGCGACCCGCATCGCCTTCGACGACCGCGGCGACGGGTACGTAGGTCAGGGCGGTCGACGTGTCGGGCCGTGGAATGATGCGCGCTCGCCCGAGCATCCCGCTCGCGAGCCGCAGCGCTCCGGGCTCGAGGCCGAGCTCCACGGGGAACAGCCCGCTGCGCGGATCGGCGGCCGCCGAGACCTGGCTGACGCGGGCAGGGATCTCGCGACCCGGGTGCGCGTCCGTGACGACGATCGCGCGATCGCCCGTGGCGATGCTGACGATGTCGCGGTCGGCGAGGGCCACGCGCAGCACGAACCCGGTGTCGCGCGCACCGAACACGAGCACCGGCGTTCCCGGCGCAATGGTCTCGCCGGCCTCGGCCAGCCGGCGCAGCACCACGCCGTCGCGCGGTGCCGCGATCGTCGATTGGCCGAGGTTGAAGTTCGCCGCGGCGAGGGCAGCGCGGGCGACGGTGTCCTGCGTGCGCAGGTCCTCGAGCTGTGTCGCGCTGATCACGTCCTCGGCGTGCAGGCGCTCGCCACGGGCGAGGTCGCGTGCGGCCTTGTCGGCCGCCTCGCGCGCCTGCGTCGCCTGCGCGCCGACCTCGGCGAGGTCGATGACGGCGAGCGCCTGGTCGCGCCGGACGGCCTGGCCTTCCTGCACGTCGATCCGGCGCAGCACGCCACCGACCTTGAACGACAGGCGGACCTCGTCGTCATGCGCGATGAGCCCGTCGGCCGTCACGGGCGGCAATGCGGGGCCGCGCGTGGCCTGGGCGACGCGGACCGGCGTGGCCGACGTGACCGCCGCGGGGGGGTCCCCGGGAGCTCCCGAGCAGGCGGCGAGCAGGGCGAGCAGGGCGATGCCGCAGGCGCGGGTCATCATGGGCTTGGGCATGGCGTTCGTCGCGCCTTACGGCCGCGACGCTCCGGTGGCGTAGTCGAGGTCGGCCTGGCGCGCGAGGAACTCGAAGCGCGTGGTGTCCAGGTTGAGCTCTGCGCTGGTGAGCACATTGCGGGCGTCGAGGAATTCGACCTGGCTCAGCGCGCCCTCGTCGCGCTTGCGGGCGGCGATGCGGAATCCCTCGCGCGCCGCGCGGGCGCGGGCCTCCGCGGTGCGCAGCGCCGCGGCGGACGTCTGCAGCCGGTCGAGCGCCTGCTGCACCTCGAGCTGCACCTGCTGCTCGAGCTCCTCCTGCTGCGTGCGGGCCTGGCGCTCGACGGAGCGCGCCGCGCGCAGCTCCGCACGTCGCGCGCCACCGTCCACCAGGGGCCAGTCGAGCAGCAGCGACACAGTGCCGAAGTTGCGGCCGCGACCGAACTCGTAGCGCTCGCCCTGGGTGCCTGCGTCGACGGCGAGCGCGACGGTGGGCCAGCGCGCCGCCCGGGCGGCGTCGACGCGTGCGCCTGCGGCCGCGACGAGCTGCGCGGAGCGCTCGAGCTCGGGCCGGCCGTCGAGCGCCTGCTGCCGCAGGGTCGCGAGGTCGGCGATCGCGCGGCGCAGCTCGGTGTCGGGTTCGGCCCGCTCGGCGTCGGAGTCGAGCGGGCGGTTGAGCAGGAAGTTGAGGTAGCTGCGGGCCTGGTCACGGCCACTGCGCACCTCGCCGAGCTGCTGGTCGACGTCGAGCAGCTCCGCCTCGGCCCGCAGCACCTGGTCGCGGGTGATGCGGCCACTGCGCAGCAAGGCCTCGTTCACGCGCAGGTTCTCGGCGAGCAGGGCGCGGCTCGATTCCACGATGCCGACGGCCCGTGCCGCGCGCAGCCAGTCGAGGTACGCGACGGCGATGTCGCGGCGCAGCCGCTGGGAGAGGGCGAGCTGGGCGTATTCGCTGCCCTCGAGCAGCGCGCGCTGCGCGCGGACCGCGGCGGGAATCGCCGGTGCGAAGACCGCCTGGCGAAGGCTGAGCCGGGTGTCCTGCTCGCGCTCGCGCTGCAGCGTGAAGCGCGGATCGTCGATCTGCGGAAAGCGGCCGGGTTGTCCCTGCGCCGCGAGCAGCTCGTTGAGCGTGGCGTAGACCGGGTTGAGCACCGTGGCCAGCGGCAGCTCGATCTCGCGGCCGCCCTCGGCGCGCGTGTAGCGCGCCAACAGCGATGCTTCCGGGAAGAAGCGTGCGCGGGCGGCGTCGAGCGCGGCCTGGCTGCGCTCCACTTCCAGCGTCGCGGTGCGTAGCGAGAGGTTGGACGCGAGCCCTTCGCGCACGTAGTCGTCGATGACCGCGGCCACCGGTCGCGTCGGCTCGGGCGGTGTCGGGGCCGTGGCCCTGGCCGTGGTCGTGGTCGTTGATGCGGCCGCGTCGGCGATGCCGGTCACCAGCGCGGCGACCACCGCTGCAACGATCGCGGCGACGACAGGTGTCCTCACGGCCGGCTCCCCGGCGCCAGCGCGCGCCCGAGCAGCGCGAGGCACTGGCCGACCAGCGCGTCGGCGTCGACGCCGTCGTGCGCGAGCGCCGCGGCCTTGGTCGAGCCGAGCTGGATGACGCCGTGGACAGCACCCCACAGGGTGTGGCTGACCAGCGGCAGCGGGCCGATGTCGGCGCGGATGCTGCCGTCGGCCAGCCCGCGCTCGAGCGCGGCGATCATCACTGCGTGCACGCGGTCGCCGGCGAGCAGGCAGCCGCCCTCGTTGCCGGTGGCGGCTTCCGGGTCGAGGGTATGGGCCTCGAAGCGCGCGAGCGCCTCGAATCGCACCGGGGATTCCCGCGAGAACGCCACGTAGGCCCGGCCGCAGGCCTCGACCTGGGCGAGGCCGGTGTCGAAAGCAGCCGAGGCGGCTTCGAAGCGCCGGCGCAGTTCGTCGAGCGCGCGCTCGCAGATCGCGAACAGCAGGTCCGGCTTGTGCTCGAAGTACACGTACAGCAGTGCGCGGGACAGCCGCGCCCGGCGGGCGACCAGGTCCATGGTCATCGCGTCGAAGCCGAGGTCGGCCGCCACCGCCTCCGCGGCGTCGAGGATGTCGTTGCGCCGCTGCGACTTCTCTTCCTGGCGACGATCGGCGAGTTCGCTCATGGGCGCGGATGATGCGCGCCGCATTGACACGGTGTCAATGAATCAACAAGGGTCTCTTCCGTGACGTTGCGTCAGCTCGCCAACCAGGCTCCGGCCGCCCAGAAAGCCGCCATTCCTCCGAAAATGGTGCCTAACGTGCTGCGAGTTACCGCGAAAATCGCGATAGCGGCCAGTCCGGCGATCAGCCGTGGATTGTGCCCGTCCAGCTGCAGGCTTCCGCCGACCAGCAGCAGTTCCGGGACGATGATGGCCGTCAGGGCGCAGGCCGGCGCGTAGCGCAGGGCGGATTCGACCCGTGGCGGCAGCTGCAGCCGCGCACCGACGAGATGCAGCGAGGAGCGCGCCAGCACGGTGGCGAGCGTGATCCCGGCGATGGCCAGCCAGACCTGCAGGTCGCTCATGGGCTGCCCCTGCTGGCATCCGCCCGTTGCGCGAGGGTCGCTTCGATCAGCAGGGCCGCCGCCATGCCGGACACGATCGCCAGCGCGAGCCCGAGGCGCAGCGGCAGCTCGTGGGCGACCAGCGCCACGACGCCGGCGACCACGACGCCGCCAAGCGCCGGGGCGCGTGCGCAGAGCGGCACCACCAGCGCGATCAGCGCCAGCGTGCCCGCCAGCTCGAGGCCCCACGCGGCGGGAATGGCATCGGCGGCGAAGATGCCCGCGATGGACGAGACCTGCCACACGACCCAGTTGGCGATCGCGCCGCCGGCATAGTAGGCAACCCGGTGCGGGTATCCCGGCTCCTGCTGCACCAGGGCCATGAAGCGCGCGAGCATGACGTCGCCGACCAGGTAGCCCAGCGCCGCGCGCCGCGCCGGCGGCAGGTGCGCGAAGTAGCCGCGCGTCATCGCGCTGTAGACCACGAAGCGCAGGTTCACGACCAGCGCCGTCGCCGTCACCAGCCACAGTGGCGCGGCCGTCGCGATCAGCGGCAACGCGGCCAGCTGCGCGCTGCCGGCGTAGGCCGCGAGGCTGAGCCCCAGGGCCTGGGCGACCGTGAGCCCGGACTTGACCATCGCCACGCCCGTGACCAGCCCCCACGCGAACACGCCCGGCGCGAGCGGCAGCAGCTCGCGCACACCGCGGCGGAACGCATCGCGGGGGGTCGCCTCAGGCAAGATCGATCGCGTGGGCCTTGAGGGCCGCGAGCTCGATGACCGCGAGCGCGCGCCGGTGCGTCGCGCGCAGGTGCACGCGCGGCGCGCAGCCGGCTTCCCAGGCCTCGCGCCAGCGGGCCGCGCAGAGGCACCAGCGGTCGCCCGGCCGCAGGCCGGGGAAGCCGAACTCCGGGCGTGGCGTGGAGAGGTCGTTGCCGCGGGCGGAGGAGAACGCGAGGAACCCGGCCGTCATCACCGCGCAGACGGTGTGCGAGCCGCGGTCCTGCTCGTCCGTCTCGCAGCAGCCGCTGCGGTACCAGCCGGTCATCGGCGCGGTCGAGCACGTGGCCAGGGGCTCCCCGAACACGTTGAGCTGCTGGTTGTCGCCGCCGCCGCTGCCGTCCATCGTGGCGCGAACGATACCGGCAGTCGGCCTGTCGCGCCACGCCATCAGAGCCAGGGTTGCGTGGGCTGGGGGCCGCGCCGATACTGGCCTCTTGGCGCGAATGATTCGCATTTGGGCGACGATGCGTATTGACGGGAGCGGCGGGGTGCGAGCGGAGGAGGCCGGTGCGAGCGTCGCACTGAGCAGCCTTTTGCTCGGGGACCGTGCCGTCGTGCGTGCCGTCCGCGACGACGGCCAGTCCGTCGGCGATGCCGAGGACTCGACGATTGCGCGCCGCCTCGTCGAGCTCGGGTTCGTGCCCGGTGCGTCGATCGAGGTCGTGGCGGCGATGTGGCCTGGCGCCGACCCCGTGGCCGTTCGCGTTGGTGGTTCGATGTTCGCGCTGCGCCGGCGGGAGGCGGACACCGTGCTGGTGGAGCGGCTGCCGCCGGCCACCCGGCCCGAGGCGGCCGGTTGAGCGCCCCTGCCGACATGCTCGTGGCGCTGGTCGGCCTGCCGAACTGCGGCAAGACGGCGCTGTTCAACCGGCTCACCGGCAGCCGGCAGAAGGTCGCCAACTACCCTGGGGTCACCGTCGAGCGCAAGGAGGGCGGCTTCACCGGGGCTTCGCAGCGCCGCTATCGCCTGCTCGACCTGCCCGGTACGTACAGCCTCAAGCCCGCCACGCTCGACGAGGCGATCACCCGTGACGTGGTGCTGGGCCGCCTTGCCAGCGAGCCCCGGCCGGACCTCGTTGTCCTCGTGGCCGACGCGACCCATCTGGCGCTCTCGCTGCGCCTCGTGCTCGAAGTCCGCCGGCTCGGCCTGCCGATGATCCTCGCGCTCAACATGAGCGACCTCGCCCGGAAGCGGGGTTTCGTGCTCGATCGCGCGAAGCTGCAGGCCGAACTGGGCATGCCCGTGGTCGAGACCGTTGCGGTCCGCCACGGTGGTACCGCCCAGCTCATCGCCCGCCTCGAGGATGCGGTCGTCGATCCCGCGCCGGCCCACGGCTGGGTCGATCCCACGCCGGACGAGATTCGCGACACCCACTCGGAAGTCGCCCGCGTGCTGGCAGTCGCCGGCTATCGTGAGCCGGCCCCGCGCCGCGTCGCGGTCCTCGCGGATCGCGTGCTGCTGCACCCGCTCTCGGGGATGCTGGCGCTCGCCGGCCTGCTGTTCCTGGTCTTCCAGGCCGTCTTCAGCTGGGCCGAGGCGCCGATGGGCTGGATCGAGCAGGCGGTCGCCGCATTCGGTGACCTCCTGCGCGCGAATCTGCCGGACGGGATCCTGCGCAGCCTGCTCGTCGACGGCATCGTCGGCGGCGTGGGCAGCGTGGTGGTGTTCCTGCCGCAGATCCTGATCCTGTTCCTGTTCATCCTGGCGCTCGAGGACAGCGGCTACCTGCCGCGTGCCGCCTACCTGCTCGACCGCGTCATGGGCAGCGTCGGCCTGTCGGGCCGTGCGTTCATCCCGCTGCTGTCGTCGTTCGCCTGCGCGGTCCCCGGCATCATGGCGACGCGCACCATCCCGAACCTTCGCGACCGGATCGCGACGATCATGGTGGCGCCGCTGATGACCTGCTCGGCCCGCCTGCCTGTCTACGCGCTGCTGATCGCGGCCTTCATTCCCGCGCGGGCGGTCGGGCCGTTCAACCTGCAGGGCCTGGTGATGTTCGGTCTCTATTTCGCGGGCATCGTCAGCGCGCTGGCCGTCGGGTTCGTCATGAACCGCGCGGCGCGCGGACCGCGCTATCACCCGTTGATGCTCGAGCTTCCTGACTACCAGTGGCCGAACCTGCGCAACCTGGCGTTCGGCCTCGTCGAGCGCGCGCAGATCTTCCTGGCGCGCGTGGGCGGGATCATCCTCGCGCTGATGGTGCTGCTCTGGTTCCTCTCCAGCTTTCCGGCGCCCCCGCCGGCCGCGACGGGCCCGGCGATCGAGTACAGCTTCGCCGGGCAACTCGGGCACGCGCTGGCGGTGGTGCTCGCACCGATCGGCTTCAACTGGCAGATCTCCATCGCGCTGATCCCGGGCATGGCGGCGCGCGAGGTCGCGGTGGGCGCGCTCGGCACGGTCTACGCGCTCTCCGGCAGCGAGGAGGAAGTCTCGGGTGCGCTCGCGAACGCGATCGCGCAGGACTGGAGCCTCGCGACCGCGCTGGCGCTGCTGGCGTGGTACGTGTTCGCCCCGCAGTGCCTGGCCACCCTCGCGATCGTCAGGCGCGAGACCAACGGCTGGCGCTATCCTCTGCTCATGGCCGGATACCTCTTCGCGCTCGCCTACGTCGCTGCCTTCATCACCTACCGTGTCGCGCTCGCGATGGGTGCTGGATGACGGCCGTGGCGGAACAGCTCGTCGTCGCGCTGGCCGTGCTCGCTGCCGCGACGTACGCCGGCTGGGTGCTGCTGCGGCCGCTGTGGGTCCGGCGGTCGCCATCGTCCTCCTGCGGCGGCTGCTCGCGCGCCGGCAAGCCCGGGCCGGGGCGCCCATGATCCGTCGCATCGCCCTGGGCATCGCCACGCTGGGCCTGCTGGTCGCGCTCGCGGGCCCGCCCGCAGCGGGTGCCGCCGTGGTCGTGACCGACGACACCGGCGAACGCCTGGCCTTGCCGGCCACGCCGCGGCGCATCGTCAGCCTCGCGCCGGGGGCCACGGAGATGCTCTACGCGGCGGGCGCCGGCGATCGCGTCGTCGCCACGGTGCTCGGCTCCGACGAACCGGCTGCCGCGAAGGCACTGCTGCGCATCGGTGACGCCAACGCCATCAACTGGGAGCGGCTGATCGCGCTGAAGCCCGACGTGGTCGTGGTCTGGAAGGATCTCGCCAACCGCCTGATCATCGACAGCCTGCGCAAGCTCGAGCTGCCGGTGTACTTCGTCAGCGCCGGCAGCCTCGACGACCTGGCGCGCTCGGTGCGCGGCCTCGGTGCGCTGGCCGGCACCCAGGCGCAGGCGGAGCCTGCCGCGGCGGAGCTCGAGCGGCGCATTCGCCAGCTCGCCGCGCGCAAGGCGCCGCCGGAGCCGCTGAGGGTGTTCTACATGATCTGGGACGTGCCGCTCTACACGGTCGGCGGGCGTCACGTCATCTCGGACGCGATTGCCCGCTGCGGCGGGCGCAACCTGTTCGAGGACATCGACTTCCCGGCGCCCACCGTCGAGTTCGAGTCGGTGGTGACGCGCAACCCCGAGGTGATCCTGATGTCGACCACGCCGATCACGGCGCGCGACTGGCGGGAGCGCTGGGCGCGCTTCCCGGCGATCCGCGCCGTCTCGGCGCGGCAGGTGCTCACCTTCGCGGACCCGCGCCTCGATCGCATGGGTCCCACGGCGATCGACGCCGTCGAGGCCCTGTGCACGCAGCTCGATGCCGCGCGTACCGCGCTGGCCGCGGCGCCCTCGCCTGCGCCGGCGTCGCCCCGCTAGGCGTCGAGGAAGTCGCCGATCAGCGCGGCTTTCGCCGCGGCCCCGGCGGGCGACCACGCCTCGCCGGGCGTCGCGGTGCGCGAGCCCGGCAGCAGCGCCGCGGCCCGCGGGATGGCGTGGCGCGTCGGGTCGCCCTGGTCGGCCAGCAGCAGCACCGGGGCCTGCAGCCTCGGCAGGCGATCCTCGAGCCGATGCCGGAACACCGCGTTGTAGCCAAGGTGATAGGTCGGCGCGGCCTTCAGCAGTTCCACCGTCAGGCCGTGCAGCAGCTCCGGCGGCATCGCCCCGGCGCCGAGGTTGTGCGCGGCGTCGCGGCGGAAGTGCGGGAAGAACCAGGCCTGGTCACGGATGAACTGCAGCGCCCGCAGCACCTGGGTGCCGGCCGCATCGGCCACGAGCGGCGGCGCGTAGTGCGCGAGGTAGTCGGCGCGGTCGGTGTCGTCGAGCCACAGCAGGCCGTCGAGCACCACGCGGCCCACGCGATCCGGGCGCGCGATCGCCATCTCGATCGCGATGTGCGCGCCCGTGTGGTAACCGTAGAGGTCCGCGCGCTCGATGCCGAGCGCGTCCCACGCACGCAGCATCGCGTCGGCGTAGTCGCCGACCTCGGGGCAGGCCAGGGCGAGCGGCGCGGAGTCGCCATAGCCAGGGGTGTCGGGCGCGATCGCCCGGCGCGCGGCGGCGACCGCACCGAGCAGCGGTTCGAGGCTGCGCGAGGAGGCCGGCGAGGCGTGCATCATCCACAGCGGCTGCTGGCCCGCGGCCGCGCCGGCCTGCGCCACCCCGGCGGGCCCGGCATGGCGGTAGTGCAGCAGGCCCTCGCGCAGGCGCACGAAGGCGCGATCCGGTCCGCCGTGCAGCGGTTCGCCCTGCATCGCATCGCTCATCGCGCACACTCCCCGCCGTCGATCGGCAATACCGCGCCGGTCAGGTAGCTCGAGGCCGGCCCGAGCAGCCAGCACACGGCGCTGGCGATCTCGTCCATCGCCGCAGGTCGCTGCAGCGGGATCTCGCCGAGGCGCTTCTCGAGGATCGCGGCGTGCTGGGCACGCATCGCCTCGAATCGCTCGGTGGCCACGAGACCGGGTGCGATCACGTTGACGCGGATGCCGTGCGCGGCATTCTCCAGCGCGGCGGCCTTGGTCATGCCGATGAGTCCCCACTTGGCGGCGCAGTAGTCCGAGAGGTTGGCGAATCCGCGGGTGCCGCCGATCGAACTATTGTTGACGATCGCGCCGCCACCCGTGGCCCGCATCAGCGGGATCTCGCGCGCCATGCAGCGGAAGGCGCTGACGAGGTTGATGTCGAGGGTGTCGCGCAGGCGCGCGAGCGGCGTTTCGTGCAGCGACGTGCTGCCGAGCGTGCGGCCGACGTTGTTGAAGGCGCCGTCGAGCCGGCCGTGCTCGCGTGAAATCGTGGCGAAGGCCGCGTCGAGCGAGTCGTCGGACAGCGCGTCGACCTCGAGCGCACGGGCCCGGCCGCCGCCGGCGCGGATGGTCGCGACCGCTTCCTCGCAGAGCACCACGCGTCGAGCCGCCACGATGACCTCCGCGCCCTGGCGGGCCAGCTCGAGAGCGGTCGCGCGACCCATGCCGCTCGAGCCGCCGAGCACGAGCACGACGCGCCCGGCGAGCGGTGTGCCCGCGGGCACGGGTTCGGCGCCCGCGTTCACCACGTGATCGTGACGGCCTTGGTCTTGAGGTAGAGGTCGAGGCCCTCCTGGCCGAACTCGCGACCCCAGCCGGACTGGCGATTGCCGCCGAAGGGCATGGACGGGTCCATGGCCGCGTGGCAGTTCACGCCGACCTGGCCCGCGTCAATCAGCCGCACCATGCGGTGCGCGGTCTCGAGGTCGCGCGTCCAGACGCTGCCCGAGAGCCCGTAGACGGTGTCGTTGGCCTGTGCGGCGATGGTCTCGAGGTCGCCGTCGCCGAAGGTCTGGATCGCGATGACCGGCCCGAAGATCTCCTGGCGCACGATGGTCATGTCGGGCCGGCAGTCGGCGTAGACGGTCGGCTGCACGTACCAGCCACGATCGCGCGCGCGCCCGCCGCCTGCGAGCAGCTTCGCACCTTCGGGCTTCGCGGTGGCGAGCAGGCCCTCGATCCGGTCGCGCTGCTCACGCGAGATCACGGGGCCGATGATCGCCGAGCGGTCGAAGCCGTCGCCGATCGGCATGGCCTTCGCCGCCGCAGCCAGGCCTTCGGCGAAGTCCTTGGCGATCTTCTCGTGGACGAACACGCGGCTGCCGCAGACGCAGTTCTGGCCCTGCAGCAGGAAGCCGGCGGTGGCCGCGCCCTCGATGGCCTTGCCGAGGTCGGCGTCGGGGAACACGACCACCGGCGACTTGCCGCCGAGCTCGAGCGACACCTTCTTGAGGTTGCCGGCGGCGGCCCGGACGATCAGCCGCCCGACCTCGGTGGAGCCCGTGAAGGCGATCTTGTCCACGTCAGGGTGCGCGGCCAGCGCCGCGCCGGCGGTCTCGCCGAGGCCGGTGACCACGTTGAACACGCCGGGCGGCACGCCCGCCTCGACGGCGAGCTCGGCCATCAGCAGCGCCGCCAGCGGCGCCTGCTCGGCGGGCTTCAGCACCAGCGTGCAGCCGGTGGCCAGCACCGGCGCGACCTTGAGGATCTCCATCCCGAAGGGGTAGTTCCACGGCGTGATCGCGCCGACCACGCCGATCGGCTCGCGCAGCGTGTAGGCCATCAGCTCGCCCGGGCGCTTGCCGCCGCCGGTCGAGGGCAGGGTGTGGCCGGTGATCTTCGATACCCAGCCCGCGTAATAGCGCAGGAACATGGCGGTGAACATGGCGGTGGACTCGCCGATCACCCAGGGCATGCCGTTGTCGAGCACGGAGAGCTCCGTGAACATCCGCGCGCGCGATTCGACCAGGCGCGCGTAGTCGAGCAGCACGCGGGTGCGCTCGTCGGGCGTCATCTTCGACCACGGGCCCTTGAATGCGCGGCGCGCGGAGGCCACCGCGGCGTCGATGTCGGCCGCGTCGCCCAGCGAGATCGTCGCGATGCGTTCCTCGGTGGAGGGATTGGTCACCTCCAGGGTGGCGGGCTTGAGCGGCTCGACGTGCCGGCCGTCGATGAACAGCGCGTGGCGGCGGTCGAGGAAGGCGCGGGTCTCGGGGGAGAGGTCCTGGGTCATGCGGAGCCTGCCGGTCTGGTGAGGAGCCGTCGATTCTCGGCGCGTGCCTGGGGCTGCGCAAATGACTTGGGCGCGGTGACCGATACCGCGCGCGCATGGTTGCCCCGGGGGGCCCGCGCTAGGGTCGCGCCGCCGGCAGCCACTCCCAGCTCGTGAGCTGCAGCCTGCCCTGCAGGGGGCGGTACACCACCACTCGGGCGGCCAGGGCCTCGCGGCCGCGAGCCACGCGCAGCGTCATCCGGAAGTTCAGGCCGGCGACGACCTGCCGCTCCGCGCCAGTCACCTCGACCAGCCGCAGGCTGCGGCCCTCGAGCCTGGCGCGTTCGCGAACGGCGAACGCCGCGGCGTCGCGGACCTCGGCGGTGATCCCGGTCGCCGCGTAGGCACCGACCGGCGCTGGCGACGCGCCCGTGAGCAGCAGGATCGCTCCGAAAGCGAGCACGGAGCCGGCGAATGCGCGTCTCAATGTCCGCGACGGTCGGTTGCGCGAAGATAAAATCATGTTGCAGAGTGTCCTCAATGAAATGCGTACCGGCAAGCCTGCTCTGCGTGCTGCTGGCCTCGCCCGCGGCTGCGGACGGCGGCCTCGAGCTCTCCGGCTACCGGGTGCTCGGCGAATTCGAGACCTGGTCGCTGCCCGGGGAGTCGTTGGGGATGGCGCGGTTCGGCCTGCGCCGCTCCTTCACGGACCGGCTGTCGCTCGGCATCGATTCCTTCGCCGCCATCGACGGTGTGCGCGGCGGATTCATCACCCTTGGTTTCGGCGCCGAGTACCAGTGGCCACTCACCGAGCGCCTGTCGCTGGAGCTCGGCGTGGGCGTTGGCGCCGGCGGCGGCCGCAGTGGGCGCACGATCGCCGGCGGTGGCCTGTACCTCCGCGAGAGCGTCGGCGTCGTCTACGAAGTCGGCCGCAGCGGCGAGCTGTCGCTGGGGCTCAGTCACATCGACTTCCCGGACGGTGGCGTGATCGGGGGCGAGCAGCTCTATGCCGGCTACCGGCACCGTTTCGACGCCGTGTCCCGGCCCGCCGCCACGACGCGTTCGCCCGCATCCGACGCCGCGCTCGCCGCGCATCCGTTCCGTGCCCACGAGTTCCTGATCGTCGGTCGACAGGTCGACCCCGACGCGGGCTCGCGGCGCGCGGGCGGCGCGCGGCCACAGCGTGACTTCGGCACGCTGGGTGCCGAGTGGCGCTCCTCGGTGACGGCCAACACCTTCCTGCGTGTCGAGGCGGCCGGCGCGATGTCCGGCGACAGCCCGGGCTACATGCACATCCTTTGGGGCGGCGGCTACCGATGGCCGCTGTCGCCGCGCGTTTCGGCGCTGGCGATGCTGTCGGTCGGGGCGGCCGGGGGCGGCTTCGTCGAGACCGGTGGAGGCCTGCTGGTCGATGCCGGAGTCGGGATTCAGTGGAGGCCGGGCCAGCGCTGGGCGCTGGAGGCGATGGCCTCGCGCTATGCCGCGCCCGACGGTGACCTCGATGCGACGTCCTACGCGCTGCGCGCCGCGTACCTCATCGGCCCGCGAACCGGCGGGGCCGGCGGCGCTGCTGCGGGCGCGCCGGGCCGCGAATCCTGGCCGCTGCGCATACGGGCCGTGGTGCAGGAGTATCGCGGCACCGTGCCCGACTGGCGCGACCTGCCCGAGCGTGACGTCGGGCTGCTCGGGGCCCAGGTCGACTACCTGCTGGGCCATGGCATCTACCTCACCGGCCAGGGCATCGCCGCCTATTCCGGCGAGGCGGCCGCCTACATGATCGGTCTCGTGGGTGCGGGCTACCAGCGCGAGTTCGGCCCCGGCCTGCTGCTCAAGGGCGAGGCGCTGCTCGGGGCCGCGGGCGGCGGCGGGCTGGCCGTCGGCCCGGGGCTGGTGGCGCAGGTCAACCTCGGCGCGGGCTACCGGTTCCCCGGCGGGCTCGAGCTGATGGCCACCGCCGGCCGGATCGAGGCGCTCTCGGGACCCATGCGCGCCGACGTGCTCGGCCTCGCCGTGGGCTATCGCTTCGAGGCGATCACGGCCCGCGACTGATCACGGGCCCGCAGGCGACGCGTCAGTCGACGTGGAGCGGCGCGGTGTGGAAGCGTTCCACGACCTGCCGCTCGAAGCCCTTCGGGTCACGCCGGATCTGGTCGCGCATGGCCTCGGCGCCCGTTCCCGCGAAGATGTCTTCCTCGCCGCGCGCCATGGCGTCGAGCACGTCGCGCGCGTGCGCGGCCGGCGTGATGCCGTCGGTCTTGCCGGCAGGCGTCATGCGCGTGGTCACCCCGGCGGTGAACACGCCGCTGACCAGCACCGGCTCGCGCGCCAGTTCGGCGCGCACGCCCGCCGTGCCGACGGCGAAGGCCGCCTTGGCGAGCGAATAGCTCGAGTACTCGGGCAGGCAGAACAGCGCGCCGATCGACAGGATGTTGCAGATCGCGCCACCGCCATTGCGCAGGATCGCCGGCGCGAACAGCCGGCAGAGCTCGAGGGGCGCCCAGCAGTCGGTTTCCATGACGAGCCGCGCGTCCTCGAGCGAGCTCGCCGCGAGGACGCGTCGTTGCGCGGGATCGCGGCTGCCGGGAATTCCGGCGTTGTTGACCAGGAGCGTGACGTCGGTCGCGGTGGCCGCCGCGGACCGGCGTGCCGCATCGTCGGTGACCTCGAGCGGGAGCGGCACGATGCGCTCCGGCGCGAGTGCGACGATCTCCCCCAGCGTCTCCGGTCGGCGTGCCGTGGCGTAGACGCGCCGCGCGCCGCGTTCCAGCAGCACCTCCACGAAGCCGCGGCCGATGCCCTGGTTGGCGCCGGTGACCAGCGCGGTGCAGCCCCTTGCCTCGAACGTCCCGGCCATCCCCGTCTCCCCCCTCGCGGAAATCCTGGTCGCGGCAATCCTAGTCGCGGAAGTTCTCGTACTGCAGAGGGCGGTCGAAGCTCTCGCGGCGCAGCACACCGATCGTCGCCTGCAGCTCGTCGCGGCTCTTGCCTGTCACGCGGACCTTGTCGCCGTGGATCCCGGCCTGCACCTTGAGCTTCGAGTCCTTCACCAGCCTGACGATGCGGCGGCCCGTGTCGGCGTCGATGCCGTGGCGGAACAGCACCTTCTGGCGCGCCTCGGCCACGTTCTTCTCCATGTCCTTCGGCTCCATGCAGCCGACCTCGATGCCCCGCTTGGCGACCTTGAGGCGGAGGATGTCGAGCATCTGCCTGACCTGGTGCTCGTTCCTCGCCTTGAGCGTGACGCTGAACTCCTTGGGGTCGAGTTCGTAGCCGGCGTTGGCGTCGCGGAAGTCGAAACGCTGCGATAGCTCGCGGTTCGCCTGGTCCACCGCGTTGGCGAGCTCGTGGGCGTTGATCTCGGAGACGACGTCGAATGAGGGCATGGCCGGGGTTCCTCGGTATGGGATGCGCTCAGGCGCCGGGCGCGGCGGCCGGCAGCGGCAGCGGTGGCGGTGGCGGCTCGGCGAGCAGCAGGTCGACCTGCGCGGTGAAATCCGCGACGAGCTCGTCGTAGTGGCGACCGGTAGCCGGCCCCGAGAATCCGGTGTGCAGCCGCCGCACCTTGCCCCGCCGGTCGACGAAGATCGTGGTCGGGAAGGCGTACACGCCGTTCAGCTGCGGCAGCTTGCTGGCGGCGTCGTCCTTGTCCGAGATGCCGGCGATCAGGGTCGTGTAGTCGACGTCGTAGCGCTCGCGGAAGCGATGGGTGGCCTCGGCCGCGCGCTCGAAGTCGCCGAACTGCTCGAACATCAGCGACACGACCTCGAGTCCGCGCCCGCGCAGCTTGCGGTGCAGGTCGGCCAGGAACGCCGCCTCGTCATGGCAGTTGGGGCACCAGCTGCCGGCCAGCGCCACGATGACGACCTTGCCGTGGAAGAACGGATCGCGCAGCGAGACGAAGGTGCCGCCGAGATCGGGGAACCGGAAGTCGAGCCGGTCCGCGCCCTCCTTCATCTGCGTGGCCTGCTCGAAGCCCGCCAGCGTGGCGGCCTCGTCGCGCCGCGCCGTGAAGCGCTCGGTGCTCGTGAGCCCGTACCAGAGACGCCCCGACAGCGTGCCGTCGTCGGCCAGCGTCGCGTGATAGAGCAGCGCCGAGCCGCCGTCGAACTTCGACAGCCGCAGCTCGCGGCCGCGCAGCTCGCCGGCCAGGAAGCGCGCGTCGCCGGTGGGCTGCAGGAAGGTGCCGGTGACGATCCGGCCGCGCTGGCGGAACTCCCCTATCGCCACCCGCGACGTGCCTGCGTCGTCGACGAAGGTCACGGACCAGCGGCCGTCGACGCCGGGCTCGCCCGGCGTGGCGGCAGGCATCGCCGTGGCGTCGTCGTCGGGCGAGAAGCGCCAGGCGAGGCCATGGCGGGCGAGCAAGGGCACGCGCAGTTCCTCGCCGTCGCGTCGCACCTGCACCAGCGCGCCCTGCATCGAGTCGCCGTCCAGCCTTGCCTCGATGCGGTGCGAGAACCCGGGCATGCGCAGCGTGACGTCCTCGCCGCTGACCTCGATCTCCGTGACGCGAACGCGGTCGTCGCCGTTGACGAGGTAGGCCACCTTGCGTCCCTCCTCGGTGGCCACGTCGAGGCCAAACGGCAGCTCGCCCCCCGGCACGCTCAGCACGGTGCGCCACGGGCCGTCGCGCAGGGCCGCGGCGTCGTCGGCGGGCGTGCAGCCCGCGAGGGCGGCGAGGCCGAGCGGGGCGGCGAGCAGCGCGGCGCGCAGCGGATGCGGTGCGGGTGGCTTCATCGGGCGGCCCTCCCTGGCCTCTATTCGAACGCGGGCCCGGGGAAGCCGTCGTCGCCGCGGCGCCACGGCACCCAGGCGAGGGCGACCTCGCCGACCGCGAGGTCCGACTTGCGCGGCGCGACCGACACGGGACGCAGCACGACGGCGCTGGCGTCGAGCGCCTCGGCGATGCGCGCCACCTCGGCCTCGGTCTCGGCCTGCAGGGCCTGCAGCCGCTGCTGCAGCACGCCGAGGCTCTCGTCGGCGCGCTCCACGTCCTGCGATTCGCGGCCGATCCGGCCGGCGGAGCGCGCGGCCGTGGTCGCACGGCCGATCGTGCTGGCGGAGATCGTCTTGCGCCCGAACAGGGCGCCGAGGATCGACGTGCCCACCGACAGCGCGGTATTGAGCTTCTGCTGCTTCAGCTGGTCCTGCTCGCGCGCCAGCTTGTCCTCGGCCCGCCGGATGCGATCCTCGAGCGTGGCGAGCTTCGGCGCCTGCTTGCGGCGCAGTTCCTCGACCGCTGCGTCGCGCTTCTCGCGCAGGAGCAGCGCCAGCCGCGTGCGGAACTCGCCCTCGGATTCGCCCGGCGCCGAGGCCGTCTTCAGCGCCTCGCACAGCAGCAGCTCGGCGCGCTGGTTCTCGTAGAGGTGGGTGGCGAGCTGCTTGCCGTAGGCGGCGTGCGTGGCGGCGCGCATCGCCGGGCCCGGCAGCGCGGCGAATGACGCGCCGGCCTCGGGCGACTTCGACACCCTGGCCTTCAGGCCCTCATGCGCCGAGCCCTCGGACCAGAGCGCCTGCTTGCCGTCCTCACCGAGCGGGGCGAGCCATGCGGTCGTGCTCCACTGGTCGAGGCCCAGCTTGGCGTCGACGAAATGCATCTTGGCGAGGCCCATCACCATCGGGCGGTACTCGATGGGGCCATCGCCGCGGGTTGCCGGCAGGAAGTACTCGGCGACGTCGCCGGGCACCACCGGGCGCGGGGCGCCGGTCGCGGCGGACGGGCCTGCGCCCTGCGCCGCGGCCGGAGCGGCCGGCGCCGCGGCCTTGCGCGGCGCCATCACGCGCGCGATCTCGGGGCCGGTCAGCGGACCGCGCAGGAACGACAGCGCCCAGCGGCTCTTCATGAGGTAGGGCGCGTCGTCGTGCACGTTGCGGACCAGGAACACGCGCTGCGTCAGCGCCGACATCATGCGATCGAGCGTCGCGCGGTCGTACCCGGCCGCGCCGCCGAGCGCGCCTTCGAGCCCCTCGATCAGACGCAGCTTGTCGCGCTCGGTCTGCAGCCGGCCGATCAGCCAGGTGCCGCAGTTGGCGAGGCCCTTGTAGTCGAGGTCCACCGGGTTCTGCGTCGCGAGCACGCAGCCGAGGCCAAAGGCACGCGCCTGCTTCAGCAGCGTGAGCATCGGCACCTTGGACGGCGGGTTACCGTTGGGCGGGAAGTAGCCGAAGATCTCGTCCATGTAGAGGATCGCGCGCAGGCTCGACGTGCCCGACTGGTTGCGCATCCAGGCGATGACCTCGTTCAGCACGAGCGTCACGATGAACATGCGCTCCGGGTCCGACAGGTGCCCGATCGAGATGATCGACAGCCGCGGCTTGCCGTCGGCGGTGTACAGCAGGCGCTGCGCGTCGAGTGGCTCGCCCTTCATCCAGGTGGCGAAGCCCGGCGACGCCAGCAGGTTGTTGATCGCCATCGCGAGGCCGAGCCGGTCCTTCGCGGGGAAGAAGGTCTCGAGGTCGAAGGCGCCGACCTTGTCGAACGGCGGCTTCTGCACGGCGTGGATCAGGCCGGTCATGTCGAGCGCGGCGCCGGCGCGCCAGCTCGACTCGAGGATGTTGGCCAGCAGGATGTGATCCCGGCTCTGGATCGGGTCGGCGTCGCGACCGAGGAGGGACAGCAGCCCGGAGACGACGGCGCCGACGCGGTCGCGCGTGGCGGCGGCGTCGGCGAGCAGTTCCGCCGGAGGGGGCGAGAACGAGCGCAGCACCGACAGGGGCAGGCCCGTCTCGGCGCCGGGCGTGTAGATGGCGACATCGACCGCATCGCGGTACCTCGCCACGCGCTCGACCGGCTGCTGCCACTCGGCCAGGCCCTTGCGCCAGGTGTCCGCGGTCTTCGCCGCGAGTTCCTCGACGCTCAGGCCCTTGCGCTGCGCATCGGCCGGGTCGACCCAGGGCTGGAAGTCGGCCGGCGCGAGGCCCGGGAAGGCCAGCAACAGGTTGCCGAGGTCGCCCTTGGGGTCGATGCAGATGGCCGGCACGCCATCGATCGCGGCCTCCTCCAGCAGCGACAGGCACAGGCCGGTCTTGCCGCTGCCCGTCATGCCGACGCAGACGGCGTGGGTGGTCAGGTCCTTCGCGTCGTAGAGGACGAGGTCGTCCTTCAGCGCGCCCGCGCCGGGATCGAACTCCCGCCCCAGATAGAACACACCGAGCTTCTCGTAGTCGACGGACATGGGTGCGCCTCGCGCCTCGGCCGGATCGGTGGATTGTACGTATGCGGCCCGTGCGCGTCCCTGCCCTGCGGTCGCCGCCCGCCGGCTTCCTTGACCACCCCGTGGGCTGGCGCGATACTCGACACCGATGTTCAACGAGACCCGCATTCGCCTGCACGGGTGGTGGCGCCGCTCCTGACGGAGTGGGCGCGCTGCCTTCTGGCCGATCGAAGACCTCAACCGATTTCCAGGCACCCGAACCCATCTCCGGCACCACCGGGATGGGTTTTTTCGTTTCCGAGCACCGGCAAATCATGAAGCCACCCTTCGACATCTCCGGCGACCTCGACACACCCGTGTCCGCCTTCATGAAGCTGCAGGCCTTCCGGCCCAGCTTCCTGCTCGAGTCCGTCGAGGGGGGGGAGCGCCTCGGGCGCTACTCCTTCATCGGCTTCGGCGATCGCTCGCTCGAGCTCCGGCTCGACGGCCGAGGCTGCTGGCGCGGTGCCGAGTGCGCGCCACGGCCTGCCGACCGGGCGGGGCTGCTGGAGCTGCTGCGGGGCGCGCTGGCGCTCGCGCCGCGGCCGACGGCGCCGGGGGCCGGGCCCGAGTTCCCGCTGGCCGGCGGGCTCGTCGGCTACTCGGCCTACGACATCGTGCGGTTCTTCGAGAAGCTGCCTGCGCGGCGGCGGGTGCGTGACGGGGTGCCTGAGCTGCACTACGTGGCCCCGCGCTCGCTGCTCGTCTTCGACCACCTGACGCGCGGCATCGCGCTGCTGCATGCGGGCAGCGAGCCGGAGCGCCAGTCGCTGCGCCGCGAGGTGATCGCGGCGCTGCGCGGCGGCCTGCCGCCCGAGCGCGCCCGCGGCGGCTACTCGCCCGCCGTGGCGTCGATGACGCGCGACGAATTCCTCGGCGGCGTGGCGCGGACCAAGGAGTACATCGCCGCGGGCGACGTCTACCAGCTCGTGCTGTCGACGCGGTTCAGCGGGCGCCACGACCTCGATCCGTTCGAGGCCTACCGCGCGCTGCGCCTCACGAATCCCTCGCCCTACATGTACTACTGCGCGCTGGGTGACGTGACCGTGGTCGGTTCCTCGCCCGAGGCGCTGGTGAAGCTCAGCGGCGGCCGCGCGCAGTTGCGCCCGATCGCCGGCACGCGGCCGCGCGCCAGCGACGACGCCGAGGACCGGCGCCGCGAGGCCGAGCTGCTGGCCGATCCGAAGGAGAACGCCGAGCACGTCATGCTCGTCGACCTGGCGCGCAACGACCTCGGCCGCGTGGCGCTGCCGGGCAGCGTCGGCGTCGCGCCATACCGCTCGATCGAGCGCTACAGCCACGTGATGCACATCGTCAGCGGCGTCAACGGCACGCTGGCGCCGGGTCGCGACGCCTTCGACCTGTTCGCGGCGACCTTCCCGGCGGGCACGCTGGTGGGCGCGCCGAAGGTGCGCGCCATGGAGATCATCGACGAACTCGAGCCCGTGGGCCGTGGGCTCTACGGCGGCACGGTGGGCTACTTCGGGGCACAGGGCGACATGGACCAGGCGATCACCATCCGCACGCTGGTATTCCGCGGCGACTAGTACCGCTACCTGGCCGGCGCCGGCATCGTCGCCGACAGCGTGCCTCAGAGCGAATACGAGGCGATCCTCGCCATGAGCGGGTCGGCCGCGCGCGCGCTGGCGATCGCCGGGGGCGCGTCGTGAGCGCCGCTGCCGCCGGCCGGCCGCGCCTGCTGCTGATCGACAACTACGATTCCTTCACCTACAACCTGGTGCAGGCCTTCCTGGTGCTGGGCGCCGAGGTCGACGTGCGCCGCAACGACGAGATCACCGTTGGAGAAGCGCTGGCGCTCGAACCCACCCACCTGTGCATCTCGCCGGGGCCGGGCACGCCGCGCGACGCCGGCGTGTCGATGGAGATGATCCGGGCCTTCGCCGGCCAGGTGCCCGTGTTCGGGGTGTGCCTCGGTCACCAGTCCATCGTCGAGGCCTTCGGCGGCCGCGTGGTGCGGGCCGGCCGGCTGATGCACGGCAAGACCTCGCGGGTCGATCACGACGGGCAGGGCCTGTTCGCCGGCCTGCCGCCGCATTGCGAGGTCGGCCGCTACCACTCGCTGATCGCCGAGCCGGGGTCGCTGCCGCCGGAGCTCCTCGTCACTGCGCGGACGCCCGAGGGCGAGATCATGGGCGTGCGCCACCGCAGCCTGGTCGTCGAGGGCGTGCAGTTCCACCCCGAGAGCGTGCTGACGCCCGACGGCCCCCGGTTGATGGGCAACTTCCTCGCGATGTCCGGAGGTCGTCGTGATGCGTGAATTCCTCGAGGCACTGCTGGATCGTCGCGACCTGACGGAGGCCGAGGCCGCTGCCGTGCTCGACGGCCTGATGCGGCCGGACACGCCGCCGGCCATGGCCGGTGCGATGCTCGCCGCGCTGCGTTCCAAGGGCGTGGTCGCCAGCGAGCTGCGCGGATTCGCCGTGGCGATGCGCGCGCTCGCCCGGCGCCCCGAGGTGCCGGCAGAGGTCGCGGCGCGCGCGATCGACATCGTCGGTACCGGCGGTGACGCCTCCGGAAGCCTCAACCTCTCGACGGGCACGGCACTGCTGGTGGCGGCCTGCGGCGTGCCGGTCATCAAGCATGGCAACCGCTCCATCTCGAGCCGCTCCGGCAGCGCGGACGTGCTGGAGCAGCTTGGCCTGGCGCTGCCGCTCGACGAGTCGGCGGCGGGCCGCTGTCTCGAGGACAGCGGGTTCACCTTCCTGTTCGCCCCGCACTATCACCCGGCGATGAAGTCGGTCGCGCCCGTGCGCCAGGCACTCGGCGTGCGCACCGTGTTCAACATCCTCGGTCCGCTCACCAATCCCGCCGCGCCGGCGTTCCACGTGCTGGGTGCCTACAGCGAGTCGGTGGCCGAGCTGATGGCCGGCACGCTCGCGGGCATGCCCGGGGTTCGCCGCGCCTTCGTCGTGCACGGCGCCGCGGGCTGGGACGAGCCCACGCCGATCGGGCCGTTCACGCTCTACGACGTGCACGACGGCCATGTGACGCCGGGTGCGCGCACTCCCGCGGACTACGGCCTGCCGACCTGCGCCGCAGCGGCGCTCGCCGGTGGCGACGCTGCCGCCAACGCGCGCGAGCTGCGCGCGGTCCTCGAGGGCGGCCAGCACGGCGCGCACCGCGACGCGCTGCTGATGGGCGCCGCGCTGGCACTCGAGTGTGCCGGCGAGGTGGAGGGCCCCGAGGCGGGCGTGGCGCGCGCGGCGCGCGCGCTGGAGGACGGTTCCGCCGCGCGCGTGCTTGCCGCGCTCCGGCGCGTCGGTGAGCGCGTCGCCGCGGGGCGCGCGCCGTGAGTGCCCGCGCCGCTGGCCAGCCCGGCGATTTCCTCGCCAGCATGGCGCAGGCGAGCCGGCAGCGCGCCGATGCGGCTCGGGCCAGCCGGCCGGCGGCGGAGTTGCGCCGGCGCGTGGCGCAGCTGCCGCCGCCGCCGCCGCTGCGCCTCTCGGCGCAGGGCTTCGACCTGATCGCCGAGCTCAAGCTGCGCTCCCCGGCGCTGGGCACGCTGCGCGACGCCCGCGGCGAGGACATCCCGGCGCGCGTGCTCGACTACGCCGCCGCCGGTGCCGCGGCGGTGTCGGTGCTGACCGAGCCTTCGCGCTTCGACGGCAGCCTGCGTCACCTCGAGCAGGCCGCCACGGCGCTCGCGCCGCGTTCCGTGCCCGTGATGCGCAAGGACTTCCTCGTCGACCCCTACCAGGTGCTCGAGGCGCGCGCCGCGGGCGCGGGCGGGGTGCTGGTGATCCTGCGCATGCTCGAGCCGCCCGTGCTCGAGGCGCTGGTCGACGAGGCGCTGGCGCTTCAGATGTTCGTGCTGCTCGAGGCCTTCGACGAGGCCGACGCCGATCTCGCCCAGGCGCTGGTCGAAGCGCGGCCGCAGGCTGGCGACGCCCTGCTGGTCGGACTCAACTGCCGCGACCTCGTGACCCTGCAGGTCGTGCCCGGGCGGCTCGAGGCGCTGGTCGACCGGCTGCCGGCCCGCGCTCCTCGCGTTGCCGAGAGCGGGCTCGAGACGGCCGCCGATGCCGCGCGGCTCGCGGCCAGGGGCTACGACCTGGCGCTGGTCGGCGGTGCGCTGATGCGCGAGGGCGACCCGCGTCGACTCGCGGGCGAGATGCTGGCGGCGGCGCGCGCCGCGCGCGGGCAACGGGCGCGCGTCCGTGGCGATCGCGCCGATGGCGGTGGCTGACACCATGTGGATCAAGGTCTGCGGGTTGACGAGCGAGGACGCCGTGACGGCCGCGCTGGAGGCGGGCGCCGACGCGATCGGCTTCGTGTTCGCACCCTCGGTACGGCAGGTCACGCCGGCCGAGGCCGCCCGCCTGGCCGCTCCGGCGCGCGGCCGCGTGGCCTGCGTCGCCGTGGCGCGGCATCCCGGGAAGGCGCTCGTCGCGGAAATCCTCGACGTGTTCGCGCCCGACGTGTTGCAGACTGACGCCGTCGACCTGGCCACGATCGACGTCGCTGGCCGCTGCGCCACGCTGCCGGTGCTGCGCAGCGGTGCGGCGGTGCCGGCGCCGCTGCCGGCGCGGTTGCTGTACGAGGGCCCCGTCAGCGGCAGCGGGCAGGTCGCCGACTGGGCCGCGGCCCATGCGCTGGCGCGACAGGCCGAGCTCGTCCTCGCTGGCGGGCTGGATTCCCGCAACGTCGGCGAGGCGATCCGCGCGGTGCGGCCCTTCGGCGTCGACGTGTCCAGCGGCGTGGAGTCGGTGCCGGGCGTGAAGAGCCCCGCACGGATTCATGAATTCGTCCAGGCCGCGAGGGCGGCCCGAGTGGAGTGCCAACGATGAATGCCCATGTGAACTTCCCTGCGGAGGAACGCGAGCGCCTGCTCGCCGCCGAGGTGGCAGGCCGCTTCCCCGACGCGCGCGGCCGCTTCGGGCCCTATGGCGGGCGCTACGTGCCCGAGACGCTGATCCCCGCGCTCGAGCGCCTCGAGGCTGGCATGCGCGAGCACCTGCACCGCGAGGATTTCCAGGCCGAGCTCATGCACGAGCTGCGCACCTGGGTCGGTCGCCCGACGGCGCTCACCTTCGCGCCGCGGCTGTCGGCGGCCTGGGGCGCGAACATCTGGTTCAAGCGCGAGGACCTTGCGCACACCGGTGCGCACAAGATCAACAACGCGCTCGGCCAGGCGCTGCTCGCGAAGCGGCTGGGCGCGAAGCGCATCGTCGCCGAGACCGGCGCCGGCCAGCACGGCGTCGCGACCGCCGCGGCCTGCGCGCGCCTCGGCCTGCCCTGCGTGGTCTACATGGGCGCGATCGACATGGAGCGTCAGGCGCCGAACGTCGGCCGCATGCGCCTGCTCGGGGCGGAGGTCGTGCCGGTCACCGGCGGCGACCAGACGCTGCGCGCGGCGATCGACGAGGCGCTGCGCGACTGGGTGGCGGACCCCACCGACACCTTCTACCTGCTCGGTTCCGCGGTCGGGCCGCACCCGTACCCGCTGCTCGTGCGCGAGCTCCAGGCCGTGATCGGGCGGGAGGCGCGTGCCCAGTTCCTCGAGGCACGCGGCGCGCTGCCCGACGCCGTGCTGGCCTGCGTCGGCGGCGGCTCGAACTCCATCGGCATGTTCCACGCGTTCGTGCCCGATCGCGGCGTAGAGATCATCGGCGTCGAGGCCGGCGGCCGCGGCTCCGCGCTCGGTGAGAACGCCGCGAGCCTGTCCTACGGCTGGCCCGGCGTGCTGCAGGGCTGCTATTCACTGCTGCTGCAGGACGAGAACGGGCAGATCCACGAGACCGACTCGATCTCGGCGGGTCTCGATTACCCGGGCGTGGGGCCCGAGCACGCCCTGCTGCTGGCTGCGGGGCGCGTCGCGTACGAGTCGGCGACCGACGCCGAGGCGCTCGAGGCCTTGGGCGAATGCTGCCGCCTCGAGGGCATCCTGCCTGCGATCGAGACCGCCCACGCGCTGCACGGCGCCAGGCGCTGGGCCGCGAACCACCCGGGCCGTCACGCCGTGGTGTGCATGTCCGGCCGCGGCGACAAGGACATGCCGACGCTGCAGCGCACCGTGCTGGCCGGGGTGGCGAAGTGAAGCCCCGCGAGCGCATCGCCGACGCCATCCGGCGCGGCGCCGCCTCCGGCGAGCCAGCGCTGGTCGCGTTCCTCACCGCCGGATTCCCCAGCACCGCGCGCTTCCGCGAGGACCTCGCCGCGGTCGCGGCAGGCGCCGACGTGGTCGAGATCGGCGTGCCGTTCACCGACCCGATGGCCGACGGCATGACCATCCAGCGCTCGAGCCAGGCCGCGCTCAAGCAGGGCGTCAGCCTGCGCTGGATCCTTGGCGAGCTCGCCGCGATGCAGCGCCCGTCGGCGCCGCTCGTGCTGATGAGCTACCTCAACCCGCTGCTGCAATACGGCTACGCGCGGCTCGCGACCGCCGCCGCCGCCGCGGGCGTCTGCGGCTTCATCGTCCCCGACCTGCCGTTCGACGAAGGCGACGAACTGCGCGCCGCGCTCGGCGAGGCCGGCGTGGCGCTGATCCAGATGGTCACGCCCGTGACCACGCCGCAGCGCCTCGCCCAGGTCTGCGCCGCCAGCGAGGGCTTCGTCTACGCCGTGACGATGACCGGAACCACCGGTCGCAACGTCGCGGTGCCCGACACCGTGGTGGAGTACCTCGACACGGTGCGGCGGGCATCGCCCGTGCCCGTGTGCGCGGGCTTCGGCATCCGCTCCCGCGAGCAGGTGGAGCGGCTCCGCGGCCACGTCGAGGGCGTCGTGGTCGGCTCCGCGCTGGTCGAGGTGCTCGAGCGCGGGGAGGACCCGACCCCCTGGCTGCGCGCGCTGCGCGGCCGCTGAGCGCGTCCCGCCCATGAGCGGCGCCACGGAGCTGGGTTCGCTGCCGGTGCTGGTCGTGTCGCTGGTGGCGCTCGGCCTGTGCTCGGCCTGCGTGCTGATCCACTACGAGGCGCTGTCGTGGCTGAACCGCTTCCTGCCGCGGCTGCGCATGCAGCGCCGGCCGCGGATGCTCGTGCTGGTCTTCGCGGTGCTCGCGCTGCACAGCTTCGAGATCTTCCTGTTCGCACTCGGCTACCTGCTGCTGCCCGACCTGCCGGGCTACGGCGGCCTCGTCTCGCAGTCGCCGCTCGGCTTCGTCGACTACGGCTATTTCTCCGCCGTGGCCTACACGACGCTCGGCCTCGGTGACATCGTGCCGGTCGGGCCGATGCGAATACTGGCCGGCTCGCAGTCGCTGCTGGGATTCGTGCTGATCACGTGGTCGGCTTCGTTTACCTTCCTCGAGATGCAGACGTACTGGAAACGCGCGTGAGCGCCCGGCGCGCGGTTCCGCTCGGGCTGGCGTCGCTGCTGGCCTCGCTGGCGATGGTCAGCCCCTTTGCCATCGACACCTTCTTCCCGTCGATGCGGGCGATGCAGGAGGCGTTCGGTATCAGCGAGCTGGCCATCCAGCAGACGCTGACGGCCTACCTGATCCCCTACGCCATCACCTCCCTGCTGCACGGGCCGCTGTCCGACGCGCTCGGTCGCCGCGTCGTGGTGCTGTGGTGCATCGGGCTGTTCACGCTTGCGTCGGTGCTGTGCGCGCTCGCGCCCGACTTCGGCACGCTGCTGGCGTGTCGTGCGATGCAGGGCGCCACCGCCGGGGCGGGCTGGACGGTCGGTCGTGCGGTGATCCGCGACCTGTACGAGGGCCCGGAGGCGCAGCGCCTGATGAGCGCCGTGACGGTGATCTTCAGCCTCGCGCCGGCGATCGCGCCGGTGGTCGGCGGCTGGATCCACGTCGGCTTCGGCTGGCGGGCCACGTTCTGGCTGCTGGCCGTCCTCGGGTTCACGCTCGTGATGGCCTGCTACTGGTTGCTGCCCGAGACCCATCCGCCGGAGCGACGCGTGCCGCTGCATCCCGGTGAGCTGGTCGCGGCGTCCTGGAAGATCCTGCGCGACCCCCGCTTCCTGCTGCTGACGCTCTGCGGCTCCATGCACTTCGTCGCGGTGATGATCTATATCGGCTCGGCACCCGCAATCGTGCTCGAGCTCTGGGGGCTGCGCGAGACGCAGTTCGCGCAGCTGTTCGTGCCGGTGATCGGCGGGTTCAGCCTGGGCGCGGTGCTCTCCGGGCGGATCGCCGGCCGCCTGTCGCCGGCGCGGCAGATCTTCGCCGGCCTGCTGCTCTCGGGCGCGATGGCCGCCGCGAGCCTGTTGCTGAACCTCGCCGTCAGCGAGCCTCCACGCCTGCTGCAGCAGCTGGCGATGTTCGGCACGTCGTTCGGTGTCCAGCTGGTCTTCCCGCCGCTCACCCTGCAGGTGCTCGAGCTCTACCCCGCGTGGCGCGGTTCGGTGGCCTCCGTGCAGACCTTCGTGCAGCTCTCGATCGGCAGCGTCGTGATGGGCGCCGTGGCGCCGGCCGTCAACGGCAGCATGGCCGGGATCGTCGGGGTTTCGGTCGGCGCAATCGCCCTGGCGCTGGGGTTTGCAACGCTGGCGAGGCGCAACGGGTCGCTGGCACCATAGCGGCAGGGCGCGCGTTTGCGGGCCCGCCATTTCACATCTTCTGTCAGGAGCATCGCGATGATCAGGCGCATCAAGGAAGGTCGTTCGGCCGAGGCCACGGCGGAGCAGCAGGCCCAGGTGCGCCAGACGGTCGAGGCGATCCTCGGCGAGATCGGCCGCCGCGGCGAGGCGGCCGTGCGCGAGTACTCCGAGAAATTCGACAAGTGGTCGCCCGCAAGTTTCCGTCTGAGCGCGGCCGAGATCGAGTCCGCGGTGGCGTCGCTGCCCGCGCAGACGATCCGCGACATCGAGTTCGCGCAGACGCAGATTCGCAACTTCGCGCTGGCGCAGCGCGCGGCGCTCAAGGACGTCGAGGTCGAGACGCTGCCGGGCGTGGTGCTCGGCCACAAGAACCTCCCGGTCAATTCGGTGGGCTGCTACGTGCCGGGCGGGCGCTACCCGATGGTGGCCTCCGCGCACATGAGCGTGGTGACGGCCAAGGCCGCGGGCGTGAAGCGCGTGATCGCCACGGCGCCGCCGTTCGGCGGCAAGCCGCACCCGGCCATCGTGGCGGCGATGCACCTCGGCGGCGCCGACGAGATCTACGCGCTCGGCGGCGTGCAGGCGGTGGCGGCGATGGCGCTGGGCACCGAGAAGATCGCGCCCGTCGACATGATCGTGGGCCCGGGCAACGCCTACGTCGCCGAGGCCAAGCGCCAGCTGTTCGGCCGGATCGGCATCGACCTGCTGGCCGGCCCCACCGAGACGCTGATCATCGCCGACGACACCTGCGACGCCGAGATGGCGGCGGTGGACCTGATCGGCCAGGCCGAGCATGGCCCGGGCAGCCCGGCCGTGCTCCTGACGAATTCCGAGAAGCTCGCGCGCGAGTTGCCGGCAGCGATCGAGCAGCTGCTGTCGTGGCTGCCGACGGCCGACGTGGCGCGCGTGGCGTGGCAGAACTGCGGCGAGATCATCCTCTGCGACACGATCGACGAGATGGTCGCCGAGGCGGACCGGATCGCCTCCGAGCACGTGCAGGTGCTGACGCGGGACCCGGACTACTTCCTCACGCACATGACGAACTACGGCGCGCTGTTCCTCGGCCACCGTACGAACGTCAGCTATGGCGACAAGGTCATCGGCACCAACCACACGCTGCCGACCATGAAGGCGGCGCGATACACGGGCGGCCTGTGGGTCGGCAAGTTCATCAAGACCTGCACCTACCAGCGTGTGCTGACCGACGAGGCCTCGGCGCTGGTCGGCGAGTACTGCTCGCGGCTCTGCGAGCTCGAGGGCTTCGCCGGCCACAAGGAGCAGGCCGACCTGCGCGTGCGCCGCTACGGCAAGCGCGGCGTCTAGCCCCGCAGCAGCGCGCGCAGCAGCCCGGCGGCGCCGAGCGCGGCGAGCGCCACGCCGGGCCAGCGCGGGTCACCCTCCAGCGCGAGCCAGAGCACCCCGCCGAGCAGCAGTGCCGCGGCGGCGGTGACGGCGTCGCGGCGCCGGTTCGATTCGCGGATCGACCGCTCCAGCGCCTCGAACGGGCGCGGGTCCACGGGAAGGCGCAGCCGGCCGTCCTGCGCCTGCAGCACGGCGCGCTTGAGCAGCGGGGGCAGCACGCGCGCGGCCTCGATCATGTCGGGCAGCTGCTGGCGAAGGTCGCGCAGCATCGCCTTGGGGCCGATGCGTTCCTTCATCCATTCGCGCAGGATCGGCGAGGCCGTCTGCCAGATGTCGAGCTCGGGGTAAAGCTCACGGCCGAGTCCCTCGATGTTCAGCAGCGTCTTCTGCAGCAGGATCAGCTGCGGCTGGATCCGCATGTCGAAGCGGCGCGAGATGTCGAACAGGCGCAGCAGCACGGTGCCGAAGGAGATGTCCTTGATCGGCTTGTCGAAGATCGGCTCGAGCACGGTGCGGATCGCCGATTCCATCTCGTCGACGCGGGTCGTCGCGGGCACCCAGCCCGACTCGACATGCAGTTCGGCCACGCGGCGGTAGTTGCGGTCGAAGACCGCGAGGAAGTTCTCGGCGAGGTAGTACTGGTCGCGCAGGTCGAGGGTGCCGACGATGCCGAAGTCGATCGCCGCGTAGCGGGGGTCGGCCGGGTTGTCGATCAGCACGAAGATGTTGCCGGGGTGCATGTCGGCGTGGAAGAAGTTGTGCCGGAACACCTGGGTGAAGAAGATCTTCACCCCGTTGGTGGCGAGCAGCGGGATGTTGGTCCCGGCCTCGCGCAGCGTCTTCATGTCGCTGATCTGCACGCCGCGGATGCGCTCCATGACCATGACCTCGACGCGGCACAGGTCGAAGTGCACGGCGGGCACGTGCAGCAGGTCGCTGCCGGCGAAGTTGCGGCGCAGCTGCATGGCGTTGGCCGCCTCGCGCATGAGGTCGAGCTCGTCGAGGATCGTCTTCTCGTACTCGTCGACGATCTCGTCGAGCCGCAGCCGGCGCGCCGTGGGGGAATTGCGCTTGGCGAGCTCCGCCAGCGCGTGCATGACCTCGAGGTCGCGGCGGATCACCTCACGCATGCCGGGCCGCAGCACCTTGACGATCACGTCGGCGCCGCCGGCCAGCCGCGCCGCGTGCACCTGCGCGATCGACGCCGCGGCGAGCGGCGTCTCGTCGAACTGCTCGAAGGTCTCGGCGACGGGTTTGCCGTGGGCACGCTCGACGATCGCGCGCGCGACGGCGCCGTCGAACGGCGGCACGCGGTCCTGGAGCTTCGCCAGCTCGTCGGCGATGTCCAGCGGCAGCAGGTCGCGCCGGGTGGACAGCGCCTGGCCGAGCTTGATGAAGATCGGGCCGAGCTCCTCGAGCGCGAGCCGCAGCCGCTCGCCGCGCGAGGCCTCGCGCCGGCGCTCGAACCAGGTCCAGGGCGAGAGCAGGAACACGAAGCGCAGCGGCCGGTAGAGGTGGGTGGCCTGCACGAACTCGTCGAGCCGGTGCCGCACCAGCACCCGCTGGATCTCGACCAGCCGGAGGATGACGCTGAGCTTCACGACGGGGCCCCCGGCGGCATGGCGTCGCCCGGCGTCGCCTGCTCCAGCAGCGCGACACGCGCCTCGAGGCGGTCGGCGTCCTCGCGCAGCCGGTCGACGTCGGCGAAGAAGGCGTCGGCCTCGCCGCGCGGCACGAGGTCGCCGCGCTCGTGGGCGAGGTATTCCGCGACGTTGCTCACGGCGGTGGTCGCGGCACGCTGGCCGAAGCCCAGCGCCCCGCGCGCGAGGCGCAGGGCCTGGTGCGCGGCCGAGTCACCCACGACGCGCGACAGCGCTTCCTCGATGTCGGGGCCGAGCAGGCGGAGCAGCTCGCGGTAGCGCTGCAGCAGCTCGGCGTCGCCGCTCACCCGCACGGCGCCACGCTGCAGCAGCGCCTCGGGGCGGGGGCCCGTCAGGGCGAGCAGGTTCGTGAGGCTGGCTTCGACCTCGGCGTCGCAGTCGCCGTCGGTGCCGCGCGCGAGCCGCAGCGAGTCGCCGAGCGACTCGACGGTCCACTGCAGCGGGGTGTCGGCCACGCGCACGCGCAGCCGCGTGCCGCGGAGCGCCGCGCAGCGCGCCCGCGCCCCGGGCGAGGCCGCGAGGTTCTGGTTCAGCAGGTTCTCGATCGACTGGGTCAGCACGGGGCGCCCTCAGGCGCGGTAGCCGCGGTGCACGGCGACGATTCCGCCGCTGAGGTTGTGGTAGCGGCAGTTCTCGAGCCCGGCGTCGCGCAGCATGCCGAGCAGGGTTTCCTGGTCGGGGTGCATGCGGATCGACTCGGCGAGGTAGCGGTAGCTGTCGGCGTCGCCCGCGACCAGCTTGCCGAGCACCGGCAGCACGCGGAACGAGTAGGTGTCGTAGACGGGCCTGAGCGCCGGCACCACGGGCTGCGAGAACTCCAGCACGATCAGCTGGCCGCCCGGCTTGAGCACCCGGCGCATCGCGGCCAGCGCGGCGGGCTTGTCGGTGACGTTGCGGAGCCCGAAGCCGATCGTCACGACGTTGAAGCTCTCGTCGGGGAAGGGGAGCTTCTCGGCGTTGGCCTGGACGTATTCGACGCCGCGGACGATGCCGGCGTCGATCAGCCGGTCGCGGCCCCGCGCGAGCATCGCGCCGTTGATGTCCGACAGCACCACGAGCCCGCGCTCGCCCACCTGTGCCGCCATGCCGCGCGCGAGGTCGCCGGTGCCGCCGGCCACGTCGAGCGCGCGCTGGCCGGGGCGCAGGCCCGTCTGCGACAGCGTGAAGTGCTTCCAGACCCGGTGCAGGCCGCCCGACATCAGGTCGTTCATCAGGTCGTAGCGCGAGGCGACCGAGTCGAACACCCCGCGCACCCGCGAGGCCTTCTCGGACCACGGGACGTTCTCGAAGCCGAAGTGCGTGGTCCGGGTCCGGGGATCGTCGGAGGGGGGCATGGGCGGTTCCGTCGCGGGGGACCGCCATTGTACAGGCTTCGGCCGCCCGGCCCGGCGACGCTCAGCCTGCGGCGGCCCGGACCCGCTCCAGGTATCGCGCCCAGAGCGCGTCGCGCCCGCGGCCGAGTTCGTGCAGGTAGGCCCAGGTGTAGAGCCCGGAGCCGTGGCCGTCGTCGAACACCAGCCGGACCGCGTACTGGCCGACCGGCTCGACCTCGCGGATCCCGACCGACTGCTTGCCGACGACCAGCACGTCCTGGCCGGGTCCGTGCCCCTTCACCTCGGCCGAAGGCGAATGGACCCGCAGGAATTCGAAGGGCAGCTCGAAGCGCGAGCCGTCGTCGAAGCTCACCTCGAGCAGGCGCGACTGGCGGCGCACGCGGATCTCGGTGGGCGTGGGCGCCGCGCCCGGCGTGGGGGCGGGTGTGGAACCGGGTGTCGGTGGTTGCGTCATGGATCCATTCTTCGGTGGCACGGCCATTTTGCCCGCCGTACAGCCTGTGTCCACGGTGACAACGCCCCACGGGGCACCGATACTCAGGGGCAGGCTGGTTCGCAAAGGCTGGGGGGCCCTCGATGAACCCGACCGACACGTCGCATCCCGACTATTTCCACAAGGTCGTCGATTGCCAGTGGGCCTGCCCGGCCCACACGGACGTCCCGGAGTACATCCGGCTGATTGCCCAGGGGCGCTTCACCGACGCCTACATGGTGAACCGCCGCTCCAACGTGTTCCCGGGGATCCTCGGGCGCGTCTGCGACCGGCCCTGCGAACCCGCCTGCCGGCGCGGTCGCGTCGAGCAGAAGCCGGTCGCGATCTGCCGGCTCAAGCGCGTCGCCGCCGACCACAAGGACGAGTTCCACGACCGGCTGCCGCCGATCCCGGAGGTCGGCAATGGCAAGAAGGTCGCCTGCATCGGTGCGGGCCCGGCGTCGCTGACGGTCGCCAACGACCTGCTGCCGCTCGGCTACGCGGTCACGGTGTTCGAGCAGTTCGCCGAGCCCGGCGGCCTGATGCGCACCAACATCCCGTCCTTCCGCCTGCCGCAGGGCGTGCTCGACGAGGAAATCGGCGCGATCGTCGGCATGGGCGCCGAGCTGCGGCTCGGTCATCGCATCGGGTCCATGCGCAAGCTGCTCGAGGAAGGCGGTTTCGACGCCGTGTTCGTCGGGTCCGGCGCACCCAAGGGCAAGGAGCTGAACCTGCCGGGTCGCCAGGAGGGCGCGGCGAACATCCACATCGGCATCGCCTGGCTGGAGTCGGTGGCCTTCGACCACGTCAAGGCGATCGGCGGCAACGTGCTGATCATCGGCGTCGGCAACACCGCGATGGACTGCTGCCGCAGCTCGCTGCGGCTGGGCGCGAAGAGCGTCAAGGTCATGGCGCGCAAGCCCCGCCAGTTCTTCAAGGCCTCGGAGTGGGAGCTCGAGGACGCCGAGGAGGAAAACGTCCAGATCGTCGTCAACCGTTCGCCCAAGGCCTTCGTCGTCGAGGGCGGCCGGCTGCGGGGCATGACCTTCGACGTCATGGAATACGACGTCGACGCCCGCGGCCGCATCACCGCGGAGCGCGTGGCGGGCGAGGAATTCCTGCCGGCCGACGACGTGATCCTGGCCATCGGCCAGGAGAACGCGTTCCCCTGGATCGAGCGCGACCTCGGCATCGAGTTCGACAAGTGGGACGTGCCGAAGGTGGACGCGACCACCCACGAGAGCACGCGCCCCGGGGTGTTCTTCGGGGGCGACGCGGCCTTCGGCCCGAAGAACATCATCTGGGCGGTGGAGCACGGCCACCAGGCCGCGATCTCGATCCACCAGCACTGCCGGGGCCTGCCAACCGCCGAGCGGCTGGCGCCGGGCGTGAACCTGCAGAGCCGCAAGATGGGCATGCACGAGTGGTCGTACTCGAACGAGTACAGCGCGATCGAGCGCCGGCTCATGCCGCACGTCTCGCTGAAGGAGCGCTTCAAGAAGATCAACATCGAGGTCGAGCTCGGCTTCACCGCCGAGCAGGCCGTCGAGGAAGTGCAGCGCTGCCTCAACTGCGACGTGCAGACCGTGTTCGACGCCAAGCTCTGCATCGAGTGCGACGCCTGCATCGACATCTGCCCGGTCGACTGCCTGACCATGACGCCGAACGGCGAGGAAGCCGAGCTGCGCACGCGGCTCAAGGCCCCGGCGAAGAACGTCACGCAGGCGCTCTACGTCAGCGCGCCGCTCAAGCACACCGGCCGCGTGATGGTGAAGGACGAGGACGTCTGCGTGCACTGCGGGCTCTGCGCCGAGCGCTGCCCCACGGCCGCCTGGGACATGCAGAAGTCCTACGTGAAGTGGCCGCACGCCGTCGACCAGGCGGCCGCGCCCTCGGGAGAATCCGCATGACGCCCGCCGCCTCCCGCGTCAACGACTTCGTGATCAAGATCGCCACGGTCAACGGCACCGGCTCGGCCAGCGCCAACACGCTGCTGATGAAATCGATCTTCCGCAGCGGTATCCCGGTGATGGGCAAGAACTACTTCCCGTCGAACATCCAGGGCCTGCCGACCTGGTACGAGATCCGGGTCTCGAAGGACGGCTACGTGGCGCGCTCGGGCAAGGTCGACCTGATGGTCGCGATGAACGCCGAGACCTACGCGCGCGACGTGCGCGAGGTGGCGCCCGGTGGCTACCTGGTCTACGACTCGACCTGGCCGCGGCCCGCGCTGCTGCGCCGCGACGACATCACCGTGATCGGCGTGCCGCTGGCGAGGCTCTGCAACGAGAACTTCCAGGGGGTGCGCACGCGCATCCTGATGAAGAACATCTGCTACGCGGGCGTGCTGGCGGCGCTGCTCGACCTCGACCTGGCGCGGATCCGCGAGCTGCTGGCCGAGACCTACGCCAAGAAGCCCGCGCTGGTCGACTCGAACATGCGCGCGATCCAGCTCGGCCATGACTACGCCAAGGCGAACTTCGACTGCCCGCTGTCGCTGCGCGTCGAGCCGATGAACCGCACCGCCGGCCACATCATGATCGACGGCAACACGGCCGCCGGCCTCGGTGCCGTCTATGCCGGCGCCACCGTCGCTGCCTGGTACCCGATCACGCCCTCGACCTCGCTGATGGACGCCTTCAAGGGCTTCGCCGACCGGCTGCGGGTCGACCGGGACACGGGGCGGGCCGACTTCGCGTTCATCCAGGCGGAGGACGAACTCGCGGCGATCGGCATGGTGCTCGGCGCGAACTGGAACGGTGCCCGCGCGTTCACCGCGACCTCGGGCCCCGGCCTCTCGCTGATGGGCGAGTTCCTCGGGCTCGCGTACTACGCCGAGGTCCCCGCGGTGCTGTTCGACGTGCAGCGGGTCGGGCCGTCGACGGGCATGCCGACGCGCACGCAGCAGTCCGACATCCTGCCCGCCGCCTACGCCTCGCATGGCGACACCAAGCACGTCTGCCTCTATCCGGCGAACCCGGAGGAGTGCTTCTACATGGCGGTCGACGCCTTCGACCTCGCCGAGCGGCTGCAGACCCCGGTGCTGGTGCTGCTCGACCTCGACATCGGCATGAACGACTGGATGTGCCGCGACCTCAAGTGGGACGACGCCCGCAAGCCCGACCGCGGCAAGGTGCTCGGCCGCGCGGAGCTCGAGAAGATCGAGAAGTTCTACCGCTACCTCGACCGCGACGAGGACGGCATTCCCTATCGCACGTTCCCTGGCGTGCACCCGAAGGGCGCCTACTTCACCCGGGGTTCGGGACACACCCAGCTCGGCACCTACACGGAGGACGCGGCCGAGTACCAGATCGTGCTGGACCGCCTGCTGCGCAAGTTCAGCACCGCGAAGAAGCTCGTGCCCGAGCCGGTCATCGAGTACGACCCGAGGCTCGAGGTGGCGATCGTGACGGTGGGCAGCAGCGAGGGCGCAGTGCGCGAGGCCCACGACGTGCTCGAGGCACGCGGCATCCGCACCAACTACATGCGCATCCGCGGCTTCCCGTTCGGCGAGGAGGTCGAGCAGTTCCTCGAGCGGCACCGCGTGGTCTACGTGGTCGAGCAGAACCGCGACGCGCAGCTGAAGTCGCTGCTCACGCTCGAGACCCGCGTGGAGAAGTCGCGGCTGCGCTCGCTGCTGCACTACAGCGGCCTGCCGGTGTCCTCCGCGTTCATCGTCGACGGCATCCTCGCCGACCTCGGCGAGGACCGGCGTGCCACGCTCACGGGAGTCGCGTCATGACGTTCATCCCCAAGCCGAAGGTCGCCCACCCGAGCCTGCCGCGCAACGCGCTTGGCCTGACGCGCCGCGACTACGAGGGCGGGCTGTCGACGCTCTGCGCGGGATGCGGCCACGATTCGATCACCGCGGCGATCATCGAGGCCTGCTGGGGCATCTCGGTGAGGCCCGAGAACGTCGTGAAGCTCTCTGGCATCGGCTGCTCGTCGAAGACCACGGCGTACTTCGTCAGCGGCGGGCACGGCTTCAACTCGGTCCACGGCCGCATGCCGTCGATCGCGATGGGGGCGAACGCGGCGAACCGCGACCTCTACTACGTCGGCATCTCGGGCGACGGCGACTCGCTGTCGATCGGGCTCGGGCAGTTCTGCCACGCGATCCGCCGCAACGTGAACATGCTCTACATCATCGAGAACAACGGGGTGTACGGGCTGACCAAGGGCCAGTTCTCGGCGTCGGCCGACATCGGCACCAAGGCCAAGAAGGGCGAGGTCAACCAGCAGCCGCCGATCGACCCGGTGCTGCTGGCGATGAACCTGGGGGCAGGCTTCGTGGCCCGCAGCTTCTCCGGCGACAAGGCGCAGCTCGTGCCGCTGATCCAGGCGGGCATGAACTACCCGGGCTTTGCCCTGATCGACGTGCTCTCGCCCTGCGTCACCTTCAACGACCACGAGGGCTCGACCAAGAGCTACGCCTACACCCGCGAGCACACCGAGGAGGTGGTGGTCGCCGACTTCGTGCCGCGGGAGCGCGAGATCACCGCCGACTACCCCTCGGGGCAGGCGATCCCGGTCACGCTGCACGACGGCAGCCGGGTGCTGCTGCGGAAGCTCGCCGAGGACTACGACCCGACCGACTCCCACGCGGCCTACTCGCAGGTCCAGCAGCACGCGGCCCGAGGGGAATACCTCACCGGCCTGCTCCATTGCCGGCCCACCGGGGCGACCGAGTTCCACGCCCTGAACCGTACGCCCGACATCCCGCTCAACCAGCTGCCGTTCGAGCGGCTGGTCCCCGGGGCCGCTGCGCTCGACAAGCTGTTGGCGCGCTACCGCTGAGTGGCCTACACTGCGCGCCAATTCGCAATGCTTCGGAGTCGATGATGGGCAAGGGTGACAGCAGGAGCCGCCGCGGCAAGATCTACCAGGGTTCTTTCGGCAAGACCCGCCCGAAGGACCCGGCGCGTGCCAAGCGCAAGACCGGCACCGCCACGCCGAAGGCCAAGCCCGCCGTGGCTGCTGCGCCCAAGGCCAAGGCCGCCGCTCCCAAGAAAAAGTAAGCCAGGCGTTCGACACAGGTCTGCAGGCGGCCCGCGGGGTGACCCGCGGGCCGCGCTGCTTTGGGGCTTGCCGGCAGCGTCCGCCGTCGCGGATCGCCGCGGGCGGGGGTCATGCGCGGCGCTGCCCCTTCGCGGCGATCTGCCCGCGGACGATCTCGAGCGCGCTGCGGTCCGGCAGCGGCAGCGAGACGGCGGACTCGCCGAGCGGGGTGGTGCGATCGCCCCAGCGCAACAGGTGCGCGCAGAACGTGAGCCCGCCGCCGAACCCCGGCATCAGCAGCAGCGAGCCCGGCTGCACGCGGCCCTCCTCGAGCGCCTCGCAGAGCGCGACCGGCACGGTGGCGGCCGACATGTTGCCGTAGCGCTGCACGTTGACGAAGACCTTCTCCATCGGCAGGTTCGCACGACGCGCGACGAACTCGATGATGCGCAGGTTCGCCTGGTGGGGCACCACGAGCCCGATATCGTCCGGGCGCACGCCGGCCCGACGCAGCACGTCCTCGCAGGCGTCGCCCATGCCGTTGACGGCCTTCTTGAAGATCTCCTGGCCTTCGAACTGCCAGACGGTGTCGCCGTAGACCTGGCCACGGTTGACGTACGAGCCGCCCATGCCGTGGATCCGCAGGATCTCGCGCGACTGGCCATAGCAGCCGAGCTTCTCGAGCAGCAGCCCCTCGTCGCGGTCCGTGGCCTCGAGGACGACCGCGGCAGCGCCGTCGCCGAACAGCACGGCGACATTGCGGTCGTGCCAGTCCATGTAGGGCGAGATCAGCTCGGCACCCACCACGAGCGCACGGCGCGCGACGCCGGTGCGGATCATCGCCGTGGCGGTCGACAGCCCGTACAGGAAGCTCGTGCAGGCGGTGTTGACGTCCATGGCCGCGCAGCCCTCGGCGCCGAGCCGCGCCTGCAGCCCGGAGGCCATGTTCGGGCACTGGTCGTCGAAGGTGGTGGTGCCGAAGACGATGAGGTCGAGATCACCGCCCTCGAGCCCCGCGCAGGCGAGCGCGCGCGCGGCGGCCACGTGGGCCATGTCGCCGAGCGACACGTGGGCGATGCGCCGCTCGCGGATCCCCGTGCGCGTGGCGATCCACTCGTCGGAGGTGTCGAGGAAGGTGGCGATGTCGTCGTTGGTCAGGATGCCCGGCGGCAGGCACTTGCCCCAGCCGGTGACGCCCGCGTTGGGCATGCCGTAGTCCCCCTCGTGAGTTGATGCGGTCGCATGGGCCCCGTCTCGAGCGGGGTGCGCGCCGCAGGATACCCCGCGGTTCCACGGGTCGGCCAGACGCAGCGATTGGCGGGTCACGGCGCGGCGCTTCAGGGGTAGGGTCGCGACAGGCGGCGCCTCGGCCGCCCGAAGGGGGGACAACATGTGGATGCCGCCGATCGAGCCCGGGTGGCAGGGCCGGGTCGAGTTCTGGGAGCTGGTGTTCGGGACCTGGACGTCGTACGCGTTCCTGGTCCTGTGGTGGCAGAAGGTGCTGAAGGAGCCGCTGGACGAGTGGCGCTACGCGATGCTGGTGTTCCTCGGCGCCGGCGCGTTCTGGATCAACCACTACTTCCAGAAGGCCCCGCTGTGGTTCTGGATGATCAACCTCTACACGGTGTTCTACGTCGTCGTGTGGTGGAAGGTGGCCGCAATCGGCACCCGGCCCCGCAGCGGCGCGTGGAAGATCGCCGCGCTGGCCTCGTCGCTGGTCTACACCGTGGCGTTCATCGGCTTCGAGCAGCTCGCGCGCTACGGGGTCGCGAACTGGGGCATGCACGAGTTCTGCTGGATGGCGATGTCGTTCCTCGGCTTCCCCTGGCTGATCTGGTGGCGCGGGCGCAGCAGCGTTGCGCCGGCGCCGGCCGAGGTGTCGCCGTATCCGAAGCCGAGCTGGCGCGGCGCCGGGGGCAACCTCTAGCCCCGGGGCGTCAGCCGAGCGTGCCGAGCACCTCGAGCGACACTCGCTCGGCGGATTCGAACGCGCCTTCCATGCCGCGGCTGCCCACCGAGGTGTGCTCGCCGCAGAAGAACAGCCGCTGGTGCGGCTGTGCGATCGACGCGCGCAGCGCGCGCACCTGGCCGGGCTCGAAGATCGCCCAGTCGCCGGCGGAGAAGGGGTCCTGCGCCCAGGAGTGCGCGCCCGCGACCGTCAGCTGGCCTTTCGCGGCGGGGCGCAGCTTCTCGAACTCCGAGACGATCAGCCGCTTGGCGTCCTCGAGCGGGAACCGGTCGATGAACTGCGCGTTGAGGCCGCGGCACCAGACGGTGAGGCTGGTCACCTCGGTGTCGGTCTTGCCGAACCGCTGCGCGAGCACCATGCCGAGCGGACCGTCGGTCCACATCGAGGGTGACAGTCCGTCGGATTCCCAGAACGGCTTCTTTGCCACCAGGTGGAACTGGGTGATCGGGATGTAGCCCAGGGTCTGGATGGCCTTGAACTGCACGGGCTCGGGCGCGGGGTCGAGCGCGACGTGGCGCAGCGTGGAGAACGGCAGCGAGGACACGACCGCCTTCGCTCGATAGCTCGTGCCGTCGGCGCAGCGCACCGTGGCGCCCGTGGCGCTCGTCTCGATCGCCGCCACGCGCTTGCCCTGCAGCAGGTCGCCGCGCAGACGCTTGGCCATGGCGATGGGCAGGTTCTGGTTGCCGCCCTTGTAGGCACCGATCAGCAGGTTGCTGGCCTGGGCCGCTGCGGGCGCCCCTGCGGCGGGCTCGGCCGGCGCGGCAGCCGTGCCGGCGTTCGAGGCGCCGGTGCGCGAGAAGGCCATGATCGCGCCGCGGTTCACCGCCTGCCAGTAGTCGGCAAAGGCCTGCTGCAGCAGCGACACGTCGTGTGCGCTGGTGCCGTAGGCGATGTTGGTGTCGAAGCCGAGGCGGATCATCTCCTCGGTCGCGCCGTGGGACGTGAGGAACTGGTGGACCGAGATGTCGTACTGGGCGTATTTCGGGTCGTACCAGTTCTCGAGGTCCTTGAACGGCATGTGCTGGCGGAACATGGCGTTGCCCCAGGCCCAGGGCGGCAGCTTCTTCATGTCGCCCTGGAACGGGTTGCGCGGGTGCGCTGGCCAGTCGGCCAGCGGTACGCGCTGGCCGCCGATGAACAGCTCCTGGCCCGCGCGGTTCGCGAGCAGCTTCGGCGCGAGGTTGACGATCTCGACGCCGTACTTGCTTCCCGCGGCGATGCAGCGGCCGTAGGCGTTGGCGATGGAGTTGCCGCCGACCTCAGGGTGGCCAGGCACGTCGAACAGGGTGTAGAGCCGGCCGCCAATGCGCTGGCGGCCCTCGAGGACGAGAACCCTGAGGCCGTTTTCCTCGAGCGTCAGCGCGGTCTCCAGGCCGGACAGGCCGGCGCCCAGCACGATGACATCCGGTTCGCCGGTGCCCGAGGCCCAGGCGTTGCGGGCGAGGCCGGCGGCCGAGACGGCGGCGGCGGAAGAGGCGACGAACTGACGACGCGACAGAGACATGCGCGAACCCCCCGGTTGTGGCCCAACCGTTCTACCGCGTCACCCGGGGCCGTTCAATCGCGATCGGTCAGGGCAGCCGGCAGTCGAGCAGCTTGCGCTCGGTAATCGAGCCCACCAGCAGGCGCCGGCCCCAGGCGGCGCCGACGCTGCCGGCGGAGATGCCGTCGCCGAGGTCGATGAGCACGTCCTCGAGGCGGCCGGGCGCGGTGCCTGGCGTGTAGCGCAGGATGCGGGTCGGTGCGGGCTGCGAGGCGTCGGCGAAGTGGCGCACCAGCGCGAGCACTTTCGGGTGGGCCGCGATCCAGATGCTGCCGTCGGCGTCGGTGTTGAGGTTGTCCGGGGCGCCCTCGACCGGTAGCCGCTCGAGCAGCTCGAGCCCCCCCGTGCCCGGGTTCCGCGCGAAGATGGCGATGCGGTTGCCGGCGGTCTCGCTGGCGTAGACGCGCGCGCCGTCCGGGCTCATCGCGATCCCGGCGGCGGCCTTCAGGCCCGCGGCGACGACCCGCGATTCGGCGCCATCGACATAGACGATCGGCGAGAGGCCGCGGCGGAACAGCAGCTCCGTGGCGCGCGCGAGGCTCCCCTGCGCGCCCGAGTCATTCGCGACATAGAACTGCGCGGGTCCGACCGCCAGGATGGCGTTCGGATCGATGAACAGCGGGTCGCGACGCGTGCCGATGTGCCGAAAGAGACCCGAGGGCAGCTGGTCGAAGACCTCGACCGCATGGCTGCCGTCGGCCGGATGGCTGATCACGAACAGCCGCTGCGTGCCATCGCCGGCCCGGTAGAGCGACATGCCGTGCGGCCGGAAGCCGGGCGGCGCCGATTCGAGCGCGGGCGCCGGCACCGGCGCGGCCCCGCTGCCGCCGCCGCTGGCCGCGAGGTCGAGCTGCAGCACCGTGCCGGTGACGGCACGGCCCTCGACGAGGCCGCGACGGTCGAGCGCCGACAGGTACGCAACGCCCCGGGCGCGGTCGATCTGGATGTCCTCGGCACTGGCGTCGAGCGGGATCGGCATGCAGGCACCGCCGCCGCCTGCCTGGAGCTCGCGGAACTGGCCGCCGTGGCGCAGGAAGTCGAGCGTCCACGCGCCGAGCAGCACGACCAGCGCCAGCAGTCCCCAACCGATGCGCTTGAGCCAGGACTTCACGACGGTGATTGTTCCACAGCCCGGCGCGGTCGTGCGCGCAGCCGCGGCAATGCCCGGCCCCGGGCAACTACCTATGGACGCCGCGCGCCGTGCGCGCGACCGTCGGCGCATGAATCACGCAACACCCGCAGTGCTGGTCGCCGCCCTGCTGAGCGCAGCGGTGCCCGCGACCGCCATGGCCGAGGAACTCTCGGGATACACCGGTGCCGAGCTCTACGGCCGCTTCTGCGGCAGCTGCCACGGCGCGGGCGGGCGGGGCGACGGCCCCGTGGCCGCGACGATGAAGGTCGAGGTGCCGGACCTCACTCGGCTTGCGCGCCGCCCTGGCGGTTTCCCCGAGGAGCAGTTGCGCCGGATCATCGACGGCCGCGAGGTGTTCGCGGCGCATGGCCGGCGCAGCATGCCGGTCTGGGGCTACGAGTTCGCGAGCGCCACGGCCGCCGAGCCCGACGCGGGCGCGGCCGAGGCCGCCACGCTGATCGACCGGCTGCTCGCGCACCTGCGCACGCTGCAGCGGCCGCCGCTGGCACCGGCGGGCGGGAGCGCGGGCCGATGAGTGCGCCGCAGGACCTGCACGCGCTGCTGCGTCGGCTGCACGCCGAGCTGCAGCAGGCCGAGACGCTCGACGACGAATCGCGCAGCCTGCTCGGCCTGCTCGCGCAGGACGTTGAGCGCTTCCGCGAGCACGGCCCCGCGAGCCGCGAGCTGGCCGCCCGCTTCGAGGCCGATCACCCGACGCTGGCCGCTACGCTGCGCCAGATCGCCGACGCGCTGGGAAAAGCGGGGATCTGAGGCTCTCTGCCGGGCGCAGGTGGCGCGGCACTGCCTCAGCCGGCTGGTGGCCGCCGGTAGCGCGGCCCAACCTTGTTCCAGCCGCCGAAGCTGCGCCGGCGGCGCGCGAAATCCTGCAGCCGGGCCTCGACGCGCGCGTCCAGCGAGTCGGCCGGGAAGGCGCCCGCGGCGTCGCGCTCGCCGCCCGGCAGCCCGGTGAGCAGTGATGCGGCCTCGCCAACATGGCTCACCGCGTGAATGTGGAACCGGCCCGCCGCGACAGCGTCGACCGCATCGGCGCGCAGCATCAGGTGCGGCACGTTGCCTTCGGGCAGGATCACGCCCTGGGTGCCGGTGAGGCCGCCCGCGCGGCAGACGTCGAAGAAGCCCTCGACCTTCTCGTTGACGCCGCCAACAGGCTGCACGGCGCCGTGCTGGTTCACGGAGCCGGTCACGGCGAGGTCCTGGCGCGCCGGCGCGCCGCCTAGCGCCGACAGCAGCGCGCAGGCCTCCGCCAGCGAGGCGCTGTCGCCCTCGACCATCGAGTAGCTCTGCTCGAACACCAGGCGCGCGTGCAGCGACAGCGGCTCGCGCAGGCCGTAGCGTGCGCCGAGCAGGCCGGCGAGGATCATCATGCCCTTGGAGTGGATCGGTCCGCCGAGCTCGGCCTCGCGCTCGATGTCGACGACCTGGCCGTCGCCGAGGCGTGCGGTGGCCGTGATGCGCACCGGCTGGCCGAACTGCATGGGGCCCACGGCGTAGACGAACAGGCCGTTGACCTGCCCGACGGCGGTGCCGCTGCGGTCGATCAGCAGGCTGGCGCGCTGCACGGCCTCGTTGAGCTCGGCGGGCACGCGGCCGAGCCGCAGGGCCTGCGCCGCGATCGCGGCGTCGATGTCGGCGGCGCCGATCCGCAGGCGCCGGCCTTCGCCGGCCAGGTGGTCGGCTTCGCGGGCCACGTCCTCGAGGCTGCGGGCGTGCGTGGAGATCCGCCCGGCGTGCGAGGCGAGCCGCGAGCCGTGCTCGACGAGGCGCGCGACGGCGCCTGCCTCGAGCGGCCGCAGGTGCTCCTGGCGCGCGAGGTTGGCGATCATGCGCGCGAAGGCGAGCTCGTTCTCCGGCGTGCGTTCGACGTGGTCGTCGAAGTCGGCGACCACGCGGAACAGCTCGGCGAAGTCCGGGTCGAGCTCGCCGAGCAGCTGGTGCACGCGCCGCGTGCCGACGAGCATGACTCGCACGTCGAGCGGGATCGGTTCGGGCTCGAGCGACACGGTGCTGACCAGGCTCAGCAGCTGGCCGGGCGACTCGATCCGCAGGCAGCGCTCGAACAGCGCGCGCTTGAGCGCCTCCCAGGCGAACGGCTGGGTCAGCAGGCGCTCGGCGTCGAGCATCAGGAAGCCGCCATTCGCGCGGTGCAGCGCACCCGGGCGGATCATGGTGAAGTTCGTCACCAGCGCGCCGAACTGCGCGGTGTTCTCGACGCGCCCGACCAGGTTCTGGTACGTGGGATTGCCCTCGTAGACCGTGGGCGCCCCGGGCAGGCCAGCGTTGTCGACGACGACATTCACGTCGTAGCGCTCGAAGCGCAGGTCCGGGTCGGCCTGCTCGATGCCGGCGAGCAGCATCGGCGGCGGCTCGCGGCGCAGCAGCTGCGGCGCGTGCTCGACGAGGTCCGTCTCGACGCGCGTGAGGTGTGTGACCACCGCCGGCAGGTTCGACCAGCGTGCCTTGAGCTCGGCGATGGTGCTGCCGATTGCCGAGCGGATCGTCTCGCGTTCCAGCTCGCGCGCGCGGCGCCGGCGCTCGCGGTTCCAGTCCGGCACGCTGGCGAGGTGCTGGCGCAGGCGCTCGCCGTACTCGTCGATCGCCGCGCGGCGGCGTTGCTGCTCGTCGGCGGGCAGCTGGCCGAAATCCTCCTGGCTCAGCGGGGCGCCGCGGCGCCGCCGCGCGCAGGCCCAAACCGCCGGGGGGTGCACCAACG
>CAZPAJ010000002.1:219300-250881 GCA_964584625.1 uncultured Acidibacter sp.
ATCCCTCCTGGCTCCGGGGGGCCCCCCTGCCCAGCGGCGCGATGGCGAAGCCGTCGGGGGACTGCACCAGCGCGTCGTCGCGCTGCTCGGCCTCGGCCTGCAGGCGCGTCAGCGCGCTGCGGGAGCGTTCCTCGAACTCCTCGTCGATCCGCGTGCGCCGGGCGCGGTAGTCGTCGGCGTCGAGTGCCGCCGGAACAGCGGCCCGCAGTTCCGCGACCAGCTGGCGCATGTCGCGGCGCAGCGCAGCTCCACGTCCCGAGGGCATGCGCAGCGCGCGCGGCCGACGCGGATCGTCGAAGTCGTTGAGATAGCACCAGTCGCCGGCGGGGGGGCGGGTTGCGGCCTCGGCCGTGGCGACGTTGCGCGCGACGGCATGCCGGCCGCTGCCGGGCTGGCCCATGACGTAGACGTTGTGGCCATGCGAAGCGATGCGCGCCGCCAGCGCGATCGCCTCGCGCGCCCGCTGCTGGCCCAGCGTCGGGCCATCCGCGGGCAGTTCATCGGTGCTGGAAAATGGCAGGCCCGCCGGGTCGCAGCGGCGCCGCAGGTCATCGGGCCCGAGTTCACGCATCCGCCTACCGTAGCCGCGCCCTGCGCGGCGGGGCATACGGACAAGACGCGCCGGAATGACCGAGCCTCGGCGCATACGCACAAGCCGCGATGTGGAACCCGCCCCCGCTGCGGCGTGATGCGGGGGCCACCACCATCCGGGGACACTCGATCATGGAATTCCAGCTGAGACAGGGAGGGCGGTCCGCCAGCGACTTCCTGTCGGACCTCTCGTTCATGGCGGCGCCGCTGCGCGCGCGCGTGGACGCCGACCTGGCCGCCCGCGGCCTCGACGCCGCCTCGATGCCCGACGACCTCGACGAGCGGCTGCGCGCCGCCGACGCCGCGCTGGTCGATTCCCCGGCGGCAACGGCCATGGCACTGCTGGGCGAGTGGAGTGGCGCGAACCACGGCCGCATCGCGCAGGCGGCGTTCGCGGAGATCCGCGAGGAGATCGAGCCGCAGCTGAAGGCGCTGCAGACCGGGCCGACGACGCTGACAACCTACCCGGGCCGGCAGATGCCGGCCTGGTTCCGCGACCAGCCCTGGATCCACCGCACGACCGGCGGCTGGGACGGCCACGAGTACCAGGGCTTCGTGCACGGCGAGCTCGTGCATCGCACCTACGTCGCCCGCAACTACGGCGGGCGCATCTACGAGGTGCGGCGCGGCATCCTGAAGGAACTGCGCAACCGCGACCCGAAGCGCATCTTCGAGATCGGCACCAGCAGCGGCAACTTCACCCTGCAGCTGCAGCTCGAGTTCCCTAACGCGCAGATCGTCGGCTGCGACCCCTCGCTGCGCATGCTCGAGCAGGGCCAGCGCGTGGGCAACGAGCACGGCTACGCCTGGCAGCTGCACCACCTGCCCGGCGAGGACACCGGCTTCGAGTCCGGCAGCTTCGACCTCGTGACCTCGTTCATCGTGATCCACGAAGTGCCTGCAGCCGTCACGGTGCAGCACATCCGCGAGGCGTTCCGGCTGCTGCGCCCGGGCGGCGAGATGCTGTTCAGCGACGCGCCGCGCTACGCGGCACTCGACAAGGCCGCCGTGCGCTGGGCCGACTACGTCGGCATCCACGGCGGCGAGCCGTTCTGGCGCGACGCCGCGCTGCTCGACCTCGGCGCCGCGGCGCGCGAGGCGGGCTTCACTGACGTGCGCTCGCAGGGGCAGGGCGAGGGCGTCTATCCCTGGTACGTGTACGGACGCAAGCCCTGAGAGTGATCGACATGAGCAGCATGGAACTGACGCTGGACCTCACGCCGCACGACAGCCGCCTGCGTGCCGACCCGGTGGCGCAGCTGGCGCTGACGCTGGCGAAGGAGCTGTGGATGCTCCGCGACCGCCAGCTCGTGCTCGAGGACGCGCTCGCGCGCAAGGGCATCGACGTCCGGGAGCTCATCGAGCGAGGCCAGCCCGAAGGCGATCTCGCCAGGGCGCTCGAGGCCGACCGCAAGCGCTTCGTCGGCGAGGTGCTGGCAGCGCTGCAGCCGGCGGGCGATCGCGTCGCGGGCTGAGGGCGCGCTGCCGACGGGGCGGTGTATGCCCCGCACGCAGCGATCAGGGCAATATGCGGCCCCATGCGCCGCATCGTGCTCGCTACCCTCGGTTCGCTCGGCGACCTGCATCCGACCCTCGCGGTCGCGCAGGCGCTGCGCCGCCGCGGCCACGAGGCCGTCGTCGCGGCGGCCCCCGAGTATCGCGAGGCGGTCGAGGCGGCCGGCGTGGGTTACGCGCCGATGCGCCCCTCGCTCGACGCGCTCGGCGAGCGGGCGGCGGTGGCGCGCCGGCTGTTCCATCCGGTGCTCGGGCCGCGCCGCCTGCTGCGCGAGGTGGTGCTGCCGCAGATCCGCGAGTCGTTCGCCGACCTCGACCGCGCCGCTGCCGGGGCTGACCTGCTGGTCTCGCATCCGCTCACCTTCACGGTGCCGATCGTTGCGCAGCGTCGGGGCCTGCCCTGGGTGTCTACGGTGCTGGCGCCGGTGAGCCTGATGTCGCGCCACGATCCGCCGCGTCTGCTGGGCGGCGACCTGCTGCGCCGCGCGTCGGCGATCGGGCCGCGGGCGCGGGACGCCGCCTTTGCGCTGGCTCGCGCGACCGCGCGCCATTGGGAGCGGCCGCTGCAGACGTTCCGCCGTGAGCTTGGCCTGGCGCCGACCGCGGCGCCGATGCTGTTCGAGGGGCAGTTCTCGCCGTTCGGCACGCTCGCGCTGTTCGACGCGCCGCTGGCCGCGCCGCAGCCGGATTGGCCCGCCGGGCTGCGGGTCTGCGGGGCCGCCTTGCACGACGGCTCGGCGCCCGATCCGGCAGCTCTACCCGAGCTTCAGCGTTTCCTGGCCGCGGGCGAGCCGCCGCTGGTGTTCGCGCTGGGCTCCTCGGCCGTCTGGTTCGCCGGGGGGTTCTGGGCGGCGGCGGTCGATGCGGCACGGGCGCTCGGTCGCCGTGCCGTGCTGCTGACGGGCTCGCCCTTGCCGACGGGCCTGCCGGAAGGCGTGCGGGCCTTCGACTACCTGCCGTACTCGGCGGTCTTCCCGCATGCCGCGGCGGTGGTCCACCAGTGCGGCATCGGGACGCTGGCGCAGGCCCTGCGCGCGGGGCGGCCGCAGCTGCTGGTGCCGGTCGCGTTCGACCAGCCCGACAACGCGGCGCGGGCCGCCCGGCTCGGCGTCGGCCTCGAGCTGCCGTTCCGGCGCGTCGATGCCGGTCGCCTGCGCGAGGCGCTCGAGGCGCTGCTGGCGAACCCGGCTTGCGCCGTGGCTGCCGCCGGCTGCGCCTCGGCCCTGTGCTCGTCGGACGGGGCGTCGGGCGGCGGCGGGGCGGTGGCCGCCGACGCCTTGCTCGCCGTGCTGGAGCGTCCTGCTTCCGTGGCGCCGCAGCCCTCCGTGGTGTCCCGGACATGAGCGGGTTCCCCGGCGCCCGGCTGTCCTCCACTGTGCTTTTATTGAGACAGTGCGGGGCCGATATTGAGGTTCTGATGCAAAAGCGCGCTGATCGCATGGCGTTTGCGGCCCAGTGGGTGTTCCCGGGCGGCACGGTCAGCGACGCCGACGGCGATCCGGGCACCGACCTGCAGGCGGCGTTGCGGCGGGCCGCGCTGCGCGAAACCCGCGAGGAAGCCGGGGTGGACCTTGCGCTGCCGGGGCGGGCGGCCGGCCCTGGGGTTCCCGGCCTCGTTCCGTGGAGTCGCTGGATCACGCCCTCGGGGCGACCCCGCCGCTATGACGCCTGGTTCTTTGCGGCCGCCCTGCCCGAAGGCGCCTGCGTGGCCGGCGACGGTGCCGAGGCGATCGCCTCGGAATGGCTTGCCCCGGCGGCCGCCCTCGAGGCCCGCGAGCGCGGCCGGATGGCGATGATGCCGCCGACGGCCGTCACGCTGATGGACCTGGCCTGGAGCATCCGTCGGCACGGCTCGGTCGGCGCGCTGCTCGAGGCCGAGTGCCGGCGCGAGATCGTGCCGATCCTGCCTCGGCTCGTGGAGCGGCCCGAGGGCGTGTTCACGGTGTATCCCTGGGACGCGGAATACGATTCGCTGCCCGGCGAGGGCGTCCCGCTGCCGCGCGTGCCCGAGCACCTCGGGCGGCTGCCCTCGCGCCTGCCGGCGCCGCGCGTACAGCCCTGATCGATCAGGCGAGGTAGCCGCGCAGCAGGTCCTCGGACGTGGCCCAGAGCCGCTGCGCCAGCGCGGTGTCGCGGACCTGCGGCGGCGGCACGACGGCATTGCAGTGGTCGAAGTACTGGCCGGTCACCTGCGCGAGCGCGGGCGCGGTGGCCACGTAGCACTGGGTGGCCGCGCCCTGGGCCGGGGTCTTCAGCAGGAAGCCCTTGAACGGCGCGAGCAGCGCCTGCTGCCACTTCGGGTAGTGGCGCCAGAGGCTGGTGTCGACCGCGCCCGGGTTGACGGAATTCGAGGTCGTCGTGGTGCCCGCGAGCCGTCGCGCGAGTTCCAGCGAGAACAGCGCGTTGGCCAGCTTCGACTGCCCGTAGGCCTTGTTCGCGGTGTAGTCCCGCGTGCCGGCCAGGTTGTCGAACTCGATGCCCGCCGGCGGCGCCCACTTGTAGGCGGAGCTCGCGACCACCACTACCCGGCCCTGCGGCGCGGCCTGCACCTGGCCCAGCAGGCGGTTGACCAGCAGGAAGTGGCCGAGGTGGTTCACGGCGAAGTGCTGCTCGATGCCGCGCACCTGACGCAGCTCGCCCAGCACCATGATGCCCGCATTGCAGACCAGCCCGTCGAGCGGCATGCCGAGACGTGTCACCTCGGCGGCGCAGGCCAGGATCGACTCCGGCTGCTCCAGTTCCATCGCGAGCGGCGTCGCGCGCGCGCCGATGGGAGTCGCTGCCTCCCGGGCCCGCTCCAGCGTGCGGCCGGTCAGCAGGATCGAGGCGCCGCGTGCCGCCAGCACGCGCGCGGATTCGAGCCCGAGGCCCGAGGTCCCGCCCGTGATCAGGAAGGTCTTGCCGGTGAGGTCGAGGTCGGCAACGACCTGCTCCGCCGTGACTTTCTTGTCGTACGCGGTCTTCGGCACGCCCTCGGCGTACACCACGGGTTCGTCCTTGCGGCCACAGCCGGACAGCGACCCGGTTGCCGCGGCGGCTCCGGCCGTTGCACCGGCCGCCAGGAAATGCCTTCGGTTCATCGTCATCCTGCAGCCTCCCGGGGCGGTCAGTACTTGGGTCGCCGGTGGCGGTGACCCGGATGGTCGTGGGGCTCGACGTCTTCCATCGTGACCAGGTTCAGTTGGCCGTGGCGCACGCCGGGTTCGGCGGTGATCGACGCCGCGAACGCGCGCACCGCGCGGGTCTCGCCCTGCAGCACGACGGTCTCGAGGCAGTGGTGGTGGTCGAGGTGCACGTGCATCGCCGCGACCGTCAGGTCGTGGCGCTCGTGCTGGTGCTCCGCGAGCCGCTCCGACAGCGCCCGCTGGTGGTGGTCGTACACGAACGACAGGCTCGCGACGCAGTGCGCGCCGGGGCTGGCCTGCTGGCGTTCCGCGTCGAGCCGGTCGCGGACCAGGTCGCGCACGGCCTCGCTGCGGTTCTGGTAGCCGTGGCGCGCGATGTAGTCGTCGAAGTCCGCGGCCAGGTCATCGTCGATGGAGATCGTGAGTCGCTGCATGGAGCCTCGGCCGGCTGGAAGGGTTGGGGCGCCGCGCGCCGGCCCCGACCGGAATCAGTCGATCGCGGCGGCCGCCTGCAGTCCCTCGATCATCGCCGTGCGCAGCAGGAATTGTCGAGCGCGCCCGGGGTCCGCCGCGGTGGCGCGCATCTCGGCCTGGCGGGCGGCCCGCTGCGCCGGGTCGCGCTCCTCCAGCGTCTGCTTGTTGGCGATGGTCTGCGCCTGCAGGTAGCGCTCTGCGACCGCGCGGCGCTGGCGGTCGTACTGGTCGAGCAGCCCTTCGCGGGCTTCGCCGTGCCAGACCTTCGCCAGCCGCTCCGCGAGGCTGTGGGCGTCGTGGATGCCGAAGTTCAGCCCCATGCCGCCGAGCGGATTGTTGACGTGCGCGGCGTCGCCCGCGAGCAGCACGCGACCGACGCGGTAGCGCTCGGCGACACGCTGGTGCACGGCGTAGAGATTCGTGTGCACGACCCGGGCGCTGCGGCTCTGCGGCACGAAGCCGGCGAGCCGGTCTGCCGCGCGGCCGAAGTCGAGCAGGGTGGCCTCGTCGTCGGCCGGATCGGTCGGGAACACGCAGCGCCAGAGCCCGCGGCCGTCGGGCCCCGGCACCTTGAAGGTCGCCGTCCACTCGACCGGGTCCATCGTGTAGTTGCTGTAGGCAAAGCCCAGCGGCTCGAAATCGAAGGTCGTGGTGACGACCAGGAAGCGCTCCGGCCAGGTGAAGCCGCGGAAGTCGATGCCCTGCGACTTGCGCACGACGCTGCGCCCGCCATCGGCACCGACCAGCCAGGCGCCGCGCAGGGTGCGCGCGGCGAGGTCGACCTCGACACCGTGGGCGTCCTGCCGCACCGCGACCACCTCGGCGCCGTGGATCACCTCGGCGAGCGGCGAGGCCTCGACGCGCCGCTGCATCATCGCCACCAGCTTGTGCTGCTCGCACTGCAGCCGGTAGGGGTAGCGCGTGTCGGCGGCGAGCGCCTGCAGGTCGAATTCCGCCACGAGCCCTTCGCGGCGGTCGCGGTACTGCCAGGTGCGCGCGACGATGCCGCGCTCGTGCAGCTCGGCGGTGACGCCCGAGGGCTCCAGCATCTCCAATGTCGGCGGGTGATAGGTCGCCGCGCGCGGGTCGTCGTGCGGCCCCGCGCCACGCTCGAGCACGGTGACGGGCACGCCGCGCGCCGTCAGGAACAGCGCGGCGGCCATGCCCGAGGGGCCGCCGCCGGCGATCAGGACGCGCTCAGAAGCGCTCGAGGATGGAGCCATGGCCGTGCACCGTGTCGTCGATTCCGGAGCGGCGCAGCGCGTCCCAGTAGGTGACGGCGTTGATGGCGAGCACGGGCTTGCCGAGCCAGCGCTCGGCCTCGGCGCAGGTGTCGATCGCCGCGAGGTTGGTGCCCACCTGCACGATCGCGTCGACGTCGTCGCCGTCGAGCGCGCGCAGCGCGTCGACGACCTGCTGGCGCGTGGTGTGCGCGATCATGACCGGCGAGGCGCACTTGAGCCCGGTCAGGCGAGGGATCGCGAAGCCTGCTTCCTCGAAGTAGCGCCGCACCTGTTCGTCGCCGCGCGGCTGGTGCGGCGTCAGCACGGCGATGCGCGTCGCGCCGTAGCGGCGGAGCGCGGCGACCGTCGCGGTCGAGCCCATCGAGACGCCCACGCCGGCGCGCTCGGTGAGCTCGGCCTGCAGCGCGTCTGCGGCCGCGACGCCGCCCCAGAACGCCTCGAGCGCCACGCCCATGATCACATGCGTGGGCTGGCAGGTGATCACCTGGTCGATCGCGGCGCGCATGCCGTCGCGCATCGCCTGCACGTGCTCCATGAACGCCTGCTCGCTGGTCAGCGGGCGCTCCTTGATGCTGATGCGGCCGACGTGGTTCGTGACGCCGCGTGGCCGGAGCATCTCGGACTCCGGCTGGCAGGTGGTGTTGGTCGAGGGCACGACGATCGCGATGCGGCCGCGGTAGCCGAGCTGGTCCATGTGCGCTCCTGGGGCGGGTCTAGATCGACTTGGTGCTGCCGCCGTCGACGGTGACGGCGGTGCCGGTGAGGTGCGCGGCGCGCGGCGAGGCGAGGAAGGCCACATGCTGAGCCACCTCCTCGGCGGTGGCGAGCCGGCGCAGGGCGGTCTTCTGCAGGAAGGCGGCCTCGGCTTCGGCCGGCGTGCCGCCCGTGCGCGCCGCGGCGGCGGCCATCATGGTGTCCCAGCGCGGCGAGCGCACCGGCCCGGGATTCAGCGCGTTGATCACGACGCCGTGCGGGCCGAGTTCCTCGGCCAGCCCGCGCACGAGCGCCATGAGGCCGGCGTTGGCGACCGCGCCGGGCAGCATGCGCGGCTCGGGCTGGCGCGCGGAATTGCCGATGACGGCGACGATGCGCCCCGCGCCGCGCCCCACCATCCGCGGCGCCACGGCGCGCAGCAGGCGGATCGTGCCGAACAGCTTCGCCTCGAGGTTGCGCTGCCAGGCCGCGTCGTCGATCTCCCAGAACACGCCGCCCTGCGCCGCGCCCGCCGCGGCGACCAGCACGTCGACGGGTCCGTGCGCCGACTCGGCCGCGGCCACCGCGGCGTCGACCGACGCGGCGAGCGCGAGATCGCATTCGAGAGCCGTGCAGCGGGGCGAGCCCGCCGCGCGTGCGGCGTCGGCCAGTGGCTCGAGCGCGACGGGGTTGCGGCCGAGCAGCGTCAGCGCCGCGCCCTCTGCGGCGAGTGCGCGAGCCGCCGCGGCGCCGAGCATGCCGCTCGCACCGCTGATGAGCACGTGTCGTCCGTGAAGTCCGAGATCCATGAGTGTCGAGTGCTCCGTCGGGGTTGTCGCGGGCCTGGATGCCCTGCCGGGTTCGTGGCGGGCGTCAGGCCCTGGCGCGGGCGAGCGCCGCGCCGGCGCCCAGCGCGCGCAGCTTCCCGCGCGCGAGCTCCGCCGACAATGGGGCCATGCCGCAGTTGGTGCAGGGCAGAAGCCGGGTCTTTTCCACGTGACGCGTGGCCTCGAGGATGTTATGCGCGACTTCCTCGGCCGTCTCGAGCTTGCCCGGGAGCACCTCGATGGCGCCGACCAGCAGCTCCTTGTCGGGCAGCAGCCGCAACACCTCGTGCGGCACGCGCGAGCCGGCGAACTCCAGCGACACCTGGCGTACGCTGCTGGCGTTGATCCACGGGAAGATCTGCTCGTACTGGCGCCACTGGTCGCCGAGCGATTCCTTCCAGCGGATGTTCGCCTCGATCCCGTAGCCGTAGCAGATGTGCACGACGGTGGTGGCCTTCAGGCCCTGCATGGCGCGCTCGAGCGCCGGCAGCCCCCAGTCGCGGACCTCCTCGAGGAAGACGTTGAAGGCCGGCTCGTCGAACTGGATCACGTCGGCGCCGGCGGCCTCGATCTCGCGAGCCTCCGCGTTGAGGATCTCCGCGAAGCGCATGGCCATGTCGGCGCGCCGGCCGTAGTAGCCGTCGGCCAGCGTGTCGCAGATCGTCATCGGGCCCGGCAGGGTGATCTTCAGGCGCCGCGCGGTCTGCGCGCGCAGGTAGGCGGCGTCGGCGACGTGCACCGGCCCCGGCCGGCGCAGCGGCCCGGTGACCGTGGGCACCTCGGCCTCGTAGCGATTGTTGCGGATGCCCATCCGCGTCTTGCGGTTCCAGTCGATGCCCTCGAGCCGCTCGAGGAAGCCGTGGACGAAGTGCACGCGGAACTGCTCGCCGTCGCCGACCACGTCGATGCCGGCGGCTTCCTGCTCGCGCAGCCACTCGAGGGCGGCGCGCTCCTTGCCGCGCTGGAGTGCCTCGCCCTCGAGGCGCCAGGGCGCCCAGAGCTTCTCGGGCTCGGCCAGCCAGTCCGGCTTCGGCAGGCTGCCCACCGTCGTGGTGGTGAACATTCGCGGATCGCCCCCTCGTTCCTGAAGGGGTCAATCCTAGCAACCGGCCTGGTGGGGGTCCTGAATGAACTCTGCCACCCGCTCGCCTGGCGGTTCAGGCCAGACGAGACGGGTGGCAGGTTCGGGGGGGCCGGTGGGATCCTGCCACGAGGCGGCGGTGAAGCCGCCTCGTGGAATCCCTGGAATTCGTGTCCTTACTCCGCGCGATCCCTCGCCCGGACGGGCTCCCCGGTGGGGGGAGCCGGCATCCCTGGACGGTGGATCAGTTCGGCAGAAGTACGCTGTCGACCGCGACCACGGTGCCGTTGGAGGCGTTGTAGTCGCCGACCACGCGGGCGCCGTCGACCCGCAGGCGACCACGCACGAGTTCGAACTCGACCTGTTCGCCGCCGACCGTCTGGGCGCCGCGCGAGCGCTTCATGTCCTCGGTCTCGAGCGCCTTGCCCGGCACCACGTGGTGCGTGAGGATCTTCACGAGCTTGTCCTTGTTCTCGGGGCGCAGCAGGGCCTCGAGCTCGCCCGGGGGCAGCTTCGCGAACGCCTCGTCGGTGGGCGCGAAGATGGTGACCGGGCCCTGGGCGGTGAGGGCGTCCTGCAGGCCGGCGACCTCGATCGCCTTGGCGAGGGTCGTGAAGTTGCCCTTCTGCTTGGCGACCGCCAGAACGTCCGTGCCCTTGGTCTCGAAGGTGTCGGCCACCGCGACGGAAGCCGAGACCGACAGCAGGATGCTGGCAACGGCCGCCTTCGTCATGGAAACAGCGTTGATCTTCATGGTTTCGACTCCGATGTGGTCCGATGGTGAAGCGGCGCCGGGGGGCGTGCCGTTTCGTGATGGGGCGCAGGATGACAGGGCGTCCAAAGTCTGTCAAGCTTTTGTACATGCCCAACCTGTACAAAGCATGAACAACGTCGCAAGCGCCTCGTTGGGCGGAGGCCAGTTCACGATCAAGGCGGTCGCCCAGGCCACCGGCCTGACCGTCGAGACACTCCGGGCCTGGGAGCGCCGCTATGAGGTCGTCCGGCCTTCCCGCGACGCCTCCGGCCGACGCACCTACTCCGCGGCCGACGTAGCGCGCCTGCGCCTGCTGCGCACCGCCACCGAGCTCGGTCACACGATCAGCCGCCTCGCGTCGCTGGGCGAGGAGGAACTCGCCCGCCTGGTTGCGCAGTCGGGTGGCCAGGCCCGGCCCCAGCAGCCTTCGCGGGGCCAGGCCTTCGTCGAGCGTGCGCTCGATGCGACGGTCCACTCGGACCCCACCGGCGTCGAGGAGGTGCTGACCTCGGCGATCGCACTGCTGCCGCCGAGCGAGGTGATCTACTCAGTGCTCTCGCCGCTGGTGCGCGAGGTCGGCGAGCGCTGGCACCAGGGCGCGGTGACGATCGCGCAGGAGCACATGGTCACCGACATCGTGCGGCGGCTGGTGATCTCGGTGTCGCGGGGCTACCTGCGCGCCGAGAATGGACCCTGCCTGGTGCTCTCCACGCTCTCGGGTGAGCGGCACGAGCTCGGCATCCTGATGTGCAGCTGGCTGGCCGCCACGCGCCGCTATCACACCCATTACCTCGGCGCCGACTGCCCCGCGGAAGAGATCGCGCGGTTCGCTCGCGAGGTCGATGCCAGCGCCGTGCTGGTCTCGCTGGTCATGCCCGAGAACGTGGTGCCGGCGCTCGAGCAGCTGAACGAGCTCACGCGGCAACTGCAGGGTGAGTGCGAGGTCTGGCTCGGGGGCTTCGCGGCGCAGCAGATCGGGGCCGCCGACCTGCCCCGCGGCTGCGTGCTGCTGCCCTCGGCACAGGACTTCGAGCAACGACTCGACCTGCTCTCGGCCCAGCACTACCGCTGACGTGACGCGGGTCGCAGATCCGCGACCTGCTTCACGATTCTTGACTCTTCCTGCCCGGTCTTCACCATCCTTGGCTAGCCGGTCCTCGCTGTCCTCGCGTACGTTCGAGGTCGAGAGCCGGGCGTGCCGCCCATGCTCGCGGGAGGGGTCATGGTCGGTATCCTCGGTCGGGGTCCGCGCAACCTGCTGGTCGCCGCGGCGATCGCGTTCCTCGCGGCCTGCGGTGGTGGCGGTGGTAGCGGAGCCGGACCTGCAGGCGGCGCGCCAGGCGGCGGGACCGCTGCGCCGACTGCCCCGCCCGTCACCAAGGCCGAGGCCTTCCGCTTCCTGAACCAGGCGAGCTTCGGCGCCACCGAGGCAGAGGCCACGCGCCTCATCGCGCTGGGCGATTCCACGACCGCCTACTCGCGCTGGATCGACGCCGAGGTCGCCAAGCCTGCGTCGCTGACGCTGCCCGCCGTCGAGGCGGCGTACCCGAACCCCGTGCCCATGGGCTTCAACATCGGCTCGCTGAACGCGAGGCGCGTCGAGAAGTGGTTCGAGAACAGCCTGCGCGGCCCGGACCAGCTCCGCCAGCGCGTGGGTTTCGCGCTGTCGGAGATCCTGGTCGTCTCGCAGGTGGGCGCGCTGCAGAACCTGCCGAGCGCCACCGCTGACTTCCAGGACCTGCTGGTCCGCAGCGCCTTCGGCAACTTCCGCCAGCTGCTCGAGGACGTCACCCTGCACCCGGCGATGGGCGTCTATCTCTCGATGCTGGGCAACCAGCGCGCCGTCGCCGGCACCAACCTGCGCCCCGACGAGAACTACGCCCGCGAGCTGATGCAGCTGTTCGCGATCGGCCTCGTGGAGCTGAACACCGACGGCACCGCGAAGCGCGACGCCGCGGGCCAGCCGATTCCGACCTACAACCAGGAGATCATCGAGGGCTTCGCCCGCGTGTTCACCGGCTGGAAGTGGGCCTGCCCGACCACGGCGCCCGCCTGCACCTTTGCCAACACCCGGCCGCAGCTGCAGCCGGTCACCGGCTACAATCAGATCAAGCCGATGCAGCTCTACCCGGACCAGCACGAGCCGGGTACCAAGCGCGTGCTGTCCTACGCCGGCGCCACGCTCGCGGGCGGCACTATTCCGGCGGGGCAGGGCGGCACCAGGGACCTGCAGGACGCGCTCGACAACCTGTTCAACCACCCGAACGTCGGTCCGTTCATCTCGAAGCAGCTGATCCAGAAGCTCGTCACCAGCAACCCGTCGGCCGCCTACGTGCAGCGCGTGGCCGGGAAGTTCAACGACGACGGCAGCGGCCGGCGCGGCAACCTCGAGGCCGTGGTGCGTGCGATCCTGCTCGATACCGAGGCGCGCAGCGCGCCCTCGGGCAGCGCCGCCGCCACCGCGGGCAAGGTCAAGGAGCCGCTGCTGCGCCTGACGCAGTTCTGGCGCGCCTACGACGCGCGCTCGAACGGCGTGGGGGGCATCGTGAAGTACGGCGCGGGCGTCAACTTCCCCGGGGGCGTGTCGGCGGTGTTCGGCCAGGGTCCGGGCCAGTCGCCCTCGGTGTTCAACTTCTTCAGCCCGTTCTACGCGCCGCCGGGCGAGATCGCCGACGGCAACCTCGTGGCGCCCGAGCTGCAGCTCGCCACCGAGTTCCTGAACACCCAGGTCACGAACTTCTTCTGGACGCAGGCGCTGTCGCGCACCCAGGTGCAGGCCGCCGGCGCCACCTTCAACGGCGACCTGATGTTCATCAACACCGCCGAGGAGCTCGCCGTCGCCGCCGACAGCGAGCAGCTCGTCAACAAGGTGGCCGAGAAGCTGCTCGGAGGTGCCGGGCAGATGTCGGCCACGCTCAAGGCCGAGGCGAAGGCGCAGATCGAGCGCACCGCCGTGCCGGCGACCAACCCCCAGACGGCGCTGAACACGCGGGTGGCCGACGCCATCTACTTCGTCGCGACCTCGCCCGAATTCGTGCTGCAGCGCTGAGGAGGACGACCATGGACCGCAACCGTCGCAAGTTCCTCCGCGCCGCGGCCGCCGGCGGCGTCGCCTACGCCTTCGGCCGCACGCCCGGCACGGTGTACGCGCAGATGTCCGGAGGCGGCGCCTTCGGCGACTACAAGGCGCTCGTCTGCCTGTTCCTGTTCGGCGGCAACGACTCCTGGAACATGGTCGTGCCGACCAGCACGGCCGAGTACAACGCCTACGCGCTGTCGCGCGGCGGCGGCACGGCCTCGAGCCTGGCGATCGACCGTGCCGCGCTGCTGCCGATCGCGCAGTCCGGCGCGTTCGCCGGCGACCCGACCTACGGCATGCATCCGAGCATGACCGGCCTGCGCGACCTGTTCCAGGCCGGTCGCGCGGCCGTGGTGGCCAACGTCGGCCCGCTGGTCCGGCCGACGACGAAGGCGCAGTACCAGGCCGCCGCCACCACGGGCCATGTGTTGCCGCCACAGCTGTTCTCGCACAACGACCAGCAGGACCAGTGGCACAGCCTGCGTGGCCGCGCGATCCTCAAGTCCGGCTGGGGCGGCCGCGTGGCCGACGTGCTGAACGCGCAGACCGGCGGCCAGCAGCTGTCTCTGAACGTGTCGCTGGCAGGCCAGACCTACTTCCAGGCGGGAGAGGTCGCGCGCCCCTACGTGATGGGCGCCGCCGGCGCCACCAGCTTCGCCGGCTTCGGCGCCTCGGGCACCGGCCTCGCGCGCCGCAACGCCTTCGAGGCCGTCGTCAATGCCAGCCGCGGCGCGACCGGCAACACCGTCTACGAGCGCGGCTTCGCCACCGTGCAGCAGCGCGCCGTGCAGTTTGCCGACCGCGTCAACGGCGCGCTCGCGGGCGCGCGCTCGTTCACCGCGCTGCCGGATTCGGGCGTCACGCTGACGCCGCTCGCCACGCAGCTGCGCACCGTCGCCAAGCTGATCTCGGCGCGCGCGAGCCTGTCGATGTCGCGGCAGATCTTCTTCGTCTCGACTGGCGGCTTCGACCAGCACGACGACCTGGTCGCCGACCAGCCGGGGCTGCTCGGCAACGTCAGCGCCTCGGTGAAGTCGTTCTACGACGCGCTCACCGAGATGGGCATGGAAAACTCCGTCACGCTGTTCACGCACTCCGACTTCGGCCGTACGCTCACCTCGAACGGCGACGGCTCCGACCACGCCTGGGGCGGCCTGCAGTTCGTCGTCGGCGGCGCGGTGCGTGGCCAGCGCATCTACGGCGAGTATCCGCTGCTCGAGATCGGCAGCGCGCAGGACGTTGGCGGCGGCCGCTTCATCCCGACCACCTCCGCCGACCAGTACGCCGCCACACTGGCGCGCTGGTTCGGCGTGCAGGACGCCGACCTCGCGAAGGTCGCCCCCAGCCTCGGCAATTTCACGCAGCGAGACGTCGGCTTCATGGCGTGAGGTGAAGCACCGCGCTCGTGTGCCCTCCGGGAGGCACGCGTCTAGAATGGCCCGATGAACGACGCGTCGGCTCCGTATCCGCGTCCGCGCGTCGTCGCGTGGGCCATGTTCCTGTTCTTCCTGACCTCCATCGCCTCGGTGATGGACCGGAAGATCATCAGCCTGCTGGTCGATCCGCTGCGCGCCGACCTCGGCGTGTCCGACGTCGAGATCGGCATCCTGCAGGGCGCGGCGTTCGCGATCTGCTACACGCTCGGCTCCTTCCCGTTCGGCTTCTGGGCGGACCGCTACCGCCGCAGCGCGCTGATCATCGTGGGGCTCACGCTGTGGAGCGTGGCGACGCTCGCCAGCGGCTTCGTCACCGGCTTCGTCAGCCTGTTCATCTGCCGGCTGCTGGTGGGCTTCGGCGAGGCCTCGCTGTCGCCTGCCGTGGTCTCGATGATCGCCGACATGGCGCCGCGCGAGCGCCGCGGGCGCCTGATGGGCCTGTTCCTGATGGGCCAGTCGATCTCGAACGGCCTGTCGATCAGCCTCGTCGGCCTGGTGCTCGCCGGCGTGCCGACCGGGTTCTTCGGGCTGTGGCCGGCGGCCAGCAGCCTGACGCCGTGGCGCGTGGCCTTCTGGGCGGCCGGCGCGTTCGGCCTGCTGATCGCCCTGCTGCTGTTCACGCTGCGCGAGCCGGCGCGCCGCGCCGCGCCGGGCGGCGGTACGGAGGCCGCCCCGACGGTCCGCGAGGCCGGGGCCTTCATCTGGCGCGACCGCGCCGTGCTGCTGCCGTTCCTCTGCGGGTATGCGGTCACGGCCGTCGCCAGCTACGGGCTGACTGCCTGGGGCCCGACCATGCTGGTGCGCCAGTTCGGGATGAGCGCGGGTGCGATCGGCGCGCAGCTTGGGCCGATGATCATCGGCACCTCGGTGGTCAGCGCCACGATCGCCGGCTGGCTGGCCGACCGGCTCGCGCGCCGCGGGTCCACGGCCCGCATGTCGGCGATGCCGCTGGTGCCTTTCGTGATGGTGCCGGGCGCTTTCTCCCCGTTCGTCGATTCGCCGGTGCTCGCCACCGCGCTGATCGCGCTGTCGTCCGGGTCGTTCGTGGTGGTCGGTACGCTGATGCTCACCAACATGCAGGACCTGATGGCGGCGCGCATGCGCGGGCTGGGCACGGCGTTGACCGGCTTCGCCGGGGGGCTGGTCGGCTTCAGCGTCGGGCCGCTGGTGATCGCGATGGCCTCGACGGCGCTGTCGGCGGGCGGCGAGCGCATCGGCTTCGCGATGGCGCTCGTCATGGCGGTGTCCGTGCTGGGTGCCGCCTGGCTGTTCGGCTTGTCGGCTAGGGCCTACCGGCGCCGCGCAGCGCCCGGCTGACGAAGCGCGCGACGCCGTCGCCGGCCGGATACGCGGTGCGATCAGTCGGCTCGGGCCCGCTCCCGATGCCGCAGTGCCAGGTCGCGCGCCCTGCCCGGATCCAGATCTCGTCGCCCTCGGCGATCGCGCCCCCGTGGGCCTCGTCGACCAGCCGGAAGCGGTCCATCTCCACCCGGAACAAGCGGTTCTCATGGTGCAGCACGCGGCGAGCCTCGAGCCGCAGGTTCGCCTCCTGCGCGCGTTCGGCCAGGCCGGCCGGGGACAGCGACGCGGGATCGGCCAGCGCGGCCGCCCACGGCGGCGCCGGGCGCTGGTCGGAGTCGACGGTGATCCGGCGCGCGCGCAGCGGCACCGCGCCGCGGAACTCGGGGGTGGCGTAGGCCGCGCAGAGCGGCCCGAGGTGGGCCGCGCCCGCCCAGCCCCAGACCGCCACGGCCAGCAGCGCGGCGCCGGGCACGGCGAGCGCGACCAGGGCGTAGCGGACCGCGCGGCGCCCACGACCTCCACCCGCCAGCCCGAAACCGTCGGCGAGCGCGAGCAGCAGCAGCGACACTGGCACGGCGACCAGCGCCAGCACCACCGCGGCCAGCGCGAGGTCGGTCACAGGATGTAGCGGCTGTGGTCCTCGTCCTGCGCGAGGCGACCGAGGTTCTGGTCGACATAGGCCGCGTCGATCTCGAGGGTGCTGCCGGCGCGGTCCGCGGCCTCGAAGGAGATCGAGTCGAGCAGGCGCTCCATCACGGTATGCAGCCGGCGCGCGCCGATGTTCTCGGTGCGCTCGTTGACCTGGAAGGCGATCTCGGCGATGCGGCGCACGCCCTCGGGCGCGAAGCGCACCGTGACGCCCTCGGTGGCGAGCAGCGCCGCGTACTGGGTGACCAGCGAGGCGTCGGGCTCGGTGAGGATGCGCACGAAGTCCTCGACCTTCAGCGGCTCGAGCTCCACGCGGATCGGGAAGCGGCCCTGCAGCTCCGGAATCAGGTCCGAGGGCTTGGCGACGTGGAATGCGCCCGAGGCGATGAACAGCACGTGGTCGGTCTTGATCGCGCCGTACTTGGTCGAGACCGTGCAGCCCTCGACCAGCGGCAGCAGGTCGCGCTGCACGCCCTCGCGCGAGACGTCGGCGCCGTAGCTGTCCTGGCGCCGGCAGACCTTGTCGATCTCGTCGATGAACACGATGCCGTTCTGCTCGGCGTTGCGCACCGCGGCGGCGCGGAGTTCTTCCTCGTTGACGAGCTTGGCGGCTTCTTCCTCGACCAGCAGCTTGAGCGCCTCGCGGACCTTCATCTTGCGCGGCTTGGTGCGGCCGGCGCCGAGGTTCTGGAACATCGCCTGCAGCTGCTGCTGCATCTCTTCCATGCCCGGCGGGGCGACCAGTTCCATGCCCGGCAGCGACGAGCGCAGGTCGACCTCGATCTCGCGCTCGTCGAGCTGGCGCTCGCGCAGCATCTTGCGGAACTTCTGCCGGGTCTCGGCGTCGCGCGGCTGCGCCGGCTCGTCGGTCGAGAAGCCCATGACGCGGGGCCGCGGCAGCAGCGCGTCGAGCACGCGCTCCTCGGCGGCGTCGGCCGCGCGGTCGCGCACCCGCGCCACCTGCTCGTCGCGCGCCATCTTCACGGCGACGTCGACCAGCTCCTTGACGATCGAGTCGACGTCGCGGCCGACGTAGCCGACCTCCGTGAACTTGGTGGCCTCGACCTTGACGAACGGCGCCTTGGCGAGCCGCGCCAGCCGGCGCGCGATCTCGGTCTTGCCGCAACCGGTCGGGCCGATCATCAGGATGTTCTTCGGCGTGATCTCCGGACGCAGCGCCTCGTCGACGCGCATCCGCCGCCAGCGGTTGCGCAGCGCGATCGACACCGCGCGCTTGGCGGAATCCTGGCCGACGATGTGCTTGTCCAGTTCGCCGACGATCTGGCGGGGGGTCAGGGCGCCGGCCCCGACCGCCGCTGCCGGCTGGCCTGCCGCGTCCGCGCCGCTCATTGCCGCAGCTCCTCGATGGTGACGTTGCGGTTCGTGTAGATGCAGATGTCGGCGGCGATCGCCAGCGCGCGCTCGACGATCTCGCGGGCGCCGAGCTCGGTGTTCTCGAGCAGCGCGCGCGCCGCGGCCTGCGCGAACGCGCCGCCGGAGCCGATGGCGACGAGGTCGTGTTCGGGCTCGATCACATCGCCGTTGCCGGAGATGACGAACAGCTTCTGCGGGTCGCCGACCAGCAGCAGCGCCTCGAGGCGCCGCAGGTAGCGGTCGCCGCGCCAGTCCTTGGCGAGCTCGATCGCGGCGCGGGTGAGGTTGCCGAACTTGTCGAGCTTGCCTTCGAAGCGCTCGAACAGCGTGAAGGCGTCGGCCGTGCCGCCGGCGAAGCCGCCGATGACCTTGCCCTGGCCGAGCAGGCGCACCTTGCGGGCGTTGCCCTTCATCACGGTGTTGCCCAGCGTGACCTGGCCGTCGCCGCCGATGGCGACGACGCCATTGCGGCGCACGCCGAGGATGGTGGTGCCGTGCGGGTTGAAGCCTTCGCTCATGTCTTCTTCCTGGCGCGAGGGTGCGCCTGGTCGTAGATGCGGGCGAGGTGCCCGAAATCAAGGTGGGTGTAGACCTGGGTCGTCGAGACGTCGGCGTGGCCGAGCATCTCCTGCACGGCGCGGATGTCGCCGCTGGACTCGAGCAGGTGGGTGGCGAAGGAGTGCCGGAACAGGTGCGGATGCAGGTGTACGGGCAGGCCCTGCTGGCGGGCGCGCAGCGCCACCCGCAGCTGGATCGCGCGTGCGCCGAGGCGCCGGCCGCCGCGGCCGGTGAACAGCGCGGTCTCGCCGGCGGCGGCGAGCTCCGGGCGACGGGCCAGCCACTGCCGCAGCGCGGCCAGCGCCTTGGCGCCCACCGGCACCACGCGCGCCTTGTCGCCCTTGCCGCGTACGCGCACGGTGCGGTCGGCCAGGTCGATGCCGCCGACGTCGAGCGAGACGATCTCGGCGAGCCGCAACCCGGAGGAGTAGAGCAGCTCCATGATCGCGCGGTCGCGCAGGTCCAGCGGTTCGTCGCCGGGCAGGTCCAGCAGCCGCGCGAGGGTGTCCGCGTCGAGCGAGCCCGGCAGGCGCCTGGCGGCCTTGGGTGCGCGCACGTCGAGCCCGGCGTTGCCCTGGAGTGCTTTCTCGCGCATCAGGTAGCGCAGGAAGCTGCGCGTGGCCGACAGGCGGCGCTGGATGCTGCGCGGCGACAGGCCACCGGCGTGCGCGCGCGCGGCGAAGAGCCGCAGGTGCTGGCTGTCGAGCCGGTTCCAGTCGGCGATGTCCTGGGTGTCGCACCAGGCCACGAGGGCCAGCAGGTCGCGGGTGTAGTTCGTGGCGGTGTGCGGCGAGAGGCGGCGCTCCCGCGCCAGGTGGTCGCGGAAGCGATCGACCCACTGCAGCGCTGCGGTGTCCACGCGCCCCGGCGCGCCGCTCAGCGGAAGCGCGCGATCGCGTCGCCGATCAGCTCACCAATCCGCGCGAGGAAGTCGGTGCTCATCCCCGGGTGGAAGCGCGCCGGATCCGGGCTGCCGACCGCCAGGAGGCCGATCGCGCCGCCGGCACCCAGCGGCAGCAGCGCGACGGAGCCGATGGTGGCCGCCTCGTCGCCGAAGAGGAAATCGCGCTGCACGTCGCGCAGCTGGCCGCAGCGCGGCTTGCCGGCCGTGAACAGGGTCTCGAAGCTGCGCAGGGCGGGTTCGTCGCTGGCGCAGGCGCGCAGGAAGTGGCCCGGCACCGACTCGAGCCCGGCGCCGCCGACACCGGGCAGCACCAGCCGCGAGACGGGCACGTCGAAGTCCTCGCGCATCGAGGCCTCGACCTCGACGAGGGTGGCCGCCAGCGAGCCGGCGCGCAGCAGCCGCCGCGACAGCCGCTGGATGCGCTCGGCGAGCGCGTCGTTGCCGCGTGCGACCGCCACGAACTCGGCGAGCTTCTGCTCCGCGGCGGCCTGGCGCTCGCGCAGCACCTCCACCTGTCGCTCGACCAGCGAGATCGTGGTGCCGCCCCGCGCGTGCGGCAGGCGCAGGCGCGCCAGCACCGCGGGGTTCCGCTCGAAGAAATCCGGGTTGCGCTCGAGGTAGTCGGCGATGCCGGCCTCCCCGGGGGCGGCGTTGTCCGCGCCGTCGCTGGCCTGCGGTGTGCTCATCGTCGGACTCCTGTCGATGCGGGCGTGAAACGGGGGGGTGATGCGCGCCAAGGGCGATTCAGGCGTCGACCTCGCCGCGGAACGCGACGGTGGCCGGGCCGGTCATCCAGAGGTGGGTGCCCGGGCCTGCCCAGGCGATCTCGAGCACGCCGCCCGGTAGCGTGACCTCGACCCGGGGCGCGAGTCTGCCAGCTTTGCGGCCCGCTGCAACCGCGGCGCAGGCCCCCGTTCCGCAGGCGCGCGTCTCGCCTACGCCACGCTCGAACACGCGCAGGCGCGCATGCGCCGCGTCGACGATCTCGAGGAAGCCAACGTTGACGCGGCGCGGGAACGCGGGGTGGGACTCGAGCCGCGGCCCGAGCCGCGCCACGGGCGCCTCGGCGACCGAGGGCACGAACAGCACTGCGTGCGGATTGCCCATGGAGACCACGGCGAACTCGACCTCGCTGCCATCGACGGCCAGGCGATAGCTCGGTGCCTCGGCGGTCGCGTTGAACGGCAGTGCCGCCGGGCGGAAATCCGGCTCGCCCATGTCGACCGACACCCAGCCGGGGCGAAGCAGCCGCGCGGTCACGCGACCGCCCGGGCTGTCGAGAGCGACCTCCGCGCCGGCGCGGCCCGCCAGGCGCAGCCACTCGGCGACGCAGCGCGCGCCGTTGCCGCACTGCTCGACCTCGCCGCCATCGGCGTTGAAGATCCGGTAGAAGGCGGCGGTGCCTGGCACACGGGGCGGCCCGATCGCCAGCGCCTGGTCGAAGCCGATCCCGGTATGCCGGTCGGCCAGCTCGCGCAGCCGCGCCGCTGGAGGCAGCGCCGCGCCGCCCGGCCCGGTCTCGAACACGACGAAGTCGTTGCCGAGCCCGTGCATCTTCGTGAACCGCAGCGGCATGCGACGCCCCCTCAGCCGCGCATCGCCGCGCGGTCGCGGAAGATGCAGCGGTCCATGACGGTGAACACGCCCGCCGCGGCCGCCCGCGATGCCGCGGCGTCGTCGACCACGCCATCCTGCAGCCACAGCGCCGGCAGCCCGAGGCGGATGCAGTCGTCGACGATGCCGGCCACATGCTCGGGGCGACGGAACACGTCGACGAGGTCGACCTGCTCGCCCGGCGCGAGCACCTCGCCCAGGTGGTCGAGATCGGGCACGCTGCGTTCGCCGAGCACCTCTGGAGTGCCGGGCGTGACCGGGATGACGCGGTAGCCCCAGCGCTGCAGCGCGGCGGCGACGCCGTGGCTGGGACGCGAGGGATCGGCGCTCAGGCCGACGACCGCGATGACGCGCGCGCGGCGCAGCAGCGTCTCGATGGCGAGGGTGTCGGGATTGCGGAACACGCCCGCATTGTAGCCGAGCGCGGTGGCGGGCCGCCGTCGCGCTTCAGAGCCGGAAGCGCTCGCGCAGGTCGCCCGCCATGCGGCGGCTGACGCCGAGCCGCTCGTCGCTGCCGCGCAGCCGCACGAAGTACTGCCCGTCGGGATCGCGCTCGATCGCCGCGAGGTGGTCGACGGCGACCAGCGCGTTGCGGTGGATGCGCACGAAGGCCGAGCCGAGCTCGTCCTCGAGCGAGCGCAACGACTGCTCGATCAGGTCCTCGCCGCCGGCGTGGCGCACGGTCACGTACTTCTGGTCTGCGACGAAGCAGCGGATCTCGGCCACCGGGATCAGCTTGATGCGGTCGCGCACCTTGACGGTGATGTGGGTGCGGCGTTCGGCGAAGCGCGCCGCAGCCGCGGCCTGCGCGAGTTGCGGCCGGGTCATGCGCCCCGCCTGCGCGATCGCGGCGGCGAGCTTCTCGCGGCGGATCGGCTTCAGCAGGTAGGCCGTCGCCTGGGTGTCGAAGGCCTTCAGCGCATACTGGTCGAAGGCCGTGGTGTAGATCACTGCCGGTGGCTCCGGGAGCTCGGTGATCCTGCGGCCCACCTCGAGCCCGTCGAGACCCGGCATGCGCACGTCGAGCAGCACGATGTCCGGCGCGAGCTCGTCGACGCGCTGCAGCGCCTCCTCGCCGTTCACCGCCTCGCCGACGACGCGCGCGTCGCCGATCTCGGCCAGCAGGGCGCACAGGCGCTCGCGCGCCGGGGCCTCGTCGTCGACCACCAGCACGCGCAGCGTCATGCCGCGACCCCCGCGGTGCTTCGGTAGGGGAAGCGCAGCGTGACGATGTATTCGTCGTCGAATCGCCCTGCCTTGACCGCCGCGCGCTCGCCGTACATCAGCATGAGCCTCTCGCGGATGTTGGCGAGCGCCAGGCGATTGCCTTCGCGCACGGACACGTTCGCGGGCAGCGGGTTGCGGACGACCACCGTCACCAGCCCGTGCGACAGCTCGCCGGTGACGGTCACGGTGCCGCCGCCCGTGCGCGGCTCGATGCCGTGGTAGATCGCGTTCTCGAGCAGCGGCTGGATCATCAGGCTGGGCACCATCGCGTCGCGCGGCAGCGCGTCGGTGCGCCAGTCCACGCGCAGCCGCTCGCCGAGGCGCAGTTTCTCCATGCGCTCGTAGATCGACGCCACCTCGAGCTCGTCCGCCAGCGTGATCTGGCTGCGCTGCTCCGAGAGGTTCGCCCGGAACAGGTCGGCGAGGTCCTGCACGGCCTCCTCGGCGCGGGCCGGGTTGGAGCGTGTCAGCGCCGCGATCGTGTTCATGCTGTTGAACAGGAAATGGGGCCGGATGCGCGCCTGCAGCGCGTGCACGCGCGCCTGCGCCTGCATCTCGACGTTGCGGCGCCACTCGTGGGTCACGTAGAAGTAGCGCAGCGCCACCGCGGCCACGATCAGGCCGATCGCCAGGTTGCGCGCGAGGAAGGGCAGGCGCTCCTCGGGGAAGGTGCCGGCCTCGGTGTCGAAGCCCGCGAAGCCGCGCTGGCCGATCTGGTACGTGACTTCCGACACCAGGACGAGCACGAGCGCGACGATCCCGAGCACCGCGAGCGAGCCGCGCTGCACCGTCGTGCTGGCCACCTGGGCGCGGACCCGGCACAGCACGGCCGACACGACCAGGCCCACCCAGATCAGGAACAGCGAGATCCGCGCGAGGTCGGTCCAGAAGCCGAGCCCGCCGCGGTTGCCGGCGAGGGCGAGCACCAGCGCCGTGAGCTCGACGATCAGCACCACGCCGAGCACGGTGCGCGGTGCGCAGAAGTCGGGGAGGTAGAGCGCCGGCTTTTCCGTGCCGATCGCGGCGCTCATGACTGCCGGCGCCGCTCGAAGAGCTCCCACTTGAGCCTGAACACCGCCGAGATGTCCTCGTCGCCGTGGCCGCGCCGGATCAGCTCGGCGTACTCGGCGAGCATGTCCTCGACCACGGGCAGCGACACGCCTGCCGCGGCGGCCATCTCGCGGCAGATGCGCAGGTCCTTCTCGTGCAGCCGCACGCGGAACCCCGCGGGGTACTCGCCACGGATCATGTTCGGCGCGCGATGCACGAAGTACCAGGAGGAGCCAGCACCCTGGCCGAGCGTCTCGACGAGCCGCTCGAGCGGGAGCCCCTGCGCGCGGGCGAAGGCCATCGCCTCGCCAACCGCGCGGATGATGCCCGCGCACATGATCTGGTTGGTGGCCTTGGCCGCCTGGCCCGCACCGCTGGGGCCGAACCAGGCGATCGTGCGGCCCATCGCCCCGAGCACCGGGCGGGCGCGTTCGAACGCGGCTTCCTCGCCCCCGCACATGATCGCCAGCGTGCCCAGCCGGGCGCCCTCCGTGCCGCCGCTGACCGGGCAGTCGAGGAAGGCCGCGCCGCGCTCGAGCAGCGTCGCCCGGGCGCGCTGCGCCGTGGCGGCGCTGACGGTCGAGCAGTCGATCACGAGCGTGCCGGGGCGCAGAGCCGGCCGGATCGCCTCGACGAGCCCGAGCACATCGGCGTCGGCGGAGACGCACAGCACGAGCGCGTCGCATTCGGCCGCGAGGGACGCGGGGGTGGGCGCCTGCGTGCAGCCCAGCTCCGCGGCCATCGCTGCGGCCTTGTCGCCGCTGCGGTTCCAGACCCCGCCCAGCAACCCGGCGCGGTGCAGGTTGCGCGCCATCGGCGCGCCCATGGCGCCGAGGCCCAGGAAGCCGGTGCGCATCAGCGCGGCGCGCTCCCGCAGGCTTCGTCACGCTCGCGGCGCGCATCGACTCGCGCCTGCGCGAGCTCTGCGTCCGAGAGGTAGGCACGCTGGCCCGGCGTCGGTTCCTTGTAGAGCCGGCGCGCGGCGATCATCTTGTCGTAGCGCTCGGACGCCTGCTTGCACTGCTCGGCGCGGGTCTTGTCGAGGTCCGCCTGCACGCCGCGTGCGGCGGCCTCGGCGGCGAGGCGGGACGAGGCGGCGTCGCCGGCGGCGAGCGCGCTGCTGGCCGTCGCCGCGCCCGCTGCGGCCGTCTTGGGCGCGGTGCGGCCCGCCTTCCGGATCAGCTTCGCCCCCTGCACCGGGACGTCGCTGTAGTGCCACTTGCCCTCGGCGTCCTGCCAGCCCCAGACATCGCCGTGGGTCTGTGCGTGGGCGGTGGCCGAGAGGGCGAGCAGCAGGGCGCCGAGCGCGATCTGGGTGAGACGGTTCATGATGGCGATTCTCCTCCAACGCGCAGTGTCGCCGGAAGCCCGCCCTCCCGCCGTTGACGCCCGTCACACGGGCCCGCGGTCACCGGGGCGGCGGCGGCGGCACCGGCTCGGTTGGCGGCGGTTCGGGCCGCGGGGGCTCGGTGGCGGTGCGCATCGCGGCGCGGTCGGCCTTCAGGTGGCGCACGTCGATCGGCCTGATCTCCTCGATCGGGCAGCGGTCCCGGCCGACCCGCACCTTGTCGAAGCGGGTGACCGACATGCTGGTCTGGGTCACGCCGAGCACGTTGGAGTACTGAAGGTCGTCGCAGCCGTCCCAGATCTTCAGCAGCCAGGCCTGATTGGCGCCCACCCAGACCACCAGCTGGTTGCGCGAGACGGGAGTCCAGCCGGAGATCCGGGTGGCGGTGAAGCGGTCGACCGGCTCGCCGGCGTAGTCGAGGTAATTGACCTTGCCACCGTCCTCGCGCGGCAGGCCGCTGGCGCAGCCCGCGACCAGCGCGGCCGCCAGCATCATGGCCAAGATTCGGGAAGCCATACCGGGATCCTCCTTGCGCGACGGGACTGAAGCGACCCTAACGCATCGGACCATCTTGCGGGGAGGGGGTTCCCGTCGGGCTGGCGCCCCAACGAAACGGGCCGCCCGAAGGCGGCCCGTCCCGAAGCCTCGTGCGCCGGAGCCGCTCAGCTCGTGTAGGCGCGCTCGTTGTGCTCGTTGGTGTCGAGGCCCTCCCGCTCGACGTCCTCGGGCACGCGCAGGCCGACGACCAGGTCGGCGATCTTGAAGGCGATGAACGCCGCGATCGCGGACCAGACGATCGTCAGGGCGACGCTGCCCGCCTGGATCAGCACCTGCCCGCCGATCGCGGCATCGCCGCCCGGCCCACCCATCGCGGCCGGGTAGAACACGCCGGTGAGAATGGCGCCGACGATCCCGCCGATGCCGTGGACGCCGAAGACGTCCAGCGCATCGTCGGCCTTCAGCAGTTTCTTCAGGCCCGTCACGCCCCAGACGCAGATCACGCCTGCGGCCAGGCCGATGACCAGCGCGCCGACGATGCCGACGTTGCCCGCCGCCGGGGTGATGGCCACGAGGCCGGCGACCGCGCCCGAGGCGGCCCCGAGCATCGAGGGCCGGCCCTTAAGCACCCACTCGGTGAAGATCCACGCGACCACCGCCGCCGACGTGGCGAGCAGGGTGTTGAGGAAGGCCAGGACCGCCGAGTCATTGGCCTCGAGCGCGGATCCTGCGTTGAAGCCGAACCAGCCGACCCACAGCAGCGAGGCGCCGATCATCGTCAGCACCAGGTTGTGCGGCGTCATGGCCTCGCGGCCCATGCCGACGCGCTGGCCGACCATGTAGGCCCCCACGAGCCCCGCAACGCCCGCGTTGATGTGCACGACCGTGCCGCCCGCGAAGTCGAGCGCGCCCCACTCGAGCAGCAACCCGCCCGGTCCCCAGACCATGTGGGCGACCGGCACGTAGCAGATCGTGAACCAGATGACCATGAAGATCAGCACCGCGGAGAAGCGCATGCGCTCGGCGAAGGCGCCGACGATCAGTGCACAGGTGATGCCCGCGAAGGTCGCCTGGAACGCGACGAACAGCAGTTCAGGGATCACGACGCCGTCGGTGAAGGTGGCGACCGTCGCGAAGGACCCGGTGGCCGGATCGAAGATCCCGTTGAGGAACAGGCGGTCGAGACCGCCGATGAACGCACTCCCCTCCGTCAGGGCGATCGAGTAGCCGTAGAGGCTCCACAGCACGACGATCAGCGAGAAGCCGACCATGACCTGCATCAGCACGGACAGGATGTTCTTCGCGCGTACGAGGCCGCCGTAGAACAGGGCGAGCCCCGGTACGGTCATCAGGACGACCAGCAGCGTGGACACCAGCATCCATGCGACGTCGCCCTTGTTCGGTACGGGCGCCGCGGCTTCCTGCGCGAGCGCGAGCATCGGGACGCAGGTCCCGAGGGCGGCGGCCGAGGCTGCGCCGAGCCGGCGGCGTGCCGCGGTTGGGTTTCGGTAGTCGGTTCTCATAGGTCTTCTCCCAGCTCCCCTAAAGGTTCAGGTGGCGGCCAAGCCGGTCTCGCCGGTGCGGATTCGGATGGCCTGTTCGATGTCGGACACGAAGATCTTTCCGTCGCCGATCTTCCCGGTGCGCGCCACGTTCGCGATCGCCTCGACCACCGGCTCGACGATCGCGTCGTCCACCGCGATCTCGACCTGGGTGCGGGGCAGGAAGTCGACGTGGTACTCGGCGCCGCGGTAGTACTCCGCGTGGCCGCGCTGCCGGCCGTAGCCCTGTACCTCGATGACCGTCATCCCCTGCACGCCGAGCCGGGCGACCGCGAGTTCGAGGTCGTCGAGCTTGTAGGGCCGGATGATCGCGGTGATCAGCTTCATCGGATTCCGGCCCCGTCCTGGGTGCATTTCCGTGCGATCGCGTGCCAAAGGCACGCCGCCTGCCCGCCGCGGCCCGCGTTATGCTTCGCTCGCGGCTGGCCGAGGGGTGTTTGCAGCTTCCGTGCCAGCCGCAGGGGTGCACGAATCGCGTGTTTCCCGGGCCGGCGGGCGTGGCCGCGCACTCTTTTGGGGCTCGCGGTCCGCGCCGCTGCATCTAATCAGGGCACGCCTGCGGGCGGGTCGAGGTCGACATGCCAGACAACCGGATCGAGGAACTCGCGCGGCGCTTGCTGGAGAGCGTGCCGCCCGCGCTGCGTGGCGTGCAGCAGGACCTGGAGGCGAACTTCCGCGCCGTGCTGCGCTCGAACCTCAGCCGCCTCGACCTGGTTGCGCGCGACGAATTCGACGCCCAGGCCCGGGTGCTCGAGCGCACGCGGGCCCAGCTTGCCGGGCTCGAGCGGCGCCTCGCCGAGCTCGAATCGCGCCAGCCGGCGCCGCCCGCACCCGCACCCGCACCCGACGCCTGACAGCCGGCGCCTGCCCGGAGTCGCACGCTTGGGCCTCGCGCTCATCCGCTGCCGCGCCGAGGTCGCGCTGCTGGCGCCCGAGGTCGGCTGCGAGGTGCACCTGGGAGCGGGCCTGCCGAGCTTCACGCTGGTGGGCCTCGCCGCCACCGAGGTCAAGGAAAGCCGCGAGCGCGTGCGGGCCGCGCTCGTCAATTCCGGCTTCGAGTTCCCCGCCGGGCGCGTCACCGTCAACCTCGCACCCGCAGACCTGCCGAAGGACGGCGGGCGCTTCGACCTCGCCATCGCGCTCGGCATCCTCGTGGCCTCCGGGCAGCTGCGGCCCCGGCTCGACCTCGAGGCGCTCGAGTTCATCGGCGAACTCGGGCTCGACGGCACGCTGCGGCCCGTGCGCGGCGCGTTGCCCGCGGCGGCGGCCTCGGCGGCCGCGGGTCGCCGCCTCGTCGTGCCGGCCGCCAACGCGGTCGAGTTCGCAGCCCTGCCCGCGCTTGCGGCCTGCCCGGCGCGCAGCCTGGGTGGCCTCTGTCTGGCCCTGTCGGGCCAGGGCGAACTCGAGCCGGTCGTGGCCGTCCCGGCGGATCCCGGTTCCGGCGATCCGGATTGCGCTGGGGTATCCGGTGCCGGTCTCGACGACATCTGCGGCCAGGCCCTCGCCAAGCGTGCGCTGCGGGTCGCCGCCGCCGGCGGCCACAGCCTGCTGATGGTCGGGCCGCCGGGCTGCGGCAAGACCATGCTCGCCCAGCGCCTGCCGGGGTTGCTGCCGCCACTCGAGGGCCGCGCGGCCCTAGAGGCCGCGATGATCGCGTCGGTGGCTGGTGTCGCCGTGGGCGTCCATGTGGGCGCGGCCACCCCTTGCGCGCCTCGACGCCCGTTCCGTGCCCCGCACCACACCGCCTCGGCCGGTGCGATCGTCGGTGGCGGGGCGTCGGCGCGCCCGGGCGAGGTCACGCTCGCGCACGGCGGGGTGCTGTTCCTCGACGAGCTCCCGGAGTTCGACCGGCGCGTGCTGGAAGGCCTGCGCGAACCGCTCGAGAGCGGCCACGTCACGATCTCGCGGGCGGGGCTGCAGGCCGACTACCCGGCCGGGTTCCAGCTGGTGGCGGCCATGAACCCCTGTCCCTGCGGCTACCACGGGTCGCCGGGCCGCCGGTGCCAGTGCGGCGACCGTGTCGTTCAGCGCTACCAGGCCCGGCTGTCGGGGCCGCTGCTCGACCGCATCGACCTGCAGGTCGCGCTGCAGCCGGTCGGCGAACCCGAGCTCGCCGAGCACCGCCGGCGGCGCCCGGCGGCGCCGGCCGAGACGGCCCGGCAGCGGTCAGCAATCGTCCGCGCGCGGGCCCGGCAGCTGGAGCGGCAGGGTTGCCTGAATGCCGGGCTCAGCGCGGCGCAGCTCGAGGCCGACGAATCGGAGTTCCAGGAAGACGCCCGCGTCATGCTGGCGCGGGCCCGCGACGCGCTGGGGCTCAGCCTGCGGGGCTTTCACCGCGTGATGCGCGTGGCGCGCAGCATCGCCGACCTCGACGCAGAGGGCGAAGGCCCGGCCGGGCCGGTGACGGCACAGCAGGCCGCCGAGGCCGTGCAGTTGAGAAGAGGGCTGCTGGGGCGGAGTGCCGGCGGCTCGTGACGGAACCGCCGGCGCCCGGGGTGGGGCCTTGCGGGGTTACTTCTGCGCGATCATGTAGTCGACGGCGAGCTTGACCAGCTCGTCGGGCAGGTCGGTGCGGCCACCCTTGGCAGGCATCACGCCGGCCTTGCCGGTGTAGCCCTCGATCGAATGCTTGTAGAGCACGTCGACGCCCTGCGCGACGCGCGGCGCCCAGGCTGCGGCGTCACCCGTCTTCGGGGCGCCGGCGATGCCTGCGCCGTGGCAGGCCGTGCAGACCGCCTGGTAGGTGGCCGGGCCGTCCTCGGGCAGGGCCAGCGCCACCGGTGCCGCGATGCCCGCCAGCGGCTGGATCACCAGCGCCGAATTGTCCCGTCCGGCCACCGCGACCCGGCCCAGCGGGCGGACGTTGTCGGCGACGTCGGCCACGTAGCGGGGATCCGCCTTGACGTGCTGCGCCTGCGTGTTGACGCCGACCATGCGCGCAAAGGCGAACAGCACGATCGTCAGGGCGATCAGGATGCCGAGCACGAGGCTGAAGATGGTGAAGAACTGGGAGTCCTGCTTGCTCACGATCTCGTCCGGGGGCCGTTTTTCCAGCCGGCGAGTATAGCCGGTGCGCGGGTGGGTGCCCAAGTCGGCGGCCGTGCCGGACGTCTCAGCCTGTGCGTGCCGGCCACTCCTCGGTATCGATCTCCAGCAGGGTGGCTGCGGGGTAGCGGGCGCCTTGGATGGCCTCCGGCGCGAGCAGCGACTCGGCGCGGACGAGGACCGCGGGATCGTGGCGTCGCGTGGCGGCCACCACATTGTCCTCGAGGTGCGCGAGCGACGTGGCCCCGGGTATCGGCAGCACGTGGGGCGCCTTCTGCAGCAGCCAGCCGAGGGCGAGCTGTGCCGGCGTGCAGCCTGTTTCGGCGGCAAGCGCCCGGAACCGGGCCTGCAGCAGCGCGTTGGCTCCCCAGTTCGGCGGCTGGAAGCGCGGCATGCCGCGCCGCAGGTCGGTCGGCTCGAGGCTCGAGGGATCGTCGAAGCGCCCGGGCAGGAAGCCCCGCGCCAGCGGCGAGAACGCGATGAAGGCGATGCCGAGCCGACGGCACTCGTCGAGCACGGCGATCTCGGCGTTGCGGCTCCACAGCGAGTACTCCGACTGCAGCGCCGTGACCGGGTGCACCGCGTGCGCCCGGCGCAGCGTCGCCGCCGAGACCTCCGACAGGCCGATCGCGCGGATCTTGCCGGCAGCGACCATCCGCGCCATCTCGCCGATGCTGTCCTCCACCGGCACGGCCCGGTCGACGCGGTGCAGGTAGTAGAGGTCGATGACGTCGGTGCGCAGCCGCTGCAGCGCCTCGTCGAGCGTGCGCCGCAGAGTCTCCGGCCGGCCGTCGATCACGCGCCGGCCGTCGACCCCGGTCATGCCGCACTTGCTGGCCAGGTGGATGCGCCGGCGGAAGGGCGCGAGGATTGCACCCAGCACCGCCTCGTTGCGGCCGAAGCCATACAGCGCGGCCGTGTCGAAATGCGTGACTCCGAGTTCCAGCGCCCGGTGCACCAGCACACGTGCCTGCTCGTCCGTCACCGGTCGGCCGTAGGCGTGGTGCAGGTTCATGCAGCCGAATCCGATCGGGAACACCCCGGTCGGGCCGATGCGCCGGGTCGGCGTCGGTGCTGCCGCAGGACCGGCGCCTGCGCCCGTGCTCATCCCGGCCGCGCGAGCTGCTGCTCCAGCTCGTGCAGCGTGCGGTAGCAGGGCAGCACCTGGTGCACGCTGCCGTTGGGCTCGCGACCCTCGCGGATCGCCGCGAAGAACTCGCGGTCCTGCAGTTCGATGCCGTTCATCGAGACGTCGATGCCCGACACGTCGATCTTCTGTTCGCGACCGTCGAACAGGTCGTCGTAGCGGGCGATGTAGGTGCCATTGTCGCAGATGTAGCGGAAGAAGGTGCCCAAGGGACCGTCATTGTTGAACGACAGCGACAATGTGCAGATCGCGCCGTTCGCGGCCTTCAGCTGGATCGACATGTCCATCGCGATGCCGAGCACCGGGTGGATCGGTCCCTCGATCGCGTTCGCCAGCGTCACCGGCGAGCGTGCCTGGTAGGCGAACAGGTCCACGGTATGGGCTGCGTGGTGCCACAGCAGGTGGTCCGTCCAAGAGCGCGGCTGGCCCAGCGCGTTCATGTTGCTGCGGCGGAAGAAGAAGGTCTGCACGTCCATCTGCTGGAT
>CAZPAJ010000003.1:0-220215 GCA_964584625.1 uncultured Acidibacter sp.
GATCAAGATCATCAACAGCGTGGCGCGGCTGCGGGTGCCGCTGCTCTGAGCCGCAGCCACCCCGCGCCGCGCGGGGTGGCGCTCCGGCTACCGGGAAACCCCGCCGCGGCGGGGTTTTCCTTTTCCGCCCGAGGACCCTGGCACTGGACGCTTCGATTCACCCCTGGCGCACGACGCTCGACATCGTTTTCCTCGGCGCGGTGTGGGGTTCGTCGTTCATGTTCATGCGCGTCGCGGCCCCGGAGCTCGGCGCGTTCGCGCTCGTCGAGGTGCGCCTCGCGCTGGGGGCGGCCGTGCTGATGCCCTTCCTTTGGCGCGACCGCGCGAGGCTGAGGAGCGACGCCTGGACCACGATCGGCGGCATCGCGCTGCTGACCGCCGCCCTGCCCTTCCTGCTGTTCGCCTGGGCCACCCAGCAGGCTCCGGCAGGCGTCGTGGCCATCACCAACAGCCTGCAGGCGCTGTTCACGGCGCTGTTCGCCGCGACGCTCTGGCGCGAGACCATCGGCCGCCAGCGTGCCGTGGGCCTGGTCACGGGGTTCGTTGGAGCGGTGGTGCTCGCCAGCGGCAAGGCGGCGGGCGCGAGCCTGGGCTGGGCCGCCGCAGCCGGCACCCTCGCGTCTGCGCTCTACGCCATCGGCGGCATCGTGCTGAAGCGGCGGCTCGGCGACCTGCCCCCGAACGCGCTCGCCGCCGCCACCCTGGGAATCGGCGCGCTGGCCGTGCTGCCGGTCGCGGTCGCGCAGTGGCCGACGCACCCGGTGCCGGCGAGGGCCTGGGCGGCCGCGGCGGTCCTCGGCATTCTCTGCACCGGCCTGTCCAACGCGGTCTACTTCAGGCTCGTCCAGCGCGTGGGCGCGGTGCGCTCCTCGGTGGTGACCTACCTCGTGCCGCTGTTCGGCATCGCGTGGGCCTGGATCTTCCTCGACGAACCGCTGACGCTGCAGGTGGCCGCGGCGGCGGCGCTGATCCTCACCAGCGTCGCCCTCGTGCAGCGCTCGCGCTGACCGCGCGGCCGCCCGGGACTCAGCCACCCAGGAAGGTCGAGACGCCGAACGCCACCGCTGCCGGGATCGCCACGAGCCCGAGCAGGTTGAACCACACGCCAGCGCGAATCATCTGCGCAACCGAGACGGTGCCGGTCGAATAGGCGATGGCATTGGGGGGCGTGCCCGCAGGCATCATGAAGCCCCAGGAGGCCGCCAGCGCGGCCGGCAGCGTCAGCACCAGCGGATCCAGGCCCAGGACAAGCGTCACGCCTGCGACGACGGGTATGAAGCTCGCGGCGGCCGCGACGTTGCTGGCGAATTCCGTGACCGCGATGACCGCCAGGGTCACCAGCACCACGAAGACCGGCAGCGGCAGCGTGCCGAGGCCGCCGATGATCCCGCCGAGCCAGGCACCCAGCCCCGTGCGCGTGATCGCGTCGGCGAGCGCGAGGCCACCGCCGAACAGGAACAGCACGTCCCACGGCGCGCGCACCGTGTCGCGCCACTCGAGCAGGGTGGCGCCGGGCGCCAGCGAACTCCCGGCCGGGATCACGAACAGCGCGAGCGCCGCGAGGATCGCGATGCTGGCGTCCTCCACGCCCGCGAGCGCCGGGATCTTCAGCAGCGGCAGCAGCACCCAGGCCGCGACCGCCGCCACCAGCAGCGGCAGAAGGCGTCGCTCCGCCACGCTCCAGCCGGACTCGCTGGCGAATGCACCGATGACGCTGGCGCGATCGAAATCAGGCAGCTCGAAGCGGCAGGCGACGCGGGTCAGCAGCCACCACCCCGCCGGGATCGAGATCACGACGAGGGGCAACCCGATCGCGAGCCACTGCGAGAACCCGATCTGCACGCCCAGCGAGCGATCGAGGATCCCTGCTGCAATGGCGTTCGTGGGGCTGCCGATCAGTGTCCCCAGGCCGCCGATCGAGGCCGAATACGCCACGCCCAGCACCAGTGCGATCGCGAACCGCCGCTGCTCCGCGGCGCGCTCGGCCGGCGCCGGCAGCACGGCGGCGAGCACCGACACCGCGATCGGCATCATGATCAGCGCGCTCGCCGTGTTGCTGATCCACATGGACAGGAACGCGGTGGCCGCCATGAAGGCCAGCACCAGGCGGCGTGGCGAGGCACCGGCACGTGCCACGACCGACACGGCGATGCGGCGATGCAGCCCGCTCTTCTCGATGGCCAGCGCCAGCAGGGCACCGCCGAGCACGAGGAAGATCACGGGCGACATGAAGCTCGCGGCCACCTCGCCGGGCTTGCCGACCCCGGCGGCCGGCAGCACCACGAACGGCAGCAGCGCGGTGGCCGTCACGGGCAGCACCTCGGTGAACCACCAGAGCGCCATGACGGCCAGCAGCACCAGCGCCACCCAGCCTTCGCGCGACAGGCCCGCCGGCGGATCCAGCACGGCCGGCAGCAGCAGCAGCCCTATCCCGGCAATGACGAGGAAGATGCGGATGATGGTCTCCCGGCGACGTCGCGGCACCCCGGACACGGCGTGACTATGGCACCAGCGGGCAACCCCGGGAACTGCCTGGGGTCAGCGCGGTCGGATATAGTCCCACGACTGCTGCACTCCTTGCGGGAGCCTACCCTTGACGACCCACCCGATCCGCCGGCCCCTCGTCCTGTTCGCCGGCCTGCTCGCCCTGCTAGCCGCCTTCGCGGGCTCGCCCTCCACGACGGCGGCCGCCCGGGGCGCCAAGCCCGCGCCGCCGCCCCCGGAGAAGGTCACCTCGGTCGAGGGCATCACGGAATACCGGCTCGCCAACGGCCTGCGCGTGCTGCTGTTCCCCGATCCTTCCAAGTCCACCATCACGGTCAACATCACCTACCTGGTGGGCTCGCGCCACGAGGGCTACGGCGAGAGCGGCATGGCCCACCTGCTCGAGCACCTGGTGTTCAAGGGCACGCCGCGCCACCCGAACATCCCGCAGGAACTCACCGCGCGCGGCGCCCGGCCCAACGGCACGACGTCTTACGACCGGACCAACTACTTCGCGACGTTCGCCGCCACGGACGACAACCTGCGCTGGGCGCTCGATCTCGAGGCCGACCGCATGGTCAACTCCTTCATCGCCGAGAAGGACCTGCAGAGCGAGTTCTCGGTGGTGCGCAACGAGTTCGAGTCGGGCGAGAACAACCCGCAGCGCGTGCTGTTCCAGCGCCTGATGTCGACCGCCTACCTCTGGCACAACTACGGCAAGTCGACCATCGGCTCGCGCGAGGACATCGAGCGCGTGCCGATCGGTAACCTGCAGGCCTTCTACCGGAAGTTCTACCAGCCGGACAACGCCGTGCTGACGGTCGCCGGCAAGATCGACGAGGCCAGGACGCTCGCCTGGGTCAACGAGTTCTTCGGTCCCATCCCCCGCCCGTCGCGGGTGCTCCAGCCGACCTACACGGTAGAGCCGGTGCAGGACGGCGAGCGCCACGTCACGCTGCGCCGCACCGGAGACGTGCAGCTCACCGCCGCCGGCTACCACATACCTGCCGGCGCGCACCCGGACTTCGCCGCCGTGCAGGTGCTGGCCGACGTACTGACCAGCGAACCTTCCGGTCGCCTCTACAAGGCGCTGGTCGAGACCGGCAAGGCGAGCGGAGTCGGCGGCGCCGCGCTGTCGCTCAAGGACCCGGGCTACATGCTCTTCCAGGCCGAGGTCCTCAAGGACAAGTCCGTCGACGACGCCACCCAGGCCATGCTTGGGGTGCTCGACACGCTCCAGGAAACCCCGGTCACCGAGGACGAGGTCGCGCGCGCCCGCAACCGCTACCTCAAGCTGTTCGAGCTCATCTACAACAGCAGCGATCGCGTCGGCCTCATGCTGTCGGAGTACATCGCGAAGGGCGACTGGCGGCTGTGGTTCCTCGCCCGCGACCAGATGGAGAAGGTCACGGCAGCCGACGTGAACCGGGTCGCGGCGGCCTACCTCAAGCCCGCCAACCGCACGACCGCGGCGTTCCTGCCGGAGGCTGCCCCCGACCGCGCGGTCATCCCCACGACCCCGGACCCCGCCACGCTGCTCGCCGGCTACACGGGCAAGGCTGCGCTGGCGCAGGCCGAGGTCTTCGATCCGTCGCCGGCCAACATCGTGGCGCGCACGCGCTCCGAGACCCTGCCGGGCGGCGCGCGCATCGCGCTGCTTTCGAAATCGACCCGCGGCAACTCGGTGAACGCCACGCTCACGCTGCGCCTCGGCAGCGAAGCGTCACTGCGGGGCAAGGCGACCGTGGCTGAGCTCACGGCCGCGATGCTGCGACGCGGCACCGCGAACCGCAGCCTCCAGCAGATCAACGACGAGCTCGATCGCCTGAAGTCAACGGTCAGCATCGGCAGTGGCGGTCAGGACGTCGTCGTCTCGATCCAGTCGACGCGCGACAACCTCGTGCCCGCCCTCGAGATCGTCGGCGACATCCTGCGCTCCCCGGCCTTCCCGGACGCCGAGTTCGCCAAGCTGCGCGACGAGGCGCTGGCGGGGATCGAACAGCAGCGCAGCGACCCGCGCGCCATCGCCGGCCTCGAGCTGCAGCGCACCCTTTCACCCTGGCCCGCCGACGACTTCCGCTACAACGCTGGGTTCGACGAACAGGTCGCGGCGATCCGCGGGTTATCCGTAGCAGACCTCGAGTCCTTCCACGCGTCGCACTACGGTGCCGGCGGCGCCACTGCGGCCGTCGTGGGCGACTTCGACGAGTCGACCACCCGCGCTGCCCTCGGGGCGATCCTGGCCGGCTGGGCGGCACCGGTGGCCTTCCAGCGCGCGCCGGCCCGGCTGTTCGACGTGCCCGCGAGCGTGAAGCGCATCAACACGCCGGACAAGGCCAATGCCACGATGTTCGCCGGCCTGCCACTGCCGCTGCGCGACGACGATCCGGACTACCCGGCGCTGTTGGTGGCGAACTACATGCTGGGCGGCGGCTTCCTCAACTCTCGGCTCGCGACGCGGATCCGGCAGAAGGAAGGCCTCAGCTACGGCGTGTCGTCGTTCCTGCAGGCCGGTTCGCTCGACAAGGTCGGTGCGCACGGGGCTTTCGCGATCTACAACCCGACCAACTCGGCACGCCTCGTCGCCGCCTACCGCGAGGAAATCGCCAAGATGCTCTCCGAGGGCTTCACCGAGGCCGAGCTGGCGGGCGCGCGGAGCGGCTGGCTGCAGGGTCGCAACGTGAGTCGCTCGCAGGACCGCGAACTGGTCGGCACGCTGGCCCGCTATGCCTACCTGGATCGCACGCTCGACTGGGACGCCGAGCTGGAGCAGCGCGTCGCCGCGCTGACGACCACCGACGTCAATGCCGCGGTGCGGCGCTGGATCCGGCCCGAGGCGATCACGATCGTCGAAGCGGGCGATTTCGAGGGGAAGCAGCCATGAACGTGAAGACCGCCATGCTGATCGCCGCCATCGGCGGCCTCGCCACGCTGGAACCGTCCCAGGCGATGGGCCCGACCGAGGGCATGGAGCAGTGCTACGGCGTCGCCCGCGCCGGCAAGAACGACTGCGCGGCGAACGGCCATTCCTGCGCCGGCCGCGCGGCCGTCGACGGTGACAAGAACGAATGGATCCTGGTGCCCAAGGGCACCTGCGAGAAGATCGTGGGCGGCAGCCTGAAGCCGGGCGGTCGCTAGACGGCGGCGGCCAGAGGCCGGGGCCGCCCGACGGCATAGCCCTGCACGTAGTCGATGCCCATCTGCCGCACCAGGTCGAGCGACGCGGCGTCCTCGACCTGCTCGGCGACCACCTTGAATTCCAGCGTCCGGGCCAGCTTCACCGTGGCCGCCACCATGGCCTCGCTGACGGAGTCGCGGCCGAGGCTGCGCGTGAACGACCCGTCGATCTTCAGGTAGTCGAGCGGCAGCGTCCGAAGGTTCGAGAACGAACCGACACCCGAGCCGAAGTCGTCGAGCGCGAACCGGCACCCCATGCCGTGCAGCACGCCGATGAACCGCCGTGCATGATCGAGGTTGGCGATGACGGCCGTCTCCGGCATCTCGAAGCACAGCTGAGCAGGCGCCACCCCGGTGCGGTCGAGGCAGTCGACGACGAACTCGAGGAACTGGGTATCACCCAGCGTCTGGCCGGACACGTTGATCGAGACGCAACGTCCCGCCGGGACGGCCAGCGCGCCGGAGGCGACGGCGTCGATCGCGTGCTCGACGACCCAGCGGTCGACCAGTCCCATCAGCCGATAGCGCTCGGCGGCGCGGACGAACTCCGACGGCGGGACCTCCCGGCCCGATTCCTCGCGCAGCCGGACCAGCACCTCCATGGCAGGCCCGGAGCCGCCGCTCGCGCTGGCAACCGTCGGCACGATCGGCTGCACATAGAGGCTGAAACGGCCCTCGCGCAGCGCCGACTGCAGCTTCTGCAGCCATTGGATCTCGCCAGTGGTGCGTGCAAAGGCCTCGTCACGCGCCGAGTAGACGACCACCTGTCCGCTGCCCTGGCGCTTGGCCATGTAGCAGGCTCCATCGGCCGCCGCGAGCGTGTCCTCGACCGAACTGCTCTCCCGCGCGAGCTCGACGAGTCCGATGCTGGCGCCGATCTGGAATACGCGGTCCTTCCAGACGAACCGGTGCTCGGCGACCCGGCGGCACAGGTCGTCGGCGATCTGCCGCGCCTTGTCGAGCGGGCAACCGGTCAGCAGCAGCCCGAATTCGTCACCACCAAGCCTGGCGACCGTATCCGAGTCGCGTACGGCGTCGCGAAGGATGCGGGACATGTCGCGCAGCAGCACGTCCCCAGCCAGGTGCCCGCTCGTGTCGTTGACGACCTTGAACCGGTCGAGATCGATGTAGCACAGCACGTGGGTCGAGTCGCCACGGCGCGCGCCCGCGATCGCGTCGTCGAGCCGACGCTCGAACTCCCGGCGGTTGACGAGCCCCGTCAACGCGTCGTGGGTGGCCTGGTAGGACAGCTGGCGGGCGAAGCCGCGCAGCTCGGTAACGTCGTGCATGAGCACGGCGGCCCCGACGACATCACCCTGCGGGTCGCGCATGGGCGACGCGGACAGCTCGATGGCCCGCTCGTCGCCCTCACCCCGGCTGATCATGATGGCGCGCCGGCTCAGGTTGACCGGGACGCCGCTGGCGAGGGCCTGGCGAACCGGGTCACCGAGGGCACGGCGGTCCGACTCGTCCGCGAGGCCAACCACCTCGGCGAGCGACTTGCCGCGCGCGTCGTCGAGCAGCACGCCGACGAGCCTTTCGGCGGCCGGGTTCATGTGCTCGATGCGGCCGGAGGCGTCCGTCGTCAGGATGGCCTCGCCCAGCGACGCCAGCGCAAGGGCCGCCGCGCGCTGGCCCGGGTCCTCTGGCGCCAGCAAGGCCGGTACCCGGTAGAGCCCGGACTCCGCGAGCTGCTGCGCGTAGCTGGGCTCGGCCAGCGCCCGTACCTGGCTGGTCTGGACGATCTCCGTGCCGGTGACCAGCAGCGCGGGCGCGCCCTGGTAGTCGATACGCCGCACCGTCAGCTCGATCCGGCTGACCTGGGCCTGGAAGCCCACGATTTCCACCTCGAAGCGCTCGGCCGTCGCCTCGCCCGCCAGCTGCTTGCGCAGCACGCCGCCCACGAGTTCGGCGAACTCGGGCGCCACGAGCTCGTCGAGGCACCGGCCGAGCAGCGGGTCGCGCTCCACGCCGACCAGGGAGGCGAAGTGGCGGTTGGCGAACACGATCGACTCGCGGTGCACGAGGACGATGTCGTGGATCCGGTCGGCGAGCTGTCCGAACAGCTCGGGCGCGTCGGCTGCCCGGCCCGCGAGCTCAACGGCGTTCTCGAGCTCCATGGCGTGGCGGCGCACCGAACCGAGCTCGCGACCCTGCATGAGGTACAGCGCGAGCAGGAACGCGGCAACGACGGCCAGCAGCAGGCACAGCAGACCCAGCAGAGACATTGGTCGTGCGACTCGCCTCGTGTCCCGCGCTTCCCCCGCAGTCGGACACGCATGAAGGATTATTGTTCACCGCCCGTCGACGGACGTGTGGCCGGAGGATAGCGGAGCATGCCCCCCGCCCCGGCGCGATTCACCATATGCCACCGTGGAGGGGGGATTTCCGGCGCTTGGCAGCAGGTGGCAAAAGCCTTAAGTTTGCCGCCGCCGGCGGGGGCTCAGCCGGTACTCACGGGAGCAGTCCATGCAAGTCGATGCGGCGCGCGAGCAGATGGTCCACCAGCAGGTGCGGGCCTGGGACGTGCTCGACCCGCGGGTCCTGGCGGTGCTCGCCGCCGTGCCCCGCGAACGGTTCGTGCCCCCGGCCTACGCGGGCCTGGCCTTCGCCGACGCCGCGATCCCCCTGGGCCACGGCGAGCACATGCTCCCGCCCAAGGTCGTGGGGCGCATCCTGCAGGCCGTCGCGCCCGAGCCCGGCGAGCGCGCGCTGGAGGTCGGGACCGGGTCGGGTTACCTGACGGCCTGCCTTGCCGCGATGTGCGGCACCGTCCGCTCCGTCGAGCGTCAGGCTGACCTCGCGGGGCGTGCCCGCCACAATCTGGAGGGGGCCGGGGTGCGCAACGCCGAGGTCGTGGAGGCCGACGCGTTTGCGGAGGGCGCCCTCGGCGGCGGCACCTACGACGTCGTGGTGCTCACCGGATCCCTGCCCGTCGACGATCCGCGGTTCCGGGAGCGCCTTGCGCTCGGTGGCCGCCTGTTCGTCATCGTCGGTGAGCCGCCGGTCATGGAGGCACGACTGGTCATGCGGATCTCGGCCGACCAGTGGTCCACCGAGTCGCTGTTCGAGACCGTGGTCGCGCCGCTGCAGGGCGCGGCGAGGCGCGAGCCGTTCACGTTCTGAGCGCGGGGAGCGCCGGCATGATCCCGGAAATCACGGTCGAACAACTCAAGTCACGGCTCGAAGACGGTGACCCACCGCTCGTCATCGACGTGCGCGAAGGCTGGGAACTGGAGATCTCGCGCCTGCCGGGTGCGGTGCACATCCCCATGGGCGAGATCCCGGGTCGGATGGCGGAACTCGACCCCCAACGCGAGACCGTGATCCTGTGCCGCTCGGGAGGACGCAGCCTGCAGGTCGCCCGCTTCCTCGAGGCCCGCGGATTTCGGTCAGTCGCGAACCTCACTGGCGGAATTCTCGCCTGGGGGGAACGCATCGACCCGTCCCTGCGTTCATACTAGGGTCATGGTGTGCGGACATCCTGTCCGGGCACCCTGTTGTAGCTTAATATAACACTGCTACACGACCCGATCCTTGCAGAGGTTTCCGTCATGACGCGCGCGTTCGTGTTCTCCCTCGCCGTACTGGCACTGGCCGCTGGTTCGGCCGCCGCAGAGGACCTCAAGGCCGTCTACGGACGCGCCCTGCTCAACGACCCGCAGATCCGCGAGGCCGAGGCACTGCGCAAGGCGGCCCTCGAGGCCAAGCCGCTCGCCCTGTCGGCCCTGCTCCCGCAGGTGTCGGGCTCGGCCAGCAAGCAGGAGTCTGACCAGACCACCGCGGGGCAATTCCCTCAGGAAATCGAGCAGCCCACGGGCTCGGGCAACCGGGTCGTGTTCAACTTCATCTCCTCGAGCAAGACCAAGCCCGAGACCGAGCGCTGGAGCCTCGACCTGCGCCAGTCGGTGTTCTCCTGGGCCAACTGGGTGGCGCTGAAGCGCGCCGACAAGCAGGTGGCGCAGGCGGAGTCCGACTACCGCGCCGCCGAGCAGAACCTCATCGCCCGGGTCGCCGAGGCGTACTTCAACGTGCTGGCCGCCCAGGACACCGTGGAAGCCCAGCAGAGCGCGCTCGATGCGATCTCGCGCCAGCTCGAGCAGGCCGAGAAGCGGTTCGAGGTCGGGCTGATCGCCATCACCGACGTGCAGGAGGCCAAGGCGGCCCGCGACAGCGCCGCGGCCTCGGTCATCGCCTCCAAGCGCCAGCTCGCCACCACCGAGGAGCTGCTGCGCGAGATCACCGGCGAGAAGTACGACGTGCTGGCGAAGCCCGGCGACGCGCTGCCGCTGCGCACGCCGGACCCGAACGACGCGGAACAGTGGGTGCAGCGCGCCATGGAGCAGAACCTCGCGCTGGCCTCCAGCCGCCTCGCTGCGGAGATCGCCCGCGACAACGTCCGCTCCGCCTTCGGCGGCCACCTGCCCACGCTCGACCTGGTCGCCAGCACCTCCAACGTCGACCAGCAGAGCCCCGTCACCTTCAACAGCGGCAACGTCGGCCAGCGCAGCAGCGACACCGACGACACCAGCATCGCGCTGCAGCTCTCGGTGCCGATCTACTCGGGCGGCGGGACCCAGGCACGGGTGCGCCAGTCGGAATACCAGTGGCAGGCGGCCCGCGAGCGGCTCACCCGCGTGTCGCGCCAGACCGAGCGCCAGGCCCGCGACGCCTACCTCGGCGTCATCAGCGAGATCTCGCGCGTCAACGCACTGCGCCAGGCGCTCGAGTCCAGCCAGACGGCCCTCAAGGCCACCGAGGCGGGCTACGAGGTCGGCACGCGCACGGCGGTCGACGTGCTCGAATCCCGCCGGAACCTGGTGCAGGCCCAGACCAACTATTCCCGCAGCCGCTACGACTACATCCTGAACGTGCTGCGGCTGCGCCTCGCCGAGGGCACCCTCGACGCCGCGCTCCTCGAGGAAGTCAACGGCTGGCTTTCGGAGGCTCCCGCTCCGCGTCAATGACCGGTGCGAGCAGCTGCAGCAGGCGCTGCAGCGCGCCACGGTTGGCCTGCACGACGCGAAGCCCGGCCTGGCCCATGCGCTGGCGTGCGTCGGCGTCGCGCATCAGTCGCTCGACCGCCTCGGCCAGGACGTCCGCATCGCCGACCTGGCCGACGGCTCCTTCGGCGAACAGCTGGTCGGCGATGTCCTGGGCGTTGAAGACCTGCGGCCCGCTGAGTGCCGGGACGGCGAGCGCCGCAGGTTCGAGGAGGTTGTGCCCGCCGACCGGAACGAGGCTGCCGCCGACGAAGGCCAGGTCCGCCGCCGCGTAGAAGGCCAGCAATTCGCCCAGCGTGTCGACCAGCAGCACGTCGGTGCCAGGGCCTGCCGGCTCACCCGAGGATCGTCGGACGAACGGCAGGCCGCTTTCCCGCAGCAGGCTCGCGACCTCGCCAAACCGCTGCGGATGGCGGGGGACGAGCACGAGCAGGGCATCGATGCCTGCGGCCCGCAGCCGCCGGTGCGCGGCCAGCGCCGCGGTCTCTTCGCCCGCGTGCGTGCTGCCGGCCACCCACACCGCGCGCGTCGCGCCCGCATAGCGTACGCGCAGGGCGGCACCCTGCTGCGAGATGTCGGCCGGCAGCGCCAGGTCGAACTTGATGTTGCCCGTGACGTGCGTCCGCGCCGGATTCGCGCCGATCGACCGGAATCGCTCGGCGTCACCCTCGCTCTGCGCGGCGATCACGATGCCGTGCGAGAGGGTCTCGCGGAACAGCCTCGCGAGTCGGCGATAACGACCCACGGAGCGCGGCGAGATGCGGGCACTGGCCAGCACCAGCGGCACGCCCAACCGTCCGCAGGCGTCGTAGAGGTTGGGCCAGAGCTCGGTTTCGAGGATCACCGCCACGCGCGGCCGAACGCGCGCGAAGAACCGCCGCACGCTGCCCGGCAGGTCCCAGGGCACAAAACGGACCTGGACGCCGTCGTCGCGAAACAGCGCGCGGGCGCGCTCGGCTCCTGTCGGTGTGACGGTCGTCACCAGCAGCGGCACGGAGGGATAGCGGGCGCGCAGCGCGCGCACGAGCGGACCGGCGGCCTGCACCTCCCCGACCGACACGGCGTGGACCCAGATCGGTCGCCCCGGAACCGGCGCACCGAAACCGAAGCGCTGGTCGAAGTCGCGCCAATAGGCGCGATCGCGGAAGCCGCGCCACAGCATGGCGCCACACACCACCGGGGCCAGCAGGTAGACGACGACGAGGTACAGGGCACGCACGGCTCAATCCCGCGCCGCAGCGCGCGCGGCGCCACCGGCGCCCTCGGCATAGCCGGCGAGCAGGGACTGCCAGTCGGTCTCGCCGAAACGGCCGGCGGGCAGCGGGTCCGTGATCTTCAGCAGCGAGCGACGCAGACGCACGAGGTTCGCGTCCTGCCAGAGGCCGGGCCGCCGGAATGACCCGCGGTCGAAGTCGATCAGCCACACGGCACCCTCCGCGTCGAACAGCACGTTGTGCGCGTTCAGGTCGGCATGGCAGGCCCCCGCGTCATGGAAGCGCCGGATGCAGCGACCGATCGCGATCCAGTCCGTGAGCGGCAGCTCGCGCGCAGCGAGGCGGTTGGCCAGGGTGCGCGCCCCGGGCACGCGCTCGGTCAGCAGCGCGCCCGTGTACCAACGCCCCGCGCGGCGCACCCGGGCACCGATCGGGGCGGGCACCGGCAGGCCCTGCCGATGCAGCGCGTAGGTCATGGACCACTCCCGGACGGGACGGGTCCGCGACTCGCCGAGCCAGAGGTAGCGGTCCTGCAGCCAGCGTGCGACGAGACCACCCCGCCGGTACTGGCGCAATGCGAGGCGCAGCCGCCCCGCCGACACGAACAGCGTGCTGCCCCGCCCGCGCGCGGCGCCCTCGACGGCCCCGCGCTTGCGCCAGTAGGCTGACTCGAACCACGCCGACCCCAAATTGCGGGCCCGGGAGGCGTCATATAGGATCATCCCGTCGCGGGTCTCGACGCGCCGCGTCTCCGGGCCGAGCACCCTCCACTGGCCCATCATTGCTCCATCGCCGATCGCGCCATGCTGCCCGAAGCGCCGTCCCACGCGCCGCCCGAAACCGTCTGCATCCTGCGGCTCTCGGCCATCGGCGACACCTGCCACGTCGTCCCGCTGCTGCGCACGCTGCAGCATGCGTGGCCAAGGACGCGCTTTACCTGGGTCATCGGCCGGCACGAGGCCCGGCTGATGGGGTTGCTGCCCGATGTCGAGTTTATCACCGTCGACAAGCGTGCCCGCCTCGCGGGGCTCCGTGCGCTGCGCGGCGCGCTGCAGGGCCGCCGCTTCGACCTGCTGCTGCACCTGCAGCTGTCGCTGCGGGCCTCGCTGGTCTCGGCGGCGATCCCGGCTCGAACGCGCCTCGGCTTCGACCGCGCGCGTGCCCGCGAGCTGCAATGGCTGTTCACCAACGCCAGGGTACCGGCCCGCGGGCGCGAGCACGTGCTCGACAGCTTCCTCGGCTTCGCCGACGCCGTCGGCGCGACCCCGCGCCGGCTCGAGTGGAACCTGCCCCTTCCGGAGGACGCGCTGGCCTATGCGCATGCGCTGGTCCCGGAACCGCGCGATGACCCGAACGCGCAAGGCACGCTGGTGATCAGCCCCTGCTCCAGCCACGCCCTGCGCAACTGGCTGCCGGAGCGCTACGCCGCGGTCGCCGGGCACGCGGTCCGGCAGCATGGCATGCGCGTGATCCTCGCCGGTGGCCCCTCCCCGGCCGAGCGTGCGATGGCCGATGCGATCCGCGCCGCGACCGACGTCCCGCTGGTCGACCAGGTCGGCAAGGACACCCTGCCCCAGCTGCTCGCGCTGCTCTCTCGCGCGCGCGTGCTGCTGTCTCCCGACTCGGGGCCCGCACACATGGCGACGATGGTCGGCACACCCGTGATCGGCCTCTATGCCGCCACCAACCCGGCGCGAAGCGGCCCCTACCTCTCGCGGCGATGGTGCGTCGACGCCTACGCCCGCGCGGCAGCGCAGTTCATGGACAGCACGCCGGAGCAGCTGCCCTGGACCACCAAGATCGAGCGCCCTGGCGTCATGGCTCTGATCGGCACCGACGAGGTCAGCGCCCGGCTCGACGCCCTGCTAGCATCCGGCCCATGAAGGACATCCTGGTGCCGGTCTCGCCCGGCGAGCTGCTCGACAAGATCACGATTCTGCGCATCAAGGCGGCTCGGATCGGCGATCCCGCGAAGCTGCAGAACGTGCGCACCGAGCTCGAGCTGCTGGAACGCACCTGGCGCGACAGCGGCGCCGCCGTGGCGGAGATCTCGGCGGATGAGTCGGCGCTGCAGTCGGTCAACGAGGCGCTCTGGGACATCGAGGACCGGATCCGCGACAAGGAGCGCGAGGGCGCGTTCGACGCGGGGTTCATCGAGCTGGCGCGCGCGGTCTACGTGACCAATGACGAACGCGCGGCGATCAAGAAGCGCATCAACCTGGCGCTCGGATCGCGGATCGTCGAGGAGAAGTCCTACCGGGAGTACCGCGCCCCCGGCGCCTGACGCCTCAGGCGCCGCCGCGCCGCAGCGTGTATTCGGCTCCGCAATAGGGGCATTTCGCCCAGCCGGTCTTCTCGACCGGCAGGTAGACCCTCGGGTGTGAATTCCACAGCTGCATCTGCGGCATCGGGCACGAGAGGGGCAAGTCCTCCTCCGTGACCTCGTAGGCGTTCTGCGCGTTGGGCTGGACCAGTGGCTTGCTCGGCATGGCTGGCATTATACCGTCGGCCCGAAGGTCTCGTCCCAGATGCCCCGGACGGCCGCCCGCTCCGCCTCGAACTCCGTGGACGGCACCACGTTGCCCGCGTCGCGCAGCGAGCGATGGTGCCCGCGCGTGCGGTAGGCGCGGTAGGCGTTCGTCAGGATGTCGACGGTGGCCTGGGGAACGAGCGCCCCGGAAGCCAGCGTCTCGAGCTGGCGGATCGTGTCGGGGAACATCGCCACGGCCGGGTGCTCGCCCGCCCAGCGCAGCGCCCAGTACTGGGCGAGGAATTCGATGTCGGCGATCCCGCCCGGATCCTGCTTCATGTCGAACTCGCCCGCGCGTGCCTTCGAGAGCTCGCGGCGCATGCGCTCGCGCATCGACCGCACTTCCTCGCGCAGGCCCTCGCGCCGCACATGGGCGGTGAGGATATCGATGCGGACCTGCTCGAACCTCGCGCGCAACGCAGGTGATCCGGCGACGGCACGTGCGTGCAGGAGCGCCTGGTGCTCCCACGTCCAGGCCTCGCTGCGCTGGTAGGCCGCGAACGCGTCGACCTGGGTGACCAGCATGCCGCCCTTGCCGCTGGGTCGCAGGCGCACGTCGACCTCGTAGAGCCGGCCCGCCGCCGAGTGCACGGTCAGGATGTGCACGACGCGCTGCGCGAAGCGCACGAAGAACACCTGGTTGTCGATGGGCCGCTCGCCCGAGGTCTCCTGGCGCTCGCCCGCGGAGTCGTGCAGGAACACGAGGTCGAGGTCGGACGCGTAGCCGAGCTCGAAGCCGCCAAGCTTGCCGTAGCCCACGGCACAGATGCGCACGGTGCGACGCTGGCCGCCGGGCTCGACGCAGCAGGGCGTGCCGAACTGCGTCGTCATCTGCGCCCACGCCTGCTCGAGGGCACGCTCGATCACCAGCTCGGCGATGTCGGTGAGCCGGTCCGAGACCTTCATCACCGGCAGGTGGCCGGAGAGGTCCGCGATCGCCACGCGGAAGACGGCCGCCCGCTTGAACTGGGCCAGCGCCTCGACGAGCCGCTCCGGGTCCTCGTCGCCGACCCGGGCGACCCGGTCGTCGAGCTCGGCGCCGAGCTGGGCCCGGGTCGGTGGCTCCGCGAAGATGCGCTCGTCCATCAGTTCGTCCAGCAGCAGCGGATGCGCCGCCACCTGGGCCGCCAGGAAATCCCCGCCACGGCAGACGTCGACGAAGCGACGCCGTGCCGCCGGATTCTCGTTGAGCAGCGCGAAATACGCCGACCGCGCCCCGATCGACTCGACGACGCGCAGCATGCGGCGCGTCAGCGCCAGGTGGTCGTCGCCGGGTTCCATCGCGCCGAGCAGCTCCGGCAGAAGGTGCTGCAGCCGCTGCAGCGATGTCGCGTCGAGACGGCGCACGAGGCCGCCGCCCCGGAAGTCGACCAGCAGCTGCGCGAGCGCAGCGGCATCGCCGAGGCCCCGCTCGGCGAGTGCCGCGCGCAGCGCCGGCGCGGCGATGCTCTCGTCCCACAGCAGCGCGAACGGCGCGGCGGCCGCCGCGGCGGTTGCGGCCACGCCCCCCGCGACACCGTGACGATCGTCGCGACCGTCGCGGTCCTCGCTCGTGCGGAACACGAGCGCCTGGAAATGACCCTGCACCCGGCTTCGATGCGCATCGAGCACGCGGACCAGCGCTGGCCAGTCGCCCTCGCCCATGGCCTGCGCAAGGCGCGTTCGCGAGGCCTCGTCGGCCGGAAGCTGGTGCGTCTGCTCGTCACGCAGCATCTGCAGCCGGTTCTCCAGCACGCGCAGGAACCGATAGGCTGCCTCGAGCTCCTCGACCGTCTGCTCCGGCATCAGCCGGTTGCGCGCCAGCAGCGGCAGTACCTCGAGGAGCCGCGGGTTCTGCAGGCGCCGGTCCTGGCCGCCGCGGATCAGCTGGAACGCCTGCACGATGAACTCGATCTCGCGGATACCTCCGGGCCCGAGCTTGACGTGGTCGGCCAGCTCGCGGCGCACGACCTGCTTCTCGATGAGCTGCTTCATCTCGCGCAGGCTCTCGAAGACACCGAAGTCGAGGTAGCGCCGGTAGACGAAGGGGCGCACCGCGTCCGCGTAGAGCTCGGCATAGGCCTCGGGCGCGGTCATCGGTCGTGCCTTGACCCAGGCGTAGCGCTCCCAGTCGCGCCCGTGCTGCGCGAGGTAGTCCTCGAGCGCCGAGAAGCCGCAGGCGAGCGGACCCGAATCGCCGAAGGGCCGCAGCCGCATGTCGACGCGGAACACCATGCCGTCGACGGTGGTGGCCGACAGCAGCCGTATCAGCGTCTGGCCGAGGCGCTGGTAGAACTCGTCGTGACTCACAGGGGCGGCGTGATCGGTCTCCCCGTAGCCCGGGAAGAGGAACACGAGGTCGATGTCGGACGAGAAGTTGAGCTCCCGGCCGCCGAGCTTGCCCATGCCGACGACCACCATCGGCATCGGCGCGCCGTCCGGCTGGCGCGGCGTGCCGTAGCGGGCAGTCACCGCCTGCCAGGCGCAGTCGCTCGCGAAGGCCACCGCGTCGTCGGCGAACGCGGTCAGGTCCTCCAGCGTTTCCTCGAGCGAGGCGACTCCGGAGAGGTCGCGCCAGGCGATGCGGACCATCTCGCGGCGGCGCCAGCGCCGCAGCCAGGACTGCAGCACGGGCTCGGACTCGCCGGGCCCGGGCCGCGCGCCGCCCGGCCAGCAGCGGGCGCCGCCCGCGGAACGCAGGTGCAACAACGCACCGTCGCGGACGAGATCGTCGAGCAGCGCGGCGTCGCGGCGAAAGGCATCCGCGACGAACTCGCTGCAGGCGAGGACGTGCGGGGCAGGGCCGGCCAGCTCCGGCGGAAAATCAGCGAAGGGCGTCACCCTCCAAGGGTGCCAAATCGGCCGCGTCGACGCGAGGCGGCGAGGCGTGACGCAGGTCCGTGAATATGCGTACCCTTGGCGCCATGCCGACCGTACTCATCACCGGGGCGAGCCGGGGCATCGGCCTCGAGTTCGTCCGCCAGTACTCCACCGCCGGCTGGGACGTGGTCGCCTGCGCGAGGGATCCGGTGCGCGCCACGGGTCTCGCCGACGTCAAGCGTCGTGCGGGCGGCACGGTGGCGGTGGAGCCGCTGGACGTGACCCACCCGCAGCAGCTCGAGTGGCTGGTCGGCAAGTACGCCGAGACGCCGATCGACGTGCTGATCAACAACGCGGCGGAGATCGGCCCGCGCGGCGCCAACCGCGAGAACCTGCACCGGCAGTTCTTCGGCAGCCTCGACTACGACGCGTGGCGGCGGGTGCTCGAGGTCAACGTGCTGGCCCCGGTACGCATCGCCGAGGCCTTCGCCGAGCATGTCGAGCGCAGCGCTCTCAAGAAGATGATCTTCCTGTCGAGCACGGCCGGCTCGATTGCCGAGGGCAAGCAGCCCGTGTTCGCCTACGCCTCGTCCAAGGCGGCCCTCAACAAGTGCGTGTCGATGGTGGCGATGGCGGTCGCGGGCCGCGGGATCGTGGCGGCCGCGCTGTGCCCAGGCCACGTCAAGACCGAGCTGGGGGGGCGCGACGCCACGCTGGAGGCACGCGACAGCGTCTCGGCGATGCGCCGGCTCATCGCGCAGCTCGGGCCGGCGGATTCCGGCAGCTTCACCCGCTGGGACGGGACGCGCATCCCCTGGTAGCGCGCTCGTGCGCCGCCGCGACGCGCAACAGCATGCCCTCCGAGAACGGCCGGCCGACCAGCTGGACGGACGTCGGCATCCCGTTGCGCGCGGACGCTGCCGGCACGGCCAGCGCGGGCAGTCCAAGGAAATTGAACGGTGCCGTGCAGTGCACGAGCCGCGACAGCACGGCCCACAGCGACTCGCCGCTGCCGGCATCGACTTCCGAGAGCCGTGGCACGGGGATCGGCAGCGTGGGCGTGTGCAGCACGTCGCAAGCGGAAAAGACCTCGCCGACGAAGCGTTCCAGCAGCGGCACGCGCAGCATCAGCGCCTCGAGGTAGACGGTCGAGGGGATCGCCACGCCCGTGCTGGCGCGCACACGAACCTGCGGCGTGTAGGCGTCGCCGCGCTCCCGCAACCATCCGGCATGCAGCGCGGTCGCCTCGGAGTACACGATCGCCCGGCTGAGTTCCGCCATCGGGCCCACGTCGGGTACGTCGAGCTCGACGATCCGCGCACCCGCCGCCTCGAGGCCCGCCAGGCTGGACTGCATCGCGGCGCCGACGTCGTCGGTGACCACGTCGTAGAAGTGATTGCGTGGCACCCCCACCCGCAGCCCCGCCACCCCCCGCGTGAGCTCGGCCTCGTAGTCGGGCACGGGCCGGCGCGAGGACTGGGGATCGCCGCCGTCGTGACCTGCCACCACGGACAGCAGCCTCGCGCAATCGCGCACCGACCGGGCCAGTGGCCCGACCACGTCGATCGATGGTGCGAGGCGCATGCTGCCCGTGCGCGGCAACCGGCCGTAGGTGGGCTTGAGGCCGACGATGCCGTTGGCCGCCGCGGGGATGCGCACTGAACCGCCGGTGTCGGACCCCAGGCTGCCAAAGGCCGCACAGGCGGCCACCGCGGCACCGGATCCGCTCGACGACCCCCCCGCCATGTACGCTGGGTCCAGGGCGTTGCGCACATCACCCCACGCACCGTTGTGGCCCGTCGGACCCAGGGCGAACTCCGCCATGTTGAGCGCACCGAGGCGGATCGCCCCGGCGTCGCCCAGGCGCTGGATCACCGTGGCGGTGTCGCGTGGCCGCCGCGCACCGGCCACGTGCGACCCGTAGCGCACCGCCGCCCCGGCGACGTCGAACATGTCCTTGTGGGCGAGCGGAACACCGTGCAGCGGACCCAGCGGCTGGCCCCGCGCGCGGCGCTCGTCAGCCTCCGCAGCCGCGGCACGGGCCGCATCCGCGTCGAGCTCGATGAAGCAGCCGGTGCGCGACTGCGCGATGCGGGCCTGCTCGAGCACGGCCTCGGTGACCTCGACGCTGCTGAGCGAGCCCTCGCGGATGCGCTGGGCGACCTCGACGAGCTCGAGCCGGGCCGGGTCGGTCATGGCACGCGGTCCCCGTCGGGGTCGGCAAGGCGCTCGAGCGCGGGCAGGAACGCGGCCGGCTCCTGGTCGAACAGGTCGGCATGGCGTGACCTCCTGACCGCCTCGATCGCGCCAGCGGCGCCGCCGGCGATCCGCTCCGCCATGGCCTCGTCGGCGACCGGCACGCCAGCCATCGCTGCCATCGCCCGCACCAGCGCCGCATCGGGCCGCGCCTCTCCGGAACGTTCGGTCTGCATGCCCGCAAGTGTAGCCCGGGGCGTTCGCACGCGGGCGCGGTGCTGGGGTAGGCTTGGGCACGGGATAACGAGACGGCCCGCAGCGGCCGCGCCGGGGACAGCATGACTGGATTGCTCAGGTCGCGCCTCTTGTGGGCTGCGGCGGCGCTTGCGGCCCTCGTCGGGCTCTACGCGCTCGCCGGCTACCGTCTTGCGCCGGGCTGGCTGCGCACGCAGGCGATCGAGCAGGTTCGCGAGACCTATGGTCGCGAACTGCAGCTCGGCGGCATCGAGATCGATCCGTTCCGGCTCCAGCTCGAGATCAGCGACCTCGCCTTCCCCGACACCGACGGCCAGGTGATGGTCGGCTTCCGGCGCCTGTTCGTCGACTTCGAGGTCGCGTCGCTCTGGCGGCGTGCGCTGGTGTTCCGCGACGTGAGTCTCGAGGCGCCGGTGCTGCGGGCCGTCGTGCGTCCCGACGGTGCAATGAACCTCGCGGACCTCGCCCCGCCCGAGACCGCGCCCACGGCGCCCCCCGAAGGCACGGCGGACGACGAGGCGCTGCCGGCGATCTGGATCGAATCGCTCGAGGTCACGGGTGGCCGAGCGGCTTACGTCGACCAGACCGCGCGGCGAAGGCCGGTCGCGCTCGCCTTCACGCCAGTCGCCTTCACGCTCAAGGACTTCCGCACCACGCCCGAAGGCGGCAGCTTCAGTCTCTCGGCGGCCACCGACGCCGGTGAGCGCCTCGCCTGGAAGGGCCGGTTCGCGCTCGCACCGACCGTCAACTCCGACGGCGAGTTCTCGATCGGCGCGCTACGTGCGACGGCCGTGGCCGACATCCTCGGCGACACCCTGCCCTTCGACGTCAGCGCGGGCGCCATCGACCTGGCCGGTCGCTACTCGCTGTCGCTCGGCGACACCACGGCCCTCGACCTGTCCGTGCCGTCGTTTGCGCTGTCCGGCCTCGCGCTGCGCGCATTCGGTGTCGACGAGGACTGGGTCAGCGTGCCGCGACTCGTCGTGACGGGCACGCAGCTGGCGCTGCCCGCGCAAACGGTGGCCGTCGAGCGCGTCGAGCTCGCCGAGGCGAAGCTGCGCGCCTGGCTCGCGCCCGATGGCGCGGTGAACCTCCTGCGCCTGGCGGCAGGGCAGGAGGCGCCGCTGGCCGCCGCCGCACCGGCTGCCGCACCGGCCGCCGCGCACGTACCTCCCGCTGCGCCAACCCGACCCTGGAGCGTCCGGCTCGCGGAGCTCGCCCTGCGCGACGCGGCCGTGGACTTCGAGGACCGAAGCCGCCCGCCCACCAAGACGTTCGCGATCGCGCCCCTGAACATTGCCATCCGGAATGCCAGCCTCGACCTCGCGCAGCCCCTCGCGGTCTCTCTTGACGCCACCGTCAACGGCCGTTCGCGCCTCGAGCTCGGGGGAACCCTGACGCCGGAGCCGTTCGCTACCGAGCTCGACGTCGCCCTGCGCGGGGCGCGGCTGCAGATCCTGCAGCCCTACATCCTGCCGCTCGCCGACCTCACGATCCGGTCCGGCACGCTCGACGGTCGCGGACGCCTGCGCTACGGCCCGCCAGCCGCAGGGCGTGCCGAGCTGAGCTTCGAAGGCGACCTCGACTTCGCGGATGTCCGCTCCACCGACAACGCGCTTGGGCAGGACTTGGTCAGCTTCGGCCGCGTGCGCGTCGCCTCACTGCGCTACACCATGGCGCCGGACGCGCTGTCGATCGACCGGATCGATCTCGCGCAGCCGTATGCGCGACTCGTGATCCAGCCCGGGGGCGTCCTGAACCTGTCGGCCGTGCTCGACCCCGAGGGCACGCGTGCCGAGATCGAGGCGCGCGGCAGCAAGGGCCCGCCGGCCGCCACGACACCCACGGTCCCGACCTCCGAGGGCATGCCGATCCGCATCCGCGAGCTCCGGATCGACCGCGGGCGGCTGAACTTCTCCGACCTCAACATCCGGCCGAATTTCTCGGCCGACATCGTCGGCCTGCAGGGTTCGATACGCGGGCTTTCCTCCGCCTTCGCCTCGCGCGCCACGATCGACCTCAAGGGCAACCTGGGCGAATTCTCGCCCGTCACGATCGGCGGCACGATCCAGCCCTTCGCCTTCGACCGGCATACCGACGTCGCGCTTGATTTTGGCAACATCTCCCTGCCGGTGTTCAACCCCTACTCGGGCCGTTTCGCCGGCTATACCATCGCCAAGGGCAAGCTGGACACCCAGCTGCGCTACCGGATCGAGGATCGTCGCCTGAAGGCCGACCACTCGCTGCGCATCGACCAGCTGGAGTGGGGCGAGGCATCGGCGGAACGCGGCGAGGCCAGCCTGCCCGTCAAGTTCGCCACCGCGCTGCTGCGCGACCGCAATGGCTTGATCGCACTCGACATCCCCGTCGGCGGCACCCTCGACGACCCCACGCTGCGCATCGGGCCCATCGTCTGGCAGGTCATCAAGAACCTGATCGTCAAGGCGGTGACCGCGCCTTTCGCGCTGATCGGCTCGCTGTTCAAGGGTGCCGAGGAAGCGCAGTTCGTCGACTTCGCGGCCGGTGACGCCACGCTCGACCCAGCGGTAGCCGAGCGACTCGCTGCGCTTGCGCGCGGCCTCGCCGAGAAGCCCGGGATCAGCCTCGACGTGCCCATCGGCGCGTCCGCAGGGCTCGACGGTCCGGCGCTGGCCGACCAGGCCTACGCTCGCGCGCTGGCCGCAGCGAGCCGCGACGCGGCGGGCATCAAGGATCCGGCCGAGGCGGTGCCGGCCTTCGACACGCTGCCACACCGCACCCGCGTCGCCGCACTGCAGTCCCTGCTGCGCGCCCGTACCGGAGCGGTGCCGGAGCTGCCGGAACCGCCTGCCCCGCCCGAGGACATGCCCCGTGCCGAGGCGCGGGCGGCTGCCGAGCGCGCCGCGATCGAATTCCTCGAGGCCGCGGCACGCAAGGCGGTGACCGTCGAGGACGGTGCGCTCGAGGCGCTGGGCGAGGCACGCGCCAAGGCCATCGAGCGCGCGTTGCTCGCGGGTGGGGAGCTCGAGCCAGGCAGGGTCTTCCTCGCCCGCAACGGGAAGGTGGCGGCCCAGGACGGCAAGCTGCGTTTCGAGCTCGCGCTGAAGTGACGCCCCGCCCGGGGTGCGCCCCGCGCTCAGCGGAAGTGCGGAATCACCTCGGTCGCGTACAGCCGCGCCTGCTGCACCATGGCCTCCTGCCGCGGGCCGTGCGGATGGGCCACCGGCGAGCCGCCGAGCTGGTAGACGTGGTCGAGACCGAGGTCGAGCAGCTGACCGAGACGCTCGCGGCACTTGGCCGGCGGTCCGCAGATCGAGAACCAGTCCACGAAGTCGTCGGGCACCGCACCGAGGTGGGCCCCCTCCTCCTGCGCGTGGTGCTTCATGTCGTAGCCGGACTGCATGTGCGCGGCGATCGACTTCAGCTGCGGCGGCAGGTGGTCGAGCGGCGCGTCCTTCATGCCCGCGAAGTGCGCGACCATGCCCGAGATCATGCGCCCGAGCGCGATCGCGCGCTGCTCGTCTGCGTCGCAGACGAGATTGACGTAGGCACCGATGCTCACACTGTCGCGCGGCCGGCCCGTCTCCTTCAGGCGATCCAGCGCGACCTTCATGGCCCACTCGATCCGCTCGGGGGCGCTGCCTACGGCGAAGCTCACCCGGTCGCCCACGTCGACGGCCATGCGGATCGTCTGCGGCCCGGTGCAGGCGACGTCGACGGGCACCGGCGCCACCGGCAACGAATCGAACCAGCGCATGCGCGAGGGCGTGCCGTCGCGGTCGACGGTTTCGCCACGCGTATAGGCTTGCAGGCGCTGAACGAAGCGGCGCAGCTGCTCGGTCGTGCCGTTGCGCAGGCCGGCGTGCGCGGCGGAGGAGTCCCCGCGGCCGATGCCGCAGACGACGCGCCCGGCGGACTCGGCCTGCAGGGTGGCCAGCGCGCAGGCCGTGACGGCAACGTCGCGGGTCACCGGATTCGTGACGCCCGTGCCCAGGCGCAGCCGCGTCGTGGTCTGCGTCGCGAGCGCAAGCTGCCCGAAGGGATCGGGGCTCAGGTTCTGAGTGTCCGGGCACAGCAGGATGTCGAAGCCCAGCGCCTCGATCTCGCGTGCGAGCCGGGCGGTGTAGCCCGGCGATGCTTCCATGACGATGCCGAATTCGGTCAAGGGAACGTCCTCGCGGGTGGGCCGCCGCTCAGGCGATGTCGATCACGATGTTGCCGATGCGGTCGGCGCTCTCGCCGAAATACCGGTAGGCCTCCGGGGCCTGTTCGAAGCCGAAGGCGCGACCGACCAGGGGCTTCAGCCCGTTGGCGTCGATCGCACGGATGAAGTCCTGCATGCTGCGACGGCTCGCGTTGCTCATCGAGGTGATGCTGAGCCCGCGCATCATCATCTGCGGCAGCGCGGCAGTCTGCGCAAAGCCGCCGACCATGCCGATGAACACGACCCGCGCGGCCGAGGCGCAGGCCGCGAGCGTCTGGTCGAGGGACGAGGGGCCGGCGTTGTCCATGACCACGTCGGCGCCGCCGGTGAGCTCGAGCACCTCGCGACCCCACTGCGGATTGCGGCGGTAGTTGATGGTGAAGTCGGCGCCGAGCTCGCGCATGCGCGCGAGCTTGTCGTCGCTCGAGGACGTGATCGCGACGCGCGCGCCCAGCATCTTCGCGACCTGCAGGCCGAACACCGACACGCCGCCGGTGCCGAGCGTCAGCAGCGTCTCGCCGGGCGCGAGGTTGGCGATCTCGCGCAGCGCGCGCCAGGCCGTGACGCCCGCCACCGGCAGCGTGCAGGCCTCGCGATAGGACAACGACGCGGGCAGCCTCGCGACGCCGGAGGCCGGCACGACGGCGTAGTCGCGGAGGAACCCGGGTGCGCTGGCCCCGAGGTCGAGGTCGGCCTTCGAGATGTGCCAGCGCCCGTCCTCCCACGCGGGGTAGTGGATGCACAGCACGCGATCACCGGGCACGAAGCCCTGCACGCCTGGCCCAACGGCGACGACATCCCCTGCGTTGTCCGAGAGAGGCACGAAACCCGGGGGCACCGGCTTCTGGCGGAAACTGCCCTTGACGATCGTCAGGTCACGCGCGTTGAGGCCGGTGGCCCGCACGCGCATCAGGATCTCGCCGTGACCGGGAGCCGTGACCGGCACGCGCACCTGTCGCAGCGCATCCAGGCCATGCGGCGGCGGCAGCTCCCAGGCGCGCCCTGACGGCGGCAGGGCGGTGGTGCTGGCGTGGCCCGCGCCACCGGACGCGGGTGCCGGCGCGGCCAGCGCTGTGGCCCCCGCCAGCGCGGCCACGGAGGCCGCGGAGGCTGCGCGCAGCAGGTCTCGTCGTGATTCGTCCGGCGGCAATCCCTTCCTCGAGTCATCGCGGCTCATGCGATCCATACCCTGGCGGCCGAAAGTCCACACGGTCGCCGAAGGCACTGCCGAGGTAAAGCCCGGCACGGGTCACGACCGCCACGGAGGCGCCCGGCGTGCCTCGGCCCTCGTCGTCGAGCAGGCGCGTCGCCGTCGCGGAGCCGGCGTCGATCCGCGACACCGCAAACGGAAATCCGCAGGGCGCGTCGCGCAGCCCGCGGCACGGATCGACGCCGGTCACCGGCACGCCGGTATGCCCGGCGACGACGAACCCTGCCCCGCCATGGCGCGTGAGGTTGTCGGGCTGCAGTCCGGGCGCGACACGGCGCGGGCTCGAATGCGAGCGGCCATCGCGCCCGCGGCGCAGGAGCAGGACCGCCTGGTCGAAGGTACCGGCCACGGCCAGCCAGCGCCCGTCGTTCGAGACGGCAATCCCGTTGGCGAACGAGACCTCCGTGCCCGCGACCGGGGTCCAGCCCGTGCCGGCCGTCCAGCGCAGCGCGCGGCCCGTCGGCTCGGCAGCGAGGAAACGTAAACGCAGCGCGGCGGCCGCGGCCGGGTCGCGCGGCGGATCGAACATGTGCGAGACGTAAAGCTCGCCGCGCGATCCAAGGGCGACATCATTGAGCGCCAGGGCTTCGGGAACGGGCACGCAGTCGCGCCAGTGCAGCTGCGGCGCCCCGGAGGAGTCGTGGACGATCGCAAACAGTTCGACCCTGGCCGGCGCATCGCGATTGAGGACGGCGGCGACCCACTGCCCGGACATACGCCGAGCGTCGTTGCCGCCCGCGTCGATCCGGCCCGGTGGCCCGGGGCATCGCGAGGCCGCGGCGGGGCGCCGCCACCCGGGCAGCGGCGTGACGCGCGGCGGGACCGTGATGCCAGCGGGCAACGCCGCCGCCACGCGGCGGCCCGTCGCCGTGTCGAGCAGCACCAGGGGCTCCGAGGCCGAGTCCTGGCTGACGAGCAGCCAGCGCCCATCGTCACCGACCGCAGCGAGATCCTCGGGGTGACGGAAGCCGCAGTGCCCCCCCTGCCCCTCGACGCAGGGCGCGATCGCGCCGGCGACCCGCCCCGCGGCCCAGCCTGGCCCGCACATGAGCCCCCAAGCAGCCAGCGCCCACCCCAGGGCCACAGGCCAGCGGGCGGGCGAGGGCCGGCCCTCGGCACTCACTGCAGCAGGAAGTCGATCGCGTCGCGCACCGATTCGCGCGGCACCTCGATCATCGGCAGGTGACCGGCGCCCCGGTAGACCTTGAGCGTGACCGGGGCCTGGGTGAACAGCGCGGCGACGTCGCCGCCGATCGCCTCGGGCAGCACCACGCCGTCGCCGCCCCACTGCAGCAGGATCGGGCGCGTCAGCCGCGCGTAATGCGCCTTGACGTCGAGCGTGTCCCAGAGCCGGTACTGGGTCTGGATGTAGGCGTCGACCCAGGCCTTCGCGCCGGCGCGGTTGTTGAGCTCGAAGTAGCGGTCCACGAGCGCGGGCGTCACGACCGCGTCGTTCGCGGTGATGTCGTCGAGGAAGGCCTGCCAGAAGGCCCGCGGCTGGAACGGTGCCGCGCGACGGACCTCGTCGAACGCCGCGACCAACGCCGGGCTGGGCGTGCGGCGCGGCGGGCGGCCGGCGGGCAGCGTCGAGACCACCACGCGATCCACCCGCCCGGGGTTCTCGATCGCGTAGAACAGCGCGACCAGTGCGCCATTCGACGTGCCCCCGATGTGGAAACGCTGCAGCCCGAGCTGGTCCGCCAGCTTGCCCACCAGTTCGACGGACCGGCGCGTCGAGTAGTCGCCTGTCGGGTCGGGACCCGACAGGCCGTAGGGCGCATAGTCGATGCGGATGACCCGGAAATGCCGGGTCAGCTCGGTCACCCAGTCGTCCCACATCTGCAGGCTGCCGAGATGGCCGTTGAGCAGCAGCAGCGCCGGGCCCTGCCCCTCGTCGCGCAGGTGGATCGGCACGCCATCCACGGCGACGAAGCGAGACGGCGCTCCAGCCCAGCGGGCTCGCAGCGTGGCATCGTCGAAGAGCACCGCCGGCACGGGCGGCGTCGCGGGGCCGTCCGACGCGGAAGCAGGATCGGCGGTGGTCGCTGCGTTGGCGGTTGCGCAAAAGAAAAGGCTGGCAGCCATGACGGCCGCCAGCCCCTTCCTCAGGCCCCCGCTCCGCATGCCGTCAGGCAGCGAGAGCGTCGCCATGCGCCCGCCTCAGAAGCGGAAGTTGACGCGCAGCCCGACCTGGCGGGGATCCGCCGGGTAGGTCGTGTACGCCAGCACCGGGGGCGCCACGGGGAACGCGATGAACGGGTCGCCGTACGACTGCGACGAGGTCGGCTTGTCGTAGTCGAGCAGGTTCGTCACGTACAGCGAGACGCTGTAGTCACCCGAGTCGAGCCCGATCGAGGCGTCCACGTTGGTGTACGCGGGCAGCCAGATCAGGTTGTCGGGACCCGTGTAGCGCTTGCTGCGGTACTGGGCGTTGAGCTCGCCGTTCATGGTCCAGCCGTTGCTCAGCTCCTTGTTGAACAGCAGCGAGGCCACGAGCGCGTGCTTCGCCGACTGCTCGAGCTGGTTGCCGTTGGTGTTCGTGAAGCAGACGGTCTGCGGACCGACCGTGCCCACGCGGCAGTTGCCCGAACCCGCGACCGTCAGCGCCGCCACCGTCGGCACCTCGGAATCCGTGAAGCGCGGATCGAGGTAGGTGTAGGCGATCGACGCCGTGACGCTCTCGGTGAGGCCGGCCGTCAGCTCCAGCTCGATGCCGTCGACCTTGGCCTCGCCCTGGTTCACGACCAGCGTCGAGGTGCCCTGCGGGCTGCGGCTGTCGGGGACCAGCTGCTGGCTGATGCGGTCCTCGTAGACCATGTGGAAGTAGGCCGCGTTGAAGCGCAGGCGGTCATCCAGCCACGAGGACTTGAAGCCCAGCTCGTAGTTCCAGAGGATCTCCGAGTTGTACTTGGCGTCGTTCGCGTCGAGCACCACGCCAACGTTCAGGAAGCCCGCGGGCTTCACGCCCTTGGACACCGTGGCGTAGATCGAGGCGTCGTCGGTCGGCTTGTAGTTCAGCGTGACCTTGGGCGCGAAGTAGTTGGTCGACGAGCTCGGGGTGAAGGTCTGGCCGGCGAACGCGGTCGGCAGCACCTGGCCCGTGGGCGAGACCGCCGGGTTGTAGGCGCGACCGAACAGGTAGTCGAACTTCTCGCGGCCATAGCGGCCCTCGGCGCTGATGTCGAGTTTGTCGGTGATGTCGTACTCGAGGATCAGGTAGCCCGAGGTGTGCTCGGTGTTGCGGAAGTTGCGGTCGCCCGGCAGCGCGCCACGGGCGACGAGCTCGGCCGCCGCCGACCAGCCGGCCGGGAACAGCGGGGACGGGATCGGCGCGTTGCGGGCAAAGCCGTTGATGAACAGCGAGGCGTTGTAGCTCTCGTAGTCTTCCTTCCAGTAGAGGGCACCGACCGCCCAGCGCAGGCCCTTGCCCTCGAGATCGCCGAGGCGCAGCTCCTGGCTGAGCTGGGTCACGTCGGTGTCGAGCGAGGTGACCGACAGCGCCGCCAGCGGCTCGTAGTTGCCTGCCACGGGCACCGTGACCGCACGCGACGGCGCTGCATAGAAGTCGGCGTCGGAGCGGCTCAGCGCCTTGGCGCTGGTGTAGCCCGTCCAGGAGTTCAGGGTCGCGAAGCCGAAATCCACCTCGCCCGACAGGCTGGCGATGAAGGCTTCGAGCTGGCCGCCCTCGTAGTCCTTGCCGGTCAGCGGGTCGACGCTCAGCAGCACGCGGTCGCCGTTCTTGGCCTCGCCGGTGATCGGGTAGCGGATCGTCGCCGGCAGCGGCGCGCCGCCCGGCGGCACGCCGAGGCGCAGCCCGACGGCGTTGGCCGGCAGCGCCAGCAGCTGGTTCTTGCCCGGGATCGCCTGGCCGTTGTAGTAGGACGGACGCGGCTCGGCGTCGTCCTCCGAGTACGACAGGCGCAGGGTCCAGTCGCTGGTCTCGCTGGGGGCGAAGCGCAGCTGCGCCGCGATGCCCTTGGTCTCCCAGCCGCCAATGGTCTCGCCCGAGACCTCGTTCTTGTAGAACCCGTCGAACTTGCTGTAGAGGCCGTTGACGCGGATCGCCGTCGACTCGCCGATCGGCAGGTTGATCGCGCCCCGCGCCTCGTAGAGGCCGTCGGTGGCCACGTCGAGGTTGAGGTTACCCTGCACCTCGTCGAAGGTCGGCTTCTTCGAGACGTAGTTGATGGCACCGCCGAAGGCGACTCGGCCATACAGCGCGCTCTGCGGGCCCTTGACGACCTCGATGCGCTCGACGTCGACGAGCTTGAGGTTCATCAGCGAGGAGCCGCCGGCCGTGGCGATCGACTCCGAGGAGATGTCGATGTTGTCGAGCAGGATGCCAACGGGCGGACGGCCGCGGGTCGTGGGCAGGCCGCGGATGTTCGGACGCGTATCCTGCGGCGCGAAGCCCTTGTCGAAGCTCAGGCCGGGCGTGTATTTGATCACGTCGGAGACGTTGCGGATGCCGCGGCTCTCGATGGCCTCGGCCGTGAAGGCCGTGACCGAGATCGGCACTTCCTGCAGCGACTCAGCGCGCTTGCGCGCCGTGACAGTGACTTCCTCGAGTTGCGCCTGCGCAACAGCGGTGCCTGAGATGGCGGCCGAAACGGCCGCTGCAACCAGAACAGCGGAGAGGCGTGAAGACGAATGAGACATCAGATCCCCCTGTGGCGGAAGCCGCATAGGATTGCGGCTGATAGGTACGTCCCGAATTTGGAGCAGTCCCGGCTGATTATCAATACCTATGGTCAATTACGCCATGCGCTGGCCGCATGGCGCGCGGCAAGCCGCCGGTGTTGCGGCGCGCTGGCCGGTAATCGGTCATCGCGGCCCATGCAGGAGGCCATCAGGGTCAGCACGTATGATGATGTTGCGGTCATGCCACGCCGAAGCACCATCATTGCCCGCGGCCTGGCGCAGCGGCACCGCACGGGCACGCGACATGTCGGCGCCCTCGCCGCGCTGGCGTTCCTCGCCAGCCTTGCGATTCCTGCCCGCCCAGGCTTCGCCGCGACCCCCTTCGACGGGCGCTTCGTCGCCGAGGTGCAGGGGCAGCAGATCGAGCTGACGCTCGAGCAGTCCGCCGCGGCGGTTCAAGGGCTGCTGCAGGCACCAGGTGGCCAGCCCACGCAGCTCTCGGGCCAGGCCGAGGGCAACGTCGCCACGGGCCTGGCCGCCAACGCGGGTGGCCTCGGCGCCTTCGAGGCGCGCCGCGACGGCGACGCCCTCGCCCTGACGCTCGCCCAGGCCGGGCCCGACGGGTCGCCTCAGCAGGTCCGGCTCGAGTTCCGCCGCGCCGGCGCGCCGCCAGCACGGGCACCGGTCGCCGCGGCCGGCGACCTGGGCGGGGATCCCCGGCTCGTGGGCCGCTGGAGCAAGAGCGAGTCCTACCGCAGCGGTGAATTCACCGCCGCATCGGAGACCCTGATGGAGATCGCCGCCGACGGCCGCTTCGCCTACGGCGCGGGCCGGGTGCTCGCCGGCACCGCCGGCGTCAGTGGCGACTCGGGCCGCGGCGCCGTCCAGCAGGGAGAATGGCGCGCACGCGGCCGCGTGCTGTCAGTACGCCAGCCCGGCGGGGCGTGGGAGGAGGTCGGTCGCTACGAGGTCTCCGACGCCGGCATGCTGATCTACTTCCGCAATGGCTCGAAGGAACTCTGGTACCGGCAATGAGCGGGAGCGATGCGCCGCGGCGCCCGCGGCTGTTCCTTGCGTTCTGGCCCGACGAGCCCCTGCGCGCGGCCCTCGAGTCCGCCCGCACCCGGCTGTTCCCGCTGGACGGCCGCCCCGTTGCGGCGGCCGACCTGCATGTCACGGCCGCCTTCCTCGGCAGCGTCGACGCGTCACGCCTGCCCGCGCTCCAGCGCCTCGCGAGCCCGGTGCCGCCCTTCGAGCTGCAGCTCGACCACGTGGAGTTCTGGCCGAAGCCGCGGGTACTGGTGGCGCTGTCCCACGACGCCCCCGCGCGCGCGACGCAGGTGATCGACACCCTGTGGGGCCAGCTCGCGCGGCTCGGCTTCAGGCGTGACCCCAGGCCCTGGCGCCCGCACGTGACTCTGGTGCGCCAGGCCCACGCAACGCGTCGTGATCCACAGTGGCCGCCAGTCCGCTGGCCGGTCCGTCGCGTCGTGCTGGTCGAGTCGCTGCCGGACGACCAGGCGCCGCCGGGGGGGCCGCGCTACCGGCCGCTGGCCTGAGGCCGCGTGCGCTTGCGTACCTCGCCGGCCAGCAGCGCCCGTCCGCCCAGCCGGCGCGCCAGCGGCTGCAGGAGGTTCAGCACGAGGTAGTCGATCACGTTGAAGGCGGTGATTCCCGCCGGGAGCACGCGGTTGACCAGGAGATCGAAGTGCCGCTCGAAGTCGACCTGCAGCGCCTCGCGCACCCGCTGCATGTCGCGCTCGTCCATCTTGCGTTCGTCGGCCGTGATGTACGGCCGGCGCTCGCCGTAGACCAGCCGCACCATGCGCTCGTACAGCACCCCACGCACGAACCGCGAGTGGCGGATGCGGTCCAAGGCAGAGTGCGTGTACACCTCGTTGACCAGCATGCGTGCGCCGGGCCGTGCGACGCGGCGCAGCTCGGCGAGCGCCGCCGGGATCTCGACGTGGTGCAGGATGTCGCGCGCCACGATCAGGTCGAAGAAATCATCGGGATAGTCCAGGCGCTCCGCCGGCATCTCGCGGAACTCGATCGCGAGCCCCTCACGCTGCGCCACGCTGCGCCCGACGGCCAGCAGCGCCGGCGAGAGGTCGAAACCATGGACCTCCGCGCCCGCCTTGGCCAGGCGGAAGCAGTCGTCGCCGAATCCGCATCCGACCACCAGCACGCGCTTGCCCTCCAGCGGGGTGCGCAGCAGCTCGTCGTACATCGACCAGGCCTGGTTCCACCAGCGACGTCGCGGCGACGTGACGAGCTCGTAGTCGATGTGGTCGTAGTCGCGGGCGAGTTCGCGCGCGTGCTCCTCGTGGTAGTCGACCTCCCGCTGCTGCCTCTCGGTCAGCGCGGGGATGCTGGCGGTACCCATGGTCCCCTCCCCGGCCCCTTGGGCCCGGCGGTAGACCGTACGTCAATGCCCTGGCCAGCGCTAGGCGACTGCGTCGCAGCTCGGGAGGGCGGACCCGTCGCTGCCCGAAGAGGCAACGACCCGGTTGCGCCCGGTACGCTTCGCCGCATAAAGCGCCGCATCCGCGACGCGCAGCAGGCTCTCGAGGTCCGCCCGCTCGCCACGGCCCACCCCGGCGACGCCGACACTGACCGTGACCTTCAGTGCCATGCCGTCGCCCAGATTGACCAGCTCCCCGCTGGTCGCTGCGCGCAGCGCCTCGGCGATCGCGAGCGCGCCGGCAGAGTCCGTGCCGGGCAGCACCACGCAGAACTCCTCGCCGCCCAGCCGCGCGAGCAGGTCCGCGGCTCGGATCCGTGCGGACCAGCGTCGGGCCAGCGTCTTCAGGACGGTGTCGCCCGCAATATGACCGTGCAGGTCGTTGATCTCCTTGAACCGGTCGAGGTCGAGCATGAGCAGTGCAAAAGGCTCGGCCCCGGCCGCCGCCGACTGGATGGCCGTGGCCACGAAGGCGTCGAAGGCATGCCGGCTGCCGACCCCGGTCAGCGGGTCGGTATTGGCGCGGGTCGACAGCTCGATATTCGCCCTCGCCAGCTCCTCGCGCAGCTGCCGCTCCTGCTCGAAGCGCTCGGACAGCGCGATCGCCTCCGTCACGTCGCTGAAGAGCGTGAGGTAGCGGTCGACCCGGCCCCAGGCGTCGAGGAAAGGGATGATGGTCGCATTGACCCAGAAATACCCGCCATCCCGTCGCCGGTTGCGCAGGCTCCCCTTCCAGATCCGCCCGGCGGCAATGGTCTCCTTGAGCTCGTCGCGGAACGCCTCCGTGGAGAGACCCGAGTCGAGCACCGCATGCGTGTGGCCGACCAGTTCCTCGCGCGTAAACCCGCTGGCGTCGAGCAGCGCCTGGTTGACGCCGAGGATGATGCCGTCGGGCCCCGTCTCCATGGACATCAGGTGAGCACCGATCGCCCGGGCCTGGTTCGCCGTCTCGATCACCGAGGCCTCGTAGCGCAGGTAGCCGCGATAGGCGAGCCCCAGGACCAGCAGCACGAGCAGCGTCGCGCCGGCCGCAAGGGCGAGCAACCGGTCGCGCTCGCCCGCCATCGAGGCCCAGATCAGCCCCTGGTGACCCACCGCGACCACCACGACGGGGTGACGTTGGCTCGTCCTCCAGGTCGCCCAGAGCTTGGGGTGGCTGCCCGGCACGAAGCTGCCGCGCACTCCGCGCGCCGCCTCGGCGGCCAGTTCCGGGCCCAGCGCGACCTCCGCAGGCACGACCTCGTGGTGTGCCGCAATGCGCTGCCCGCGGCGGTCGAAGAGGCCGATTTCCGTGGCCGGCTCGTCGTCGAGGCGCGACCACAGCGCCTCGAACGTGCCGGGATCCAGTACCGCGACCCATTGGTGCGGCCGGCCATCGACGTCCACCGGCAGGGCAACGAGCCAGGCGCGTGCCGCGCCCCCGGACCCCGCAACGCCCAGGTCGGCGAGCTCGCGACCCGGCAGGACGGCGCCGTACCGAAGCCCCGACACGCCTGCTGGCGCGTCGGCACCGGGCAGCACGCCGGGTGGCACGATGCGCCCGACATTGCCGCTCGCCGAACTGGCGACCACGCGGCCGGCGGAATCCACGAGCGACACGCTGCGGATCGTCGGGTCGCCCGCGATCAGCGCCTGCAACCCTGCTGGAGACGACGACCTGGAGCTTGCGAGGCGCTCGACCCGAGCCGCCACGGCATCGAGCGTGCGCGAGGCATGGTCCTCGAGCAGCAGCGTGTCCACCTCGATGCGCGCGGCCAGCGCCGACTCGGCGTTGCGCTGCAGGGCGTGGATGCCATTCAGCCAGGCAACCCAGATCACCAGCAGCATGCCAAGCAGCAGGCCGAGGAAAAGCCGGCGAAAGCGCCTCGGCTCGATCGGCGACGCCAGGAACGGACTCGCGCTCGGCATTCAGGGACGCACTGTGAAAGCGGTGACGACGCAGGCTAGACCAGCATGGATATTGCCGCCCTACGCATTTGCCGTCCGTGACCGGCCCCGCGTGATGGCATCTCCGACTACGGCAGCCCTCAAGAAGGCTGGCAGTCGCCACGCATGTGTGGCTATTATGTGACACGCAACACAGTCGGGACCCGGATGCCGCACCTCGAGCTGCCCCGCCCACTCGTCGACTACTTCGCGTTCGCGGAGCACGAGCGCACCAGCGACGGTCGCCGCTTCTCCATCACCCTCACCTACCTCGAGGGCGAACGCCTCGACCGCATCAACTGGTGGTGGCGCGTCAATGCCACCCAGGAAAAACTGGTCGGCGAGGCCGGCGTAGCGAAATTGCGCGCCGAAGCCACCGAGCGGTTCCAGCGCCACGTCGAGCGCTGGCTGGAAAACAACCGCCAGCGACTCACGGGCGACGGGCCGTTCCCTCGCCTCGAGGCGCTGCCCGTCGAGGAACAGCTCCCGGCCCCTGCGCCCCAGCCCGCGGCTTCGGATCTCGAGCTGCCCTCCACCGTAGTCCCGCTTCACCAGCGGGCGACCGGCACCGGCTGAGTCCAGCCGTCGTCAGGTGCCGGCGGCACGGCGGCGCATCCACCACTGCCAGCCAAGGAACGCCGCGACCACGGCCGCGCCCGCGACGAGCATCGGGTACTGGCGATCCATGAACGCCGTGCCGAGGAACACCGTCCCGAACGCATAGGGGAACTCGGCACACAGCAGCGCCAGCAGGTAGGTCCTGAAGCGGTACCGCAGCAGCCCGAAGAAATAGCCAACGACGTCCGAGGGGAAAGCGAGTTGCACCAGCAACGCCGTGCCGAACGGAGCCCCGGAGGGTACCCGGGCCTCGTAGCGCGCGATCTTGCGCGCCGGCAGCAACTTCTCGACCACGGGCCGCCCCAGCCCCCGCCCGATCGAGTACGTGACCACGCCACCGAGCGCCCAGCCGGACCACAGCAGCAGGAAGCAGCCCGGCGCGCCCCAGGCCTCGATGCCCAGCGGCACCAGCAGCACGCTCGAGAAGAACATCAGCATCGCCGACATCGCCGAGAGCAGCACGAACATCGCCGCGCCACGCAGGGGATGCTCGGTCATGAGCCGACTGGTGTAGTCGATGGCGGCCAGCAACTGCTGGTGGGCATGGTCCGAATTCGCCACCCACGCCGCGGCCGCCAGCACCGCCACGAGCAGCACGAGCCGCAGCGGGCTCAGGTGCCCGCCCGGTAGCTGCCAGGACTTCACGCGAGGCTCATGCACACGGCGCTGACCCTCACCAGGTGAGGTCGTCGGGGACGACGTAGTCCTTGTACGGATCGTCGGCGCCGGCAGCGTCAGTAGGGGCGCTGCCCGTGCCTGGCGACGCCGGGCCGCGATCGGCCCCGGACAGGTCGATCACGGCTTCCGGCACGCGCTCGCGGATTCGCGCCGCCGCGGCGGCGGGCAGCTGTTCGTAGCGGTCTCCCACGCGGACGATCATCACGCTGCCACTGAGCAGCTGCGCACGCCGCTCGGCGTTGACACGGACACGACGCACCTTGCCGCCATCGATGAAATTGAAGGAGTCGTCGGAATCGATCGGCGGCAGGCGGTCACGGTCGGCCCACTGGCGCACGAGCCCGAGCCGGGCGCGCGCCTCCGCCGATTCCTGCTGCCTGCGGTTTAGCTCGCGGTCACGCGCGGCCTTCTCCGCGCGCGCGCGCTCCGCCGCGGCCGCGGCCTGCGCAGACGCCGGCCGGGCACCATTGCCAGCGCCGCCCTTCCCGGGGCCGCCGTCGCGGCGCGCCTGCTTGTGCTCGCGACGCTGCTCCTGCTCGGCACGCTTCGCCTGCTGCTTGCTGCCGAGACCGGCGGCCAGGAGCTGGTCGCGCAGGGACATGCTCATCGCGGGTTACCTCGAAGGTCGATGCCAGGGGTGGGGATCAGGAATGCGGGGAGGATACGTCGAGCGGCTCGGGCCGTGGGCCGGGACCGAGCGGCTCGGCGCCCGCAGGCCGCTCGATATGGCGGCGGACCTTGCCGCGCTCGCCAAGGATCAGCTCCGCGATGCGCTGCCGCACCGCCTGGTCGGCGAGCGTCGGGCGCTCCTGGCGCCGGAGGTAGTCGGTCCAGGTCGGGCTCTCGAAGCGCTCGATCCAGGCCTCGGGATCGTCGAGGTCCTGCACGATCGACCAGCGGCGCGCGCCGTCGCGACGGCGGATCCGGCCGAGCTCGTTGATCGCCGGCACGAAGGCCGCCGCGTTGGCCAGCGGCACGCGGTACTCGATGGTCGTGACGATCGGACCCGATGAGGGATCGAGCTCGACGGGCGGCGGCGCCAGGGAACCGAAGGCGTGCGGATCCAGCGAACCCGGCCGGGCCACCGAGACCGGGAACCAGCGCGAGATCGCCAGCCCCGAGAGCATCGCCACGCCGGCGGCGCTCAGCGACTCCCGCAGCCCCGCCACGCTCGCCAGCTCGCCCCAGATCCAGCTGCCGACGGCCATGCCGGCGAAGGCCACGGTCTGGTAGGTCGCGAGCATCCGGCCCATCACCCAGCGCGGCGAGGACATCTGCACCGCGATGTTGAAGTTGGCCAGGCCAAGCGTCCAGATCGAGCCCGCCAGCACATGGGCGAGCAGCGTCAGCGCGGTCGAGCGGCTCTGGGCGATGGTGAGCACGGCCACCGCGGCGACCACGCACAGGCCGCGCAGTAGCCGGTCGATGGAAAACCGCGAGCGCAGCGCAGCGCTCGACAACGCGCCGAGCATGGCGCCGACGCCGAAGCCGCCCAGCAGCAGGCCGAAGGTCGTGGCGTCGCCACCGAGGAGGTCGCGGGCCACGACAGGCATCAACGCGCTGGCCGCCGCCATCGGGAAGGTGTAGAGCAACGCGCGCACCAGGACCGCGACCAGGTGCGGCGAAAGGCGCACGTAGCGGATCCCGGCGAGGATCGCGTCGCCCAGCGGCTCCGGCGGGAGCGCGCTCCGGGCCGTCGCCGGGCGCCACCACAGCAGCACGGCGATCATGCCGATGTAGGAGAACGCGTTGATGACGAAAGCCACGGCGGCCCCCGCCCAGGCAACGATCAGGCCGCCAATCGCCGGGCCAACGCTGCGGGCCATGTTGAAGCCCACGGCATTGGCCATGACCGCCGAGGGAATCTGCGAGCGCGGCACCTGGTCCCCGATCGAGGCCTGCCACGCCGGGGCAAACGCAGCGGTGCCGCAGCCGATCAGGAAGGTCAACGCCAGAAGCAGCATTGGTGTCGCGGCCCCCGCCAGCGCCACCCATGCGAGGGCGACCGAGGCACCAAGCATGAGGCACTGGGAGGCCAGCATGGTCAGCCGGCGGTCATAGGTGTCAGCCAGCGCGCCCGCGATCAGCGAGAACACGAAGAAGGGCAGCGTGCCGGCGGTCTGGACCAGGGCGACCTGGTCGGGCGCCGGCGCGAGCGTGGTCATCAGCCATGAGGCGCCGACCGTCTGGATCAGGCTGCCGAACGACGACACCAGCGAGGCGACCCAGAACAGCGCGAACACGCGATGCTCGAACGGCGCAAGGGTCGCTGCGCGCCATCGGGCGAACGCAGAGTGATTTGCGGCGGGCGGCGGAGTCATCGCGCCGCATTCATATCACGCGGGCGTGACGGCCGTAAGGATTGACAGCCGCGCTCAACGCGACCCGTCGCCGCGCAGTCCGGCCAGCAGAGGGCGCACCAGCGAGAGGATCCCGAGAACCCACCCGCCCAGCAGTACGAGGCCCGCGTAGACGGCCGCGATCGCAAACAACGTGGGCCATGCACCCCAGTCGTCAGGCAGACGCGTGCGCACCAGCAGCGTCGCGCAAGCCGCAAGCACGACGACCGCGATCACCCGGCCCGACACGCGCAAATTGACGATGTCGCTCACCTTGGCGCCGAGCTTGCGGGTGACCGCGAGCAACGCCCAGACCTCACCCACCAGGAGCGACACGACGCTGCCCGCCACCGCGCCGACGGGACCGAACCAGCGCACGCCGACGAGGCTCAGGACGATCGAGACGACCAGGCAGACTGCGCTGATGGTCGTGGACAGGCGCCCCTGCTCCGCCACGACCAGGAGGTGTCCTGCGGCGAACACACCAATCAGCTGGCCTACCAGGTAGACCTGCATCATGGGCGCAGCGCCCACGTAGGCGGGGGTATACACGAGGATCACGAGCTCGCGGGCCGCCACGAAGAACATCCCGAGCAGCGGAGCCAGCACCAGGCTTAGGGCCGCATAGGACCTCGCGAGCAACTGGCAGGCCTCCGCGTTCCGACCGGCGCCGAGCAGTGCGCTGAGCCGGGGCAACACGGCGTTGTTGAGCGGCTGGCGCACGAGGCCGGACACGGCGAGCGCGATGCCCGCGATCGAGATCAGCGCGAACACCGACGAGCTGAAGAAGCTCGCCACGATCCATTGGTCAGCCTGCACGCGCAGCAGGTAGAGCGCGTTGCCGACGGCAAACGGCAGCGAGTAGAGGAACTGCCGCCGCATCAAGGCAGGATCCAGGCGCAGCCGTCCGAGCAAGCCCTGCGAGGCGGCATAGGCTGGCACGAGCAGCAGCTTGACGGCGGCAAACGCGCACAACACCGCGAGCAGCGTCGCGCCGTCGGCGGCCAGCACCGCGGCGAAGCCAAGCATCGCCGTGCGCAGCACGGCCAGCGCCACCATGGCGCCGGCCTGCCACCTCGCGCGGCCGTCGGCGGTCGGCAGCACGTCGAGCAGGCTTGCCCCCACCCAAAGCGCCAGGAACAGCGGCACCAGCCCGGAGTACTGGCGCAGCGCAGCCACCGACGACGGCAACCATGACCAGCTGACCAGCAGCAGCGCGGCCGCGACGACCCCCCCGAGCATCACGAACACCCAGGCATTGCAGAGGTAGGCAGGCCGGTCCGCAGCCGTGGCACGCGGCAGGAAATGGAACAGCGAGCCCGGGACGAACATCGGGAAGACCGCCAGCGCGGTGGTTCCGAGCAGCCAGACGAGCCGGTAGTCCCCGAAGGCCTCGGGATCGAGGAACCGCACGAGGATCACGGGCAGCAGCAGCTGCAGGCCGTACTCGATGAGACCGGCCACGCCGAGCAGCGCTGCGCCTTTCCTGATGCTCACGTCTTGGTGCCCAGAGGACGAACCCAGTGCCCCGGTAGTGGATATCCCGAGGCCCGCGGGAGTGTACCCGCCACCTGTCCCGGCTGCCGGACGCACCGCAGGGAACAGGGCCCCGGTCACACCTGCAGCGCCACCGCGGGTTTATCCTTTGAAGAATATGGAGCGTCCGCAGGACCCCCCTTCAGTGGAACGTGCCGGCCGCAGCGGGCTCGAGGCCCTCCTGCTGTCCCTGCTGCTGCTCGGCGTCGGGCTGCTGCACATCGATCATCCACCCCGCTACGACGAGCTGTTCCACGTGCTGGCGGGGCAGTCGTGGGCGGAGGACGGGAGCCTGGGGATCGGCGACGGAGCCTACCGCCGGGCCCGGTTGTTCACGGTCGCAACCGGCGCCATGTTCGCCGCGTTCGGCGACAGTCTGGTGGTCGGCCGGCTCGTGCCGCTGGCGGCGAACGTGCTGCTGGCGGTGGCGCTGTTCCTGTGGATGCGCCGGTTCGCGGGGCGGAGGGCCGCCTGGATTGCAGCGCTGATGCTCGGGCTGTCGATCAACTGGGTCTACCTGTCGCAGTTCATTCGCTTCTATTCGTTGCACGCGCTGCTGTTCTTCGTCGCCGCGATCGCCGCCTTCATCCTGCTCAAGGCGCCACCCCGGCCCACGTCCGCCCGGGTGGCCGTGGCCGCAGGCGGTGCAGCCGCGCTGGGGCTCGCCTTCCATCTCCAGGTCACGACCCTGGTCGGCGTTGCGGGGATCGTCGCATGGTGGGCGCTGACCAGCGTGTTGCCGCAGGCGGTCGCGGACCTGCAGGCCGGCAAGGCCCGACGCTGGCTGATCGCCGGGACGGCGCTGCTCGCCATCGCAGCGGCCACGCTGCTGCTCGCGCAGGACCTGCTGGCCTCGCTGTGGACAACCTACACCTGGCAGGCGCGTTGGGCCCAGGGCACGCCACTGTCGATCTATCACTGGATCCTGCTCGACAGCTTCCCGGCGATCTACATGCTGCTGCCCGCCATCGCCGTGGCCAGCCTGCTGCGCAATCCCGCAGTCGCGTCGTTCGGCCTGGTCGTGTGGCTGGTCGGCATGGGCGCGCACACCTTTGGCGGGATGCGCGGCGAGCACTACATCTACTACCTGCTGCCCTTCCTGATGATGCCGGCGGCCATCGCGCTCGACGCGCTGCTCGGTGCCCTCGGGCGGCTCGGTGCGGCGCTGGCCGCGACGCTGCCCTGGGGCCCGGTCTCGCCCGCCCAGGCTAGGGCCGCGGGGGGCGTCACGATTGCCGCCACGCTCGTGTTCCTCTGGGCGGGCAACCCGGCGTGGTACAAGCTCGCGCGATTCATCGCGGAAGGGCCCGGCTTCCTGCATGCACAGCACCGGGTGGACTGGCGCGCGGCACGCCCCCCGCTGCTTGCCGCCGCCACGAACGCCGACGTCGTCGTCTCGACCAATGGCCTCAGCGCACTGCGCGACCTGGGCCGCATGGACGTGGAATTCAGCGCGACGATCCTCTTCGAGTCCGGCTCGGGCGAGGAGTTCTCGCGCTATGGCGTCACGGGCCGCCCGGTGATCAGCCAGCGCGCCTCGCTCGAGGCCTTGATGTCCTGCTTCGCGTCCGGACTGGTCGTCAGCGAGGCCGAGCACTGGGGCAGCGAGGTCTATGGCGTGCCACCCGATGCGGTACGCGTGCTTCAGCAGCGGGCGCGCCCCGTGCCTCTGCCGACTGAATCGGGGCTGATCGCCTACCGTTGGGCTGGCGAGGCGCGTGCGCCAGCGCCCGCCTACTGCCCGGCGCTGCGCGCCAGCGTCGCGCCCACCCCTTGATTTCTTATTGATATCACATCAATATCTGGCTCCTCGGTTTTTCCAAGGGAGCCAGTTCGATGGATCACACCCCACTCCGTCCCGCCAGCCGCGAACGCGAGGTCACCGTGCTCAGCGGTTGGCTGATGCTCGCCGTCGTGGTGCTCATGATCGCTGCCGCGGTGGCTGCGCTGTCCGGCGCTGCCAACGGCGGGCTCCCGCGCGGACTGATCGTCGCCGGCATCGTCCTGATCGCGCTCGCGTTCATCTCGCTGTTTGGCTTCTTCACGCTGCAGCCGAACGAATCGCGCGTGCTGGTGCTGTTCGGTGACTACCGGGGCACCGTGAAGCAGCACGGCTTCCACTGGGGCAACCCGTTCTACAGCAACGGAGCGTCGACCACCGCGCCGGCGGCAGCCTCCCGCAGCCACGGCAAGAAGCAGGGCGAGGCTCACGCAGCACCGGCCCGCAAGAACACGCGCATGAAGGTGTCGCTGCGCTCGCGCAACCTCGACGGCGCGCTGCTCAAGGTCAACGACAAGCAGGGCAACCCGATCGACATCTCGGCGGTCGTGGTCTGGCGCGTCCAGGACACCGCGCAGGCGATGTTCGACGTCGACAACTACGAGGAATACGTGGCGATCCAGTCCGAGTCGGCACTTCGCCACCTGTGCAGCCAGTACGCCTACGACCACGGCGAGGAGCACGAGATCACGCTGCGCAGCGGCACCGACGAGGTCTCGCATGCGCTCGCCAGCGAGCTGCAGCAGCGGCTGTCGCGCGCCGGCGTAGTGGTCGAGGAGGCGCGGCTGAATCACCTCGCCTACGCGCCGGAAGTCGCGCAGGCCATGCTGAGGCGGCAACAGGCCGAGGCCGTGCTCGCCGCACGGACGAAGATCGTGCAGGGCGCCGTCAGCATGGTCCAGATGGCGCTCACCGACCTCGAGCAGCGCAATGTCGTCGCGCTCGATCCGGAACGCAAGGCGGCGATGGTCAGCAACCTGCTGGTCGTACTCTGCGGCGACTCGGAAGCGAAGCCCGTGATCAACACGGGGACGCTCTACGGCTGAACGCATGCCCGCCGAACGGAAGGCCTTCCTGCTCAGGGTCGACCCGGAACTCTGGCGCGAGCTGGAGTCCTGGGCCGCCGCGGAGCTGCGCAGCGTGAACGGCCAGGTCGAGTTCCTGCTGCGCGAGGCCGTGCGCCGCCGACGCGGCGAGCCACGGCCAGGCGACACAGCGGGGACCACCGGCCCGGGCCCCGCCCAGCCATGATTCGACGGCACGGCCCGCCGCATCCCGCGTATCGGACCGAGGACGGTCGGTGCCTCATCGAGCTGCGGCTTCGCGACCTGCGCCAGGTCTTCAACCGGCTCGACCCCGCGCCTTTTCGCGAAAAAGACCTCGATCCGGCCGCCGAGGCCTACATCGAGGATGCCGTGGCGGAACTCGGCGATTCCCGGCCGATGAAGCTGGTGGTGCACCTTGCGGGTGACGCCGCGGCCGATCCTGGCGCCGGCGAGCTGCCCTCCGCGTTCGCGCATTACTTCGAGTATCGCGCGGCCCAGGTTGCACTGGAGCTGCGCAGGCTGTTGCGCCGGGGCAGCGTGAGCCTGGTGATCGGACTCGCGTTCCTCGGCCTGTGCCTCGTCGTCCGCCAGCAGCTCGCGTCGACCACGGGCCTGGCCTTGCTCTCGGAGGGGCTGCTGATCATCGGCTGGGTGGGCCTGTGGCGCCCGGTCGAGATCTTCCTATACGACTGGTGGCCGCTGTGGCGTCGAAAACGCCGGCTCCAGAAGATCGCATCCCTCCCCGTCGACATCTTCCGCGACCCCTGATCCGGCGTCGATGTCCACGCCGTAGTGCAGGATCTCGAGCCGACCGTCCAGGTGCTCGACCAGCGCGGTCCGGCTCTCCACCCAGTCGCCATCGTTGCAGTAGAGAATCCCGTCGATCCGGCGCAGCTCTGCGTGATGGATGTGCCCGCACACGACGCCATCCACGCCGCGGCGCGCCGCCTCCCGCGCGACGGCAACCTCGAAGTCCGTGACGTAGCTGACCGCCCGCTTCACACGGAGCTTGAGGTATTTCGAAAGGCTCCAGTAAGGCAGGCCGAGACGGGCCCGCGCCACATTGAACCAGCGGTTCACGCGCAGCGTGAGTTCGTACGCGCGGTCGCCGACGTGGGCGAGCCAGCGCGCACACTGGATCACCCCGTCGAACAGGTCGCCGTGCGTGATCCACAGGCGGCGACCGTCGGCGAGCTGGTGGATGCAATCCTCCACCACGTCGATGCCGCCGAACGTGTGGCCGAGATAACGCCGGGCGAACTCGTCATGGTTGCCAGGGACGAACACGACCCGCGTGCCCTTGCGCGCCTTGCGCAGCAGCTTCTGGACGACGTCACTGTGGGCCTGGGGCCAGTGCCAGCTGCGCCGCAGCTGCCAGCCGTCGACGATGTCACCAACCAGGTAGAGCGTTTCGCTCTCCACCGCGCGCAGGAACCCCAACAGCGCCTCCGCCTGGCAGCCGGGCGTGCCGAGGTGTATGTCCGAGATCCACACCGCGCGAACGCGCAGCGGACCGCTTCCATCGCCGCCGGAGCCCGGCGTCCGCGCTCGATCCAGCATGGCGTCGTATATTGCGCCCGACGCATGACGGGCGCGTGACGCCGCAGGCGGCGCACCGCGACGGGCTACCCGGCTAGCCGCTGGCGCCGAAAGCCGCGTCGAGGTCGGCCAGCAACTGCGCGAGCTCGCCGGCCATCAGCGCGAAGTCGATGTCGAACTGCTCGGCGGCGTCGGTCTCGCCACCGCCGTCGCCTGCGTCCTTCGAGAGACCCAGGAACTCGATGCGCTTGAGGAACAGATCCGACGTCACGACCAGCGAGACCTTGTCGCGCCAGGTCAGGCCGATGCGGGCCACCGCGAGACCGGCGTCGAGGTAGCGCTGCACCTCCGCCGCGTCGAAAGACTGGCGGGACCAGCGCACCACGGCCTTCGACTTGTCGGCGGCGCGCAGCTCGAGCTCAGGATCGATCAGGAATTCCGCCGGCACGTCGCCATGGCGCAGCCATCCCGCCATGCGCGGGGCCGCCGCGCGATCGCCCTTCAGTGGCAGCACCGCGAAGGTCTCGAGGGCGGTGCGCATCGACTCGACGAACAGGTCGGCACGCTTCGCGCCCGAGGCCTCGACCACGCACCACCGCCCTTGCGGATCGATCCAGCCGCGCGTCGCACTCCGGCGCGACAGCGCCCTGGCGCGCAGCTCCTCCCCGACCCGCAGGCGCAGGTCGCGCATCTGCCGGCGCCCCACGGGGTAGCCCTGCTCGGCAGCGATCTCGGCGGCCCGGTCCTGCGCTACCTGGCGGATCACGGCAGCCGGCAGGATCTTCTGCTCGGTGCCGAGCGCCACGAGGTGATGCCCGGCGACGGAATGCACGAAGCGGTTGGTCGGGCCCGCCGGCACCCAGCCGCGGCTCGACATGTCGAACGGCCCGCAGGGCTGCAGCGCCGCGGCCTCGAGCCGCTGCTCGAGTTCGGCGGGAGTGAGGGACCAGCCTTCGGGAAGGCGATAGACGACGGCGTTGCGAAACAGCATGGGATCCAGCCGGAAAGGAAGGGAGACGACCCGCTCAGCCGAGCGGGAACAGCGACAGCCGCGGCAGGGCGGCGATGACCAGCAACGCGCCGAGCATCAGCGCGATGAAGGGCAGCACGGCGCGCACGACGGTGGGGAAGTCGACGCGGAACGCGCCCATGGCGACGATGAGGTTGAGTCCCATCGGCGGGGTGAGGTAGCCGATCTCGAGGTTCACGGTCATCATGATCCCGAAGTGGACGGGATCGATGCCCTGGGCCTCGGCGACGGGCTGCAGGATCGGCGCGAGGATCAGGATCGCGGAACCGATGTCCATCAGCATGCCCACCGCGAGCAGCAGCAGGTTGGTCACGACCAGGAAGCTCGCCGGGCCCTCGAACCAGTCGTTGAGCGCGGCGACGATCTGCCCCGGCACCTGCTGGTAGGACAGGAACACGTTGAGCGACAGCGCCATCATCAGCACCGGGAACAGCGAGCCGAGCAGCCGCGTGGTGTCGCCGGTGATCCGGAACAGTCCGCGCCAGTCGAGCTCGCGGTGCACGACCGTCTCCACGAACACCGCGTACATGAGCGCGACGGCCGCCGACTCCGTGGCCGTGAAATATCCGCTGTAGATGCCGCCGAGGATGATCAGCGGCAGCATCAACGACCAGGCGCCCGCGCGAAAGGCCGCGCCGAGCTCGGCGGCGTCCCAGCCCGGCAGCCGACGGCGCCAGTTGACCGCGATCGAGTACCCCGCGAACAGCGTGACCAGCAGCAGGCCAGGACCGATCCCGGCCAGGAACAGGTCGGCGATCGAGGTGCTGGTCATCACCCCGTAGAGGATCAGCGGGATGCTCGGCGGGATGATGATCCCGAGCGTGCCACCCGCGCAGATGATCCCCAGCGCGAACGAACGCGAATAGCCGGCCTGCAGCAGCGCGGGGTACATGATGCTGCCGACCGCCAGCAGGGTCACGATGCTCGAGCCGACGATCGCCGCGAAGAGTCCGCAGGAGAGCACCGTGGCGATCGCGAGCCCGCCAGGGATCGGCCCGGTCAATGCGCGCATCAGCCGCACGAGTCGCGGCGCGATCGCGCCGCCGGCCATGATGTTGCCGGCCAGCAGGTAGAGCGGGATCGACAGCAGTACGTCGCGGTTCAGCGCATCCCAGCCGTCGAACACGATGTAGGACAACACCCCGTCGCCCCAGACGAGGTAGGCATAGCCCGCGGCGCAGCCGAGCACCACGAGCAGGTTCTGCCGCAGCAACAGCAGCACCAGCACCAGCGCGACCAGGCCGAGTCCCGTCATGGGCTCGACTCGTCGCGCGGCGCGGGCGCCAGCGCCGGCCAGCGTGCGTAGACGGCGTGCCGCAGCGCGCAGAGCACGAAGGCGAGCGGCAGTACCGCCTGCACCGGCCAGATGGCAAGCCGAAGCACGACCGAGCGCTCGTCGAGGTCACGGGTCTCGAGCACGACGTGCAGTGCGATCCACGCGAAGGCCATGCAGAACGCCGCCGTGATCGCCTCGCCGATGCGCGCGAGCGCGGGATCCCACGCTGCCGGCAGCCAGCGGTCGGTGAATCGTGGCCGCAGGTGCGCGCCCGCGTCCGAGGCCAGCCCGATGCCGATCAAGGTGACGACCACGTTCGCGTAGACGCCCACCTCGCGCGCCCAGGTGAGGCCCGTGCCCGACAGCTCGCGCACCACCACGTCGGCGAAGATCACCGCGGCGAGCGTCGCGAAGGCGGCGAAGGTGACCACGAGCTCGACGCGTCGCACGGTCTCGAGCAGGCGGATCACGGACGTCGGCGGAACCATCCGTCGAAGTCTACACCGGCGCGCAGTGCGCCGCCCTGCCCCGGTTGCGGCGGGAATGGCGCGTTGGCATAGTCGGTCGCACGGCGCACAAGCGCGGCCTCTTCCTGTCCACTCATCACGCCATGCAACGCCGCAGATTCCTCCGGGGCCTCGTCGCCGCTCCATCCGCCCTGCTCGCGGCAGCTTGCGCCGAGCGCGCATCCGCGAAGCGCGTTGCCTACGCGAGTGGGTTCTCGCTGCCGAAGTCGAGCGACGAGGCGCTGTGGCTGGAATTCGAGGCCCGCGTCGAGCGCGAGCTGCCCGGCCACGACGTGCGCCTGTTGATCCGCGGCGAAACGGGGCCCGAGGAAGCGAGCTTCGCCGCGCTGCGCCGCGGCCGCATCCAGTTCGCAGGCGGCTCGTTCGCAGGGGTGGCCACCCTGGTCCCCGAGATCGCGATGCTGTCGCTGCCCTTCCTCTTCGACCACCCGGAGGAAGTGGACTTCGTCATGGACCGCTACATGCTCGCGCCCTTCCGCGAGCTGTTCCTCGCCAAGGGCCTGCGGGTGCTGCACTGGACCGAGATCGGCTGGGTGTCGCTCTACGGTCGGTCGATGCTGCAGCGGCCCGGCGACACCCGCGGCGTGCGCGTCCGCGCCTCGACGTCGATCGCGTCGCAGGCGTTCATCGAGGAGATCGGCGCCGACATGATCACGATGCCGTTCTCGGACGTCCTGCCGGCGCTGCAGACGGGCCTGATCGACGCGGGCGTCACCTCGACGACCATGTACACCCTGTCGGGGATCCCGAAGGTCGCGCCCAACTTCGTCCTCACCCGCCACAGCTACGACATGGGCGTGATGATGGCCAGCGAACGCTGGTTCTCGTCGCTGTCGCCGGCCGAGCAGGACGTCTACGGCCAGGGGCTCGGTGACAGCACCTCGGCCCGCCGCCGGGTCCGCGCCGACGTCGCCGCGCTGCTGCAACGCCTGCCGGAACAGGGCGTGCGCATCTACGAGCCGACCCCTGCGGAGCGCGAGGAGTGGCGCGCGGCGTCCCGGCCCGCCCACCAGAAGCTCATCCGGCAGGCCGGCGGCGCATCGCAGCGTATCTACGACACCCTGCTCGAGGGCAAGGAGGCGTGGCGGCGCTCGCAGGCCGCGCCCCCGGCGGCGTGAAGCACAGCATCCCGGGCCCCACTGCGGTGCTGGCAGTCGCGCTGGTCGCGGGGCTCGCCGCGGGGCCGGCACCCGCCGCGGGACCCGGCACCGCGCTCACTGCGGGCGACGACGTCTACTGGCAGCGCCACCGGGCACTGCAGGCCAGCGACGGCGCCGGCGACGTCGACACCTACTCGCCCACCGAGGCCGTGGCCGGCGACCACGACGGCTTCATGGCGGTCGCGCCGGAACGCGAGCGCAGCGTGCCCGAGGCGGCACTGTCCGCCGCGCGCGACTACGCCGCGCGCAACCGCTCGAGCAGCCTGCTGGTCTGGCACCGCGGCCGGCTGCAGTCAGCCGACTACTGGGGGGGCGACGCGGGCAGCGAGGTCAACTCGCGCAGCCTGCACAAGATGCTGGGCGGGCTGCTGGTCGGCGCCGCCATTCGCGACGGCCACATCCGCTCGCTCGACGACCCGGTCGCGAAGTACATCGCCGAATGGCAGGACACGCCGAAAGCCGCGATCACCATCCGCAACGTGCTGCAGATGTCGAGCGGGCTGATGTGGTTCGGCCCGGGCGGACCGGGCAGCATCGCCTCGCGTCGCTACCTCCATCCGTATTGGGACCGCGTGCTGCTCGAGGAGATACCGCTCGAGTTCACGCCGGGCAGCGCCTGGGACTACAGCGACATCACCGCCGACGTGATGCCGCACCTGATCGAGCGCGCGACGGGCCGGCGCTACGCGGAATATCTGGGCGACGCGATCCTCAAGCCATTGCGAGCCCCCGGCGGCCGCATCTGGATCAACCGCGAGGGCGGCATGCCGCACGGCGGCTGCTGCCTGATGTTGCCGCCCGAGGCCTGGCTGCGCATCGGCATCATGGCGATGAACGGCGGTCGCGTCGGGGAGCGGCAGCTCCTCCCGGACGACTGGGCACGCGAGATGCGCCGTCCCTCGTCCGTCAACCCGCACTTCGGGCTGATGACCTGGCTCGGCCAGCCCTACACGCAGCGGCGGCTGTTCCACCGGCCCGACTCTCCGGCGAACGCCCGCCCGCGCCCTGGCGCGTTCCACTCGGAGCCCTTCCTGGCCGACGACCTGTTCCTGTTCGACGGCATGAACGGGCAGATCGTGTGGATCGTGCCGTCGCAGCAGCTCGTGATCGTGCGCACGGGCCTGCGTCCGCCGCCGGGCCAGCCGGAGTGGGACAACGCGTGGATTCCCAACGTGATCCTGCGCAGTCTCGCCGCCACGGGCCCCACGCCCGCGCCGCGCGCTGCGCTGCCGCCGCCACCCGCGAAGCCCCCCGCGGACCCGCAGGATGAGTCGCGCTTCCAGCAGCGCTGGGCGACGATCCGGGCGCAGACCCCGCTGACGCTGCCCGGCTGGCTCGATGCGACCGAGACCGTGCGCGGCGCCTTCCGCGGCGACGCGCCGTTCCGCCCGGCACGCGAGCTCAGGATCGACGCCGCGGCGCTGGCGTCCGCCGAGGCCTATGCCGAGCGCACCGGTTCGGCGTCGCTGCTCGTCTGGCAGGACGGCGCCCTCGAATACGAGCGCTACTGGGGCGGACGCGGCCCGGACGACGTGTCCGAGACCTACTCGATGGCGAAATCCGTGACGGCGCTGGCCGTGGGCTGCGCCGTGGCCGACGGCGCGATCGCCTCGGTGGACGACGCGGTCGCGCGCTACCTGCCGGAGTGGCGCGGCACCGTCCACGAGTCCGTGACGATCCGCCAGCTTCTGCATATGACCAGCGGCCTGCGCCACGAACGCTTCGACTACTCCCCGGGCCAGGACCCGCGCGCACGCGGGCTGCGCGCGTTCCTCGGGCCCGACCTCGAGTCCGCCGCCCTCGCCTTCCCGCTCGAGGACGTGCCAGGCGCGGTGTTCAACTACAACAGCATCAACACGCAACTGCTGCTCGCGGTCGTCGAGCGGGCCACCGGGCGGCGCTACGCGGACTACGTCGCGCAACGGCTCTGGCAGCCACTCGGCGCGAAAGACGCGCGGCTCTGGCTGGACCGACCGGGCGGCACGGCGCGTGCCTACTCGTACTTCGTGGCGCGGCCGCGCGACTGGCTGCGGCTCGGCGCCCTGGTCGCCGGCCGGGGGCGCGTCGGCGATCGCCAGGTGTTGCCCGCTTCATGGATCGACGCGATGACGACACCTTCGCCGAACAACCCGGACTACGGGTTCCAGCTGTGGCTGGGATCTCCCGCGACCGGCAAGCGCACCTACAACCGCAACACCGGCATCGGCGCCACGCACTCGGTGCCCTACGTCGCCGACGACGTGGTGTTCTTCGACGGCGGCGGCGGGCACCGGGTCTATGTCGTGCCCTCGCGCAGGCTCGTGATCGTCCGCACCGGCTCAACGAACCGGGCGGACTGGGACGACGCCATCCTGCCCAATGCGATCCTCGCAGGCCTGCCGGCGCAACCCTCAGAATCCGTCACTGGATCGGCGGCACCCGGCGAAGAGTAGCCTGCTCGAACGCGTACGCCAGCGCGAGCAGGCGCGGCTCGCTGCAATCGGGCCCGGCGAACGTCACGCCGAGCGGCGCCGGCCGCGGCTCGAACCCCGCCGGGAACCCCGTGCCGTTGGCCACGCTCCCGAACGGCACCGTCACCGACGGATAACCGCCCTTGGCCATGAACGCGCTGCCGCGGCCGCCCAGGAACAGCAGGGCGTCGAGCCGGTGCCTCTGCAGCACGGCCTCGACGCCCTCATCGCGTGACTGCCGAAGCTCGCGCGCACGGTCGGCCTGGTAGCGCGCGCGGTCGGCGGGGTCGAGCGGGTCCTGCTCGTCGGAGATGTCGAGCGAAGTCTGGCCATAGCGCAGCGTGCCGAGCGCCGCGTTCGCCACGTTCCACTCGCGCAGCTCGGCGAGCGAGCGCATGGGCGCCTGCGGACCCTGCCCCGCGAGCCAGGATGCGAAGTCGCGCTTGAAGCCATACTTCAGCACCACGGAGCAGGCCGCATCGCGGCCCTTGAAGGCAAACGCCTGCGAGCACGATGGGTAAGCCATGGCGTTGTCGACTGCCCGCCCGGCCACCACGCTCGGCGGATCCGCCGGGTCGACGATCGTGGCGCCTTGCGCGCGCAGCACGGCAATCGCTTCCGCCAGCATCGCGCGCTGGTCGGCCGGTACGCCGCCGGCGGGTGCGTCCGTGCCGGGCAGCTGCACCGCGTCGACGAACCACGCGCGCGGCACGCCAATGCGCGCGCCGCGCAGCGCGCGGCGGTCGAGGAATCCGACGTAGTCGCCGGCCGGGGGCCGGGTGCAGCGGCCCGTTGCCGGATCCCGCGGATCGGGCCCGTCGCCCTCCATCGCGCCGAGCAGGATCGCCGCATCCTCGACGCTGCGCGCCATGGGCCCCGCCGTGTCCTGGTCCAGCGACACCGGGATGATGCCGTGCCGACTGACGCGCCCCACTGTCGGCTTGATGGCGGCGAGCATCGCCGCCGAGGCCGGCCCGATGATCGACGTCGTGGTCTCGGTGCCCACGTTGGCGACCCAGAAGCTGGCGGCCGTGCCGGCCCCCGACGACGAACTGCCGGTCGGCAGCACGCCGCGGCCATCGGCCAGCCCCGGCCGCGGGTCAGGGCGGGGGTCGTAGGGATTGAACGCGAAGCCGGCCAGCGACGAATAGTTGTTCGGCATGCCGATCACCATCCAGTTCGCCATCTCGGTGAGCACTGTCTTGGCGATCACGATGGCCCCGGCCGCGCGCAGGTTCGTGGCGAGCGTCGCCTCGGCAGGCGCGACGAAAGCGGCGAGGCGCAACGTGCCCGCGGTCACCGGCATGCCATCGACCGCGATGTTGTCCTTGATGGCGATCGGGATGCCGTGGAGCGGGCCGCGCACGCGACCCGCTGCGCGCTCGGCATCGAGCGCGTCGGCCTCGGCCAGCGCCGTCGGGCTGAGGCTGATCGCGGCGTTGATGCGCCCCTCATGCTCGGCGATCCGTGCGAAGTGGCGCAACACGAGCTCGCGCGAGCTCGTGCGCCCCTCGCGCAGTGCGGCCTGCAGTGCCGGTATCGAGGCCTCGACGACCTCGAACGCCGCGACCGGCGTGGCCACGGGGCACAGCGCAAGCAGGACCGGGATCCATGCGCGCGCCACCTCAGCACCCCTCGGCGCAGCGCACGATGCGGCGACAGGCCTCGGCCAGCACGGCATCATCGACCGCCAGCGAAAGGCGGAGATGTCCGGCGCCGCCCGTTCCGAAGCTTTCGCCCGGCATGACGGCCACGGCATGGCGCTCCAGCAGGCGCCAGGCGAAGTCCTCGCCCGACAGGCCCGTCCTGCGCACGTCGACCATGACGAACATGCCGCCCTCGGGGAGGCGCGCCGAAAGGCCCGGCGCGCCGGCCAGCGTTTCCACCGCGAGTCGCGCCCGCCGCAGGTAGGCCTGCGCCATCGCCGCCGCCGAGCCGGACCCGATCTCGAGCGCGACGGCGGTGGCATCCTGCAGGAAGGGCTGGGAGCCGAACAGCATCGCCTCGGAGATGGCGAGCAGGCGCTCCGCGAATTCCGGCGGGCCGACCGCCCATCCGCAGCGAAAGCCGGGCAGCGCGTGGGACTTCGATATCGACGAGACCACGACCGTGCGGTCCTGCAGCGCCCCGTCGTCGAGGGGCGACGCGAACGGCGCCCCGAAGGCGAGGTCGGCGTAGACCTCGTCGGACACGATCACCAGGTCGTGGCGACGGCAGACCTCGCCGAGCGCAGCGATCTCCCCGCGCGACAGGATCGCGCCGGTCGGATTGCCCGGCGAGTTCAGCAGCAGCACACGGCTGCGCGGCGTGACGGCGCGCTCGAGCGCTTCCGCCTGCAGGTGGAAGCCGTCCTCCGGGCGCGTCGTCACGGGCACGATGCGGCCGCCAGCCGCCGCCACCACGCCCTCGTAGGTGGCGTAGTACGGATCGCCCAGCAGCACCTCGTCGCCCGCGTCGAGCAGCGCCTGCATGCTGGCGAACAGCGCGGTCTGCGTGCCCGGCAGGAAGCAGCACTGCGCCGGCGTCACCTCACGCCCGGTGCGTTGGGCATAGCGCCGGGCGATCGCCTCCAGCACCACGGCCTCGCCGCGACCGCTGGCATAGCGGCTGCGGCCGCGGCGCAGCGCGTGGATGGCGGCCTCGAGCACCGCGGCGTCGGGCGGCAAGTCCGGCTCGCCGATAGACAGCATCAGGACCGGCTCGCCGCGCTGCAGCCGGGCGCGCCCCGCCACGTGCACGGCCCATTTCTCTGAGCCCAGGCCGGCGAGTCGATCGGTCAGGCGCGAGAATCTCATCGGGGTCTCCGGCCGCGGCCAGCTGGCACGCGGCCGGAGGATACCCGTTACACGTCGCGCGTGCGGATCACCCGGTCGCTGCGCACCGTCGAGTCGGGCCGCTTCGGGTCGTCGACCACCCGGAAGTCGGTCCGCCAGTCGCGCGCGTCGACCTCGAACCGCAGGTAGCCCCGCCAGCTGCCGTCGACGTGGTCCACGTGCGGATTCCAGGGCTTCGCCGCCTCGAGCGCCGGTGCCCAGGGGCAGTGCGAGGAGATCGACGTGCCGCAGAAATTGTGGCCGACGCGCCGGGACCTCGGATCCCACGGGTCCGCGTGGATGCGCATCGCGGCCGCGCTGTGCCAGTCGCCGCTGATCACCACGGGATTCGACACCCCGGCGGCCAGCGCGTCGATGATCCGCTGTCGCTGCAGGGGATAGCCGTCCCACTGGTCCATGTTCACGCGCGCCGGCTCGCCCGGCGGGTTGTACCGGTAGGGCGCGAACCAGGTCTGCGAGGCGATCACGTTGAAGGGCGCGTCGGACGCGCGCAGCGAGTCGAGCAGCCAGCGCTCCTGCGCCGCCCCGGTCATCGTCTGCGAAGGATCCTCCAGTTCCCGGCAGGGGGACTGCCCCGGGAAGCCGTCACCGCAGACCTGGTCCGAGCGCAGCTGCCGGGTGTCGAGCAGGTGCACCAGCGCAGGCCCGAGTCGCCAGGCGCCGTACAGCGGCAGGTAGGCGTCCACGCCCTGCAGCCGCGGCGGCTGCTCCAGAGGCATGTGCTCGTAGTACGCCTGCAGCGCCGCGAGCTTGCGAACCTTGAACTCGAGGGTCGTCTGGGCCCAAGGGTCCTGTGGCACGTCGCCCGCCCAGTTGTTGTCGATCTCGTGGTCGTCCATCGCGACGATCCACGGGCTGGCCGCATGTGCCGCCTGCAGCTGCGGGTCGCCCCGATAGAGCGCGTAGCGGTTGCGGTAGTCCCAGAGCGTGACGATCTCGGACCCGACGTGCTGGCGAACGTTCTCGAAGCGCTGCTCGCGCCCGTCCACTGCGCGCGTCACCGAGAGCGGGCTGGGCCCGCCCTCGTAGATGTAGTCGCCGACGTGGATCACGCAGTCCGGCGCCCACTGCGCCATGTCGCCGTAGGCCGCGAAATGGCCTGACTCGAACGAGTTGCAGCTGGCCAGCGCGAGTTTCGTCGAGGCCGCCGCCGGATCGGCGGTGCGGGTGCGGCCGACCGGGCTCGCGTCCTCGCCATGATAGAACTGGTACCAGTACTCGCGGCCGGGCTCGAGCCCCCGCAGACGAACGTGCACCGAGTGGGCCACCTCGCCGGACGTCTCGAACACATCGTCCCGGATCGTTCGACGCATCTGCGGGTCGCTGCAGACCCGGAAGCGCACCAGCGCCGCACCAGCGGGCATGCCGCCTCCCCTGAGGGGCTCGGGCGCGAGCCGCGTCCAGAGCACGACACCATCAGGGCGGGGGCAGCCGGAGGCCACGCCCAGCGTGAACGGGTTGCGGGCCTGGCCCGCGCCCAGGGCGGGCGTGCTGACCAGCACGCCCGCCCCGGCCATCATGAAGAAGCGCCGATCCATGCCCGGGCCTCAGAAGTTGTATTCGTACTGGAAGAAGTACGAGAGCGGCTTGCCGTTCCACCCATAGGTGTAGAAGTAGTTCGGGTTCGTCGGCCCGATCTCCCCGCGCACCCCGGCCCGCGAGAACGCTCGATCCGTCGCGCCACCACGCTCGTAGTAGTCCTCGTCAGTGAGGTTGACCACGCGCAGCATCAGCCGGTGCTGCCGGTCCTTGCCCATGAAGTGCTGCACCGAGGCATTGAGCACGAAGTAATCGCCGAAGTTCACGTCCGGGTTCGTCCGGTTGCCGGCGGCGTCGACGAGCCGGGCCGCATTGTTCTGCACGTAGAGGAACTCGGGACCCTGCCAGCGCGGGTTCAGCGACACGATCCAGCGGTCGTTCGGTGTCCAGGTCACCAGCGCCGAGGCCATCCACTCCGGCCGCTCGCCCGACTGGCGGAAGCGCTCCGAGCCGGCCTTGCCCGGCACCACGGTCGTCAGCGCCTGCCCCGTCAGCGCCCTCACCGCAGTCAAGCCGAACAGCGGGTTGAGCTCCAGCGACTCCTGCTTGGTGAAGCTGAAATCCACGCCCCACTTGTCGAGGTCGAAGGCGATGTCGAGCGTGTAGCCCTTGATGTCCTGCTTGGCGCGCGTGTTGAAGGTCGCCACGTCCAGCGGCGAGAGGCCGCTGGTCGGGTAGGCCGCGCAGAACTCCGTCGGGGTGATGATATTGGGGTTGATCACCTGCGTGGGGTCGACACCCGGGCAGACGTTGCGGATCTGCGCGCTGCCGAACAGGTTGCTGATCTCGGTATCGAAGTAGCCGACCTCCACGTTGAAGGTGCCGCCACCCCCGAGGTCGCCGTCCATGCCGAGGCCCAGGCCGAAGGTCTCGACCTCCTGCGTCTTGAGGGAGGGATTGTTCACCGAGTTCGCGTAGAGCCCGAGCTCCTGCGCCCGCGGGTTGGCGTAGGACGTGCCCGCGCTGCCGCGGAAATAGACGCCGTTACCGAACTGCTGGCGGGCACTGGCGCGCCAGATGAAGGTGTCATCGAAGATGTTGTTGAAGTCCTGGCGACCCGCGATGGAGAGCGACGTGCCGCCGAGGAAATCGAGGTTGGCGCGCAGGTCGGCGTAGATGCCCGTCGACTGGATCTTCTGGTCCGAGACGCCGTACTCCGCCGCCGAATTGTCCTGCGAGGTGACCTGCTGCACGCCGACCACCGACTCCAGGTTGTCGTTCCAGCGGAACTTGGTCCGGGCGTTGGCGCCGTACTCGCGATAGCCGGCCTTGAACTGCGTGCCCTGGCCAAAGCCCTTCACGGGCACCCCCGTGCCGAACGCGGCCACGGTCTGGATCACGAAGCCCATGCCGTCGCCGATGCGGAACGGATTCTCCAGCGTGCCGAGGATGCGGCCATTCGCGTCGGTGTAGAAGCCGTCGCGAGACGTGCGATCGGCCTTCGGGCTCGACTCGGGGTTGGTCACGCAGCCAACCGGCAGCCCGTTCGCCGCGGCATAGGCCTCGTACTGCGCCGCCACGGTGAACGGCCGGCCGGTCGCGGGGTTGCGCACGCCCTGCGGGATACGGCAGATCTGCGCGTCCACCTCCGAGTTCTTCAGCGTCGGGGCCTGGTAGAAAGCCTCGGCCTCGAAGCTGATCCAGTCGTTGAACTCGGTGTTGAACGCCGCCGAGTACTTCGGGTACTCGGTGTAGTTCAGGTTGAAGATGTGGTCATTCGGGAAGGAGTCGCGGAAGTCGATCGTCGCCAGCTCCATGCCGGCCTTGAGCGTGGTCACGTCGTTGATGCGCCAGCGGTACTTCGCGCCGACCAGGTTGTAGGTGTAGGGAAAGTCATGGCGGCCGCCGAGGTCGAGCACCACGTCGTTGTAGGCCGTCTCGCTGAAGATCTCGTGCGCGTCCGTCTCGTAGGAACGCCCGTAGAACATCACGCTGTGGTTGCCGGCCTCGTCGATCGGATAGGCCACGTTGCCGTAGACCTCACGGGTCTTGAACGAGCCCCAGTAGGTGCCGAACTCGCCCTTGAGCTCATCGCCCGGCTCCTTGTATCGCACCGAGACGACGCCGAGGCCGCCGTTGCCCCCGAAGTAGAGGCTCTGGCCGCCGCGCAGGATCTCGACCGTCTCGATCATGCGAGGGTCGAGCGCCGTGGCACCCCAGAGGTCCTCCAGCGGCGTGCCGCGGTCGAAGGTCGGGATGCCGTCGAGCAGCAGCAGGGTGTCGCGGTCCGAGCCGCCGTCGATGCGGATGGTGAACTCGCCCTCGTCCGGCGAGTAACCGATGTTCGCGCCGCGGATCAGGCCGGCAGCCAGTTCGCCGAAGTTCGTGAAGCCTCCGGTGTCGACCTCGTCGGCGGTGATCAGCTGCACCTGGATACCGAACTTGGCGGCCTCGTAGGCCGTGGTCGACATGCCATCGTTGCGGAAGCGGCGGCCCTCGATGCGGACTTCCTCGAGTCCGTCGGCCTCCGCGGCCGAGTTCGCCTCGGCGGCGTCCTGTGCGGCCGCCAGGCTGCTGGCTGAGATCGCGAGGGCGGTCGCGAGCATGCGCGGACCGCGGTTGGGTCGTGGGTTCATCGTGTCTGCCCTGCCTGTGTTCTGTTGTGGATGCGCGGGCGGTCGTCAGACCCGCCCGCGCATCCCCATTCAACAGGGCAGCGATGAACTCCTGGTTGCCGCGCGGTTACGGCAATCTTTCGCGAAAGCTACCGCGGGATGACACCCCCTGCGCCGGCATCCGCCTCGCGGGCCATGGCGACGACGACCCCCGAGAGCGCGAGGATCGCGATCACGTTGGGGAACAGCATGGCCGAGTTCGCGACGTCCCCCAGCAGCCACAGGCCATCGACCTGCTGGATCGTCGCGCCCAGGAAGACGAACAACACCCAGGTGCAGCGCCAGACCATCGCGGAACGGTCGCCGAACAGGTAGCCCGCCGCCTGCTCGCCGTAGTACGACCAGCCAATGATCGTGGTGAACGCGAACAGGAACTGGGCCGCGAGCACGATCCACTGCCCCCCGGGGATGCCCTGGGCGAATGCCGCCGTGGTGATCGCCGAGGCCTGGAGATCGGTTGATTGCCATGCATAGGCCACCGTGCCGGTGCCGTTGCCCGTGGCAAAGCTGCCTTCGACCACGAGGATCACCAGTGCCGTCATCGTGCAGATCACGATGGTATCGATGAACACGCCGAGCATGGCGATCTCGCCCTGCCTGACCGGGCTGTCGGTCTTGGCGGCTGCGTGCGCGATGGGCGCCGAGCCCTGGCCCGCCTCGTTCGAGAACAGTCCGCGGGCCACGCCCGCGCGAATCGCGGCCAGCACGCCATAGCCCGCCACGCCACCGACGGCTTCCTCCAGCCCGAAGGCCGAGCGCAGGATCAGCATGAATGCGTCACCGATGTGCTGGTGATTGAGCAGCAGCACCGCAAGGGAGGCCACGACGTAGGCGAGGGCCATTCCCGGAACCAGCCGCCCGGCAAACGCGCCGATGCTCTTGATCCCGCCGATGATCACCAGGAAGGCCAGCAGCGCGATCGACAGCCCGACCGACCATCCCGGGACCGCCAGCCCCATGCCGCGACCCGCCTCGACGACCGACTGCGTGATGGAGTTGGCCTGGATCATGTTGCCCGTGACGAGCGACGAGATGACGGTGCCCAGGCAGAACAGCAGCGCCAGCCAACCCCAGCGCCGGCCGAGCCCGTTGCGGATGTAGTACATGGGGCCGCCGTGGAAGTGGCCGTCCGGATGCTTCTCGCGATACCGGACCGCGAGCGAGGTCTCGGCAAAGGCCGCCGCCATGCCAACGATCGCCGTCACCCACATCCAGAACACCGCGCCGGGACCGCCCAGCGTGATCGCCGTCGCCACGCCAGCGAGGTTGCCCGTGCCCACCTGGCCCGAGAGCGCCGTCGAGACGGCCTGCCACGGGGTGATCTCGCCGGCCCCCTGGGACTGGCGGCCGCGCCACAGCACGGCGAACGCCGGCCCCAACCGGCGCAGCGGCCGGAAGCCGAGGCGCAGCATGAAGTAGATGCCCGTGCCCAGCAGCGCGATGGTCACCACGCCCACCGGCAGCACGCGCACGCTGCCCCAGGTCCCGCCCCAGAGGAAATCCGAGACCGTGCCTACCCCCGAGAAGAATTCGTCCATTCGCCCCTCCGAGTGTCGTGTTCGCTGAGCGCGCGGCAGGGGCCCAGGATCGTCATCAGCACGATGCCACGCCTGGCGTCGGCAAGGCCACCAAGGCGGCGCGCCCGCGCATTATCGCTGGAAGCCTGCCCCGCCGGGGCCTCGGCGCGCCGAACAGCGTGGCGGATCTCGGGACCGGGCTGGTTCGTGGGCGGTGCTTCATCGCCAGGTCCGAACAGGGCGTCGGCCTGGTCACCTTCCGTGCTGCCAGCCGGCGGCGGGAGCGGACGCTGGCCCCGGGGCCGTATCGCCCGGACCAGCAGGATCAGCAGGAACAAACCGATGAACAGCAGGTTCTCGATCGTCACCGCGGCGGACCTCCGGCGGATCCGCCGGGCAAGTCATCGGGCGAGCCCGCGATCGCCTCCCGCATCGAGGTGTCGGCCTGGACGTTCTGCATGCGGTAGTAGTCCATGACGCCGAGCCTGCCCTGACGGAAGGCGTCGGCCATTGCGCGCGGCACCTCGGCTTCCGCCTCGACCACGCGCGCGCGCATCTCCTGCTCCAGCGCCACGGCCATCGCCCGGCGCTCCTCGGCCTTGGCCTGCGCGATCTGCTTGTCGGCGTTGGCCTGGTCGATCTGCAGCTTGGCGCCGATGTTCTCACCAACGTCCACGTCCGCGATGTCGATCGACAGTATCTCGTAGGCCGTGCCGGCATCGAGCCCCTTGCCCAGCACGTGCTTGGAGATATGGTCGGGGTTCTCGAGCACGTTCTTGTGCGAGAGGGCGGACCCGATCGTGCTGACCATGCCCTCCCCGACGCGCGCGATGATGGTCTCCTCGCCCGCGCCACCCACCAGCCGATCGATATTGGTCCGAACGGTCACCCGGGATACCGCGATGAGCTGGATGCCGTCCTTCGCCACCGCCGCGATCTTCGGCGTCTCGATGACTTTCGGGATCACCGACATCTTCACCGCCTCCAGCACGTCGCGACCCGCGAGATCGATGGCGGCCGCGCGCTTGAACGTCAGCGGGATGCTCGCCTTGTCGGCCGAGATCATCGCGTTGACCACCTTGACCACGTTGCCCCCCGCCAGGAAGTGCGCCTCGAGGTCGTTGAGCGGGATGTCCAGCCCCGCCTTGACGGCGCTGATGCGGGCCGTGATCACGGTGCCCGGTGGGACACGCCGCAGCCGCATGGCGATCAGCGTCGCCAGCCCCACGTAGGCGCCGGACGCCCAGGCCGCGATCCACAGCGGTATCGGCACCAGGTACAACAGCAGGGCGAGTCCGCCGATCAGCAGCACCAGCAGGCCACCGGTACCGAGCAAGCCGAGCAGTTCCGCGCCACCCATGGATCAGCCTCCTGTGTTGCTGCCGGGCCCGGGCACCCGCCGGACCACGATTCGATTGCCGTCGACGCGCACGACCTCGATGGCCACACCCGCCTCGATGAACTCCCCGTCGGACACGACATCGAGTCGGTTGCCGCCGATCGCGGCCACCCCGGCGGGGTGCAGGGGCGAGGACGCGGTGCCGCGTTGGCCGAGCCAGCCCGGGTCGGATGGCGGGGCCGAGGCATACCCCTCGGCCGCTGTCAGCTCGTCACGCAATACGAGCTGTCGGCCGAACGGCAGCCGCGGGAGCACGCGCAAGAGCAAGAGCGCCACCACGATCGCGACGACGACGGAAAGCATCACGCGGGCGGTCGCAGAGAGGATCACGTCCCAGCTCGACCCCGGACCGAGCAGGCTCATGCCCAGGCCGGCCACCAGCGCCGTGATCCCCAGCACGCCTGCAACCCCGAAGCCCGGCGTGAGGAATACCTCGACCGCCAGCAACAGCAGTCCGGCACCGAGGAGCAGGAGTTCCTCGTATCCCGCCAGCTGCACCAGCCAGTGACCCCAGAAGAAGAGCCCGATCGACGCGACACCGACCGCGCCGGGGATGCCGAAGCCGGGCGTCCGCAGCTCGGTGATCAACCCGAGGATCCCGAGCGTGATGAGCAGCGAACTGAGCACCGGGTGGGTCAGGAACCGCACCAGCGACTCGGCCCACGTGACCTCACTGCCGCGAACCTCCGCGCCCTCGAGCCCGAGCTCGCGCAGCAGTTCCGGCAGCGATTCCGCCCGAAGGTCCGCCAGCTTCTGGGCGAAGGCCTCCTCGGTCGTCAGCGTCAGCAGCTTGCCCTTGTCGATGACACCGGGGATTTCGACATCCGCGTCGACCATGGCTTGCGCCAGCAGGGACGGCCGCGAGCGCGCCTCGGCCGTGGCGCCGAACTCCTTGCGAAGGTACGAGACCGTCTTCTCCGCGACCGGCTGCGCAGCGGCGCCCGGCAGCCCGACCTGCACCGGCGTGGCGGCACCGATGGTACCGCCCTCGGCCATCGCGATGCGGTTGGCCGCCAGCGCAATGAGCGCGCCTGCGGAGATCGCACGCTTGTTGACGAAGGCTACGGTCGGCACCTTGGACCCGAGCAGGACATCGCGGATCTGCACCGCCGCGTCCACGCGCCCGCCAAAGGTGTTGATCTCCAGGATCACCACGGCAGCCCCGCTCGCGGTGGCCTCCGCGAGGACGCGGGCGACGAATGGCGCGAGGCCGAGGTCGATCACGCCGTCGACGGGCACCCGGTAGACATGCGCCCCCGGGCCCTGCGGTGCCGTCGCGGACGGGCCGGCCAGGAACAGCATGAGAAAGCCGGCGCAGAGCACCTGGAGCATGCGCATACGCCGGGACAGCGCGTGCGCCACGCCCCGCAGCCCGCCCCGGCTGATGTCCTCGGCTCGCTGGGATGTCAACGACGGGCCCGTCCGTTTGCCCCTGACACCCGCCACTAAACCCCCAAGTGCATCACCAAGTCAATGCGGGCTACCTCGCCACGACCAGCGGCTGTGTCCACGCCATCTCCCGATCCCCCTCGGCGAAGGGATTCGGGTGCGGGCGCGAGGAGGTCACCCGTGCCCTGACGTAGATCTCGTCGCCACGCGCCTCGTAGCGCGCGCGCGTGCCCCGCGCGCTCCAGAGCACCTCGCCGACGCGCGGGTCATAGGAGCGCGTCTGCCGGCCCGGCGCGTCCGCGGGCGCCGGCTGCGTGGGCATCGGATCCAGCGACACACCGCGACGCGTGCCGATGAACTCGATCGTGTAGTCGACGCCCGGTTCCGGCTCGATCTCCAGTTCGATTGCGCTGGCCTGCATCTCCAGCCGGCGCAGCGTCACGCCCGTGCTGTTGTAGAAGTCACCCCGCTTCATCGCGGCGGTGATCGAATCCGGCGTCAGGCGCGCGGCACGCACCATGACCCAGCCACGGCCAGGGTTGGTCTTGCGCAGGCCCCACTCCGTGTACTCGTGCGAGTCGTCGGTCGCGACACCGTACATCACCGTGGTGCCCCGTTCCGCGATGCGCTTCGCCAGCACGATGTCCCACATCCGCTCGGTCGAAGGATGGAAGGCATCGCCGTCGTTGCGCACGCCTGAGTGCCCGTTGTAGACCTCGACGAAGCCGTCGCCGGGCGCGTGCTCGAGCGCGATCAGGTCCTCGGCCGTGATGGCGTAGAAGAAATTCGGGTGGTTGACGTGGGCGAACATGGGCCGTCCGCTGCGACGCCCCTGCTCGGCCACCGCATCGACGTTGCGCTGCAGCATCTCGGGCACGCTGGAGCCTCCCTGCGGGACGACCGGCCTCTCGAGGTTCACGCCGTTGAGGTGGACCGGGTGCTGCTCGAGGCGGTCGGTGATTTCCATCCCGCGGATGAAGATGAAGCGGTCGCGTTCCTCGAACAGCGTGCGGAACTCGTCGAGGGGCTTGAGCTTGACCTCCGTGACCCCGTCGACCTGCCGCGACTCCACCCAGGCGTCACCGAAGTCTCGCCGGTAGCGACGCAGCGATTCGCGCTTCTGCTCGGTGTCGACCCGATACCAGAGCTGTCCCTCCTGCATGCGGTTGTGGTCGCTGAGCACCAGGAAGTGGTAGCCGCGGTCGCGGTACCAGGCCGCGACCGACTCGGGTGGTGCATTGCCATCGCTCCACCAGGTGTGCGTGTGGGTGTTGCCCTTCCACCATCCGGCGACGGCGGGCGTGCGACGCTCCGGTCCGTGCTCGGCGGATTCATGGGCCAGCGCGGGTGCTGCCAGCAGGGCCGCGGCAACGAGGGTCGTCAGGAGTCTCATCGGCCAACCTCCAGTGCGGGCTTGGAAAACCGCAACGACGCTGGAGGAAGAACGTGACGGATTCGTTAAGGCGGGATTGCGACTCGACTCGCGTCGCGTCCCGACGCTCTCCTGGCCTCTCAACCGCCCAGGTAGCCCCCCCGATCAAGGTGCTCGACGATCCGCAGCGCGGACTGCTCCGCCGTCTCGGCGGCGCCGTCGACGCGGATCTCGGGACGCTCGGGCGCCTCGTAGGGCGCGTCGATGCCCGTGAAGTTGCGGAGTTCGCCCCGGCGCGCCTTGGCGTAGAGCCCCTTGACGTCGCGCGACTCGGCAAGCGAGAGCGGCGTGTCGATGAATACCTCGATGAACTCGCCCTCGGCGAACAGCTCGCGGGCCATGCGGCGCTCGGCACGATAAGGCGAGATGAAGGACACCAGCACGACGAGGCCGGCATCGACCATCAATCGGCTCACCTCGGCCACCCGCCGGATGTTCTCGACGCGATCCTGGGCGGCGAAGCCGAGGTCCTTGTTGAGCCCGTGGCGGACGTTGTCGCCGTCTAGCAGGTAGGTGTGCCGCCCCCTGGCGAAGAGCTGCTTCTCCACCAGGTTGGCGATCGTCGACTTGCCGGCGCCCGACAGGCCGGTCAGCCAGACGACGCAGGCGCGCTGGCCCTTGGCCGCCGCGCGCGCGGCGCGGCCGATCTCCAGCGACTGCCAGTGCAGGTTGTGCGCGCGCCGCAGCGCGAAGCGGATCATGCCGGCGCCCACGGTGGCCAGCGTCAGCCGGTCGATGATCAGGAACCCGCCCAGGGTGCGGTCCGTCGAGTAGGGTTCGAAAGCGACCGCGCGATCGAGCTCGAGCTCGCAGACGCCGATCTCGTTGAGCTCGAGCCTCTCGGCGGCGATGTGCTCGAGGCTGTTGACGTCCACCCGGTAGCGGATCGGGCTGATCGTGGCCGTCGCCGTGCTGCCGCCGAGCTTGATCAGATAGCTGCGGCCCCGCAGCAGCGGCTCGCCGTGCATCCAGACGATCGTGGCCTCGAACTGGTCGGCGACCTCGGGCGGCGCCTCCGCGGCCGCGATCACGTCGCCGCGCGCCACGTCGATCTCGTCGGCCAGCACCAGCTGGGTCGAAAGGGGGCTGGCGATGCTGCCGAGATCGCCTTCCGCATGGACGATGCGCGCCACGCGGCTGCGCTGCCCGCCCGGCAGCACGGCCACGGCGTCGCCGACGGCGATGCTGCCGCTGGCGACGCGGCCCTGGTAGGCGCGGAAGTCGAGGTTCGGGCGGTTGATGTATTGCACCGGCATCCGGAAGGGTCGCGCGACATCCTCCTGCCCCGCCTCGGCTGCCTCGAGCGCGTCGAGCAGCGTCGGCCCGGCATACCAGGGCATCGCCGGCGACCGCGTCGCGATGTTGTCGCCGTCGACGGCCGCGACCGGGATCACCGTGACCTGGGCCAGGCCCAGCCGCGCCGCCAGCTCGCGATAGTCCGCCGCGATCCGCTCGAAGGTCGCCGCGTCGTGCCCGACCAGGTCCATCTTGTTGACCGCCACCAGCACCTGGCGGATGCCGAGCAGCGCGACGATGTAGGAATGGCGGCGAGTCTGGGTCAGCAGTCCCTTGCGCGCATCGACGAGGATGACGGCGAGGTCGGCGTTCGAGGCCCCTGTGACCATGTTGCGGGTGTACTGCTCGTGGCCCGGGGTGTCGGCCACGATGAACCTGCGCCGCGGCGTGGCGAAATAGCGGTACGCGACGTCGATGGTGATGCCCTGCTCGCGCTCGGCCGCGAGGCCGTCGACGAGCAGAGCGTAGTCCGTGGCACCGCCACGCGTCCCGACGCGGGCGGAATCCGACTCAAGCTGCTCGAGCTGGTCGGCCGGCACCGAGCCGGTGTCGTAGAGCAACCGCCCGATCAGCGTCGACTTGCCGTCGTCGACGGATCCGCAGGTGAGGAATCGCAGCGCCGGCAGCTCGCTCAAAAGTAGCCCTCCTGTTTCTTGGCTTCCATCGACGAACCGCCGTCGCGGTCGATGACCCGACCCTGCCGCTCCGAGTAGCGGCTGTTGCGCAGCTCCTCGATGATCGCCGCCAGGCTGTCGGCGTCGCTCTCGATCGCCCCGGTCAGCGGATAGCAGCCGAGCGTGCGGAACCTCACGCGGCGCTGCACCGGCGTCTCGCCCGGGTGCAGGGGCAACCGGTCGTCGTCGACCATCAGCAGCGTGCCGTCACGCTCCACGACCGGACGCGGCGCGGCAAAGTACAGCGGCACCACCGGCAGGTTCTCGCGGGCGAGGTATTCCCAGACGTCGAGCTCCGTCCAGTTCGACAGCGGGAAGACCCGCAGGCTCTCGCCCGGGCGCTTGCGCGCGTTGTAGGCGTGCCAGAGCTCGGGGCGCTGGTTGCGCGGGTCCCAGCGGTGCTGCGCCGTGCGGAACGACAGCACGCGTTCCTTGGCGCGGCTGCGCTCCTCGTCGCGCCGCGCCCCGCCGAATGCCGCGTCGAAGCGATGCAGGTCGAGCGCCTGCCGCAGCGCCTGCGTCTTCATGACGTCGGTGTGCACGGCCGAGCCATGGGTGATCGGATTGATGCCGCGGGCAACCCCCTCCTCGTTGCGGTGGACCAGCAACCGCACGCCCGGCAGCGCGGCCACCTCGTCGCGGTGGGCGTACATGGCGCGGAACTTCCAGCCGGTGTCGACGTGCAGCAGCGGGAACGGCAGCGGCGCCGGGAAGAACGCCTTGCGCGCCACGTGCAGCAGCGCGGCGCTGTCCTTGCCTATGGAATACAGCAGCACGGGCCGTTCGCACTCGGCGACGACCTCGCGGAATATCTCGATGCTCTCGGCCTCGAGTCGGTCGAGATGGGTCAACACGTTGCAGACTCCCTGGTGGCTCTCGGGACGGCTCGAAGCCGCGCGCAGCCTCACATGTCGCTGCCCGGGCCTCATGAACATTTCGTTATCAGGACATGCCCCTTTGGCCGGGCGGGCAGCGCGACGCTGCGGATAATTGTCGCCCATGCCGAACCACGCCGCAGAACGCAATCCACAACTTCCCGATCCCGCCCGCGAGGCAAGCCTGGTCGAACTCGCCGCGGGGCTCGACCCGGCGAGCCTTCGCTACCTGGCTGGTTTCCTGGCGGGCGTGGCCGCAGAGCGGGAACGCGCCGCCGGCAGCCTGACCATTGCCCGAGCGTCGCTGCAGGGGGTTGCGGCCCCAGCGGGCGCCAGCCGGGCCACCGTGCTCTATGCCTCCCAGACCGGCAACGGCCGGCGCGTGGCGGAACGCCTTCACCGCCAGCTCGAGTCCCAGGGCCTGGCGGCGCGCGTCGCCAGCGTCGCGGACTACCGCCTGCGCGATCTCGCTGACGAGCGGCTGCTTTACCTGGTGGCGAGCACCCATGGCGACGGCGACCCTCCGGACGACTCCCGGGCACTGTTCGACTTCCTGTTCGGCCGCAAGGCCCCGCGACTCGAGAGGCTGGCGTTCTCGATCCTCGCGCTCGGAGACTCGAGCTACCCGAAGTACTGCGAAACCGGTCGGCAACTGGACGCACGCCTGGCGGAGCTCGGTGCGCGCCGGCTTGCCCCGCTGAGCGAGGCCGACGTCGACTTCCAGCAGGTGGCCGACAACTGGAGCCAGCAGGCCATCGGCTTTGCGCGCGAGCAGCTGCAGAGTCCGCACCTCGCGATCGTCTCTGCACCACCGCCCGCGCTGGAGACCGCCGCGGATCGTGACGCCCCGATCGAGGCGGAACTGCTCACCGTCCAGCGCGTCACCGGCCGGGGCGCCGAGCGGGCCGTGTTCCACGTCGAAGTCGCCGCACCCTCGCCGCAGCTTGCGTACCAGCCGGGCGACGCGGTCGGCATCTGGCACCAGAACCCGGTCGTGGTCGCTGATCGCATCGCTGAGGTCATCGGCGCAAACCCAGAGCACCCCGTCGCCATCGACGGCGAGACCCGCAGCCTGCGCGACTGGCTGGTCGTCCACCGGGAGATCACGAGGCTTGCACGGCCGTTCGTCGATGCGCACGCCCTGCGCGCGCGTAGTGCCGAGCTGGACCGTCTCCGCGACGGCTCGGACGCCGGGGCGCTGCGTGAACTGCTGCGCGACTGGCAACCGCTCGACGTCCTCGAGCGCTACCCAGCGGGGTGGAGCGCCGCCGAACTGGTTCAGGCGCTTCGACCGCTGACCCCGCGGCTCTACTCGATCTCCTCGAGCCGAACCGCCGTGGGCGACGAGCTGCACCTGACGGTCGCCGTCGTCGACTACCTCCGCGACGGCCAGCGGCGCCACGGCGCAGCGTCGACCTTCCTCGGTGGGCTCTCCCCGGATTCGGGCACCCCGCTGCGGGCCTACATCGAGCCCAACCCACGCTTCCGGCTGCCGACCGACGGCGACCGGGACGTCATCATGATCGGGCCGGGCACGGGCGTCGCGCCGTTCCGCGCCTTCCTGCAGGAGCGTCGCGAGGCGGGCGCGCGCGGCCGCAACTGGCTGTTCTTCGGTGCGCGGCACCTGGCCAGCGAATTCCTCTACCAGACGGAATGGCTCGAGGCGCGGCGGGCTGGCTCGCTGCATCGGCTCGACGTGGCGTTCTCCCGGGACCAGGCCAACAAGGTCTACGTGCAGGACCGCATCCGCGAGCAGGGCGCCGAACTGCTGCGCTGGCTCGAGGGCGGCGGCCATGTCTACGTCTGCGGCGACGCGCAGCGCATGGCACCGGACGTCCACGCCGCGCTGCGTGACGTGCTCGTGACGCACGGCGGTCGCAGCGCCGAGGACGCCGAGGCGGAACTCACCGCGCTTGCGGCCGATCGCCGCTATGCGCGCGACGTGTACTGAGCGCCAACCCATGAGCCAGAACGACGCCAAGACACCCCTCAGCCCGGTCGAGGGGATCAAGACCGCGAGCCGGCTACTGCGCGGCACGATCGCGGAAGGACTGACCGACGGCGCGACCGGCGCGCTCGCCGACGACGACACTCACCTGCTCAAGTTCCACGGCAGCTACCAGCAGGACGATCGCGACCTGCGCGAGGAGCGTCGCCAGCAGAAGCTGGAGCCGGCCTACAGCTTCATGATCCGCACGCGCCTTCCGGGCGGCGTGTGCACGCCGGCCCAGTGGCTGGCGATGGACGGCCTCGCGACCCGCTACGCCAACGGCACGCTGAGGCTGACGACGCGCCAGGCCTTCCAGCTGCACGGCGTGGTCAAGCGCGACCTCAAGCCGACGATGGCGGCGATGAACACCGTCCTGATCGACACGATCGCTGCCTGCGGCGACGTCAACCGCAACGTCATGGCCAGCGCGAACCCTGCCGAGTCCGCCCTGCACGCCGTCGCCTGGGACTGGGCGCGGCGCCTCTCGGAGCACCTGCTGCCGCGCACGCGCGCCTACCACGAGATCTGGCTGGACGGCGAGCGCTATCGCGGCGAGGAAGGCGAGGCGGAACCGATCTACGGCCCCACCTATCTGCCGCGCAAGTTCAAGGCGGGCGTCGTGGTACCGCCGCGCAACGACATCGACGTCTTCTCGCAGGATCTGGGCCTGATCGTCATCGCCGACGACGCCGACCCAAGCCGGCTCGCCGGCTTCAACGTCACGGCGGGCGGCGGCCTGGGAGCGACCCACGGTGATTCGGCCACGCACCCGCGCCTCGGCGACGTGCTGGGTTTCGTCGAGCCTGAACACGCACTGGCCGTGGCCGAGGCGATCGTGACGACCCAGCGCGACTTCGGCGACCGCAGCAATCGTCGCCACGCCCGACTCAAGTACACCATCGAGACCATGGGCCTCGACGCCTTCCGCGCCGAGGTCGAGCGGCGCGCCGGCCTGTGTTTTGCGCCGCCGCGGCCCTTCGCTTTCACGACCAGCGGTGACCGCTTCGGCTGGACCCTTGGCGAGGATGACGCCTGGCACCTCACGCTGCGCGTCCCCGCCGGGCGGATTGCCGACCGCGGCGAAGTCCGCGCCCTGACCGGGCTGCGCGCCATCGCCCGGATCCACCGCGGCAGCTTCCGCATCACGCCCAACCAGAACCTGCTGATCGCGGGCGTGTCGGCAGACGAGCGCGACGCCATCGATGCGCTGGTCCGCCAGCACGGCCTCGATCTGCACGAGCGCGCCTCGCCGCTGCGGCTCGACGCCCTGGCGTGCGTTGCCCTGCCGACCTGCCCGCTGGCCATGGCAGAGGCCGAGCGCTACCTGCCCGATTTCGTGTCCCGGGTCGAGGAGCGCCTCGAGCGCCATGGCCTCGGCGGCACTCCCCTGCTGGTTCGCATGACGGGTTGCCCGAATGGATGCGCCCGGCCCTACCTCGGCGAAATCGGTCTCGTGGGCAAGGCCCCGGGGCGCTACAACCTGCACCTCGGCGCGGACGCCGCCGGCCAGCGGCTGAACACTCTGTACCGCGAGAACCTCGACGAGGCGGCCATTCTTGATGCACTGGACCCGCTGTTCGCCCGCTATGCGGCGGAGCGCAGCGGTGGCGAGCGATTCGGGGACTTCCTGTGGCGATCACGCATTCTTTGATCGAGCCGGCGCGCGGCGGCGATGCGCGCGCGCTCGACGCGCTCAACGACGCCGTCGCAGGACTCGACGCCGTGCAGCGCGTCGAGTTCGCGCTGCGGCAGCTGCCCGGGACACACGTCCTGTCGTCGAGCTTCGGGGCTCAGGCTGCGGTGTCGCTCCACTTGGTCACCCAGGTCGCGCCGCGCATCCCGGTGCTGCTCGTCGACACCGGCTACCTGTTTCCCGAGACCTACCAGTTCATCGACGCGCTGACGCAGCGGCTCGACCTGAACCTGCACGTCTACAAGCCACGCCTTTCGCCTTCCTGGCTCGAGGCGCGGCATGGCCGCCTCTGGGAGCAGGGTGTCGAGGGCCTGCGGCAATACGGGGAAATCGCCAAGGCCGAACCGATGCGCCGGGCGCTCAGGGACCTCAACGTGGGGAGCTGGATCTCCGGCCTGCGTCGGGCGCAGTCGTCGAGCCGCGCGCAGCTGCGCGTCGTGGAGGTCGTCGACGCGCGGTTCAAGGTGCAGCCGATCATCGACTGGACCGACCGCACCGTCGGCCGCTACCTCGAGCGGCTCGGCCTGCCCTACCACCCGCTGTGGGAACGGGGCTACGTGTCGATCGGGGACTGGCACACCACCCGCTCCCTGCAGGACGCCGGCGGCCTCGAAGGCACGAGGTTCTTCGGGCTGAAGCGGGAGTGCGGCCTGCACGGGTTGCCGGGCTGAGCATGCAGCGGCTGCCACTGTTCCTCGACCTTGCGGGGCAGCCGGTCGTCGTGGTCGGGGGCGGCAACGTGGCCGAGCGCAAGTGGCGCCTGCTCGCCTCCACCGGTGCCCAGGTGACGATCGTCGCGCCCCGGCTCACCGATGCGCTGGAGACCGAGGCCTCGGCGGGCAGACTGCGTCATCTCGCGGCGGCCTTTTCGCCCACGCAACTCGACGGCGCGCGCCTGGTCATCGCGGCCACGGACGATCGCCGCGTCAACGCGGCCGTGTCCGCTGCCGCCCGGGCGCGCGGGATCTGGATCAACGCGGTCGATGACCTCGAGCTCAGCGACGCCATCGTGCCGGCGATCATCGACCGCTCGCCTGTGATCGTCGCGGTCTCGACCGGCGGGGCATCGCCCGTGCTCGCCCGACGCCTGCGGGCCCAGCTCGAGACCCTGCTCGAGCCGTCCCTGGGCGCGCTCGCGGCGCTGCTCTCGCGCTGGCGCGGTCGCCTGATCGAGCGATGGCCCGACCCGTCGCGCCGGCGGCGTGCGGTCGACGCGCTGCTCGACGGACCCCTGGGCACGCCGGGAGCTGCCGCCGCGCGCGGCGATGCCCTGCTCGAGGTCGCGCTCCTTGAGCCCGACGGTGCCGTGCTCACGCACGGTCACGTGACACTGGTCGGTGCAGGCCCGGGTGACCCCGGGCTCCTGACGCTCGCCGGGCTGCGCGCCCTGCAGCAGGCCGACGTGGTGCTGCACGACCGGCTGGTCTCGGCCGAGGTGCTCGCGCTGGCGCGGCGCGATGCCGACCTCGTGGCAGTCGGCAAGACGGGTGGTGGTCCCAGCACGCCCCAGGAACGCATCAACGAACTGCTGGTCGAGCACGCCCGTGCCGGCCGTCGCGTCGTGCGGCTGAAGGGCGGCGATCCCTGCGTATTCGGCCGCGGCAGCGAGGAACTGCTGGCACTGCGCGCAGCCGGAATCGACGTCGACGTGGTGCCAGGCGTCACCACGGCGCTGGCACTGATCGGCGCAGGCATTCCGCTCACGCATCGCGGCGTGGCCGCAGGCGTGCGGCTCGTCACCGCGCAGCGGGCCGCCGACGGCACCGAGCCCGAGTGGGAATCCTGGGCACGCACCCGCGAGACGCTGGTGGTGTACATGGGCTCTCCGGCGGCCGAGGCGCTGCGCACGCAGCTGCTGGTCCACGGGCGGGATCCGCGGACGCCGGTCGCAGTCGTGGAGCAGGTGTCGCTCCCGGGCCAGCGTGTGCTGCGCGGCACGCTGGACGGGCTCGATGCCCTGCTTCGCGAGCATGGCGTGCAGTCACCGAGCATCATCGTGGTCGGCGAGGTCGCCGCACTTCAGGATCTGGCCGCGTGAGCAGGGAAGTCCGCATTGGCGCACGGCGCAGCCCGCTCGCCCGCATCCAGGCCCAGCTCGCCGGCGCGGCGCTGTTCGCGCGTGATCCTTCGCTGCGCATCCGTTACCACTTCCTGGAGGCCAGTGGCGACCGCTCTGGCGAACCGAGCGCCGCACTCGTCACGGCGCGGGGCGGCTTCACCGAGGACCTCGGCCGCCTGCTCGACGCCGGCGTGATCGACGTCGCCGTCCATTCTTGGAAGGACCTGCCGTTGCCCGCCCGCGCGGCGACCGGGGTATTTGCCTCGCTGCCACGCGCCGATGCGCGCGACGTGCTGCTGATCCGTCGCGAGCGGCTGGACCAGGCCGTCCCGTCCCGAGGGCTGACGATCCTGAGCTCCTCGGCGCGGCGGCGACTACACCTCGAGCGGTTCCTCGGCTGGGCGTTGCCGCTGCGCGATCTGCCTGTACGCTTCGCGCCGGTGCGCGGCGACATCGGCACGCGGCTGCGCAAGCTGCTGCGTGGCGACGGCGACGCGCTGGTCATTGCCAAGGCCGCCATCGACCGCCTGCTGGAGGCGGAACCGAAGGTCCTGGACGCCACCGGCGTGCTCGAGGCGACGCACCTCGTCGACGCGCAGCGCTCGGTGCGCGAGGCGCTGGCAGCCTGCCGCGTACTCGTGCTTCCGCTGCAGGTCTGCCCGGCCGCCCCGGCCCAGGGCGCACTGGCGCTCGAAGCGCGGCACGATTCGCGCTGGCGGGCGCTGCTCGCCGAGATCAACGACAGCGATACCTTCGAGACGGTCGGTGCCGAGCGGGCCCTCGCCGCGCGCATCGGCGAGGACGAGCCGCTGGGCATCACCCGGCTGCGCCTCGACTGGGGCGACGTCGAGTTCGCGAGGGGCATGCACAACGGTGCACCGTTCGAGCACCAGGCCGTGCACCGGCGCGGGCCGGGCCTGCCACGTCCCGCCGGCGCGCATGCACTGTGGCGCGGCGACCTCGACGACCCGCGGTCGGTCCAGCGCCTGCCACTGCCGGGCGCGCTACGCAGCTTCGGCGCGGGGCATGGGCTGCTCGTCGCGCGGGCCGACGCGCTCCCGCCGGGCAGCGCGATCGCCGAGGACACGCCGATCTGGACCGCAGGCCTCGACACCTGGCGCAAGCTCGCCGACGCCGGCCACTGGGTCGTGGGCAGCGACGAGTCGCTCGGCGAGACCGGGGCACGGGCGATCCGCGGCTGGTTCCCGCAGGTGCGCGAGTGGCTGAAGCTCTCGCACGAGCAGGGCCACGACGCGGGCATCGCCGGCTTCGTCCCGACCTACCGGCTGGAGCGCTCGCGCCCACCGCCGGTCGACGCGCGTTCGCACTTCTTCTGGCGCAGCGGCTCGCAGCTGCGGGACTACCTGGCCGCATACCCGGGGCTCGAGCGCGCCTGGCACGGCTGCGGCCCCGGCAACACGCTGGCGATCGCCCGCACCTTGCTCGAGCCCCACAGGCTGCGCCCCTTCCTCAGCGGCGCGCAGTTCAACGCGGAGCTGCTGGCATGAAGCGCCTGCAGCGCCTGCGGCGCACCGCCGCCCTTCGCGACCTCTGCGCCGAGACGCAATTCGGCGTGGCGCAGCTCATCCAGCCCCTGTTCCTCGACGAGGCGGCGGACGCCGCGGTGCCGATCCCGGGCCTGCCGGGCAATTTCACGCACGGCTCGGGCTCGCTGCTCGCGCAGGTGGACGCCGACCTCGAGGCCGGAGTGCGCCAGTTCCTGCTGTTCCCGGTTCCCGCACGCAAGCAGTCCGGTGCCTTCGAAACGCAATTCGCCTGCCGGGCGATCGAACGCATCCGGTCGCGCTGCGGCGACGCGGCGACGCTCTGGATCGACACCTGCCTCTGCAGCCACACGCCCGACGGGCACTGCTGCCTGTTCGACACGCGGCACCGGCAGGACCTGCCGCGCACCCACGCCGCACTCGCCAGCCTGGCGCGGGCCTATGCCGACGCCGGTGCCGACGGGATCAGCCCCAGCGACATGAATGACGGCCGCGTCGCCCACCTGCGCGCGTGCCTCGATGCCGCGGGCCACGACCTCACGCCGATCATGAGCTACAGCAGCAAGTTCGCGAGCGGGCTGTACGGTCCGTTCAGGGTCGCGGCCCAGTCGACGCCGCAGCACGGCAACCGCCGCGGCTACCAGCTCGACGTCCGCTCGCGCCGCGACGCGATCGCCGCCAGCCTGCGCTGCGCGGAGGAAGGCGCGGATCTGCTGATGGTGAAGCCCGGCCTGACGGCGCTCGACCTGATCAGCCCGATCGCGGAGGCCACGGGGCGCCCGACCGGCGCCTACCAGGTCAGTGGCGAGTACGCCTCGCTCGCGCTGCTGGCGCGCGAGGGCCTCGGCGACCTGGACACCCTGCTCCTCGAGACCTGGCACGTGCTGCGGCGGGCTGGGGCGAGCTTCATCATCACCTACGGCGCGCGGCACGCCCGCGCGCTCGGCCTGGCCTGACGCCGTGTTCGACTACGAAGCGTTCTTTGGCGACCGGATCGACGCGCTGCATCGCGAGCGTCGCTACCGGCGCTTCCGCACTCTGGAGCGGAGCGCCCTGGCCTTCCCGCGCGCCCGCTGGCAGCCGCCGGCGGGGCCGTCGCGCGAAGTCGTGGTCTGGTGCAGCAACGACTACCTCGGCATGAGCCAGCACCCCGTGGTCGTCGGCGCGTCCGAGGCAGCGCTCGCGGCCTACGGGACGGGCGCAGGCGGCACGCGCAACATCTCCGGCACGCACGAACCGATCGTGCAGCTCGAGCGGGAAATCGCCGTGGTGCAGGGCCGCGCGGCGGCGCTCGTGTTCTCTTCGGGCTACGCGGCCAACGATACCAGCCTCGCGACCCTTGGCCGGCAGCTACCGGGCTGCACCTTCCTCTCGGATGCGAACAACCACGCGTCGATGATCGAGGGCATGCGTCGCAGCGGCGCGAGGATCGAGGTCTTTGCCCACAACGACGCCACCGATCTCGACGCCCGCCTGTCCCGCCTCGACCCGCGGAGTCCCCGCATCGTCGCATTCGAATCGCTCTACTCGATGGACGGCGACCTTGCCCCCCTGCACGCGCTGGCCGCCGTGGCCAAGCGCCATGGAGCCTTTGTCTTCGTCGACGAGACCCACGCCGTCGGCGCGCACGGGCCGGGCGGCGCGGGGCTCGTCGCCGCCAGCGGGCTCGGCAGCCTCGTCGACCTGGTGCAGGGCGGCCTCGGCAAGGCCTATGGCGTGGTGGGCGGATTCGTCGCGGGCGGCGCCGCGCTGATCGACTTCATCCGCAGTCACGCGCCGGGCTTCATCTTCACGACCGCGCTGCCGCCCGCGGTGGCCGCTGCCGCGCTCGCCAGCGTCCGGCACCTGCGGCACAGCGACGCCGAACGCGCGGCGCTGTTCTCACGGGTGGCGCGTGTGCGTGGGCTGCTGGAGACGATGGGCCTCGCCCCGCAGGGCTCCGCGTCGCAGATCCTGCCGGTGATCGTCGGCGATTCGGTGCGCTGCGAGCAGGCGGCGCATCGGCTGCTGGTCGAGCACGGCATCTACCTGCAGCCGATCAACTACCCCACCGTGCCCCGCGGTGCCGAGCGGCTGCGCGTCACGCCGACAGCGCTGCATGACGAGGCCATGATCGAGTCGCTGGGCACGGCGCTGGCCACCTGCGTCGACGTGCTGCGGCGCGACCGCGCCGCCTGAGCGACGCGCCCTCAGCCGCCCACTGCGGGCGAGAAGCGGCGAAAGCCACGCGCCGCAGCCGCGCCCACCACCGCGGCGAACGCGAGCAGCACGGCCATCGCCAGGAGCACCCCACCGAGCACGCGGGAGCGCCGGACCTCGGTGAAGCCGGGCCGCGGCAGCGCGCCGTATTCTTCCACCGTCAGCCGACGGCCCGCGATCACGGGGTCCTCGACCGCTTCGAGCCACGCGACGCGCAGCGCGCGCGCCTGGTCCTCGAAGCGCGCAAACCGGCCGGGATCGTGCCCGGCGAGCGAGAGCATCGCGTGCTCGGCAATGTCGCGCGGCGAGACCCAGCGCAGCGTGCCAGCCAGGCGCCGCTGCGCCGACTGCGCGGACTCGAAGGCCTGGACGACGGGCGCGACGCTGCGATCGACCTCGCGCTGCACCAGCACGAAGGTCTTGATGAACGGCGCGACGGCGTCGCCGCGCGTCGCCTCGAGCTCCGGGTGATCCAGCAGGTAGCCCTGCAGCAGCTCGCGGCCGCGCGCCGATGCCTCGTTCTCGGCCGCCCGCGCTGCCGTGATGTACTCCAGCCGCGACGGAACGGGGACTGCCTGCCTCGCCGAGAGCGCAGACAGCGCCGGCACCACCAGCACCAGCAGAGTCCAGAGCAGCACCGCAACCAGCGCGTTGTGATCCGAACCACGGTTGCGAGAGACGATCCACAGCGAAATCGCACCCCAGAACACGGCATAGCCCACGAGCAGGACGGTCAGCGTCGCGAGCCCGGGCCAGTCGGGTGGGATCCCACGGACTGAACCAAAGGCAACCCAGGACAGCACGCCCGCAACCAGCGCCACCACGGTCAGCGCGCCGGTGCGCAGCAGCACCCGGACGAGCGCCAGCTGCGCGGCACGGACCGGATGCGCGAGCAGGAAGCCCAGCGAGCCCGCGTCGCGATCGGCGGACAGCGCGGTGCAGCCAAACCCGAGCCACAGCAACGGCAGCAGGACGATCACGATGAAGGCGAGGTCCAGGCGTCCCCAGCCCAGCAGCACGGGGTTGTCGACCTCCTGGAAACGGAACATCTCATGCGCACGAGTCGTCGCCGCGACCACGGCCCGTGTCGGGCGCAGCTCGGCCTCGCCGATGGCGAGTCCGGCGAACGTGGCCGGCGGCAGTGCCAGCTCGGTGCGGACCACGTGCGGCAATCCGGCCGCCGCCGCGGCCGCGATCGACACCTGCCCGGATTCGATCCCGGTCAGTTGGGCGGCCTCCCGCTCGAGGACGTCGCCCAGTTGCGCGGCGCTCTCGCGAAAATCCTCGAGCCGCTGCTGCTGCCACCGGCTGCCGCTCCATCCGGCATAGAGGCAGAGCAGCACCAGCAGGACACACGCTGCGGCAAAGGCGCGCTCGCGCCGCAACAGCATCCACTCCTGCGCCAGGACCGCTCCCGTCACCGCGCCTCCCGCCGTCGCACGGCGAGCCAGGCGACCAGGCCCAGCGGCACGATCGCCCAGGTCAGCAGCAGCGCGAGGTCGAGGCGATGCCGAAGCAGGATCTCGGCCACCGCGGGTGGCTGGTACTCGAACATAGGCATCCGCGCCCAGGTGTCGGCGGGGGCGACGTAGAAGGCACGCCCTGCGCCATCCCGGGCCTGGGTGCCGTTCAGCTCCGCGACGAGCCGGCGCCGATGCACCTCGGCGGCCTCGCCGAAGTGGCGCAATGCGAAGGGGTCTGTGCCAGCGAGCGCCATGGACAGCTCGCGCAGCGGCACGAACGGCGAGAGCACGCCCACCACCGAGCGCACGCGACGCTGGCCTTCCTGCGCAGCCCAAAGCTTGGCATAGGCATGGTCGAACACCGGCGCGTCGGCCTCCTCGAGACGTTGCAGGTAGACCGCGGTGAAGTTCACCGGCAGGTCCTCGACGCGCGACACGCCGTGGCGGGCGAGCAACTCGGCCGTGACCGCGGCGCGCAGCCGGGCGTTGCGCTCCTCGGGCTGGTCGCTGACCGGCGGCACAGCACCCTCGCCGCGCCGGATGCCCGCCCAGAACGCCGTCGCGGCGGGAACGGGATGCCGCGCCGCGGCCACGTCGGTCGCGACCCGCGGTACCAGCACCACGAGCAGCACCCAGCCGAGCAGCAGAGCTGCGAGGGCCGTCCGCGCCGCCCGCGCCACCAGCGACACCGACAGCACGATGCCGACGAAGCTCAGGACGTAGAGTGCGTAGGCCACCCCCATCCACGCCAGCCGCGCCCCGTCGCCGCCGGGACGCATCAGCAGGATGCCGAGGATGGCCGGCAGCAGCAGGGTCCCCACCGCGACGAACAATGCCGCGGCCTTGCCCAGCGCCAGCCGGCGCAGGCTGAGGCCCTGCGACAGCAGCAGCGCCAGGGTCCCGCGCTCACGCTCGCCCGCCACGGCGGCGAAGCCGAGCATGATCACGAGCAGCGGCACGAGGTACTGCAGCACCCAGGCCACCGACAGGCTTGCCGACTGCCGGTGCCCGGCCCCGTCCTCGGCGGGACGGAACTCGGCGAGGTTGCGCCGGTGGGCTTCCATCCAGACCATCGAGCCCATCCACGGCGCGACGCCTGGGTCGATCGCCGCCGGACGCAGCACGGGCCTGAACGCGTACTGCCCGAAATGTGCGGCGGAATGCGGATTCTTCGCGCCCTGGCCGAGGAAGTTGTCGGCGTCCTGGCGGACGGCGGCGGCGCGGTCCGCGTCCTGGGCCAGCATGGACTGCCAGCCGACCAGCCCTACCGCGAGCATGAGCGCCAGGCATCCGCCGCCCAGCCAGCGCAGCCGGCCGTCGCGCAACCACTCGGTGAGCTCGCGACGGGCGATGGTGGCGATCACGCCCAGTCCCTCATGTGCGAGAGGTACATCGACTCGAGGCGCGCGGGGTCGACCGAGTCCGCGCGCAGGTGCTCGACCAGGCGTCCACGGGCCATGATCCCGATGTGGGTGGCGACGTCGCGGGCGCGGAACAGGTCGTGGGTCGTCATCAGCACCGCGACGCCGCCCGCTGCGACCTCGCGCAACAGCACCGTGAACTCGTTGGCGGCCTTCGGGTCGAGGCCCGAAAGCGGCTCGTCCATCAGCAGCACCTGCGCGCGGCGCGCCAGCGCGATCGCCAGCCCGAGCTTCTGCCGCATGCCTTTAGAGTAACTGCGCAGAGATCGGTGCAGCGCATCCCGTGCGAGACCGACGCGATCCACCAGTTCGCCGGCCTGCCCGTCATCGACCCGCACGCCGGCGAGCCGCGGGAAGTAGCGCAGGTTCTCGATGCCGGTGAGCGTCGGGTAGAGGCTGACGACCTCAGGAATGTAGGCGAGCCGCGCCTTGGTCTCCAGGGGGTGGTCCGCGACGTCGAGCCCGCAGACCAGCGCGCGTCCGCCGCTGCGCGGCACGAAGTCGAGGAACAGGTTGATCGTCGTGGTCTTGCCCGCGCCGTTGGCCCCGAGCAGGCAGCAGACCTCCCCAGGCTCGACGGTGAGGTTGAGGCACTCGAGCGCGACGACGTCGCCATAACGCTTGTGGAGATCGATGGCTTGCAGCACAGCGTGGCTCTCGCGTCGTGGCAATTTGCGCCCAGTGTAATAACATAACTACACCGGCGTCCAGCCTGCGCGAAGGCTGCGCAGCAAATCGGAACTGGAAGTGCTGCCGATGGCAGGAATAGACTCAACCGGCGCCCGGTGCTTCGCACGGGGTGCCGCGGGGGCGGGGGCACCCGCCGAACATCCGAACCAACCGCGAATCAGGACCGAGGGGAGAACAACATGAAGCGTAGCCTGACCGCCGCCACCCTGACGGGTGTCGGACTCTTTTCCGTTGCCGCCGGCGCACAGGAATCCGCGGTGCTCGAGGAGGTGGTCGTCACGGCCACCAAGCGCGAGCTGACGCTGCAGGACGTGCCCGTCGCAGTGTCCGTCACCTCCGCCGAGACGCTCAAGGAAGCCCGCATCCTCGACGTGATCGAGCTGCAATCCGTGGTGCCGTCGCTGCGCGTGTCGCAGCTGCAGACCTCCACGCAGACGAATTTCATCATCCGTGGCTTCGGCAACGGCGCCAACAACCCCGGCATCGAGTCCTCGGTCGGCCTGTTCATCGACGGTGTCTACCGCTCGCGCTCGGCCTCGGCCATCGGCGACTTCATGGACGTGGAGCGCGTCGAGGTGCTGCGCGGCCCGCAGAGCACGCTGTTCGGCCAGAACGCCTCGGCCGGCGTCATCAGCGTCACCACCCGCAAGCCGCAGTTCACGACTTCCGGGAGCGTCGAAGTCGGCTTCGGCGACCTCAACCAGAAGCTCGCCCGCGGTTACCTCACCGGTCCGATCACCGAGAAGGTGGCCTACAGCATCAGCGCGGGCCTCAACCAGCGCGACGGCTACTTCAACAACCTCGCCGACGGCAGCGAGATCAATGACCGCGACCGCACCGACTTCCGGCTGCAGCTGCTGGCGAATGTCAGCGACTCGCTGTCGGTGCGGGTGCTGGGCGACTACAGCAGCATCGACGAACTGTGCTGCGGCGTCGTCAACCTGCTCAACGGCCCGACCGGCGCTCTCGTGCAGGCGCTCGGCGGCCGCGTCTACACCGGCAACCCGTTCGACGACAGCGCGTACTTCAACAAGAACCCGCGCAACGAGGTCGACAACCAGGGGCTCTCGCTGCACATCGACTGGAAGGGAGACGCCTGGAGCCTCACGTCGATCACCGCGATGCGCCAGCAGGAAGCGTTCTTCGACTACGACACGGACTTCACCAGCGCCGACCTGGTGCCGACCAACATCAACGACCAGGAGATCGACACCCTGACGCAGGAGCTGCGACTCAGCTTCGACAACGGTGGTGCGCTCACCGGCCTGCTCGGCGCCTACTACCTGCAGGAGGAAGTGAAGTACCGCAGCGACATCCGCTTCGGACCCGCCTTCCGCGGCTACGCCACCGGGCTGGTCGCCGCGACCGGCGGCAGCCCCGCCACGTTCAACCAGCTCGAGGGCCTGCTGGGCCTGCCTGCGGGCACGTTCTTCCGCTCCGGCACCGGCAGCCTGGTCGACACGACCCAGGACAACGACGCCTACACCCTGTTCGGGCAACTGGACTGGAAGCTCACCGACCGGTTGACCTTCACCGGCGGCGTCGCCTTCACCAACAGCGACAAGGATGTGACGCTGACGCAGACCAACACCGACGCGTTCGGGCAGCTCGACCTCGTGCAGCTCGGCTTCGGCGGCGCGTTCCAGGCGATCACGGGCCTGCCGCCCACCCCGGCGAACCTGGCCAACCCGGCGCTGCGGCCCGCCGCCCTGGCAGCCGATGCGATCAGCGTCACGCCCTGCTCGGCGACCTCGCCGCCACCCGCCTGCAACACCGCGCTGGCGTTGTATCCGCTGCAGTTCCTGTTCCCCGTCGTGCCGTTCAACGACGGCAACAGCAGCGACAGCAAGACGACCTACACGGCTCGCCTCGCCTACGACATCAACGACAACATCAAGGTCTACGGTGGTGTCTCGACGGGCTTCAAGGCGACGTCCTGGAACCTGTCGCGCGACTCGCGGCCCTTCGCGCCCGCCGGTGGCAGCGACCGTTCGCCGCTCGGCAGCCGGCCGAACCCGTACTACGGGCGCTACGGCACGCGCTTCGCCGGCCCCGAGGAATCCACGGTGATCGAGCTCGGCCTGAAGGCACGCTGGGACCGCGCGGCGCTGTACGTTGCCTTGTTCGACCAGGAGATCAAGGGCTTCCAGTCCAACATCTTCTTCGGCACCGGCTTCGTGCTGGGCAACGCCGGCAAGCAGAGCACCCAGGGCGTCGAGATCGAGACCCAGTTCGCGGTGACCCCGTCACTGACCCTGGAGCTCGCCGGCACGTTCCTCGACCCGAAGTACGACAGCTTCCCGAATGCCCAGGGCCTGCTGCCGAACGGCCAGCCGGGTACGGTGGACCTGACGGGCACGGCCCCGGCCGGCGTCCACGAGACGAGCATCGTCGCCGCGGTCAACTACCGCTACACGCTCGGCTCGTTCAACGGGGCGCTGCGCGCCGACTATCGCTACGACAGCGACGTGCAGGTGGTCGAGAACGTACCGGCCCGCTTCGCCTCGCGTGAGGTCGGCACCCTCAATGCCGCCGTCTCGCTCGAGCGCAATGGCTGGGAGCTCCAGCTCTGGGCCCGCAACCTGAACGACGATCGCTACCTGATCAGCGCGTTCCCGACGGTTGCGCAGTCGGGCAGCCTGTCGGGCTACACGAACCAGCCGCGGCAGATCGGCGCCACACTGCGCAAGTCGTTCTGACGCAAGGATAGGGGGAGGCGGCGTGACGCTGAGGCGCCGCCTCCTGCCTGCCCTCGCGGCCCTCGCTGGGCTGCTGGCCGGCACCTGGTTCGCAGGCCCGGTCTACCGCATCGATGCAAGGGTGGCGCCACCGGCGCTGCCCGAGGACCTCGACGCCTGGCTCGCCACCACCGAGGGCCGCCATACCGACCTCGTGCCTGGCACCGGCAAGTCCATCGTCTGGGCCCACCCCGACCGGCGCCGTACTCCGCTCGCCATCGTCTACCTGCACGGGTACTCCGCCACTCGCCAGGAAATTGCCCCGCTGTGCGACCGGCTCGCTGCCTTGCTCGGCGCGAACCTCCACTACACGCGGCTCACCGGCCATGGGCGCTCGGCAGCCGCGTTCGGCGAGGTCACAGGGCGGGACTGGCTGCAGGATGCGGCCGAGGCCCTCGAGATCGGCCGGCGTATCGGGGAGCGCGTCATCGTGGTCGGCACCTCGACGGGCGGCACGCTGGCGCTCTGGCTCGCGCAGCAGCCGGGCGCGGAGGACATCGCCGCGCAGCTGCTGGTCTCGCCGAACTTCGGCCCGCTGGACGAGCGGTCGAACCTGCTCGCCGGACCATGGGGGCGGCAGCTCCAGCAAGTGCTGATCGGCGACGAATACCGATGGCAGCCGATCAATGAGGCGCACGCCCGCTACTGGACAACGCGTTACCCGGCGCAGGCTCTGGTGCCGATGATGGCGCTCGTCAAGATGGTGCGCGAATCGCCACTGGAGTCGATCCGCACACCGACGCTGTTCATCTATTCACCGCGGGACCGGGTCGTGAGCCCGCGGCGTATCGAGGAAGCCTTTGCGCGCATCGGCGCCGGCTTGAAGCAGGCGCACCGGGTGGAGCACAGCGAGGACCCTGCTCACCACGTGCTTGCTGGCGACATACTGGCGCCTGCCGGCACCGACGCGCTCCTGGGAACGATGCTGGGGTTTCTGCGCGCTACCCCGGCGATCGCCGGTTCAGCTGCGGAGCCGCTGAACTTCCAGCACGTCGTCGAGGGAGAGGCCCGTCTGCTGAGCGACCTTCGGCAGGATGGCATGCGCCGGATCACGGGGCAGCCTGACCTGATGCAGCTGCTCCCAGATCCGTATGCGGACCTGGGCCGGATTGTCCGGCGAACGCTGGTCGATCAGCGCGCGTTCGCGACGACGGGCGGCTTCTTCCTCGAGCTGCTCGCGCCTGGCGCGATGGTCGAGGACTAATTCTTCAGGGGACACTGGTGATGCTCGTTGGCGCTGGCCGGCGCCCCCTGACGCGGGTGAATGCGTCAAGCGGCGCCGCCCAGGCCGGTGAGTCGCTTACCAGCGACCGCCGCCGCCACCGCCACCGCCGCCATAGCCGCCGCGGCCACCGCCGCCGCCGCCGCCGTAGCCGCCGCGACCGCCGCCACCACCGCCGCCGGTGCGGGGCTTGTCCTGGGCCTCGTTGACGCGCAGGGCGCGGCCGCCGAAGTCCTGGCCATTGACGGCCTGGATCGCGCGGGCAGCGTCAGCCTGGCTCATCTCGACGAAGCCGAAGCCACGCGGGCGACCGGTCTCGCGATCGTTGGGGAGCGCAACCGACTCGACGGTGCCGTGCGCGGCGAACAGCGCGCGGACCTGGTCCTCGGTGGCGGAAAACGGCAGGTTGCCGACATAGATCTTAGCCATTTGACTCTACTCTCTTTAACAGTTTGGTTTGAATGACAGGACGAACGGAACGAAGAGAGCCGAGTGCGGGCTGACGCCGAGCCGAGGATCCTGAAACACGATTGGCAGGCGTTTCAGTTCGAGCGGCGTGTGCTGCAAGGCAGCGCGCTGTCCGAGACAGACGATAGACAATCGCTGGTAGCTTAGCACAGTAGTTCGTAAACGCAGACACTGACCGCAGTCGCGAGGTTCAGCGACTCGATCGCACCTCCACCCGGGATCGTGAACGGCTCCACGGCGACGCCGGCAAGGGCAACGCCCGCGAGGGCGGCGGCCGGCAGCCCCCTCGCCTCGTTACCGAACAGGTAGCAGGAGAACGCCCGGAACCCCGGGTCGGTCACCGGGCTGCCTTGCAGGTCGAGGCACGCCACCCGGCCATATCGGTGCCCCAGGGAGTCGACCGGGACCTCGGTCTCGATGGGCACGTGGAAGATCGCGCCGGCGCTGGCGCGGACCACCTTGCCGTTGAACGGGTCGACGCTCCCCGGGGTCAGCAGGCAGCGGAACCCGCCAAACCAGGCGAGGCTGCGCAGGATCGTGCCGAGGTTGCCCGGGTCCTGGATCTCGTGCAGGCAGATCGCGCGCTCGCCCGCGCGCGGCGGCGCCGGAAGCGGGATGGGCACGCGCGCCACGATCCCCTGCGGGGTCCGCGTCTCCGAGATCCTCGCCATCTGCCGGGCGCCGATCACATGCACCGGGAAAGGGCTTTGCCAGCCGGCGTGTTCCTCGGTCACGTAGACCTCGCTGCCGCGCAGGCGCGGATCGAAGGCCGCCGCTTTCTGCAGTTCAAGCACGAGGTGCTCTCCCTCGGCGAGGAAGGCCTGGGACTCGTCGCGGAATGCTTTCTCGCGCAGCCGGCGCAGCTCGTCCAGGGTCACGAGGCCTCCGCGACGCTCGGCGACGGCGCGACGTCCCGCGATGCCGGGCCGCCAATGGCCCCGCCCAGGCTGAGCGCAATGGCCTCGGCCACCTTGATGCCGTCGACGCCGGCGGAGAGGATGCCGCCCGCATAGCCTGCCCCCTCGCCGCAGGGGTAGAGACCGCGCAGGTTGAGGCTCTGCAGCGTCACGGGATCGCGCGTCAGGCGCAGTGGCGAGGAGGTGCGCGTCTCGACACCCGTGAGCACGGCGTCGTCGCGGTCGAAGCCCGCGATCTGCCTGCCGAACGCCGGCAGCGCCTCGCGGATCGCCTCGATGGCGTAGCCTGGCAGCGCTGCGCCAAGGTCGCCGAGGCGCACGCCCGGCTTGTACGAAGGCGCGACCTCGCCCAGGGCCGTGGACGGCTGGCCCCGCAGGAAGTCGCCAACCAGCTGGCCCGGCGCGCTGTAGTCGGAGCCGCCGAGCAGGAAGGCCTGGCTCTCGAGCCGCTCCTGCAGCTCCACCCCCGCCAGCAGGCCGCCCGGGTAGTCCCGCGGGTCGATCCCGACGACGATGCCAGCGTTGGCATTGCGCTCGTTGCGCGAGTACTGGCTCATGCCGTTGGTGACCACGCGGCCTGGCTCCGAGGTGGCCGCGACCACCGTGCCACCGGGGCACATGCAGAAGCTGTAGACCGCCCGGCCGTTGCGCGCGTGGTGCACGAGCTTGTAGTCGGCGGCGCCGAGCGCGGGGTGGCCGGCGTGACGCCCGAGGCGCGCGCGGTCGATCATCGACTGCGGGTGCTCGATGCGAAAGCCGATCGCGAAGGGTTTGGGCTCGATGAAGACACCGCGACGCTCCAGCATGCGGAAGGTGTCGCGAGAGCTGTGCCCCAGCGCCAGCACCACGTGGCGCGAGTACAGCGTCTCGCCGTTCTCGAGCACCACGCCCTCGAGCTGGCTGCCTTCGATCAGCAGGTCGGTCACGCGGCTCTCGAATCGCACTTCGCCACCCAGCGCCAGGATCTGCTCGCGCATGCGCGACACCACGCCGGTCAGCCGGAACGTGCCGATGTGCGGCTTGCTGACGTAGAGGATCTCGGCCGGGGCGCCGGCGCGCACGAACTCGCGCATCACCTTGCGACCGTAGAATTTCGGGTCCTTGATCTGGCTGTAGAGCTTGCCATCGGAGAACAGCCCGGCCCCGCCTTCGCCAAACTGCACGTTCGACACCGGGTCCAGCACGCGACGTCGCCAGAGCCCCCAGGTGTCCTGGGTACGGCGGCGCACGTCGCGGCCGCGCTCCAGGACGATCGGCCGGTAGCCCATCTGCGCCAGCAGCAGCGCCGCGAACAGCCCGCCCGGGCCGAAGCCCACCACCAGCGGCCGCTCGCGCAGGCCGGCCGGCGCCCGCGCGACAGGGTGGTAGGCGGTGTCCGGGGCGGGGCCGACCTTCGGGTCGCGGGCGAATCGGCGCAGGACGGCCGCCTCGTCGCGCAACTCGGCGTCGATGATGTAGACGAAGCTGATCGCCGCGTGACGCTTGCGCGCGTCATGGCTGCGCTTGAACACGGTGAAGCCGAGCAGGTCGTCGGCTGCGATCCTGAGCCGGCGGACCAAGGCCTCGCGCAGGGCGCCATCGGGTGCATCGAGCGGCAGTGGGAGTTCGGTGATGCGGATCACGCCGGGATTCCTGGCCGGTGTCTCCGGCATGGGGGAAAAGCTGGCAGAATCATTGTACCGCCGTCCGGCGCCCCGAACCTCCCATGGCCCGTACCAAAAGCAGCGGCCGCTGGCTGCAGCGCCACCTCAGCGACCCTTACGTCAAGCAGGCCCAGAAGGACGGCTATCGCTCGCGCTCGGCCTACAAGCTGGTCGAGCTCAACGAGAAAGACAGGCTGATCCGCCCCGGGATGTACGTGATGGATCTCGGTTCGGCTCCCGGCGGCTGGTCGCAGGTGCTGAGCCGCCTGCTCGGCGACAAGGGTCGCGTGCTGGCCACCGACATCCTGCCGATGGACCCGATCCGCAATGTCGAGTTCGTGCAGGGCGACTTCACCGACGAAGCCGTGCTGAAGACACTGATCGAGCGCACCGGCGGGCAGAAGTTCGACCTGATCGTCTCGGACATCGCCCCGAACCTCACCGGCATCGACTCCGCGGACCAGGCCTCGTCGATGTACTTCCTCGAGCTTGCGGTAGACACCGTGCGTCGCACCCTGAAGCCGGGCGGCACGTTCGTGGCCAAGATGTTCCAGGGCTCCGGCTCCGACGCTTGGCTGAAGGACCTGCGCACGTCGTTCCAGAAGGTATCTATCCGCAAGCCCGGTGCCTCGCGCCCCGAGTCGCGCGAGGTCTACGTGGTCGCGAAGGGATTCAAGGGCTGAGCGCGCCGCGACGATCGACCGAGGCGGCGATCAGCCACTGTGCCGCCCAGTAGAGCAGCATCAGCAGCAGCTGCAGCGCGAGCACGGGCTCGACGAAGCGGTTGTACGCGACGAGGAGGTCGCTCAGCACGAAGCTCGTCGCGCCGAGCGCCGCGAAAGTGGCGAGCCGCGGCGGCAGCGCCGGATCTCCCGGCTGCGCCCAGGCCCGCCACAGCATCAGGCAGATGGCGACGACATAGGCCAGCACCGGCATGCGCAACGCCCCCAATGAGGGCGCCAGCCACAGGAACGCCGCCGCGCCGAAAAGCGCTGCCGCCGCCGCGCGCCCCAGGCACGGGCGGCGGGTGCGTGCGACGAAGGCCACGGTGTAGGTGACCTGCGCGCCGAGGAAGGCCACCAGGCCCGGGACGAAGAACGCGGGCTCGAACTCCAGCAGCAGGTCGCCGACGGCGCTCAAGCCGAGGCCCATCGCGATGCGCCGGTGGTCGGCGTCGGGAAACGGTGCCAGCCAGGCGATGAGGCACAGCACCGGGACGGCCTTGGTCGCGAGCCGCAGCGCATGGAGGTCGAACAGCAGCCCCGCGAAGTAAGCTACGGCGCCAGCGAGGCCGATTGCGAGCAGAATTCGTGATGGCATGGATGGAGTTACCCTGAGGATCACGCCCATGGCCGACACAGTATCCCTGATCACCGGCGCGGGGCAGTCGACGCTTCCGCTTCTCGACCGTGCGCGCACCGAGGCCGTACTCGCCGATCACAGCCTCGACGCCCTGCTGCTGTCGCACCCGCTGAGCGTGTATCACGCGACCGGCTACGACGTGCCGCTGGTCGCGGCCCGGCATTCCGCACACGCCGGCGCGACGGCGATCGTGCCACGTGACCCGCGGCAGCCGATCGGACTGGTGATGCCCGGGGCGCACTATTACGCGCGCTACGCGCAGACCCACCCGACGGACGGCGCAGCCGCAAGCGGCGTCGTGGCCTTCCAGCACGCCGACGGATCCGGTGAGCCGGCGATCTACCGCGACCGGAGGCTCGCGCCGCTCGATCCGCTGGAGACGGCCCGCGCCGCGGCAGCGACGCGCGAGGCCGCGGCACGACCGCTGCAGGCGTCGGCGCAGGCGGCGCTCGCAGCAGCTGCCAGGGCCCTTGGCGTGGCGGGCGGCTGCATCGGCGTCGATGCAGCGCCGGGCTCGACCGAATGGAGCGCGCTGCCCTCGGCGCTGCCGGCGGCGACGATCCGCGACGGCACCGCGGCCATCGCCGCGCTGCGCAAGGTGAAGTCGGCGCGTGAACTCGCGCTGCTGCGCATCGCGCAGCGCAATACCGCCGAGTCGGCGGTGCTGGCCGCTCGAGCGGCACGGGCCGGCGCGAGCTTCCGTGAACTGCGCACCGTCTTCGCGACCGAGATCGCGCGACGGGGCGGCCTGCCCGTCTGGATGGTGGTGGACCGCGCGATCACCGATTCGTACGAGGCTGCGCTGCGCGAGGGCCAGGTGTTCTACGTCGACTGCGTCAGCCAGTACGCGGGCTACCACGGCGACTACGGGCGCACCGTAAGCCTCGGGGAGCCCACGACAATCATGCGACGGACCGTCCGAGCCCTCCACGCCGCCTGGGAGGCGATCAGCGAAACGCTGCGCCCGGGACTGACCTACGGCGACATCCGGGCGACGGGCCAGGCCGCGCTGAACCTGGTCGATCGCGAACTCGGCGTGCGCATCACACCGCACAGCGTCGGGCTGCAGCACACGGATATCGCCTTCCGCGACAACCTAACGCTGGAAGCCGGCATGGTGCTGAGCGTGGACTGCCCCGTCGTCGACACCGGGCTCGGTGGATCGGCGCACCGCGAGGACCTCGTGCTGATCACCCCCACCGGCTTCGAGCTGCTCAACGAACCCGGTGAGGAGCTGATCGTCGTCTAGCGCCGGCATGTACACTGGCCTGGTGTTCGAAATCAGAGGCAGAGACGACATGAAGACGTTCACGCGACGAGAGGGCATGGCCCTCGCGGCGGCAGGACTCGCCGGCACCGCCGCAGCGCCCTCCCTTGCGAAGGCAAAGAAGCCCAGGATCGACTTTGTCCACAAGATCGACCTCAAGAGCCCCGAGTTCAACCGGGACATCCGCGCCCGCCTGAACGGCGACATCGCACCGGACACCGAATACGTCGGCTGGCTGAAGGGCATCGTGCAGGGCGTGCGTCCGAACGAGGCCAATCGCAATCTCTTCGGCTTCGAGGGCTTCAGCGTCACGCGCATGTATCGCCGCCCGGACGGCAGCTGGCGCAAGCTGCTGCGCGAGACCGTGTTCTACCGCGACCTCGCCACCGGCAAGATCCTCGAGACCTGGCTGAATCCCTACACCAACGAAACGGTCCGCGTCGTTCCGATCGCCAACGACCCGTACAACATGACCATCGGCACGACCTTCCGTGGCCAGCCGCTGCTGCTCGACTGGAACGAGAATCCGGACGGCACCTACACCGTCCTCACCACCGTGAACCTCTTCTACCCGAATCTGCTGCAGCCCTCGAAGTGGCCACGTGAATCGGCCGGCGACTTCAACCAGGTCACCGAGAACTTCAGCTACGTCATCAAGAAGGCGGACATCGAGAACCCCGAGATGACGGCGCTGCCGCACGTGGGTTCCTGGCAGCGCCTCACGCCCTGGCTCCCCTGGATGCTGATGGGCACCGCCCCAGGCCACGTGAGCTACTTCAGCACCTTCGCAGGCGTGCCCGGCGGGATCGACGCGCTGCCCAGGGACATGGTCGACGCCGCCCGCGCGATCGACCCGAAGATGCTGCGTGCGCCCACGCTCGAGGAAGACACCCTGCCCAACGAATCGAGCCTCGAGGCTTACGCCAAGGAACAGACCCCGGCGCCCGTGCCGCCCGGCTGGAGCCCGCCGCAGCCCCCGCCGCCCCGCAAGTACGAGGGTGATCCCAAGAACCTTGGGAACCAGTGGATGTAGCCACTGGAACGGGGGCTGGTCATCCAGCCCCCGCGCTCCAAGCGGGCGGCCGCTCAGCACAGGCTGGCCAGCGAACTCCCAGCGTGCTCCGGAGCCGACAGCAGCAGGTCCAAGGCGCTCCCTCCGCCCGTGTTGGCGGTTGCCGTGCCTTCGGCTGCCGCGACCGGGACCACGGATGCGCTGGCAGCACCCGCTGCACCCTGGACGTCGAGTCGCAACGCGCCATCGGCATCGACCACGAGCTCCAATTCTCCCGAGCCGACCAGGTCGGCCGTGGTGAACGGCAGCACTGCAGGCTCGATGGTGACCACCAGAGCCTCGCTGGCCGAAGACATGTTGCCGGCACGATCGGTCTGGCGCGCAGTCAGCACGTGTATGCCCACGGACAAGGTGGTCGAGGTGATCGACCAGTTGCCGCCCCCATCCGCGGTGCCGGTGCCCAGCACCGTCGTGCCATCCGTGTCATACAGCGTCACTACGGCGCCCGATTCGGCGCCAGTGCCTGTCACCCTGGGATTGGTCACGCTGGTCACGTCATCGGTGCTCGAAGCGCCAGAGTCGCTGGCATCGGCCAGGTCCGGCGCAGACGGCGGCGCCGCGCTGGTGTCGACGGTCACGCCGAGGCTGCCACGGAAAGACGATGTATTTCCCGCGAGGTCGGTCTGCCGGACCCTCAGCGTGTATGAGCCGTCGACCAGCGTGATCGAGGTAATCGACCAGCTGCCGCTCCCATCTGCAACGCCGGTACCCAGCACGGTCAAGCCGTTGGTGTCGTAGAGCGTCACCGTCGCGCCTGATTCAGCCCCAGTCCCCCTGAAAGACGGGGTGGTGTCGCGGGTCAGGTTGTCCGAGTCGAACTCTCCCGAATCGCTTGCCTGAAGCAGGTCCGGAGCGGAAGGCACGGAGGCGATCGTATCGATCGTCACCACGAGGCCCGCGGTGGGCGCGGAAGTGTTTCCCGCCGGATCGGTCTGCCTGGCCGTCAGGGTGTGCACGCCCTCGGACAGGTTGATCGAAGTGATGGACCAGTTGCCACTTGCATCCGCGAGTCCCAGGCCCAGCACCGTCGTTCCATCCGTGTCGTAGAGCGTCACGGTGGCCCCGGGCTCCGCGCCCGAGCCAGTCACGGTCGGTGCGACCCGAGTCGTCACGTTGTCCGCATTCGAACGGCCGGTATCGCTGCTCTCGGACAGATCGATGGACGTGGGCGCCGTGGCAACCCGGTCGACGTTGATCGTGAGCAGCGTCGCCCGCGACACGTTGCCCGCAGGGTCGGTCGCTGTCACCGACAGCGTGATCGGCCCGGTCGGCAGGGCCTGCGCATCGCTCGGCGTCACCGACCAGGTGCCGTCCGGCGCAACGGTCGTCACCAGCACCGCGCCACCAGGCAGCGTCACGCGGATCGTGTCGCCCGCCGTGCCCGATCCGGATATCGCCGGAGTGGGGTCGTTGGTCACGTTGTCGCCGGAGCTACCGGAATCCGCCCCCGGGTCGAGTATCGCCACCGGGGCAGATGGAGCGGCGGTATCAATCGTCAGCGTAATACTCACGGCGGGTGAGTCCGCGGCACCGGCGCCGCGGTTCGCGATGACCTGCAAGTTCGCAACGCCATCAGACAAGGCCGCGCCCGGCGTCGCGGACCAACCGCCGGTGGCGTCGGCAATCGTCGTAGCGATCGTGCTCCCCGACGCATTGCGAATCGTAATCGTGGCGTTGGCGTCAGCCTTGCCGGTCAGCGTCGGGGTTGCATCATTCGTGAGCTGGTCGCCTCGAACGCCAGAGTCACTGGCCGCGTCCAGCTCTATGCCTGACGGCGATGTTGTCGTGGATGCCGCAGGCGGGATCCCGCCACCACCGCCACCGCCACCGCCAGCGGCCGCACCCAGCCCCAATAGCACGCCCGCGCCAATGACGGCGGTCGTGGCCGGCGTTGGAGAGACCACGGCAGGGGCGGGAAGCGACGGCGCTGTCGCGCCACCGGAAGGACCCTGGATCCCCCCGAGCCAAGGATCACTGCAGGACGTAGCCTCGGTCGCGGCACCCGAAACGACGACCTCAGCCTCGGGCAGTTCGCAACCCGACTCGTCGACGACGCGTGCACCACGGCTGTCGAAAACGGCGTCGGCGACATGGGCCCAGTCCGTGAAGACCAGTTCAGTCCCGTCCGGGAAGCGGACCCGCAGATCGGCACCCATCCTGCGCACCATGGTGCCCGGCGGCAGGAGCGCCATGGAATCGCCAGCGACGATGCGTCAGGTATGGCCCGGCGCCGCCCGGAAACCCTCGCCCACGGGCAGATCCAGCGTTCGCTCCGCGCCCCCGGCGTTGCGCTCCAGCAGGCGGAGCGCGCTATTCATCGTGACCATTACGACCGGGCCGGTGTCCGCGAACGCATTTCGATTGGACTTAAAGTTTAGACATATTCCGGAGGGGTCACGCCCGTGACTTCACATAACCTCCCATCAATCGACCGCAGCGCCAGCGCTATCGGGCGAGGCTCTCGGAGGCAGTGGTGCGCCACCAATCCGCGAGGCGCCGCAGCCCTTCCCTGGTGCTGATCGCCGGCAGGTAGCCGAGGTCGCGGCGCGCGGCGGAGATGTCGAACCAGTGCGCCGTCGCCAGCTGTTCGGCAACGAAACGCGTCATCGGCGGTTCAGCCTGGATGCGCAGCACGCCGTAGACCGCCTCGAGCACCGCACCGGCGGCGAAGGCCACGGCATAGGGAACGCGGCGCGACTCGGGCGGCAGGTCGCAGGCACGCAGCAGGCCGTTGATCATCTCGTCGAGGTGGATCGGCTCGCCCTGGCTGATGAAATAGGCCCGGCCCGCGCAGGCCGCTCCGGGCGCGAGGCGGTCGAGCGCATCGAGGTGGGCCTGCGCAGCATTGTCGACGTAGACCACGTCGATGCGCTTGCGCTCTCGACCCACCAGGCGGAGACGGCCGGCGCGTGCCCGCGCGACGATCCGCGGCAGCAGCTGCGTGTCACCGGGGCCCCAGATCAGGTGGGGCCGCAGCGCGACGGTCGACAACCCCGCGTCGTTGGCCGCCAGCACGCGCCGCTCGGCGATCGCCTTGGTGTGCGGATAGTGCGCCCGGAAATGCGTCGCGTAGGGCGTGGACTCGTCGACGCCTTCGAGATCGCCGCCCGCGTGCACCACGCTCGGCGTCGAGGTGTAGACCAGCCTCGGAATGCCGTTGCGGCGGCAGGCCTCGATCACGTGGCCGGTGCCGACGACGTTCGCCGAGTGATAGTCGTCCCAGGATCCCCACGCGCCCGCCCTCGCTGCCGCATGGATGACGGCGTCGACGCCGCGCGAGACCTCGAGCAGCGGATCGGGCGCGCGGATGTCGACCTGCGCCTGCTGCACACCGAGCGCGTCCAGCGCGGCGTGCCGGCGGCGCCCGACGCTGATCACCGCATCGCCACGCTCACGCAGCAAACGGCAGATCGCGCTGCCCAGAAAGCCGCCGCCACCGGTGACCAGCACCTTCATGCGGAGCGTCCGAAGGGCCGATAGCGCACGCGTCGGGCGGCCCAGTGGGCGAGCGCGTCGCGATCGATCTTGGCGTTGTGGCGGATGTCCACCGGGAAGCCGTGGTGCGGGACGAAGGTGTCGACGCCACGGCTGACGGCGTGCTGCCCGGCCCACTCGCGCAGCGCCGCCTCGAGGCGCGGCCAATCGGAGCGGTGGCGATCGCGCAGCTCGACGCAGACCACCGGCATGCGATCGGTGCGAGGACCGACGCCGACCAGTGCGCTTCGACGCAGCTCGGGGTGGGCGTTGAACACGCCCTCGACGGTCTCGGTGAACAGCGTGACCTCGCCTGCGATCACGCGCTGGCTCTGGCGGCCGCAGTACCACAATCGACCCGCCTCATCGAAGTACCCGACGTCGCCCATCCGGTGCACGAGGCGACCCGCGTCGCGGATCTTGGCGCGTCGCGTCGCCGGATCGCGGCCGAAGTAGCCGCGCGTCACAGTGGGGCCAGCAACCGTGATCTCGCCGATGCGGCCCGGCGGCACCAGAAGGTCGTCGGACCATTCCTCGATCGGCCCGTCGTCGATGCGGATCACGCGCACGGTATTGCGCGCCAGTGGCCGACCGACACAGATGCCGCCACCGGCATCGGTGCGCGCGCGCAGGGCGAGGATCTCTCGGCCCTCGATCACGGCAACCGGCAGGCACTCCGTGGCGCCATAGGGCGTCCAGACCTCGGCGTCCGCGGGCAGCATGCGATAGGCCTGCTCGACGACTTCCGGACGCACCGGCGCGCCCGCCGAGAGCACCCGCCGCAGGCCGCCGAGGCGCACGCCGGTGGCCTGCGCGTGGCGCGCGAGATTCTCCAGCAGCGCGGGCGAGCCGAACATCGACGTGCAGTAATGCCGCTCGATGGCCTCGACCAGCTTGCGGGGATCGGCGCTGGCCGGTCGCGTCGGGTCCATCTCCGGGATCACGCTGGTCATGCCGAGGCCCGGATCGAACAGGGCAAACGGCGGGAAGGTCGGCAGGTCGATCTCGCCGGGACGGATGCCGAAAGCCTCGCGGATCATCTCGACCTGCGCGATGAAGTTGGCATGGGTGTACTCGACGCCCTTCGGGATGCCGGTGGAACCGGACGTGAAGAGTATCGCCGCCAGCGCGTCCGGATCGTCGACCGGTGGCGGACGGGCAGCCCGTTCGCCCAGCGCACGCAGTTCGTCCAGCGTGGGACCGGACCACCCCCATCGACGCCCGACGGTCACGCGGGTGCGGATGCTGTCCTTGCCCCAGCCGAGCAGCAGGCTCGCCGCCTGCGCCAGCGGGATGCCGATGAAGGCCTGCGGGCGGGCCTCGGCCAGGCAGGCCTTCAGCGCGGCACGATCGATGCCGGGATCGACCAGCACCGGCACCGCACCGGCCTTGAACAGGCCGAACATCAGCTCGAACAACGCCTCGCCCGGGCGCACCATCAGCACCGCCCGCACGCCCGCACCGATGCCGATCGCGGCGAGGCCCGCGGCGAGGGTGTCGCTGGCGCGATCGAGCTGGGCATAGCTGAGCGTGCGCCAGATGCCCGCACCATCGGGTCCGCGCCCCGCCGGCACGCGCAGCGCGATCCGCTCCGGCGCCTCGCGCGCGCAGGCGCGCAGCGCGTCGGCAATGTTGGGGCTGGCGTTCATGCCGGATGGCGGGCCATGAACTCCCGCGCCAGCGGCACGATGCGTTCGTGCGCGTCTTCCAGCACGTAGTGGCCGGCGTCGTCGAAGGCCTGCGCCTCGGCCTGCGGGAAACGCCTCAGGAATTCGTCCAGGAACGCGCGGTCGAACACGAAGTCCCGCAGGCCCCAGGCCAGCAGCATCGGCTTGCCCTCGAGCCGGTGCAGCTGCGCGCTCGTGTCCTCGACGATCGACCAGGCCGGATCGCCGGGCCCGAGCGGAATGTCCTGCACGAATCTCAGCGTCGCGATGCGATGCGCCCAGCTGTCGTACGGCGCGGTGTAGGCACGGCGCACCTCGGCAGGCAGGGGCCTGACCGTGGCCAGCCGCGTCGCACCGCCGGCGAAGGCATTGAAGCCGCGGATCAGCAGCGCACCGAGCGCGCTGTCGCGACCCAGCCTGAGGGCCCAGGGCAGGCGCTGCCCCCTCGGGTTGGGGAAGCCGGCGGTGTTGGTGACGATCAGCCGCGCGATGCGCCCGGGATGCCGCACCGCCCACGCCAGCCCGATCATGCCGCCCCAGTCATGCACCGCCAGCGTCAGCCCGGTGCCGGGCAGGCCGCGCTCGCGCACGAGGTGCTGGTAGAGCTGCTCCAGCTCATCGATGCGCGAGGCCAGCGTGTAGCGATAACGGTCGTCGCCGGGCTTGTCGGACCCACCCATGCCGATCCAGTCCGGTGCGATGCAGCGCATGCGGTCGGAGAGGCCCACGACGAGGTGCCGCCAGTACCAGCTCCAGCTCGGGTTGCCGTGCAGCATCAGCAGCGCCTCGCCCTCGCGCACGCCCTCGTCGAGATAGTTCATCGACAGGCCGTCCGCGCGGACGAAGCGCCGCGGGGCGAAGGGATATCCAGGGTAGTGCGTCATGGCGGCGGCGGGCATCCGCCCTGGGCACGGCCTACCAGTGCACTTCCGCCATCGAGCAGTTCAGGCCCGAGCCGATCCCCAGCAGCGCGACGCGCTTGCCTTTCGACAGCCGGCCGGTGTCCTGGAGCTTCGACAGCGCGATCGGCACCGAAGCCGGACCGACGTTGCCGAACTCCTCGTAGATGGTCAGCACCTTCCTCGGGTCGATGCCGAGGAGATCCACGAGGGCGGCCGTGTGCACCTTGCTGACCTGGTGGACGACGAACTCGTCGAATTCACTGACCGCCCAGCCCATGCCCGCGCGCGCGGCCTGGAAAGTCTTGCCGGCCAGCTTCAGCCCCTCGACCAGCAACGTCCGGGTATCAGTCACCATCCTGTCCATGTTGCCGCGGCACAGGTGCGAGAAACTGGTGGCCGCGCGGGTCACGCTGCCGACGAAGCGATGCCCGCCGGGCAGCAGTTCGCTGCGACCCATGACCATCGCCGCCGCGCCCGAACCCAGCGTCAGCGAGGCGAACTCGCCGCGAAAGTCCTCAAGCGTCGTCTCCGGCCGCAACAGGCGCTCGATGGTGCGCTCCGCGATCAGGTTCGACGCCTCGCCGTCGACGATCAGCGCGTATTCGATGTCGCCGCGCTCGATCATGCGTGCGGCGATGTCCATGCCGTTGAGGAACCCGAGGCAGGCATTGCCGACGTCGAAGTTCTGGCAGGTATCGGCCAGGCTCAGGTTGCCGTGCACCATGGACGCGGTGCTCGGCTCCAGGTAGTCGCGGCAGACCGACGTATTGACCAGGATGCCGATCTTCTCGTGCGGCACGCCGGACGCCGCCAGCGCCCTCTGCGCAGCCCACGTGGCGGCATCCGAAGGCTGGGCTGCGCCGTCCCAGATGCGTCGTGCCGCGATGCCCGCCACGTCTGCGAAGAGGTTGTCGCGGATTCCGAGGCGCTCCAGGGTCGGAGCCAGACGCTGCATGATCTCGTCGGAGGACAGGCGGATCGGCGCGTCGACGTGGGCGACGGACGCGATGGCAACGTGCGTGTAGATCATCCGGCACAACCTGCTGGCGGTACGGCAGAGGTCGGGGACGTTAGTCGGTCGAGCGGGCGCTGGCAACCGGGTAGGCCTGGTGCTGCCGGGGGGGGGGTGCGCGCCGCTTATCGGGTGGGGGTGCTTCGAGCGATCGCCGAGCTGTTGCCCGATGCGACAAATCCGTTTCCCGTCATGGTCGGCACTTCGGCGGGTGCCGTCTCGGCGGCCGTCCTGCCGACGAATGAGGATGTGAGCGGCGCCCAGTGACGGGACGATTTCACGCGGGGCGCGGGGCGTCCGGGACCGCTACGTATTTTCCTGTCGGCTGCCTTTACCGGCTGCGCTTACTTGAACCGGACGTTGCGCCGCTTCAACTCGGCGGTGATGGCGTCGTACTGGGCCTCATACTTCGCGGCATCGGCGATGAACCCCGCCTCGTCGTTCCTGTATCTCCAGCTGTCGATTCTCATCAGCAGGCACCACTCCGAATTGAAGCCGCTGCTCAGGCCGATGACGAGGAAGATCTCGCGGTCGTCACGATCGATCCTGCGGATCGGATCGTTCACGACCAAGCGGTCGAACCCCACCAGACCCTTCTTCGGGAAGGTCACGCCGGCCTCACTGACGGCGCAACGTCGCTTTCCGTAAGCAGCGCTGTCCGAACCGGCGATGGCGCCCTCGGCCAGCACTTCGACACCCGAGGGCAAGGCAGGCTTCCCGTCAACCTGCAACGGCGTCGTGCCCGCGGTGATGACGGGATCGGCTGCGGCACATAACCGCTCGATCTCGGCCTTGTCGTAGCCCGCCTTGGACAGTTCGATGCGCTGGTCGATGGTACAGGCCCCGTAGGCCTCCGAAGCGAGCAGCAGGGCGATGAAAGGCAGCCACCGTTCGAGTTTCATGATTCCTCTCTGGGCGCACCCCGCCCATGAAGCATGCTCATCTCTTCGGAGCCCGCGGCCTATGGCCGCGCCTGGCACAGGCGCTTGAGGTTCGCCGCATGCCATGCCCAATCGCGTGCGGCGGGCCCCATCACGCGCAGCGCCGGCGTGGACTTCACGCTGGTGCTGATGCCGCCGCGCAGCACGATGCCGGTCTCCAACGGATCGGCGTGAACATCGGAGTCATCGATCTCGACCAACCGTCCCCAGTCGACGGTGATCGTCGCGGGCCCATCCCGATGGGTCCCTTTCCTTGGATCACCGATCGTCGCGTCATCGTTCGCAATGGTGAGGCGGCAGCCGTCCTGGGCGACCGTCTTGACATAGCTCGAGCGGAACGCGCGGATGCTGGAGTCATCCCAGCCTCGCGAGCCTTTGTCGGTCGCGATGAAGGCGGAGTATGGTGTGTGGCGCCTGAAGAACTCCTCGGCGGCGGTCTTCAACTCCGCCGCCGTCGGTTCGCTGGCGACGGCCGCTCTCCCCGGAACGAGGAGCACGGCGAGCGCCGCCAGCATGAGGGCCAGGCCGGGACACCGCAGCGCGTCGGACACCGCTCTTGCATGCTGATCCACGGTGCTTGCCTCCCTTGCAAGAGTGACCGGCAGGCTGGAGGCGAGTCTAGCATCACCCCACCAGTGCCATCGGCAGTGACAGCACCCACTGGCGCAGCGGCGGCGAAGTCTGCGACCTCGACGTGTGGAAGCCGGTGATGGCGCCGGAATAGCCTTCACTTCAGTAAAAAGCCCCGGGAGTGTCCCCCCGGGGCTCTTTGTCAGACGAACGGTCGGGCAGGTGACGCGCGAGCGCCGCCCGCCCGCGGGCCTTACATGCCCATGTCGCCCATGCCACCCGGGGCCGGGTGGACGTGGTCCGACTCGTCCTTCGGCGCCTCGGCGATCATCACCTCGGTGGTCAGCAGCAGGCCCGCGACCGACGCCGCGTTCTGCAGCGCGAGGCGGGTGACCTTCGCCGGGTCGAGGATGCCGAACTCGAGCATGTCGCCATACTCGCCGTTCGCGGCGTTGTAGCCGTAGGCGCCCTTGCCAGACTTCACCTGGTTCAGGATCACCGCGGCGTCCTCACCCGCGTTCTCGACGATCTGGCGCAGCGGCTCCTCGATCGAGCGGGCCAGGATGCGAATGCCGACCGTCTGGTCCTCGTTCGCGCCTTCCAGCTTGTCGAGCGCCTTCAGCGCGCGGATCAGGGCGACACCGCCGCCCGGCACCACGCCCTCTTCCACCGCCGCACGCGTGGCGTGCAGGGCGTCCTCGACGCGGGCCTTCTTCTCCTTCATCTCGATCTCGGTGGCCGCACCGACCTTGATCACGGCGACGCCGCCGGAGAGCTTCGCGACGCGCTCCTGCAGCTTCTCCTTGTCGTAGTCGCTGGTGGCCTCTTCGATCTGCTGGCGGATCGACTCGACGCGGGCCTTGATCTCGCTCGCCTTGCCGGCGCCGTCGATGATCGTGGTGTTTTCCTTCTCCACGACGATCTTCTTGGCCTCGCCGAGGTCGTTCAGGGTGGCCTTCTCGAGCTGCAGGCCGACCTCGTCGGAGATCACCGTGCCGCCCGTCAGGATCGCGATGTCCTGCAGCATGGCCTTGCGGCGGTCACCGAAGCCCGGCGCCTTCACGGCGGCGACCTTGAGGATGCCGCGGATGTTGTTGACGACGAGCGTGGCCAGGGCCTCGCCCTCGACGTCCTCGGAGATCACGAGCAGCGGGCGACCCGCCTTCGCGACGCCCTCGAGCACCGGCAGCATCTCGCGGATGTTCGAGATCTTCTTGTCGACGAGCAGGATGAACGGCTTCTCGAGCTCCGCCGTCTGGTTCGCCTGCTGGTTGATGAAGTACGGCGAGAGGTAGCCGCGGTCGAACTGCATGCCCTCGACCACGTCGAGTTCGTTCTGGAGGCCCGAGCCCTCCTCGACGGTGATCACGCCTTCCTTGCCGACCTTCTCCATCGCCTGCGCGATGGTCTTGCCGATCGACTCGTCGGAGTTGGCGCTGATCGTGCCGACCTGGGCGATCGCCTTGTTGTCCTTGCAGGGCTTGGACAGCTTCTTGATCTCGTCGGTGGCCGCGATGACGGCCTTGTCGATGCCGCGCTTGATGTCCATCGGGTTGCGGCCCGAGGCGACGGCCTTGAGGCCCTCGCGGATGATCGCCTGCGCGAGCACGGTGGCGGTGGTGGTGCCGTCGCCGGCCTCGTCAGAGGTGTTGGAAGCGACTTCCTTCACCATCTGCGCGCCCATGTTCTCGAACTTGTCCTTGAGCTCGATCTCCTTCGCGACCGAGACGCCGTCCTTGGTGACGGTCGGGGCGCCGAAGCTCTTCTCGAGCACCACGTTGCGGCCCTTGGGGCCCAGCGTCGCCTTGACGGCGTTGGCGAGGATGTTGACGCCGCGCACCATGCGGGAGCGCGCGTCGTCGCTGAAACGGACTTCTTTAGCAGCCATGTTCTGTGTGTTCCTTCAGTGGTTGCCGGGGGGCTTACTTGCCTTCGATCACGGCCATGACGTCTTCCTCGCGCATCACGAGGAGCTCGTCACCGTCGACCTTCACTTCGGTGCCGCTGTACTTGCCGAAGAGGATCTTGTCGCCGACCTTGACGTCGAGCGGACGCACGTTGCCATCTTCGAGGATCTTGCCCTTGCCGACGGCAACGATCTTGCCCTGGATGGGCTTCTCGGTGGCCGAGTCGGGGATCACGATGCCGCCCGGGGAGGTACGCTCCTCCTCCAGGCGCTTCACGATCACGCGGTCATGAAGCGGACGGATTTTCATTGTTTCGCTCCTGGGAACGGTTGAGTTGCTTGGGGTCTTGCGGGGCAAGTGTTAGCACTCCCCCCGCGTGGCTGCTAATCATAGCGGCCGAACTTTTCATTTCAAGGGCAGGCGGGCTATGCTGGTCGCCGGCGGCCATCGAGCCCCTTCTGGGCCTAAGTCAATGACTTCAAAGAGATTTAAGGCCGCCCTCAGCTGGGCCTGGGCGGCTGCGGCGCTGCTCGGATTGTGCAACGCGCCTCCCGCGCAGGGCGCCGGACAGGATTTCCTGCCCCCCCAGCAGGCCTTCCGCTACACCCTTGCGGCCGAGCCGGGCGCCATCGTGGTGCGCTGGACGGTGGAGCCGGGCTACTACCTCTACCGCAAGCGCCTGGGCGTCGAGACCTCCGCGCCCTGGGCCACGCTGGGCGAGCCCGTCCTGCCCCGTGGCGAGACGCATACCGACGAGTTCTTCGGCGAGCAGGAAATCTACCGGGGCCAGTTCGAGGTCCGCGTGCCGCTGACGCTCGGCCGCGACGTGCGCGGCACCCCCAGCCTGCCGCTGACCCTGAAGCTTCAGGGCTGCGCCGACGCAGGGCTCTGCTACCCGCCGGCGCGCTGGCAGGCGTCACTGGTCCTGCCGGAGATCGGTGCCGCGCCGGCCGGCGCCGCCGTCGGCACGGGCGCAGGCAAGGCCGAGGGCGGTGGCCTGTTCGCGCGGTTGCGCGGCAGCTCGGGCACCGGCGCGGCCGCGAACGATTTCCTGCCGGTGGACGCCGCTTTCCCCCTCGAAGCCACCGCCGAGGGGCCCGACCGCATCCTCGTGCGCTTCGGCACGCAACCCGGCTACTACCTGTATCGCCACCGGCTCAGCTTCGCGACCGACACCCCGGGCGTGACGCTAGGAACCGCTTCGATGCGCCAGGGCGAACCGAAGACCGACGAGTTCTTCGGCACCCAGGAGGTGTTCCACGACGAACTGCTGATCAGCCTGCCGGTGTCGCGCGACGGCTCGCGCCCCCTCGACATGATGCTCGAGGTCGGGTTCCAGGGCTGCGCCGAGGCAGGGCTGTGCTATCCGCCCGAGAAACGCCGCCTCGCGGTGTCGCTGCCCGCGGGCACGGGCGAGGCGGTGGCCGGCTCCCGGCCCGGGGGCGCCGCGCCCGCGGGCTTCGTATCCGAGCAGGATCGCCTCGCCGCGCTGATCCGCGACGGCGGCCTGCCCTGGGTGCTCGCGACCTTCTTCGGTCTCGGCCTGCTGCTCGCCTTCACCCCCTGCGTGCTGCCGATGGTCCCGATCCTGTCGGGGATCATCGCAGGGGGTGGCCCCGGGATCACGCAACGGCGGGCGTTCCTGCTCTCGCTGACCTACGTGCTTGGCATGGCGGCCATGAACACCCTGGCCGGCATCGCCGCCGCCGCCGCGGGCCAGCAGGTCCAGGCCGCCTTCCAGCAGCCCTGGATCATCATCGCGTTCTCGGCGCTGTTCGTCGTGCTTGCGCTGTCGATGTTCGGCGCGTTCACGGTACAGGTGCCGGCGGCCCTGCAGACGCGGCTCTCCGAGGCCAGCAACCGGCAGCGTGCGGGCACGTTCGCGGGCGTCGCCGTCATGGGCGCGCTGTCGGCGCTGATCGTCAGCGCCTGCGTGGCGCCCCCGCTGTTCGCGGCGCTGGCGGTGATCAGCCAGACGGGCGATCTCGTACGCGGCGGCGGCGCGCTGTTCGCGATGTCGCTCGGAATGGGCGTACCCCTGCTGGCGATCGGCACCTCTGCGGGCCGCTGGCTGCCGCGTGCCGGCGGCTGGATGGAGACGGTCAAGAAGCTGTTCGGCGTGCTGATGCTCGGGGTGGCAGCCTGGATGCTCGCCCGCATCGTGCCCGAGCGCTGGGCCCTGCTGCTCTGGGCCGTGCCCGCCGCGGCGGGTGCCGCGGTGCTTTGGCTCGCCGCCGGCGGGGCGCGCGCCGCAGGGGCCCGCTGGGCCATGCGTGGCGCAGCCTCGGCCCTCGCAGTCTGGGGCCTCGCGCTGTTGGCAGGCGTGGTGCTCGGCGGCCGTGACCCGCTTGCGCCGATCCCGCAACTGGCCGGCGAGCACCGCGAGCTCGAGTTCCGCCGGATCAAGTCGCTGCAGGACCTCGAGGGCGAGGTGGCCTCGGCGGCCAGGGCGGGCCGCCCGGTGATGCTCGACTTCTATGCCGACTGGTGCGTGTCCTGCAAGGAGATGGAGAAGTACACGTTTACCGACGCGGAAGTGCAGTCCGCGCTCGCCGACGCGGTGCTGCTGCAGGCCGACGTCACGGCCAATGACGAGCAGGACCAGGCGCTGCTGAAGCACTTCGGCATCTTCGGCCCGCCGACGATCGCCTTCTATGGCGCGGACGGCACCGAACGCCCGGCCTTCAGGGTCGTCGGCTTCATGAAAGCGCCCGAGTTCAGGCAGGTCGTCACCCAGGCGTTCGCCGCCGGCCCGCCGGCCGGCTAGACTCCCGCATCTCCGGCTGCAACCCGACAAGGAACGTCCCGTGGCCAACGAGAACGACAAGCTCCAGACCCCGCCCCCGCGGCGCCGCAGTCATTTCGCGCTGCTCGCCATTGCCGCCGCCGTGGCCGGCGTCGGCACCTACCTTCTCATGCGCGATACGGCACCGTCCGAGGCCCCTGCCGCGCAGGCGGTGCCTGGCGCTGGTCTCGGGGACTCGGCCACCGGCACCGACCCTCACGCCGGCAGCGCAGGCGAAACTCCAGCCTCCAGGCCGCGCGTGATTCCGGAGGTGCTGCCCGATTTCGAGCTCGCCACGCTGGAGGGGCCACCCCGTCGGCTGTCGAGCTACCAGCACGACTCGCTCATCGTGAACTTCTGGGCCACGTGGTGCGCCCCGTGCCGTCGCGAGATCCCCCTGCTGCGGCAGCTGCGCCGTGATCGCGGCGCGCAGGGCGTCGAGGTCGTGGGGGTCGCGGTCGATTTCCGCGAGGATGTGCTGCGCTATGCGAACGAGATCGGCCTCGACTACCCGCTGCTGATCGGCGAGGAGGACGGGCTCGCGGCGGCCGACGCTTTCGGCATCGAAACCGTCTTCCCCTTCACCGTGTTCGCGGACGCCCAGCGCCGCATCGTCGCCGTCAAGGCGGGCGAGTTGCACGCCGACGAGGCGGACTTCATCCTCGACCACGTCGCCAAGATCAACGCCGGCAGCATCACCGTACGGGCCGCACGCGCCGCGATCGCCGGCGAGCTGGAGCGGCTGGCCGCGAAGCGGGAGGCCGCCGCCGGAGCCTGAACACCCGATCTGCAGCGATCAGGAGGGCAAGTTCCCCCTACTGGCCGCGATTTCGGTTAAATTGGCGCCCAAGTCTTCCGCAGGTAACCCGTATGGACATCCGCAAGGTCAAGAAACTGATCGAGCTGCTCGAGGAATCGGGCATCGCCGAGATCGAGATCAAGGAAGGCGAGGAATCCGTACGCATCAGCCGCGGTCCGTCCGGCGCCGCACTGGCGCAGCCGCTGTACGCTCCCCCGATCCCCATGGCGGCACCGGCCGTGCCCGTGGCCGCTGCGGCCCCTGCCGCAGCTCCCGCTCAGAAGTCCTCGGACCACGTGGTGCCCGCACCGATGGTTGGAACCTTCTACGCCTCGCCGGCCCCCGGCGCCAAGCCGTTCGTGCAGATCGGCGACGAGGTCAAGGTCGGTCAGGTGCTGTGCATCATCGAGGCCATGAAGATGATGAACCAGATCGAGAGCGAGCGGGCCGGCCGCGTCACCTCGGTGCTCGTGCAGAACGGCGATCCCGTCGAGTTCGGCCAACCGCTGTTCGTCGTCGAGTAACCCATGCTCGACAAGGTCGTCATCGCGAACCGCGGCGAGATCGCCCTCCGGGTGCTGCGCGCCTGCCGCGAACTCGGGATCAAGACCGTCGCCGTGCACTCGACGGCCGACTCCAGCCTGAAGCACGTGCTGCTCGCCGACGAGTCCGTCTGCATCGGTCCCCCGCCCTCGCCGAAGAGCTACCTCAACATGCCGGCGATCATCAGCGCGGCGGAGGTCACCGACGCGACCGCGATCCACCCGGGTTACGGATTCCTCTCGGAGAACGCGGATTTCGCCGAGCGCGTGGAGAAGAGTGGCTTCGTGTTCATCGGCCCCAAGGCCGAGACGATCCGCACGATGGGCGACAAGGTCTCGGCCATCAAGGTCATGAAGGCCCATGGCGTGCCCTGCGTGCCAGGCTCCGGTGCCCCGCTGGGCGGCGACGCCGACGAGAACCTGCGCATCGCGAAGGACATCGGCTACCCCGTCATCATCAAGGCCTCGGGCGGCGGCGGCGGGCGCGGGATGCGCGTCGTGCACAACCCGGCGACCCTGCTCAGCGCGATCAACGTGACCAAGGCCGAGGCGCTCGCGGCCTTCGGCAACGACCAGGTCTACATGGAGAAATTCCTGGAGCGGCCCAGGCACATCGAGTTCCAGGTCCTCGCCGACCACCATGGCAACGTGGTGCACCTCGGCGAGCGAGACTGCTCGATGCAGCGCCGCCACCAGAAGGTCGTCGAGGAAGCGCCGGCGCCTGGCATCACCCCTCAGCAGCGCGAGTCGATGGGCGAGCGCGTGGTCGAGGCCTGCCGCGCGGTCGGCTACCGCAGCGCAGGCACGCTCGAGTTCCTCTACCAGGACGGCGAGTTCTACTTCATCGAGATGAACACCCGCATCCAGGTCGAGCATCCCGTCACCGAGATGATCACCGGCATCGACCTGGTCAAGGCGCAGCTGATGATCGCGGCGGGAGAGAAGCTGCCCTACGCGCAGAAGGACATCCAGCTGCGCGGCCACGCGATGGAGTGCCGGATCAACGCCGAGGACGCCAAGACCTTCATGCCCTCGCCCGGGCCGGTGCGCCTCTGGCACGCGCCGGGCGGGCCCGGCATCCGCGTCGACAGCCACGTCTACTCCGGCTACAACGTGCCGCCGAACTACGACTCCCTGATCGCCAAGCTGATCTCCTACGGCGACACCCGCGACACGGCCATCGCCCGCATGAAGAATGCGCTGGCGGAGCTCGTCGTCGAGGGCATCAAGACCAACAAGGCCCTGCACCAGGAGATCTTCGCGCACGCGGCCTTCGCCCAGGGCGGCACCGACATCCACTACCTCGAGCGCCGGCTCGGCCTGAAGTAGGCCTTGCCGCAGCTCGCCGTCAGCGTCGACCTCGACGGCCTCGACGCGGAAGCGGTCGAGGACGCCTGCTTCGCTGCGGGGGCGCTGTCGATCAGCTACACGGACCAGCGCGACGACCCGATCCTCGAGCCGGCGCCTGGCGAGTTCCGTCTCTGGCCCGCGACCCGGCTGCAGGCGCTGTTCCCCGCCGAACTGGCCGCCCCCGCGCTGCTCGCGGACCTCGGTACCCGCCTCGGGCTCGATGCGTCGCGCTTCGGGGTCCAGAGCGTGGCCGACCGGCCCTGGGAGCGGGAGTGGCTGCGCGACTTCCACCCCATCCGCTGCGGGCGCCGCCTGTGGATCTGCCCGTCGCACGCCGAGGTCACGGAACCGGCGGCCGTGATCGTGCGCCTCGACCCAGGACTCGCCTTCGGCACCGGCACCCACCCGACGACGCGACTGTGCCTCGAGTGGCTGGACGCGCAGCCCGGACCCGCGACGCGCGCAGTCGACTACGGCTGCGGATCGGGGATCCTCGCGATTGCCGCGCTGAAGCTGGGTGCCCGCCGCGCCGAGGCCTTCGACATCGACCCACAGGCGCTGATCGCGACGCGCGACAACGCAGAGGCCAACCAGGTCGGCGACCGGCTGGGGATCCACGAATCGGCGTCGACGATCACGCCAGGCGCCGACCTGCTGCTGGCCAATATCCTGTCCGGACCGCTGTGCGAACTCGCCCCTGCGTTCAGGTCGCTGCTGGCGCAAGGCGGCCAGTTGGTGCTGGCGGGGCTGCTGGACGAGCAGGCAGACGAAGTGATCCGCGCTTACGAACCCTGGATCTCGCTGCGCCCCTGGGCGAGGCGGGAGGGCTGGACCTGCCTTTCAGGCCGGCGCCCCTAGCGGCTGGCCAGCCGACGCGCACGCGTCGCGCTGGGCAAGACCCGATACATTCACCATAATCCCGGCCTGCCTAGCCGCCAGGGATCCGACGGCGCCCGTGATCACGATCTGCCCGCAGTGCAAGCTGTCGCTCGCCGTCACGGCTGCCGACCTGCGCGTCGCCCAGGGCCAGGTGCGTTGCGGGCGATGCGCGGCGGTCTTCAACGCCCTCGCCTCGCTGCGGGAAGCGCCGCGCCTCGACGACTCCGGCGCGATCGACCCCATCCCCGAGGAATTCCGGCCGCAGGTGGATGCGTTGCGGCGCGCGGCGCAGGCCGCAGCCCCAGCCGCCCCCCAGCCGGAACCTTCGCCCGCGGAGCCTGAGCCATCCGCACCTGAGCCCACCCCGGCAGAGCCGGCCGCCACCGAACCCCCCGCGGCGACCGCCGAGCGCCCTCACGACGACGACGGCCGATGGCAAATCAGTCCCGCGCTGCTCGAAGCCGTGAGAGACGGGCCGGCCGCGACGGCCCCTCAGACCGCCGACCCTCGGACTGATGACGATCCGGCCCGCGCCTTCCAGTTGCCCAGCCTCCCGGGCGGCCGCCTGTGGCTTACCGCAGGATCCGCTGCGCTCGGGCTGCTGCTGGCGCTCCAGGTCGCCTACCGCCATCGCGAGGCGCTCGCAGGGGTGCCAGTCCTCGGCAGCGCGCTCGAGGGAATCGAGCGGGCGACGGGGGCCGGCAGGGCTGACGACTGGGACCTGCGCGCCTACGAAGTGCGCCAGCAGGGCGTGATCTCGGAACCTGGCAGCGCGGGCACGCTCACGCTGCGCGCCAGCATCCGCAACCTCGGCGAGCGGGCACAGCCGGCTCCCCTGCTGCGACTGACCCTGCTCGACCGCTTTGGCAACCGTGTCGCCACTCGCGACCTGCGCCCGGGTGAATATGCTGGTGCGGCGACTGCGGCACGTGGCGGCGCGATGCTGCAGCCCGGGCAGCGCCTCGACGCCGAGGTGGCGGTGCTGGATCCTGGCGGCGGCACGGTAGGCTTCGAGATCGACACCTGCCTCGCGCGCCCGGACGGCAGCACGAGCTGCGCTGGCGACTTGCCCCCCGCCCCGGCATCCTGAGCGGATGTTCCGCATCGGCCCCTGGACCATCCGCGCGCCCGCGGTGCTCGCCCCCATGGCGGGCGTCACCGACCGGCCCTTTCGCATCCTCGCGCGCCGGCTCGGTGCCGGCCTCGCCGCCTCCGAGATGATCACCTCCGACCTGCGGCTATGGAGCTCGCGCAAGACCCGCCAGCGCATGGACCACGACGGCGAGCCCGAGCCCCGCGTCGTGCAGCTCGCCGGCGCCGAGCCCGAGGCGCTCGCCGAGGCGGCGCGCCGCAACGTCGACCTGGGCGCCCAGATCATCGACATCAACATGGGCTGTCCCGCCAAGAAGGTCTGCAACCGGCTCTGCGGCTCCGCGCTGCTGCAGGACGAGCCGCTCGTGGCGCGAATCCTCGAGGCCGTGGTCGCCGCGGTGGCAGGGACGGGCGTGCCGGTCACGCTGAAGACCCGGACGGGCTGGTCGCGGGAACGGCGCAACGGCCTGCAGGTGGCGCGCATCGCGCAGGCGAGCGGCATCTCCGCGATCGCGATACACGGACGAACCCGCGAGGACTTCTACGAAGGCGAGGCCGAGTACGACACCGTGCGGGCGATCAAGGCAGAGCTGTCGATCCCTGTGCTCGCCAACGGCGACATCGACGGCGCACGCAAGGCGCGCGCGGTGCTCGACGCCACCGGGGCGGACGGCGCGATGATCGGGCGCGCCGCCCACGGCTCGCCATGGATCTTCCGGGAAGTCAACGCCCTGCTGACCACTGGAGAAACGCCGGCGCCGCTCTCGCGCGCGGACCTGCGTGGTATCATCCTGCCGCATCTTGAGTCCATCTACGCCTTCTACGGCGAAGACTCAGGCCTCCGGATCGCACGCAAGCACCTCGGCTGGTACAGCGCCCTCCTCGGCGATCCACGCAGCGCCCGCGCGGCCTTCATGGCCCAGGGCACCACCTCCGCGCAGTTTTCCTGTGCCGAGGGCCTGCTGGACGACTGGGTGCAGGCTTCGTCTTCGCCGCAGGCTTGAACGACAAGAAACCCCTCAGGGGAACGTCAGGGTCCAGGGACATGCCGGCGAAGAAGAACTACGGGTCACCCGCGCCACGCGACGCCATCCCGGGCGAGCATCCGCTGCCGCTGCGCGGCCATACCGAGCGGGCGCTGTCCGACTACTTCGCCAGTCTCGACGGCCACAGCCCCTCGCAGCTCTACGACCTCGTGATCCGCGAGGTCGAGGAGCCTCTGTTCCGCGCGGTGCTCGACTACGCCGAGGGCAACCAGAGCCGGGCCGCCGGGATCCTCGGGATCAACCGCGGCACGCTGCGCAAGAAGCTGCGCGAATTCGGCCTGGCAACCGACTGACCGAGGAACCCAGCATGCCCGTCGCGATCCGCCGCGCCCTCATCTCCGTTTCGGACAAGACCGGCGTACTCGAGCTCGCCCGCGCGCTGGCAGCGCGTGGCGTGCAGATCCTCTCGACCGGTGGCACCGCACGCCTGCTGCTCGAACAGGGCATCGCCGTCACCGAGGTCTCCCGCCACACTGGCTTCCCCGAGATCATGGACGGCCGCGTGAAGACGCTGCACCCGAAGATCCACGGCGGGCTCCTCGGGCGGCGCGGCATCGACGAGAGCGTCATGGCGCTGCACGGCATCGAGCCGATCAACCTGCTCGTCGTGAACCTCTATCCCTTCGCCGAGACCGTGGCGCGCCCGGCCTGCACCTATGCCGAGGCGGTCGAGAACATCGACATCGGCGGCCCGGCGATGGTGCGCGCCGCCTCGAAGAACCATGACGCTGTCACGGTGGTCGTCGATCCCGCCGACTACGACGCGGTGCTGGCCGAGCTCGAGTCGCACGACGGCACGACCACGCCGGAGCTGCGCGCGTGGCTCGCTGGCAAGGCCTTTGCGCACACGGCGCGCTACGACACCATGGTCGCGAGCTACCTGCTCGCGCGAAACCCGGCTCCGGGTGAGCGCTTCCCGGGCACTCTGCCGCTCGTGTACGAGAAGGTGCAGGACCTCCGATACGGCGAGAACCCGCACCAGCAGGCTGCGTTCTATCGCGACCCAACCCAGCGTGGCGCATCGGTTGCCACCGCCCGGATGCTGCAGGGCAAGGAACTCTCGTTCAACAACATCGCGGACGCCGACACGGCGATCGAGTGCGTGCGCCAGTTCGAGGCGCCGGCCTGCGTGATCGTCAAGCACGCGAACCCCTGCGGCGTCGCGGTCGCCGCCGGCGCGCTCGACGCCTACGAAGGCGCCTTCCGCACCGACCCCACGTCCGCCTTCGGCGGGATCATCGCCTTCAACCGCCCGCTCGACGGCGCCACGGCACGCGCCATCGTCTCGAGGCAGTTCGTCGAGGTGCTGGCGGCGCCCAGCGTCGACGCCGACGCGCGTACCGCGTTGGCGACCAAGCCGGGCATCCGCGTGCTCGAGCTCGGCGAGCTGACCCGCACGGGCGGCGTCGACTTCGACTACCGCAGTGTCACCGGGGGCCTGCTGGCCCAGACCCGGGACCGCTCGATGGTCGCCGCCGGCGACCTCCGCGTCGTCACGCGCCGCGCGCCGACCTCGCAGGAACTCGACGACCTGATGTTCGCCTGGCAGGTCTGCAAGCACGTCAAGTCCAACGCCATCGTCTACGCGCGCGGTCGCGCCACGATCGGCGTGGGCGCGGGGCAGATGAGCCGCGTGTACTCGAGCCGCGTCGCAGCGATGAAGGCCGCCGACGAGAAACTCGAGGTCCGCGGATCCGTGATGGCCTCCGACGCGTTCTTCCCGTTCCGCGACGGCCTCGACGTCGCGGCCGGATACGGCATCGCCGCCGTGATCCAGCCGGGCGGCAGCGTGCGCGACGCCGAGGTCATCGCCGCGGCCGACGAGCACGGCATGGCGATGGTCTTCACCGGCATGCGGCATTTCCGCCACTGACATGAAGGTACTGGTCGTCGGCTCGGGCGGTCGCGAGCACGCGCTCGCCTGGAAGTGCGCGCAATCGCCGCGCGTCGACGAGGTCCTGGTCGCCCCGGGCAACGCGGGTACCGCGACCGAATCGCGGGTCCGCAACGTCGCGGTGGCGGCCGAGGACATTCCCGGACTGGTGGAGCTGGCGCGCCGCGAGGGCGTCGCACTGACCATCATCGGCCCCGAGGCGCCGCTGGTCGCCGGTGTCGTCGACGCCTTCGAGGCCGCGGGCCTGCGCTGCTTCGGGCCCCGCCAGGCACCGGCCCGCCTCGAAGGCTCCAAGGCCTTCACCAAGGAGTTCCTGCGCCGCCACGGCATCCCCACCGCCGGGTACGCCACCTTCACGGCCTCGAGCTTCGACGAGGCCTGGGTCCGGCGCCAGCGCACGCCGATCGTCGTCAAGGCGAGCGGACTCGCCGCGGGCAAGGGGGTCGTGATCGCCGCCACCGCCGACGAGGCGATCACCGCGGCGCAGGCCATGTTCGCCGGGCAGTTCGGCGACGCCGGCGACGAAGTCGTCATCGAGGAATTCCTGCCCGGCGAGGAAGCGAGCTTCATCGTGATGGCCGACGGGCGCCACGTGCTGCCCTTCGCCACCTCGCAGGACCACAAGCGCGTCGGCGACGGCGACACCGGGCCGAACACCGGCGGCATGGGCGCCTACTCCCCGGCCCCGGTGGTCACGGCGGCCATGCACGAGCGCATCATGCGCGAGGTCATCGAACCGACGATCCGCGGGCTCGCGGCCGACGGCATGCCCTACACCGGCTTCCTCTACGCCGGCATCATGATCGCGCCCGACGGCACCCCGAACGTCCTCGAGTTCAACTGCCGCTTCGGCGACCCGGAGACGCAGCCGATCATGTGCCGCCTGCGCTCCGACCTCACGGTGCTCTGCGATGCCGCACTCGACGGCCGCCTCGACCAGGTCGAGATGGACTGGGACCCGCGTGCGGCGCTGGGTGTCGTCATGGCCGCCGGCGGCTACCCCGATACCGTCCGCAAGGGTGACCCGATACACGGCCTCGACGCAGCCGCCTCACTGCCGGGCAAGGTGTTCCACGCCGGCACCGCCCTGCGTGACGGCAGCGTGGTCACCAGCGGTGGGCGCGTGCTCTGCGCCGTCGGCCTCGGAGAGTCCGTGGGTGCCGCGCAGCGCGAAGCCTACGCGCTCGTCGAGGCGATCCACTGGGACGGCCTCCAGTACCGCCGAGACATCGGATACCGCGCGATCGCCCGCGAGCGCGCCCGTGACGACGGCTGAGCGCGGCCCGCCACGCACCGTCCCGGGCGTCACGCCCCAGCTGCGCGTTCGCCTGCAGCGCCTGTTTGGCGCAGCCACCCGCATCTCCCCGCGACTGGCGGCACGACTTGCGCTGGAGCTCTTCGTGCTGCCCCCGCGCCGACCCATGGATGCGGTCGACGTGCCGGTCGTCGCCCGCGCGGCGCGCCCCGAGCTGCGGATCGGCCGCCAGCGCATCCATGCACTCGAGTGGCGCCCACCCGGCGCGCGCGACGATTCGCCCGCGGTGCTGCTCCTGCACGGCTGGGGTTCGCATGCCGCCCGCTTCGGCGGCTTCGTCGACCCGCTGCTCGCGCACGACTTCCGCGTGATCGGCATCGACGCGCCGGCGCACGGCGAGTCGGCCGGCAGACGCTCCGACCTCGGGCAGTTCCGCACCGCCCTCACCGCGGCACTGGCGCGCTTCGCCCCGGTGGAGTGCATCGTCGCGCATTCGCTCGGCGCCTGCGCGGCGGTGTGGCAGATGGCCGACGCGCCCCACCCCGACGTGCGCTCGCTGGTGGTCATCGGCATGCCGCGCGACGTCGGCTACGTGATGGAGTCGTTCGAGCTGGTGATCGGCCTGCGACCGGACGTGCGCCGCGAATTGCGGCGCGCGTTCACCGCGCGCTTCGGAGCAGCGCCCGAATCATTCTCGGCCCAGGCCCTTGCGGAGCGGCTGCACGTGCCCACCCTCGTGGTGCACGACGAGGACGACGACGTGGCGCCCCTCGAGCACGCCCGCGCATTCGCCGGCGCGCTCGGCCGCGGCCGGCTCAAGGCCACCCGCGGCCTGAATCACAGCGGGCCGCTGCGCGACCCTGCAAGCATCGCCGATATCGTGCGCTTCGCCGATGAGCACCGGGACCCGCGGACCAACGCCTGGGGCCCGGGCAACGCGGTCAGAAACTGACGCGGAAGAACGCCTCGGGGCCGCGCGCGGAGATCGCGAGGCGACCGGGCAGGTCGAATCCGGTCGCCGTCGCATCGAGCGAGATGCGCGACCAGCCCAGCCCCACCGCCACCGCAGGGCGCCAGCGATACTGGACGTCGAGGTGGTAGTCACGGAACTGGCCGCTCACGTCGTCGCGATCGACGGACAGGTACTGCAGCCGCGCATTGACCGACCACCGCGGCGCGAACGCCCAGGTGCCGTCGATCGCCAGCGATGGCAGCACGCCCGCCGCCGTCGCGCCCTCGTCGATGCCGCGTGACGCGACGCGCGCGGCGGCCTCGGCCTCGGTCAGGTGCAGGCCGATCCCGGCGGCCAGCTCGTAGGACTCGCCCCGCAACAGCGCCGCCGTCCAGGTGAAACCCAGCGTCCGCCAGTCGAGCACGCTATCGAGGCGGTCGCCCGGATTGAAGGTCTGGTCGCGGAAGATGATGGTCCGATCGACCGTGACCACGCCCTGCTGCTCGAGCTGGAAGTGGTCGACACGCAGCTTGTGCCGGGGGGCCGGCCGGAACGAGAGCTCGACCCTGCCCTGCGCGACACGGCTTGGGAAGCCGAAGTCGTCCTGGCCGTCGACGGGCGTGCCGGGCACGCCGGCGTCGCTGTCGAACCGGCCGCCGCTGCGCACGCTGGCCGGGAAGTAGCTCGCGCGCAGCGCGAACCGGTCCGTCAGCGGGTTCGCCGGCGCGGCGGCCGCGGGCGACCCCGATGCGGCCGCCAACGGCGCCGCCGCGAGGACCACGGCGGCGGCGGCCGGGGCCAGGGCGCGGGCAAGCACGCCGCGCACCCTCAGCGCTTCATCGCCTCGAAGAACACCGCGTTGGTCTTGGTGTCCTTCATCTTGTCGAGCAGGAACTCGATGGCGGCAAGCTCGTCCATCGGATGCAGCAGCTTGCGCAGGATCCACATCTTGGCGAGCTCGCCCTGGTCGGTGATGAGCTCTTCCTTGCGGGTGCCCGAGCGATTGATGTTGATCGCCGGGAACACGCGCTTCTCGGCGATGCGCCGGTCGAGGTGGATCTCGCTGTTGCCCGTGCCCTTGAACTCCTCGTAGATGACGTCGTCCATCTTCGAGCCTGTGTCGATCAGCGCGGTGGCGAGGATGGTGAGCGAACCGCCCTCCTCGATGTTGCGCGCGGCGCCGAAGAAGCGCTTCGGTCGCTGCAGCGCGTTCGCGTCGACGCCGCCGGTGAGGACCTTGCCCGAGCTCGGCACCGAGGTGTTGTAGGCGCGCGCGAGGCGGGTGATCGAGTCAAGCAGGATCACCACGTCTTTCTTGTGCTCGACGAGGCGCTTCGCCTTCTCGATGACCATCTCGGCCACCTGGACGTGCCGTGCGGCAGGCTCGTCGAAGGTGGAGGACACCACCTCGCCCTTCACGGTGCGCTGCATCTCGGTGACCTCCTCGGGCCGCTCGTCGATGAGCAGCACGATGAGGTAGACCTCGGGATGGTTCGCCGTGATCGCGGTGGCGATGTTCTGCAGCAGCATCGTCTTGCCGGCCTTGGGCGGCGAGACGATCAGGCCACGCTGGCCCTTGCCGATCGGCGCGACGAGGTCGATGGCGCGGGCCGTGAGGTCCTCCGTGGATCCGTTGCCGCGCTCGAGCTTGAGCCGGCGCGTGGGATGCAGCGGCGTCAGGTTCTCGAACAGGACCTTGTTGCGCGAGCTCTCCGGGGAGTCGTAGTTGATCTCGCCGACCTTGAGCAGCGCGAAGTAGCGCTCGCCGTCCTTGGGCGGCCGGATCAGGCCCGAGATGGTATCGCCGGTGCGCAGGTTGAAACGGCGGATCTGCGAGGGGCTGATGTAGATGTCGTCGGGCCCCGCGAGATAGGACCCGTCGGCCGAGCGCAGGAAGCCGAAGCCGTCCTGCAGGATCTCCAGCACGCCGTCGCCGTAGATCGGCTCTCCCTTGCGCGCGTGCGCCTTGAGCAGGGCGAAGATGATGTCCTGCTTGCGCGAACGCGCCATGTTCTCCACGCCCAGTGACTCGGCGAGCTCGACGAGCTTGCCGATCGGCATCGCCTTGAGGGCGGTGAGGCTCATGGAGTTGCGCGACGCCGCCAGCTCCTCGGGGCTGATGATCTCCGCGTCCTCGCCCGAGTCGATGAACGGGGCGTGGTCGATCGGGAGCTCGTCGTGCATCGGGCCGCCGACGTTGCCGTGGCGCGGACCGCGGTTGCCGTCGCGGCCGTGGCGCGGCTGCCCGCCGCCGCCGCCGCCCTTGCCAGGCCGGTTGCGGCCCTGGTTGCCGAGGTAACCTCTCACAGGTGGCTGTCCAGGAAGGCCGCGAGCTGCGACTTGGACACGGCGCCGACCTTCTGCGCCTCCACCGAGCCGTTCTTGAAGAGCATCAGGGTCGGGATGCCGCGGATGCCGAAGGTCCGGGGGGTCTGCGCGTTGTGGTCGATGTTGATCTTGGCGATCGTGACCCGGTCCTTGTACTCGGCCGCGATCTCGTCGAGGATCGGGGAAATCATCTTGCATGGACCGCACCACTCCGCCCAGAAGTCGAGCAGGACGGGCTTGTCGGACTTGAGGACGTCCTGGGCGAACGTCGAATCGCTGGTGTGCACGATGTGAGGGCTGCTCACGCGGGTAATCCTCCGGTTGGAGTGCTGGTAACGCAGGGAGAGGGAAGGGGAAGCAGTGCCGGTTTTCGGGCCCGCGGCGGAACGCCGTGTCATGAAGGGCCGTCGAACGGTTACACTAGACCGTTAAGGACGTTCGGATTTTGCCTCTGGGTGGGCCGGATCAATGATGCCGGCGGGAGATGGACCATCAAGCGAATGACGCAACAGCAGCGGACAGAACGCCCGTCTGAGGTATTTTTTAGCCTTTCCCGGCGCCTTTTGCAAGCGCTGCCCTGTTTCCCTTCCTGACGGTACTCAATGTCCGACCAACATCTTTCCGACCTCACATTCTCCGCCCTGGACCTGCATCCCGACGTGATGCGGGGCGTCGAGGAGACCGGCTTCTCGCGCTGCACCCCGATCCAGGCCCAGACTCTCCCGATCGCCCTGGCGGGCAAGGATGTTGCGGGCCAGGCGCAGACGGGCACCGGCAAGACGGCAGCGTTCCTGCTGGCGGTGTTCCAGAACCTGCTGACGCACCCCTCGCCGCCCACCCGCGGCCCCACCGGGATCCGCGCGCTCGTGATCGCCCCGACCCGCGAGCTGGCCGTGCAGATCCACAAGGACGCGGTGGAACTCGGCCAGCACACGGGCCTCAGGCTCGCCGTGGTCTTTGGCGGCGTCGACTACGACAAGCAGCGCCGCGAACTCGAGGGTGGCGTCGACGTCCTGATCGGCACGCCGGGCCGCATCATCGACTACTACAAGCAGCACGTCTTCGAGATGCGTGACGCCCAGGTCGTGGTGCTCGACGAAGCCGACCGCATGTTCGACCTCGGCTTCATCGCCGACATCCGCTACATGCTGCGCCGCCTGCCGCCACCCGACCGCCGCCAGTCGATGCTGTTCTCGGCCACGCTGTCGCAGCGGGTGCTCGAGCTCGCCTACGAGCACATGAACAGCCCCGAGCTGATCCGCATCGAGCCGGAGAAGATCACTGCCGACCGTGTCCGCCAGGTCATCTACTACCCGGCGATGGAAGAGAAGATCCCGCTGCTGATTGGCCTGCTGCGCAAGATGGACCCGCACCGCACCATGGTGTTCGTCAATACCAAGCGGATGGCGGAGCGGCTCGAGGACGTGCTGCGCGCGAACGGCATCGACGCGCAGGCCCTGTCGGGCGACGTGCCGCAGAACAAGCGGCTGCGCTACCTCAAGGACTTCCACGACGGCAAGCTCGCGGTGCTGATCGCCACCGACGTGGCGTCCCGCGGCCTGCACATCCCGGAGGTCAGCCACGTCTTCAACTACGACCTGCCGCAGGACTGCGCGGACTACGTGCACCGCATCGGGCGCACCGCGCGCGCCGGCGCCGAGGGCGACGCCATCAGCTTCGCCTGCGAGGAATACGCGGTAGGGCTCCCGGAGATCGAGCAGTACATCGGCCGCAAGATCCCCTTCGAGCCGATCGTCCCGGAACTGCTGGCCGCCGACCTCACCTGGCCGCCGCGCCGGGTCTGGGAGCCGCGGCCTGGGGGCGGGCGTGGCGGTGGTGGCGGTCGCGGGAGCGACCGTGGTGGCCGCGGAGGCCCGCCCGGGCGCGGCGGCGACCGCGGCAGAGGCGGCCCTCCCGGGCGCGGCGGGGAACGTGGCCGCGGCCCGCGACCCGCGCCCGCGCCCGCGCCAGCACCTGCACCCGCGGCACCGACACCCGGTGCGCCGGCAGAAGGCGCGGCGTCCGGTGCCGACGGCGCCCCGCGCAAGCGCAGGCGTCGTGGCGGCCGTGGCCGGAATCGTGGTGCAGGCGGCGGCAACGAAGGCGGCGGCTCGCCTGCCGCAGGCCCGGTGCCGTCGGCCGAAGGCTAGTACCCCCGGCCCCCGGTGCAGCGGGCCTAGAGCAGCTCCGAAACGCCGTCGACGGCCTCGAACTCCTCGTGCGCGTGAGGGTCGCGCGACGTGTCCGGCCGCTTGACCCCATAGACCCAGCGAATGCCGGCGGCAATCGCCGCATGCAGCACCGCCGGGCTGTCGTCCACGAACAGCGTGCGCAAAGGGTCGTAGCGTTCGGCCGCCATCGCGGCCTGCCAGAACCGCGGATCCTCCTTGGGCGCCCCGAACCCGTGTGAGGTGTAGGCTGCGTCCAGGTAGTCGAGCACGCCGGTGCGCGCATGCTTGATCTCCAGGATCGCCGGGTGCGAGTTCGTCATCAGGGCGAGTCGCTTGCCTCGCCAGCGCAACTGCTCGAGGAATCCGCGGGCCCCGGGCAGCCAGCCGATCCGGCCGGCCTCCTCGTGGTGGATCGCGCGGATGTCGAGCGCGAGCTCCCGGCTCCAGTAATCGATCGAATACCAGGCGAGGGTGTGCTGGACGGCGCGGAACTTGGGCCAGAGCGCAGCGTGGGCCTCAGGCAGCGAGAGCCCGTTGGCCTCGGCATAGAGCTCGGGGATGCGCCCGAGCCAGACGTAGTTGTCGAAGGCGAGGTCGAGCAGCGTGCCGTCGAGGTCGAGCAGCACGTGGTCGATCGCGCCCCAGTCGGGCGGGTTGTGCACGGGAGGCGTCATGGCCCCCGTATCATACCGGGCATGGAGCCTCCCACGGTCGCCGACCTCCACCTCCACAGCGCCCACTCCGACGGCCTGCTCTCGCCGGCCGCGCTGGTCGCCCTGGCGGCCGCTCGCGGCGTCACGCTCGGCGCCCTGACCGACCACGACACGCTGGCGGGCTGCGCCGAGGCCGTGGGCGCCGCCGCACTGGCCGGTATCCGCTGGATCACCGGCGTCGAGCTCACGGCAGCATGGCGCGGCCAGTCGATACACGTCATCGGCCTCGCGCCCGAGCCTGGCTCGGCGACGCTGCAGGCGCACGCCACCGACCTGCGCCAGCGACGCCACGGGCGCTTGCACGCGATCGGCGAGCGGCTCGCGCGCAAGGGCGGCCTGCCGGCGGGTGCCACGCTCGCGGCCGAGGTCTGCGCCGATGCGCCGGTGGCCACCCGCATGCACCTCGCGCGGCGGCTCGTCGAGGCTGGCCACGCGCGCGACGTCGGCGACGCCTTCGATCGCTGGCTCGGCCGCGGGCGTCCCGGGCACGTGCCGGCCGAATGGCCCGGGCTCGAAGCGACCGTTGCCGCGCTGCGCGCCGCGCAGGCGCACGTGGTGCTGGCCCACCCCCATCGCTACCGGCTCTCCGGGGGCGCGCTGCGGCAGCTCGTGTCGGAATTCGCGGCGCTCGGCGGCGACGGCATCGAGGTCAGCGTCGGCGGCATGTCGCGCAATGACCTCGACAGGCTGGCGACGCTCGCGCGGCGCGAGCGGCTCGCAGCCTCGAGCGGCTCCGATTTCCACGACCCGTCTCTGCCATGGAATAGCCCGGGCCGCTTCGCTAAGCTACCCGGAGACCTCGAGCCGATCGCCTCGCGCCTTTGAAGCCGTCTCACCGATGTCCGAAGACGACCGCGACAACGTCGACCGCGAGCTGTTCCGCAACGTGGAGAGGCTCCGCCAGCTGCGCATCGAGCACCGCGACCTCGACGACGTCATCTCCCGCCTGTCGATGGACATCCACGTCGACGAACTGCAGCTCAAGCGTCTCAAGAAGCGCAAGCTGATGCTGCGCGACCTGATCGAACGACACGAGAGCCAGCTGATCCCCGACCTCAATGCCTGAACCCACCGCCATGCCGCGGCCAGCGGCCATAGAGCTGCTGCCCGAGGTCGGGGGCGGTGGCCTGTTCGCCGCCCTCACCCGCGCCGACGTCATCGCCGAAATCCTCGCGATCGTGCTGGCGGCCGCCCTTTCGCTCACCGCCGGCCACCTGCTGCGCACGCGGTTCCGCGGCATGGACTCGCGACTGCCACGCGAATCCTGGCAGTGGCGGATGCTCGAGACCGGCATGGTCCTTGCCCCCTACGTGATCGGGCTGCTGGGCCTGCTGGCGGCGCGGGCAATCGCCGGCGTCGTGAACACGCACACCGGGCTGCTGGACGCGGGGCTGCAGCTCGCCTCGACCCTGCTGCTGGTGAGGCTCGGGTTCCACCTGCTCGGGTTCCTGGTCGGCGAGAAGAGCTGGCTGCGTGGCTGGGAGAACCGGCTCACCGTCACCGTCTGGCTCGCCCTGTCGTTCGCCCTGCTCGGGTGGTTCGAACGCGTCGAGTCGACGCTGGACGCGATCGACCTGCTGCCCGGCAAGGCCATGTTCAGCCTTTGGGCGCTGATCAAGGGCATCGTCGTGGTGACCGCGTTCGTGGTCGTCACCAGCGTGGTGGCGCGCACGATCGAGCGGCGCTTGATGGCGGTCGACACCCTGGCGCTGTCGACCCGCATCGGCATCTCGAAGTTCGCGTACTTCTTCCTGATCGGGCTGGGCATCCTGCTCGGCATCAATGCCGCGGGCGTCGACCTCACGGCCCTCACGGTGCTGACCGGCGCGATCGGCCTGGGCCTCGGGTTCGGGCTGCAGGCGATCGCCAGCAACTTCGTCAGCGGCTTCGTGCTGCTGATGGACAAGTCCATCAAGCCAGGCGACGTGATCAGCTTCACCCAGCACACGGGCACCAGCACCGAGAACTTTGGCTGGGTGCAGGAGCTCCGCGGCCGCTACGTCGTGGTGCGCGACCGCGACGGCGTCGAGACGCTGGTGCCGAACCAGAACCTGATCACCAACTCGGTGATCAACTGGAGCTACTCGGACCAGCGCGTGCGCCTGCGCCTGCCGGTGATGGTCGGCTACGAGAGCGATGTCGAGCGCGCGCTGGAACTGCTGATCCAGGCGGCGGCCGACCACCCGAGGATCCTGCGCGACCCAGGGCCGGTGTCGCGCCTGATGTCCTTCGAGGACTACGGCTTGCGCCTCGAGTCGCGGTTCTGGATCCGCGATCCGATGAACGGTGTCAACAACGTACGTTCCGACGTGAACCGCCGCATCCTGCGGCTGTTCCGCGAGAACGGCATCCGCATCCCGGTTTCGCAGCACGAGGTGCGCCTCACCGACGCACGGGCCCTCGCGACACGCGGGTCGCGCGGCGAGGCGGACACCGGTGCCGATTGAGGCGGCCGGGGTCACGATCCCCGATCGCGACTACACCTTCACCTTCGTGCGCTCGGGAGGTCCCGGGGGCCAGAACGTCAACAAGGTCGCGACCGCGGCGCAGCTGCGCTTCGACCTTGCCGGCACGCTCGTGCTCCAGCCACGCGTCAAGGCGAGGCTGCGCGCGCTGGCCGGGCAGCGGCTCACCGACGAGGGCGCCGTGCTCATCATCGCGCGCAACCATCGAACCCAGGAAGGCAACCGCCGCGAAGCCGAGGGCCGGCTCGCGGCACTCATCGAGGCCGCGCTCGTCGAACCGAAGGTCCGGCGCGCCACCCGGCCTACACTCGCCTCGAAACAGCGCCGCCTCGAGGGCAAGTCGCAAAGGGCAGGTACGAAGGCGCGGCGGAGCCGGGTACGATTCGACGACTGAGGATCCGACGACAGACGAGGCGACCCCATGACCCATCGTGCACGCGCCATCTCCCCGGTCGGGACCACGGCCCGTCGCGCCAGGCTGCTCGCGCTGCTGGCCGTGTTCGCACTGCAGCTCCCTGCCGCTGCATTGGCCGCCAAGAGTCCGGGCCAGGTGCTCGACGACTCGGCGCTCGCGAGCCGCACCAAGGCTGCGCTGCTGGACGTCGACAAGTCGGCGGGGGCCAGCCTGAACGTCGAGGCCCGCCGCGGCCGCGTGCAACTCGGCGGGTTCGTCGACAGCGAGACGAGCAAGCGCGAGGCGCTGCGCGTCGCTGCCGATCTCGCGGGCGCGGGCAACGTGCTGGACGCCATCGTCGTGCTGGCGGCGGGGCGCAGCATGGGGCGCGCGCTCGACGACAAGACCCTGCAGGCCCGTCTGAAGGCCGCGCTGGCCGCCGACTCGCCTGGCCGCGCGGTGGCCATCAACACCGAGGTGCGCCGCGGCGAGGTGCTGCTTTCCGGCTTCGTGCCGACCGAGGCGGCCCGAGACCGCGCCGGAACCATCGCCCGTGGGGTCTCCGGCGTCGCCACCGTCCACAACCGCCTTGCGGTACTGCCATGAGCGAGCCCTGGCTCAGCGCCCCCGCGTTGCGCCAGGCAGCGCTGATCCTCGCCAGCCATCGGCGACTCACCGGCCGAGACCTCGTCACACCGGCGGCAGCCACCGCTGCCGGTGCCATCGCGGCGCAGGCCCGGGCGCTCCATGGTGCGCCCGTCGTGGTGCTGTCGCACGGCATCGAGTCCGACCCGATCCTCAACTACGGCAACGCGGCGGCGCTGGCGCTCTGGGAGATGCCCTGGGAGTCCTTCACCCGCATGCCTTCGCGGCTCACCGCCGAGCCCACGGAGCGCGTCGAGCGCGACCGCCAGCTCGCCGCCGCCGCGGCAGCCGGAGTGATCGAGGGCTACTCAGGGATACGCATCTCCTCCAGTGGCCGGCGCTTCCGCATCGCCGGGGCCACGATCTGGAACCTCGTCGACGAGCAGGGCTGGCGGCGCGGCCAGGCCGTGGCCTTCGCGGACTGGCAGTACCTCTGAGCCCGCCCGGGCTCAGGCATGCGTGACCTGCAGGATGCTGTGCCGGATCTGCTCCGAGAGCACGAACTCGGCGTCCGCGGCCACCCGGTCGAGCACCTCGTCCCAGCACAGCATGCCGGCTTCGTCCGCGCGGATGACGCCGCGCGCGAGCAGCTGCGAGATGAACTGCTCGAACATCGCGCGGTCCGAGAACTCCGGCGAGTTGAAGCCGTACAGCATGTCCATGCGCTGCGCCATCAGCTGGCAGCGGTCGGCCAGGCCGCGCGCATTGACCTCGCCCGAGCCGGCGCGCCGCAGCAGCGCGATCGCGAGGTAGTAGCGCTCGATCGTCTGGACAGTCGCCTCGGCAAGCAGCGAAAGCTGTATCGCCCGCGGTGAGCTCGGCGTCGGACGGCGCCACGCGCCCCCATCGTCGACCCGTTCCAGCACGCCCTGCCGGGCCAGCGCCTCGAGCGTCCCCACGACCACCTCCGGCAGCTCGTCCTCGCTCCACTTGAGGAAGAGCTCCGCCGCGACGTAGGGGTAGATCCGCCACGCGAGCCGCTGGATGTCCCCGGTCCTGACCTCCGAGTTGCCGATGAACGCGCAGGCGATCAGGGAAGGCAGCGCGAACAGGTGCAGCACGTTGTTGCGGTAGTAGGTCATGAGCACCGCCCCCTCGTCCGGGATGCGGGCGAGGTCGCCGAGCTTGTGGGGCTGGCGCACGAGTACCTTCATCGATTCCCCGTAGGCGATCACGCCGGCTCCGTCGAGCGAAGTCACCGTGACGCGCGTGTCGTACGGCCGGTCGCGCAGCAGCGCCAGGTACAGGTCGATCTGGCGCTCGAGGTCGCCCACCACCATGGCCTGCCGCGGCGTGGCGAGCAGCGTGACCGCAAGCAGGTTGATCGGCGTGACCGCCGCCGCCGCGTTGATGTGGCGCATGATGCGCTGCGCCAGGTCCTCGACCGCGCGTCCGACCCAAGGCGCCCGGACGTCGTCGGGAAAGCGGGTGCTGCGCCAGTCCGGTGCATGCCGGTCGAGCAGCGTGTCGAGCTCGACGGGCTCGCCCAGGTTGACGTGCACCTGCCCGAACTTCTCGCGCAGTACTCGCAGCGCGCGGACGAGGTCAAGGACGCTCTCCTTCTGCTTCGCGCGACCGGACAGCTCGCCCACGTAGGTCCCGGCCTCGACCACGCGCTCATAGCCGAAGTACACCGGCAGGAAGACCACCGGCCGCCGTGGGTGGCGCAGGTAGCTGCGCACGGTCATCGAGAGCATGCCGGTGCGCGGCTGCAGCAGCCTCCCGGTGCGGGATCGGCCACCCTCGATGAAGTATTCGATCGAGTGGCCCCGGGCCATGATGGTCGCGAGGTACTTCATGAACACCGCGGTGTAGAGCTGGTTGCCGCCGAAGCTGCGGCGGATGAAGAAGCCCCCGCCCTTGCGCAGGAACCGGCCGACCACCGGGATGTTCAGGTTGATCCCCGCGGCGATGTGCGGGATCGCGTAGCCCTGCTTGTAGATCGCGTAGGACAGCAGCAGGTAGTCCATGTGGCTGCGGTGACAGGGCACGAACACGACCTCGCGGTCGCGCGCCGCGTCGCGCAGCGTGTCGGCATGCGCGAAGGTGACGCCGTCGTACAGGCGGTTCCACAGCCGGGTGAGCACCCCGTCCATGAAGGTGACGAACGCGTGCGAGTAGTTGGCGGCGATCTCCTCGGCGTAGCCGCGCGCGACCAGCAGCGCGCGCCTCCGGTCCAGACCGCGCTCGGACATCTCGCGTGCCACCGCCGCACGCACCGCCCGGGTACGCAGCACGCGCATCACGATCGTCCGGCGATGCGAGAGGTCGGGACCGATGCGCGCCGCGCGCTGCCGGCGGAATGCCGCGCGCTGCGCCCTGACGAGGCGGGCCGCCAGGGCAGCGGCCGGCACACCCGATGGCCCGGATTGCAGCAGCCCGCGCAGGCTCGCAGGCTCGCCTAACTCGACCATGGTGAAGCGGCCGTTGAAGACCACCTGGAGCAGCTTGCGCAGGCCGCTGCCGAGCACCCAGTTCTCCGACAGCAGAAGCCGCAGCCACGAGCCTTCCTTCTGCGGTGCTCGGCCCCAGTACACGGCGACCGGGACGAGCCGGAAGTCGGCGGCAGGATCCGCCTGCACCTGCTCGATCAGTCGCAGCAGGGACGGCGGGGGCCGGCGATCGATCCGCCGGTCGAGGACACCGCGCACCTGCAGCAGGGGCACGGCGGCGCGGACGGGCGGACCCTCGCCGGCGAGCAGGCGTTCCGAGGGTCGCGGCAGCCCGCGCTGCACGCACAGGTTCTCGAGGATCGCGAGGTCGGTCCGGCTGCGGCGCTCCAGCACGTAGCAGACCGGACCGGGCTCGCCCGCCAGGCGCTCGAGCCGCTGGGCAGGGTGTGCCTCGACCCGCGCCCAGAGGCCGACCAGTCGCCGCATCAGCGTCATCGGCGATCAGGCCGGGCGCGGTGGGCTGGCCAGGCCACGCTGCACCGCCGGCCGCGCCAGCAGCAGTTCGCGCCACCTCGCCACCTGCGGCCAGGGATCGAGCGAGCCGAGCGTCGGGATCCGCAGGACGGAGCCGATCCATGGCAGGGTCGCGATGTCGGCGATCGAATAGACGTCGCCCGCGAGGAACGGGTGGGCCGCGAGCTGCCGGTCCATGACTCCAAGGATGCGTCGCGCCTCGGCGCTGTACCGCTCGATGCCATACGGGACCTTCTCGCTGGCGTAGAGCGTGAAGTGGCCCGCCTGGCCAAGCATCGGGCCCACGCCGGCCATCTGGAACATCAGCCACTGCAGCACGGCGTAGCGGGCGGCACCCAAGGCGGGCAGCAGCGGACTGCCGGTCTTCTCCGCAAGATAGATCAGGATCGCGCCGGACTCCCATACGGTGACCGGCTCGCCGCCGGGACCGTCGGGATCCACGATGGCCGGGATCTTGTTGTTCGGGTTGATGCGCAGGAACGCCGGCTCGAGCTGCTCGTCGCGGGCCAGGTCGACCAGGCGGACCCGGTACGGCACGGCCATCTCCTCCAGTGCGATCGAGACCTTGTGACCGTTCGGCGTGGCCTGTGTGTAGAGTTCGATCATCGAGTCCGTCCTTGGAAGCCAGTCGCCCATGATAAGCAAGAACCCGGGCAAATCGGGCCACTGGGCCGGCCGGGCCGTGCTGCTGACCGGTGCGTCCGAAGGCATCGGCCGCGCGCTCGCGCTCGAGCTCGCGCCCCTCGGCGCGCGGCTGGGGCTCGTCGCCCGCAACGGCGAGCGCCTCGAGGCACTGGTCGCCGAATGTCGTGCGCGCGGCGCCGGGGCCGTCGCGATCGCGGAGGACGTGGCTGCGCCGGGCGCGGCGGGTCGGATCGTCGACGCGATGCGGGCCGCCCATGGGCGCATCGACGTGCTGGTCAACAACGCCGGCATCACGATGTGGAGCCGCCTCGACGCCCTGTCCGACCTCGACGTGCTGGAGCGGCTGATCCAGGTCAACTACCTCGCCGCGGCCCGGCTCACGCACGCGGCGCTGCCGGCGCTGCGCGAGTCGCGAGGGCTTCTGGTCGCGGTAGCCAGCGTCGCCGGCCTCACGGGCGTGCCCGAGCGCACCGGCTACGCGGCCAGCAAGCACGCGATGGTGGGATTCTTCGAATCGCTGCGGATCGAGCTGGCCGGCTCGGGCGTCGACGTGACCCTGTTCGCACCCGACTTCGTGCGCAGCGAAATCCACCGGCGCGCCATCGGCCCGGACGGCCAGCCACTGGGCCAGACCCCGATGCAGGAGTCACGGATCATGACGGCGGAGGCCTGCGCTGCCGAACTGCGCGTCGCGATGGAGCGGCGCGAGCGCTTGCGGATCACGTCCCTGCGCGGGCGCTGGGGCCTGCGCCTGAAGCCATTCCTGCCGGGGCTGCTCGACCGCATCGCCGCTCGAGCGATCCGCGAGCGGCGCTGACGCTCAGTTGCGGATCATCTGCGGCGGCAGGTCGATCGAGATCAGGAAGAACTCGAACAGGTACTTCAAGCGGCGGATCGAGCCGTGCAGACGGTGATCGTCGTCGAGGACGTGCAACGCCGCGCCGTACTCGCGGGCGAAACGCAGGCTGCAGTCGAGCGGAACGACGTCGTCACGCCAGCCGTGGATGATCTCGACGGGGCAGTCGACGACCCGCGGCCGCAAAGGGGGCAGGCCGTCCAGGTAGAACGCGGGTGCCAGCAGGAAGACCCCCCGCGCGTGCAGGAACGACGCCGCCGCGGTGGCCACGTAGCCGCCCAGGCTGGAGCCCACCAGCACCAGCTCGCCCTGCAGGTTCTGGCAGCCCTCCACGAGCTTCTGCACGCGGCCCTCGACGGTGTCGATCCCACGGTAGTCGATCGACTCGACCTCGTAGCCCTCGGCGCGGGCGGTGTCGGCGAGCGCAATGATCTTCTTTCCCCAGGGCTCGGAATCCTTGCCGTGCGAGAAGACGACGTGTCGTTTGGGCATGCCCGGATTCTAGGGCCAGCACGCGCGGGTTTGCATCATCCAGTCGCCTCATCGCGTAGCATCGGGCCGCCATGACTCGAGGCTGGGAATTCTGGATCGACCGGGGCGGCACGTTCACCGACGTGATCGGTGCCGCGCCGGACGGGCGGCTGGTGCTGCGCAAGGTACCCTCGACCGGCGATGGCGCCGACCCGGGGATCGACGCCGCCCGGGCCATACTCGCGCAGGAGGGTGCCGCCGGCCAGGCCGTCGATGCCTTCAAGGTTGGCACCACCGTGGTCACCAATGCGCTGCTCGAGCGCCGCGGGAGCCGGGTGCTGCTGGTGATCACGCGCGGCTTCGGCGACGCGCTGCGCATCGGCACGCAGGCACGGCCCGACATCTTCGCGCTCGACGTACGCCGCGCGGCTCCGCTGTTCGCGGCCGTGCTCGAGGTCGACGAGCGGATCGCCGCGGATGGCTCGGTCCTCGCGAGACCCGACCCCGGATCGATAGGGCCCGCGCTGGCAGCAGCCCGCGCCCAGGACTTCGATGCCGTCGCGATCGTGCTGATGCACGCCTGGCAATACCCTGCCCACGAGCAGGCCATCGCCGCACTCGCCCGCTCGGCCGGGTTCGCCGAGGTCGTCGCCTCGCACGAATCGCTGGCCCTGCCCCGGTTCGTGGCGCGCGGCGACAGCGCAGTGTTCGAGGCCTACCTCGCCGCGACGCTGCGGCGCTACGTCGGCGCGCTGGCGGACGAGGCCCGGCGCCTGGCGCCCGCCGCGAGCCTCGACTTCATGCAGAGCTCGGGTGGGCTCGCGTCACCCGAACGATTCCGCGCCCCCGTCAGCGTGCTGTCGGGCCCGGCGGGCGGGCTGATCGGCATGGCACGGCTGGGCGCGGAGGCGGGCCTGCGGCGCCTCATCGGCTTCGACATGGGGGGCACGTCGACTGACGTCTCGGTGTTCGACGGGGCGTTCGAGCGAAGGTTCGAGCACGAGATCGCCGGGGTACGCCTGCACGCCCCGATGCTCGACGTGCACACGATCGCCGCCGGCGGCGGTTCGGTCCTGCGGCACACCGACGGTCGTGCGCAGGTCGGCCCCGAGTCGGCGGGAGCCGACCCCGGGCCCGCCTGCTACGGCCGCAACGGACCGGCCACGCTCACCGACGTGCAGGTCGCGCTGGGCCGCCTCGCACCGGAGCGCATGCCACGGGTGTTCGGTCCCGCGCGCAACGCACCGGTATCACCCGTCGCCTCGCGTGCCGCGCTGGCGGCACTCGACCCCGATCGAAGCATCGAGGAAGTCGCAGCGGACTACCTTGCCGTGGCAGTCGCCGCGATGGCCAACGCGATCCGTCACGTCTCCGTGCGACAGGGCGTCGACCCCTCCGACTTCGCGCTGGTGGCGTTCGGCGGCGCGGCCGGCCAGCACGCCTGCCGGGTCGCCGAGGCTTGCGGCATCCGGAAGGTGCTGGTGCATCCCCTGGCCAGCGTGCTGTCGGCGTTCGGCATCGGTGTCGCGGACCGCATCGAGGTGGTTCGTCGCGGCGTCGGCGTGGCCCTCGACGCCCGCGGATGGGGCCTTGCATCGACGACCGCCGTGGCACTGCGGGAGCAGGCCCTGGCGGCGATCGCGACCAAGCAGCCACGCTGCGATACGGTTTTCGAGCTCCGCGAGGGCCACTCGGAGACCACCCTCGATGTCACCGGCGACGGCCCGGACCAGCTGCGCAGCCGTTTCGCCGCCGAGCACGAGCGCCGGTTCGGCTACCGGCCGGACCTCACCCGCCTGCATGTCGCGGCGGTGCGCGTGGAAGCGCGTTCCGCAGGCGGCGCCGCACGCCATGACTGGCAACTCGAGCTGCAGCCGCCTGCGCCGCCGGGGCGTGCGCGCGCCTGGTTCGACGGGTGGATCGAGGTGCCGGTTCTGGCGGCGCGGTCACTGTCGGTTCCGCTCGACGGCCCGGCCCTCGTCGTCGAGCCCCACTCCACCTTCGTGCTGGAGCCGGGCTGGCGCCTTGCCCCGCTCGGGAACGGCGTGCTTTGCGCGGAACGTCTCCGGGCAGGCACGAACGCCACCGCCCGGGCGCGGCATGGCGCGCGGCCACCCGTCACGGATCCGGCCCAGCTCGAGATCTTCGATGGCCTGTTCATGCATGCCGCCACGCAGATGGGCGAGGTACTGCGACGAACGGCCCAGTCGGTGAACATCAAGGAGCGCCTCGATTTCTCCTGCGCCGTGTTCGACGCCGCGGGCAGCCTCGTCGCCAACGCGCCGCACATGCCCGTGCACCTCGGCTCGATGGGTGCCAGCGTGCGCGCGGTGATCGCCCGTTGTGGCAACCGCATCGGGCGCGGCGACGCCTGGCTGGTCAACGGCCCGGACAGCGGCGGCACGCATCTGCCCGACGTCACCCTCGTCAGCCCCGTCTTCGCGGGCAACGGCGCCGTGCCGGACTTCTTCGTCGCCTCGCGCGCCCACCATGCCGACATCGGCGGGATCACGCCCGGGTCGATGCCGCCTTTCAGCCGCACGCTCGACGAGGAAGGCATCCTGCTCGACGGCTTTCAGCTGCTGGCCGGCGGCCGACTCCGCGAGGCCGAGCTGCTCGCGGAGCTGGCCAAGGGGCCATGGCCGGCGCGGAATCCACAGCGCAACCTCGCGGACCTGCGCGCCCAGCTTGCCGCCAATGCGCGCGGCGCCGGGGAACTGCTGCGCGCCGCGCAGGAACATGGCACGGAGCGACTGGCCGAGGCGATGAGCGCGGTGCAGGACAACGCGGCCTCCTGCGTGCGCGCCGCGCTGCGCGCGCTTGGCGATCGCGACACGCACTGCGAGGTCGCGCTGGACGGCGGGCAGCGCATCGTGGTTCGCGTGCAGATCGATGCGGCGGCCGGGCGGGCCCGGATCGACTTCGGCGGCACCTCGCTGGCTGGCCCGCACAACTTCAACGCACCTCGCGCCGTCGCCGTGGCAGCGGTGCTGTATGTGTTGCGCACCCTCGTGTGCCGGCCAGTGCCGCTCAACGAAGGCTGCCTGTGGCCGGTCGAACTCCTGGTCCCGGTCGGCTCGCTGCTCGACCCACCGCCGGGTGCAGCGGTTGTCGCCGGCAACGTCGAGACCTCGCAGGTGGTGGTGGACACGCTCTACGGCGCGCTCGGCCTGCTCGCGGCGTCGCAGGGCACCATGAACAACCTGACCTTCGGCAACGCGTCACTGCAGTACTACGAGACGATCGCAGGCGGTGCGGGCGCTGGAGACGGCTTCGACGGCTGCGCGGCGGTACAGACCCACATGACCAACTCGCGCCTGACGGACCCGGAGATCCTCGAGTCCCGCTTCCCGGTGCAAGTCGTCGAGTTCTCGATCCGCCGCGGTTCCGGCGGCGAGGGCCGCTACCGCGGCGGCGACGGCGCGCGGCGACGCCTGCGCTTCCTGGCGCCGATGCAGGCCGCGATCCTCGCCAACCGCCGCAGCACTCGCCCCTTCGGACTGGCCGGCGGGAGCGCCGGCGAACCCGGCATCACCCTGCTTCATCGCCAGGGCGGCGGGATCGAGGCGTTCGGGGCCTGTGCGGCCTTCGACGTGCAACCCGGGGACGAGCTGGAGATCCTGACCCCAGGCGGCGGGGGCTGGGGCGACCGCGGCCGCGTCAGCCCAGGGGGGTGCGATTGACCGAGACCCAGCGGACCTCGCTGCCGCCGGGTCGATGCGTCACGGTGAACGCGTGGAACTCGCCGCGGCGCGAGGCCGCGAAGGCCACCAGCATGCGCAGGCCAGCGTCGACGCCGTCGTTGAGCCGCTCGTCGCAGACCACGTAGAAGCGTTCCTGATGGTCGTCGCCCGCAAAGGCACCCTCGGCATCCAGGCACTCGAGGAAGGCCTCGACCTGGGCGCGCACGCGCCGCCATGTCGCCGGCCCATTGCCGGCGAAGACCGTCCAGCGCGTACCCTGCTCGACCGAGCGCGCGACCAGCTGGGCCAGGCGGCGCGAGGAGAGGTAGCGCCAGTCCGTGGCGCCGGGGTTGCCCGCGGCGAGCGTCCGCGGCCCACCCGGGTCCCGCGACCCGCGGCGCAGTGCAGACAGCGCGTTGACGCCTGCGTGCAGCAATCGCTGGCGATCGGCATCCTCGAGTTCGCACGCGGGCCGGAACCGCGGACGCAGCTGGGGCTGCGCTGGCGGTTCGCCCCGCCAGGGCGGGCCGGTCTCGTCGAAGCGCGCGAGCATGCCGGCGGCGGCGGCCGACGGCGCGAACGATTCCTCACGGCCCCGCAGGCGGTCGTAGGCCAACAGCCAGGGGAAGAACATGACGGCGGAGTCCGACCTGAACGGCCAGTCGCGGACACCCGCCAGCGCGCCCGGGGCACCCTCCCAGGTGCGGGGCGGATCCACCAGCAGCAGCGCCTGGCGCTCGCGGCAGAATTTCGCGGCGACCAGCAGCGTGCTGGCTCCCACGTCGCGCTCCCGTTCAAGCGGCGGAATGCACAGGAGATTGAATGGCGTGGCCGCCAGGGCGAAGAGGCCCGTGCCGGACGGCGCCGAGCCGATGACGTCGTAGTCGGTGAGCGGCGAGCCGTCGTCGCCGTCGTTGGCGACGCCGACATAGCCCACGGCGAGCCCCGGCGCGGACGGCGGGGGCAGCGCGGGGCGCTGCGCGGGCGCCGCGCCCGCCATGCGCACGAGCCGGGATTCAAGCAGGGCGTCGCCGACGAAACGGGCATCGTCCGGGCGCACCGACACACGCCTGAAGATCTCCTGCTGCTCGATCAGCCCGGAGCCCGGCAAGCCTTTGCTGGTGCCACTGACTCGCTGGACCACGAGGTTGAAGCGCTCGAGGTCGGCGCGATCGATGCCGTCGTAGTCGACGGATGCTCGCAGGTACTCACGCGACCCCGGCGCGAGGCCCTCGAGCACCAGCGGGCCACCCTCGCCGGGTAGCGTGATCGTTGGCGCACGCCCGCCGTTGCAGACCCGCACCACGACGGCCGCGCGCCCGCCGTTGTCGAAGAAATGCTCGATCGCATACGAGAGGGTGGAGGGTTGCCAGAGCCCGCCGAAGTGCTTCTCGAATTCGGCGAAGCTGGAAATCGCGACCGGCAAGCCCACGGGCCCCTTCAGGCAGCGGCCGACGAAGGCGGTGACGGCAGACGGCACCCGAACGATCGGTGCGTCCGGGCCGGTATGCTCCGCGACCTGGATCGCTGCAGCGGCAGGCATGACCATGCGGGGCCGGCGGACTTCCCGCTCAGTCGCGGGGGGCGGCGCCACGCGTGGGCGAGCCGGCAGGCTCTGCGGGCCCGTTGTCCGACATCAACCGCCGGTAGCTCTCGTCATCGATGGGTGCGCCGGTCTTGCCGTCCCAGGTGGCGCCCACGGGCAGCGCGTTGCGCACTCGAGGTGCCGCGGCGAGCACGCCGTCGATCGACGCACCCGCGCCCGAGATCGACACGGGGATGCCACGGGGATCGTGCGCGAGCCTCGAGACTGCCTCCCAGTCGACGGTCTCGCCGCGGGCCTTGAGCTCGGCCTGGATGCGCCGCGCGAGGGCGCGGGACAGCAGTTTCTGCTGGGCTTTCTTCCAGTCGCGCGGATCGTCCTCGAGCACGTCGAAGGCCTGCAGGTACAGCTGGCCGTCATGCCACCCGAACACGAAAGGCTGGTTGACCACCGTCACCTTCTCGCCGGGCTGGACCAGTTCGTAGATGGACTCCACGTCTTCGGGATAGAGGCGGATGCAGCCGTGGCTGGAACGCAGGCCGACACCGGCTGGCTTGTTGGTGCCGTGGATCAGGTAACTCGGCCAGCCGAGGTACATCGCGCGCGTGCCGAGCGGATTGTCGGGGCCTGGCGGCACCACGGCAGGGAGGATCTCGCCGTTCTTCTTGTGCTCGGCCCGGACGCCAGGGCCCGGGCGCCAGGTGGGGTTCTTCGCCTTGCGCACGACCGTGGTGGTGCCCTGGGGAGTTGCCCAGCCCACCTTGCCGATGCCGATGGGGTGGGTGTACACGACCTGCGGCGCCCCCTTGAGGCGCTTCGGGAAGTAGTACAGGCGCATCGCCGCGACGTTGATCACGAGGCCTTCGCGCGGCGCGTTCGGCAGGATGTGCTGCGACGGAATCACGATCTCGCGGCCTTCGCCGGGCAGCCACGGATCGACCTTGGGATTCGCCCGGACCAGTTCCTCGTAGCCCACGTTGAACCGGCGGGCGATGTCGGAGAGCGTGTCTTCTTCGCGGGCGCGGGTCACCTGCACGACCCCGACGAGGTCGTCGGCCTGCGGGTCGATCTCGAACCGGTGGCTGGCAGCGGCGATCGGGTCCGGCGGCGGCGGCGGCGGCACGACGACCGCGACCGGTTTCCGCTCGGGGGCGTCGATGAGGGAGCAGGCGCCGAGCGTGACGGCGAAGAGCGCCAGGACGGCGTGGCGGAGGCAACGGCAGTGCATCATGGCCGGATTATGGCATCTCCGGCGCGCGTCGAACTATCCGCGCAGGGCCTACAGCAGCACCGGCTGGTCCGGTTGCTCGTTGCGATCGCCCGCGTCGGCCGGGAAATGCCGGCCCAGCAGGCGCGCCACCCCGCGGACCGCGGCCTCGGCCCCCTCGCGATAGCGACCCGCCGCGAATCCGTCCTCCGCCTCACGGCACACCGCGGCCCACTCCGCCTCGGACACCCGCTCGGCGATGCCCCGGTCCGCCACGATCTCGATGTCGCGGTCGGCCATCAGCACGTAGACGAGCACGCCGTTGTTGGCCCGCGTGTCCCAGACCCCCAACCGTGCGAAGACGTCGATGGCACGCTGCCGGGCCGATATGCCCGACCACAGCGATGGCAGGTCCAGTGCCGCTTCGACGGCGAAGCGGATCTCCCCGGCATGGCGCGCCTCGGTCTCGGTGATCGCCGCCTCGATGGACTGCAGGACCTCGGGCGGGAACCGGCGCCGCGTCAACCAGCGGGTCGCGAACAGGTGCCGCAGCGTGCGCGCCAGCCCCATGCGTCACCAGCGCCCGGAGGCGCCACCGCCCCCGAAGCTGCCGCCGCCACCGCCGAAGCCGCCGCCACCGAAGCCGCCGCCCCCGCCGCCGCCAAAACCGCCACCCCCGAAGCCCCCGCCGCCACCCCAGCCGCCGCGGTGCGGCCGGCTGGACCAGCGGCCACCGCCCAGGCCCAGCGCCATCGCGAACGCGCCGGCGAGCACGCCGACGCCGAGGGCCAGCGGCAGCGCCCGGGTCGCCGAGAAGGCGATCAGCCCCGCAACGCCCCCGGTGGCCGCGGCGCCGAGGAACCGGCCCAGCATGGCGCGCAGCACCGCCGAGCCGACCACGACGAACATGAACAGGAACGGCAGCACCTCGCCGAGCGAGCCCGGTCGCTCCCAGCCCTGGTCGGGCTCGGGCAGGGGCTCGCCGTCTATGACGCCAATCATGCGATCGAGCCCTGCGTCGATGCCGCCCGCGAAGTCGCCCTGCCGGAACAGCGGCACGATGGCCTCGTCGACGATCCGGCGGCTCACGAGGTCGGTCAGTGCGCCCTCGAGGCCCCGGCCGACCTCGATGCGCACCGCACGGTCGTCCTTGGCCACCAGCAGCAGCGCGCCATCGTCGGGCTTCTCGCGCCCGAGCTTCCACTGGTCGACGACGCGGATCGAGTACTGCTCGATCGCCTCCGGCTGCGTGCTGGCGACCAGCAGCACCGCCAGCTGCGATCCCTTGCGGGCCTCGAAGCTGCGCAGCTTCTCCTCCAACTGCGACTGCTGCGCGGCCGTCAGCGTGCCGGTGAGGTCGGTGACGCGCTCCCTGAGCGGGGGCACGGCCTGCGGCCCCTGGGCCTGAGCGGGCAGGACCCCGGAGGCCAGGGCGAGCCCCAGCGCCAGCCACGCGGCCGCCGCGAGCGCCTTCACCGGCGCGCCCGAACCAGGCTCACCCGCCGGGCGCCGGGGCCCCGGGCGCAGCAGCTGGCGCGGTGCCGAAGTCGACCACCGGCGGCCGCGAGATCGCCGCCTCGTTCTCCACGCTGAAGTTCGGCTTGACCGCGTACTTGAAGAGCATCGCCGTGAGGTTGGTGGGGAACTGGCGGACGGTACCGTTGTAGGCCTGCACGGACTCGATGTAGCGGTTGCGCGCCACGGCGATGCGGTTCTCGGTGCCCTCGAGCTGCGCCTGCAGGTCGCGGAAATTCTGGTCGGACTTGAGCTGCGGATAGTTCTCGCTCACCGCGATCAGGCTCTTCAGTGCCGAGGTCAGCTCACCCTGCGCCGCCTGGAACTTCTTCAGGGCCTCGGGATCGTTCAGCAGCTCCGGCGTGAGCTGGATCGACGTGGCCCGCGCGCGCGCCTCGGTGACGCCGACGAACACGCGCTCCTCCTGGGCGGCGTAGCCCTTGACGGTGTTGACGAGCGACGGGATGAGGTCGGCGCGGCGCTGGTACTGGTTGACGACCTCGGACCACGACGCCTTGACGGATTCGTCCTGGGTCTGGAGCGTGTTGTAGCCGCAGCCGCCGAGCGCGAGGCTCGCGATCGCCATCAGGATGACGCGGATCGAACGCATGGTGTCCTCCGGTGGGCCGCCACCCCTCGCAGCGGCACTCACCAGATTTTCACACGTTCCTCCGGCTTGCGGTACAGCCGGTCGCCCGGCATCACCCCGAACGCCGCGTGGAACTCCGGCATGTTGGCGACCACGACGTTGCAGCGAAACTCGCTGGGGCTGTGCGGGTCGGTGGCGAGGCGCACGCGCAGCTCGTCGTCGCGGTACTTGCGCCGCCAGATCTGCGCCCAGCCCAGGAAGAACCGCTGCGCACCCGTGAAGCCGTCGATGACCGGTGGCTCGCGGCCGCCGAGCGACAGCCGCCATGCCTTGTAGGCCACGGCGAGCCCCGACAGGTCGCCGATGTTCTCGCCCAGCGTGAACTGCCCGTTGATGCGCCGCCCGTCGATCACGGTGAACGACTCGTACTGGGCCACCAGCCGCGCGGCTCGCTGGCGGAACCGCGCGCTGTCGTCGAAGGTCCACCAGTCGCGCAGGTTGCCGTCGCCGTCGTACTGCCGGCCCTGGTCGTCGAACCCGTGGCTGATCTCGTGGCCGATCACGCCGCCGATCGCACCGTAGTTCACCGCCGGGTCGGCCTGCGGATCGAAGAACGGCGGCTGCAGGATCGCCGCCGGGAACACGATCTCGTTCATCGGCGGGTTGTAGTAGGCGTTCACGGTCTGCGGCGTCATCAGCCACTCGGACCGGTCGAGCGGTCGGCCGAGCTTGCCGAGCGTGCGGGCATGCTCGAACTCCCGGGCCCGCATGACGTTGCCCACGAGGTCGCCGGCGCGGATCTCGAGCGCCGAGTAGTCGCGCCAGCGATCCGGGTGGCCGATCTTGACCGCGAACCGCGCCAGCTTGCGCCGGGCCTCGGCCTTGGTCGCCGGACTCATCCAGTCGAGCTCGTCGATCGAGACCTCGAAGGCCCGCGTCAGGTTGCCGACCAGCTCCATGACGCGCTCGCGGGCCTCCGGGCGGAAATGCTTCTCGACGTAGAGGCGGCCGACGATCTCGCCTGCCGCGGCGTCCAGCGCCTGCAGGCCCCGCCGCCAGCGCGGCGGCGGCTGCTCGACCCCGCGCAGCGTGCGCTCGCGAAACGCGAACCGGGCCTCCTCGAAGGCCGGCGCCAGGAATGGCGCGTAGGCGTCGAGCAGGCGGAACTTGAAGTACAGGCGCCAGTCCGGCACCGGCGTGGACTGCACCAGCTTCGCCAGCTCGGCCACGTAGCCCGGCTGGTTGACGTCGAGCACGGCGATGCCCGCCGCTGGCGGCCCGGCCCCTTCCAGGAATGCCGCCCAGTCAAAGCCGGGGGCCAGCCGGGACGCCTCGGCAAGCGTGACCCGGTTGTAGGTCTTCACGGGATCGCGGTTCTGCACCTTCGTCCAGTGGTGGTTGGCCATCCGCGTCTCGAGCGCGACGATCCGGCGGGCCGCGAGTTCCGCGTTGCGCTCCCCCGCCAGCGCCAGCAGCCGCGCGACGTAGGACTGCAGGCCCGCCCGCAGCGCAACGCTCCGCTCGTCGGTGGCGAGGTAGTACTCGCGGTCCGGCATCGTCAGGCCGCTCTGGTAGAGCGCCGCGATATAGGCACTGGAGTCGCGGGCGTCCTGGCCGACGTAGAGCATCAAGGGGTGCGGCACGCCGATGCGCTGCCCGTATCCCATGTAGGCATACACGTCACGGGCGGAACGCAGGGTCAGGATGCGCGTGAACTCCGCCTGTAGCGGCGCGAGGCCCAGGATGGCCACCCGGTCCACGTCCATGAACGACGCGTAGAAGTCGCCGGCCCTCTGTGCATCCGAGCCAAAGGCCTTGGCCGGGTCGGCCGCCGCGGCCTCGACCAGTTCCCGGACCGACTGCTGCGAACGCTCCTCGAGCGCGGTGAAGGTGCCGTAGTTGGAGCGGTCGGCAGGGATGGCGGTGGACGCCAGCCAGTTGCCGCTGGCGAAGCGGAACAGGTCGTCCTGCGGGCGCACCGACCGGTCGAAGCCCGCGAGTTCCAGGCCGGAGCGCGTCGGGCCGGGCACCCCGGGAGGAGGCTCGGGAACCGCGGCACGTGCCGCCGCGGCGGCAAGCAAGGCAGCAAGCAGCAGGACGTTCCGTCGCATACGTCAGTTCCTCGGGACCCGTGGCAGGCGGCGCGGAGGATACACGAGTCAAAAAAAACCCCGGGTCGTTGGACCCGGGGTCGAAAATGCGGACTTTCGAGTAAGGGAAGAAGTCCGCTAGGGGATTCGGGGACCCGGCCCGCTAGTGCAGCCGCGCCCACTGGAGAATCCGCACTTCCTCGACGTCGAGCTGGAAGCTCTCGGCCAGCAGCCGCCGCAGCTCCCGCTGTGCGCTGCGCCGCCCCTCCAGGGGCTCGGCCAGCTCGATCACGCCGCTCCACTCGCTTGCCTGCCGGGCCACCTCGGCGCCGGTGACGAAGTGGGCGAAGTACTTCATCGCCATGGCCCGAACGTTAGGCGCTATGCTCCTCGCCGACTGTGCGCCCGCCCACACTTTCGCTCCGGCGGCCCGCGTTATGTACGACCCATGAGCCGCTACCGCCCGCCCGCCACGCCGGGCTCCAAGTTCATCAGCCCGGAAGGCCTCGCCCGGCTGCGCGCCGAGCTCGACCAGTTGTGGCGCGTGGAGCGCCCGCAGGTCACCCGTGCCGTCGCGGAGGCCGCGGCGCAGGGCGACCGCTCGGAGAACGCCGAGTACACCTACGGCAAGCGGCGCCTGCGGGAGATCGACCGTCGCGTGCGGTTCCTGCGCAAGCGCCTCGAGGGGATGGTCGTGGTGGACCAGCCGCCGTCGGACCCCAGCAGGGTCTTCTTCGGCGCATGGGTCACGCTCGAGGACGATTCAGGCAGCGAGTCGACCTACCGGGTCGTCGGCCCGGACGAGTTCGATGCGGCGCCGGGCTATGTCAGCATGGACGCGCCGCTCGCCCGGGCAATGCTGGGCAAGCGGCTCGACGACGAGTTCGAGGTCGAGTTGCCGGGCGGGCGCCGACGATATGCGGTGGTCGACGTCCGCTACGGCTCCCCGCCCACCGGCAACGGGGCCGGCGCTAGAACACCCTGACGTTCTTGAACTGCCACGGGTCGGACTTGTCGACGTCCTCGGGGAACAGGCGCTCGCGATCGGTGAGCGGCGTCCAGTCGGTGTACTCGCCGGTCACCGTGCCCAGGTAGGGGGCGCAGATCTCGAGGATGCGGCGGAAGTCCAGGTCCTCGGGCTCGACGATGCCGCGATTCGGGTTCTCCATCGCCCACACCATGCCGGCGAGGCAGGCCACCGTGACCTGCAGGCTGGTCGCGTTGTTGAACGGCGCAAGCTCGCGCGCCTCGTCGATCGACAGCTGCGAGCCGTACCAGTATGCGTTCTTCTTGTGCCCCGCAAGCAGCACGCCGAGCTCGTCGATGCCGCCCGGGGATATCTCGTCCATCAGGATGCGCTGGTGGTCCTGCAGGTTGTAGTTGCGGCCCGCGAACTCATGCATCGACAGCACGGCGTCGTCGCACGGGTGGTAGGCGTAGTGCACGGTCGGCCGGTAGACCACCTGGCCGCCGTCGCGGATGGTCAGGTAGTCGGCGATCGAGATGGACTCGCCGTGCGTGATCGCGAACCCGTAGATGTTGCCTGCCTTGGGCGTCCAGGTGCGCACGCGCGTCGCGCAACCCGGCTGCGCCAGCCAGATCGCCGCGCCGCAGCCGAAGTCGTGCCGGCGCCCGTCGCGCGGAAAGTTGCGCTCGTGCGAGCCCCAGCCGAGTTCGCAGGGCTGCTGGCCCTCGCTGACGAAGCCGTCGATCGACCAGGTGTTGACGAACTCGTTCTTCTTCTTGCGCACCGGCGACACCTGGGTGTCACGCTCGGCGATGTGGACCGTGCGCACGCCGACGGCACTGGCAAGGCTCGCCCAGTCCTCGCGGGTGGACGGGTTGCCCGCATCGACGCCGGTGTCGGCCGCGACGTTGAGCAGGGCCTGCTTGAGGAAGTGGGACACGAGGCCGGGGTTGGCGCCGTGCGTGATCACCGCGGTTGGAGCCTTGGCATTGCCGGGGCGCAGCGCAAGCGCGTCCTCGCGCAGCGCGTAGTTGGTGCGCTTCGCGGGCGGCACCCCGGGGTCGGTGTAGCCGCCCGGCCAGGGTTCGATGCAGGTGTCGAGGTACATCGCGCCGCGCTCCCAGCACAACTTGATCAGCGCGATCGAGGACACGTCCACCGAGACATTGAGAACGAAGTCGCCCCGCCCCACCAGCGGCTCGAGCACGCGCCTGAGGTTCTCGCGGGTCAGCCGCTCGACGATGAAGCGCACGCCATAGCGGCGCGCCGCCTCGATACCGCGCTCGTCAGCCGCGACGATGGTAACGCGCTCGGGGGGAATGCCGATATGGCGCAGCACCAGCGGCAGCACTCCCTGCCCGATGCTCCCCATGCCGATGAAGACGACGCGGCCCGGAAAATCGATGTACGGCTTCGACTGGCTCATGGTGATTTCGTGCGACTCCCTCTCTGGTCGGCAGCCCGCCACTGCGGCGGGACCGTACGATCGTAACCCGGAAGCGACTCGATGCGCGCCAGCCAGCGGCCGAGCGCCGGGTAATTCGCCTCGAGGGGCAGGAAACGGCGCGCGAGGTCCTCGGCGCCCGTACGGCCGAGCGCGCGGCGCAGCAACTGGATCGCCGGGAAGATCACCATGTCGGCGGCCGAGTAGTCGTCACCGACGATCCAGTCGGACCGTGACAGGCGCTGCTCGATCGTCCGCGCCTCGCGGGCGACGACGTGCATCGACTCCGTCATCGCCTCGTCGACGACCGGTGCCGAGCCACACAGCAGGTTGCTGCAGATCGACATCAGGTGCGCCTCGGTATACGCCTGGAACTCGCAGATCACGCGCATGACGACACCCGCCTCGGCCGGCGTGCGGCCAAAGATCGGCGGCTCAGGGTACTTCAGGTCGAGGTAGTAGAGGACGGCGAGCGACTCGAAGACCACGTAGTCGTCGTCCTTGAGCACGGGCACCCTGCCGCGCGGGTTCATGGCGAGCATCGCCGGCGCCTTCTGCTCCTGCAGCGACAGTTGCAGCTCGTGGCTCGCGTAGGGCAGCCGCTTGCGCTCGAGCGCCAGCAGGACCCGCCACGAATACGCGCTGCCGCCAGCCCACCATAATTCGATAGCCATCCCGGGATTGTATCGGCAAGGCGGGCACCGGAGAATTCGCGACTCGCCGGTTCCGGAGGCCGCGTGACGCACTGGCACACCCTGGTCGACGCCGAAGCGCTCGCCGCGCGCCTTCGCGCTGGCGGCGCGATCGTCCTCGACTGTCGCTTCGACCTGGCACGCCCCGGCTGGGGCGAGGACCAGTGGCGCGCGGGACACATCCCGGGCGCCCACTACGCGCACCTCGATCGCGACCTGTCGTCCCCGGTCACGCCCGCCAGCGGGCGGCACCCGCTGCCGGACCGCGCCACGCTGGCGGCCCGGCTGGGGGCCTGGGGCATCGATGCCGGAACGCAGGTCGTGGCCGTCGACCAGGGCAGCGGCATGTTCGCGGCGCGTGCCTGGTGGCTGCTGCGCTGGCTCGGCCATGCGCGCGTGGCGGTGCTGGACGGCGGCATGCCCGCGTGGCTCGCGGCGGGCGGCCGGCTGACCCCGGAGCCGCCCGGGCACGCCGCGCGGCATTACCTCGCCCAGCCCCGCCCGGAGCTCGCCGTGGATGCGCGGGGCGTCGAGCGCGGACTGGCGGAAGGCACGATCCTGCTCGTCGATGCGCGAGCCGCCGACCGCTTCGCAGGCCACAACGAGACCCTCGACCCGGTGGCTGGCCACGTGCCGGGCGCGGTCAACCATCCCTTCGCCAGCAACTTCGGGGCGAATGGCCGGATGCTGCCCCCGGAAGCCCTGCGCGAGCGCTGGCAGCGGACGCTCGCAGGCCGGTCACCGCAGGCGCTGGTGGCCATGTGCGGCTCGGGCGTCAGCGCCTGCGCCAACCTGCTCGCGCTGGAGCACGCTGGCCTGGAGGGCGGCCGCCTCTACGCAGGGTCCTGGAGCGAATGGATCCGCGACCCGTCACGTGCGGTCGCCACGGGACCGTAGCCGGAATTTGCTACCCTCGCGCCCCATGTCGAATCCCGCATCCGATGCCGCAACCCGTCGCGCTTCCGCCAGCTGGAGCGTCGACGACTCCCGCGAGCTCTACCACGTCGACGCCTGGGGCAAGGGCTACTTCTCGGTCAACGCCGCCGGCAACGTCGTCGTCCGGCCGGACCAGCGCCCCGGCCACGAGATCGACCTCCACGAGGTCGTGCAGGGGCTGAAGGCGCGCGAGCTCACCACGCCCGTGGTCGTGCGCTTCTCCGGCATCCTGGCCCACCGGCTGCGCCACCTCCACGACGCGTTCGCGCGCGCCATCGCCGAGAACGACTACCGCGGCCGCTACTCCGCGGTGTTCCCGATCAAGGTCAACCAGCAGCGCCTCGTCGTCGAGGAAGTCTTCCGCTACGGCAAGGAATTCGGCTTCGGCCTCGAGGTCGGCAGCAAGCCCGAGCTGCTCGCCGTGATGGCGATGACCGAGGCCTCGCCCGAGCGGCTGATCGTCTGCAACGGCTTCAAGGATGACAGCTACATCGAGGCCGTGGTCCTGGCGACGAAGCTCGGCCGCACGATCATCCCGGTGGTGGAGAACTTCTCCGAGCTCGGGCTGATCCTGCGCCAGGCGGAGCGGCACGGCGTCAGGCCGCGCATCGGCGTACGCGTCAAGCTCGCCAGCGAGGGCTCGGGCCGCTGGCGCGAATCGGCGGGGGAAAAGTCCAAGTTTGGCCTGTTCATCACCGAGATCCTCGAGGTGGTCGACGTGCTGCGCGAGCGCGGCATGCTCGACTGCCTCAAGCTGGTCCACTGCCACCCGGGCAGCCAGCTGCAGGACATCCGCCGGGTCAAGGACGCCATCAACGAGCTCGCGCACGTCTATGCGGAGCTCAAGCTGCTCGGCGCCGGCCTCGAGTACATCGACGTGGGCGGCGGCCTCGGCGTCGATTACGACGGCTCGGGCACCAACTACTCGTCATCGATGAACTACACGCTCGACGAGTACGCCAATGACGTCGTCTACCGCGTGGGCGGCGTCTGCGACGCGCGGGGAATCGCCCACCCGATGATCGTCAGCGAGTCGGGACGCGCGATCGCCGCCCACCACAGCGTGCTGATCTTCAACACGCTCGGACGCTCCGCGCTCGACGGGTTCCACGTCACGGGCCAAGAGGACAGCGAGGCCGGCGACGTGCGCCTGCCGCAGCCCGTGCTCGACCTGCTCGACGCCTACCGCGAGGTCAGCGAGCGCCGTCTCGTCGAGTGCTGGCACGATGCCCTCGACGCGCGCGAACAGTGCCTGCAGATGTTCAACCTCGGGCTCCTCTCGCTGGCGCACCGCGGTCTTGCGGAGCGGCTCTACTGGGCGACCTGCGCCAAGATCCGCGACCACTGCCGCCGTCTCGACGAGGTGCCCGAGGAGCTCGAGGGTCTCGAGGCGATCCTGTCGGACATCTATTTCTGCAACGTGTCGGTGTTCCAGTCGTTGCCGGACAGCTGGGCGATCGACCAGCTGTTCCCGATCATGCCCATCCACCGGCTGGCCGAGAGACCGACTCGCAATGCCGTCCTTGCCGACATCACCTGCGACTCGGACGGCAAGATCGACCGCTTCGTCAGCCACCGCGAGGTCAAGCGCACGCTGGAGGTGCACGATATCGGCGAGGGCGACGAGTACTACCTCGCCGCGTTCCTGGTCGGGGCCTACCAGGAGACCCTGGGCGACCTCCACAACCTGTTCGGCGACACCCACGTCGTGCACATCCGCCTCGAGGACGACGGCGGCGGCTGGTGGATCGACGAAATCGTCACCGGCGACACGGCGAGCAAGGTGCTCGAGTACATGGAATACGACGTGGCCGAGCTCTACCCGGCGCTGGCGCGCGATTGCGAGCGCGCGATCCGCGAGGGGCGGATGACGATCGCCGAGAGCCAGGCGCTCAAGCGCTTCTACCAGGGCGAGCTCGACGGCTACGCCTACCTCGAATAGCCGATCAGCCAGTGCAGGGCGCCGCTGCCGGGGTTGCGCACGGCCAGGCACTCCCGCTCCCCCAGGCCCGGCAGCTGCATGGGCCGCGGCGTCATCACCCATTCCGCGCCGACCGCCTCGCACCCGGCGGCGGCACGCGGGAGGTCCTCCACCTCGAACGCGTGCGCGAGCAGGCCGATCGCAGGTGCCGCGGCCCGTGGCCGCAAGTCGACGCAGGCGTCGAGGTAGTTCAGCGGCTCGCCCAGCGCGACCTTGCCGAACATGTGGCCGCCCTGCATGAAGGTCACGTGCGTCCGCGCGTCCGGCGGCAGGCGCAGGAACGCATTGACCCCCGGCGAGCCGAGCGTCTCGTCGATCAGCGCGCCCATGCCCAGCACGCGCTCGCAGAATTCCCGGGCACGCGCCAGCGAGCGGCAGACGTGCGAGGCCGTCACCACCGGGGTGAAGCCGGCCCGCGTGTAGCCCTCGCGCTCGACGTAGGCGCGCATCTGCCCGACCCGCGTGGAGGGATCGGCGGAAGCCAGCTGCACGAGGTTGAAGGGCACGCCGTCGGGGCCGTCGAGCAGCACCTCGACCGGATTGCCCACTGCGGCCGCGAAGTCGTGCTGGGTCGGCGCCGTCCACGCGGCGCAGCCCGACTCGCCGAGCCGCCGCGTCGCCGCATCGATGTCGCGGACGTAGAAGTTCAGGTTCGCGAGGCCGATGACCCGCGAGTGCGCGCCCGGCATCACGGGGTCGCAACGGGCGGCCTCGAACTCGACGAGCAGGATGCGGCCGACCGGCGCGGCGCCCGACGCCAGCAGGCTGGCCCGGGCACGCATCCCCGGCGACGCCCCGAACAGCGCCTCGAACGCAAGGCCCTCCCAGGCCTGCGGCGGGGAGGGATCGAGCCCGATCACGTCGCGATAGAACGCCAGCGAGCGGTCCAGCGACTCGCAGCTGACGACGGCAACGGACAGCGGGCTGCCCCGTGGTGCGACGATTGCGCTCACGTCGGCGAACATAGCATCCGCGCGATCGCTGTGGCACGCTCGCCCCGGAGGGATGCCGGATGAACGCCGTAGTCAAGTCTTCGCACGACGACGTGCCGCCACTGGCCGTCGACGAGAGCCGCGACTTCCGCAGCTACCAGGCCTTCCTGCGTGCCGCGCGCAACTGGATGGAAGGGCCGCTGCTCGGCCAGATGCACGACGCCTGGGAACGGGCGAACACGGCTGCCGGACACGCTCCTGCAGACTGGCGCGAGGCCGAGGTCGTGCTCGACGGCACCACCGAGTTCCAGCTCTACAACTGGCTCTACCGCAACCTGCAGCGCTTCAAGTACCACCGGCCCGGCCTCGGCATCTTCGCGCTGCTCGAGGGGCAGCGCGAGGCGATCGCGTCGCGCCTGCGCGCGACCGCCGCGGCGACGCCGGCTGACCAGCTGCGGCTGGACCCGGCGCTGGTGCCGCCGGAGTATTTCCGCTTCGTCCCCTTCCACCAGCACACCGGCGGCGTCGCCCACGACGTGCTCGACGGCGTGGCCTACGAGATCGGCCGCCGCACCACCGTGCCCGCCCACGCGGATCCGAATGGCATCTACCGCCTGCTGTTCGATGCCCTGCCGGCGCGCCAGTACCCGCGCGTGCTCGACTGGGGCACGGGGCACGGCGCCGCGCTGGTCACCTGGCAGTCGATGCACCCGGAATCCGAGTGCCACGGCGTGGATCTGTCGGAACCCTGCCTGCTGCTGGCGAACCAGCGGGCGCGTGAGCGGGGCTACCGGTTCTTCCTTTCCCAGCAGGATCTCGAGCGCCTCGACTACCCCGACGGCAGCTTCGACCTGGTGTTCTTCAACTTCATGCTGCACGAGCTCGCGCCGGCGCACACGCCGGCACTGCTCGCCGAGGCCTGCCGCGTGCTCAAGCCTGGCGGGCTCTTCGCCGGGCACGAGTTCCACCTGCGGCCGGGCGATCTCTTCCAGAACGTCATCCAGCGCAGCCACGCCTGGACCAACAATGAAACCTACTCGACCCCCTGGTACGAGACACCGGTCGCCGAGCTGGCGCGCGACGCCGGCTTCTCGAGGGTCACGATCACGCCATTCGATCGACTGAACCGCTCGGTGAAGCGGCCCGGGCGCACGCCGGTCAACGCCAACTTCTGGAATCTCTACGTGTTCGAGAAATGACCGAGCGAAGCCTCAATGCGGCCCTGCAGGGCCCGGTGACCGACGTCGAGCCGGACTTCCTGCGCCAGCTGCCGATGGACAACGCCGTCGGGGCCATCGTCGCGCTGACTGCCGAGGTCTGGCTGCTGCGCGAGCGGCTGGGCGCCCTGGAGGCCGAGCTCGCGGCGCGGCGCGTGCTGCCCGAGGGCGCCGTGGAGCAGCACGAGGACGACCCGGCCCGGGCCGCGGCCCGGGCCGAGGAACTCGCGGCCTTCACTCACCGCATCCTTTCGGAGCTGGCGCGCGACCGCGTCCCGGTGTCACGCATCGACCCTGGGGTGGGCCGTTACCTTCAACCCCTGCGCCGCACCCCCGACGACCAAGGAGCCACGCCATGACCCGCATCGCCGCAACCGCACTGCTTGGCCTGATCGCGCTCGCCGCGATGCCGGCCTTCGCCGCCAAGAAACTCGACCTCTCGACGCCCGAGGGCGCGAACGAGGCGGCGCGCCGCATCCAGTGTTCGACCCGCGACGGCGAACCGACGATCTACTGGTTCCACGGCGAGGGCTTCAGCCGCGTGCCCGGCGAGAAGGACCGCAAGCTCTTCCACGTCGAGGGCATGAACGTCCGCACCTGCGTCACGGTGCGCGACGAGAAGCGCGGCGCCGGCTGGCGACTGGTGTCGCGCGAACTGCTGCTCTACACCGATCCGGCCACCGGCGAACTGCTGAAGACCTGGAGCAACCCGTGGACCGGCCAGACCGTGAACGTGCTGCAGACGGCCAACGACCCCGTCAACCAGCGCCCGGTGTTCCCCTATGGCGTCGACGGCAAGCCGGCCTCGTGGGACGCCACGGTCCGCGGCGGCAGCTGGTGGCGAACGCTGACCGTCCCGCTCTTCTACACCAACCCGCTGGGCGGCCCGTACCAGAAGTACGTCGGCGGCAGCTACCACGCGACCGAGATGTTCAATTTCTTCGGCCGCGTCGACGAGCTCGTCGACCTGCGTGTCGCGGATCCGGCCGTCGAGGTCGGCTGGGTGCGCCTGGCCAGCTGGCTGCCCTGGATGGAGATGGGTGACCGCGCCGGCATGGTCTACATCCACGCCGCGGGCCGCAAGGTGAAGAGCTTCGGGGACCTGCCGGAACCGATGCAGCGCGCGATCGAGACCACCTACCCCGAGTATCGCAGCCCGCCGCCGGGCGACGATGCACGACCCAACGAGACGAGCTGGACCTACTTCCAGAAGAAGATCCCGCCGTCGAACGCGATTCCCGCGCCGCCGAAATAGACTTTGCCATGCTGCGCCGCGTACAAAGAATGCCGCTCCCTTCGGCATTTACTTACCCGCGCGCACGGGAGTAGCATCGGCCCGTTCGCCGTGGCCACACCACGCGCGAACGGGTGCAGGCGGGCGGCCCCGCGCCGCGCGTTGACGGGTTCAGCTGGCGATCGTGAGCGTTGAAGCCTTGACCTGTATTTGAAACCACGCGGGCGCTGCGGCGCGCCGGGTCGCGTGCCGTGGCCACCCGCCTTTCGACAGAGAGACGGTTGGATGACGACGATCTACGTGGGAAACCTGCCCTTCTCCGCGACCGACGCCGACGTTCGGGTACTCTTCGAGCGCCATGGCAAGGTCGACTCCGTGAAGATCATCAACGATCGGGAGACCGGCAGGCCGCGCGGCTTCGGCTTCGTGGACATGCCGCCCGGTGACGCCCAGGGCGCCATCGAGGCGCTCAACGGCTACCAGATGAATGGCCGCGCGCTGCGCGTCAACGAGGCGCAGGAGCGGCCACCCCGCCCTGCCGGCGGCCCCTACCGGCGCTGAACGGGGCCTGAACGCCCGCCGCCGCCCCGGCGGCGGCATTCCTTGGTTCCGGCGCTTGCCGCGCCGGAACTGGGGTGGCTTTTTTCCGGGAGATCCCGCGTGCTGCCCCTCGACGATGAGCGCCGGCTGCTGGTCAATGAAGCCCGCGCCGACGCGCTGATGGAACGTCACGGCCTCGATGCCCTCGTCGCGTCGCAGGCCGTGAACGTCTACTACTTCACCAACTTCTGGACCGTGCTCGAACGCATGGGCTTCGAGTTCGCGAGCTTCGCGCTCTGGCCCCGGCAGCGCGCGGCACACCGCAGCCTGGTGGTCAGCGCGGCGCAGATCTGGCGACTCGCCGTCGCCGATCTCGACTATCCGCCCAATGTCGTGGCGTGGACGGCACCGGCCAACTGGCAGCGCTGGCTCGACTCCGGCGGCACCGTCGCACTCGAGGCCGCGCAGCCCCCGGGCTGGCCGGTGCGCGAGGGCGCCGACCTTTCCCACATCGAGAGAGCCTGGCTGGAGGCCAGCCGCCGGACTTCCGGTCGCGAGGCGGCGACCGCGGAGGACGGGCTGGCCCGGGCGATCCGTGACGCCGGGCTCGCCAACGGGCGCCTGGCCACCGACGACCCGCGCGTCGAGGCCATGCTCCGCCGCGCCGGCCTCCCGGACGTCGAGGTCGTCTGCGACCCGAACCTGTTCCGCAAGCTGCGCGTCGTGAAGTCCGAGCCCGAGATCCGCCTGATGCGGATCGCCGCGCGCATGAATGCCGACGCCACGCTGGCGACGATTCGCGACGTGGTTCCCGGCACCACCATGTGGGAGATCGAGGCGCGGTTCGGCGCCGAGGCGGCGATCCGCGGCGGGGAGCGCGTCTTCATCCTCGCGGGAGGAACAGGGCTGCTGCCGGAAGGGCGCGTGGTGCGCGGCGAGCCGTTCCTGGTCGACGCCGTGGCGCACTACCGCCACTACCACGGCGACTACGGCCGCACGATCGTCGTGGGCGAGCCGGATGCCGAGCTGCGGCGCAGGATCCGCGCGCTTCGCATCGGCTGGGAGGCGGCATTCGAGGCACTGCGCCCCGGACGCCGCTACTCCGAGGTCCGCGAGGCGGCGTTCGAGGCCATGCGCCGCGCGGGCGCGGGCGACGTGCTCACGGTCGCCAACCCGCACAGTGTCGGCCTGCAGCACACCGACGAGCCCTCCAGGGACGGCCTGCCGTTCACCGTCAAGGACGACCTGGTGCTCGAGGAGAACATGACGCTGACCGTCGACTTCCCGCACATCGAGGTCGGCTGGGGCGCCTGCCACCTCGAGGACCTGGTACGGGTCACGCGCCACGGTGCCGAGCCGCTGGCCCCGATGGACGATCCGCTGATCGTGCTCTGACGCTCATCGAACCGGCCCTTTCGTGATCTGGCGCGTCCCCGGTACACGCGCGATACTCCTGCCATGATCCAGGACTCCATCGGTGCCTCCGGCATCGCGCTGCGCTTCGTCGCCGCGCTGGCCCTCGTGCTGCTGACCTTCAACCCCAGCGGCTGGTCCTACGTGCATTGGGCGGTGCGCAGCGTGCCGCAGGGCATCTCGCCGCCTGTCGTGCTGGCCGGTATCGCGCTGCTGATCGGCTGGGCCGTGTTCGTCAACGCGACGCTGCGCTCGCTCGGTGCGGTCGGCGTGCTGCTGTTCGCGGCATTCTTCGCGGCGCTGGCCTGGACGGCGGTGTACTACGGCTGGCTTTCGCTCGAGGATTCGGGGGCGCTGACCTGGGTCGCGCTGGTGGTGGTCGCCGCGATCCTCGCGGCCGGCATGTCCTGGTCGCACCTGCGGCGGCGCATGAGCGGCCAGGCGGACGTCGACGAGGTCGGCAGCCGGTGAGCCGCGACACCCCTGGCCGCGCGCCCGCTCGCCCACGGAAGGGCGCCCGCCCCGGTCGCTACCGCGCCCAGCCGGCGGCGAAGATCGCGCTGAAGCTGCCGATCCCTCCGCGCAAGCGTCTCGAACCCGACATGCAGCGCTACTTCGCGGCCTGCGACGACAAGCTCGGCTTCCTGCCGAACGTGCTCGCGGTCTACAGCTTCGACGCCGCGAAGCTGCGCGCGTTCGTGGACATGTACAACGACCTGATGTTCGGCGACTCGGGCCTGAGCCCGCTGGAGCGCGAGATGATCGCCGTCGTCGTCTCGGCCGCGAACCGCTGCTACTACTGCCTCACGGCCCACGGACAGGCGGTCCGGCAGATGTCCGGCGATCCCTCGCTCGGCGAGGCGCTGGTCATGAACTACCGGGTCGCGCAGCTCCCGGCGCGCCAGCGCGCGATGCTCGACTTTGCACACCGCCTGACCGTGACGCCCGCAGAGACCGGCGCGGCGGAACGTCGCGCCCTGCGCCGGGCGGGGTTCAGCGACCGCGACATCTGGGACATCTGCGCGGTCACGGCGTTCTTCAACATGACCAACCGCATCGCGACGCCGACCGACATGATGCCGAACGAGGAATACCTCGCGGCGAACCGCTGAGCAGCGTCACCGACTCGACCGGCCTTCAGTCGCGCAGATCGAGGTCGCCCGCCCTGGCCCCGTGCACCATCGCCCGGCCTGCCGGACTGCCCAGCAGCGCCGCGGGATAGCCCAGGTCGATGCGGGTCGCCGCCTCGAGCGCGTCGAGCGCGTCGCCATCGAGCTCGAACCGGGTGGCCTGCAGCAGCTCGTCGAACTGCGCGGCGCTGCGCGCGCCCAGGACCGGAATGACATTCCCCGGACGCTGCAGCAGCCAGCGCAGCGCCACCTGGGCCGGGCTTCGGCCGGCGCGCCCGGCCACCTCACGAACCGCCGCCGCGACGCCGAGGTTGCGATCGCTGAGCAGGGTTCGTCCCCAGCCCGTGGTGGTGAGGCGCCCGGGCTGCGTGGCCCGCAGCGCCGGATCATCGGCGTACTTGCCGGTCAGCACCCCACCCGCCAGCGGGCTCCAGGCGGTCACCGCGAGGCCGAGCGCACGCGCGCAGGGGATCAGTTCACGCTCGGCCGTGCGCTCCGCGAGGTTGTAGTGGACCTGCATCGCGGCAAAACGCGGCGCGCCGCCGGCCTCGGCGAGCGTCTGCGCGCGGGCGACGAACCACGCGGGTACGTTCGACAGCCCGGTGTAGACCACCTTGCCCGCGCGCACGGCGTCATCGAGCCCGCGCAACAGTTCCTCGGCGGGGGTCAGCCCGTCCCACGCGTGCACCCAGAGCAGGTCGAGGTAGTCCGTGCCCAGCCTCTGCAGGCTGGCGTCCAGCGCCCGGCGCAGGTTCAGGCGGGTGTTCCCGCCCGCGTTGGGATCCGAAGGATCGGTACTCATCGAGAACTTCGACGCGAGCACGACCCGGCTGCGGCACCCGGCGACGAAACGCGCCAGCATCCGCTCGCTGTCGCCTCCGGCGTAGATGTTCGCGGTGTCGAGGAAGTTGCCGCCCGCCTCGAGGTAGGCGTCGAAGATCCGCCGGCACTCGGCCTCCTCGGCCCCGAATCCCGTCGCAGCGCCGAAGGTCATCGTCCCCAGGCTCAGCTCGGAGACCTTGAGACCCGTCCTGCCCAGAAGCCTCAGCCGCATATGGCCTCCACACCATCCGCCCCGCACGCTGCCGCCCGGGCTGCGTGTACAGTCGGGCCCATGAACCCGATGCATCATCATCGCCGGGCGCGTCATCACGGCACAACACGAAACGCACCGTGAGCGCCTCTCCCGACTTCCCATCCCTGCCGGCGCACTGGACCGAGGAGCAGCACCGCCTGGAAGGGGGGACCTTCGTGCGCACGTGGTCGAACCGCGAGCGCCTCCGCAACCCACGGCGGGTCCTGGTGCTCGTGCACGGCCAGGGCGAGCAGGGCGACCGCTACGCCCATTTCCCGCAACACCTCGATGGCGTGACCGACGTGATCGTGGCACTCGACCTGCCCGGCCACGGCCTCAGCGCGGGCCAGCGCGGGGACGTGGCGGCGTGGACGCGCTACCACGACGCCGTCGACCGGGCCATCGACCACGCGCGCGCCGTCGCCGGGCCGGAGCCCGCGCTGCACCTGCTCGGGCACAGCATGGGCGGCCTCATCGTGCTCGGCTTCCTGGCGGCGCCGCGGGGGCGCCGCGCCAGCAAGGCCGTCATCAGCGCGCCTCTGCTCGAGCTGGGGTTCCCGCCGCCCCCGATCAAGCTGCTCGCCGCGCAGCTCGTCGGCCGACTGCTGCCCGGCCTCCCGCTCGCCAACGGCATCGACGCGAACGACCTCACCCACGACGCCACAGTGAACCGTCACTATCGCGAAAACCCGCTGAACCACTCGCGGATCACGCCGCGCTGGTTCGAGGCGATGCGCGACGAGGCCGCGCGCGTCCGGGCGCTCGAGCATCTCGACACGCCCTCGCTGTGGATCGTGCCGCTCGCCGACCGGATCGTCTCGGCGCCGGCGGCACTGCAGCTAGCGGGCCGCCTGTCGAGCCGTTCGGACGTGCAGGTCGAGGCCCTGCCCGGGTTCTTCCACGAGTCGTTCAACGAGACCGGCAAGGACCGCGTCTTCGGGCGGCTCGCGCGCTACCTCCAGGAGTGACCGTCATGCTGCTGTCGACACGCGAGATCTACCGGGGCCGGGTCGTGCGCCTCAACGTCGAGACGGTCGAACTGCCGAACGGGCATCGCGCGGATCTCGAGATCCTCCACCACCCGGGGGGCGCGGCCGTGGTGGCCGTGGACGACGCGCGGCGCGTGTGCCTGCTGCACCAGTTCCGGCACGCCGCAGGCGGTTACGTCTGGGAGCTGCCCGCGGGCAAGCTCGAGCCCGCGGAACCGCCCGCCGAGACGGCGCGCCGCGAACTCATCGAGGAAGGCGGCGTCGAGGCGAGGCAGTGGCAGGACCTCGGCCAGTACATCAGCTCCCCCGGCGTGTTCACCGAGCGGATCCACCTCTACCTCGCCACCGGGCTCGCGCCGGCACCCCGCGCCCCGGAGGCCGCCGAGGTCTTCGAGGTGCACTGGATCCCGCTCGATGAGGCCGTGGCGCGCGTCTACGCGGGCACGATCGCCGACGGCAAGACCTGCCTCGGGCTGCTGAAGGCCGCGCACCGGCTGGCGTCCGGGGATTCGTGACGAACGTCACGGATTGCGCGGGCGACCCCGGCATAACGTGTCGGCCCGGAGGATGATGGCGACCATGGCCAGACGACCCGACGACCTGCACCGCGACCGCAGTGCCGCTGCCGACGAGCGTTCCGCGCCCGTGCCGCGGCGCAAGCTCGGCCGCATCATCCACAACGAGCGCGGCTCGGCGACGATGGAGTGGACGACGTACGGCGAGCAGGACTCCGCGGAACGCGTCGTGCTGCAGATCCTCGAGACGCCAGCCGACGGCGACTACTCGGTCGTCCCGACACAGGGCGCGCCCGCGCCCGCGCCCGCGCGCAAGCCCGGGCTGCAGCCCTACGGCGCGCCGGCGTTCGACCAGGGCAACCGCAACGAGGCGCCACCGCGGCGCCCGTCCGACCTTCGCAAGCTCAGCGAGTGGATCAAGCTCACCCGCAAGCTCCAGGGCGCGAAGCCGAAGAAGCGCTGGTTCTGAGCACGCCTCGCGCGCTGGCGCCTCCGTTGCCGCCGCCGAGCGGCTAGACTTACGCCTCAGTCCGGGCATTCCCGCGGGCTCGAGGGCAAGCATGCAGGATTTTTCTGGCAAGGTCGTCGTCGTCACGGGCGCGAGCCGGGGTCTTGGCCGCGCCTGCGCCGAGGCCTTCGCGGCACGCGGCGCCGAACTCGTGCTGATCAGCCGGGGCGCCGATGAACTCGAGCAGGCTGCCGCCGCATTGCGTGCCGGCGGCTCGCACGCCGTGGCGATGCCCTGCGACGTGACCGACCCGGCGCAGGTCCAGGCCACCTTCGCCCGCATCCCGCGCTGCGACGTGCTGGTCAACAACGCCGGCGGGAACCGGCCGCAGCCGTTCCTCGAGGTGCCGCTCGAGAACCTCGACCACCTGATCGGCCTGAACCTGCGCTCGGCCTTCGTCACCGCGCAGGCGGCGGCACGCCTGATGGCGCGCCCCGACGCCTCCGGGAAACCCGCCGGCGGCGTGATCGTCAACATGTCCTCGCAGATGGGCCACGTGGGTGCGCCGAACCGCAGCGTGTATTGCATGACCAAGCACGGCATCGAGGGGCTCACCAAGGCCATGGCCGTCGAACTCGCGCCGCTCGGCATCCGGGTCGTCAGCATCGCGCCCACCTACATCGAGACCCCGATGACGCGGCCGTTCCTCGAGAACCCGGCGTTCCGCGCGGACACGCTCTCTCGCATCCCCCTCGGCCGCATCGGCCAGGTTCGGGAGGTGGCCTCGACGGTCGTCTTCCTCGCCTCGGCGGAAGCCGGGCTCGTCACAGGCACGAGCCTGCTGGTCGATGGCGGCTACACCGCACAGTAACACCGTCGCCGGGCCGATGGGCCTGACGCGCTACCAGTGGCTGGTGCTCGCCGCGGCCTGGCTGGGCTGGGGCTTCGACGTCTTCGACGCGATGCTGTTCAACTTCGTCGCGTCCAACTGCATACCCGCTCTGCTGGGGCTGGCACACGGCACGCCGGACGCGCGCGAGGCGACGGTCTACTGGACCGGGATCCTGTCGGCGATCCTGCTCGTCGGCTGGGCCGCGGGCGGCGTGCTGTTCGGCTGGATGGCCGACCGCTACGGCCGGCGCAACGCGCTGATGCTGACCATCCTCGTCTACGCGCTGGGCACGACGCTGTGCGCTTTCGCCACCAGCATCGGGCAGCTCGCGCTGTTCCGCGCGCTGACCAGCCTCGGCATCGGCGGCGAGTGGGCCGTCGGAGCAGCGCTGGTGGCGGAAACCGTCCCGGAGGAGCGCCGCGTGGAAGCCGGCACCCTGCTGCAGACCGCATCCCCGCTGGGGATCATGCTGGCGAGCCTCGTGAACTACCAGATCGCCGGCGTGTGGTTCGCGGATGATCCCGCCCAATCCTGGCGCTACGTGTTCCTCTGCGGTCTCGCGCCGGTGGTGCTCGCACTGGCGGTGCGGGTGTTCCTTCGCGAAAGCGAGCGCTGGCAGGCCCAGGCCGGATCCCCCGCGCCCCCTGCCCTGGGCTTGTTCGCGCCCGACCTGCGGCCCGCGACCCTGGCCGCGCTCATGGTCGCACTCACCGGCCTGCTGACCTGGTGGGCCGTCAACGCCTTCGTCCCGCTGCTAGGCGGCCTGCTGGCCGCCGAGCACCTGCAGGCCTCGACCACGACGCTGCCCCCAGAGGAGGCGCGTCGCGTCGCCGAGGCATGGAAGGCGCAGGCCTCCAACGCATTCAACCTGGGTGGCCTGGTCGGCGCTTTCGCCGCGATCCCGCTCGCCAAGCGGCTCGGTCGGCGCCCGATGTTCATGGCCTACTTCGGCTGGTCGGCGCTGTCGCTGTTCGCGACCTTCGGGTTGCCGCTCACGCCCGGGACTCGCCTCGCGATGCTGTTCGTCGTCGGCCTTGGCGTGTACGGGGTGTTCAGCGCCTTCGTGTTCTACCTGCCCGAGCTGTTCCCGACGCGCCTGCGCGGGCTCGCCTCGGGCTTCTGCTACAACATCGGTCGCGTGGTCGCCGCGGCTGGTCCGTTCGTGGTCGGCACCGTCGCGGCAGCGGCCGGGGGGTCATCGGCGGTAATCGTCGACACCCTGTTCTGGGTGGGCGTCTTCCCGCTCGCGGCGGCGCTCGCCGCGCGCTGGCTGGTGGTGGAGACGCGGGGGCGCCTCCTGCCCGACTAGGTCTCGCCCGTGGATCCGCCGAGGTGATCCCCGGGGCACCGCGTCCCGGCCACCCAGCGGGCGCGACGGCGGGCAAGATTCTCCTGCATCCCGCGCGTGGCCTATGTTCGGCCTGTCCGGGAGCCGACGGGGGGAAGGATCCCATGTTCACGACGCTGTTCTTGGTCTACGGGCTGCTGCAGACCGCGCTGTTCGTATGGCTGCTGCGGATCTGGCGCGAGACGCGCGAACCCGTCGCCCTCATGCTGCTGCTGCCGCAGTTCTTCCTGATCTGGGACAACATGCGCGTGGCCGTGGGCCCGCTGCTGGGCCACGGGCCAGTGCTCTACTGGCTGACCTGGCCGAGCTTCTGGATCCACTGGCTGGCGGGCTGCTGGCTGATCATCGCTGCCGGGGCGATCCTGCGGCTCGCCGGCTTCCGCTTTGCCGAGCACAAGGCCGTGATGGGGACCTTCTGCCTGGTCGCGGTCGCGCTGATCCTGCACGACCTGCCGAACTTCTGGACCAAGGAGATCTACCCGGTCTGCGAATATGACCTGATCCGCTATGGCGGCGCCGTCACCGAAGCCAACCGTTGCGCGCCCGACCAGCCGCTGACGGTGCGCGCCGGGTTCCCGCTCGCGCCGGTGGTCACCTGCTTCGTGGTGATGGGAGCCGGCATGGCGTTGTGGATCCGGCGGGGCTTCCCGTGGATGTTCCTCGGCGGCCTGCTGATGCTGATCAGCGCCACGCCGCCCTTTGCCCGCTGGAAGCTGGACAACCTGGGCGAGGTGCTGATCAAGGGCGGCACCTTCTGGGCGATCTGGCACTTCACGCGCGCCGGGGCCCGCACGGCCGGCGCGCGCATCCGCGGCGCTATTCGCGCTTGAAGCGGAAGCGGGTGCCGGCCAGCGAGGAACTGACCAGGCTGACCTCGAAATCCGGGGTCTTGCCGCGGGCCGTCTTCAGTTCGCGCGTGATGATCTTCGCGACCTGGTTCTCGTTGGTGCGCTCCGGGGTCTGGATCGTGACGTCCTGCGGCGCGGCGGGCGAGCGGGCGTAACGGGTTCATGACCAGGCCTCCGAGGGCAACGTTTGCCGAAAAGCCTAGCTCGGCGGCAGGCACCCGAGGAATCCGGCCAATTGGGCAAGATCCCGCAACTCGAGTTCGGCGCGCGGCCCGGCGTGATCCGGCCAGGAGAGCCCACGGCGGTTGATCCACGCGGCACGCAACCCGGCGTCGCGCGCGCCGCCGACGTCGACCGCCGGGTCGTCTCCCACGTAGAGCAGTTCGCAAGGGGCGAGGCCGAGTGCCCGGGACAGCGCCGCGAAGGCCTCCGCCCGTGGCTTGGGATGACCGACCGTCTCGGCATTGAGGCTGACGCGGAAGTGCGCACCGATCGCAATGCGCCGCAGGTCCGCGTTGCCATTCGAGAAGCTCGCCAGCGCGTACCGGCTGCCGAGGGCCTCGAGCGCCTGCGGCACGTCCTCGTAGGGATCGATCGCGCTGCGCGCGGCGATGAACACCTCGAAGGCCTCCGTGCCCGCGGCCTCGTCGCAACCGGCAGCGACGGCGAGCCGTCGCATGGCCTCGGTGCGTAGCCACGTGAAGTCGTGAGCACGCGCAGGCTGCTCCAGGGCGAGTGCGCGGCGCGCCTCGGCAAAGTCGCCGATGCTGTGGCGCGCCGCCAGCGCCGGGTAACGCGCCGCGAGGAATTCGGCGACGGCGCGCTCGGCCCTGTGCATGACGGGCCTCAGGTCCCAGAGCGTGTCATCGAGGTCGAAGCAGACCGCGCGGATGTCGTCGCGCATCGTGAAGAGGATCCTTTCCCTGGGCAGGCCGCCGCAGCATGACGCCGCGCAGGCTAGCGCCCGGGCGGCTGGACTACAATCCGGGGCACCTGTCCGCGGAGCCCACGCCATGAGCCCCACCCGCCACGTCCTGGTCGCCACCCTGCTGGCCGCCATCCCGCTTGCACCAGCCGCCCAGCAGGCGGCGTCCCCGTCCTCCCTGGCGGCGGCGCCCGCGGCAGCAACCGCCTTCACCGCCACCGACCTCGTCCAGCTGCGCCGGGTCAGCGACCCGCAGGTGTCGCCCGACGGCAAGCTGGTGGCGTTCGTGCTGCGCGAGACGGACATGGACGCCAATCGCGGTCGCACCGACCTCTGGCTCGTGCCAGCCGGTGCCGCATCCCCGCTGGCACGACGGCTCACGCAGAATCCGGCGGCCGACTCGAGCCCGCGCTGGTCGCCGGACGGGCGGCACCTGTACTTCCTGTCGTCGCGCTCGGGTTCCTCGCAGGTCTGGCGCCTCAGCCTCGACGGCGGCGAGGCCCAGCAGGTCACTGACTACCCGCTGGATGTCGGGTCGTTCCGCGTCTCGCCGCGCGGCGACCGGCTGGCGTTGTCGCTCGAGGTGTTCCCGGATTGCACGGACCTCGACTGCACCGTGAAACGACAGCAGCAGCGTGACAAGGCGAAGACCACCGGCCTCGTCTACGACGAGCTCTTCGTGCGGCACTGGGACACCTGGCGCGACGGCACGCTGTCGAACCTCTTCACGGCGGCGATCGGCACCGATGGCCGCGCGGCGACACCCGTCGACGTCTCCGGCCGGCTGCGCGCCAACGTGCCCTCCAAGCCTTTCGGCGGCGACGAGGAATACGCGTTCAGCCCGGACGGCACCCGCCTCGTGTTCAGCGCGCGCATCGCCGACCGCAGCGAGCCCTGGTCGACGAACTTCGACCTCTACGAGGCCGCGGTGGACGGCTCGGGCGCGCCCCGCAACCTCACCGCCGACAACCCTGCCTGGGACACGCAGCCGGTGTTCCTGGCCAATGGCGACCTGGCATGGCTCGCGATGGAACGACCCGGCTTCGAGGCAGACCGCTTCCAGGCCATGCTGCGCGAGGCGCGAGGCGGCCGTGTCCGCGCACTCACGCGCGACTGGGACCGCTCGATCGGCCGGCTGACCGCGAGCCACGACGGGCGCTCGCTGCTCGCGGCGGCCGACGACCTGGGGCAGCACGCGCTGTTCTCGATCGACCCTGGCAGCGGCAAGGTCGCGCGCCTCGTCGCCACGGGGCAGGTCCAGGCGTTCTCGCCGATGCCTGGCGGCGCAGTGGTCGCATGGGCGTCACTCGCGGCGCCGGCCGATCTCTTCGCCGCGACCGGGCGCGGCGAGCCGAGTCGACTCACGCGCGTCAACGCCGACATCCTCGACCAGCGCGCGCTGGGCGAATTCGAGCAGTTCAGCTTCGCCGGCTGGAACGACGAGAAGGTCCACGGCTACGTCGTCAAGCCGCACGGCTTCGTCGCCGGCCGCAAGTACCCGATCGCGTTCATCGTGCACGGCGGACCCCAGGTCAGCTTCGCCAACCACTGGAGCTGGCGCTGGAACCCCCAGGCCTTCGCAGGTCGTGGCTATGCGGTGGTATTCATCGACTTCCACGGCTCGCCCGGCTACGGCCAGGCGTTCACGGACTCGATCAGCCAGGACTGGGGCGGCAAGCCGCTCGTCGACCTGCAGAAGGGCCTGGAAGCCGCGCTCGCGCGCTATGACTGGCTCGACGGCTCGCGCGCGTGCTCGCTGGGCGCCTCCTATGGCGGCTTCATGCAGAACTGGATCGCCGGGCAGTGGCCCGACCGGTTCCGCTGCATCGTCAATCACGCCGGCATCTTCGACACGCGCACGATGTACTACACCACCGAGGAGCTGTGGTTCACCGAATGGGAGAACGGCGGGCCCTACTACAAGGTCCCGGAGATCCACGAGAAGTTCAACCCCTCGGCGCACGTGACGAAGTGGCGCACGCCGATGCTCGTGACGCACGGCGCGCTCGACTACAGGGTGCCCTACTCGCAGGGCCTCGCCACCTTCACCGCGCTGCAGCGCCAGGGCGTCGAGAGCCGGCTGGTGTTCTTCCCGGACGAGAACCACTGGATCCTGAAACCGGCGAACGCCCTGCAGTGGCACGCAGAGGTGTTCACCTGGATGGACCGCCACCTCGCGCCGTGAGCGGCGGCGCACGCGCGCGGACCGGCCAACGGATTCCCTGGCCGGTCAGCGGCGCCGAAGGTTCAACCCGCCGATCTCGAAGCGCGTGAGGTCGAGGCGGGCGGAGGCCCCGGCGTCGCATCCGGCGCCGGCCAGCGCGCTGCCCTCGAAGGCGCCAGCGACGGCGCGCCACTCGAGGCTGCAGCCGGCGGAGCTGCGGACCACGTCCGTATACATCAGCGCCTTGAACAGGTCCGGATCGCGGTGGCCGTTGCGCCAGCGCGTCGGGTCGGCGAGGCCCAGGGTGTTCTGCACGATCCGCCCTTCATTGACTTCCAGCACCAGCAGGCGCTGCGACAGCACGCGACGCGCATCGCCCACCACACCCTCCTGCGCATAGAAGACGTGCTCGCCCAGGAACGGCGCGTAGATGCGGACCACGTCGAACTGCAGCGCCAGCTCCGGCCCGCGCGACGGCTCGGCCGCAGCCGGCTCGGCGTTGTCGTAGCGGCCGGGCAGCAGCGACGCGAGACGCGCGAGGTCCGCCTCGCGCAGCTTGGAGTCCGTCGCGCAGCCGCTGCCCAGCAGCGCGAGACAGAGCACCGCCAGCCCGGCGGCCAGCAGGCGGGCCGGGCGCGAGCCACGGCACGGCCCACGGCACGGCGCGGCAAGGATGGACGCGGGCCGCAGGTCATCCATAGGTCGCCCTCCATTCGGCACGATAGCTCCGGCCGAGCGACATGATGCGTTCCAGCAGGGCCCCGTAGCCGAGCCCGACCGCCTCGGCCGATCGCGCGAAGTCATCGCCGGCGCCAAGGCTGGGGTTGGCATTGGCCTCGAGCACGAATGGCTGCCCGCGCGCATCGACCCGGAAGTCCATGCGCGCGTAGCCAGACAGTCCCAGCGTCCGGTAGATGCGCCGCGCCATGCGATCCAGCGTGGCGACCAGGGCGGGTGGCAGGTCCTCGGCGGCCTGGGTGGTGATGCCGTAGCGTCGCTGGTAATCCCGATCCCACTTCACCTTGCGCGTGGCGATCGCCGGCAGCGAATCAGGCATCGAACCGAAAACCATCTCCCAGACCGGAAGACGCGTGAGGCGCTCGTTGCCGATGACGCCGACGTACAGCTCGCGCCCCTCGATGAACTCCTCGACGAGCGCGTCGCAGCCGAGCTGCTCGTGGACGAACGCGACCCGCTCGCTCAGGCGCGCCGCGTCCTCGACGACGGAAGCCTGGGCGATGCCCAGCGATGCGTCCTCGTGGGTCGCCTTGACGAACAGCGGATAGCGCAGCCCGCGGGGCACGCGCAGGCGCAGCCCGCGCCGCAGCACCGCGAACCGCGGCGTCGGGATGCGGTGGTACGACAGCAGCTGCTTGGCGATCGGCTTGTCCCGCGACAGCAGCAGGCCGCGTGGATTGCAGCCCGTGTAGGGCTGGCGCAGGAGCTCGAGGAAGGCGACGACGTGCTGGTCGTAGGTCACGATGCCGTTGAATTCCTCGAGCAGGTTGAACACCACATCGGGCGCCCAGTCGGTGATCGCCGCGCGCAGCTCCGTGAGGCTGTCGTAGACGCCGAGGCAGCGCACCTCGTGCCCGGCGGCGCGCAGCGTGGTGACCACGTCGTATTCCACGCGCCACTCGCCGATCTGCTTCTCGCTGAAGCCGTCGAGGGTGTCAGGCGGGATCAGGGTCGGGTGGCAGAGGACGAGGACGCGTGTTTTCTTCATAGGCTCAGCAGGGGGCTGCGCGCTCGCAGGAAGCGGCGAGCCTGCGCGGAGAGCAGCGCGCGAGCCTCGCGCAGCGCCGCCCGGCGACCGCCCCTGACGTGCAGGCCCAGGGCCTCGCAGCGCTCGATCGCCATCGACAGGATCTGGCGGGCACTATACCGGTCGAGGCCCGGGTCGCGCATCAGCGCGGACACCAGGCGTGCGCGCTCCGCACGCAGCATCGCCGCGGCGCGCTGCGCCCCGCGCCGCGGCGGCTCGGCGCAGAAGGTGCGACGCAGCAGCGTGTCCAGGCGCCACGGGCGGCGCGTGCCGCGTTGCGCGAGCTTGCGCCGGTAGTGCTCGGCCAGCGTGCGCCGGCAGCTGTCGATGGGCTCGACATGCGCGCGCGAACGTACGCGTGGCGCGCTGTCGCGCACCTCGGCCATCCACGCGTCGACGAGCTCGAGCTTGGCCAGCGCGGGCCAGCCTGCGTAGGCGCTGCGCCAGCGCGCGCCCGGTCGCAGCCAGACCGCGAAGGTTTCCGCGAAATCCTCGGTGGGGTGCGCCTGGGCGTACCAGGCACCGAGGTGATGGACATAGCGACGGCTGCCGGGCCGTGCGTGGTAGGCCACGGGGTAGCGGGTGGACGCCGGGCCAAAGGCCTCCCGGAAGCGGCGGCGACGGCGCAGCCGCCACGCCGTGTCGACGCAATGACCTGCCTCGTGGCGCAGGATCCGCAACAGCGACTCCGGGGTGCCACCCTCGACCTCGCGCGTCATGCGTCGCTCGAGTCGCTCGAGCCGCGGGTGCGCGAGATAGAACGGGATGGCGATCCCGGGAATGCCATCCGGGGAGAACCACTCGTCGGCCAGCCAGACGTGGGGCCGCAGGCCGATGCCACGCTGCTCGAGCTCGGCGTAGAGCCTGCGTACGGCGCGGCGCAGCACCGCTCGCCGGGGCTGCCCGAGGCCGAGGTCGCAGAAACGCAGCTTCAGCAGCTGCTCGTCGCTGAGCCGTGACCACCGCGGAACACGCGAAGGCATCGGCGCGTGCTCCCTCAGCTCTCGCCGCCGAGGCCGACCATCGCGTCGGCGAGCAGGCGGTCGGCCAGGTCCTCGATGAGATCGCGGCGCGCGAGCGCCTCGCGCCACGCGAGGGGAATCGCGGCGAGCCCGTGGTGCGCGCCGGCGAGCTGCCCGTACAGCGCACCGATCACGTCCGAGTGGCCACCGAGGTTGACCGCGGCCAGCGCGCCGTCGCGCCAGCTGGCGTGCCGGTCGAAGGCCCACAACGCGGCCTCGAGCAGGTCGAGCGCATCGCCCGCTGGATTGAGGGTGTCGGGCGCACGCCCGCGATACGAGCCCGCGGCGATCGCCGCCAGGCGCGGCGGCACGTCGGCACGTCGCCAGAGCGACTCCTCGGGCGACAGCACGGACTCGCGCGCCGCGCCGGACAAGGCCTTGTGCAGCATCGCGGTGAACAGGCGCGTGGCCGCCAGCACGCCGGGCGCCTGGCTGGTGATCCGTGCCGCCTCGGCGGCCTGCTGCACGGCACTGCCGCCGTCGGCGAAGAAGAACATCGCCGCAGGGGCCGCGCGCACCAGCGGATCGGGCTCCAGCAGGGCTGGGTCGTGGGACCCTGCGTAGACCTGGCGACGCCAGCGCGCCGTCCCCAGCGCCTTCGCCACGCTGCCCGTGATGCCAACGCACTGCCCCGTGGCGGACGGCTCTCCCTCGCGCTGCCAGCGCGCGTAGCGCTCGAGCTGGTCGCGCGCATCGAAGCCACGGGCCTCGACCAGGCTCTGCGCAAGGCAAAGGGCCATGGCCGTGTCGTCCGTCCACGCACCGCGCGGCAGGTCATAGGGTCCGCCGCCGAGCATGTCGCGCACCGGCGGAAAAGCCCCCGCGCGACCGAGCTGGGTCGGCGCGGCGAGCGCGTCGCCGGCCGCGAGGCCGAACAACGCGCCATGGAAGCGCTCGCGCAGCCGGCGAGCCGCCGCGAGCGCGTCAGCGTCGAGCAGCAACTCGGCGTCGACCAGGGACTCCGCGAACTCCAGCACGAAATCGCGCTGCTCCTCCGTCTCCGGCACGCGCTTCCACTGGGCCGACCTGGCGCTCTGCCGCCAGAGGCGGTTGAGTTCCGCCAGCGCCTCCGCGCCGCCGCGCCCCGAGGACGCGAGGTGGCAGCCGACGACCATGCCCGTGCGGCCGATGCCGGCGCGGCAGTGCACGTAGACGCCGCGACCACGCGCCAGCGCGTCATCGATCAACGCGAGGATGTCGCGCATGTGCGCGGGCGAGCGAGGCAGCCCGTGGTCCATGATCGGCAGGCGGTGGTGCTCGACTGCCGGCCCGAGCAGGGAGTCGTAGGGATCCTGCTCTCCGGCGACCGTCAGGTCGACGAAGGTGTCGATGCCGGCGGCCAGCAGCCGCGACACGCGATCCGCCGTCGCTTCGTCGTTTTCCTCGGCACCGGGATACTCTCCGGCCAGCAGCCGGCCGGGTTGTACCCAGTAGGTATTCGGCAACGGACGCGGCGGCCCTTCCGCGCCAGCCCCGCGCAGCCGGTCGAGGAACGGGATCCTCACGAATCCGCCGCCGGCGCGCGCGTCGGCGCCAGTGAGGCGAAGTCGAACAGCGCAGGATCGGCCAGGTGTCCCGCCTGGACGTTGCGGAGTGCCGAGAAGATCGACTCCGTGCGACCCGGATACTGGCGCTCCCACTCCTGAAGCATCTGCTTGATCTGTCGACGCTGCGCGTTCTCCTGGGAACCGCACAGCGTGCAGGGGATGATCGGGAACTGGCGGGCCCGCGCGTAGCGCGCGATGTCCTGCTCGGGCACGTAGGCCAGTGGCCGGATCACGACGTGCCGGCCGTCCTCGGATCGGAGCTTCGGCGGCATGGCCTTGAGGCGCCCGCCGAAGAACAGGTTGAGGAACAGGGTCTCGACGATGTCGTCGCGGTGGTGCCCCAGGGCGATACGCGTCACGCCGTTCTCGGCCGCCCAGCGATAAAGGGCGCCGCGGCGCAGCCGCGAGCACAGACCGCACATGGTCTTCCCTTCCGGGATCACGCGCTTGACGACCGAATACGTGTCCTGCTCGATCACATGCCACGGCACCCCAAGGGAGCGCAGGTAATCGGGGAGCACATGCTCGGGGAATCCGGGCTGCTTCTGGTCCAGGTTGACGGCCACGAGCTCGAAGCTCACCGGGGCGCTGCGCTGCAGCGACAGCAGCATGTCGAGGAGCGTGTAGGAATCCTTGCCGCCCGACAGGCAGACCATCACCTTGTCGCCCTCGCCGATCATCGTGTAGTCCTCGATCGCCTTGCCGACGAGACCACGCAGCTGCGCCTGCAGCTTGCGGAAGGTCGACGAGGCGGGCACCGGGAGGCTCACGGCGTGTCAGGCGCCCGCGGCGAACAGGCCCACGCAGCAGCCCACGCCCGCGATCCAGACGATCGAGCGCAGCGTGGCCTGGTCCACGACGTAGAGGGCGATGAACAGCACTCGCGCGACCACGAACGCGCCGGACAGAAGGTCCACGGTCGGCTGCGCCCCACCGGCCACGTGGGCCGTGAGCACGGCCGCGGCGAACATCGCCAGCGCTTCCCAGGAGTTCTGCTGGGCTGCGTTCGCGCGCGCGCGCCAGCCCTCCTGGCGAGCCAGCCACTCGCGCGGGTGGCGGTTGTCGAAACCGCGGAATCCCCACTTGGCGATGCCGGCACAGGCGATCGGCAACAGCGAGACCACGAGCAGGCACCAGAGCGCGAGGGTCATGATGGTTCTCCCGGGAGGCTGCGAGACGCGCCCGAGGCCGTGGCGGTGGCCGCGGCGGGCTCGGCGGCAGCGCCGGGTCCGGTGCCACCACCGCGCGCCATCAGGCGCTCGATCAGGTCGCTGACGTAGTGGGGCGAGCGTGTATTGCGCGCGAACAGGGCGTACAGCGCTGGCACGACGAACAGCGTGAGCGCCAGCGAGAGGATCGTGCCGAAGAACACCGCCGCGCCGATCGAGTGGCGGCTCTCGGCACCGGCGCCGGTCGCGGTCATCAGCGGCACCGCGCCGAACGCGGTGCAAAGGCTGGTCATCAGCACCGGGCGCAGCCGGATCGCCGCCGCCTCGACTACGGCCTGCACGTGGTCGAGCCCGCGGTCGCGCAACTGGTTGGCGAACTCGACGATGAGGATGCCGTTCTTGCAGGCAATGCCGATCAGCATGATCGCGCCAATCTGGCTGTAGACGTTGATCGACGAGGCGAACAACCACAACCCGACCAGCGCGCCCGAGATCGCCAGCGGGACGGTGGCGAGGATCACCAGCGGATGGACGAAGCTCTCGAACTGCGCGGCGAGCACCAGGTAGACGATGAGCAGCGCGAAGCCGAAGGTCAGCCACATCCCCGAGCCGGCGTTGCGGAACTCGCGCGACTCGCCGTCGTAGTTGATGCGCAGGCCCTGCGGCACCTCCTCGCGGATCACGCCGTCGACGTAGTCGAGCGCCTCGCCGAGCGAATAGCCGGGCGCGAGGTTGGCGCTGATGTTGATCGAGCGCAGGCGGTCGAAGCGACGCAGCGCCGATGGGCCGGCCGTCTCCTCCACCGAGACCAGCGACGACAGCGGCACCATCTCGCCGCTGCGCTCCGAGCGCACGTAGAGGTTGCGCAGGTCGTCGACCGACGCCCGGTCCTCGTCGCGCGCCTGCAGCACGACGTTGTATTCCTCGCCATCGCGCAGGAACGTGGTGACGATGCGCGAACCGAGCATGGTCTCGAGGGTCCGGCCCACGTTCTGCAGCGAGACGCCGAGGTCCGCCGCGCGGTTGCGGTCGATGCGCACCTGCAGCTGGGGCTTGCGCTCCTGGTAGTCCGAATCGAGGTTCAGGATCCGTGGGTTCTCGCGCTGGATGCGCTCCATGATCACGTCGCGCCAGCGCGCCAGCTGGGCGTAGTCACCCCCGCCGATCACGACCTGCAGCGGCTTGCCGCCGGCACCGCCGCCGTGCATGCCCATCGACGGAGGCTGGATCACCACGATGCGCACGCCGGTGATCCCGGCCGTCCGCCCGCGAATGCGCTGCGCCACTTCCTGGGCGCTGTCCTCGCGCTCGCTCCAGACGGTCATCGGCAGGAATACCGTGCCCGCATTGACCTCGCCCGCCGTGCCAAAGGTGCCGAGCCGCGCGATCGCCCGCTTGCCGTTGCCCGCCTTGACCTCGTCGAGCACGATCTCCTCGACCTGGCTGAGGTAGCGATCGAGGTTGGCGAGGCTCGCTCCCTCCGGTGCCATCACCATGACCGGGAGCATGGCCCGGTCCTCGAGCGGGGCGAACTCGTTCTGCAGCTTGAGCCAGGGCACCGGCTTGCCCAGGACGGTCAGCGAGACGATCGTGAGCGTCAGCAGGGCGGCACCGGCGGCGATCGCCACGGGCCGGCGCCCGCCCATCGAGGCGCGCAGCACGGACTGGTACGACGCCGCGAGCGACTGGAACTTCGCGTCGAGGCGGGTCGCGAACCGTCCGCGCTGGATCCCGCCCGCGAACAGCTTCGAGCACATCATGGGCGTCAGGGTGAGCGCCACGAGCGCCGAGAAGCCCACGGCGGCCGCCACCGTGACGCCGAACTCGCCAAACAACCGGCCGAGCGTGCCGCCCATGTACGAGACGGGGACGAACACGGCCATGAGCACCAGCGTGGTGGCGATCACCGCGAAGCCGATCTCCCGGCTGCCGTTCAGCGCGGCGAGCAGCGAGGGCTCGCCCGCCTCGATGCGCCGCGCGATGTTCTCGAGCACCACGATCGCGTCGTCGACCACCAGGCCGATCGCCAGCACGGCGCCCAGCAGGGTCAGTGTGTTGATGGAGTAGCCGAGCAGGGCCATGACCATGGCCGCCGCCAGCAGCGACACGGGTATCGTGACCGCGGGAATCAGCGTGGCGCGCAGCGTCCCGAGGAACACGAAGATCACCACCAGCACGATCAGCAGGGTCTCGGCCAGCACGGTGGCGACCTTGCGCATCGACTCCTCGACGAACATCGTGAAGTCGAGGTTCACGTCGGCGTCGATGTCGGCGGGCAGCGACGGTCGCAGCGCCTCGAGCTCGGCACGCACGGCCTTGGAGACGTCGAGCACGTTGGCCTTCGAGGTGGCCGTCACGCCGATGCTGATGCCGGGCAGTCCGTTCGAGCGGGCAAGCGTGCGCGTCTGCTCCGCCGCCAGCCGCACCTGCGCCACGTCGCCCAGCCGCACCAGGTAGCCGTCAGGGCCACGGCCGATCACCAGCGCGCGGAACTCGTCCTCGGTCTCGAGCGAAGTGCGGGTGCGAAGCGTGAACTCACGCTCCTTCGATTCGATGCGGCCCGCGGGCAGCTCGACGTTCTCGCGCCGCAGCGCCGCCTCGACGTCCACCACCGTGAGCTGCCGCGCGGCCAGGGCCTCGCGATCCAGCCAGACCCGCATCGCGTAGCGGCTACCTCCCGCGAGGTTCACCGACGCGACGCCCGGGATCACCGCGAAGCGGTCGACGACGAACTGCTCGATGTACTCGCTGAGCTCGAGGACGTCACGCTCGGGGCTGGCGAAGTTGATGTACAGCACCGCCTCGGCGGTGTCGTCGACCTTGGTGATCTGGGGCGCGTCCGCTTCATCGGGCAGGCGGCCCTGGATCCGCGAGATCCGCTCGCGCACGTCGTTGGCCGCGGCGTCGAGGTCCCGGTCGAGGGAGAACTCGACGTTGATGCGCGCGAACTCGTCGCGGCTGGCCGAGGTGAGCTTCTCGACACCCTCGATGCCGGCGATCTGGTCCTCGATCACCTGCACGATGCGCGACTCGACCACGGCCGCACTGGCGCCGCGATAGAACACCGAGACGCCGACGATGGGCCGGTTGATGTCGGGGTATTCGCGGATCGACAGACGCAGCGCCGCCATCGTGCCGAGGATCACCAGCAGCAGCGACACCACGGTGGCGAACACCGGGCGACGGATCGAGATCTCGGAGAGGATCACCCGCGCGCCCCCGGCGGCGGCGGGGCGGCGGCGGCACCTGGTGAGGCCGCCACCGCGAGGTCATTGATCCGGCTGCCGTCGCGCAGGCGTACCGTGCCCTCGACCACGATGCGCTCGCCAGGCGACAGCCCCTCGATGATCTCGACCGTACCCGGGCGGCGTGCCCCGATGCGCACCTCGCGCCGCACGGCACGGCCGTCCGCGGCCAGGAACACGTACTGGCGCTGCTGCTCCGGGACGAGCGCCTCCTCGGGGATCGACACGGCCCGACGCTGGTCGCGCTCGAGGATGACCGTCATGAACATGCCGGGCTTCAGCAGCCCGTCGGCGTTCGGCAACTCGGCGCGGACGGTGACCGAGCGGGTCTCCGGGTCGACGCGCGAGTCGATGCTGGTGACGCGGCCCGCGAAGCCGCGGTCCGGATAGGCCGTGGAGCGCGCGATCACGGGCAGGCCATCGCGCAGCGCCGTCAGGTCGTTCTCCGGCACGGGGAAGTCGAGCTTCATCACGCTGGTGTCGTCGAGCGTGGTGATGACCGTGCCTGGCGCGATCAGGCTGCCCACGCTGACGCGCCGCAGCCCCACGCGACCGGAGAACGGCGCGCGGACCACCGTGTCCTCGAGCCGCGCCCGCGCGGCATCGACCCGCGCCTGGTTGGCCTTGCGGGCCGCGTCGATCTGGTCGAACTGCGACTTCGACAGCGCCTGCGTGGGCAGCAGCTCGCGACTGCGCTCGTACTGGCTGGTGCTCTCGGTAAGGGCGGCGGTCGCCGCCGCGAGGTCGGCGCGGACCTGCGCGCTGTCGAGCTCGACCAGCACGTCGCCGCGCGCCACCCGCTGGCCGTCACGGAATCGCACGGCCGCGACCAGGTTGGACGACTTCGCCGTGATCTCGACGGCCTCGTTGGCACGGACCGAACCCAGGGCACGCAGTTCGCGTGCCAGCTCGCGCTCCTCGACGACGACGGACTTCACCGGCACCGGGACGCCACCGCCCATGCCGCCGCCCGGCCGACCCGCAGGCGCCGCCGCGCCCATGCCCGGCGGCCCGAAACCCGCGGAGGGCTTGTCCGCATGCTTCGTGGCATACACCGCCCAGCCCGCACAGACGACCGCGATCGCGACGCTGGCGAGCGTCAGTTTGTTCACTTCAGCCATGGCGCAATGATCTCACGGGAAGCACCGGGGCCGCCCTCGCGGGCGACGCGGAGCCATCATGCGGGCGGCTGGCGCCGGATACCCCGCAGCAGCGTGTTGGGCAGCACCGAGGCGTCCCAGCCCGGCGAGCCGCGGCCGAGGCGGACGATGACCAGCCGCTCGGAGGGAATCGCCCAGATCGTCCGGCCGCCGCCGCCCTCCATCCAGACGACGTCGTCGGTCAGGTATTCCTCGCCGTGCCGGATGGCGCCAGGGAGCCCGCCCTGGCTGTAGGGGCGCTGGCCGGCCAGCGCGCGCCCCCACCAGAGCTGCAGGCCATACAGGGGGTTGGCCGCCGAACCCTCGCGCATGGTGGCCACCCAGCCCGGGGGCAACACGCGCCGCCCATCGAGGCGGCCGTCGTCGGCGAGCAGCGCACCAAGCCGCAGCCAGTCGCGCGGCAGCGCACGAAAGCAGCAGTAGACTGCGGGCATGCCGTGGGCCCGGTCCATGTAGAACTCGCCGGCACGGGCGCCGAGCGGCTGCCAGAGCCGGCTCTCGACGTAACGCTCGTACGGCTCGCCCGTCGCGCGCTCGAGCACGACCCCGGCCAGCTGGGAGTTGGCGTTCGAGAACGCGAAGCGGCGGCCGGGCGGCTCCGCCAGCTCGAACGACAGCGCGGCGGCCGCCATGTCCGAACCCAGCGCGAGGCGGGCGTTCTTGCCGAGGTTGGATTGCAGGAAGGCCGAGGTGCGCTGGAGCCAGGACGCGCCGGGCGGCGGCTGGATCGCGGTGAGGGGTACCTCCTCGAGGCCGGACACGTTCTGCAGCAGCTGGCGGATGGTGATCGCGCCGCGAGGATCGTCACGCCATTCGCGCAGGTGCCGCCCCACCGGATCGTCGAGGGAGACCCGGCCGTCGGCGACCGCGAAGCCGTAGGCCAGGCCCACCAGCGAGCGGCTCATCGCGCGGCCGGACCAGGGCTGATCTGGGCTCATGCCCTGCCAGTAGCGCTCCAGCACCAGGCGGCCGTCATGCAGCACGAGCAGCGCGACGGAATTCTGCGCCTCTGCCCAGGTGGCAGCGGCCTCGAGGGCCGCAGGGTCGATCGTGGACTGTGCCGGGGCGAGCAGCGGCAGCGCCGGGGCCGTGCCGCCGCCGTCGACGCGGGCAACGGGCTGGTAGAAGGCGTCCGGCCATTCACCCCCGTCGGGCAACTGCGCCAGCGCGACGACGCGCCGCCAGAACGGCCAGTCGGAGGCGATCACGCCGGCGACGAGCGACGCCGCCAGCAGCAGCGTGATCGTCAGCACCAGCAGCACTCGACGGACGAGCATGGGAGCCTCCAGGGGGACCGGCCCGCGCCGGGGTCGGGCGCTGAATGATAAATGACACCCGCGGGCTGTACACTCCGCCGGATGCCGGCCCCGGTCTGCCTCGTCGCCTCGGAAGCCACGCCCTACGCCAAGACCGGCGGCCTCGCCGACGTGACCGGCGCGCTGGCGAAATACCTGCACGCGGCGGGGCACGACGTCCGCCTCTTCGTGCCGCTGCACCGCGCCGTCGACCGCGCCGGGCACGGCCTCGCGCCGCTGGACGGCCACCAGGACCTGGCGCTGGAGTTTGGCGGCCACCGCTTCCGCTACGGCCTGCAGCAGGCCGCGCTGCCGCGCTCCGGCGCGCCCGTCTACTTCATCGACTGCCCGGCGCTGTTCGACCGACCGGCGCTGTACTCCAACGCGCCGGACGAGCACCTGCGCTACCTTGCGCTGACCCGTGCCGCGATCGAGTCGTGCCAGCGCATGGGCTGGGCGCCGGCGATCCTCCACTGCAACGACTGGCACACCGCATTCGGCCCCCTGCTGCTGCGCACGGCCTACGCGTGGGACCGGTTGTTCGCGCAGACCCGCAGCGTGCTGACGATCCACAACATCGGCTACCAGGGCGTGTTCGACGCCGCCCGCGCGGGCGACCTCGGCCTCGCCGACCTCGGTGCACTGCACCAAGACGAGCTGCGCGCGGGCCGCGTGAACCCGTTGCGACACGGCATCCTTTATGCGGACGCCATCACCACGGTGAGCCCGACCTACGCCCGCGAGATCCTCACGCCCGAGTACGGCATGGGCCTGGAGGACAGCCTGCGCGCGCGGGCCGGCGCGCTGACCGGTATCCTCAACGGCGTCGACTACGACGACTGGGATCCGCGCCACGACCGCTGGCTGCCACGGCACTACGACGCGGATCGGCTCGAGGTGAAGGCGGGGCTCAAGGCGGAGTTCCTCGACCGGCTGCGGCTGCGCCACGGCCCGTCGACGGCGCTGCTCGGCATCGTCAGCCGGCTCGCCGAGCAGAAGGGCTTCGACCTGCTGGCCTCGAGCACGGCGTCGGTCGCGATGCTGACGCGCGACGCCTGCCTGGTCGTGCTCGGCAGCGGCGAGCCGCGCTATGAGGGATTCTTCACCGCGCTGCAGCGGCGTTTCCCCGAGCGGGTGGTGTTCCACCGCGGCTACGACGAGTCGTTCGCGCACTGGATCGAGGCCGCGGCCGACATCTTCCTGATGCCCTCGCGCTACGAGCCCTGCGGCCTGAACCAGATGTACTCGCTGCGCTACGGCACGATTCCGGTGGTGCGCCGCACGGGCGGCCTCGCCGACTCGGTGCAGCACTACGACGAGGCCACCGGCGAGGGCACGGGCGTGGTGTTCAATGACTTCGACGCACCCGCGATGGCCTGGGCGCTCGGGCGCGCACTCGACCTGCATGCCAGCCCCGGGCACTGGGGCCGCCTGGTGCGCAATGCGATGGCGCAGGACTTCTCGTGGGAGCGCCAGGGCGCGGAATACGCCCGGCTCTACGCGCGGCTCAGCGGAGCTTGAGGGAGCCCGTCTCCTCGAACGGCACCGTGCGCACCAGGCCGCTCGCCAGCTGCACCTTGCCCACGATCCGGTAGTCGAGGGCGCCGGGCACGCGGCCCTGCTTCTCGGCGCGCCCGGCGAGCTTGAGCAGCGCGCCGGCGAGGTTCGCCGTGACGATCATGTCGAACTCGGCTTCGCCCAGGCGGGGCACGGTGAAGCTGCTCCCCGAGAGGCCGCGACCCAGCTCCTCGCCGCCGAGTTCGATGGTGTAGGTGATGCCCTTGACCGCCAGCTCGCGGTCGTTCGGGTTCTGCACCCGCATCCGTGCCCGCAGCCGCTGCTCGAAGAGCTCGCCCTTGACGAGTTCGACGGAGACGATCGAGAGCTTGGGGGCCTCGAGGCGCGGCGCGAGCGACGAGCAGCCGGCCAGCACCAGCAGCGGCACCACGAGCAGCAGGGTCCTCAGGCGATGCATCATGCCGGCGAGTGTAGCGCGGTGGCGGCCGCTCAAGCGACCCTGCCGAAAGTCCGGTTCAGGCGCTGCCAGCGCGCGGCGAGCCCGGCGCTGGCTGCCCCGTCGGGCAGGCGCCAGCGCCAGTTGCCGGCGGTGGTCCCCGGCGTGTTGAACCGCGCCGCCGACCCCAGCCCGAGCAGGTCCTGCATCGGCAAGACGGCCAGGCGCGCGACCGACCCCAGCGCCGCGCGCGCGAGCGCTTCGGGAATCTCGTCCCGGCCCGCGCGCAGGTAGAACCCCACCCGCTCGCGCGTCGCCTCGTCGAGGCTGGCCGCCCAGCCTGCCGTGGTGTCGTTGTCGTGGGTGCCCGTGTACACGACCGTGTCCTCGCGGTGCATGTGCGGCAGGTGCGGGTTGTCGCCCGAACCGTCGAACCCGAACTGCAGCACCCGCATGCCCGGCAGCGCGAAACGACGCCGCAGGGCCTCGACGTCGGGCGTGATCAGCCCAAGGTCCTCGGCCACCAGCGCCAGCAGGGCCTGATCGGACCTCAGCGCCTCGAGCAGCGACGCGCCCGGAGTGTCGATCCAGCGACCCTCGCGCGCGGTCGTGGCCCCGGCCGGCACCGACCAGTGGGCGGCGAGCCCGCGGAAATGATCGAGCCGCAGCAGGTCGAACCGCTCGAGTTGCGTCGACACCCGCGCGCGCCAGTGCCGGAAGCCGTCGGCCTGCATGGCGCCCCAGTCATAGAGCGGATTGCCCCAGCGCTGGCCGTCGGCGGCAAAGTAGTCGGGCGGCACGCCTGCGACCTCGAGGGGCGCGCCCGCGGCGTCGAGACGGAACTGATCGCGGCAGGCCCAGGTGTCCGCCCCCTCCGGGGCGACGTAGATCGGCAGGTCGCCGAACAGGCCCACGCCGCGCGCGTGCGCATGGGCGCGCAGGCGCTGCCACTGGACATGGAAGGCATACTGCCCCGCCTGCACGGCGCGGATGGCGTCGGCGTACCGTTCGCGCGCCTCGCGCAGCGCCAGCGGGTCGCGATCGCGCAGCGGCGCGGGCCACCGGGTCCAGCCCGCGCCGTCGTGGGCGCGCTGCAGCACGGCGAACAGCGCGTAGTCCTCGAGCCAATGGGCGTGTCCGCGCAGGAAGGCCTCCCACTCCGGACCAGCAGGCTCCGGTCGCTCCCGCGGATCGACCAGCTCCTGATCGCCGGCGTGGTCGGACGACACCCAGTACGGCGAGCCGTCGAGACCCGCCGGGCCGACCGGCAGGATCTGCCAGACGGAAAACCCGGCGTCGGCCAGCCAGTCGACGAATCCCCTGGCAGGCGCACCGAGCGCGCCGTGGCCGAGGCAGGTCAGGTGCAGCAGGACACCGGCCCGCCGGCGGTCGAGCAGCGGCAGGCGCCGCTCAGTCATGGGCGCGCCGCATCGTGCCGCCACCCTCGGCGGCCGCGCCCTCGCCGGCGCGCCGCCCCGCGCTGAGCGACCGGCCGAGCGCTTCCGGCGGCGGGAGGCGCAGCAGACGGTAGAGCGTGGCGAGCTGCCGACGATAGAGGTCGTCGAACTGCGCGACGGCCTCCGCGGGGTTGTAGTCGCCAAACCACCAGAACCAGTCGGAGCTCTCGCAGAGCGCGAGCTGCCGGCCCGCTGCCTCGGCCTGGGCAGCGGGCAGCGCGCCCACCGTGGCGTCGAAGGCCAGCTTGGCCTCGCACAGCAGGTCCCAGGCCGCGTTCTTGTCGGGGTCGCCCATCCATGTCGACAGCGTGCCGTGCACCCAGCTGCCGGCGACCACGGCCGGGAGGGCCGCGCGCCCGGGTTGCCGGTCGAGCACCGCCGACAATGTCGTCAGCTCCAGCCGCGGATGTGCCGCCAGCAGGGAGTACACGCCGCGCAGGAAGTAGTAGCCGTTGCACGGGTAGTGTTCCCAGGCATTCTCGCCATCGAGGGCCACCAGCACGCAGCGACGCGGATCACCCGCGTAGCGATCCGCGAGGAGGCCGAGCTCGTGGACAAAATTGGCGGCCGCGTCATCGCCATGCCAGCGGGCATACTCGAAGCCGATCGCATCGGACAGCCCGTCGTGCCGGAAGAAGCACGCGAGGCGCCCGCCCGGCAGCGAATAGGCGATGTCGGCCTCGACCGGCGAATCGCCGCGGGCGGCGAAGCTGCCGTGCAGCACGCTGCCGCCGGTGGCCGCCCAGCGCAGCCCGTGGCGCTCGAGCAGCTCCAGCGTCGTGCCGCTGATCGCGCCCTCGGAGGGCCAGCAGCCCTGGGGGTCACGCCCGAAGCAGCGGCGGAACACCCGGATCGACTCGGCGACGTGCCAGTCGGCCCGCTGCGCGCCGCCCGGATAACCGGGATGCTGCGGCAGGCTGGCGCCGGGCTGCGACTCGCGCGCGGCGCCGAAATCGAACAGCAGCGGCAGGATAGGGTGCCCGTAGGGCGTGACCGAGAGCTCGACGCGACCCGCGTCGGCGAGCGCGCGGTAGCGGGGCACGATGCCGGCGAGCAGCTCGGCGATCACTGCGAGCAGCTCGTGGCGCTGCGCGAGCGAGTAGCCGTGCCGCTGCGCCATCAGCCGCGGAACCCGACCGTCCGTGCGTCGCACCGTCTCGCCCAGCCACGCCAGGTGGTACCAGGTCGCGAGGTCGTGCAGGAGCGCATCCGAGGCCCACTCGATGCGGCCCGCGCCCAGCAGCGACTCGACCGCGCGGGCCGCCTCGGCGTAGGGCTCGAAGCGCTCGACGAGGTTGAGCCGATGCGCGCGCAGCAGCGACCGCGCGAGTGCGGCCCGCGACTCCGGATCGGCCGGCAATGGCGCCGCGGTCAGGGTCGCGAGCACCGCGTCCCCCGGCGGCTCGCCGCCGCGCAGGCAGGCCGAGGCGCGCTGCGCATATTCCTCGAGCTGCTCGAGCAGCACGGGCGTGAAGTTCACCACCGCGCGGGCCGCGGGGTTGTCCTCGAGGTGCGCCGCCATGTCGGCGTAGTCCTTGATCGCGTGCAGGTAGGTCCATGGCAGGACGTACTGGCCCGTCGATGCATCGCGATACTGCGGCTGGTGCATGTGCCAGAGCAGCACCACCGGCAGGCGGGCCGGTCCGCCGACGGCCCCGGCCGCGATGTCCGCGCTCATGGCGCGCGGAGCATGTCCGGCGTGACCAGCACCACGCCGTTGTCGGTGACGTGGAAGCGGCGCCGGTCAGCCTCGGGATCGACCCCGACCTGCATGCCCGGCGGGATCTCGCAGCCCTCGTCGAGGATCGCGCGCCGGATCGTGCTGCCGGCCCCCACGTGGACGTGCGGCAGCACCACCGACCGCTCGATCCGCGCGCGCTCGTCGACGCGGACATCGGAGAACAGCAGCGACTCGCGCACCTCGGCGCCCGAGACGATGCAGCCGCCCGCCACCATCGAGTTCACGGCCGTGCCGCGCCGATCGACATCGTCGAGCACGAACTTCGCCGGTGGCTGCTGCACCTGGTAGGTCCAGATCGGCCACTGCTCGTCGTAGATGTTGAGCTCGGGATCGACGTGCACCAGCTCGATGTTGGCGTCGTAGAAGGCGTCGATGGTGCCCACGTCGCGCCAGTAGCTCTGCGCGCGGGTGCGGACGTCCTGGAACGGGTAGGCGAAGACCTGCCGGTCGGCGATCGAGCGCGGGATGATGTTCTTGCCGAAGTCGTGCGAGGACTGCGGGTCGAGCGCGTCCTCCACGAGCAGCCGCTCCAGCAGCTTCGTGTTGAAGACGTAGATCCCCATCGAGGCGAGAGCGACGTCGGGCCGGCCTGGCATCGGGTCCGGGTCGGCGGGCTTCTCCGCGAACTTCGTCACGCGATTCCACTCGGTGGTCGTCATGACGCCGAAGGCGCGGGCCTGGTCGCGCGGCACCTCGACCACGCCGACCGTGATGTCCGCGCCCTTCTCGACGTGGTAGGCGATCATCGGGCCGTAGTCCATCTTGTAGATGTGGTCGCCGGCGAGCACGAGCACGTGCTTGGGACGGTGCGAGAGGATCAGCTCGAGGTTCTGGTACACGGCGTCGGCCGTGCCGAGGTACCAATGCCCACCGGTCTGCTGCTGGGCCGGAGACACCTCGACGAACTCGCCGAACTCGCCGCGCAGGAAGCCCCAGCCACGCTGCACGTGCTGGATCAGCGACTGCGCCTTGTACTGGGTCAGCACGCTGATCTGCCGGATGCCCGAGTTCACGCAGTTGGACAGCACGAAGTCGATGATCCGGAACTTGCCGCCGAACGGCGTCGCGGGCTTGCAGCGGTGCGCGGTGAGCCCGCCGAGGCGCTCGCCCCGGCCGCCGGCCATGATCACCGCGAGCGTGCCGCTGGTGAGCCGGCTGACGTAACGGCCCGAGGATGCGCGGGCGGGTGGCTTGGGCATGCGCAGGTTCGCTCGCGTAGGGAAGCCGTTGAGAGGGAGACCGTTCGCCTATATTAGGCATATGAGCGAGTCGACGCCGCAAATCGTGGAAATCCCGGAGCCGGAACTCGCCCGGATCGCCGCCGGCACCCACCACGACCCGCACGCCGTGCTCGGGCCGCGTGCGGCGCGCGACGACATGCTGCACGTGCTGGTGTTCCAGCCCGCGGCGGCGCGGGTGGCGCTCGAGGGCCATCTCGAGGGCCAGCGTCTGGGCAACTCGGACTTCTTCGCGTGGCGCACCCCGTCCCGCGCACTGCCCCGTCGCTACCGCGTCGCCTGGTGGGACGACCATGGCCATTGCCGCGAACGCGTCGATCCCTACTGCTTCGTCGAACCGCTCGTCAGCGACCATGATCTCTACCTCTTCAACGCCGGCCGCAACGTAGCGCTGTGGAACGCCCTGGGCGCCTACCCCAGGACGATCGACGGGGTGAACGGGACGGTCTTCGCGGTCTGGGCGCCCGATGCCGAGCGCGTCAGCGTGGTCGGACCGTTCTGCCGCTGGGACGGCCGCTGCCTGCCCATGCGCTCGCGCGGGTCGAGCGGCGTCTGGGAGCTGTTCGTGCCCGGCGTCGCGCCCGGCGAGCCCTACAAATACGAGATCCGCAGCCGCAAGGGCGGCCCCGTGTTCCTCAAGGCCGACCCGCTGGCCCGAGCCGCGGAGCTGCGGCCAGCCACGGCCTCGGTGGTGGCGGCGCCGCCTGCGCACCCCTGGGACGACGCGGGCTGGATGCAGGCGCGCGCCTTGCGCGACTGGCTGCGTGCGCCGATGAGCATCTACGAGCTGCACCTCGGCTCCTGGCGACGCGGCGCGGACGACGGATTCATGAACTACCGCGAGATCGCGCGCGAGCTGGTCCCCTGGGTGCAGTCGCTCGGCTTCACCCACGTCGAGCTGCTGCCGGTGACCGAGCACCCGCTGGACGAATCCTGGGGCTACCAGGTCACCGGCTACTTCGCGCCCACGTCCCGCCATGGCTCGCCGGACGACCTGCGGTTCCTGGTGGACGAACTGCACCGGGCCGGCATCGGCGTGCTGCTCGACTGGGTGCCGGGTCACTTCCCGCGCGACGCGCACGGCCTCGCCCGCTTCGACGGCAGCGCCGCCTACGAGTACGCGGACCCGCGGCGCGGCGAGCACCCCGAGTGGGGAACCCTGGTCTTCGACTACGCGCGCCACGAGGTGCGCGCGTTCCTGCTGTCGAGCGCGCTGTACTGGCTGGAGGAATTCCACTTCGACGGGTTGCGGGTCGACGCCGTCGCCTCGATGCTCTACCTCGACTACGGTCGCGCACCCGGCGACTTCCTGCCGAACATCCACGGGGGGCGGCACAACCTCGAGGCCATCGCCTTCCTTCGCGATCTCAATGCGCTCGTCCACGCACGCTGCCCGGGTGCCGTGGTGATCGCCGAGGAGTCCACCGACTGGCCGCTCGTGAGCCGCCCGGTGCACGACGGCGGCCTCGGCTTCTCGATGAAGTGGAACATGGGGTGGATGCACGACACGCTGGCCTACCTGCGGGAGGACCCGCTGCACCGCCGGCATCACCACGACAAGCTGACCTTCGGCCTGATGTACGCGTTCTCGGAGAACTTCGTGCTGCCGCTGTCACACGACGAGGTCGTGCACCTGAAGCGGTCGCTCCTCGGCAAGATGCCCGGTGACCGCTGGCAGCAGCTCGCCAACCTGAGGCTGCTCTATGCGTGGATGTGGACCCACCCGGGCCGCAAGCTGTTGTTCATGGGTGGCGAGCTCGCGCAGCCGACCGAGTGGAACGCCGCCGCCCCGCTGCCCTGGGCGCTGCTCGACGACCCTGGGCATCGTGGCGTGGCCACGCTGGTGGGGGACCTGAACCGGGTCTACCGGGAGCGCCCTGCGCTGCACCGCCTGGACTTCGATTCGGCGGGCTTCGCCTGGGTCGACTGCCACGACCGCGACAGGTCCGTGCTGTCGTTCCTGCGCCGCGACGACGCCGGTGCCGTGCTGCTGGTCGTGGCCAACTTCACCCCTGTGCCGCGCCCGGGCAGCCGGGTGGGCGTGCCGCGCGGCGGCACCTGGCGCGAGATCCTCAACACCGACTCCGCGCGGTATGCGGGCAGCAACCTCGGCAACCTGGCGGAGGTGCAGGCGACCGCGCAACCCGCCCACGGCCACGCTCACTCCCTCGAGTTGCTGCTGCCCCCGCTGGCGGTGGTCCTGCTCGAGCCGCTCAGCCCGCCTCCATCCACTTCATGAGCCCCATCTCGTAGGGGTGGGTCAGCAGCGGATGCGCGGGGAACACGCGCACCGCGCCCTGGAACTGGCCGCAGGCCCCCGGGGGGACATCCAGCGCATAGATCACCGAGCCGTCGGCCTCGACCTCGTCGGTGGCGCGCAGGGGCTCACGCCAGTCGCGCGCGTGGAGCGCCTCGCGGTACGACGACAGCGTGGGCGGCTCGCGCAGCGTCTGCGGCAGGGTCCGGCCGGCGATCAGCTCGACCCGGACATCGGACGGCAGCAGCCCGCCGAGCTTCACCGCGACGCGCATGCGCAGCGGCTCCGCCACCGGGTGGCTGCGTGGCGGAACGGCACGCGCCACCGCCGAGACCTCCGGCCAGGCCGCGCGAACCCGGCGCTTCCAGTCGGCCAGCTCCCGCGCGCCGGCCGACCCATGCGCAGCCAGCCGCGCGCCCTGCGACGCCGCCGGCGCATAGATCCCCCGCACGTAGTCGGCCACGGTGCGCCGCATGTTGAAACGGGGGATCACCGTCATCATGGCGCGCCTCGACCGCCGCACCCACTGCGAGGGCACGCCGGTCTCGCCGCGCGCGTAGTACATCGGCACGACTTCGTCGCGGATCGCCTCCAGGATCAGTTCCGACTCGAGCACGTCGCGGCGCGCCGGGTCCTGCACGTCCACCGACGGTATGCCCCAGCCGTTGTCCTCGTCGAATCCTTCCGCCCACCAGCCGTCGAGCACGGACAGGTTCAGCCGGCCGTTCACCGCCGCCTTGATTCCCGAGGTGCCGCTCGCCTCCATCGGGGCGACGGGATTGTTCAGCCAGACGTCGCAGCCCGAGACCAGCCAGCGCGCGAGCTGGATGTCGTAGTCCTCGAGGAACACCACCCGCCCGATGAACTCGGGCTGCAGCATGACCTGCTTGATCTCGCGCAGCACGGCCTGGCCCGGGTGGTCGGCCGGGTGCGCCTTGCCCGCGAACAGGAACACCACCGGCCGCGCCGGGTCGTTCACGAGCTTCGCGAGCCGCTCGCGATCGCGCAGGATCAGCGAGGCGCGCTTGTAGGTGGCGAACCGGCGCGCGAAACCGATGGTCAGCACGTCGGGCCGGGCCGGGTCGAGCAGGCGGACCACCTGACGCCACTGCGCGAGGCTCTGGCCCTTGCGCAGGAACTCGCGCCGCAGCCGCTCGCGCACGCAATGCAGCATGTCGGACTTCACGGTCTGGCCCGCTTCCCAGTACGCCCGCTCGGGCACGCGCTCCAGGATGCGCCAGAACCCCTCGTCGGAGAGCCGTTCGCGCCACTCCGGTCCCGCGACCTCGTCGAAGAACTCGGACCATTTCTGGTGGAGGAAGGTCGGCACGTGCACGCCGTTGGTCACATAGCCCACCGGGTTGTCGTCCGGGCGGACGTCTCCCCAGTGGTCCGCGACCAGACGTGACGAGACGGCCCCATGCAGCCGGCTGACGCCGTTGACGTGGCGCGCGCCGTTGAGTGCCAGCCGCGTCATGTTGAACATGTGGTGGCTCGAGGGCGCGCGACCGAGCGCGAGGAAATCCTCTACCGGGAGGCCCAGCCCGGCGATGAAGCGCCCGAAGTGCGCCAGCATCAGTTCGTCGCCGAAGGCATCGTGCCCCGCCGCCACGGGCGTGTGCGTCGTGAATGCGCACTGCGCGGCGACGGCCTCGAGCGCCGCGTCGAACTCCAGGCCCGACTCGCGCTCCTCTCGCAACCGCTCGAGCACGAGGAAGGCCGCATGGCCCTCGTTCATGTGCCAGACGGCGGGCGCGAGCCCGATCCTGCGCAGCGCACGCACGCCGCCGATGCCGAGCACGATCTCCTGGCGGATTCGCATCGTGTCATCGCCGCCGTAGAGCCTGTGCGTGATCTGGCGGTCCTCGGGCAGGTTGTCGGCGCAGTTCGTGTCGAGCAGGACGACGCGGATCCGGCCCACCTGCGCGTCCCACAGCCGGGCGGTGACCTCGCGGTCGGCGATCGGCACGCGAATGGCGACCCAGTCGCCGGCCGCGTCGCGCACCGGCTCGACCGGCAGGTCGCGCGGATCCTGCTCGCGGTACTCGGCGTGCTGCATGCCGTCGCTGTCGACGACCTGGGTGAAGTAGCCCTGGCCGTAGAGCAGCCCCACGGCGACGAAATTCAGGCGTTCGTCGCTCGCAGCCTTGCAGTGATCGCCCGCGAGCACGCCGAGGCCACCGGAGTAGATCGGGAACCCGTGGCTGAAGCCGTACTCGGCGCAGAAGTACGCGACCAGGGGCGCGTTCTCGATCGCCGGCGCGTTCAGGTAGGCGTCGAACGCGCCGAGCACCTCGCCATAGCGCGCCAGGAAGGCGGGATCCGCGGCAGCGCGGTCCAGCGAGGCCTGGTCGAGGCAGCGCAGCAGCAGGCGCGGGTTGCCGCGCACCTGCCCCCATAGCGCGGGATCGAGCTCCTCGAACAGCGCGCGCGTGGGACGGTGCCAGCTGAGGAACAGGTTGGCGGCGAGTTCCGGCAGACGCGCGAGGCGATCCGGTATCCGGGGGGAAATTTCGAGCGTGAGTGTCTGGCCCATGCGGCTGAGTCTAACAGCGGTCGCCGGACGCTCCCGTGACGCCGCCGACACGTCGGCCCGCACTGGTGTTTGACCCACAGTACTGTTTACTCTACAGTATCATGCTGTGGACGATACCTCAGCCCGCAAGTTCCAGAAAGAACTCAACTCCGGCCTGGTGTCGCTGGTGCTGCTCGCCGTGCTGGCCAGCAGCCGCCACGACCTCTACGGCTACGAAATCGCCAAGCGCCTGCAGCGCGCCAACGAGGGCGAGCCGCTGTTCAAGGAGGGCACGATCTATCCGGTGTTGCGCGCACTGGCCGCTGCCGGCTGGCTCGACAGCCACGTCGTGCCCTCGACCGCCGGTCCGCCGCGCCGCTACTACCGCATCACCGACGCCGGCCGCGCCGTGCTCGCCGAGTGGCGCGGCGTGTGGCAACACACCCGCGACTTCGTCAACCGTTTCACCGAAGCAGGCTCGCCATGACCCGACCCGCCCCCCGCTCCGTCGACGATTACCTCGCCCAGCTGCGTGCCGAACTCGCCGGCGAGGATCCCGCGCTGATCCAGGACGCCGCCTACGACGCCGAGGAGTACCTGCGCGCGGAGCTCGCCGCGCACCCCGGGCGCAGCGAGGCCGACACGCTCGAACTGATCGCCAGCACCTATGGCGCGCCGGCCGAGGTCGCCGCCGCCTACCGCGACACCGAAGCCAGGGTGCGCGCCGCGTTCGCCACGCCGGGCGCCCGCGGGCAGCCGCCGCGAGCGGCCGACGCCGCACCGCCCTCGCCGTTGCGGCGCGCGTTCGGCGTCTGGACCGACGTGCGCGCCTGGACCTCGCTGTTCTTCATGTTCCTGGCGCTGGCGACGGGGATCGTCTACTTCACGTTCGCCGTCACGGGTCTGTCGCTCTCGGCCGGCCTGTCGATCCTGATCATCGGCGTGCCGTTCTTCCTCGCCTTCGTCGGGCTTGCACGGGTGCTGTCGCTGGCCGAGGGCCGGCTCATCGAGGCCCTGACCGGGGAGCGCATGCCGCGCCGGCCGCCGCACCCCGGTGCGCCGAAGGGGTTCTGGGCCCGCGTCGGCGCCATGCTCCGCGACCCGCGCACCTGGACGACGCTCGGCTACTTCGTGCTGATGCTGCCGCTCGGCGTCGCCTATTTCGGCATCGCGACAGCCGGCCTTGCCGTGGGCACCACCTTCCTGCTCGCACCCTTGTGGGAGGGCCTGCGCGCCCTCGGCGTCGACCTGCCCGGCGGAGGCATCGAGGTGAGCGTGGGCGACCCGGCGTGGCTGCAGCAGATCGACACGCCGGCAGGCCTGGTCGCCATGTTCCTGCTCGGGATCCTGCTGCTCACGCTGCTGATGCATCTCGCGCGCGCCATCGGCCGGTGGCACGCCAAGCTGGCCAAGGCACTGCTGGTGGCGAGCGCGTAACATCGCGGCGCATGCCGCTGCCGATCGCACCCGCCGACCTGCCCGTCCCGCCGCCGCCCGTCGCCTGCCTCGCGGACGGCAGTGCGTTCCTGCGCGCCCGACTGCGCGGCGAGTTCGACCTCGACGTCGCCTGGCGCGGCAACGAGCTGAACTGTGAAGGCGGCCCACGGCCGGGCGGCGGCGGGATCCGCGTCACGCTCGCGGGCCCGGCGCAGTCGGACGGCCGTCGTCTCCGGTTCGTGTTCGGACTGGCGAGCGCGCGCGAGGGTCGGGATGCCCAGGCCTTGCCCACCAACCTCACGCTGATCTTCGAGGGCGAGCAGCGTCTGTTCGCCACGCTCGGCGACGACCGCTGCACCACGGACCGACTGCAGCAGCGAAGGATTGGCGAGCTGGGCGGACCCGTGCGCAGCTGGAGGATCGAAGCCAGCGGATTCTGCACCGGCCCCGCGCAGACGCTGGACGGGCGCTCGCGCATCGTCGTCACCCGCTTCGATTACGCTGCCCGAATCCGCATGGAGGATCCGGCCGATGACCCGACACCCCCGCCTGCCTCGCGCTGAAGGCTCACGAGGCCACCTGCGATCCGCCATCGCGAGCCGGCTCGTCACACTGCTCCTCGCCGTGCTCGCCGCGCAGCATTCCGTCCCGGCGTCCGCGCAGGCCGTCATGGACCTGTCGACCTTCCCGCGCTCGGCACTGACCATCCACACGGCCCGTGGCCAGGGTCACGTGTTCCGCGTCTGGATCGCCGATACCCCGGAACGGCAGCAGCAGGGGCTGATGTTCGTCCGCGACCTGCCCGCCGACGAGGGCATGCTGTTCGTGAACCGGCAGCCGCGGCCTTCCGGCATGTGGATGAAGAACACCTACATCGCGCTCGACATGCTGTTCGTGGATGAACGCGGACGCATCGTGCGCATCTTCGAGCGCACGGTGCCGCACTCGCTGGAAGTGCTCGAGTCGACCGAGCCCGTCAAGGCCGTGCTCGAACTGCGCGGCGGCGAGGTCATGCGCCGGGGGCTGCGCGTCGGCGACCGGATCGATCACCCGGCCTTCCGGCCGGGCCGGCGCGGCGGGCCTCCCTAGCACTCCTTTGCGCTGTTGCGTCAGCACGACATGCCTAAACGGCGCGTTTCGCGCCTGCACGCCGTGTCAGGTATGATCCGCGCCACTCGATCGGGACTTCGGCATCGTGCCGGCGTGAGTCCTGACGTTGCATACACGGGAGTCGTTCAAATGAAAAAGGCCATTGGTGTCGCCCTGGCGACCGGTGCCGTCACGCTCGCCTCGGCGGTCGGCGTCGCAGGTACCGACGCGGGCAGCTGGTATGTGTCGCCGATGATCCAGGGCGTGATCGTCGACGACGATCGCGCCGCGGACGACGGCGTCGGTGTCGCGGTGGCGGTCGGCAAGGCGGTCTCCGAGAAGTGGAACATCGAGCTGGGCCTGAACGGCTCGAACCATGAGCTCGACAACACCACCAACAAGCTGAAGCTCAACGCCTTCGACATCAGCGCGCTGCGCGTCTTCAACCGCGACAAGGTGGTGAACCCCTACCTCATCGCCGGCCTCGGCCGCATCGAGTCGCGTTACCCCGCGACGGCCCGCGACGGCTCGCTGTACCTCAAGTACGGCGTCGGCGTCATGGCCGACATCGCCAAGAACACCCGCAACGGCACCAACCTGCAGCTGCGCGGCGAAGCCACCGGCCGGCGCTCGGACAGCGACCCGACCAACCTCACCGACTACCTCATCGGCGTGGGCCTCGTGTACTCGTGGGGTGGCGCCGTCGAGCGCGCCGCGCCCCCGCCGCCCCCGCCCCCGCCCCCGCCGCCGCCGCCGCCGCCCCCGCCCGCTCCGGTAGACGGCGACGATGACGGCGATGGCGTCCCGAACAGCCGCGACAAGTGCCCTGGCACGCCGGCGGGCGCCAAGGTCGACAGCACCGGCTGCGAGTGCGGCGACGTGATCCTGCGCGGCGTCACCTTCGTGACGAACTCCGCGGAGCTCACCCCGCAGGGCCAGCTGATCCTCGACTCCGCCGCCGCCGGCCTGCTGCGCCGCCCCGGCGTCAAGACCGAGGTGCGCGGCCACACCGACGACGTCGGCTCCGACACCTACAACCTCGAGCTCTCGAAGCGTCGCGCGGAGGCCGTCAAGGCCTACCTCGTGAGCAAGGGCGTGGCCGAGGCGGACCTTTCGGCGGTGGGCCTGGGCGAGATGCGGCACGTTGCGCCGAACGACTCGGCCGAGGGCCGCGAGCAGAACCGCCGCGTGACGCTGCAGGTGCTCGGCGCGGTCTGCGAGGAGCGCGCCTCCGAGGACCTCATCCTGCGTGGCGTCACGTTCACCACGGGCTCGGCCAGGCTGACCCCGACGGATCGCCTCGTGCTCGACTCGGCGGTGGCCTACCTCAAGGCCCGGCCGAACTCGGCGGTCGAGGTCCGCGGCCACACCGACGACGTGGGCAACGACGACGCCAACATGCGCCTGTCGCAGTCGCGCGCGGAGTCGGTGCGCGACTACCTGGTCGCGAACGGCATCGACGCCAGCCGCCTGACGGCGAACGGTTACGGCGAGACCGAGCACGTCGCGCCGAACACCTCGCCCGAGGGTCGCGCGCAGAACCGTCGCGTCACGCTGCGCATCAAGCCCTGATCGCAGCGCCGCGAGGCGCCTGAACGAGCGGGCCGGGCGAGCGATCGCCCGGCCCGTTTGCTTTGGGCAATTTGCATTACGCTAGCGCCGTGGAATCGCTGGCGATCGCCCAACGGATGGTGAGCGAGGCCGACGCGCTGGAACGCGCCGGCCGGCTCGAGGAGTCCGTGCGCCTGCTCGAGCGCGTGCTCGGCCAATGGCCCGCGCTCACCGACACCTGGTACAACCTAGGCCTCAGGCGACGGCGCCTCGGTCGGCCGCTCGAGGCGCTCGAAGCCTATCGCGAGGCGCTCGAGCGCGGTGTGGCGGGACCCGAGGAAGTGCACCTGAACCGTGGCGTCATCTACGCCGACGACCTGCAGCGCTTCGACGACGCGGAGCGTGAATACCTCGCCGCGCTGCGCATCGCGCCCGGCTATGCACCCGCCCTGCTGAACCTCGCGAACCTGCGCGAGGACGAGGGCCGGCGCGCCGAGGCTCGCGACCTGTACGAGCGAATCCTCCAGCGCGCAACCGCTTGCGGCACGGGACGCGGCCCGGCGTATCCGGAAGCCCTGGCGCGACTCGCCAACGCCAGCGCGTTCACGGACCCCGCGGACCCGCTGATCGGCCGCCTGCGCGACGCGCTGTCAGCGCGCGACCAGCCGCCCGCGGCGCGGGCCAGCCTTGGTTTCGCGCTGGGGCGAGCGCTCGACGCAACCGGCGACTACGACGGTGCCTGGGCAGCCTACTCGGGGGCCAACCTCGACAGCCGAGCGAGCGCGCCGCCCGGCACCCCGCGCTACGAACGCGCGGCGCACGAGCGCTTCATCGACCGGATCATCGCCACGTTCGACGCGAGGTGGCTCGCCGACGCGGCGCAGGCCGCTGGCGCAGCGGGTACCGTCGGCGCCGGGCAGGCCGGCGAGCTGGTGCTCATCTGCGGCATGTTCCGCTCCGGCTCGACGCTCGCCGAACAAGTGCTCGCTGCACACCCGCGCGTCACGTCGGGCGGCGAGCTGCCGTGGCTGCCGGAACTTGCGCGCGGCGGCTTCCCGGACGCCTTCGCGGCTGCCGGCCGCGCGCGCCTCGCGACCCTCGCGGCCCGCTATGCGCATCAGCGCCACGCCACGTTCCCGCAGGCCGACGTGCTCACGGACAAGCGACCGGACAACTTCCTGTACCTCGGGCTGGCGCATGCCATGTTCCCGCAGGCGCGGATCGTCCACACACAGCGCGATGCAGTCGACAACTGCCTGTCGGTCTGGTTCCTGCACCTCGATCACGGCATGGCCTACGCCAGTGACCTGCTCGACATCGCGCACTACTGCCTGCAGCAGGAGCGGTTGATGGCGCACTGGCGCAACCTTTTCGGCACGGCGATCCACGCGTTCGACTACGACGGCTTCGTGCGCGAGCCGCGGCCCGCGCTGGCGGGGCTGCTCGCGCACTGCGGCCTGGCATGGGACGAGCGTTGCCTGCACTTCCACGAAGCCGCGGGCCGCGTGCGCACGGCGAGCGTCTGGCAGGTCCGCCAGCCGCTCTACCAGTCGTCTTCAGGTCGCTGGCAGAACTACGCGCGGCACCTCGGGCCGCTTCGCGAAGCGCTCGACGTCAGCCGATGAGCGCGCCGGTGGCCGGATCGACGCCGGCCGCGCGCAGCGCTTCGACCAGCGGATCCAGACGCGCGCCGTAGCGCGCCGCCTGGCCGCGACGCACCGCCACGGGCTCGCGCGCGCTGACCGTGCTGAAGGTCGCGATCGGCCGCTCGAGGCGCGCGTAGTCGAGCACCTGCGGTTCCCAGTCGAGCCCGCAGTCGCGCAGCAGCCGCGGTGCCGCCGCGGCGAAATCGCCGGCAAACGCCTCGTATTGCAGCGTGATCACGCGACCCGGGAACGCGCGCTCCCAGTGCGCCATCAGCCGCGCGTACTCGCCGTAGTAGTGGCCGAGGTCCTCGAGCCGGTGGGCGAAGGCCCAGGACTTCGCGAATTCCTGGCGCCAGACCGAGAACAGGGTTTCCACCGGATCACGCCGCAAGTGCAGGATCACGGCGTCCGGGAACAGCCGCGCGATCAGGCCCACGGCGTGGAAATTCAGCGGCTGCTTGTCCGTCAGCACGTCGCGCCCCTCGGACGCGCGCGGCTCGGCGAGGTAGGCCACGGCCCATTTCCCGAGCCGCTCGGCGTCCGGCAGCCGTCCTTCGTCGGCGAGCGCCACGTAGTTGCCGAGCAGCCGCGGCATCGCGCCGCGCTCGCCGCAGGCATGCACGCGCGAGTGCGCGCCAAGGACGGCCTCGACCAGCGTGGTCCCCGAGCGGGGCATGCCGACGATGAAGACCGGGCGCCGCGGCCAGCGCGCGGCGCCGTCGCCCACCCCGCCTTCGCCCGCGGCGCCTTCGCCCGTCGGCCCGGCGGCAACGAGCCGCCCGGGGAACAAGTCCATCAGCTGGCGCGTGCGGCGCTCCTGAGCCTCGCGGTCGTAGCGGCGGTCCTCGATACGATCTCGCGCAAGCGCGAGCTCGTGCGCCTGCGACCAGGCCATGAACGCCCCGTCGACATCGTCGCGTGCGTCGAGCACCTGCGCCACGGCGAAGGACGCCGGGATGCGGAAGTCGTAAGGCGCGTCGGCACGGGCCGCAATGCCCTCGAGCCGCTGCAACTGCGCGTCCTCGAGGCGCCCCTGCTGCAGGCGGGCGAGGATCGTATGCGTCGCGACGTCGTCCGGCTGGCGCTCGAGCGCGCGCCGCGCCGCGTCGCGGGCCGCGTCGAAGCGCCCGTAGTAGGTGTGCAGCAGCGCCCGGCGCGCGAGCACCTCGGGGTGGGCGGCGTCGAGTTCCTCGGCGGCGGCGAGCGCGGCCTCTGCCGCCTCGAAGTCGAGCGCGTGCAGGCACAGGCTGGCGTAGGCCGCCAGGTCGGTCGCGTCGTGCCGCCCGCGCATGAGGTAGTTCGAGTAGCCCTGCACGGCATCCGCGTGACGACCGAGCTCGAAGGCGGCGCGCGACAGGAACTTCCACGGCTCCGGCAGATCGGGCTTCGCATCGGCCCAGGCCCGCGCGGTAGTGCCGAGCCGACCCCATTCGCGCCGCGCCGCCAGCACCTCGCACAGCACGCCGAGCAACATGTCGTTGGCCGGGTTCTGCGACAGGCCCACCTCGAGCAGCGCGATCGACTTGCCGGTGTCGCCATGGCGCATCGCCATCTCGGCCAGCTTCGCCGCCGGACGCACCGCCGCCGGATCCACCTCGAGCGCCTCGGCCCAGGCCTGCGTCGCCGCCGCGTCGTCGCCCCGTTCCGCCTGGAGGTCGCCAATGCGCGACCACGCCGCCACGAAGTTGGGCTTCAGCGCCAGCACGTCGCGCAGCGCCGCCAATGCGCGCTCGGTATCGCGGGCGAGCACATACCCCTCGGCGAGGTTGAAGCGCAGCCCGACCTGGCCAGGTTCGAGGTCCACGGCCCGCTCGAGCAGCGGCAGCGCCTCGCCAGGCTGCCCCGCCTGGGCCAGCGCGAGGCCGGTGAGGCTCGAGGCCTCGGCGTCGTCCGGACGCAACGCCAGCGCCGCGCGGTAGGCCGCGAGCGCGTCCTCAAGGCGTCCCGCCCTGTGGGCCCCGATCGCCCGTTCCATGGTCTGGCGGAAAGGATTGGTGGTCATGTCGGCAGGCCCCCCGGGTGCCCGCGGACCGGATCCACGGGCGTTGCTAATATACAACAATGACTTGCGCCGCGGCGAGCAAGTCCGTAGCATCATTGTCACACAGCCGGGCGCAGGCACGGCCGATGGCTATTGCGGGCTCGCCCGAGCGGGGCGCCGCGACAAAAGAAGTTCAAAAAATCAGGCGGCCAAACCGCCACCAGGAGGAGTAATGAATCTTAGCAGCCCAGTCGCACTCGCCGTGCGCCGTGCGTTGGTGGTCGGTGCGATCACCACGTCGGTCGCCGTGCCCGTTGCCCACGCCCAGGAATCCGCCGGCGCCGATGACCTCGACACCGTCGTCGTCACTGGTTCGCGCATCCGCTCGGCGAACCTCGAGTCGAGCAGCCCGGTCACGCAGGTCACCGCGGCCGACGTCGCCACGCAGGGCGTCACCCGCATCGAGGACCTGATCAACCAGCTGCCGCAGGCCTTCGCCGCGCAGAACGCCACGGTCGCCAACGGCGCCTCGGGCACCGCCACGGTCAACCTCCGCGGCCTCGGCTCCTCGCGCACCCTGGTGCTCGTCGACGGTCGCCGCATGCCCTACGGCGGTGTGTCGAACTCGGCGGCCGACCTCAACCAGATCCCCTCGCAGCTGATCGAGCGCGTCGAAGTGCTCACCGGCGGCGCCTCGGCGGTCTACGGCTCCGACGCCGTCGCCGGCGTCGTCAACTTCATCACGAAGAAGGACTTCGAGGGCGTCGAGGTCACGGGCCAGTACAGCTTCTACCAGCACAACAACAGCTTCGGCGGCCCCGGCGCGGTCAAGCTGCGCGACGTGATCGCCGGCCGTGCCCGCACCAACCCCGCCCAGTTCGCGCTGCCGCCGAGCAACGTCACCGACGGCTTCGGCCGCGAGGCCTCGATCCTCGTCGGCATCAGCACCGAGGACGGCCGCGGCAACTTCACCGCCTACGCAGGCTGGATGGAGAACGACGAGATCCTGCAGCGCGACCGCGACTTCTCGGCCTGCTCGCTCAACGCCGGCCCGACCGTCTCGTTCTCCTGCGGCGGCTCGTCGACGGCCTCGCCGGCGCGCCTCACCGACTTCGCGACCTACGACTTCACGCTCGCCCAGGACGGCAGCGGCTGGCGCCCGTGGAGCAGCGCGACCGACCAGTACAACTTCGGCCCGACCAACCACTTCCTGCGGCCCGCCTCGCGCTACAACGTCGGCGCCAGCGGCCACTACGAGCTGAACGACAAGGTCGACGTCTACACCCAGCTGATGTTCACCGACTACCGCTCGATCGCGCAGATCGCGCCCGGCGGTATCTTCTTCGACTCGTCGTCGATCAACTGCGACAACCCGTTCATCCCCGCCAACCGCCTTGCCGCGATCGGCTGTACGCCGGCCGCCGTCGCCGCCGGCGACAGCGTCACGATGTACATCGGTCGCCGCAACACGGAAGGTGGCGGCCGCCAGCAGAGCTTCTCGAACACCTCGTTCCGCGCGATCGTCGGTGTACGCGGCGCGCTGAGCGACAGCTGGGACTACGACGTGTCGTTCCAGCGCTCCACCGTGCAGGCGCAGCAGGAGACGCTGAACTACTTCGTCATCGACCGCATCGGCAAGGCGCTCGACGCCGTGGTACTGCCCTCCGGCCAGGTCGGCTGCCGTGACGCCGGCGCCCGCGCCGACGGCTGCGTGCCCTACAACCCGTTCCAGCTGAACGGCGTCACGCAGGAGGCCCTCGAGTACCTGCAGGCCCCCGGCATCCAGCTCGGCACCATCGACCAGGACGTGGCGCTCGCCACGATCTCGGGCGACACCGGGTTCAAGCTGCCCACGGCCGAGGAGAACGTCCAGGTGGCGTTCGGTGCGGAGTACCGTCGAGACAAGCTGAAGAACGGCACCGACTCGCTGCTGGCCACCGCTGCCCTGTCGGGCACCGGCGGCGCCACGATCGGCATCACCGGTTCGACCACGGTCAAGGACCTGTTCGGCGAGGCGCGCATCCCCCTCGTGCAGGGCAAGGCGCTGGCCGAGAGCCTCGTGGCCGACGTCGCGTACCGCTTCTCCGACTACGGCGACATCGACACCGACACCTACAAGTTCGGCCTCGAGTGGTCGCCGATCTCGTCGGTCAAGCTGCGCGGCAGCTACCAGCGCGCGGTCCGCGCGGCGAACATCATCGAGCTGTTCACCGCCCAGGGCTTCAACCTGTTCGACATCGACGGCGATCCCTGCGGCGCAGGCCGCAGCGAGAACGCCGCGACGGCGCCAGGCGGCATCACGGCAACCGTGGCCGAGTGTATTGCCACGGGCGTGCCGGCGGGCAACGTCGGCTCGTCGGCGCTGGACAGCCCGGCCGGGCAGTACCAGTTCCTGCAGGGTGGCAACCCGAACCTCAACCCCGAGGAGTCGGACACCTACACGGTGGGCGTGATCTTCCAGCCCGAGTTCGCGCCGGGGCTGATCATGTCCGTCGACTGGTTCAACATCCGCGTCGACGGCACGATCTCGAGCTACGGGGCCGAGAACTCGCTGGGCGCCTGCTACAACAACAACGACGCGGCGGCCTGCTCGCGCATCAAGCGCAACAGCATCGGCCAGCTCTGGCTCGGCAGCGGCAACGTCGAGGATCTGGCGATCAACATCGGTGCCGTCGAGACCACGGGCATCGACCTGAACCTGAGCTATGCGGGGCTCAGCCTCGGCAAGGCCGGTGACCTCAACTTCAACCTGACGGGCACCTACCTGCAGGACCTGATCACCGAGCCGGGCCCGGGCATCGACCCCTACGACTGCGTCGGCTTCTTCGCCGGCAGCTGCGGTACGCCGAACCCCGAGTGGCGCCACCAGTTCCGCGTGGGTTGGGAAACCCCGTGGAACCTGGACCTCGCCCTCACCTGGCGCTACTACGGCAGCGTCGAGCAGTTCCGCACCCCGCAGAACCGCATCGACCGCACGCTGGGCTCGCAGAGCTACTTCGACCTGGCGGGCACCTACTCGTTCAGCGAGAAGGCCTCGGTGGTCCTGGGTGTGAACAACGTCATGGACACGGATCCGGACATCAACGGCTCGGTGGGTACGACCGGCAACGGCAACACCTACCCGCAGACCTACGATGCGCTGGGCCGCTACCTGTTCGCGCGGGTGCGCGTGCAGTTCTGATCCAGGCTGCGTAGACGACACTGGCGGCGGTTCCGAAAGGAACCGCCGCTTTTTTTTGCCCGCCGCTCAGGCGTCGGTGCGGGGCTGCGTGCCGTTGAAGGAGTCGGTCGCCGCGATCACCGCCGCGATCGCCTCGCGCTCCTCGGGAGAGAGGTAGGGACTCCAGAGATCGGCGATCAGGATCGTGCGCAGCTCGTCGCTGCCGTTCCAGGCCTCGTGCTCGATCGTGTCGTCGAACACCCAGGCCTCGCCCACGCGCCACTCTCGCGTCTCGCCGCCGACGCGGAAGCCGCAGCGGGGCGGGATCACCAGCGGCAGGTGCACCAGCAGGCGGAAGTTGGCGACGCCGGTATGAGGCGGGATCCGTGCGCCAGGTTTCAGCGCCGAGAACAGTGCCGTGGGCGAGCGCAACCGCACCCGCGGCTGCGGCAGCAGCTTGAGCGCCTCGCGGACGGCCGGCGCGCGCTGCAGGCGCGCCTCGATCGGCTCGGCGCGGTCAAAGAAATGATAGGCGGTCCACTTCGGCGAGTGGTTCAGCTCGCGCCACTGGTCGAGCGGCAGGTGCGGCTCGTACTGCACGTAGGGCGCGAAGCCGCCGTTGTCCTCGCGCTGGATCGCAAGCAGGTCGACCCGGATCGCGTCGGTCGCCGCCTCGAGCGCCTCGAGCCACGGGAACCGCGCACGCTCGTGGAACCAGATCGGCGGCAGGCCGGGGTAGTAGTACTCCATCGGCTCCTGCTGGTAGCGCGGCTTCACGCGCAAGGTGGTGTCGATGAAGGACTCGAGCCGGCGCTTCTCGGTGCCCGAGCAGCGATCGCGCTCGGCGCTGATGTGGTCGCGGATGAATCCACCGAGTTCGCGGGCGTGGCCGTCGGCCACCGCCCGGGCATGCGCCACGGCCTGCCGCGTGGGGGGATCGAGCTGGTCCTCGGGAGGTGCCTGGAACAACGCGACGGCATAGGCGGGACCCGCCGCACGCAGGTTCCCCACCCGCTCGAGCAGGGTGGCCTGCATCAGCAGGGCGTGGAAGTGCCGCGGCTCGAGCTCGAGTGCCCGGCGCACCGCGGCCATGGCGGCCTCGAGGTCGCCGCGCTGCCGACGCAATCCGGCCAGGTTCAGCCAGGCGCCGGTATCCGCGGGCCGCAGGCTCAGCAGCGTCTCGAAGGCCGCCTCGGCCGCGGCGAGATCGCCAGCCGCCAACGCCTGGCGAGCCTGCTGCTGGGCCGCCAGGAGCTCCGATGTCGTATTCGGCGGCTGCGGCATGCCAGGGCTCCGGGAAAACAGGGCGCGATCGCCGGGCGCTATACTCCGGCGTTTTGACGACGGGTGAAACTCTAGCATGGGCACTGCAGACGACGACGCGCGCACGGGCCTCGCCGCGCTCCGCCGCGGGGACGCGGCCGCCGCCCGCGAATCGCTGGTGCGTGCCGTCGAAGGGGGCCGCGGCGACGCGCAGGTGCTCTTCGGCCTGGCGCAGGCCTGCCGGCTGCTCGCCGACTCACGGGGTGCGGGCGCTGCGCTCGACCGGCTGCTGCGGGCCGAGCCGCAGAACCTGATGGCGCTGATCCAGCGCGGCGACCTCCACGCCGACGCCGGCGACACGCGCGCGGCCTCGTCGTTCTACCAGACCGCCCTGCGCCTGGCGCCGCCGCGCAACCAGCTCGCCGGCGCAATGGTGCAGGAGCTGGAGCGGATCGCCGCCGCCTGCAATCGCTACGCAAAGGACTACACCGATTTCCTGACCACGCAGCTCTCGCGCCGGGGTTTCGAGCCCGGTCGCTCGAGCGCGCGGTTCGCGGAATCGGTCGACATCGTCCTCGGGCGCCGCCAGGTGTTCGTGCAGCAGCCGAAGTACTACTACTTCCCGGGCCTGCCGCAGATCCAGTTCTACGATCGCAGCCACTTTCCGTGGTTTGCCGGGCTGGAGGCCGCGACCGACGCGATCCGCGAGGAACTGCTCGGCGTCATGCAGGACCCGGCCGCCTTCCAGCCCTACGTGCAGGGCAACCCGAACCGGCCCCGCAAGGAAGAGGCCGGGATGATCGACAACCCGAACTGGAGCGCGTTCTACCTCTGGAAGAACGGCGAGCCCGTGCCGGGCAACGCCGAGCGCTGCCCGCGCACGCTCGAGGCCCTCCGCGAAGCACCGCTCGCGCGCACGCCGAACCGCTCGCCGTCGATCCTGTTCTCGCTGCTGCGTCCCGGCACGCGGATCCCGCCGCACAACGGCCTCGTCAACACGCGGCTGATCTGCCACCTGCCGCTGATCGTGCCGGGCCGCTGCGGCTTCCGGGTCGGCAACGAGATCCGTGAATGGAAGGTCGGCGAGGCCTGGGCGTTCGACGACACCATCGAGCACGAGGCCGTCAACGACTCGACCGAGACCCGCGTGATCCTGCTGTTCGACATCTGGCGCCCCGAGCTGACCGAGGAAGAGCGCGGGCTCGTCAATGCGCTGTTCGAGTCGATTGACTCGCATACGGGACAGAAGCCGCAATGGGAGATCTGAACGTGCCACTTCTCGCGCTGATCACGATCTCGGCCGGGGCCGCAGCCGCAGCACAGGGCCTGCCGCCCGAACTTCGCCGCTGCATGGCCGAGACCGTCGATGCTGCGCGCCTCGCCTGCTTCGACCGGGAGGCCGCCCGGCTCGAGGCGGCCGCCGCCACGGCCACGGTCGCCGCCGCCCCGGCCCTGACGCCGGAGCAGCGCTTCGGGATGCGCGGCGAAGTCGCCCGCGAGACCCTCGAACGCGAGAAGGCGGTGAAGCAGGAGCTCGAACGACTCGAAGCCAAGGTCACGGCCGTGGCGACCGGCCCGACGGGTGACTGGGTGGTCACACTCGACAACGGACAGGTCTGGGCTCAGGTGCCCTCGGGCACGCGCTACACGATCCGGGTGGGCGACGGGGTGACGATCTCGCCCGCAGCACTGGGGTCCTACATGCTCACCGGCGAATCAGGCCGCTCGGTGCGGGTACGCCGCAGGCGCTGATCCTCGGCGGGGACGTCCTGCAGCAGCACGCGGAACACGCGCGCCAGGTATTCCTGCTGCAGCTGGCCCCGCTCGGCGGCCTCGCCTGGCTCCGGCCGGAAACCCTCGACTTCCTCGCGCGGCAGAAGCTCCCGGCGCGCCAGCGCGCGCTCGACCGTGTCGAGGCGCTCGCGGGTGGCCGCCAGCTCGACCGTCAGCGACAGCACGATGCCGTAGAGGCGGTCGACCAGCGGATCGTCGATGAATTCCGGGCGGCGCCCCCTGGCGGCCTCGGCGGCGAGCTGGATGGGGTCAGCGTCGAACGGGGATCGGTGTTCCATTATCCATGCTCTCCAATGACGGCAGTTCCTTCTGCCGTCCGCCACGCCCCCGCGACATACCAGCGGGGCGCACGCCCGAAATCTTCCTTCGAACCGGCCGCGCCCTTGCCCGCGGCGCTCTCGTCCGGTGACTGCCGCGCAGCCGCTGCCGGCGGCGAGCAGCTCGACTCGAACACCTGCTCCGCGGAGAACCCGCAGCGAACCAGGATGTCAGGCAGTGAACTCTCGTGCAGCGCGGTCCAGAAGGGCTCGTTGTTGTAGCGGCCGTCCCAGTCGCGCATGAACTGCTCGAAGGGCTCGAGGCCGCGGTAGGGGGGTTGCTCCAGGTGGACGGTGAGCCCACCGGGCCGCAACAGCCGGTGCGCCTCGCGCAGGAGCCTCGGCAGCGCCGCATGCGAGGTCTCGTGGAGCACCATGGTCGTGAACACCAGGTCGCAGGAGGCGTCGGGAAGGTTCGTCTGCGTGGCGTCCTGCTGGCTGAACACGACATCGGTCACGCCGAGCGCGCGGGCGCGCGCGTGGCCGTAGCGCAGCATCGGTGCCGCCACGTCGATGGCGACGATCTCCGCCTCGGGGAAGGCTGCCCGCAGGGGCAGCGTGTTGTGACCCAGCCCGCAGCCCAGGTCTGCGATGCGCGTCGGCCGGAACCCGGGGTGATGCGCCTGCAGCCAGCCCACCAGGGCCCGACCCGCGCCGTCGTTCCACGGACCACCGCTGCCGCCGATCGTGACGAAGAGGCCGGCATCGTAGTTGGCAGCCGGCGAGACATCGTCCGGGACGACCTCGGCGGTGTAGCCGCCCGGCATCAGGTGCGTGTCGACAGCGGCCACGTACGGCGGCATCTTCAGCTGCGGATCGAGCTGCAGCGTGGGGGCCCCGGCGTTCAGGACGCGAGCTCGATCCCTGAGCTCGCGCGCCTGGCGCAGCACCAGCTGGCGTCCTGCCTGCTGGCGCGTTTCCATGGCATTGCGGCGCAGGGTGCTCCACACCTGATACGCAGGATCGGTGCGGAGGGCCTCGTCGACCTCTCCCCGCGTTTCGGGCTCCCTGCCCTCCCGCTGCCGGTAAGCCGCCTTCGCGCGCCGCTCGTAGGCCGTCCTGACCCGTGGCGCGATGCGGCTGGCGAGGAACGCGTTCACGTTGGCAATCGCGTTGAACCTCGCCACTTCGTCATGGCTCGCCCGGGGGAGCACTCCGTGCTCGCCGATGTCCGTCCAGGGTGCCGGGAGATCCATGACGCCGAGTCTAGAGACCGGCCTCACTCCGGAAAAATCGTTTAAATTTGATTTACGCTTCGGTTATCCCGAAACTTTTGAATCCTCCCATGCGCCACCTCAACTACAACCACCTCCTGTACTTCTGGACGGTCGTCCGCGAGGGCGGCATCGCGCCGGCGGCGCGCGCGCTGCACGTCACGCCGCAGACCATCAGCGGCCAGGTCAAGCTGCTCGAGGAGCAGCTGCAGGGCGCGCTGTTCGAGAAGCAGGGCCGGCGGCTCGTGCCCACCGACCTCGGTCGGCTCGCCTACGAATATGCCGAGGAGATCTTCACGCGGGGCCTGGAGCTCGCCAGCGCGCTGCGCGGTGCCGTGCCGCGTGGCCGCCGCTCCGTGACGGTCGGGGTGTCCGACGCCGTGCCGAAGCTGGTCGCCTGGCGCGTGCTCGCGCCGCTGCTCGAGGGTGAACATCCGTTCCGCGTGGTCTGCCACGAGGGCGGCTTCGAGGCGCTGCTGGCCGACCTGGCCTCGCACCGGCTGGACCTGGTGCTCTCCAGCAGCCCGCTGCCGCAGGACTCAGGCTTCCGCGCGTTCTCCCACCTGCTCGGGGAGTCCGAACTCGGTTTCTTCGCCGCGCCCGCGCTGGCGGCACGGCTGCGCAAGGGGTTCCCGGCCAGCCTGAACAACGCGCCGCTGCTGGCGCCGACCGACCGCAGCCCGAACCGCCGCGTGCTCGACGCGTGGCTCGAGGAGCAGGACCTCGCGCCGCGCATCGTCGGTGAGTTCGACGACAGCGCGCTGATCAAGACCTTCGGCCAGCAGGGGCTCGGCGTGTTCGCGGCGCCGCTGGCGATCGAGCAGGAGGTGCTGCGGCAGTTCGACGTCGCCCGCATCGGCCGCGCCACCGGCCTGATCGCGCGGTTCTACGCGATCTCGACCGAGCGCCGGATCAAGCACCCGGCCGTGGCGGCCGTCACGCGCCAGGCCCGCGACCGGCTGTTTGGCCCGTCGCCCGCGCCTGCCGCGCACCCGGCTCCGGTCAGTCGCCCCGCGCCGTCTCCTCGATCACGCGCGTGAAGCTTTCCGCCGTCTGCTGCTGCTCCATTTCCGCACGGCGCTGCGCCGAGAGGTAGAAGAGCCGGTCGAAGAATCCCTGGCGCCAGGCCTCGCGCGCCTTGAGCAGCGCCTCGTCGGGCACCAGCGCCTCGATCTCGGCCCCAAGCGGAATGCCATGGCGCGCCGCGACGATCTCGGCGGAGTCGAGGCGCTCGCGAAGCACCGCGACCTCCTGCGCCAGCACCATGATCATCGACAGCGCGTCGTCGACCCCTGGCGTATCGAAGAACTCGGGACGTTTCCCGCGCACGGTGCGGGGGAGTTTGACGGGGTCTTGCATATCGATCACTCTCGCATCGTTGCCCCGGCCAGGACGGTGCGGAGCGGCGCCAGAGTCTAATCCAGGAAGGATGCAGCATGTCAGCGCAACCACTGAACGTATTCCAGCAAGCTCCCCACGCGATGCTCCCCGAGGCGTCCCACGAGGAGCGCACCCGACAGGATTTCGCCAAGGGACTTCGAGGCTACATCCAGCAGGCGATCCTGCCGGGCCTCACACCGCTGCACCGGCGAGTGATGTCCGCCGACAGCAAGACCGACCCTCGCGGCGCACCTGCAGACCGGCACGCCATCCGGCGCAAGATGGTGCACGCGCCCTACTTCCAGGCCTATGCCTCATACAACCGCATCGCGCAGGAACTGCTCTGGAGCTCCGTGATCGACTCCGTCGAGCGCGAACTGCCGCGGCTGGAACGCGAGACGCGCGAACTCGAGGCGCGCGGCGTGCGCGCGGCGGTCGACCCCCAGTTCGAGACGCCCCGCTACGTGACCGCCCTCGACATCCACTGCATGCCGGGCGGCTATGCATCGAACGCCGACCCGAAGGGCATCGCCGCAGGCGCGCTCTACGACCGCGGCGTCCACCTCTACGCCATGGGCTACCTCGGCCCCCTGAACGACGACATGGGCCGCTCGGTATGCAACTACCTGCGACGGCATCATCCGGACTTCCGGCCGAAGCGGATCATCGACCTCGGCTGCACCGTGGGCCACTCGACGCTGCCCTACAAGGACGCCTTCCCCGACGCGGAGGTCTGGGGCATCGACGTCGCCGGACCGCAGGTGAAGTACGCGCAGCTGCGCGCCGCGGCGCTGGGCAAGGATGTGAGCTTCGCGCAGGTGAACGCGGAGCGAACCTCATTCCCTGACGGGCACTTCGACCTGGTGGTCAGCCACATCCTGCTGCACGAGACCTCGGGGCGAGCCATGCCGCGGATCTTCGCCGAGAGCTACCGGCTGCTTGCACCCGGCGGGATCATGATCCACGCCGACCTGCCGCCGTTCGACCTCATGGACCCCTTCACGCAGTTCATCCTCGACAACGAGACCTACTACAACAACGAGCCGTTCTGGGGCGCGATGCGCGACCTCGATCAGGTCGAACTGGCGATCCGCGCGGGATTCCCGCGCGATGCCCTGCGGTTCGACACCGCGCCGATGGCGATCAGCGAGATCGCCGCGCAGGCGGCCGCCGGCTACGACACGAGCACGGCGGAAGCCGTGGCCAACCGTGAATTCCGCGCGGGCGAGTACGCACCGGGCGGCGGCTGGGAAGTGTTCATCGGCCGGAAGCCGGCCGCCGCGGCAACGCCCTGAGCCGCGCGCTCAGGCGCGGCTGGCGAGCTCTGATACCGAGCGGTCGAGCTCCAGCGTGAGTTCCGACTCGAGCCCGAGCCGCGCCGCGAGCATGTCCAGCCACGCACGCTCGGCGCGGTTGGCGGGCGAGACCGCCATCAGCGCGGCCGCGTAGATCTCGGTCGCGAGCTCCCTGGAGTCGACGCCGCGCACGATCGAGTCCATGTCGGGCGGCTGGGTCATCAGGCGCAGCACCTCGTCCTGCTCGGCCTGGCCGAGGCCATAGTCGCCCACGCGGGCGAAGATTCTCTCGCGCTCCTGCGCGTCGAGCACGCCGTCGGCCTTCGAGGCGGCGATCATCGCCTGCACGATCTTCAGCGCCGCCGCCGCGTTGGCGCCCGACTCGAGATCGAACGCCGGCGGCAAGGAAGGACTCGCCGCCGGGGCAGTACCGCCACCGGACACGTTGCCCAGCAGCGCATCGAGGCTCGCCGGCGCCTGCGCCGGCACGCCCACCGCAGCGCCCCCGGCCTTCTGCGCCTGGTTCTTCTGCCACGCCTGGTAGGCCACGTAGCCGATCGCCGCGAGGCCACCGTACTTCACGAGCTTCTTGGAGCCGCCCTTGCCCTGCCCGCCCAGCACGTTGCCGAGCAGGCTGCCGGCAAGGCCGCCCATGGCTGCGCCCGCAGCCGGGTTCTTGGTCAGGATCTCGACCAGCTTCTTCGGGTCCATCGTTCAACGCTCCTTGTCTGAAGTGATGGCCGCGGCATTCACGTCTCGCGCATCCTGCGCGCCCCGTGTGAACACGAGGGGATCGTGAAGCGACGGGAAGGTCGCGTCCGGCGCATGGTAATCCCAGCGCAGCGTCCGCGGAATGTTCGTGTAGTGCACGCCGATATTGATGACCCAGAGCACGACCAGCGCCCACATCGTGAACAGCGTCAGGGCCGGGCCGTCTGCCATGATCTCGGCGCCGCGGAAGCACTGCCAGAGGCGCCAGGGCAGGTAGAGGCAGGGCACGAGCACCCAGACCGGCGAGCGCCAGCGTTTCCAGCAGAACAGCTCGCTGGCGACCTGGGCAAAGAACATCGCGAAATACGGCAAAAGTGCGAGATGCGCCGGCACGCTGCGCGCACCCACCGCGTCGATCGCGAGCGCGACCAGCGGCAGGGCGAGACCCACGCCCCAGATCACCAGCAGCCAGACCTTGAACACCGGGCCCACCGGACGCGGCCCCGGGAACGCCGCCACGCCGGCGGGCATGCGCCATTGCGCCCATGCCAGGCAGGCGCAGGCCAGAACGAAGAACACGACTTCCTGGAGGATGATGTCGCGCAAGCTCATGACGGCTGCCCCACTCTCAGCGCCGCGCGCGGCGCGCGTCGAGGAAGGCCTCGCTGCGCGTCACCGCGTTGATGCGGATGTTCTGGTAGAAGAGGTCGAAATCATTGAAGTGCAGCATGCCTGCGGGCAGCGGCACGATCGCGTAACCCTCGCGCGGCAGCGAATCGACGAGCACGACACCGCCCTCGCAGGCGGCACCGATCCCGCCCGCCTCCGTCGCCGGCAGCGCCGTGCCGGCCTGCAGCGCGGGCGGCAGGCCGACGCCGCGCCGCGCCGGGAGCGCACCGAGGTTCCAGCTCGCCGGCGCAACCGGTCGCGCAAGGTCGAAGGTCAGCGGGTTCACGCAGGCCACCGTCGAGTCTGCCGTCGAACCCGACTTCTTCGCCCAGCGCTCCTGCGCGCTGCGCAGGAAGCCCGACGGGTCGCCTGCGCGGTCGAAGACGTTCCAGGTGACGAGGCAACCGGTCTCGGCCGGGCTGGCGCAGACGCGGATTCCGCCACCCAGCGTGCGCAGCTGCCCCTCCGTGAACGCGATGCCGATCGGATACGCCGCGACGAGCTTCGAGCGGTACTTCGGCTGCGTGCCGAACTCGTCGAGCCAGCGCTGCGTGTGCGCGGCCCCCTGGCTGTGCCCGGCGATGATGAACGGCCGCCCGCCGTTCCAGTGCTTCATGTAGTGGATGAACGCCGCACGCACGTCGGCCCAGGCGAAGTCGTAGGCCTGGATCGCCTTGAGCTCCGGCGGCGCGTAGACACCGGCCGACGAGGCCTGGCGGTAGCGCGGCGCAAACACGCGGCAGCAGGCGTTGAAGACGGCCGCCTGCCGCGCGATCACCGACTCGTCGGTCCAGTCGTTGGTCTTCGCGTCGTCGAGCGGCTGGTTCCAGTACTCGATCTCGCGATAGGTGGTCGGGTGGATGTAGAAGACGTCGACCTGCGCCACGGCCTGCCGGTCGCCGAAAGGATCGTTCTCCGGCACGACGTCACCGGCATCGCGGCGGTCGGGCAGGGCTGCCCAGTACCTTGCCTGCCGGTAGTCGGGCGGCGGCGGGTGAGGCAGCTCGCCGAAGGCCTTGTCGGGCCAGCGGATCGGCAGCTGCGCACTGGCGTCGCGCGTGACGGACAGTGCGCACAGGGCGGCCAGCGCGGCCAGCACGACCGGCAGCGGCGCGGCAGGACGTGGGCGATGCGGCATGGGCGGCACCTGCAGGTCAACGGCCGCGCCCGAGCGCGGCGATGAAGGGGTTGAGGAAGAGCCCGTCGTCGAAGTCGTAGCGGATGCGGCCGATGCGCACCACCACGGCATCCTGCCGCGGCAGCACGTAGACGCGCTGGCCGCCGCGGCCACCGAAGTAGACGACGCCATCGCTGGCGAATGCGGTGGGCTTCGGCAGCGGGCGGTCACCGGCCACCGAGCGCGGGACGAGCGCAACGGGCTCGCGCAGCCAGAACATCGCGTGGGCGGCTGACAACGGCGAGGGCGCCAGCAGTTCATCGATGCGCGCGGCGGGCAGCACCTCGCGGCCGCCGGACCGCCCTCGATCGAGCACGAGCTGGCCGACGCGCGCCCAGTCGCGCGCCGTCGCCTGGATGCAGCAGAACGTGCGGGTGTTCCCGCCAGGCCGGTCCAGGCGCACCCAGGCCGTGTCGGCTCCGATCGGCTTCCAGATCCGCTCGGAGAGGTGCCGCGCATAGCCGCGGCCCGTGGCCCGCTCGAGCAGGAGGCCGAGCGCCTGCGCGTCGAGCGCGACGCCGCGGTGCACGGACCCTGGCGCCGATCGCAGCGGCTGCGACAGCACGGGGCCCGCCAGGTCGGAGCCGATGAACAGCAGCATGCCGGGCGAGTCCGGGCGATTCTCGAACGGCGGATCGACGAGGCCAGACTGGCCCAGCAGCAGGTCGCGCACCGTGATGCGCGAGCGCGGGTCCGCGGGGTCGGCCCACTCGCTCAGCCAGCGGGAGGCGGGCAGATCGAGGGAGGGAATGGCGCCCTGCTCCGCAGCCGCAAGCACCGCGAGCGCAAGCAGCCCGCGGTGCATCGACTGCGTGTCGAAGCGCTGGTCCGGGCGGATGCCCCCGGCGTAGTCCTCGAGCACCACCCGGCCGCCCTGCACCACCACCAGCGCCAGGGTGTCGTAGCCTCGCGCAACGCCCAGCGCCTCGGCAAACCCGTCTGCCGGCGCAGGCGAGGAAGGCCAGGGGCGAGGCGCACCGGCCACGGCCACGCGTGGGCGATACCAGTCGGCGGAGCCGACCACGTCATCCTGCGCGGGCATGCGCTGGAAGCGCTCCAGCGCCAACGCATCGCCGGTGGAGGCCGGCGGCGTAGCGACCGGCGGCACGACGCAGCCCGACAGCACGACTGCGCAAAGCCCCGCCACCAGCGCGCGAGCGCTCATTCGCAGCGTGCCGCCGACACGGCGACGAGTTCGCCGCGCTCGCCCAGCTCGAGGGAGACGTCGATGGGCTGGCAGCACACCTGGCAGTCCTCGATCCAGGCGCGCGAGTGGTCCGTCAGGTCGACGTGGGTGCCATACACCTCGCAGCACCACGGGCACTGCAGCTCGACGAACTCGCCTAGCGCACCGGCACCGGAGTCGCCGCCGGCGTCTGCCGAGCCCGGCTCGAACACGGGCTCCAGGCCATACAGCGCGTCGATCTCGCGCGGGTCCAGCGTCGAGATGCGGGCCTTCAGCTGTTCCAACGGTGTGCTGGCCATGGGTATTGGATAATAGCGCCGGTCACGGGTCCGAGGAGAACGCCGATGCCGTCATCCCCACCGCTCCACCGGCTCGCCCGGAAGCTGGCCGTCCTGGCCGGCGCCGCGGCCCTCGCCATCGTGGCGCCGGTCGGCGCCCAGTCGGTCGCCGCGCGCGCCGCGGAGCCCGGCGGCCTTGCGAGCACCCATGACGACTTCTGCGCGGTGGTGCAGCGACGCTTCACCACCACCACGCTGCCGATCCGCAACCGTGTGCACACTGCGTGGGAGCCCTTCGTGGAATCCAAGCCCGGCGTGCAGCCGCTCGAGACGCAGCAGTACGTCACGGGCGGCGACGGCGTGCCGCTGCGGATCTCCTGCAAGACCAAGACTGCGGACCACATCGCCGCGGTGCACGGCCGCGGCTCGCTGGCCGGAACCCCCGCCCCTGCCCTCAGCTGCCGTGACATCAACCGCGAGATCGTGCTCGCCGCCTGGCGCGGTCTCGACGCGGCGCAGCGCGCCGCGGCGCCGCTGCCGCCAACCCGCCTGATGCTGGACCCTGACAGGCTCCGATTCACGGGCTCGGGCTGGGTCTCCGACTACGCCATGATCTACGCGGCGGCCGACGGCAGCGTGCACGTGCAGGCACAGGCGCTCCATGCCGACTGGGAGGACTGGCGGTGGAAGCTCGCGCCGGAGAGCTGGCGCGGCACCCGCTACTGTCACTTGATCGCACCCGAGCATGCACGGCGCCTGATGCTGGGCGAAGTCGCGGCGGCACCCCGCCCTGCCGGCTGATGGCAGCGAGCTGGCTCAGCCTTCGCTCGTGACGACCTCGATCTCGAGGCAGATGGGAGCCTTGAGCGAGGCCGAGATCAGGCAGACCTGCTCGGCCTTCTCGAGCAGCCGCCTGGCCCGGGCCTCGTCTGCCCCGGCGGGCAGCTCGAGCCGCGCCTGCAGCCGGAAGGCCGTAAACTGGGTCACGCGCTCGATCCGGTCCAGCGTGCCCCCGGCCTCGCAGTGCAGCGCCGCCCAGTCGAAGCGCGACGCCGCGGCCACCGCGCGGAACGACAGCACGAAGCAGTCGGCCAGCGCGGCCGTGAGCAGGGTTTCCGGCGACCATAGCGTGCCCGGGCCGTCGAACTCGGCCGGTCCGTCGCTGGGCAGCGACGGCAACCCGGCTGACTCGAGCGCGACCGGGCCGGCGGGCCTGGCAACGGCACTCACCGCGTAGTGGTGTGGAAAGGGATGCATCGGGAGAGCTCCAGGGCGACGCGAACCCCGCGCCGGGACGGCATGCAGCGTAGCGCGGGGCTCGCGTTGCTGCTCATCGTGGCGGCATGGTGGGCCCAGGGGACGCCGGCCCAAGCCCAGTCCCAGGCACCTGCGGGCGGCGCTCCGCTCCGCGACGCCGAGCAGGTCGAGGCGAACTTCGCCTTTTCGCATCGGCTCGGCAGCGGCGTCTACGAGATCTCTGGTCGCACGGTGCAGATCTACCGGCTGCCGTTCGAATGGACCTGGCGCGAGCCAGAGGGCCGGCGGCCGGGGGTGGCGGTCACGCTGCCCGTGACCCTCGGCTTCTTCGGCTTCAAGGTGCAGGACGTGGTCGAGACCGGCCTGCCGAGCGACATCTCCACCCTGTCCTTCGTGCCGGGCCTGCGCGCAACCTACCGGGTCGGCGAACACTGGCGCCTGCGCCCCTTCGTCGAGGCCGGCCTCGCGGTCGATCGCACCGAGGACCTGCGCTCGCGGGTAGTCACGGTGGGCGGCGACGCCGAATGGCGCGGCCCATGGCGCGGCGGCGACGGCCGCTATCACGCGATGCTGGAGTACTCGCGGGCCTCCATCGACGACCTGCCGGGCGACGACTACGCACTGCTGGTCAACGGCGTCGAACTCACGCGGGCACTGCCGGCAAGGCCGCGCGGTCGGCGCCTCGACATGGCGCCGTACGCCGCCCTGCGCTGGTACGCCGACGCGCCCAAGGTGCCCGTGCTGACGGGCGGCGGCACCGCGGTGGCGCGCGAAGTCACGCGCTTGCAGGGGGAATTCGGCGTCACCTTTGGGACCGTGGAACCTTTGAGGATCGGCCGTGTCCGATTGCCACGACTGGGCGTGGGTTACCGCTTCGGTGAGGACCTCTCGGTCTTCAGGCTGGTGATCGGCGACCCGTTCTGAATCCCTCGCAAGGTGAATCCCCACAAGGAGCCGTGGAGATGAACGAAAGCCCCGATATCGCGCGCTCGATCCCTGCACCTGAAGCGGTCGAGGACCCCTGGCTGGAGGTCGTTCGACGCCACGAGGCGTTCCTCGCGCGGCGGCGCGAGGCGGCCGCGGTCGAGGCGGGGGCCGGCCCCACCGGTGCGTCGCTGTTCTGGTGCGACTGCGCCAGGGAGCAGGACGAAGCCGCCTGAGACTGCCCGCGGCGACGGTTGCCGGCAGAGGGCGCGCCGCTCACAATTGCGGGATGACCGAGACGACCCGCAGCGACGGCGCAGGCCCTCCGTCGGCCGACGCCGGCGCCGCGCGAGCGGAGCCTGCCCAGGGACCGCGCCGCCTTCCCGCCACAACCGACATGTCCACGGCCGCGCGGGACGCCCGGCGGGAGCGCCTGCGCGCCGACGGCCACGCCATCGACCACCTCTGCGGCGACCGCCCGCCGCCCGCCCCGGAGGACCTCGCGGGCAGCATCGAGGGGTTCCTGGGCTTTGCCCAGGTGCCACTGGGCGTGGCCGGGCCCGTACGCATCCGCGGCGAAATCGTGCAAGGCGACGTCATGGTGCCCCTGGCAACCAGCGAAGGCACCCTGGTCGCGTCGTTCCAGCACGCCTTCAACGTCATCAACCGCTGCGGGGGCGCTGCCGCCGCCTGCACCCAGGCGCACACCACCCGCGCGCCCTGCTTTGCATTCGCCGACCTGGCGCAGGCCGCCGCCTTCGCCCGCTGGGTGCCGTCGCAGCTCGAGCCGATGCGCGCGGCCGCGGCAGGCACCTCGCGCTACTGCCGGCTGCTGGGCCTGCGCAGCTCGGTGGTCGGCAACACCGTGTACGTCGTCCTCGAGTACGCCACCGGCGACGCCGCCGGCCAGAACATGGTCACCCTCGCGACCCAGGCGGTCTGCGAGCAGCTGCTGGCCGTCATGCCCTCGCCGCCGACCTCGTGGCTGGTCGAGTCGGCCATGTCCGGCGACAAGCGCGCCTCCGCGCACGCCTTCCTGGGTGCGCGCGGGCGCAACGCCAGCGCCGAGGTCGTGGTCGCCTCGCGCACCCTCGCCCGCTACTGGCGCACCGACGCCGACGGCATGGTCCGCTGCTGGGAGCAGGCCACCGCGGGCGCGTTGCAGATGGGCGCGATCGGCCTGCAGGGCAACGTCGCCAACGCCATCGCGGCGCTGTTCGTGGCCTGCGGGCAGGACGTGGCCTGCGTGTCCGAGGCCGTCACCTCCGTCACGCGTATCGAGCGGCTCGTCTCGGGCGACCTCTACGCCTCCGTCACCCTGCCCAACCTCATCGTCGGCACCGTCGGGGGCGGCACCTACCTGCCGACCGCTCGCGAATGCCTGGCGATGCTCGGCTGCACCGGCACGGGCAGCGCGTCGCGGTTCGCCGAGATCTGCGCCGTGGTCGCGCTCGCCGGGGAGTTGTCGATCGTGGGCGCCATGGCCAGCGGAGCGTTCGCGGGAGCGCACGCCGCAGGCGGCCGCAAGGGCCGCACCTCGGGCAGCACGGACACCCCCGCCGCGTGACCGACGCCGCCCGCCCACGCAAGCCCGTCCGGCGCTTCGTCCTGCACAGGCTGCTGCCGCCGTTCGGCTGGCGGGCGTATCGCGCACTGGGCCGCTCCTGGCGTTACGACGAACACCACGTCGGGCGGTTGCGCTCCCTGATCGACGCCGGCCAGCCGGTGGTGGGCGGGTTCCTGCATTCCCGGACCTTCGCGCTCATGCACTTCTTCAGCCTGCCGGCGCAAGGTCGCTGGATCCTGATGTGCTCGCAGAGCCGCGACGGCGAAGCGATGGCGCGCATCGAGGAAGGCCTCGGGTTCAAGGTTGCACGCGGCTCGTCCGGCAAGGGTGGCGCACGCGCCCTCGTCGAGATGATCAAGGCCCAGCGAGACGACCGCGGGCTCAACTCCTGCCTCGCGGTCGACGGTTCGCGCGGCCCCCGCGGTATCGCGCAGCTCGGCACGATCACGCTGGCCCAGAAGACCGGCAGCCTGCTGCTGCCCGTGGCCGGGTCGGCCGACCGCTGCTGGGTGTGGGAGCGATCCTGGGACCGGACGATCATTCCCAAGCCCGGCGCCCGCGTCAGTGTGGTCGTCGGCGAACCGATACCGGTTCCCGCGAAGCTCGATCCGGACGCGACGGAGTCCCTCCGCCAGCGGCTCGAGGACGCCCTGCACGCCCTGCATGCCGAGGCGGACGCCGCCAGCGGCTATCGTGATCGCGAACCGCTGCGCCTGCCCCCGGTGCCCTCGTCGGCCGCGGAGGCGTCCCGTTGACGATCCGCGTGCTCGGCCTGCATCACCACGCCCTGCGCTCCGGGCCCGACCCCCTGGCGCTGGGCCGGCTGCGCGACTTCTACTCGAATGTGCTGGGCCTGCCCTGCTCGCAGGCTGGCGCCGGCGAAGCCGGCCACCGCGACTCGCCGCTCGACGTCGATCTCGGGCCGCAGGGACGCGTGCTGCTGGACCCGGCCGGACCGCTCCTGTCGCTGGTCGTCGCGGAGCTCGAGGCGGCGCGGGCGGAACTCGACCGGCTCGGCATCGCCTCGCGCCGGATCGTGGAGCCCGGCGCCGAGCCCGTCCTGCGCCTGCGCGACCCGGCCGGCAACCTGATCGAGCTCCGCGCACCGGCCTGCGCGACTGCGTCAACCGAGCGCGTCGACGCCGCGGCCACCGACAACCCGACGACGGACGCGAGCGGGCGCTATACGCGGGTACGCAGCGCCGTGATGTTTGCCGACATGCGCGGCTTCACACGGATCTCCGAGCGCCTCAGCCCCACCCAGGTCGTGCCACTGCTCAACGAGTATTTCGACCTGCTGACAGGCATCGCCACGGAGCACGGCGGCACGGTGTTCAACATGGCGGGTGACGGCCTGATGGTGGGCTTCGGCGTGCCACGCGAGGAGCCGGACGCGTCGCAGCGCGCGATCGAGACGGCCCGCGAGATGCTGGCGCGCTTCGACGGCCTCGCGTCGCAATGGAAGCGCCGGCACGACGTCGAGACCGGGCTGGGCATCGGCATCAACACCGGCGAGGTCATCGCAGGCCACGTGGGCTCGGCGCGATTCATGAGCTACACGATCGTCGGCGACACGGTCAACGTGGCCTCGCGCCTGAGCCAGCGCGCACGCGCCGGCGAGGCGCTGTTCTCTAGCGAGGTGCGAAGGTCGCTCGGCACCTCGCTGCGGTCGGTGCCGGTGGTCGAGCTACCCGCACTGCAGCTGCGCGGCCGGGCGGCGCCGGTGGAGATCTTCTGCCTGCCTGCCTCGGACCGCCTCGATCTGCGCCCGGACCTCGACCGCGACGAGCCGCGCCGCTAGCGCACGTAGGTCACGAAGAACCCGACCAGGTCGCCGTTCTCGGTGTACGGCGCAAGATGCGCGAATCGCCAGCCCTGCGCCTCCATCTCGGCATGTTTCTTCGATAGCGCCTTGGCGGCGCCGTTCTTGCGTCCGCCGAAATTCGCGTCGACGAACACCGTGGTCGCCGTCGCGGCGGGGACCGGCGCCCCCACCCCCGCCGCGGATGGCGCGGTGCGCTCCTGCTGCGCCTGCGCCTGCGCCTGCGCCGCCATCCCGAACACGAGCAGCGCCGCCAGCGTCGCCATCGTCGTTGCCTTGGACATATTTCTTTGCCTCCGGGTGCAGCCCGTTCGCGCGGTGGGAACGGACAGAGGGTAGAATTGTCACATCCCGGAAATACACCGGACAGTTCTCAAATGCCCACACCCTCCTCTTCCCTCGCACGCATCCTGATCATGACCCTCAGCGCATTCACGGGTGCCGCCGCAGCGGCCGACAACCCCCTGCTCGCACCCTGGCAGGGCCCCTTTGGCGGCGTGCCGCCGTTCGACGTCGCCACGCCCGCGCTCCTGCAGCCCGCCCTCGAGGAAGGCATGGCCCGGCACCTCGCCGAACTCGACCGGATTGCCGCAGACCCCGCCCCGGCCACCTTCGACAACACGATCGCCGCGATGGAGCGGTCCGGTCGCGCGCTGGACCGCGCCTACACCGTCTACGGCATCTTCAGTTCCACGCTGAACGACGCCGCGGTGCAGGCCGTCGAGCGCGAGATCGAGCCGAAGATCGCCGCCTATCGCGACCGGATCACCCAGAACGAGGCGCTGTTCCGTCGCATCGCGGCCGTCTACGAGGCGCGCGAGCGGTCCGGGCTGAAGCCGGAGCAGCAGCGGCTGACCTGGCTCACCTACACGAACTTCGTCCGTGCCGGCGCCAGGCTCGACGCAGCGTCGAAGAAACGCCTGTCCGAGATCAACCAGCGCCTCGCGGCACTGTTCACGCAGTTCAGCCAGAACCTGCTGGCGGACGAGAACGAGCGCTACCTGCTGCTCGACGACGCCGCGGACCTCGCCGGACTGCCCGAGCCGGTTCGCGCCGGTGCCGCGGCCGACGCCGCGGCGCGCGGCTTCAAGGGGCGCTGGCTGGTCGCCAACACGCGCTCCTCCGTGGAGCCGTTCCTGACCTACTCCACCCGGCGCGACCTGCGTGAGAAGGTCTGGCGGAGCTTCGTGAACCGTGGCGACAACGCCGACGCGCGCGACAACAACGCCGGGATCGGCGAGGTGCTGCAGCTGCGCGCCGAGCGCGCCAAGCTGCTCGGCTACCCCAGCCACGCGCACTGGCGCCTCGAGAACTCCATGGCGAAGACCCCCGAGCGGGCCATGGCGCTCATGGAAGCCGTGTGGACCCCGGCGGTGGCGCGCGTGCACGAGGAAGTGCGCGACATGCAGGCGATCGCCGACGCCGAGGGCGCCGGCATCACCATCGAGCCCTGGGACTACCGCCACTACGCCGAGAAGGTCCGCAAGGCGAAGTACGACCTCGACACCAACGAGCTCAAGCCCTACCTGCAGCTCGACAAGCTGCGAGAGGGCATGTTCGACGTCGCGGGGCAGCTCTTCGGCATGAAGTTCCGCGCGCTTCCGGCCGGGACGGTGCCCGTCTACCACCCGGACGTTGCCGTCTGGGAGGTAGTCGACGGCGAGGGGCGCCACGTCGGCCTGTGGTATTTCGACCCTTACGCGCGCGTCGGCAAGCAGTCGGGCGCGTGGATGAACGCGTACCGGAACCAGGAGCGGTTCGACGGCGCCATCACCACCATCGTGTCGAACAATTCGAATTTCGTGAAGGGAACGCCCGGCGAGCCGGTGCTGATCAGCTGGGACGACGCGGTCACGCTGTTCCACGAGTTCGGCCACGCGCTGCACGGCCTCGCCTCCAACGTGAACTATCCGTCGGTGTCCGGCACGAACGTGGCGCGCGACTATGTCGAGTTCCCGTCGCAGCTGCTCGAGCACTGGCTGCCGGTCAAGGAAGTACTCGACCGCTACGCCGTGCATTACCAGACCGGCAAGCCCATACCGGCGGAACTCGTAGCCAAGGTCGAGCGCGCCAAGACCTTCAACCAGGGCTTCGCCACGGTGGAGTATCTCTCCGCGGCGCTGGTGGACATGAAGCTCCACCTCGCGGCCACGCCTGATTCGCGCATCGACGCCGACGCATTCGAGAAGCGCACGCTCGAGCAGCTTGGCATGCCGCGCGAGATCGTCATGCGCCACCGGACGCCGCAGTTCGGGCACATCTTCTCGGGCGACGGCTACTCCGCCGGATACTACAGCTACCTCTGGGCCGACACGCTCACTGCCGACGCGTGGGAAGCGTTCACGGAAGCGGGCGGCCCGTGGGACCGCAAGGTGGCCGAGCGCCTGCTTCGCAGCGTCTTTTCCACCGGCAACACGATCGAGCCGGACGCTGCGTATCGGGAATTCAGGGGTCGCGATCCCTCGATCGACGCGCTGATGCGCAAGCGCGGATTTGCGCCGGCGTTGCCGGCCAGCGGTCACTGACGCACGACTTCGCGGTCAAAGCTGCGCACCGCGTCGCGTAATCGCGGTGCGCAGCCTCTTTGAGCAACCGTCTCATAGTTGAGCACCCGGGCTGTCCCTAGAATCCACGCGGTTCCGGACAACCCGAGTCGATGATGGCAAAGAAGACCACGCGCCGCCCCGCACCGAAGAAATCCCGGCGCGATTCAGCGCCGCCCGCGCGCCGGGCCGTTGCGCGCCGCAACGTGAAGCCCTGGACCGAAGATGACGTGCGCAAGCTGCGCAAGCTGGCGGGCACCATGCCGGCCGCGCAGGTGGGCAAGGCGCTTAAGCGGTCGCTCGCTGCAGTCACGTTCAAGGCGTTCACGCTGCGCATCTCGCTGCGCGTGAGCGGCTCGAAGCGCGGTCGCACCGCGGCGAAGACCCGCAAGTCGCGCTGACCCCTCGCGACCTCCCGCGGCCCCGTTCAGCGCACCGGGCGCGTCTCTCACTTCAACGAACGCAGCTCGGGGATCTCGTCAGCCGCGCGCGCCGGGGGCACCGACTGCAGGAAGGCGGTGATGGCGGCCACAGCCGAGTCGTCGAGCACCGTGGCTGAATACGCGGGCATCTGCGTGCCGCGCGTACGTATGAACGCAGCGACCGACTCGCTCGTCAACGACCTCGAGACCAGGCGCGGACCCGCGTTGCTACCCTGCCCCTCGCTGCCGTGGCAGTGCACACAGCCCACCGTCATGTAGAGCCTGCGTCCGCGCTCCAGCGAGGGCTCAACGGTCTCGGCGCCGGCAGCGGGCAGTAGGTCGCTGCACAACGATGCAGTCAGCAGGAGAACGAACGCACGGCGCATGATCGACGCGCCTACCGGGTTTGCGTCACGACGTCGACCAAGGCCGGCCGACCCGAGCGCACGACCTCGACCGCGCGCCGGAGCGCGGGCCCGAGCTCACCGGGGTCGATGATCGGCCCGGCAGACCAAACGCCCATGCCGGCCGCCAGCCGGGCGTAGTCGATCGGCGGATCGTCGATCGCCGTGCCGATATGCGCACTGTCGACACCACGGTTGCGACGGTTCGCAATGCCTTGCACGAGCATCGTCTCCTGGCCGTAACCCCGGTTGTTGTGCATCACGGTGAGCAGCGGCACGCGATGGTGCGCCGCCGTCCACAGGGCCCCATTGGCGTACATGAAGTCGCCATCACACTGGATGTTCACCGAGAACCGCCCGAGCTCGCGGTTGGCGATCGCGGCGCCGACCGCGGCGGGCAGTCCGTAGCCGACGCCACCGCCCGCCGCCACGCCGAGGTAGCGGTAGTGACGGTCGAAGTCCCACAGCCGGTGCGGCCAGCCGCTGATGAAGTTCTCCGACGCACCCACCGACACCAGCGACCAGTCCTCGGCGCGGATCGCATGCCAGATCTCAGTGCAGAGCCGCGCGGTGGACACCGGGCTGGCGTCCCAACCGAAAGCCGCGGCCTGCCGCGCGGCTTCGCGCGCCGCGGCATGCGCCTCGCGAAAGGTCTCGATGCGTGTCGCTGCATTGGCCCGTCTCGCGCGCGGGAGCGCCGCGCGCACGGCCTCGATCAGTGAGGGCATCGACGCCTCGGCATCGCCGGCGATCGACAGGTCCACCTGCGCGTAGCGCTGGAAGTCCTGGTAATTGGACTTCATGTAGAGGTCGTTGACGTCGATCGTGATCGTCCGCGCACCAGGCGCGAGCCGCGGCCGACTCGTCTTCTCGTTGCGGTTGACCTGGTGCATCTGCCCCCAGAAATCCGCGACCTCGAGGCCGAGCACGAGGTCCGCCCCGGCGATCAGTCGGGCTGCCCGGGCTGTCTGGTTCAGCGGGTGCATCGTGGGCATGTTCTGGCGGCTCTGCAGGTCGACGACCGGGGCACCCAGCGCCTCGGCCAGCTTCACCAGGTGCTGCATGCCAGCGGGTGTGCGCGCCAACCGGTCCGCGACGATCACCGGGCGCTCCGCGGCCACCAGCCAGCGCGCCGCCTCGCGCAGCGCGTTGGCGTCCCCCTGCGGTGGAACCGTGGGCGCATACCGGGGTATGCGCAGCGTGTCGCGGTTGCGAACCGCCACCTCCTGCAGCTCGCTGTCGGCCACGATGGCCACGGGCTCCATCGGTGGGGAGCAGGCGATCTTGTAGGCGCGCACCAGCGACTCGGCGAAGCCCTGCAGCGTGGTGGGCTGGTCGTCCCACTTGATGAAGTCGCGAACCATCGCGACCGGGTCCTGCGCCGAGTGCCGCCAGTCGTTGGCGCCCATCCGCCTCGTCAGGTCCAGGGTGTTGCCGAGGATCGTGATCACCGGGACGCGGTCGCACCACGCGTTGTAGAGCGCCATGGCCGCGTGCTGCAGCCCCACGGTCGCATGGCACAGCGCCGCGGCGGGCTTGCCCCGGGCCTTGTAGTAGCCGTGAGCCATCGCCACGGCGGACTCTTCATGCAGGCAGGTGATGAACTCGGGGGCGGCGTTGCCACCGTAGGTCACGATGGACTCATGCAGCCCGAGGAAGCTCGAGCCGGGATTGGAGAACACGTAGTCGATGCCGAGCGACTTGATCACGTCGACCATGAAGTCGGAACCCCAGCCCGACGCAGGGGCCTCCGTCGCTGTGCCGGGTGCATCGCCCGACGCCGCATCACCCGCCGCCACCCCCGGGGTCGTCGCCAGCGCGGCCGCGCCGCCGGCCGCGATCGCCGACACGAACCTTCGACGGTCGATGCCGCCGCCTGCCCCCTCGCCGTTGCCCACGCCTGCCTTGCCCCCGGGTCGTTTCAGAACCTGCCAGCGCGATAGTCTTCGAACGCCTGCATGATCTCCTCGCGGGTGTTCATCACGAAGGGTCCGTAGCGCGCGACCGGCTCCCGCAGGGGCCTCCCCGCCACGATCAGCACCCCCGCCGCCGCAGCGCCGGCAGCAGCCGCCACCACGACACGGTCGCCGTCACCCAGCGTGGCCAACTCGCCGCGCTGCAAAGGCTCCGATGGCGTACCCACGCCCGCCTCGCCCTCGTAGCAGAACGCAAAGGCAGCGTGACCCATGGGGACGACCGCCTCGTAACTCGCGCCCGGCGCGAGGCGGATATCGAGGTAGACCGGCGCGGTGGCGACACCCTGCACGGGACCTGCCAGCCCACCCTGCGAGCCGGCCAGCACACGCGCCGTGCCTCCCTGCACCTCGAGCAACGGGACCGCCTCTGCCGGGATGTCCTGATAGCGCGGCGGCACCATCTTGTCGCGCGCCGGCAGGTTGACCCAGAGCTGGAAGCCCCAGAGTCGGCCCTCCTGCTGCTCGGGCATCTCGGAGTGCACGAGCCCGCTGCCGGCCGTCATCCACTGCACGCTGCCCGGCGAAAGCAGCCCGGAATTGCCCTGGTTGTCGCGGTGACGCATGCGACCCGCCAGCATGTAGGTGACCGTCTCGAAGCCGCGGTGAGGGTGATCGGGAAACCCCGCGATGTAGTCGCCGGCATCGTCCGAACGGAACTCGTCGAACAGCAGGAAGGGATCGAGATCCGGCAGGGACTGCCCACCGATGACCCGCGTGAGGCGCACGCCGGCACCGTCGCGGGTGGCCTCGCCTCGCACCCGCCTGAGCACGGCGCGGGCGCGCGATCCCTCACTCACCTGTCGCGCCCCTGTCGCGCAGCCCCATAGCGCCGCGCTACCGCGCCGAGCCGGCGCACGAGCCCGGCCACGACGAGCCCGCGGCTCGCGAGCCGCAGAAGTCGGCGGGGACCTGCCGCAGCGAGCAGCAGCACGCCTGCGCCGGCCAACACCGGCCAGCGCGTCAGCTGGCGGCCGACGGCGATGCCCTGCTCGACCTGCGCCACTGTGCCGCCCAACGCCACGCCCTCACGGGCCAGGCGCCGCCGAAGCAGCTCGCTGCGCAGTTGCAGCGCACGCTGGCGCAGCTCGAGTTCCTGGAGACGGTCCGTCAAGGCCGCCGCTCCGCGCCCAACGCCTCGCGATCTCGCCGCAGCTCGTCCAGCGTGGCTCCGAGCAGCCGCGACCGCGACCTCAGGCGACCGCGCACCACGTAGCCGGCCACGACGGTGACGGCGAGGAAAAGCGCGCAGAACAGCCCTGCAGCCAGCAGACGGTGCTCGTCCCACACGGCGATGATCACGGTGAGCGCCAGCATGAGGACCGTCAGCCCGCCGAAGAACAGTGCGACGAAGGCCCACACCACCACGCCCACGGCACGCTGCACCTCCGCCGAGAGCTCGGTGGTGAGCAGCTCGACGCGAACCTGGGCCAGCGCCAGCAGGTTGGCGAGCATCTGCCGCAGCGACGCGAACAGCCCCTGCGAGGAAGGGCCGCCGCGAAGGGGTTCGAAAGGATCGCGCTGGTCCAAGGTTTCCCGCCTGTTCCGGACGGGCGGGCGACAAAGCCCGCCCGAGGGTTCAGCGTCGGCCGATCAGCAGGCCGAGCAGCAGACCGACGCCCGCGGCGATGCCGATCGACTGCCAGGGGTTGTCGTGCACGTAGCGGTCGGTTTCGCGGGCCGCATCGCGGGCCTTGGTGACGAGTTCCTGCTCCATCAGGGCCAGGCGCTCGCGCGCCTCGCGCAAGGAGTCGGCGGCGCGGGCACGGGCCTGCTGGGCGCGCTCGCCCACCGCACCGGACGTCTCCTGCATCAGGGCCTCGGCGTCGTCGACCACGCGGCGAAGATCGTCGAGGATGCGATCAGTGTTTCCGGTTGCGGACATGGGCACCTCCGTGCATTGGGGACTCTTGGTGGCACGTTTGACCATGCTAGCTTGTGCGGGTTCCTGCGTCACCGCATCCGCAGATCTACCCAGCCGTGGGGGCGAGCACATGAACCCGAAGGCACACCCGATCGCATGGCTGGCAGCGTTCGCGCTGCTGGCAGGAGGCTGCAGCATGGCCCACCAGCCCCGGCAGACCACCGGCCCCGCCACCGTCACAGCCGCGGCGCAGGTCGCCGTGCTCGAAGGCACGGCGACCTATCGCGAGCGCATCGCGCTGCCCCCTGGGGCGGTCTTCGAAGCCAGCATTCAGGACGTGGCCATCGCGGATGCGCCGGCCACCCTGCTCGCCCGGACCACTTTCGAGCCGCAGGGGCAGGTGCCGATCCGGTTCCGCATCGAGTACGACCCAGGGAAGCTCGATCCGCGCGCGCGCTATTCGCTGAGCGCCCGGATCACCGTCGATGGCAAGCTGCGCTGGATCACCGACCGCCACTACCCGGCATTCGTGGACGGCAAGCCGCAGGGCGACACACTGATCCTGCGCGCCGTGGGTTCCGCGGAGCCTGTGGACGCGCCGCTCGGTGCGCTGCCCGCGGCGTTCGAGGGCGTACTGCCCTGCGCCGACTGCGAGGGCATCCGGCACCACCTCGACCTCTACCCGGACGGCGTGTTCTTCCTGCGCCAGACGTGGCTCGGAAAGTCGCCGGAACGCGGGCAGGACGATATCGGGACCTGGCGTCTCGCCAGCGACGGCCGCACGCTGCTGCTGGCCGGTGGGCGCGAAGCCGTGCAGCGCTGGGCCATCGTCGACGGCGGCACCCTGCGCCAGCTCGACCTCGAGGGCCAGCCGATCGAATCGCCCCTGAACTACAACCTGCGCCGCCGCGCCCCGCCGTTCGGACCGCTGCAGCCCCGGCTGCTGCTGCGCGGCGCGTACTTCTACATGGCCGACGCCGCGACGTTCACCGAGTGCCTGACGGGCCGGCGCATGCCCGTCGCGATGGAGGGGGAATCGATCGCGCTCGAACGCGCCTACAGCGCAGCCGGCGGATCACAGAAGGGTTCGATGCTCGCCACCCTCGAGGGCCGCATCGACCAGCGTCCGCCGATGGAGGGCGACGGACTCGAACCGACGGTGATCGTCGAGCGTTTCGTTCGGCTGAGCCCCGGCGAGACATGCCCGGCCCGCTTCGACAACGCTCCGCTGGCGGGCACCTACTGGAAGGCCACGCAGCTGCTGGGCGACGCGGTGGCGGCGCCCGGGTCCGAAGGCGCGCCGCGACAGCAGGCACACCTCCGCTTCGACGCGGCGGAGGGCCGCGTCGGCGGAACCGGCGGATGCAACCGCATGATCGGCGGCTACAAGACCGAGGGCGACTCGATCGAGTTCACCCGGATGGCCTCGACGATGATGGCCTGCCCCGACGGAGGCATGGAGGGCGACCGCCGCCTCGCCAGTGCCCTCGAGGCCGCGCGGCGCTGGCTGGTGGCGGGCCCCGTGCTCGAGCTCTTCGATGCCGCCGGCACGCGCGTCGCGCGCTTCGAGGCCACGGCGGAACCGGGGCCGCCGGGCGGCGGCGCAAAGCCTCAGTAGATCCGCAGCCCCGCGGTCGACTCGCTCCACGCGAGCTCATCGGCCTGCGCCAGCGCGTCGAGATCGCCCGGCAGGGCAGCTGGGTCGTCGACCCACTCCCGCAGCAGCGGGCCGCCGTTGATCAGGTCGATCGCCAGCCGGTCGCGCTCGTACTCGTAGGGGAAGTCGCGCCACAGCGGGTAGTCGGGCCGCAACCGGCGGATCGCCTTGAAGGCCGCGGCCAGCAGCCGCCACGGGCGGAATCGGGCGTGGTCGTAACCGGGATCGTCGACGTGGATCTGCACGCCGGCGCAGAGCTGGCCGACGTGCTTGTGGAACGTCGGCTCGAACCAGCACTCGCGCAACCGGCAACCCTCGAGCCACTGCGGCGCGAGCGCGTGCATGCCGCGGATCACCGCAGCGGCGTCGAGATCCGGTGCACCAAGGACCTCCAGCGGACGCGTGGTGCCGCGGCCTTCGGACAGCGTGGTGCCCTCGAGCATGACGGTGCCCGCGTAGGCCCGCGCCATCGACAGGTTCGCCGCGTTCGGGCTCGGGTTGACCCAGCTGCGCTCGCCCAGCGGCCAGCCGTAACCCGGGCCGGTGCCAGGCTCCCAGCCCTGCATCGGCACCACGCGGTAGTCGACGTCGAGCCCGAGCTCGCGGATGAACCAGCGGCCCATCTCGCCCATCGTCAGGCCGTGGCGCATCGGCATGGGGCCAGCGCCGACGAAACTCTCCCAGCCCGCTCGCAAGGCCAGACCCTCGACCGGTCGACCGGCCGGATTGGGCCGGTCGACGACCCATACCGATTGCCCACGACGGGCCGCCGCCTCGAGCACGTAGCGCAGCGTCGTGATGAAGGTGTAGATGCGGCAGCCCAGGTCCTGCAGGTCCACGATCAGCACGTCGAAGGCATCGAGCATCGCTTCCGTCGGGCGACGCACCTCGCCATAGAGACTGAAGACGGGGATCCCCAGCCGCGGATCGACGAAGTCAGGGGACTCGACCATGTTGTCCTGCTTGTCGCCGCGCAGGCCATGCTGCGGCCCGAAGGCCGCCGTCAGGCGCAGGTCGGGCAGCGCCGCGAGCGCATCCAGCGAGTGCTGCAGCGTCGCCGTCACCGATGCCGGGTGCGCGAGCAGCGCCACGCGGCGGCCAGCCAGCCCGGCGCGCTGCGCAGGATCCTGGACCAACCGGTCGATGCCGAAATTCATGCGGGAATCTCCAGGTCGGCGCAACGAACGGCGGGGTCGTGGAAATCCGGGCGCTCCGCAGAGTGGTGCAGCGCCCAGAAGCTGAAGCCGCCGTCGAGCGACTCGAGCACGAGGGTCGGGCCGAGCAACAGGCGCGCGATCGGGGGCAGCGCCGCGCGGCACAGGGCGACGGCGAGCACGACCGCCCCGTCGGCGGCATGGACGAGCGCGCAGCGTGGCGGGTGACCGGCCCATTCGTGGGCGCGCATGCCGCTGCGATAGGCATCGAAGTCGTAGGCGGCCCAGTGGCCCGACGGCGAGAAGTTGAACTCGCGATACCCCGGCTGGCCCGGCTCGGCGACGAACAGTTCCCCGCAGCTGTGGCGCCACAGGCCGTCGTGGCGCCCGGGGCTCGCGGCGGCCAGCGGCATGCGGAGCGGCGCCGTGTCACCCACGATGCGGTACTCGAGGACGAGCTGGCCGTCCCAGCGCCAGCCCACGTCGACCCGCAGGCCGGCCGCGTGGGGCGCCGATGCCGGGTGCGGCTGCAGCGCGGGCATCAGCCCTTGCGTCCTGCGACCACCGGCACCATCCACACCGCGTAGCCCTCCGGGTCCTGGACCTCGTCGACCAGCCCCTGGAACAGTGCACGCACCTCAGCGACGGGCTTGCCGGAGGCTTCGGCCAGTGCGGCCGCGTAGCCGTCACGCCAGGCCACGAAGATGCCGGCGAGCGCCTCGCGCGGCGCGCGCTCGGTGTCGATCGTGAGGTAGTCGACGCGCGCATCCTGCAGGCCCAGGCGCCGCAACATCGGCAAGGTCCGTCGGCCTACCCGTGCGTCCGTGCCCGTGGCATCCGTGTACGGCACCACCGCGTCATGCCACAGCCGGTCGGGGTCCAGCCCACCGCGCCTCGGGAAGTGCAGCATCCCGTAATCCTCCGACAGCACGTGCAGCCAGCCGCCAGGACGCAGCACGCGCACGAGCTCCGCCAGCAGCCGCTCCGGCCCCGGCAGCAGCTGGGTCACGTGCCGGCAGACCACCAGGTCGAAGTGCCCGTCCTCGTAGTGCAGCGCGAACCCGTCGCCGGCCTCGAACCGGACCTGTGGGTCCCCGCCCCCCTGCCGGCGGCGGGCCACCTCGAGGATTTCCGGGCCCACGTCGACCCCAACGACCTCGGCCGCCCCAGGGTACAGGCCTGCCAGCCGGAAGGTGGCCTCGCCAGTCCCGCAGCCGAGGTCGAGGATCCTCGCGCCAGGGCCAAGGCCGTAGCGGCCGAATAGCAGAGATTCCTGCGGCCAGATGGCCTCGATCTGATGCCGCAGCGTCCGAACCATGGACTCGTCGGCCATCATCGGTGCCTGCGGATTGGGGTCCTGCGCTGTCATGGTCGCGCATGATAGTGCAAGGGTGGGACAATACCCGCTTGATGGGTCGGAGATTCGGCCCCGCTACGGATGCCCCCCCCGCATGAACGCCATTGCCGCAGAAGTGCTCGCCGACGCGCCGCCGCCTGCCCACCCCGATGGCGGCGCGCCGCGCATCCGCGAGATCCCCTACAACTACACCTCGTTCTCCGACCGGGAGATCGTGATCCGCCTGCTCGGGGAGCGCGCATGGACCCTGCTGGACGGCCTGCGCGGGGAGCGGCGCACGGGACGTTCTGCCCGGATGCTGTATGAGGTCCTGGGTGACATCTGGGTGGTGCAGCGCAATCCCTATTTGCAGGACGATCTGCTGGACACGCCACGCCGGCGCCACCTGCTGGTGGAGGCGCTGCAGCACCGGCTTGGCG
>CAZPAJ010000004.1:0-102321 GCA_964584625.1 uncultured Acidibacter sp.
TTCGAGAACGACGTCGAGGCCATCCTCATGCTGCGGCGGTTCTTCAACTACCTGCCGCTCAACAACCGCGAGAAGGCCCCGACGCGCCAGGCTGGCGATCCGGCCGACCGCGAGGACTATTCGCTCGACACCCTGGTGCCGGACAACCCGAACAAGCCCTATGACATGAAGGAGCTGATCACGAAGGTCGTCGACGATGGCGATTTCTTCGAGCTTCAGCCCGACTACGCGAAGAACATCCTTATCGGCTTCGGCCGCATGAGCGGCGAGGTCGTGGGCATCGTGGCGAACCAGCCGCTGGTGCTCGCGGGCTGCCTCGACATCAAGAGCAGTATCAAGGCGGCGCGCTTCGTCCGCTTCTGCGACGCCTTCTCGATCCCGGTCGTCACCTTCGTCGACGTGCCGGGCTTCATGCCGGGCACCGCCCAGGAATACGGCGGCATCATCAAGCACGGTGCCAAGCTGCTCTACGCCTACGCGGAGTGCACGGTGCCGAAGATCACCGTCATCACCCGCAAGGCCTACGGCGGCGCCTACGACGTCATGGCCTCCAAGCACCTGCGCGGCGACGTGAACTTCGCATGGCCTAACGCGGAGATCGCCGTGATGGGCGCCAAGGGCGCGGTCGAGATCATCTTCCGCGAGGAAAAGAACGATCCGGCCAAGCTCGCGGCGCGCGAGGCGGAGTACAAGGCGAAGTTCGCCAACCCGTTCATCGCGGGGGCCCGGGGCTACGTCGACGACGTGATCATGCCGCACGGCACGCGGCGGCGGATCTGCCGCGCGCTGACGCTGCTGCGCGACAAGAAGATCGAGGAACCGTGGCGCAAGCACGGCAACATCCCGCTGTGAGCCGTGCCACGGAGCGCTGAGACCATGTTCAAGAAGATCCTGATTGCCAACCGCGGCGAGATCGCCTGCCGCGTCATCAAGACCGCCCGCCGGATGGGCATCGCGACGGTCGCCGTCTACTCCGAGGCCGACCGCGACGCACGCCACGTCGAGCTCGCCGACGAGGCCGTGCTGCTCGGGCCCGCGCCCTCTCGCGAGTCCTACCTGGTCGCCGACAAGATCATCGCCGCCTGCAAGGCAACCGGCGCCGAGGCCGTGCATCCGGGCTACGGGTTCCTGTCGGAGAACGCCGAGTTCTCGCGGCGCGTCGAGGAAGCGGGCGTCGTCTTCATCGGCCCGAAGCACCAGTCGATCGCGGCGATGGGCGACAAGATCGCCTCGAAAGAGCTGGCGGCGAAGGCGAAGGTCAACACGATCCCGGGCTGGAACGCCCCGATCGAGTCGCCGGAGCGCGCCGTCGAGATCGCCCGCGACATCGGCTACCCGGTGATGATCAAGGCGAGCGCCGGAGGCGGCGGCAAGGGCCTGCGCGTCGCCTGGAACGACAAGGAAGCCTTCGACGGCTTCAGCTCCTGCCGCAACGAGGCGCGCAACAGCTTCGGCGACGACCGGGTCTTCATCGAGAAGTTCGTCGAGGAGCCCCGGCACATCGAGATCCAGGTGCTCGGCGACGCCCACGGCAACACGGTGTACCTGTGGGAGCGCGAGTGCTCGATCCAGCGCCGGCACCAGAAGGTCATCGAGGAGGCGCCGAGCCCGTTCCTCGACGACGCGACCCGCCGGGCCATGGGCGAGCAGGCCGTCGCGCTGGCGAAGGCGGTCGACTACCAGAGCGCCGGCACGGTCGAGTTCGTGGTGGGCAAGGACCGCAGCTTCTACTTCCTCGAGATGAACACGCGGCTGCAGGTGGAGCACCCGGTCACCGAGTGCATCACCGGCCTCGACCTGGTGGAGCAGATGATCCGCGTGGCCGCGGGCGAGAAGCTCGGGTTCACGCAGGGCGAGATCGCCCGCAACGGCTGGGCGATCGAGTGCCGGATCAACGCCGAGGATCCGTTCCGCAACTTCCTGCCCTCCACCGGCCGACTCGTGAAGTACAGGCCCCCGGTGCAGACCATGGAGGCCTCGCTGCCCGTGCCCGCCGGCGGCGGCGTGCGGGTCGACACGGGCGTGTACGAGGGCGGCGAGATCCCGATGTACTACGACTCGATGATCGCCAAGCTGATCGTGCACGGGCGCGACCGGCACGAGGCGATCGCGCGGATGCGCGAGGCGCTCAACGCGTTCGTGATCCGCGGGATCTCGAGCAACATCCCGTTCCAGGCGGCGCTGCTCGCCCATCCGCGTTTCGTGTCCGGCCAGTTCAGCACGGGCTTCATCGCCGAGCAGTACCCGAAGGGCTTCTCGGCCGATTCGGTCCCGCACGAGCAGCCAGGCTTCCTGCTGGCCCTTGCCGCCGCGGCACACCACAAGCTGCGCGAGCGTGCGGTTACCGTGGGCGGCCAGCGCCCCGGCTACGAGGCCAGCGTGGGCGGGGATTTCGTGGTGGTGCTCACCGACACCGAGGGCCGCAAGGCCCGGACGCCGGTTTCGGTGGGCTCCGAAGGCGACGCGCTGCGCGTGACGGTGGGTGACGCCACGCACGAGGTCATCCTCACCAGCGCGCTGCGCGTCATCGCGGTCAACGGCACGTTCAACGGCAAGGCCTTCTGCGCGCAGATCGAGCGGGTCGGCCTCGACTACCGGATCAGCCACGACGGCGCGGCCGTGGTGGCCCGCGTGCTGTCGCCGCGCGCCGCGGAACTCGACGCGCTGATGCCCTTCAAGGCGCCGCCCGACCTGTCCAAGGTGCTGCTGTCGCCGATGCCGGGCCTGCTGGTCGACGTCGCCGTGCAGCCCGGCCAGCAGGTGCGCGCCGGCGAGAAGCTGGCGGCCATCGAGGCGATGAAGATGGAGAACATCCTGTTCGCGACCCAGGACTGCGTGGTCTCCGAGGTGGCGGCGAAGAAGGGCGACAGCCTGGCGGTCGACCAGGTGATCATGAGGTTCCAGTGATGAGCAGCGCCCGTCCGTTCCGCGTCCTCGGCATCCAGCAGGTCGCCATTGGCGGCCCGAGCAAGGATCGCCTGCGCACGCTGTGGGTCGACATGCTCGGCCTCGAGGTCACCGGCAACTTCCGCAGCGAGCGCGAGAATGTCGACGAGGACATCTGCGCGATGGGCCGCGGCGCGAATCGCGTCGAGGTCGACCTCATGCAGCCGCTGGATCCCAACGGCAAGCCCGCGGTCCACGCCACGCCCCTCAACCACATAGGACTCTGGATCGACGACCTGCCGGCGGCCGTCGAATGGCTCACGGCCCGCGGCGTGCGCTTCGCGCCGGGCGGCATCCGCAAGGGTGCCGCCGGCTACGACATCACTTTCCTGCACCCCAAGGCGAACGAGGAATTCCCGGTCGCCGGCGAGGGTGTGCTGATCGAGCTCGTGCAGGCGCCGCCGGAGATCGTCGCGGCGCTCGGGAACTGAGGGCCCGGGAGTCCCCCGCTTGACTTAACGGCGCCCATTGGGGCGTTGCGCCCCGAAGCGTGAACTGCGTCTCTCGGCGTGCCGCGCCCCAGCCGCTAGCCTGCGCCCCAACAATAAGGGGACTTGCGGGCCACCGTGCGGATCCGGCTCTTTGGTCAATACGTGCACCTGTCGATCGTCGTGCTCGCGGTGGTCGAGTTCGCGGCGTGCCTGCTCGCGGCATATCTGGCCGCGCATGTACGCTTTGGCGTCGAGGAGGTCCCGCTGGTGCTGGACCAGCTCGTCGCGCCGGCGTTGGTCTGCGCCGCCGCAATGAGCGCGTGCATGGTCGCCGTAGGCCTGTACGGGTTCCAGCAAAGGGTCGGTGTCGGGGGGGTGGCCATGCGGCTGCTGGCCGCGGCGCTGTTCGCGGGACTGATCGTCGCCGTGGTCGTCTACGCGGTGCCGACGCTGCAGTTCGGTCGCGGCATCCTGGCGCTGACGCTCGCGATGTCCGTGGCCTTCTGCTTCATGGCACGGCTGGTCTTCAAGCACGTGATCGGCGAGGAAGTGCTCAAGCGCCGCGTGCTCATCTACGGAGCGGGCGCGAAGGCCCGCTCGATCATCCTGCTGCGTCGCAGCACCGACCGGCGCGGCTTCTCGGTGGTCGGGTTCGTGCGCGGCACCGAGTGCGCGTTGCAGGTCCCCGCCGAGAGGGTGATTACGCCCCGCGGGTCGCTGTTCGAGCTGGTCCGCGAGCTGGGTGCCTCGGAGGTCGTCGTGGCGCTGGACGACCAGCGCAAGGCCTTCCCCATGGACGAGCTCCTGAAGTGCCGCGTGCGCGGGATCAACGTCATCGACGTCGTGTCCTTCATCGAGCGCGAAACCGGCAAGGTCCGCGTCGACCTGCTCAACCCCAGCTGGATCATCTTCTCGGGCGGATTCCGCCGCGACCTGTTCCGCGAATGGGTCGAGCGCGTTTTCGACATCGTCGCTTCGCTCGCGCTGCTGGCGCTGGCCTGGCCGCTGATGCTGCTCACCGCGATCGCCATCAAGCTCGAGGACGGCTGGGGGGCGCCCGTGTTCTATGTCCAGGAGCGAGTGGGTCTCGAGGGCCGGTTGTTCCTGATCCGCAAGTTCCGCAGCATGCGCGTCGACGCCGAGCAGGACGGCAAGCCGGCGTGGGCCAGCGAGAACGACCCGCGCGTGACGCGCGTCGGCGCGGCGATCCGCAAGCTGCGCATCGACGAGCTGCCCCAGCTGTTCAACGTGTTGTCCGGTGACATGGGGTTCGTCGGCCCGCGACCCGAGCGGCCGCAGTTCGTCGAGCAGCTCGGCGAGCGCATTCCGTACTACCACGAACGGCACTGGGTAAAGCCCGGGATCACCGGCTGGGCGCAGCTGTGCTATCCCTATGGGGCATCGGAACGCGATGCCAAGGAAAAGCTCCAGTACGATCTCTACTACGTGAAGCACCGGAACCTGTTCTTCGACCTCGCCATCCTGCTCGAGACGGCGGAGATCGTGCTCTGGGGGCGCGGTGCGCGCTGAGCGCGGTGTCTCCGGCCTGCTGGTCGGGATCGTCGCGCTCGGGCTCGCTGCGGGCGCCAGTGATGCTGTCGCCCAGGCTGCGGTCCCGGTCGTCGACGTGGGGACGGTCGACGAGTTGCGCGCCGCGCTTGCCGCCGCCAACGCCGCCGGCGGGCGGCGCACCATCCGCCTCGCCGACGGCGTCTATGCGTTGTCCGACACGCTGCAGGTGACGTCGCCCGGCATCACGCTCGTCGGCAGGTCCGGCGATGCGTCGCGTGTCGTCATCCAGGGCGACGCGATGCGGCCCGACGCCCGCGTGGGCAACCTGATCCGCGTGGCCGCGCGCGACGTCACCGTGCGCCACCTGACCCTGCAGCGCAGCCGCTGGCACCTGGTCCAGGTCGCTGGCGAGTCCGATGCGGACGGTTTCAGCCTGCTCGATTGCGTGATGCGCGACTCCTACGAGCAGATGCTGAAGGTGTCGATGGATGCCGCGCGCCCGGCCGTCACCGCCGACGGCGGCCGGGTCGAGCGCTGCCGCTTCGAGTACACCGCCGGCGTCGCGCCGAACTGGTACACGGCCGGGATCGACGCGCTCGGGGCGCGGGATTGGGTGGTGCGCGCCAACACCTTCCGCGGGATCGCCAGTCCCGGCGAGCGGATCTCGCAGTTCGCGGTGCATTTCTGGGCCGGTTCCGCGAACGCGCTGGTGGAGCGCAACCTGATCCTCGATTGCGACCGTGGAGTCGGGTTCGGCCTCGACGGGCGTGGCAACACCGGCGGTGTGATCCGCAACAACATGATCTACCACTCGGGACCGGGGCCCTTCGCCGACGTCGGCATCGCGCTGATCGACAGCCCTGGCAGCGCCGTCCACCACAACACGATCTTCCTGCGCCACGCCTATCCGGCAGCGATCGAGTACCGCTTCACGGCGACGCGCGACGTGCGCATTGCGAACAACCTGGCGAACCGGGCGGTCCAGGCGCGGGACGGCGCAGCGGCGGCCGTTCTGGCCGCCAACCTGCGTTCAGCCGAACCCGGGTGGTTTCGCGACCCGGACCGCGGCGACCTGCATCTCGCGCGGGCCGTGCCCGGCGTCGTCGACGCCGGCAACGCGGTGGACGGGATCGCCGAGGACTATGATGGAGACGCGCGTCCGATCGGCCCGGGCGTCGACATCGGCGCGGACGAGTGGCGACCGGCCCGGGTGCCAGGGCCGCCGACCAACGTGCGCACGCGGTAGCGGCGACAGGAAACGCCACCCATGAAGTTGCTCCAGGTCGTTGGCGCGCGACCCCAGTTCGTCAAGCTGGCGCCCGTCTCGCGGGAACTCGCACGCCGCCGCGCCGCGGGGGGGCGTCTCGAGGAGATCATCGTCCATACCGGCCAGCACTACGACGCGGGCATGTCGGACGTGTTCTTCTCTGAGCTTGGCATCCCGCCCCCGGCCGTCAACCTCGGTGCCGGCTCCGGCCTGCACGGAGCGCAGACGGCGCGCATGCTCGAAGGTCTCGAGCGCGTGATGATCGACTGGCACCCCGACGTCGTCGTGGTCTACGGGGACACCAATTCCACCCTGGCGGGCGCGCTGGCTGCGACCAAGCTCGGCATCCGGGTCGCCCACGTCGAGGCGGGCTTGCGCAGCTTCAACCGGCGCATGCCCGAGGAGCTCAACCGGGTGGCCACTGACCACCTGGCCGACCTGCTGCTCGCACCCACGGCCGTCGCGATGACGCACCTCGCTGCCGAGGGCCTGGCGGCCCGCAGCCGCCGGGTGGGTGACGTGATGCAGGACGCGCTGCAGTTCAGTCTCGCGCGGGCGCGCCGCGAATCCGCGATGCCTGCCGCCCTCGGCGTCGAGCCCGGGCATTACCTGGTGGCTACCGTCCATCGTGCCGAGAACACCGAGCCCGAGCCGCTGCGCCGCCTGCTCGGTGTGCTGGCGGCAGTGGGTACCCGCGCGCGTCCGCTCGTGCTGCCGTTGCATCCGCGCACCCGCAGCGCGATCGCCTCCGCCGGCCTTGCCGAGATCGCAGGTCCCTCCGTGAGGTTCATCGATCCCCTGCCTTATCACGACATGCTCCGCCTCGTGGAGGACGCCGCGCTGGTGCTGACGGATTCCGGGGGCCTGCAGAAGGAAGCCTTCATGCTGGGCACCCCCTGCCTGACCCTGCGGGGCGAGACCGAGTGGACCGAGACGGTCGAGGCCGGTGCGAACGTGATCACCGGGCTCGACCTGCACGCGGTGCTCGGCGCGGTGGAGGCATTTTCCGTCGCGCCCGCCGGACTCCGGGAGCAGTTGCGCCGCGCCGCGGCAGGGGCGTACGGCGGCGGCACCGCGGCCAACCGGATCGTCGACGCGCTCACGGAGCGCGTCGCGGAAATGCCAAGCCCTTAACGGCGCGTCGCGCCGCGGCACCGCAGAATGGCGCGACCTCGGTCACATTTCGGACGTCCGCCTTGGCCCCTGACGCGCCCCGCCCGCTGGTCACGCTCGTGCTGCCCGCCTTCAACGAGGCGGGCGTGCTCGAGGAACACCTCGGTCTGATCCTTGATCATCTCGAGAATCTCGCGCATCGGTACCGGTTCGAGGTCCTGATCGTCAACGACGGCAGCCGCGACCAGACGGGAGCGCTCGCGGACGCGCTCGCGGCGGCCCATCCCACGGTGCGTGCGCTTCACCATCCGGTCAATCGCGGGCTGGGCAAGGCACTGCAGACGGGCTTCGAGCATTCGCGCGGCGACTATGTCGTGACGCTGGACGTCGACCTCAGCTACTCGCCCGATCACGTCGACCGGTTGCTCGAGTGCATCGAGCGCACCCACGCGCAGCTGGTGCTCGCTTCGCCCTACATGCCGGGTGGCCGCCTGACCAACGTACCCTGGTTGAGGCGCACGCTGAGCGTCTGGGGAAACCGGTTCCTGAAGCACTTCGCCCGCGGCGGTCTCTCCACGCTGACCTGCATGGTGCGCGCCTACGACGGGCCCTTCGTGCGCGCGCTCGCGCTGCGCTCGACCGACATGGACGTGATGCCCGAGGTGATCTACAAGACCATGGTCCTGCGTGGAAGGATCGAGCAGGTCCCCGCGCACCTCGACTGGACGCGGCAGGTGGCCTCCGGGCCGCCGCGGCGAAGCTCGAGCATGCGGATCCTCCGGCACGTGGTCTCCACCGTGCTGTCGGGCTTCGTGTTCCGGCCGTTCATGTTCCTCGTCCTGCCGGGGTTGGTCGCGCTCGCGTTCTCGGCCTATGTGAACTTCTGGATGGTCGTCCACCTGTTCGGTGCGCTCGCGGAGATGCCGCCTGACGAGCCTGGCGGGCGCTGGACCGCGGCATTCGCGGTCGCCTTCGCGCGCTTTCCCCACACCTTCATCGTCGGGTTCCTGTCGCTGGTGCTCGCGGTGCTGCTGGTCGGGCTCGGCGTCCTGGCGCTGCAGGCCAAGAAGTACTTCGAGGAATCCGTGTTCCTGCAGATGGAGCTCAAGACCGCGCTGCAGGCGCTCGGGTCGGATGCGGCACGCGAACGCTGAGCGCGTCGCGGTCGTGGGCGGCGGTGTGCTCGGGCTGCAGCTCGCGCGACGGCTGGCGGCCCGCGGCAAGGCGGTCACCGTGCTCGAGGCCGCGCCGGAGGCCGGGGGCCTCGCGGCGCCGGCCGACGTGGGGCCGTATCGCTGGGACCGCTACTACCACGTCATCCTGCTCTCGGACCTGCATACGCGGCGACTGCTCGAGGAACTCGGGCTCGCCGACCGGCTGCGCTGGGGCATCACACGCACGGGCTTCTATACCGACGGGCGCCTCTACTCGCTGTCCACGAACCTCGAATTCCTGGCCTTTCCCCCGCTGAACCTGCTCGACAAGGCGCGACTCGCCGCGACGATCCTGCGTGCCGCGTCGATCCGCGACGGGCGGCCGCTCGAGCAGGTCCCGGTCGGCGACTGGCTGCGGCGGTGGTCGGGGGAGCGGGTCTTCGAGAGGATCTGGTTGCCCCTGCTGAAGAGCAAGCTGGGCGAGAACTGGCGGCTCGCCAGTGCTTCGTTCATCTGGGCCATCATCGCGCGCATGTACGCGGCGCGTCGCGCCGGCCTGAAGCGCGAGATGTTCGGCTACGTCGACGGGGGCTACCAGCTCGTGCTCGACCGCCTGCGCGAATCGGTCGTGGGCTCAGGCGTCGCGCTGCGTACCGGCGCGCGGGTTGCCGAGGTGCGTGACGAAGGCCCGGTCGCACGCCTGCGCCTCGCCGACGGCGCGGCGATGGATTTCGACCACGTGGTCACGACTCTGCCGACGCCTGCGATTGCCGCCACCGTGCCGCAGCTCACCGGTGCGGAGCGCGTGCGGCTCGAGGGCGTGACCTACCAGGGAATCGTCTGCGCCTCGCTGCTGCTCGACCGGCCCCTGGGGCCGTACTACGTGACGAACGTCACGGACCGATGGGTGCCGTTCACCGGGGTGATCGAGATGACGGCGCTGGTCGATCGCGAGCGGTTCGGTGGCCACGCGCTGGTCTACCTGCCGTGCTACCTGCCCCAGGACGACCCGTTCTGGGCGCAGGACGATGCCCAGGTCCGCGAGGCCTTCGTCGGCGCGCTGGAACGGATGTATCCGGGCTTCAACCGGAGCGAGGTCCGGGCCTTCGTCGTGTCCCGTGCCCGCAACGTGCTGGCGGTCCCGACGCTCGACTACTCGGCCCGCCACGCGCCTCCGGTAGCCACCTCGCTGAAACGCGTGTCGGTTCTCAATTCGGCGCAGATCATCAATGGTACGTTGAACGTCAACGAAACCCTGGCCGTCGCGGAGTCCGGCCTCGGGGCGCTCCTGCAGAGGATCGAGTCCCGCTAGGGGCACCGCGGCCATGACGGCAGACCCAACGATGTCACAGACCCGGCGCCCGGTGGCCAGCCTCTCGCTGGACGTCGACAACCTCTGGTCCTATCTCAAGATCCACGGGGATCCGTCGTGGTCCTCGAGGCCCTCCTACCTCGACCGGTTCATCCCGCACGTGCTGGGCGCGCTCGGGGACCTCGGGCTGCGCATCACCTTCTTCATCGTCGGACGCGATGCAGCGGAAGACTCCAACGGCGCGGCGCTCCGCGCGATCGCCACGGCGGGGCACGAAGTCGGTAACCACTCCTTCGAGCACGAGCCCTGGCTCCACACGTATTCGCCCGACCAGGTCCGGCGTGAACTGCAGGACGCCGACGCGGCGATCCGCGCCGCGACGGGCCTGCGCCCGGTCGGGTTCCGCGGCCCCGGCTTCAGCTGGAGCCCGGATGTGCTGCGCGCCGTGGCCGACCTGGACTATGCCTTCGACGCATCGACCTTCCCGACGTTCCTCGGTCCGCTGGCGCGGGCGTACTACTTCGCCACCGCGAAACTGACGCCGGAGGAGCGCGAGCAGCGCAAGGCGCTGTTCGGCGGCCTCGCCGAGGGGCTGCGGCCGCTGGATCCCTACCGTTGGTCGCTGGGCGAGGGCAGTTCGCTGCTCGAGATTCCCGTGACCACCATGCCCGTGGCACGGGTGCCGTTCCACCTGAGCTACCTCGTGTACCTGTCGCGGATCTCGGATCACCTCGCGATGGCGTACCTGCGCACGGCGCTGGGACTGTGCCGCGCCACGGGAACGGAGCCGAGCTTCCTGCTTCACCCGCTGGACCTTATCGGTGGCGACATCGCCCCGCAGCTGAGGTTCTTCCCGGGCATGGACGTGCCCAGCGAGCGCAAGACACGATTCTTCCAGCGCGTGCTGCGCGCAATGGCCGCGGACTTCGAGCTGGTTCCGATGGGCGAGCATGCGCGCCGGATCGCGTTGCGCGAGGCCCTGCCCGTCCGTCCGCTGCCGGCCGCCGTGGCGGCCTGAGCGACCCGCGCCGTGTGCGGCCTCGTCGGCATCATCCACCGCGACGGCAGCGCCGTCGACGCCGGCGTACTGCGCCGGATGGCGGATCGCCTCGCGCACCGCGGGCCCGACGGCGAGGGCCAGCATCTCGAGGGCGGGGTCGGCCTTCACCACAAGCGGCTCGCCATCATCGACCTGCACACCGGCCGGCAACCGATGTCCTTCGCGGGCGTCACGGTGGTGTTCAACGGCGAGATCTACAACTACGTGGAGCTTCGCGAAGCCCTGGGCCGGCGCGGACACCGCTTCGAGACGGCCTCGGATACCGAGGTCCTGCTCCGGGCATACCTTGAGCATGGCGTGGATTTCGTCCGCCACCTCAATGGCATGTTCGCCTGCCTGATCCTCGATTCCAGACTCAATCGCGTGGTCGCGGCGCGCGACCATTTCGGGATCAAGCCACTCTACTACCGCGTTGACGAGCGACACGTGCTCTACGCGTCGGAGATCAAGGCGCTGCTGGCCCACCCTGGCGTGCGCGCCGAGGTCTGCCCCGCAGGGCTTCAGGACTACGTCACCTTCCAGTACACGCTCGGCGACTCGACGATGTTCCGCGGCATCCGCAAGCTGCCTCCGGCGCATGTACAGGTCGTGGACCTCGCGTCCGGCAATGTGCACACCGAGCGCTACTGGGAGCCCGACTTCTCGGCGCAAGCGCCGCTTCGCGAGGACGAGGTGGTCGAGCAGTTGCGGGAGCTGCTCGCCGACAGTGTGCGATTGCAGATGCGCAGCGACGTTCCGGTGGGCACCTACCTGAGCGGCGGGCTGGACTCGAGCACCGTGACGCTGCTGGCGGCGCAGCACGCGCCCGGCGCGCTGAAGACCTTCACCGGGGCGTTCAAGGAAGGCCTCGACTACGACGAGAGCCGATGGGCGCAGGTCGTGGCCAACGCCGCCGGCGCGCGCTCTTACCTCGTCTATCCGGGCGAGGACGATTTCGTCGACACGCTGCCGGCGCTGGCCTACCACATGGACGAGCCCGCTGCCGGACCGGGGCTGTTCCCCCAGTTCATGGTGTCGCGCCTTGCCCGCCAGCACGTCAAGGTGTGCCTCGGTGGCCAGGGCGCCGACGAGATCTACGCCGGCTACGCCCGCTACTCCGTGGCCTACCTCGAGCAGGCCATGAAGGCGGCGGTCATGGGCGAGAGCGAGGAGGGCGCGCTGGCCATCCCGATCGAGGACATGGCCCGTGGCCTGGGCTCGCTGCGGCGCTACGTGCCCATGCTGAAGCGGTTCCTGGAGCGCGACCTGTTCGCGCCGATGGACCAGCGCTACTTCCGGCTGGTCGACCGCACGGAAGGCATGCTCGAGATCTACACGCCGGAGTTCCGCCGCCAGCACGACGCCGAGGCGATGTTCGCGCGCTACGCGGCGGTGTTCAACCGCCCGGCGACGCCCTCGTATTTCGACCGCATGACCTACTTCGACATGATGACCAGCCTGCCGGCACTGCTGCACGTCGAGGACCGGGTCAGCATGGCCGTGTCGCTCGAGTCGCGCGTGCCGCTGCTGGACCGGCGCATGGTCGACCTCATGTGCCGGATACCCCCGAACGTGAAGTTCCGCAGCGCCGAGATCAAGTACATCTTCAAGCGTGCCGTCGAGCCGACGCTGCCGCGCGAGGTGCTGCAGCGCGAGGACAAGATGGGATTCCCCGTGCCGCTGCAGCACTGGGCGCGCGGTCGCGCGCGCGACTTCTTCCACGACGTACTGCTCTCGCGGGCCTGCCGCGAGCGTGGGCTGTTCGACCCCGCCGCCGTCGAGCGGCTCATCGACCAGGACCGCGCCTACGGGCGCGCGCTCTGGGGGCTGCTGCAGCTCGAGCTTTGGCACCAGACCTTCATTGATCCGCCCGGAGGCCCCGCACATGCCCCTGTCATTCCGTAGCCCAGACGATTACGACTGGAACGTCCGCAAGATCGCGGTCGTCGGGCCGGGCATCGTGGGCATGCCCATGGCGGCCCTGCTGGCGCACGCCCGCGTGCGGATCGGCTCGGCCGAGCCCGCCAGGGTCGTGGTGCTCCAGCGAAACTCGCCCACCTCGGGCTGGAAGGTCGATGCGATCAACCGCGGCGAATCGGTGATCGGTGGCGTGGAGCCGGCGCTCGACGAGGTGACCCGCGACGCGGTGAGCGCAGGGGTCCTGTATGCCTCGCACGACTATGCCGAAGCGGCCGACGCCGATGTCGTGCTGGTGAGCATCCAGACGGACCGCAAGGGGCTGGGCCCGGACTACGGCCCGCTCTTTGAGGGTCTGCACGGTGTCGCACGGGCGCTGCGCGACCGGCCTGCCGGCAACATCCCCGTCGTCGTATTCGAATCCACGCTCGCACCCTCCAGCATGCAGACCGTGGTCCGAGAGCTGTTCGCCGGGCACGGGCTCGTGGAAGGACGCGACGTGCTGCTCGGCAACAGCCCGAACCGCGTCATGCCGGGGCGGCTCGTCGAGCGCGTCGCCGCCTCGGACAAGCTCGTGGCGGGGCTTCACCCGCTGACTCCACGACTGGTCAGCCGGCTCTACGCCCATATCGTGACCCGCGGCGTGCTGTACCAGACCAACAGCATGACCGCCGAGGTCGTGAAGACGCTGGAGAATGCGTATCGCGACGTGCGCATTGCCTTCGCCGCCGAGGTCGCGCGCTGGTGCGACGACCACGACATCTCGTTCTACGCGGTGCGCGACGCCGTAAACGAGCGGATCGCACAGGTGGACGCGGCCTCGTCGAGCGCGACCGCCGTGCCGAGCGGCGGCATCCTGGTGCCGACGCTCGGTGTCGGCGGGCACTGCCTGCCCAAGGACGGCATCCTGCTGTGGTGGCGCCGTCTCGAGTCGGCCGGCGCCTCCGCCTCGTGTTCGCCCTCCGGCGGCGCGGCCCGCGACCCGGGCGAGCTGAGCCTGATCCTCGAGGCGCGCCGCATCAACGACGAGTCGCCCGGGGTGACGATCGCGCTGGCCGAGCGCACGCTTGGGAAGATCGCCGGCCGGCGTGTCGCGCTGCTCGGCGCGGCCTACCGGTTCGACTCCGAGGACACCCGCAACTCGCCGACGCTGGCGCTCGCCGAGCAGTTGCGGGCTGCGGGCTGCGATGTCCGGATCCACGATCCCTACGTGCCGCCGCGTGACGCGAACCTCGCGAAGCACGGCCTGACGGGTTGCTTCACCCAGGACCTCGTCGCCGCGCTCGACGGCGCGGAGGTTGCGTTCGTGTGTACCGGGCATGGCGTGTACGCGCAGGGGCTCGCCGCCATTCGTGCGGCGGGTGCTTCACTGCAGGGACTGGTCGACGGTGCGAATGCCTTCCGAGCTGCCGATGTGGAGGCATCGGCCCTGCGCTACGTCGGGATCGGCCGTGGACGGCAGGCGCCCGACGCGTCGTTCATCGATTTCGTCGAGCGCTCGTTCCGTGCCGTGGAGCGCGGCGTGGCCAACGAGGTCGATGCGCTGGCGCGGTTCCTGAACACGTACTACGCGGCCGACGAGTACAACGAGGTGCACCTCGACGAGGTCCGTAGGCTCGCGGGCACCTGTCCGACCGGGTGCGCGATCGCGGCCACGGGTGTCGCCGAAGCGCCGCGCTACGGGCGGTTCGTCAGCCGCCTCGCCGCGCACGCGGCGGCTGCCTCGGGCGCGTGACGCCGGCGCTGCGCGCCACGCTCGGGCTGGTCGTCGGCGCTGCGCTGCTGGCGTGGCTGCTGTCGGCGGTCGACCTGCGCGCCGCGCTGGCGACGGCCGCGGCGGCGTCGCCGCTCGCGGTCGTGGGCATCGCTGCGCTGACGCTGCTGTTCCTGCTGTTCAAGGCCTGGCGCTGGCGTGTGCTCCTCGGCGCGATGCACGCGCCACCGACGCTGCTGCTGCGCAGCGTCCTGCTCGGGTCGGCGCTGAACTATGCGCTGCCGCATGCCGGCGAGGCGGTGCGCATCGCGCTCGTCCAGGACGGCAGCCGTCGACCGGCCGCTGCGCTGCTTTCGAGCATCGGCGTCGAGCGGATCATGGACCTGCTGGTGATCACGTTGCTGGCGCTGGCGGTGGCCGCCGGGCCCGGCGCGACGGTCGGCGGCGTGCCGCTCGCGCAGCTGTTGCTGCCGTGCGCGATCGTGGCCGTGACGCTGCTCGCGGCGGTGATTGCTGCGCCGGGGCCCGCGCTGGCGGCGTGCACGCGGATCGCGGCGCTGGCCGGGGGGCGCCTCGCTGCATTCGTCGTGCGGCACGCGGCCGACGCATTGAGCGGCTTGCAGGTGCTGCGCTCGGCGGGGGTCACCGGTTTCGCGCTGCTGCTGTCCGCGGCGCAGTGGGCGTGCACGGCCGGCTGCATCGCGCTGGCGATGGCGGGCGTCGGGCTGGTGCCGGCCGCGTCATCGGTGGCGTTGACGCTGGTGGCGCTGGTCGCGGGGTTGCTGCTGCCCAGCGCGCCCGGCTATGCCGGGACCACCCAGGCGGCCTTCGTGCTGGCACTGGCGGCCTTCGGGCACGAGCAAGGAGCATCGCTGGCGGCTTCGCTGGTCTACAACGTGGTCGTCGTCGCAACGGTGCTGTTGGCGGCGCTGCCCGGCGCCTGGCCCTGGCTGCGCTCGCGCCATGATGGCTGAGGGGCCGCGGCCCGCCGCGCCGCAGGTCGTACCGGCCTGCCCGGTCTGCGGCGCCGCCGGCCGCGCATGGCAGCGGGCTCGCGGGCACCTCATCCTCGAGTGCCCGGGCTGCACGCACCGCTGGCACGTGCCCGGGCAAATGGCCGGTCACGTCGATCGCCACTACGGCGACGCCTACTTCGACGGTGGTGGCGCGGGCTACGTGGACTATCTCGGTCAACGCGACCTGCAGGTCGATCGCGGCCGACGCTATGGACGGCTGCTGTGCCAGCATGCCCCTGGCGGGGGGCGTCTGCTCGATGTGGGCGCCGCCGCCGGCTTCGTGCTGCGCGGCTTCATCGAGGCGGGCTGGCAGGGCAGCGGCATTGAACCGAACGCCACTATGGTCCGCCACGGCCGCGAGGTCGAGGGACTGGACCTGCAGCGCGGCACCCTCGAGGACCTGGGGGAACACGGCAGCTGCGATGCGATCGCGCTGTTGCAGGTCGTCGCGCACTTGCCCGAGGTGGGCCGCGCGGTCGACGCCGCCGTGCGCGCGCTGCGGCCGGGTGGCCTGTGCCTCGTCGAGACCTGGGACCGGGACAGCATGGCGGCGCGCCTGCAGGGCCTGCGCTGGCACGAGTACAGCCCGCCGACGGTGCTGCACTGGTTCTCCCGTCGTACGCTCACCGCATTCTGCGAGCGGCATGGCCTGCAGTTCGTTGCCACCGGGCGACCGCTGCGCTGGCTCACGGCTCGGCACGCGCTGTCACTGGTCGGTCACATGGCAGGGCGACAGGTGCCGATGGCGTTGCTGCGCGCCGTGCCGCCGGCCTTGCGTCTTCCCTACCCGCCGGTCGACCTGTTCTGGATGGTGCTGCGCAAGGGGTGAAACCCGCGGGGAGCCGCCGGCTTCCTTGACGCAGGTCAACGCGGGCCGTGCGCCGACGCGGCATCTTCCCGTCGTGCGGCCGTCGCCGTGGCGGGCGCGAGGAGCGTCGCCCAGCTTATGTTGAAGAAGCGCGTGGTCATTCCCGAGGGTCGGATCCGCCTGGGCATCGTCGGCTGCGGCCGGATCTCGTCGCGCCACTTCGAGGCCATCGAGCGTCATGCGGCGGACCTGGAGCTCGCTGCCGTCTGCGACTCCAACACCGCGCTGGCGGCGGACACGGGCCGGCGTCACCGGGTGCCGTCGTACACCTGTCTCGAGGCGATGCTGCGCGAGGCGCGGCTGCACGGCATCGTGCTGTGCACGCCCAGTGGCCTGCATCCCGCCCAGGCGATCCGCGGCGCCGCGGCCGGCGTCCACGTGATCACCGAGAAGCCGATGGCCACGCGCTGGCACGACGGGCTCGAGATGGTGCGCGCCTGCGATGCGGCTGGGGTGAACCTGTTCGTCGTCAAGCAGAACCGCTGCAATGCGACCCTGCAGGCGCTGCGCCAGGCGGTGCGCGAGCGGAGGTTCGGTCGCATCTTCATGGTCAACATCAACGTGTTCTGGAGCCGTCCGCAGGAGTACTACGACAGCGCCGACTGGCGCGGCACCTGGGAGTTCGACGGCGGCGCGCTGATGAACCAGGCGAGCCACTACGTGGACCTCGTGGACTGGCTGATCGGCCCCGTCGAGAGCGTGCAGGCTTACGTCGGCACGCAGGCGCGCCACATCCAGGTCGAGGATTCCGCGGTGGTCAGCGTGCGCTGGCGCTCGGGCGCGCTGGGTTCCGTCAACGCGACCATGCTGGCCTACGCGCGCAACTTCGAGGGCTCGATCACCATCCTCGGCGAGACCGGCACGGTGCGCATCGGCGGCGTGGCCGTCAATGAGATCCAGCACTGGGAGTTCGCGGAGCCGCGGCCCGAGGATCAGCGCGTGCGCGATGCGAGCTATGCGACCTCGTCGGTGTACGGCTTCGGCCACGCCGCTTACTACGACAACGTGGTGGCGACGCTGCGCGGTCGCGCACAGGCCGAGACCGACGGCCGCGAAGGCCTGCGCTCGCTCGAGATCCTGATCGCGAGTTATCTTTCGGCACGTGACGGCCGCCGCGTCGCGCTGCCGCTGGAGTACTGACCCTGGACGCCCCGCAGATCCACCCCTCCGCGATCGTCGATGCCGGCGCGCGGCTGGGTCCGGACACCCGTGTCTGGCACTTTGCGCACGTTTGTGCGGGCGCGGTCGTCGGCGCGCGCTGCTCGCTCGGGCAGAACGTCTACGTCGGCAATCGCGTCGTCATCGGCGACAACGTCCGCATCCAGAACAACGTCTCGGTGTACGACAACGTGACGCTCGAGGACGACGTGTTCTGCGGACCGAGCATGGTGTTCACGAACGTGATCAACCCGCGCGCGGCCGTCTCGCGCAAGGACGAGTACCGTGACACCCGCGTATGCCGCGGGGCGACGCTCGGCGCCAACAGCACGATCGTCTGCGGCGTGACGATCGGTGAATACGCCTTCGTCGGGGCTGGCGCCGTGGTCACCCGCGACGTGCCTGCGTTCGCCCTGGTCACGGGCGTGCCGGCTCGCCAGCGGGGCTGGATGAGCCGCCACGGCGAGCGGCTCGACCTGCCCGTCCGCGGCGCCGGGGAAGCGCGCTGCCGCGCGACGGGAGAGCTCTACCGGCTCGAGGGCGAGGCCTGTCGCCTGCTGCAGGCCTAGTCGAGAGTCTGGATCGCGATGATCAGCGTGCCGGGGCCGCCGTGCACGCCGAGCGCAGGGCCCATGTCGGTCAGGCGCGAGGACTCGACGCTGCCCCCCGGCAGTGCGTCGAGCAGCAGCTGCTCGAGTGCGCGACCGGCGTCGGGCACGTTGCCGTGGCCGACGAGCAGCCGGTAGCGGCCCCGATGGGGGGTATCCGTGCCCTTGCGCGGGGGCGCGGCCCGGCGCGCGGCGAAGCGCGCGAAACGCTGAGGCAGGCGGTGGCGGCCCCACAGCACGCCGCCGAGCCCGACCTTGCCGTCGGGGCGGGTCGCCAGGATGACCGAGAGCCCGAGGCGGTCCGAGAGCGTCTTCGCGATCGGTGGCACGCGGCCGCCACGGACGGCATAGTCCACGGTCTCCAGCAGCGCGAAGGTGCGCGTCGACCCAACGGCGGTGCGCGCGGCGGCCTCGACCTCCGCGAGGGAGCCGCCTGCGCGCGCGCACTCGGCGGCCGCGATGGCCACGAGGCCCTGGCCGAGCGAGGCGCTGAGGCTGTCGATCACCGTGATCGGGCGCCCCTCCGCGCTGACGCGCTGCGCGGCCGTGGTGGCCGCCGCATGGGCCCCGCTGGCGCGCGAGGTCACGGTGATCGACACCACGGCCTCGAAGTGCGAGGCGAGGAACTCGTACATCCGCCGGAAGTCGCCGGGCGGCGGCTGGGAAGTCTTGGGCGCCTCGGGGCTCGCGACCAGTTCGCGGTAGAACTCTTCCGGCGAGAGGGTCACCTTGTCGAGCCAGGAGCGGGTGCCGAAGTGCACGCGCATCGGCACCACGTGGATCCCGAGACCGTCCAGCAGGTCCTCGGGAATGTCGGCGGCGGAGTCGGTGACGACGGCCACGCGCTGCGCGCCAGGATGATGGGCAGCGGCCTGCTGGCGCTGCATGTCGTCGGCCTTCTGCGCCGTGACGGCACCGAAACCGGCCGCGTAGTCGAACACGCGCTCGGGCTCGTCGGTGTGGATGTGCAGCCGCGCCTTGCGCTTGCCGCCGCTCACCACGATGCTGCCGCCGAGGGCGCCGAGACCCTCGCGCAGGCGGCGCAGGTCGAGCGTGCCGTCGTCGCCCGCGGTGACGAGGCATTCGGTGCAGTAACGGCGCGGGTCAGCGGGCCCCGCGAGACCGATGGCCATCGACTCGTCTCCCGAGTGCACTGGCGCGACGACGGTGCCGAGCTCGCCGGTGGCCAGGTAGCGCGTCATGCCCTCGAGCATCGACACGAAGCCTTGCGCCCCCGCATCGACCACGCCGGCGGCGCGCAGTTCCTCGAGCTGGCCACGGGTGGCTTCCAGCGACGCACGCACCGGGCCGATCGCGCGATCGAACAGCGCGCGGAAGTCCGTCACGCCTCCCGGCCCTGCCAGCGCCTCGGCCTCGCGGGCGAAATCGCCGAGCACGGTCAGGAGGGTTCCCTCGCGCGGCTGGGTCAGCGCGTCGCGTGCATAGCGCGCACCGCCCGCTACTGCCTCGGCGAAGTCGCGCACCGTAAGTTGCGCCAGGTGGCCCGCGCGGTCGCCGAGCCCGAGGAGGAACTGGGCCATGATCGCGCCGGAATTGCCGCGCGCGCCGTCGATCGCGGCGTCGGCGGCCCGCAGCAGCAGCCGGCCTGCGTGCGGAAGCGGTTCGCGGTCGAGCGCCGCGAGCACCGCTGACAGCGTCATCGAAAGGTTCGTTCCCGTGTCACCGTCGGCGACCGGAAAGACGTTGATCTTGTTGATGTGATCGGTGTGCTCGAACAGGCGGAAGATGCCTGCCCGCAGGGTGTCACCCAGCTGCAGGCCGTCGAGTTCCGCCACATCCATGGGCGCCGAGACCATGGGCACCGAGACTACTGGATCGGCACCAGGAAACGCGAGCCGCGGTATGACAGAACCGTGCCGTCCGGCGTGATCTGCTCGACACGTACTCCGCTCGGCAGCAGGGTGCCCTCGCCAGCGCGGGCGCCGTCGACGAACACGAAGCGCGCAGCAGGATCGCGATCCCACGCGTGCAGGCTGACCTCGACCTCAGGCACGGCCGTGCCGTTGGCTACCAGTGCCGCGCGGTCCGGGAGACCGGCCACGACACCACCGCCCGGGCGGGCCGGTGGCATCGCCGCAGCGTATTCGGGCGCCACCATGGCCGCGGGCGGCGACGCGCCCCCGGGAGACTCCCCGGCGATCTCCGCGTCGAGTTCCGGATCCTCGACCAGCGGCGGGTTGAAGCGTGCGGCCAGCCCGCCAGCGGGCGCGGCAGCCGTTGCAGGGGCCACTGGGGTGGGGCTCACCGCTGCCACGGGCGGCGCTGCCGCGGCGGGGGGCGGGCCAGCGACGCCCTCGGCCACGGCGGGCACCTCGGCGGGCGCTGCCGCGGGTTCCGCTGCGGGGTCGCGCAGCAGCAGCACGACCAGCAGCACGATGAGGTTGATGCCCAGCAGCAGGCCAAGCAGCACCGCCCAGACGGGGAACCGTGCCCGCGGTGGAGCGACCTTGATCTCGAACATCGCCGGCTGGCCGTGGCGCTGCCGTTCGTTGTCCGATTTCTTGAGTGCGTCGAGGATCAGCGACATGCCGGTCAGCCTCCCTGCGCCGGTTGCATCGAGGCGTCGAGCAGCGGCGTTCCCGGCCCGGCGAGAGCCGTGTCGAGCACCACCAGCGTCGGGATGCCGGCGACGCCGTCGACGTTGAGCCGGTAGCGGCGCTGGAAGTCTTCGACCCAGCGCGACAGTTCCGCGTCGTAGACCCCTTCGGGGCGCGCGGGCGCCGCAGCGGCGGGAGGATAGCCCGTGGCGGCGCGCAGGCGACCGAGGTTCGCGCGGAGCCGCTCGATCTCCGTGCCACGCATGCCGGGTTGCAGGGACTTGACCTCGCGCGTTCCGGGCCGCCACAGCAGCACGAACTCGCCGAACCACAGGCGCGCCAGCTCGCCGATGCGCACCTCGCGGGGTGCGCCCCCGAGGCTGATGATCGCGCGCTCGTCATCGAGCGCCGCGAGCACGACCTGGTGGATCCGGCCGTCGCTCGCCGTCAACGTCAGGACCGCCGGGCGGTTGTAGAGACGCAGGTCGGCCAGCGTGCCGCGCTCCAGGAAGCACTCGAGGCCCTGTTCGCTGGCCTGCGTGCACGCGTCGCGACGGCCGACGACGTAGCGCGCGTTCCACAACGCGAACAGCTTGTTGAAGGCGTTGTCGGCGTCGGTCTCGCCCTGGAATGCCGCGAGCATCTGCTCGAGCGAACGTGGCGGCGGGGCGGCGGGCGCGGGCGCGGGTGCCGCTGCGGGCGGGGGCGTGGCGACCGCGGGCGCCTGGGCGACGCGTGCACGCTCGGCGTGCGGCGCCGTGTCGCGCTGCGCGAGCCACAGCGTGAGCCCGGCGGCGAGCAGGGCCGCCGCCGCGGTCCCTGCGGCCCAGGGCCACCAGATCGGGGCGTAGCGGCGGCCGAACACCTCGCGCGCAGCCTGCAGCACCAGGCCGCCGGTGACCCGGTGCCGATCCTGCGCGTAGGCGCCGAGCAGGGCGCGGTCGCAAAGGATATTGATCACCCGCGGCACGCCGCCGCTGAGCCGGTACAGCTCGCGCAGCGCGATCGGCGAGAAGATGTCGCTGGTCGATCCCGCGACGCGCAGGCGGTGGCGCACGTAGGCAGCGGTTTCCTCGCGCGACAGTGGATCGAGGTGGTAGCGGCCCGTGATTCGCTGGGCGAGCTGGCGCAGGTCGTTGCGGGCCAGCAGCTCGCGCAACTCGGGTTGGCCGATCAGGATGATCTGCAGCAGCTTTTGCGTCGCGGTCTCGAGGTTGGTCAGCAATCGCACCTGCTCGAGCACGTCACGGTCGAGGTGGTGTGCCTCGTCGACCACGAGCACGACGCGCCTGCCCTTGGAGTGAGCCCGCAGCAGGTAGGCGTTCAGGATGTCGACGAGATCCTTGCCGCTCGCCACCGACTCGTCGGGTACGCCGATGCCAAGCTCCTCGCAGATGGTCAGCAGGAACTCGTTGGCGCTGACGCGCGGGTTGAGGATCAGCGCGACCTCGGCGTCCTTGGGGATCTGGGCCAGCAGGGAGCGGATGATGGTCGTCTTGCCAGTGCCGACCTCGCCGGTGAGCTGGATGAAGCCGCCGGCTTCCTTGATGCCGTAGACGAGGTGCGCAAGCGCCTCGGCGTGCCGCGCGCTCAGGAAGAGGTAGCGCGGATCAGGGGTGATGGCGAACGGTTTTTCGTTCAGCCCGAAGAACGAGAGGTACATGCGGTGCGGCAGCGGGCCCCGCGGGGCGTGCCCTCCAGTATGTCATGGGGTGGTCGGCGCGGGGGAGGGCCCGGGCGCTCCGCAGGGCTTGCGGGCTGGCGCCGCTGGTGTTCGCCCCCCCACAATCGCCCGCCATGACGCATCCCTCCCGGGCCACCCTCTTCGAGCCTCCATGGCAACACGGCACGGCGTACGGGATGCCGATCGCCGGCGGGTGCGAGGTCTGGCGGGTCGACCTGGACACCGTGGAGGGTGTGCAGGCGGCGCTGCGGGGGCGAGGCCCGCTCGATGCGCCCGAGCTCGCGCGCGCATCGCGCTTCGCCTTCGAGCGTGACCGCAGCCGCTTCGTGGCGGCTCGCCTCGCCCTGCGGCACATCCTGGGTGCCACCCTGGGCCGGGCGCCCGCGGCACTCGTCATCGATGCGCTGCCACGGCATCGGCCACGGCTCGTGGGCGTGGCCGGCCTCGACTTCAACCTCAGCCACTCGGGTGGGCTGGCGCTCGTCGCGGTGGCCAGCGCGGCGCCGCTGGGCATCGACGTGGAGACCTGGCGATCCGTGCCCGACGCGGCGGCGTTGGCGGCGCGCCTGTTTACGGCCAATGAGCAGGCCGCGCTGCGGGGTCTTGCGGGCGCCGAGGTCGACCGGGCGTTCCTGACCTGCTGGACCCGCAAGGAAGCCGTGCTCAAGAGCACCGGCGTCGGCCTGTCGGCGGATCCACGTTCGTTCGAGGCAGGCGCCACGCCGGAGCCGCAACCACTGTATCTCCGGCCTCCGGGCGTCGACGGCCAGCCGGGACTCGGAGTCCCCCTGGTCGTGGAGTCCTTCGCCGTCGGGTCCGCGGGTATCGGCGCGATCGCGCTGCCCCAGGGTGCCCAGGTCAGCGGCTGGCGCGACGGCGTGCCGGCATGAGGCGGCCTTGAGGCTGCCGAGTCCGGGATGGCCCGCCACGGCCGCGGCGGCGGTGCTGCTGGCGCTGGCCGCTGCGGGCGAGCCCTGGCGTGAGGCGCTGCGCTGGGATCGGGCGCGCCTCGCGGGTGGCGAGGTCTGGCGCCTGCTGAGCGGGCACCTGGTCCACCTCGACCTGGCCCATGCCCTGGTCAATGCCCTGGGGCTGCTGCTCGTCGCGGCGCTGTGGCGGAGCGTTTTCCGGCCCGGCCAGTGGTGCGTCATCGCGGGCGCCGCCGTCGTCGCCATCGATGCGGGCCTGTGGTTCCTCGACAGCGGTCTCGACTGGTACGTCGGGGCCTCGGGGGTGCTGCACGCGGCCATGGCAGCGGGCATTGCCCGTGAAGCGGCGGGTGGCGATCGACTCGCACTGGTCCTCGCGACCTTGGGGATCGGCAAGCTGGCGGCCGAGCTGTGGGGTGGTGCCCTGGGCGCAGGGATCGTCGATGCCTCGCTGGTGGTGACGTCGGCGCATCGCTACGGCGCCGCCGCCGGCGCAATCTGCGGGCTCCTGTACCACTGGATCGGTCGATTCCGCCGGGCCGGATCAGTCCCTGCCGGTCTTCCGCGTTGAGCTGAGGCTGCTGGCGCGCGACAGGGCGCCGGCGCCGAACCGATGCCGGATCGCGTCGACCGTGGCGTCGAGGCGCGTGGCCTCGACGGGCTGCGCGGCATCGAACAAGTCGAGCTGGCTCGAGGTCGAGAGCTCCGAGAGGCCGACGCCGAGCAGACGGATCCGGGGGTGGCTACGGCGCTGCATCCACGCGCCGAAGAGTTCCTGGGCCACTGCGGCGATCACCCGGCTGTCGTGGGTCGCGGGCGCGACGACGCGCTGGCGCGTGAACGTGCGAAAGTCGTGTTCCCGGACCTTGACCGACACGCAGCCCGCGACGCGCTGCCGGGCCCGCAAGCGCGAGCTCGCCTTGTCCGCGAGCCGGAGCAGTTCCGCGCGCAGCCGGGCCGGGTCGGCGAGATCCTCCGCGAAGGTTTCCTCGGCGCTGACTGACTTCTCGTCACGGTCCGGGATCACCGGGCGGTCGTCGATGCCGGCCGCGCGCTCGCGCATGCGCGCCGCATGGCGCCCGAACAGGGGCCACAGCCGTGCGTCGTCGGCACGGCGCAGTTCGCCGAGCGTGCGCAGGCCTGCCGCCACGACCTGCTCGCCTTTCAGGCGGCCCAGGCCCGGAAGCCGGCGCACGGGCAGTGGATCGAGCGTGGCGTGGACCTGGTCGGCCTGCACGACGGTCAGGCCGTCGGGCTTGTCGAGATCCGAGGCGATCTTCGCCACCAGCTTGTTGGGCGCCACGCCGACCGAGGCCGAGAGTCCTGTCCGCTCGCGCACGAGTGCCTTGATCGCCCGCGCGATCCCGACCGGATCTCCCTTAAGCGTCTGGCTGTGGGTGATGTCCAGATAGGCTTCGTCCAGCGAAAGGCCCTGCACCAGCGGCGTGAACTCATGGAAGACCTCGAAGACCTGCCGCGACACCTCGGCATAGCGGGCCATCCGCGGCTTGACACAGACGGCCTGCGGGCAAAGCTGCAGGGCGCGCCTGACGGGCATGGCCGAGCGCACACCGTAGCGGCGCACTTCGTAGCTCGCCGCCGCCACGACGCCGCGGCCGCCGTGACCGCCCACGATCACCGGGAGACCGGCCAGTTCCGGGCGGTCGTGCTGCTCCACGGAGGCGTAGAACGCGTCCATGTCGACATGCAGGATGGCGCGTTCGCTGGCCGGGGACGACGGTGCGCCGTCCGGCTTGCGGATTGACACGGTATCCAGACCGGGCGACCCTGAGACCATGAAGATGCTTCGCCCTCCTGTCATCGTGCTGGCGCTGGTGATACTGGCCATTCCGCCTGCCCGGGCGCAGGACGCCGCGCCCGCCGCCCCGCCGACTCCGACTGCCCCCGCCGCGTCGGCGGCCCCGGTCGCCACCCCGTTCAGGGTGCCGCCCGGCTGGCGCGTCAAGACGCTGCGCGGCGACGAGCCGCGGTATTGCCGCAAGGATGTCCGGCTGGGGTCGCGTTTTGCAAAAGAAGAATGCCTCACCCGCGAACAGCTCGAACTGCAGCTGCAGGTCGATGCGGAGAACGCCGCGCGAGTGTCGCAGGGCGCGCGCCTCTGTTCCAGCGCGCCCGGCTGCGTCAACAACTAGGGGAGTCGCTCCATGATCTCATTCGAACGCGAAGGGCGTGTCGCCCGCATTCGCGTCACCGCGTTCTGGCCCGTGCTTCTCGGCCTGGGCCTCGTGGCCTGCAGCGGCGGGAAGCCGACGGGCATGCCGGCGGCCGAGGCGCCGCCGCCCGCAGTCGACGTGGCGATCGCGGTGCAGCGCAACCTGGCCCGCACCGAGCAGTTCGTCGGTGAGGTCCGTGGGCGCCAGGACGTGGAGATCCGCGCACGCGTGCAGGGCTACCTCGAGGGTATCCACTTCCAGCCCGGGGCCGACGTGAAGGCGGGGCAGCTGCTGTTCACCATCGATCCGAAACCCTTTCAGGCTGCTCTCGCGCAGGCCAAGGCCGGTCTCACGCAGGCGCAGGTCGAGGCGACGCGTGCGAAGAACGACGCCGAGCGCTACACCGACCTCGCCGCCAAGGGCCTGGTGCCGCGCAAGCAGGGCGACGACGCCCGTGCGCAGGCGGAGGTCGCCGCCGCCAACGTCACGGCGGCCCGGGCGGTCGTCAAGGCGAAGGAGGTCGACCTCGGTTACACACGTGTCAGTGCGCCGATCGCCGGGCGGGCCGGGCTCGTGGCGCCTGCCGTGGGTGATCTCGTCGGTGCGCCCGGCTCTGCGCCGATGACCACGGTCTCGGACCTGACGTCGGTCCGCGTGCGCTTCCAGATCGCCGAGACGGACTATCTGCGGCTGTTCAAGGAGCGCAGCGACGAGGCCGGTGCCGGCGCGGGCGCGGTGGCCGAGGGCGCTGAGGCGGCTCGCGCGCGCACCGAGGCCGCGGACTTGCGCCTCGCGCTGGCCGACGGTTCGCTGTACCCCTTGCCCGGCCGGGTCGTGACGATCGACCGAAGCATCGACGCAGCAACGGGCTCGCTGGCGATCGAGGCCGAGTTCCCCAACCCGCAGGGGATGCTGCGGCCCGGGCAGTTCGCGCGGATCCAGGGCGAGACCGGGGTCGTGCAGAACGCCGTGCTGATCCCCCTGAAGGCCGTCACCACGGTGCAGGGTGCGTCCTCGGTCTACGTGCTCGGTGAAGGCGACGTGGTCCAGTCGCGGCGTGTCGAGGGCCAGGATGCGGGCAACGGCCTGTGGCAGGTCGCCTCGGGGCTCGCCGCGGGTGAGCGGGTCGTCGTCGAGGGGCAACTCAAGGTGCGCGACGGCGTGCGCGTCGCGGCGCGCGAGGTGCCGCTCGACGAGGGGCAGCCGGAGATGCCCCCCGCGGCGGGGGCGGCCCCCGCGCCGTCGCCGCAGGGCTGAGTCATGGCCGATCTCTTCATCCGCCGGCCGACGCTGGCGATGGTGCTGTCGATCCTGCTCGTGATGGGCGGATTGCTGGCGCTGCGCGGTCTGGCGATCGAGGAGTACCCGAACGTCACTCCACCGCAGATCCAGGTGCAGGCGATCTATCCGGGCGCCAGCGCGGAGGTGGTCGAGGAGACGGTAGCCGTTCCGCTCGAGCAGGCGATCAACGGCGTCGAGAACATGCTCTACATGCAGTCGAAGGCGTCCAACGACGGCCGCCTGTCGATCTCGGTCTACTTCGAGACCGGCACCGACCTCGACGCCGTCAACACGCTTGTGCAGAACCGCGTCTCGCAGGCCGAGAGCCGGCTGCCGGAGGAGGTGATCCGCCAGGGCGTCTCGGTCAAGAAGGCGCAGTCCAACATCCTGATGCTGGTCACCGTGTTCTCGCCCGACGCGCGCTACGACCAGACCTTCCTCGCGAACTACGCGAGCCTCAACGTCCGCGACGCGCTGCTGCGCGTGCCGGGCGTGGGTCAGGTGGACCTGCTCGGCGCCAACGACTATTCCATGCGCGTCTGGCTGGATCCGGACCGGCTCGCGCAGCGCAGGCTCACGGTGTCGGACGTGACCCGTGCGATCCGCGAGCAGAACATCCTGATCCCGGCCGGCCAGGTCGGCGCGCCGCCGCAGGCCGCCGGCGTGCAGTACCAGTATTCCGTGCGTGCGCCGGGCCGTTTCTCCGACCCGAAGCAGTTCGAGGACATCATCGTCCGTGAGGATGCGAGCGGCGGCGCGGTAAGGGTGCGCGACGTGGGCCGCGTCGAGCTCGGCTCGCAGTTCTACAACATGATCACGCGCCTCGACGGTGGGCCAACGGGCGTGCTCGCGGTCTACCAGACGCCGGGTGGCGATGCGCTCGCCGCTGCGCGCGGCGTGACGGCGCGCCTCGAGGAACTCAAGCGCAGCTTCCCCGATGGCATCGACTACGCGATCGCCTACGACACCACCCCGCCGATCACGGCATCGATCGAGGAGATCCTGCACACGCTCGTCGAGGCGGTGGTGCTGGTCGTGCTGGTCGTGTTCCTGTTCCTGCAGAACTGGCGCGCCACGCTGATCCCGCTGCTGACGGTGCCGGTGTCGCTGGTCGGCACCTTCATGTTCTTTCCTGCGCTTGGCTTCTCCGTCAACGTGCTGACCATGTTCGGCCTGGTGCTGGCGATCGGCATCGTGGTCGACGACGCGATCGTGGTCGTCGAGGCGGTGATGCACCACATGGAGCAGGGCATGGATCGGGTCGCCGCGACCCGGAAGGCGATGCAGGAAGTCTCCGGCCCGGTGGTCGCGATCGCGCTGATCCTCTGCGCCGTGTTCGTGCCGGTGGCATTCATGGGCGGCCTTACGGGCGAGCTCTACCAGCAGTTCGCGCTGACGATCGCCATCGCCGTGCTGATCTCGGCGTTCAACGCGCTGACCCTCTCGCCCGCCCTGGCCGCGCTGCTGTTGCGTCCGCCCGGCGAGGCCCGCGGCCCGCTGGGGTGGATCTTCGGTGCGTTCAACCGCGGCTTCGGCCGGATGACCCGCGGCTACGCCGGTGGCGTGCGGCTGTTCGTGCGGCGCGGCGTCCTGTCGCTGGTGGTGATCGCCTGCGCCGCGGGCGGCGCGGGCTGGCTGTTCCGCTCCCTGCCGGGTGCCTTCCTGCCCGGGGAAGACAAGGGCGTGCTGGTCGTCAACGTGCAGTTGCCCGACGCGGCTTCGCTGGAGCGCACCGACGCGGTCATGAAGCGCATCGAAGCGCTGCTGCAGACCGAGCCGACGGTGCGCCACTACACCGCGATCGGCGGCTACAGCGCGCTGACCGGGGCGGCGGCGTCCAATACGGGTGCGGTGTTCGTCAGCCTGAAGCCCTGGGAGGAGCGGACCGAGCGCGAGGCGGGCCTGCGTGCCATCCTCGGTCGGCTCAACGCGCAGCTCGCTGCGATCCCCGAGGCGCGGGCGTTCGCGTTTGGCCTGCCGCCGATACCTGGCCTCGGCGTGGCCTCCGGCTTCTCGCTGCAGATCCAGGACCGCGGCGGCGGCAGCCCCGCGCGCCTCGCCGAGCAGACGCAGGCGTTCCTGCTCGCCGCTTCGCAGCGCCCCGAACTCGCCGGCCTGTTCACCGGCTACTCGGCCCGCGTGCCGCAGGTCAGCGTCGACGTCGATCGTGAGCAGGTGCGCAAGCTCGGCGTCCCCATAGATTCGGTGTTCACCACGCTGGCCTCCTCGCTCGGCGGCGCCTACGTCAATGATTTCGCGCTGTTCGGCCGCACCTACAAGGTCTACGTGCAGGCGGATGCCCCGTTCCGGCGCGAGCCCGGCGACATCGGGCGCTTCTTCGTGCGCAGCGAGGGTGGCCAGATGGTGCCGATGTCGACGCTGCTGCGGGTGGGCAGGACCCAGGGGCCCGAGTACGTCACGCGCTTCAACCTCTATCGGGCGGCGGAGATCACCGGCCAGCCCGCGCCGGGATACAGCTCGAGCCAGGCGCTTGCCGCGCTGGAAGAGGTCGCCGCCGAGGTGCTGCCTCGCGACATGGCCTACGAGTGGTCCGGGGAGTCCTTCCAGCAGAAGCGCACTGAAGGACAGGCGGCGGTCGTGTTCGCGCTGGCCATCGTGTTCGTGTTCCTGCTGCTCGCCGCCACCTACGAGAGCTGGTCGTTGCCGTTCGCCGTGCTGCTCGGCACGCCGTTCGCGCTGCTCGGCGCGCTGCTCGGTACCTGGGCGCTCGGGCTGACCAACAACGTCTACACCCAGGTCGGCATCGTGCTGCTGATCGGGCTCGCGGCGAAGAACGCGATCCTGATCGTCGAGTTCGCGAAGATGAAGTTCGAGGAGGGCATGCCGGCCGCCGAGGCGGCGCTCGAGGCGGCCCGGCTGCGCTTTCGGCCGATCCTGATGACCTCCTTCGCCTTCATCCTCGGCTGCGTGCCGCTGGTGCTGGCGTCGGGCTCGGGCGCGGCGTCGCGCGTTGCGCTCGGCACGGCGGTGGTGGCCGGCATGAGCGTGGCCACGTTGCTCGGCGTCTTCCTCGTACCGTTCCTGTTCTCTATGGTGCAGCGGGTTGCCGGGGCGCGCCCTGGGCAAGGGTAGCCGGGGCCGGAACAGCCGGGTGTCCGGGCGGACCTGGGTTCAGGCGGCGAGGAAGGCGTAGAGCGTCGTTGCCCCCAGGGCCAGCGAGGCCAGGATTCCGTAGACCAGCAGGATGGTGCCGAACTTGGCGAGCGTGCGGGCCCTGCCCTGGCCGTAGTAGACCCGCATCGAGCGGTAGAAGTACCAGCCGAGATAGAGGGCGACGGCCACCGACACCACCTGTCCCGCGCCTCCCGGCAGCACGGTGGACGCGCCGAGTTGCACGCCGATGGCGATGAACGCGGCGGTGTGGTTGTGCACGAACAGCAGCAGGTGCTCGACGTAGCGTCGGCGTGGCCGCCAGTAGAGCAGCAGCATCAGCGCGGCCATCAGCGGGAGCAGCACGAACAGGGCGCGCGGCAGCGTCGCCCAGATGCGGCTCTCTAGACTCTTGCCTCCATCCGCATCGGTCCTTTCACAGGCGGCCTTCAGTCGCGGCTCCAGCCACGCGCCGAACTCCCCGCCGACCTCGAACTGGATCGAGTCGCAGGCGGACGCGCCCTTGCCTTCGATCTCCACGGGCGCGCTGGACGGCAGCAGCGAGGCAAAGAGGAAGAACAGGACGCTGACCACGAGATAGAGCCGGAACGGCGGCAGCTGGCTGCCGCGGCGCCCCGAAAAGAAATCAACCGTCAGCTGGCCTGGCCGGAGCAGCAGCGCCGCCACCGTTCGCCAGAGCCGCGAGTCGGCGTGGGTCAGCGTCTCGGCGGCCTCGGCCACGAAGTGGCCGAGCGAGTGCACGTGCGGGTCGTGGCGCTGGCCGCAGGCCGCGCAGTAGGGGCCGCGCAGCGCGGCGCCGCAGTTCTGGCAGGGCGTCACGCCGGGTTCGTGCCGAGTTCGTGCGGCGCGAAGTCGTCGACGTGGATCAGTTCCATGACCTTGGCGTCATAGTCGCGCAGCAGCGCGGCTTCCTCGGCGGTGATGAGGCCGGCTGCGAGCGACTGCGTGATCTGCCCGGGCGGATCTAGCGCGGTCACCCGGCCGGTCTTGACGCCCTCGACGCGGATGCGTTTCTCAAGCGGTTCCGCACGCTCGCAGAGCTCGAGGGCCTGCTGCAGCAGGCCGAGCGCATTGCCCGGTTCCACGGCCCGGTAGACCGGGTAGCAGAGCCGGTCACGCGCTTCGTTCGCCGCGAGCACCAGCCCGGCGAGCTTGCGGCCGAGCCGGTCGCCCGGTGCGGAGTACTGCAGGCCGGCCGGGAAGATGAAGAAGCGCAGCAGCCCCGAGATGAAGGCGTTCGGGAAATTCCGCAGGAAGCCGTGCAGCTGTTCCTGGGCCGTGTAGAGCAGGTGACGGCAGGCCCACTCGACCAGCGGCAGGTCCTCCTCGCGGCGACCCTGGTTCTCGTAGTGCTTCAGCACCATCGAGGCGAGGTACATGCAGGAGAGCACGTCGCCGAGGCGGGCCGAGAGGTTTTCCTTCTTCTTGAGGTAACCGCCGAGCGTCAGCATCGCCACGTCGACCGCGAACGCGAAGCTCGCCGAGAAACGCACCACGTGCTGGTAGTAACGCGAGGCGGGGCCCACGTCCGGCACCTTCGTGAAGCGGGCGTTGGTCAGCGCCATCAGCAGCGAGCGCACGGCGTTGCTGATCGTGAAGCCGATGTGCGCGAACAGCGCGCGGTCGAACTCGTCGACGCCCTTCGCGCGGTCCGGATTGCGCGCGGCCTCCATTTCCTTGAGCACGAACGGATGGCAGCGCACCGCGCCCTGGCCGAAGATCATGAGGCTGCGGGTGAGGATGTTCGCGCCCTCGACGGTGATCGCGACGGGAACGACCTGGTAGCCGCGCGCGAGGTAGTTGCGGGGCCCGAGGCAGATGCCCTTGCCGCCCTGCACGTCCATCGCGTCGTTGGCGACGATGCGGCCCATCTCGGTGACGTGGTACTTCAGCATGGCGGACGGCACCGAGGGCTTCTCGCCGCCGTCGATCGCGCCCGCCGTGACCGAGCGCGCCGCGTCCATGGTGTAGGTGAGCCCCACCATCCGCGCGATCACGCTCTCGACGCCCTCGAACCGCCCGACGGGCATGTTGAACTGGCGACGGATGCGCGCGTAGGCGCCGGTGGCGAACACCGCGGCCTTGCTGCCGCCGGTGGCGCTCGACGGCAGCGAGATGCAGCGGCCCACCGAGAGCTGCTCGATCAGCATCCGCCAGCCCTGGCCCGCCATCTTCGGTCCGCCGATCAGGAAGTCGAGCGGGATGAAGACGTCCTGGCCCTGGATCGGCCCGTTCTGGAACGGCACGTTCAGCGGAAAGTGGCGGCGGCCGATCGTGATGCCCGGGGTGCCGCGCGGGATCAGCGCGCAGCTGATGCCGATGTCCGATTCGCCGCCGAGCAGGCGCTCCGGGTCGAACATCCGGAACGCGAGGCCGATGACGGTGGCAACCGGCGCGAGGGTGATGTAGCGCTTGGAGAAATTCAGGCGCAGGCCGAGGACCTCGCGGCCCTCCCAGTGGCCGCGGCAGACGATGCCCGTGTCAGGGATCGACGCGGCGTCCGAGCCTGCGCGCGGACCGGTCAGCGCGAAGCAGGGGACTTCGTCGCCGCGCGCGAGGCGGGGGAGGTAGTAGTCCTTCTGCTCCTCCGTGCCGTAGTGCTGCAGCAGCTCGGCCGGGCCGAGCGAATTCGGCACGGCGACCGTCGACGACAGCGTGGCGCTGCGCCCCGCGAGCTTGGCGAGCACGCAGGAGTGGGCATAGGCCGAGAATTCGAGGCCGCCGTACTTCTTCGCGATGATCATCGCGAAGAAGCCCTTGCGCTTGAGGAAATCCCAGACTTCGGGTGGCAGGTCGCCGCGGCGGTGGGTGACGTCGAAGTCGTCGACCATCCGGCACAGTTCCTCGCAGGGCCCGTCGAGGAAGGCCTGCTCCTCGGCCGTGAGCTGAGGCGCCTTCGCGCCGAGCAGCTTCGACCAGTCCGGCTTGCCGGTGAAGAGCTCGCCGTCCCACCAGACCGTGCCGGCCTCCAGGGCCTCGCGCTCGGTCTGTGACATCGCCGGCAGCAGCCTGCGGTAGGTTTTCATGAACGGCCGCGACACCAGCGCCTTGCGCAGCGGGCGCAGGTTGAACAGCGCCAGCACGGCGAAGGCCACCCACAGCAGGCCCTTCCAGAGCCCGGCCGGTGCACCGACGAAGGTGTAGGCGACCAGCAGCACGAGGAAGGTGCCGGTGAAGGCCAGCAGGCTGAGACGCCAGTAGGCCAGGGCGAGCACGGCGGCCACGAACAGCAGCGCGATGACGCCGCTGGGCAGGGTCAGGGCCCAGCCGGCGAGCCCGAGCAGCGCCAGGGCGACGAGGGTGCGGATCATGTCATTCCCGAAGGGTTCCCGTTTGCGCCGAGACTATCGCCCGCCGCGGCCCGATACCAGTCGACCTTGCGGGTCAGCAGCATGATCGCGGCGAGGATCACGAACAGCAGGACGGCGCCCAGCACCAGCGCGTTGTCCTCGCTCATCAGCAGCCCGTAGAGGGCGGCGTAGAGCGTGCCCAGCATCGCGGCCATGCCGGCGCCGCGCCGCCAGCCGCCCAGCACGTGCCGCAGGTAGTAGCCGATCAGCCCCACGCAGGCGACGGCCGCGGCGAGATAGGCGCGGCCGAAGGCCAGGTGCTCCGACAGCGCGAGCAGCAGCAGGAAGAACGAGGCGATCGCGAGGCCGACGAGCACGTACTGGATCGGATGAACGCGCAGCTGCCGCAGGAACTCGAACATGAAGAAGGCGACGAAGGTCAGCAGCACGAACAGCAGCCCGTACTTGGTCGCCCGGTCCACCTGGGTGTAGACATCGACCGGATCGACCAGCGAGACACTGACCGCCTCGAGCGGCGTGCCACCCTCCGCACCCCGCGCGCCGGGCCCGAATCGCGCCTGCGCCGATGTCGCGAGCGAGGAGATCTCCCAGCGCGCGCTGAACCCCCGGGTGCCGATCGCGCGCGTGCGCGGCAGGAAGTCGCCGGCGAAGCGCGGGTGCGGCCAGTCGGATTGCAGCTCGATCACGTTGCTGCCGGCGAGCGGCACGATCGACAGCGTCTCGGTGCCCTGCAGGGCGATGGCGAGTTCCGCATCGAAGCTCAGCGTCGATCCCGCGACCGGGGGCTCCAGGGTCGCATGTACGCCGCTGCCGGACTGCCCCCCGAGGCCCTGCTCGAGCCGCAGCGGGCGCCCGTCGACCTTCAGGCCAGGCAACCCCACGAGCCCGCGTACGTCGCCGATCCCGAAGCCCAGCCGCGGGCGGCCGATGCTGCGCGCCGCGGCCGGATCGTCGTCCTTCGGGATCTGCGCGCTGAAGCTCGCGCGCAGGTGCGAGTCGAGTTCGTAGAGCCGGACCTCGTGCAGGCCGAGCCGGCGCGGCGTCGGTCGCAGTGTGCCGGCCGCGTGCAGTGCGGTGGGGAAGAACGTCCAGGTCCCGGACTCGTCGCGCGGTTCCTGGCGCTCGACGCCCGCGGCGTCGACCCGCGTGACCAGGATCCGGCGGGTCCACGGCACGTACAGCACGGGGCCGGCGACCGTCTGCGCGCCGGCGGTGCTGCGAGCCACCGTCTCGACGGCCTGCTGCCGGTGCCGCTGGCGGTCGCCCGCGGTGTCGTTGATCTGGCCGAGGGGCGGCAGCATCGCTGCCGTCAGTGCGAGGACGGTGAGGATCTTGAGCCCGAGACGCATGGTGGCTTCCCCAGTGAGCGGCGAGGGCCGCAGTGTCTGCTGCGCCTGCGGGGGCCCGATGCGGCCTGTGTGAAGCCGGCGTGAAGTCGCGCGCCGAGCGAAGGGCGGTGCGGGTCAGCCGGGCAGCACGAGCGAAGCGATCGCGCCGCCGCCCGGGCGGTTCGCCAGCGTGGCCTCACCGCCGTGCAGGGCGGCGACCTCGGCGACGAGGCAGAGGCCGAGTCCGCTGCTGCGGCTGCCGCCACCGGGCCGCGGCAGCGAGTAAAAGCGCTCGAAGGCCCGCGCCAGGGCGTAGTCCGGGATGCCGGGCCCGTCGTCGGTCACGTCGATGCGCCAGCGCGAACCCTCCTGCGTGATCCGCAGGGCGACGTGGCCTCCTCGCGGAGCGAAGTCCGCCGCGTTCTCCAGCAGGTTGACCAGCGCGAGCCGCAGCAGGAACGCGTCGCCCTGCACGGTCGCGACCTGCCCCGCGGTGCCGGGCTCGACATGGCCCTCGATGCCGCGGCCGGCGAGCTTCGGCTGCAGCTGTGCCATGGCCTCCATCGCGAGCGGGTGAAGGTCCACGGGCGCGGGCTGCTCGAGGCGCTGCCGGTGCTCCACGGCCGCAAGCGCCAGCATCTTGTCGATCATCTCCGCCATCCGGTCGCCCTGCGCGCGGATCGTGGCGAGGAAGCGGGCGCGGTCGGCGGCGGACATCGACTCCGCGCCGGATTCCACCAGCTCGGCGCTGCTGCGGATCGCCGCCAGCGGGCTCTTCAGTTCGTGCGTCAGCGCGTGCACGTACTGCTCGACGTACTGCTTGCCCTCGAGGCGCTCGCGCATCGTGGCCAGCGCCGCGCCCAGGTCGCCGAACTCGCCTTTGAGCGCTGGCGATGCCACGCGCTCGCCGGCCGTCACGGCGTCGGCATAGCCGCGCAGCGCGCCGAGCTGCCGCGACAGCCACCAGGCCGCCAGCAGGCCGATGGCCAGCGCCGCGCCGAGCAGCACGAGGCCCCAGCCGAGGATGGTGCGCTGGCTGCGGGCGATGAAGGGCGCGATGGCCTGGTTCGGCTTGGCCACCGTCAGCACGCCGACGATGCGCGGCGTGCCGCCGCGGCGATCGACGATCGGCGCCGCCACGTGCATCACCGTGGAGTCCTCGTCGCCCGGGTCGCTGCGGGTCGAGCGCGCGCCGTAGCGGCCACGCAGCGTCAGGTGGACGTCGTTCCAGCGCGAGTAGTCCTCGCCCACCGCGCGGCCGGTCGAATCGAACACGACGATGCCGCGCGAGTCCGTGACGTAGACGCGGGTGCCGATGGCGCGTTTCTCGAAGCCCCAGATCGCCGCGCCGGGATCCCGGTCCGAGAGTTCGCGGACGCTGGCCGCGAAGCGGCCGTCGGCGATGCGACCGGCGACCAGGTCGTCGCGCGCCTGCGCGGCGAGCAGGTTCGCGGTGTCGACCAGCGTGTCTTCCATGGTCTGGCGCACGCCGGGCTTCACTTCCTGCAGGAACACGCGGCCGAGCAGCAGCGCGGCCAGCGCCACGATCAGGAAGTAGCCGAGCAGGATGCGCAGCGCGATCCGCATCCCGCGCCCTGCCGAGTCAGCCGCCCGGCGCGGGGCTGCCCGCGTCGAGGGAGTAGCCGAGGCCGCGGTGAGTGCGGATCGGATCGGCGCCGTCCCCGCCGGCCGCGGCGCGCAGCTTCGCGCGCAGCGTCTTGACGTGGGTGTCGACCGTGCGGTCGCTGGTCTCGGGCGCGTCCGCCCAGACGCGGTCCATCAGCTGCGCCCGCGACAGCACCGCGCCGGGCCGCGCCAGCAGCGCCTCGAGCACGCCCAGCTCGTATCGTGTGAGCTCGAGCAACCGGCCGCGATAGCGGATCCGACGGCCCTCCCGGTCGATATCGAACGCGCCGATCCGCTGCCATGGGGGTGCCGCGCCGTCGTGGCGACGCAGCCGCGCCCGCACCCGCGCGACCAGTTCGCGCGGCGAGAACGGCTTGGTGACGTAGTCGTCGGCGCCGAGCTCGAGCCCGAGCACGCGGTCGAGCTCGGCCTGGCGAGCGGTCAGGAAGATGACCGGGAGGTCGCTCTCGCGACGCAGCGCCCGGCAGACATCGAAGCCGCTGGCGTCAGGCAGCCCGACGTCGAGGATCAGCAGGTCGATGTCGCCCGCGCGGATCCTCGGCAGGACCGCGCCGCCGAGCAGCACGTGCTCGACGGCGAGGCCCTCCGCGCGCAGCGCATAGCCGATCGCCTCGGCGATCGCCGGCTCGTCCTCGGCGATCAGGATCGTGGGCACTCAGCCCAGCAGGTCCTTGACGCCGTCACGCTCCTCGAGGAGCTCGCGGTAGGTCGCGTCCATCCGCTGGCGGCTGAATTCGTCGATCGCGAGGCCCTGCACGATCTCGTACTGGCCGCCGCGGCAGACCACCGGGTAGCTGTAGATCACGCCCTCGGGGATGCCGTAGCTGCCGTCGGACGGGATGCCCATCGACAGCCAGTCTCCCTGCGGCGAGCCATGGAACCAGTCGCGGATGTGGTCGATCGCCGCCGAGGCCGCCGAGGCCGCCGACGAGGCGCCGCGCGCCTTGATGATCGCCGCGCCGCGCTGCTGCACGGTCGGGATGAAGTCCTTCTCGATCCAGGCGGAGTCGACCAGCGACTTCGCGGGCGCGCCCTTGACCAGCGCGTGATTGATGTCCGGGTACTGGGTGGCCGAGTGGTTGCCCCAGATGATCATCTTCTGGATGTCGTTGACGTGGCTGCCGGTCTTCTCGGCCAGCTGCGACAGCGCGCGGTTGTGGTCGAGGCGCGTCATGGCGGTGAAGCACTGGGGCTTCAGCGAGGGCGCGTTCTTCATCGCGATCAGCGAGTTCGTGTTCGCCGGATTGCCGACCACGAGCACGCGCACGTCGCGGCTCGCCACGTCGTTCAGCGCCTTGCCCTGCGCCGAGAAGATCTGCGCGTTGGCGAGCAGCAGGTCCTTGCGCTCCATGCCGGGTCCGCGCGGGCGCGCGCCGACCAGCAGCGCGGCATGGCAGTCCTTGAACGCGACGCGGGCGTCGTCGGTCGCGACCACCTTGTTCAGCGTCGGGAAGGCGCAGTCGTTCAGTTCCATCACCACGCCCTGCAGTGTCGGCAGCGCCGGCGTGATCTCGAGCAGGTGCAGGTTGACGGGCTGGTCGGGGCCGAGCAGCGCGCCGGAGGCGACACGGAAGGCGAGGGCGTAGCCGATCTGGCCGGCGGCGCCGGTGATGGCGACGTTCAAGGGCTGTTTCATCTGGTTCTCCGCGAAAACAGGCGGGCAATTCTAGTCGATCGACGATCCTGGGGCGGGGCGGCGCTGCCTCGCGCTTGACACTGAATTAGTGTTGTAGTTAAATACATCACCATGAAGCCCGACCGAAGTCGGTGCGCACCACTCAGGAGTCCCGCCATGATCTCGATCCATCCCGAAACCCCCAGCGCCCTTCTGGCCCCCTCCGCGCGGCGTGCCGCTGCGCTCGCCGCCGCCGTCGTGGCTCTCGCGCTCACCGGGCTGGCCGGCTGGGGCTTCGTCGACTCGACCCGCGTGGCCCGCTGGGTCGAGCCTGCCGCTGCAGCCGCCCAGACCCTGCCTGCTAGAGTAGTGCTGTAAGGCGCTGCAACAGCAGTCCAGCCACGGACCGGAGCACGAAGCATGGAGCCACAGTGGGACGACGGGGTGCCAATCTACCGGCAGCTGCGGGACCGGGTGGTCGCCATGATCCTCGAGGGCGTGCTGAAGGAGGGCGACCCCCTGCCCTCCGTGCGCAACGTCGCGGCCGAGTTCCGGCTCAATCCGCTGACCGTGCTCAAGGGCTACCAGCAGCTGGTCGACGAACAGCTCGTCGAGAAACGCCGCGGCCGTGGCATGTATGTGAACACCGGGGCGCGTGCCGCCCTGCTCAAGGACGAACGCCAGCGCTTCCTCGACGGCGAATGGCCGAAGACCCGCGCGACCATCCAGCGCCTCGGCCTTCGAGTCCAGGATCTGCTCGGCGACCTGCCCGCCGGCGGAGCACCCACAGGAGACTCCGATGACCCCTCCCGTGATTGAGGCCCGCGGCCTCGTCAAGACCTACCCGGGCGGCCAGCGTGCGCTCGACGGCGCGGGCTTTTCCGTCCAGCCAGGCCGCATCGTCGGCCTCGTCGGCCCGAACGGCGCCGGCAAGACCACGCTGCTGAAGGCCATCCTGGGCCTGACGCAGTTCGACGGCGAGCTGCGGGTGCTCGGCCGCGACCCTCGCCGCGAGCGCGACCTGCTGATGCAGGACGTCTGCTTCATCGCCGACGTGGCCGTGCTGCCGAAGTGGCTGCGGGTCAGCGACGCGCTCCGCTACGTCGAGGGTGTGCACCCGCGCTTCGCGCGCCAGCGCGCCGAGGACTTCCTCGGCCGCACCGACATCCCGCTGCGCAGCCGGGTCCGCGAACTGTCCAAGGGCATGGTCACCCAGCTCCACCTCGCGCTGATCCTCGCGATCGACGCGCGACTGCTGGTGCTCGACGAGCCCACGCTCGGCCTCGATCTGCTCTACCGCCGCGCGTTCTACGACACGCTGCTCAACGACTACTTCGACCAGCAGCGGACCATCCTCGTCACCACCCACCAGGTCGAGGAAGTCGAGAACCTGTTCACCGACGTGCTGTTCATCCGCCGCGGCCGGATCGTGCTCGACGCCGACGTCGAGTCGCTCGCGGAACGCTTCGCGCAGCTGATGGTCGCCCCCGACCAGGCTGAGGCCGCGCGCGGCCTGGGGCCCTTCCACGAGCGCGAGGTGTTCGGCCGCCGCGTGATGACCTTCGAGGGTCGCAGCCGCGAGGAGCTCGCCGCGCTCGGTGAGGTCCGCACCCCGTCCATCGCCGACCTGTTCGTTGCCCGCATGCAGGAGAGCCGCTCATGAATGCCCGCAGCTTCGCCATGCTCGTCCGCCGCGAGTTCTGGGAGCATCGCGGCCTGGTCTGGGCGCCGGTGGTCACGGCCGCGCTGCTGGTCGTGCTCAGCTTCTTCGGCTCGGCGCAGACCGGCGGAGTCCAGATCCAGGTCGACGGCGAGGGCGCGGGTTTCCTGCGCGAGATGTCGGGCGCCTCGCAGCTGAAGTTCTTCGGCGTGTTCATCGGCGCCATGCTCGTGCCGCAGCTCGTGGTCGCGCTGATCGTGCTGTTCTTCTACCTGCTCGACTGCCTGTACACCGAGCGCCGTGACCGCAGCATCCTGTTCTGGAAGTCACTGCCGGTGTCCGACTCGGCCACCGTGCTCGCCAAGACGTCCGTCGCCCTGGTTGCCGTGCCGTTGTTCGTCTACGCGCTCTCTGTCGTCGTCAGCGCCTTGAGCTTCGCCGCCGTCGCGTTCAAGGTGTCCGGCACGCCCTACGCCGCGCTCGGCACCTGGCACACGGGCGCCTGGCTCGCGATCCAGGGCACGCTGCTCGTGAACCTGCTCGTCGCCTCGCTCTGGTACGCGCCGCTGGCCGCCTACCTGCTGCTCGTGTCGGCCTGGGCGCCGCGCGCCGTGGTGCTGTGGGCCGTGCTGCCGCCGCTGCTCCTGAACATTGCCGAGCGGGTGGCCCTGGGCACGCAGCATGTGTCCGACTTCCTCGGCGACCGGCTGTGGGGCTACTTCCAGGCCATGGGCATGGCCGGGCCGCAGTCGCGGGCCACCGCAGGTTCCGGCTCGGGGGCGGAGGTGATGGCGGATCTCTACCGCCGCATCGACGTCTCGCACCTGCTGTCGAGCGCGGACCTGTGGCTCGGCGTCGCCGCCGCGGCGGTGATGATCTGGGGCGCGATCCGCCTGCGCCGCTGGCGCGACGACGGCTAGCCCGCCGGCGCCGCACCCGCGACGATGGCGGCCGAGGCCGCGCGCGCGCGGGCCCTCGCCTCGTCGATCGAGCCGGCGCGCGCGAGTGCCACGCCCATGCGCCGCTGGCCGCGCACCTCGGGCTTGCCAAAGAGCCGCAGCGCGGTGTCGGGCTGCTCCAGCGCCGCCTCGATGCCGGCGAAGCGCAGGTTGGCGGTGTCGCCCTCGACCAGCACCGCGCTCGACGCAGACGGGCCGTGCTGGCGGATATTGGGCACGGGCAGGCCGAGGATCGCGCGCAGGTGCAGCGCGAACTGCGACAGGTCCTGGGAGATCATCGTGACCATGCCGGTGTCGTGCGGCCTCGGCGACACCTCGCTGAACCAGACGTGGTCGCCCTTGACGAACAGCTCGACGCCGAAGAGGCCGCGGCCGCCGAGGTTGCCGGTCACGGCCGCGGCGATCCGCCGGGATTCCTCCAGCGCCCGCGCGCTCATCGGGTGCGGCTGCCAGGACTCGCGGTAGTCGCCGTCGACCTGCAGGTGGCCGATCGGCTCGCAGAACGCGGTGCCGGCGGCATGGCGCAGCGTCAGCAGGGTGATCTCGTAGTCGAAGTCGATGAAGCCCTCGACGATCACCCGGCCCGCGCCCGCGCGGCCGCCCGCCTGCGCGTAAGCCCAGGCGGCGTCCACGTCGCCGGGGCTGCGCACGACGCTCTGCCCCTTGCCCGAGCTCGACATCACCGGCTTGACCACGCAGGGGAACCCCAGCGCCGCGACTGCCGCCTGGTAGTCGGATTCCGTCGAGGCAAAGCGGTAGGGCGAGGTCGGCACGCCGAGCTGCTCGGCCGCGAGCCGGCGGATGCCCTCGCGGTCCATGGTGAGGCGCGCGGCGCGCGCGGTGGGCACCACCGTGAAGCCCTCGGCCTCGAGTGCGAGCAGCTCCTGGGTCGCAATCGCCTCGATCTCCGGCACGATGAAGTGCGGGCGCTCGGCGAGCACGAGGGCGCGCAATGCCGCGGGGTCGAGCATCGGGATGACGTGCGCGCGGTGCGCGACCTGCATCGCCGGCGCGTGGGGGTAGCGATCGACGGCGATGACCTCGATGCCGAGGCGCTGCGCCTCGATCGCGACCTCCTTGCCGAGTTCCCCGGAGCCGAGCAGCATCAGCCGGGTGGCAGAGGGGGCAAGCGGTGTGCCGATGGTCGTCATGGCGGGCCTCGCGCTAGAATTCCCGCCAGTGTAACGAGTCCCCCGCCGGAGCTGCCCATGTCCTCAGCCGTCGTTGCGAGCCGCACCCCGATCCCCGTCGACGTCGAGGCCGGCAAGACCTATTGGTGGTGCAGCTGCGGCAAGTCCGCCAAGCAGCCGTTCTGCGACGGCTCGCACAAGGGCACGGAGTTCGTCCCGCAGAAGTACGAGGCGACCACCACCGGCAAGGCCTGGTTCTGCGGCTGCAAGCAGACGGCCAACGCGCCGCTCTGCGACGGCGCCCACAAGAAGCTGCCCTGAGTCCGGGGCGCGCGGCGGGCCCGGCCGTGTACGTCACCGGTGCCGCCGACGGCAGCGAGCTGCGGCTCTCCCTGGCCGGGGACTGGCGGGCGGCCGCCCTCCCAGACATCGAATCCGAACTCGCGGGCCTTGGGCTCGCGGGCGTGCGGCGCGTGGCGATCGACGCGGACGGTCTCGGTGCCCTCGACCTTTCGGGTGCCTGGCTGCTGCATGACTTCACCGCGCGCCTCGGCGGCCAGGGTGCCGAGGTCGAGTGGACGGCGGGCGCCGCGCCGGAGCCGGTGCGGCTGGTCGCCCGGACGCTGGAGCCTGCCGCGACGGTCGCCGGTCCGGAGCCGGGGCGTGCCGGCCTCGCCGCGCTGGGGCGCGGCGCGGTGGATCGCGTCGGCGGGCTGCGACGCGGCCTGCGCTTCATCGGCGAGACGGTGGTGCGCTTCGCGGGCGGGGCGCTGCGCCCCCGGCGCTGGCGGCTCACCTCCGTCGCCCGGCACGTCTACGACACCGGGATCACTGCGATCCCGATCGTCGCGCTGATCGCCTTCCTGATCAGCGTGATCATTGCCTACATGGGCGCCCAGCAGCTGCTGAAGTTCGGCGCCGACATCTTCGTCGTCGACCTGGTCACGGTCGGCGTGCTGCGCGAAATGGGCGTGCTGCTCACTGCGATCATCGTTGCAGGCCGCTCGGGCAGCGCCTTCGCCGCCGAGATCGGCGCGATGCGCCTCAACGAGGAGACCGACGCCCTGAAGGCGATCGGCGTGGAGCCCACCGAGGTGCTGGTGCTGCCGCGGCTGCTGGGGCTGGTGATCGCGCTGCCGCTGCTCACCGTGATCGCCGACGCCGTGGGCGTGCTCGGCGGCGCGCTGCTCTGCCACCTGCTGCTCGACATGCCCTACGTGCAGTATTTCCAGCGCGTGCAGGAGGCCATGGGGCCCTGGACCTTCTGGGTCGGGCTCATCAAGGCGCCGGTGTTCGCCCTGCTGATCGGCGCCTCGGGCGCCTACTGCGGCATGCAGGTGCGCGGCTCCTCGCGCGACCTCGGTCGGCTCACTACCGTGGCCGTGGTGCAGTCGATCTTCCTCGTGATCCTCGCCGACGCGCTGTTCGCCGTGCTGTTCATGGAGATGGACATCTGATGGCCACCGCGGCACCCCCGGCGGAGCCCGTTCCGGCGATCGAGGTCCGGGGCGTGGTCAACCGCTTCGGCCGCCAGGTCGTGCATGACGGCCTCGACATGACGGTCCGCACCGGCGAGGTTTTCGGCATCGTCGGCGGCTCGGGGTCGGGCAAGTCGGTGCTGCTGCGGACCATCCTGGGCCTGCACCGGCCGCAGGCGGGCGAGGTGCGGATCTTTGGTACCGACCTCACCCAGCTCGACGACCTCGAGCTGCGCAGCGTCAAGGCGCAATACGGGGTGACGTTCCAGGCCGGTGCGCTGTTCACGTCGCTGACGGTGATCCAGAACGTGCAGTTGCCGATGCTCGAGCACCTCGCGCTGTCGCCGCGCGCGCTTGACGAGCTGGCCATGCTCAAGGTGCGCCTCGTGGGCCTGCCGCCCGAGGCCGCCTGGAAGTATCCCTCGCAGCTTTCGGGCGGCATGGTCAAGCGCGCCGCGCTCGCCCGCGCGCTGGCGCTGGACCCGCGGCTGCTGTTCCTCGACGAGCCGACCTCGGGGCTCGACCCGATCAGCGCCGCGGCCTTCGACGAGCTGTTGATCGGGCTGCAGCGCGACCTGGCCCTGACCGTCGTCATGATCACCCACGATCTGGACAGCATTTTCAGAACCTGCAATCGTGTCGGCGTGATCGTCGATCGCCAGATGCAGACCGACAGCCTTGCCGGCATCGTCGGCAACCCCCACCCGTGGATCCAGGCGTATTTCCACGGCGACCGCGCGCGCCGGTTCGGGGCGGACCATGGAGCGTGAGGCCAATTACACGGCGGTCGGCCTGTTCGTGCTGGTCGCCACCGCGATGGCCGTCGCCTTCGTGTACTGGTATTCGGGTGCGCGCGACCAGCGCACGTACACCCGCTACGAGATCTACTTCGAGGGCTCGGTCAGCGGCCTCAACGTCGGCAGCACGGTGCGCTACCTCGGCGTCGACATCGGGCGTGTGAAGTCGCTGCGCATCGACCGCCGCAACGCCACACGCGTACAGGTCATCGTCGACATCGACTCCAGCGCGCCGGTATCGGAATCGACAGTCGCGGAGCTGTCGCTGCTGGGCGTGACCGGTCTGCTCTACATCGACCTGCTCGGGCGGGCCGGCAACAAGAAACTCGCCGACCCGGTCGAGAGCGAGTATCACCCGGTGATCCGCTCGGTGCGCTCGGGTTTCGACGTCTTCTTCAGCGGCATGCCCGAGGTGCTCGGGCGCGCCAGCGACGTCGCCCAGCGCGTCAACCGGATCCTCTCCGACGAGAACATCGAGGCAGTGAACGCCATGGTCCGCAACCTCGAGGCCTCGAGCCGCACGCTGCCCTCCACGATGCGCAACGTCGACGCCCTCGCGGTCGAGCTGCGCGGCATGTCCAAGGATCTCTCCAGCGTCGCTTCGACCCTTCGCGACGTGGCGGTCGAGACCGCTCCCGAGCTCAAGGCCACGATCCAGCGCGTGCGCGTGGTCGCCGACAACCTCGCCAGCACGAGCACGCGGATCGACGCGATCATGGCCGAGAACCAGAGCGACATCCGGGCGTTCACCCAGGCCGGGCTGCCGGAGCTGGAGCGTCTCGCGCGCGAGAGCCGCGCGGCCGCCGCGGAAATCCAGGACCTCGTCCGCTCGCTGCGCGACAACCCGTCGCGGCTGATCTACCAGCCGCGCGACGGCGGCGTGGAGATCCCGCAGTGATCCGGTCGGCCCGTGTCGCGGCGACCCTCGCGGCGTTCGTCGCGCTGGCGCTGGCCGGTTGCAGCCCGTCGCTGCGCAGCAGCGAACAGGCGGCCACTACCTACGTGCTGCGACCGCCCGTCGTCGCCGCACCTGATGCTGCCAGCGAGGCGGCCCGTCGCGCGGCGCGGACGTCGATCCAGGTGCTGCGCCCCGTGCCGCAGGCCGGGTACCTATCCGACCGCGTGTTGATCCGCCGCGGCGACCTGAGCCTGGGTCACTACACCGGCGCGCGCTGGGCCGACAACCTGCCGCGCGTCGTCGAGGGGCTCATGGCCAGCACCCTTCGCATGTCGGGTGCGCTGCGGGCCGTGCAGGACGACGCCGGGCCGTTCCTCCCGGACTACTCCCTCCGGCTGACGATCCGCCGCTTCGACGCCGAGGTGGGCAGCGACGGCGTGCCGCGGGTCCGCGTCGCCTTCGACTGCGTGCTGGGCCGCCAGTCCGATCGCCACGTCGTCGCGGCGTTCGCGGCGGAGGGCTCGGCGGTCGCGGCCGAGCACCGGATGTCGGAGGTCATGCCCGCGTTCGAGCAGGCCGCGCAGCAGGCGCTATCCAGTGCGGCGACCCAGTTGCTGGCGGCGCTTGCCGCTGATGCCCCCCGCTAGAAGGTCGACAGCCCCGTGGCCTCCATGATCCGGAACGCCCAGTAGCGCGACTGCGCCGGGTCCGCGTAGGTGCCGAAGTCGGTCGTGTACTCGATGCCGGCGGGTGCGACGTTGTTCCACAACGTGTCGAACCAGCGCGCCGCGTCCTGGGCGACCGGCGAGCCCGCGGGCGTGTCCACGGCCAGGTTGGCCTCCAGGTTGAAGTCGCCGATGTTGCGGCGGGTCAGGTTGGCCGAGCCGGTGGTCAGCCACATGCGCCCGTCGCGGGTGATCGCGACCAGCTTCACGTGGAACTGCTCGCCATGGGTTCGGTACCAGCGCAACCGGAGCGCACCGTCGCTGCGCGCCACCAGCTCGGCGGCGACCGGCCGGTTGGGGATCCCGTTGCGGACCCGCCCGAACGCGTCCTTGTTGGGATCGAGCAGCACCCGCACCTCCGCACCGCGTCTTGCGGCTTCGAGCAGCGCGTCGATCACGTTGCGCTCCGCCAGGTAGAACATGGCGACGTCGACGCGGTCGCCGGAGCTGGTGGTGGACAGCCGCTCCAGCAGGGCGTCGCGAATCGCGCCCTCGGTCAGGATGCGCGCAGTGGTCGCCGCGCTGTCCGGTGGCACGGCCGCGCGTGACGTCGCGGAGGGGGCTGCGGCTGGCGGTGCGGCCGGCGCGGGCACGGGCAACGCCTGGCCGCGCCAGCCTGAGAAGCGCGCGATCTCGAGTTCGCTCTCGAGCAGCGGTCGCAGCGCGTCGCCGCGCAGCTGCAGCGCCGAGTTCGAATGGGCGCTGCTCGCGTCGTGGGGGTTTGCCGATCCCACCAGGCCGACGAGTCCACCCTTGCCGTCATCGGCGATCACGACCTTGCGGTGATTGGCCTTGAAGTTCAGCAGCCGCGCCCAGGCGCGGAAAGTGACGCGCGACGGCCCCTCGGCGAGCGGGTTCGGCAGCCAACCTGCGCCACGGCCGTCGCTGCTCCACCAGCGGATGGCAAGCCGCCAGAGCGCTGAGTAGCCGGGATTGGGGTCGCGCAGGCGGTCGAGGTCGGTGCGCACGACTTCCACGCCCGCCTGCGCCAGCCGCTCGAGCGCCGCCGAGGGTTGGCCGCCGTAGACATCATTCACCGGGTCGGTGATCAGCAGCACGCGAAGTTCCGGGCGCGCCAGGCGTGCGGCGAGGATAGCCTCGACGAGTTCGCTCGACAGCGGGCGTAGTGGATTGCGCGTTTGCACACGGCCTTCCGCGCCGTCGCCGGCTGCACCGCCGTGGTCGTTCAGCAGGAACTGGTCGAGCAGCACGAAGCGCCGCGCGGCTGCGATCATGGCCAGTGTCTCGTCGAAGATCGCGTGCTGGAGCACCGGCCGGCCGAAGCCGTCGGCGGTGGTGATGTCGAACAGCAGGCGCACATCGCCTGGGTCGACGGCAACCGGAGCACTCGCGACGCGCAGGCCGCCTGGCAGCGGCTTCGCCGTGTGCCAGGTCCCCAGGCCGAGGAGGGCCCCGCACACCGACAGCAGCGCGATCCTCGGCCACCATCGCCGCATCCGGGGCGCAGCGCGGCGCGGGCCCCGCGTGTCCGGGGCTGCCTGCTGCGCGAGCGCGTCGGGAGCCATGGAATCTGATTCTAGCGGCAGTCTGGCCGGGGTTCAGGCACCGCCCTCGAGTCGCTCGCCCAGTTCGAGCCAGCGGGCCTCGAGCGACTCGATGGTCCTTGCCGCAGCGGCGTGGGCGTCCTGCGTGGCGCGCTGCTGCGCAGGGTCGGCGCGGGCATAGAAGTCGGGGTCGCCCAGCTCGCGTTCCAGGGTGCTGCGCTTCGCGGTCCAGGTCTCGAGCTCCGCCTCGATCTTGCGCAACTCGGCCCGCAGCGGTGCGAGCTGGTTGCGGGCCTCCGCCTCGCGCCTTCGCTGTTCGCGGCGATCCACCACAGTGCCGGAAGTGGGGCCATCGCCCGCCAGGCCGGCACCGGGCTGGCGCTTCGCCAGCCACGAGGCGTAGTCGTCGAGGTCGCCGTCGAAGGGTTGCGCGCGACCGTCGGCGACCAGCAGGAATTCATCGCAGACGCCCCGCAGCAGCGAGCGATCGTGTGACACCACGATGACAGCGCCGGTGAAGTCCTGCAGCGCCAGCAGCAGCGACTCGCGCATCTCGAAGTCGAGGTGGTTCGTCGGCTCGTCGAGCAGCAGCAGGTTCGGGCGCCTTGCGACGAGAATGGCGAGAGACAGGCGTGCCCGCTCGCCGCCCGAGAAACGGCCTATGGCGTCGAAGACCCGGTCGCCACGGAAGCCAAAGCGGCCGAGGTGGTCACGCTTCTGCTGCTCGGTCCAGGCGGCCACGTCGGTTCCCCCGCGGCGTGAAAGCTCGAGCATCGCAGTGCCCTCTGGGTCGAGCTGGTCGACCTCGAGCTGCGCGAAAAAACCCGTCTCGAGGTCGGGGGATGCGATGCGGGAACCCGACAGTGGACGGGTGTCGCCGGCCAGCAGCCGCATCAGGGTGGACTTGCCGGCACCGTTGCGGCCGAGGATCCCGAGGCGGGCCCCCGGAGAGACCGAGAGGCCGACGCCGCCGAGCACGACCCTGTCGCCGTAGCCGGCAGAGACGCCGTCGAGCGTCACGAGCGGGCGCGGCAGGCGCCGCGGCTCCGCGAAGGCCCATTCGAACGAGGATTCCTCGCGCAGCTCCACCAGCGCCGGCAGGCGCTCCAGCCACTTCAGGCGGCTCTGGGCCTGGCGGGCCTTGCTCGCCTTGGCCCGGAAGCGCTCGACGAAGCCGCGGACATGGTCGGCCTCGCGGCGGAGTCGCTCATTGGCGGCCCGAGCCTGCGCCGCGCGCGCGGCGCGCTGGGTCTCGAACGACGCGTAGTTGCCCGTGTAGCACTCGACGCGCCGGTCGCGGATGCTGACGATCCTCCCGACGACGGCATCGAGGAACTCCCGGTCGTGCGAGACCAGCAGCAGGGTGCCCGGATAGGCCCGCAGCCAGCCTTCGAGCCACAGCACGGCGTCGAGGTCGAGGTGGTTGGTGGGTTCGTCGAGCAGCAGCACGTCCGACCGGCACATCAGCGCCCGGGCGAGGTTCGCACGCATGCGCAGCCCGCCAGAGAACTCGTCGATCGGGCGGTCTATCGCGCCCGCGTCGAAGCCGAGCCCGTCGAGCAGCGAGGCGGCGCGGGTGCGGGCCGTGTAGCCTCCGAGCCGCGCGTACTCTTCGAGCAGCGCGGCGTGGCGCAACCCGTCATGGGCCGCCTCGGCCTCCGCCAGGCGGCTTTCCGCTGCTCGAAGCGCGTCGTCCCCGTCGATCACGTATTCGATCACCGGGCGCTGGCCATGCGGCAGTTCCTGAAGCACCGACGCGACGGCCAGGCCAGGTGGCCGCTCGAACTCACCGGCGTCGGGGGCGAGGTCGCCGCGCACCAGCGCCATCAGTGTCGATTTCCCGCAGCCGTTGCGCCCGACGATGCCGACCTTCTCGCCGCGGAAGATGCTCAGCGTGGCGTGCTCGACCAGCGGTTCGGGGCCGCGGCGCAGCCGCAGGTCTCGCAGGTTGATCATCCCGACGTTCAGCCGTCGCCGCGGCGCCCGGCAAGGCCAGGGGCGGGCAGCAGCGACGCGTAGGGCACGACGCCGCCGTCCTGCTGCACCAGCAGCGCGCGAAGCTGCTCCGCGGTGACGGTCTCGCCGAACAGCCGGCCCTGGCCGAAGTGGCACTGCTGCTGGCGCAGGAAGTCGAGGTGGCGGACCGATTCGATGCCTTCGGCGATGACGTCCATGCCGAGGTTGCGACCCATCTCGATGATGGTGCGGACGATCGTCGTGTCGCTCTCGTCCTCCCCGGCGTTGCGCACGAAGGACTGGTCGATCTTGAGGGTGCCGATCGGGAATTGCTGCAATGCGGAGAGCGACGAGTAGCCGGTGCCGAAGTCGTCGATGGACAGGTGCAGGCCCATCGCGTACAGCTCGTCGAGCATCTTGCGCGTGCGCTTCGGGTCCGCCATCAGCGTGGTCTCGGTGATCTCGAGCTCGAACGCGGTGGGCGAGACGGAGTGGCTGCGGAACACCGACCGGCAGCGCAGGATGAAGCTCGCCTGGCGCAGCTGCTTGAGCGACAGGTTCAGCGAGATGCGGCCCGGGTCGCGCACCTCGTCGAGCATCGCGCGGTAGTCCATGCAGACCCGGTTCAGCACCCACTCGCCGATCGCGTTGATGAGGTTGGTCTCCTCGGCGAGCGGGATGAACTGCGAAGGGGCGATGTCGCCCTGGCCGGGAATGCGCCAGCGCAGCAGCGCTTCCGCGCCGATGATCCGGCCGTTGCGCAGATCGACCTTCGGCTGGTAGCGCACCACGAGCTCGTCGCGCTCGAGGGCCCGCCGCAGCTTGCTCTTGAGCATCAGCCGCTCCTCGGCCGCCGCGTTCATCTCGGGCGCGTAGAACGAGAAGGCGTTGCCGCCGCTCTGCTTCGAGGCGTACATCGCCGCGTCGGCGTTGCGGATCAGGTCGATCACGTTGCCTGCGTCGGCGGGAAACAACGCCACGCCGATGCTGGCTGTCAGGAAGATCTCCTCTGAGTTGACCTCGTAGGCCAGCCCGATCTCGTCGAGGATGCCGCGCGCGAGGTGCGCCACGGCACCCCGGCTTTCCTGCGTGGCGGGCAGGCCGTCGAGGAACACGGCGAACTCGTCGCCCGCGAGCCGGCCGACCACGGCCTCGCTGGGGACGATCCGCGTCAGGCGTTCCGAAAGCGTCTCCAGCGCTCGGTCCCCGGCCGAGTGGCCGAAGGTGTCGTTGACCTCCTTGAATCCGTCCATGTCGAGGTAGAGCAGCGCCACGCTCGTGCCGCCACGGCCGCCACGCGCGATGGCCTGCTGGAGCAGGTGCTGGAACTGCATCCGGTTGGGAATCTTGGTCAGCGCGTCATAGCGGGCGAGGTAACGGATGCGCCGTTCCGCGCGCTTGGCCTCGGTGATGTTGCGTGCGACGAAGATCAGGCCCTGGAACTGAGGTTCGTCGCTGGCGATGGTGGAGCGGCTCAGCGATACCGGTACCGACTGGCCCTCGCGGGTTCGCAGCACGGTCTCGCGCACGTCGCCCGCCGCCTGCCGGGGGTCGAAGTCGGCCCGCTCGGTCTCGTCGAGGAAGGCAGCGATGTTGCGGCCGACGATCTCGTTCTCCGGGTGGCCCAGCAGGCGCCGCGCCGCGTAGTTCGCGACCTTGATCACGCCGTCGGGCGTGGCGACGAATACGGCGTCCGCCATGCTGCCCAGCACGCTGTGCACGTAGTCGCGGCTGAGATTGCCCTGGCGCATGCGCTGGCGCAGCAGTTCGAGTGCCTCGCCCAGCGCCGCGAACTCGCCCGCGTCGACCGGCTCGACGGCTTCTCCGTGCTCGCCCCGGCCGAGCCGCTCGGCGCTGCGAACCAGCGCATCGACCGGCTCGGTCACACGGCGGCGCACCCAGGAGGCGATCAGCAGGCCGGCCGCGAGCACGCAGAGCGCCGCTGATGCGGCCGCGATGGGCAATCCGATGGCGGGCGGGAGCGCGCGCACCGCGAGTGCCACGCCGGCCGCAGCCAGCGCCGCCAGCAGCAGGCAGGTGACGAGGATGCGCGTGGAGATGTGCATGTGCAGCTGGCGAGGGGCCCGCCCAGGCGGGCCGCCGAGGTCCCGAAACCGGCGTTGGCCCATCTTAGCGCGGCGTTCGGCCCTGCCACCACGCTCGTTGTGTATGCTTTCCCGACATATTTCGGGAGGGCCGTTACCTTGCAGATCGAGGTGTTCTCGGACGTCGTCTGCCCATGGTGCTACGTGGGTTTCGCCCGGTTGCGCCAGGCCCTCGAGGCGAGCCCCGACCTGCCTGCGGAGGTTACCTGGCTGCCTTTCGAGCTCAATCCCGGGCTGCCTCCCGAGGGCCGTGACCGGCGCGAGTACATGCTGGAGCGCTTCGGCGACGTCGACCGCTTCGCATCAGCCCAGCGCCAGCTGGAGACGGTCGGGGCCGAGCTCGGGATCGACTTCCGGTTCGATCTCGTCACGCGTGCGCCAAACACCCGCCGGGCCCACATGCTGCTGGCGCATGCCCGCCGCGCCGGTTGCCAGACGGCGCTGAAGGGCGCGTTGCTCGAGGCGCACTTCACGCGTGGCCTCGACATCGCCGATCCCTCGGTGCTGGCAGACATCGCCGGATCCTGCGGCCTCGAGCCGGATGTCGCGCGCCGTGCGGTCGACGACCCGGCGCTGCGCAGCGAGGTCGAGGCGCTGGAGGCGCTGGCGCACCGCTGGCAGGTCAACGGCGTCCCGACTTTCGTCTTCGACCGCCGCCAGGCGTTCTCGGGTGCGCAGCCGCTGGAAGTGTTCCTGCGCGTGTTCCAGGCCTTGCGCGGTGCCGGCTCGCCGCCTGCCGCCACGCACTGAAGTCACCGTGATCGATCCGCTAGCGCTCACCGGCCGGACCCGCGCCCACGTCGTCGAACTGGACGAGCCGCGCTGCACCCTGCACCCGGCCGTGGTCGAGCCCTTCCTGGCGATGCGTGGCGCGGCACGCGCGGCCGGCATCGACCTGGTGCCTGCGTCCTCGTTCCGCGACTTCGCGCGCCAGCGCGCCATCTGGAACGCGAAGTTTCGCGGTGAGCGCCCGGTGCTCGACCGCGCCTGCCGCGCGCTGGACGTGGCCTGCCTGGGGCCCGCCGAGCGTGTCGAGGCGATCCTCGCGTGGTCCGCGTTGCCCGGCGCGAGCCGCCACCACTGGGGCACGGATCTCGACGTCTACGATCGGGCGGCGCTCGCCGTCGGGTCGTCGCCGCAGCTCCTGCCCGCGGAATATGCGGCGGACGGCCCGTTCTCGAGGCTCTCCGCCTGGCTGGACCAGCACATGCATCGCTTCGGGTTCTATCGGCCCTACGTGGCCGACCGTGGCGGCGTGGCGCCCGAGCCCTGGCACCTGAGCTACGCCCCGCTCGCCAGGGCCTTTGCCGCGAACCTCACCGTCGACGTGCTCGCCGCGGCCCTGCAGGGCGCGGAGATCGAAGGCGAGGCGGTGCTGCTGGAGTCGATCGGCGCGCTGCACGCACGCTTCGTCCGGGGCGTCGAGGCCGCTCAGGCCCAGGCGCGCCTGACGTAACCGGCCGTCAGGCCCCGTACGCTGCCCACCGGGTCGGGGACCGCCGTGAACACGGGTGGATTCCGCCGCAGCATCTTCCAGCTCTCGCTGCGCAGCACCTGGCACAGGTACGCGAGGTTGCGCTCGATCGCCTCGATGTAGGGATTGCGGCCGCCGAACAGGATTTCGTAGTAGCGGTACGCGGCGCCGAACTCGCCGTCGAGACGCTTGCGGCGCACCTGCTGCATGAACCCGGGGGTCTGGCGCAGCAGGTCGATGCCCGAGGCGTAGATCACGCGCCGATAGCCCTCGGCGCTGGTAGGCAGCGCGACGCCGCCGAGCACGAACTCCGGGTAGAGGCGGTCGCGGCACTTCTCGAGGTAGCAACGGTCGGCCATCTGCGCCGTGAAGTCCGCGGTACCGAGCAGGCGGCCGAGCACGTGGTCGCGGGGGTCATCCAGGCGGATAGTCTGGATGGGCTTCTCGTAGCCCGTGTAGTGGATCAGCTCGAGCGCTACCGGCACCCAGTCGGCAAGGCCCACGACCGGCAGCCAGTGCAGCAGGTGCCTCGCGCCGCGCGACACGTGCATGCGGGTGAATTCCGCGCCGTTTACCGCGTCGGTCTCGTCGCGCCCGCGAAGGTAGCCGGCGTCGTGGAACAGCGCCACGATGATCCCGAAGGCTGCGCGTTCGCCGCCGAGACGATCGTCCGGCGATGCCTGCCGCTCGTAGCCGACCATCAGCCTCGCCAGCGCGAGGGTGATGTCCAGGGTGTGCTGCAGGTCGTGATAGAGCGTGTCCACGCCGACCCACGCCGGGTCCCGCCCGGCGAACAGCTCGACGAGCCGGCCGAACGAGCGCTCGACCGCATCGAACGGCGCGCGCGGCCAGGTCTCGGAGAACAGCTGGGCGACGGCCAGCCGGACGGCATCCGGCGAGCTCACCTGCACGGTGTTCGTGACGTCGTAGTCGCTGCGCCGCGGATTGATGGCCGGTCCCCTTCTCGAGTCGTCTGGCGGTGCGGGCCCTGCAGTCACGCGCGGCATGGGGGCACCGGCGGAGGCGCTGGGGACGGACGGGAATCTAGGAGGCGTGGCGGCCATCGGCGAGGAACGGGCTCCCGGCTTGCGGGGCTGCCGTCATTCTATATGTCAAAGCCCGCGACCACGGGAGCGTGGTCCGACGGACGGTCGCTGCGCCGGGGTTCGCGGTCGATCCGGCAGCCGGTGCAGCGTGCGGCGAGCGACTGCGCGGCGAGCACGAGGTCTATGCGCAGCCCGTGGTTGCGGCGGAAGGCGCCCTGTCGGTAGTCCCACCAGCTGAAGCTCGCCTCGGGCTGGTCGAAGCTGCGGAACACGTCGACGAGGCCGGCATCCAGCAGGCGGCGCAGCGCGGCGCGCTCGGGCTCGCTGACGTGCACGCTGCCGGCCCAGGCGACCGGGTCGTGCACGTCGCGATCCTCCGGGGCGATGTTGAAGTCGCCCAGCACGACGAGGTTCGGATGGGCACGGGCCTCGACGGCGAGCCACGAGTGCAGCGCGTCGAGCCAGCGCAGCTTGTAGTCGTACTTCTCGGAGCCCACGGCCTGGCCGTTCGGCACGTAGAGGTCGATCACGCGCAATCCGGCGGTCTCGACCGCGAGCACCCGCCGCTGCTCGTCGGCGAAGCCGGGGATGCCGGTCTCGAGCACCGTCACCGGCTCCCGCGACAGCACCGCGACGCCGTTGTAGGTGCGCTGGCCGCTCCATGCCGCGTGGTAGCCGATCGCGGCCAGTTCCGCCGCCGGGAAGTCCGGGTCCGTCAGCTTGGTCTCCTGCAGCGCGACCACGTCGGGCTGGGCGGCCTGCAGCCACTCGGTGAGTTGCGGCAGGCGTACCCGCAGGGAGTTGACGTTCCAGGTCGCGATCGTGCGTGTGGCCATGGGCAGCTCCGCCCGATGCTCAGCCGGCGATGCCGTGCTGGCGCAGCAGCGGGCCGATGTCCGGCCGGCGACCGCGGAACTCGATGAAGGCGTCCAGCGCGTCGCGGCTGCCGCCGCGCGAGAGGATCGCGTCGTGGAAGCGCCGCGCGGTCGAGGGATCGAACACCCCAAACTCCTCGAATGCGCCGAAGGCGTCGGCCGCCAGCACCTCGGCCCACTTGTAGCTGTAGTAGCCCGCGGCATAGCCGCCGGCGAACACGTGGCCGAAGCTGTGCGGGAACCGGTTCCACTCCGGCGGCCGGATCACCGCGACCTCGCGGCGGACCTCGTCGAGCACCTCGCGCACCCGGCCGCCGCGCGCCGGGTCGTAGCCCGCGTGCAGGCGGAAGTCGAACAGGGCGAACTCGAGCTGGCGAACCGTGGCGAGTCCGGCGTGGAAGTGCCGGGTTGCGATCAGCTGCGCCTGCGCGGCAGCAGGCAGCGGCTCGCCCGTCTGCCAGTGCCTCGCGAGTACGGCAAGCACCTCCGGATGCCAGGCGTAGTTCTCCATGAACTGGCTCGGCAGTTCCACCGCGTCCCAGGACACGCCGTTGATGCCAGCGATCGAGGGGTACCGCACCTGCGTGAGCATGTGGTGCAGCCCGTGGCCGAATTCGTGGAAGGCGGTGACCACGTCGTCGTGGGTCAGCAGCGCCGGCCGGCCTTCGGCCGGCGGCAGCACGTTGAGCACGAGGTAGGCAACCGGCAGGCTGGAGCCGCCCGCCAGCTCCTTGCGGCCCACGCACTCGTCCATCCAGGCGCCGCTGCGTTTGCGCGGGCGCGCGTAGGGGTCGAGGTAGAAGCTGCCCACCGTGCGTCCTTCGGCCGACTCGATCACGAAGTAGCGGACGTCCGGATGCCACTTGGGCGCGTCGCTACGCTCGAGGATCCTGACGCCGAACAGCCGTTGCGCCACCGCGAACAGGCCCTCGAGCACCCGTGGCAGCGGGAACCACGGGCGCAGTTCTTCCTGCGACACGGCATGACGTTCGCGCTGCAGGCGTTCGGCGTGGAACCCGATGTCCCAGGCCTCGAGCGGTCCCTGGCCGGCATGGCGCTCGAGTTCCGCGTATTCGCGCTCGGCGGCGGGTCGCGCCGCGCGGGCAAGATCGCCGAGGAATTCGAGAACCTCCCCGGTGGAGCGGGCCATGCGGGTGGCCAGCGCGTAGTCGGCATAACTGGGGAATTCCAGCAGACCGGCGGCCTCGTGGCGCCGCCGCAGGATGTCCTCCATGACTGGCCCGTTGTCCCAGCGGCCGGCATGCGGGCCCGCGTCGGATGCCCGCGTGCTCCAGGCTTCGTAGAAGTCCCGGCGCAGCGGCCGTGACTCCGCATCGGTCATGACTGCCACGTAGGTCGGCTGGTCCAGGCCCAGCAGCCAGCCCTGGCGACCGGCCTCGTGCGCGCGCCGTGCCGCGCGCTCGACGATGGCGTCGTTGAGCCCGCGCAGCTCGGCGGGGTCGGCGACGTGGCGGGTCCAGGCATTCGTCGCGTCGAGCACGTTCTGCTCGAAGGTGGCGCCCAGGCTCGCCAGCTCGCTCATCAGCTGCTTGAAACGCGCCTTGCGCCCGCTGTCCAGCGCGACCCCCGCCAGTCGGAAGTCGCGCAGTGCGTTGTGCACGACCCGCGCCTGCTCGGGGGAGAGACGCGTTCCCTCGCGCTCCTGGACCATCAGGTAGGCGCGATACAGTGATTCGCTTTGCGCCAGGTCGGTCTGGTACTCCGACAGCAGCGGCAGGCAGGCGTTGTAGGCCACGCGCAGGGCGTCCTGGTCGAGCACGCCGTTCAGGTGACTGACCGGGGACCAGGCGCGGGCGAGGCCGTGCTGGGCGTCCTCCAGCGGCTCGACGACGCTGGCGAAGGTCGGCTCTGGCGTCGTGGAGACGTCGGCCAGGCGGCGGCGACCGCGGTCCAGCAGTTCACGCACCGCGGGCTCGACGTGCTCGGGGCGGATCTCGGCAAAGGGCGGCAGCTCGTGGCCGGCCAGCAGGGGGTTTTGCATGGCGGGCATTCTAGGCAAGCGCTGCCCGGGTGTCGCGTTCGCGCGTGTAACATCGCGGGCCTCGCGGTCCCGGAGTGGCGCGTTCCCGGAGTGGCTTGCATGGCGGAGACCAACTACGACCTGATCGTGCTGGGCGGTGGCAGCGGCGGGCTGGCCTGCGCCCAGCGGGCGGCCCAGTACGGGGCCCGCGCGCTGATCGTCGAGTCCGCGCGGCTCGGCGGCACCTGCGTGAATGTCGGTTGCGTGCCAAAGAAGGTCATGTGGAACGCCGCCCAGATCGCGCACGCGGCGCACGACGCGGCCGAATACGGCTTCGACCTCGACCTGCGCGGCCTCGACTGGGCGGCCCTGAAGCGCCATCGCGACGCCTACGTCCTGAGGCTCAACCGCATCTACGAGCGCAACCTCGCGAATCGCAAGGTCGACCTCGTGCGTGGCCAGGGTCGTCTCGAGTCGCCGGGCACGGTCCGGGTCGGCAGCTCGAGTTACCGCGCGGATCACGTCGTGGTCGCGACGGGCGGCACCCCGGCCGTGCCGGCGGTCCCGGGCGCGGAACTCGGCATCACCTCCGACGGGTTCTTCGGTCTCGAAGCCCAGCCTCGTCGCGTCGCGGTGGTCGGGGGTGGCTACATCGGCGTGGAACTCGCCGGCGTGTTCGCGGCGCTGGGCAGCCAGGTCACCGTCGTGTTGCGCCACGAACGCGTGCTGCGCGGCTTCGACACGATGCTGTCTGACGGCCTGATGAAGATCATGCGTGACGAGTCAGTCGCGATCGAGACCTGGGCGACGCCGGCGGCGCTGCGCCGCGGTGGCGATGGTGCCCTGCGCCTCGAACTGCAGGACGGACGCGAGCTCGGGCCTTTCGACACGCTGGTGTGGGCCACGGGGCGCGATCCGGCCAGTGCGGGCATCGGCCTCGCCGAGGCCGGCATCACGCTTGATGACCGGGGTCACGTCGTGGTGGACGCGCTGCAGCAGACCTCGCTCGAGCGCCACTATGCCATCGGCGACGTCACCGGTCGGGCGTTGCTGACGCCGGTGGCCATTGCGGCCGGGCGCAGGCTGGCCGACCGGCTGTTCGGCGGCATGACTGGCCGCCACCTCGACTACTCGCTGATCCCGACGGTCATCTTCAGCCACCCGCCGATCGGCACGGTCGGGATCACCGAGGCGGAGGCTCGCGAGCGTCACGCCGTCGAGGGTGTCAAGGTCTACACCTCGGGGTTCGTGCCCATGTACCACGCGCTGACGGCGCGCAAGCCGCGCGCCGAGATGAAGCTCGTGACGGTCGGGCCGGAGGAGCGCATCGTCGGCCTGCACGTGCTCGGTGCCGGCGCCGACGAGATGCTGCAGGGCTTTGCCGTGGCACTGAAGATGGGGGCGACCAAGCGCGACTTCGACGACACCGTGGCGATCCACCCCACCAGCGCCGAGGAATTCGTCACGATGCGCTAGGGCACGGGCTGGCCCAGCAGCAGCTGGCGCAGGTGGTCTGGCGCCACGAAATGGCAGTAGCGCGTGCCCTTGAACTGAGGCGGTGCGTCACGGTATCGCGGGTCCAGCCAGTCGTTGCGCATGGCCCTGGTGCGCAGGTGCAGGGAACCGTCGCGGCCGATGTAGGCCACCGCATGGGGCTCCAGCCAGACCGGGCCGTTGGTGGTGCGCTCCTCGGGGTCGTGGACGATGCGCTCCGGGTCGAACCGCAAGCGGCGGCGTTCGGCGCGCGGGAGCCCGGCGACGACGCGCCGCACGGTGTCGCGATTGACCTCGGCGCAGCCCGCGTCCTCGCCCGCTGCATACGGCCCGTATTCGGCGACGAGGTGGTCGGCTGTCTTCATCTTGCAGGACACCTTGTCGATCGGCCCGGCGCCGTCCGGGGCGGACCAGTGGTATTGCTGGACCTCGAGCGGCCGCACCAGCGGCTTGGATTTCACGAACGTCTCGTAGTCGTCGTGGACCACGGCGGTCGACGGGACCCGCGTGCCGACGATCAGCGACTGGGCGCGCACGCAGAACCCCTCGAGCGCGGCGTTGCCGGTGGGCAGGAATGGTGCGGCGGCCTCCGGCGCCGGGGCCGGCGTCGCGCAGCCGACGAGCATCGCGGCGAGCCATGCGGTGAGCAGGGCCAGGGTTGTGCCGAGCCGCGGGCCCGGCGCCAGTGCGCGTGCGGGTGACATGGAACCAGCCTCCAGCTGACCGCGAGGTACACGCGCGCGCCGCCTGATATTGACGGGCGCAACGCCATGCCGCGCAATCGGCTCTCATCGCCCAGGAGCGTCCGAAACATGTCAGAACCCCGATCCGGGCACAAGCTCGGCCCCGTGAGTCTCGCGCCCGGCGTGACCCGCGGCCACGCGCTCGCCTATCTTTGGGCCGCCTTCGTCAGCATCGGCATCTTCACCTACGCCACGGCGCTGCAGCCCTACCTGCTCGAGGTCAACATCGGCGTGCCGCAGGAGCAGCGCGGCGTGGTGTCGGGCAACCTGCAGTTCTGGCAGGAGATCGTCACGCTGCTGATGGTCGGGCTGTTCGGCGCCTGGTCCGACCGCATCGGGCGCAGGATCGTCTACATCGTCGGCTTCCTGATCACGGGCCTCGCGTACGCCGCATTCCCGTTTGCCGATGACACCGGGCAGCTGCTGATCTATCGCCTGGTCTATGCGATCGGCATCGCGGCGCTCGGCGGCATGCTGGCCACGGTGCTGGCCGACTACCCGGTCGACGCCGACCGCGGCAAGTTCACCGGGATGTCGTTCACCCTCAACGCGCTGGGTGCGCTGCTGTTCTTCGCCGTGCTGACCCGCCTGCCGCAGCTCTACCAGTCGATGGGCTTCGACGCGGTGGGCGCGGGCCGTGCGGCCTATCTCACGGTCGCAGGCGTCTGCGTGATCAGCGCGCTGATCATGCTCGGCCTGAAGCCGGGTCGACCGGACCAGGTCACGCAGCGTGAGCCCCTGCTGAAGCTGCTGCGCCAGGGGCTCTCCGCAGGTCGCCGCCCCCGCATCGCACTGGCCTATGCGGCCTCGTTCGCCGCGCGTGCCGACCTGGTGATCGTCGCGCTGTTTCTCTCTTTGTGGGTGCAGAGCGCTGCGCTGGCCGACGGCGCCACGCCGGCGGAGGCCTCGGCGCGGCAGGGCGCGCTATTCGGGGTCGTGCAGGGCTGCGCGTTGCTGTGGGCGCCGTTCTTCGGCTGGTTCGCCGACAAGGTCGATCGAGTCACGCTGGTGCTGATCGCCACGGTGCTGTCGATCCTCGGCTACGGCTGGATGGGGCTGACGCCCGATCCGGGGGTAGGCGTCGCCGCGTTCGGCGCCGCCGCGATGCTCGGCATCGGGCAGACCAGCGGCATCCTGGCGTCGCAGGTGCTGATCGCACAGGAGGCTCCTGGCCCGATCCGCGGCGCGGTGATCGGCATGGTGGGGTTCTTTGGCGCCCTCGGGATCCTCGCGATCTCGAAGGTTGGCGGCGTCGCCTACGACGCGTGGCGGCCGGGCGCGCCCTTCATCATCATGGCGCTGGCGAATGTCGTGCTGCTGGCCTTCGCATCCTACGTGCGATTCGCGGGTCAGCGCTCTTCCGCGCGATGACCCGCGAACGACATCCGGTCGAGCACGCCGAGCAGCAGCGCGGACACGACGAACGTCAAGTGCAGGATCACGTACCACATGATCTTCTCGTTATCGATCCGCTCGGCGTTCATGAAGATCCGCAGCAGGTGGATCGAAGAGATCGCGACGATCGACGCGGCGACCTTGAGCTTCAGGGTGCCTGCGTCGAGCTTGCCGAGCCAGCCGAGCGAGTCGCCGCTCGCGCCGACGTCGATCCGGGACACGAAGTTCTCGTAGCCCGAGAACATCACCATCACGATCAGGCTGCCCACCAGCACGATGTCGATCATCGCCAGCACGGTGAGCACCATGTCGGCCTCGCTCATCGTGAACACATGGGACACGACGTGGATCGCCTCCTGGAAGAACTTCACGCCGAGCGCCACCAGGGCGAGCGAGAGGCCGAGGTAGAGCGGCGCCAGCAGCCAGCGCGCGGCGAACAGCGTCTTCTCGATCTGCGTTTCGATGGATCTCGCGGACACGTGGGGCGGGCTCCGGGACGAATTGGCCGCGAAGGATACACCCCATGACGCGCTATGCCGACCGGCGCGACGCGGGCCGGCGCCTCGGCGAGGCGCTGCGGCCGGACATGGCGGGTCGGGGCGGCGATGTGATCGTCCTGGGGCTGCCGCGGGGTGGCGTGCCGGTGGCTGCCGAGGTCGCGCGGGCGCTGGCGTTGCCTGTGGACGTGCTGCTGGTGCGCAAGGTGGGTGCGCCCGGCAACCCTGAGTTCGCGATCGGCGCGATCGCCGAGGGCGGTGTCGTGGTTCGCGACCCGCGCATCGGGGGCGGAGGTTGGTTCAGCGAGCAGGCCTTCGAGGCCCAGGCCGGACGCGAGCAGGTCGAATTGCAGCGCCGTGCCGCGGCCTATCGAGGCGACCGCGCCCCGCCGGCGCTGTCGGGACGGACGGCGCTGCTGGTCGACGACGGGCTGGCCACGGGCGCGACGATGCTCGCGGCCGTGCGCGCGGCGCGAGTTGCCGGGGCAGGGCGGGTCGTGGTCGCGGTGCCGGTGTGCTCGCCGGAGGCTCGCGCGCTGGTGGCCGCCGAGGCCGACGAGTTCATGGCCCTGCAGGTGCCGCCGGACTTCGCGGCGGTGGGAGAGTGGTACCGGCGCTTCGAGCAGGTGGCCGACGCCGAGGTGGTCCGGCTGCTCAGCGACGCCCCGGCAGCATCCGCCTGAGCGTATCGTCCTTCATGAGGTAGTGATGCACCAGGGAGGCGGCGGCGTGCAGGGCGATCAGCACGTAGCCTGCCTCGGCGCCGGTCTCGTGGATGTCCTCGATGAGTTCGGCCAGCTGCTCGTTCGGTCCCGTCAGCGGGGGCAGGTGGAGGCCAAAGAACGGGATCGGGTCGCCCTCGGCGCTCAGGATCAGCCAGCCACCGAGCGGCATGCCGATCATCAAGCCGTAGAGCAGCACGTGGACCAGGCCACCGAGCCGTGCCTGCCAGGCGGGCGGCGCCGGCGTGATCGACGGGGTGCCGCCGATGAATCGTGCAACCAGGCGCAGCCACACGAGAGCGAAAACGGAGAGTCCCAGCGTGTAGTGCCAAGCCTTCATGGCTTCGCGCGGGTCGCTGCCGCGCGGGAAGATGTCGCGGAACTCCATCAGCGAGTAGACGGCGCCGATGAGCAGCAGCATCAGCCAGTGCAGCCCTATCGATACCTGATTGTAGCGCGTGGTGCTCATGCGGGGATTATCCTGCGCCGCGGGGCGCGCGGGATACGTTCATGCCGCAATGGTGGCGCGGAACAGCAGCACGGGCCTGGTGTCGCTGCCGAGGACCACCTCGCGCTCGAAGCGCAGGCCGAGCCGTTCGAGCAGCGCGACGGATCGATCGTTGCCCGGCGTGACGATGGCCAGGATCTCGCTGAGTCCCAGCGCCTCGCGGCCATGGCGCAGCGCGGCCTCGGCGGCCTCGAACGCGAATCCCTGCGCCCAGTGCTCGGGCAGGAAGGCGAAGCCGATGTCCGGTACCGGGAGCGTATCGCGCTGCACGAGCCCGCAGATTCCGACCGGCGTGTCGTCGGAGCGCAAGCCGACGCGCAGCAGCCCGTGCCCGTGGCGGGCGTAGCTCGCCATCGGGCCGCGCAGCAGGTAATTGGCGGCATCGGCGTCGCTGCGTACGCCGCGGTCGCCGATGAAGCGCAGGAAGGAGGGCTCGTTGAGCAGGCGGCGGATGAAGGGCGCATCCGCCGGCGTGAGCTCACGCAGCTGCAGGCGGTCGGTCTCGAGGGGGCCGATCACGCGTCAGGCCCCTGGCGGGCGATACTTGCCGACGAGCCGTGACCAGCTCGCGTCGACGCGCGCGAAGCTGTCGGGCGCGAGCCGCTCGAGCTCGGCACGGTTGAGGGCCTGGTAGGTGCCCGGCCCGCCTTCCTCGGGCCACTGGCGGGTGGCGTCGATGACGATCTTCGAGGTCATCGGCCGCTTCGTCAGCGAGGGGTCGAGCGGCATGCCGCGCGACTCGGGGATGATCGCGGTGGCGGGATGCGGCTGCCAGCGCGAGCCGATCGCATGCATCATCTGCACGCGGTCCAGCACCTCGAGGTCGTCGTCGACGACCACCACGACCTTGGCGATTCCCACGATCTGCGCGATGCGCTTGCCGATCTCCAGCGCCTCACCCGGTTTCTGCTTGCGGATGCTGACGAAGCACAGGCCGGTCGCCTCCACCGGGTTGTGGATCATCTTCACGTTCGGCAGGAATCGCTTCACCGAGGACAGCGCCAGTTGCTCCAGCGGGGCGGTGGGGAAGCCCCGGGTCATGCCGGTGAACTGGTTGACCACCCAGGGGTTGCGGCGGTGCGTGACCGCGGTGACGTTCATCCAGAAGTTCTCCGCCTTGCGCGGCCCCATGTAGCCGTACATCTCGCCGAAGGGGCCTTCCGGCAGCATCGGCTGGTCCAGCGGCACCTCGCCCTCGATCACGATCTCCGCGGTCGCAGGCACGAGGTGGTCGTTGGTCTCCGAGCGCACGACGCGCAGCGGCTTGCCGCGGATCGCCGAGACGACCTCGAGTTCGTCGGCACGCGCGCGATTGAGCTTCGAACTCGAGACCACCCAGGTCACCGGGTCCTGCCCGAGCGCGATGGAGACCTTGACCGATTTGTCGCCGCGGGCCTTGGCCTTCATGAAGGCCTGCCAGGCGCCCTGGCCCTCCTCGGGATTCACGCCGAGCGTCCGCGGTCCCTTGATCTCGCAGCGGTAGGTGCCGAAGTTCTTGCCGGTCTCCGGGTCGTTCGTGAACACGGATCCGGTGTTCACGTAGCGACCCGAGTCGGCCGGGTTCGACTGGATGAACGCGAAGCGGCGCAGGTCGATCTGGTCGCCGACCAGCACGACCTCCTTGCAGGGCGCCTTCCCGCGATCGACCTCGGTGAACCGCGCGATGGGGAACGCGCCGCCCGTGCCGAGCTTGAGGTACTCCTCCACCCTCGAGAGGGCCTTGTAGTAGGTCGCGACGTGGTTGCCGGGCACGGGCTCGATGCCGAAAGCCAGGCATTCGGTATCCCAGTGCCCGAAGTGGTTGACGATGATCGGGCCGCGGTGCCAGGTGCCGTCGATTCGCACGTTCTCGAGCTGCAGCGTCGGCGCGAAATACATGCCGAAGCGGTCGACGAGGCGGTACATCAGTGCCGTGGCCTCGTACTGGTCCTGGTCGACGTCGCGGACCTTCAGCACGAGGCCGCGCCGGTCGAGCTCGCCCACCCAGCCACGGAGGTCCTCGAACGGACCGACCTCCCAGGCGGGACCCTCGCCCGGTGCCAGCGGCCTCTGGGGCGCCGCGGGGGGCGCGCCCACGCCGGGGGGAGGACCGCCCGCGCCCGCCGGAGGCCCACCGACGCCGCCCGGGGGCCCGGCACCCTGCATCGCCTCGGCAATCTTCAGGTCGGCTGCGGCCAGCGCAGCCGCGGAGAGTCCGGCCGAGCTGGCCAGGAAGTCGCGGCGGGAGAACGGGGGCATGTCCTAACCTCCAGGGTGCTGCGGCCACGCTGCCACGGCAGTCCCGGTGCGTAAACGCCCGCAGCGGGCCGCGACCAGTCTATGATCGGCGCCCGCAGTGCCCACGGAACGGGACCCCCCATGCGTCACCTGATCGTCGTGCTCGGCGACCAGCTCGACACGCGCTCTGCCGCGTTCGACGGCTTTGACGCATCCTGCGACGCCGTCTGGATGGCCGAGGCCGCCGGCGAGTCGGAACGTACCTGGAGCAGCCTCCCGCGCATCGTCATGTTCCTGGCCGCGATGCGTCACTTCCGCGACGCGCTGCGGGAGGGCGGCCGGACGGTGCACTACGTGTCGCTGGCCGACGCGGCGACGCCCACCCTCGACGCCCTGCTGCGGTCGGCGATCGACCAGCTGCGTCCCGGGCGGGTGATCATGGTCGAGGCAGGTGAGTGGGCGCTGCGCGAGTCGCTGCGCGCCGTGGTCGCCGCTGCGGGCCTTCCGCTCGACGAACGGCCCGACCGCCACTTCCTGTGCAGCGCGGCCGAGTTCGCCGCGCATGCGCGCGGCCGCAAGCAGCTGCGGATGGAGTACTTCTACCGGGAGATGCGTCGACGGCACGGCGTGCTGCTCGAGGCCGACGGCAGTCCGGTCGGAGGCGACTGGAACTACGATGCCGAGAACCGCGGCAGCTTCGGACGCGAGGGACCGGAGGCCGCCGGGCTGCGGGCGCCCGTGGCGTTCCAGCCCGATGCGATCACGCAGGAGGTCATTCGCGAGGTGGCGGAGCGGTTCGCAGGCCATCCTGGATTGCTGGAGCGCTTCGACTGGCCCGTCACCCGCGACGACGCGCAGGTCGCGCTCGAGGACTTCGTCACGCACCGCCTCGCGCGCTTCGGCGAGTTCCAGGACGCCATGTGGACCGGCGAACCGTGGCTGTTCCACTCACGCATCTCGGCGGCGCTGAACCTGAAGCTGCTCGACCCGCGCGAGGTGGTCGCGGCGGTGGAGGCCGCGTGGCGCGGCGGCCAGGCGCCACTGGCCGCGGCCGAGGGGTTCATCCGCCAGGTGCTCGGCTGGCGCGAGTACGTGCGGGGGATCTACTGGCTGCACATGCCGGGCTACCTGGAGCGCAATGCGCTCGGCGCGCGTGCGCCGCTGCCGCGTTTCTACTGGACCGGCGACACCGAGATGGCCTGCCTGCGCGACGCGATCGGGCAGACCCTGCGGCTCGGCTACGCACACCACATTCAGCGCCTGATGGTCACGGGACTGTTCGCGCTGCTGCTGGGCGTGGATCCGCGCGAGGTGCACCGCTGGTACCTGGCGGTGTACGTCGACGCCGTCGAGTGGGTCGAGCTGCCGAACACGCTCGGCATGTCGCAGTACGCCGATGGCGGGGTCATGGCCTCCAAGCCCTACGTGGCCTCTGGCAAGTACATCCAGCGCATGTCGAACCACTGCGCCGGCTGCCGCTACGATCCGGCGGTCTCGACGGGCTCGCGTGCCTGCCCGTTTACCACGCTCTACTGGGATTTCCTGGCGCGCCACGAGGCGTCGCTGTCGGCCAACCCCCGCATGGTCATGCAGCTGCGCAACCTGGCGCGGCTCGCGCCCGCGGCGCGCGACGCCATCGCGCAGCAGGCGGCCGCGCTGCGCGCGCGGCTGGAGTCCTGAGGTGCGCGGCGTGGCGAAGGGCGACCTGCCGACCAAGGCCTGCGCGCACTGCGGCCGCCCGTTCGCGTGGCGGCGCAAGTGGGCGCGCGACTGGGACGCCGTGAAGTACTGCAGCGACGCCTGCCGGCGCGGTCGCGCACCCGCCGCCGCGCCGCCCGATGCCGCAGCCGTCCCGACCGGGCGCGATCGGAGCCGTCGGTGACGGAAGCGACCGCCGTCGCGCCCGTGCAGGTGGTCTGGTTCAAGCGCGACCTGCGGCTGCACGACCATGCGCCCCTGCGCGAGGCGGCCGCACGCGGGCCGGTGTTGCCCGTCTACGTCTGGGAGCCGGAGCTGCTGCGTTCACCGGAGTACGACGCCGCGCACGGGGTGTTCGTCGCCGACTGCCTCGCCGAGCTCCGCGACCGGCTCGGTGCGATCGGCCTCCGGTTGTGCGTGTTGCGCGCCGACCTGCCGGGTGCGTTCGAGGCGTTGTGGCGCGCTCAACCCTTCGCGGCGCTGTGGAGCCACGAAGAAACGGGCCAGTGGATCACGTACCAGCGCGACCTGCGCGTGGTCGCGTGGTGCCGGGAGCGTGGGGTGGCATGGACCGAGATCCCCCACAACGGCGTGATCAGGCGACTGCGCTCGCGCGACGGCTGGGCGCGGCGCTGGGACCAGCGGATGCTGGCGGCCGAGTCGCCGCCGCTCGGGGCGGGCGAGGCCCGCGCCGCACGGGTGCCGGCCTTGCCGGAGGGCCTGCTGGCCAGCGTCGATCCACCGGTCGCCGACACCGGGCCGTGTTCGCGGCCTCGCATGCAGCGCGGTGGTGAGGCGCGGGCACTGCGCGCCTTGCGCAGCTTCCTCACCGAGCGTGGCGTCGACTACCGGCGGGCGATGTCCTCGCCCGTCAGCGCCTTCGAGGCCTGCAGCCGGATCAGCCCGCACCTGACCTGGGGTTCGCTGTCGATGCGGCGCGCGGCGCACGCCGCCGAGGACCGCGCGGCGCAGCTCCGTGCGCTCGACGCGGCCGGTGTCGGCGTCGATCCGCGCTGGGCCGGCTCCGTGGCCTCGTTTGCAGGTCGCCTGCGCTGGCACTGTCACTTCATGCAGAAGCTCGAGGACGAGCCGCGCATCGAGTTCGAGAACTTCAGTCGCGCGTTCGACGGCCTGCGCGAGCAGGACTTCGACGAGGAACGGTTCGGGGCCTGGCGCGAGGGTCGCACCGGCTTCCCGATGGTCGACGCCTGCATGCGCGCCCTGCTCGCCGGCGGCTGGATCAACTTCCGGATGCGGGCCATGCTGATGTCGTTCGCGGCCTACCAGCTGTGGCTGCACTGGCGCCGCCCGGCGCAGCACCTGGCGCGCCTGTTCACCGACTTCGAGCCCGGCATCCACTTCAGCCAGTGCCAGATGCAGTCGGGTACTACGGGCATCAACACGATCCGGATCTATTCGCCGACCAAGCAGGCGCTCGACCAGGACCCCGAGGGCAGCTTCATCCGCCGGTGGTTGCCGGAACTCGAGCCGGTGCCGGCCCCGCATCTTGCCGAGCCCTGGAAGATGCCCTCGGGCCTGCAGCAGATGCTGGGCGTCGTGATCGGCCGGGATTATCCTGCGCCCATCGTCGATCCTGCGGGTTCCTACGCCGAGGCGCGACGCCGGATCGGGGCTGCGCGGGCGACGGGCACGGCCCGTGCCGAGGCGGATCGCGTGCAGCACCGGCATGGCAGCCGCCGCAGCGGATTGCCGCAATCGACCTCGCGGAGAAGCCGATGACCCTTGCCGCCCACAATCTCTCGCAGCGCTTTCCCGGGCGTCGCGTCTTCATCACCGGGGCTGCGAGCGGCCTCGGTCTCGCCTGCGCCGAGACGCTCGCGCGAGAGGGCTGGCGGCTGGTGCTCACCGATGTCGACGCACCTCGGCTCGACCTCGTGGCACAGAGCCTTGCGCGCGAGGGAGCCGCCGTCTTCGCAGCCCCCTGCGACGTGCGTGACGGGGCGGCGCTGGGCGCGCTGCTCGATCGCGCGGTCGAGACCGTCGGCGGCCTCGACGTGTCGATCCACTGCGCCGGCGTGGCCGCCGCAGGAGCCTTCCACGCCAGCACAGAGGATGAGTGGCGCTGGGTGTTCGACATCAACGTCCACGGGGTCGCCAACGCGTCGCGCGCCGCGATCCGCCAGATGGCCCGTGGGCGGGGCGGTCTGATCGTCAATGTGGCGAGTGCCGCGGGGTTCTGTACGGGCACGCACATGGCGGCCTACAACGCCTCGAAGGCCGCGGTGATCGCCCTGAGCGAGTCGCTGATGCAGGAATACGCCGACTACGGCGTGCAGGTGGTGGCGGCCATGCCGGGCTTCTTCCGCACGCGCCTGATCGAGGGCGCCCGCGGCAACCCGAAGACGCTGGCCTCGGCGCGACGGCTGGTCGAGGGCTCCGGCATCGAGGCCGCCGAGGTCGCCGAGGCCATGCTCTGGGCCGCCGCGCGCGGCCGCACGCATTTCGTCTACCCGGGTCGCTACGCCACGCTCTGGCGGCTCAAGCGGCTGATGCCGCAGCGATTCCAGAAGCTCCTGCCGCGCCTGCTCGGCCGGGCCGCACGCTCCGCCACCGATGGAGAACGCCCGAATGTCCCGTGACTCCGGCGCGGCGCCCCGCGCAGTGCAACCCTTCCACCTCGCGGTTCCCGTGCATGACCTGGCGGCCGCCCGCGGCTTCTACGGGGGCCTTTTCGGTTGCCCCGAAGGGCGCAGTTCCGGCGAGTGGGTCGACTTCGACTTCTTCGGCCACCAGCTCGTGGCGCACCTCGATCCGGCGCGCCGGGCGTTCGCGCCGCCCGCCCACACGAACGTCGTCGACGGCAAGGACGTGCCCGTGCCGCACTTCGGCGTGGTGCTGGAGTGGTCGGACTGGCACGCGCTCGCCGACCGCCTGCGTGCGGGGAGCGCGCGTTTCGTGATCGAGCCGGGGATCCGCTTTGCCGGCCAGGTCGGCGAACAGGCGACGTTCTTTCTCTACGACCCGTCGGGCAACGCGCTGGAGTTCAAGGCGTTCCGCGACCCGTCGCGGCTGTTCGCCCGCTGACCGGCAGCGCGCACAAAAAAAGCCGCGGCGACGGGAGATTTCGGGAGAGGGGGTCCGATTTCCGCCGTCGACGCGGCCGTTTCGAACCGGGTGGGAGCGGCGCGCGGGAGAGGGGGTTCCGTTGCGCCGCCCTGGTGCCGATTCGTTCTCGACGGGGCCAGATTAGGCCCGCGAGCCCCCTCCGACAAACGAGATTTCACGCAACGATGCGCGAAAAATCCTCATGCCGCCGCGCCCGATTCCGGTGCAAGGAATTCTTCCAGTGCCCAGTCGCGGAACGCCTGCACCTCGGGACGCCCGGCATCCTCTGGGCGATATAAGAGGAAGTACTTATCCCCCATTGAAACAGTGTCGCGCGAGAAACGCTGCAGTGTCCCGCGCTCGATCCACGAGGCGCCGGCGATATCGGGTACGAGCGCGACGCCGAGCCCCTGCTCGGCCGCCCGCACGACGGCGAGATGGCTCTCGAACTCGATCACCATGCGCGGCTCCGGGGGCGACAGCGCGTTGTCCTCGGCCCAGCGCTCCCAGGCGTCACGCCGCAACCGGTTGACGATCAGCGCCGACTCCTTGAACAGGTTGCGCCCGAGCCGCTGGGCGCGCTCCGCGATCGCTGGCGAGCACACGGCTACGAGCTTGAGCTCGAAGAGTTCATGCGAGACGAGCCCCGCGGGCGCTGATTCGAGCACGAGCACCGAGACGTCGGCGTTCGACGGGTGTTCGGTGGGGCGCGGATCGTGCGAGGTGACCTGGATGTCGATGTCTGGCTGCGACTCGAAGAGCCGCGAGAGCCGGGGCATGAATGCCTCGCTCTCGAACAGCGGCGGCAGCACGATCCTCAGCACCTTGCGGCGGCCGCGCCGCGACACGCTGCGCAGCGCGTCGTCGAGCGCCTCGAACGCGGGTTCGCACGCCTGCAGCAGCTCGCGGCCCTCGGGTGTCAGCTCGAGGGCGCGCGTGCGACGCTCGAACAGGCGGGCGCCCAGGTATTCCTCGAGCTCGCGCACCTGGTGGCTCACGGCCGACGGTGTCAGGTGCAACTGGCCGGCCGCTGACTTGAAGCTCAGCGTGCGCGCGCAGAGGCAAAAGACCCGCAGCTGTCGCAGGACGGATGATGGAGTGAGTCGCATGGGGTAGGCGGTCACGGGGCAATTCCGACCGCATCGTGATCATACCCTGCAGCGGTGCAAATCGCGTGCCTGGCCGCCCTGCGCGCCGCTCAGCGGGCGGTCCATCCGCCGTCGATGACGAGGCACTGGCCCGTGACGTTGCGTGCGGCCGGGCTTGCGAGGTAATCGACCGCGGCCGCGATCTCGTCGATGCCGATGAAGCACTTCTTCGGCATGGGCGCCAGCATGATCTCGGCAATCACCCGCTCGCGCGGCAGGCCGTGCGCCCGCGACTGGGCGTCGATCTGGTCCTCGACCAGCGGCGTGAGCACGTAGGCGGGGCAGACCATGTTGACCGTGACGTCGACCTCGGCGGTCTCGAGCGCGAGCGTGCGGGCCAGCCCCAGCAGGCCGTGCTTGGCAGCCACGTATGCGCTCTTGTAGGGCGAGGCAACGAGCGAGTGGATCGAGCCCAGCAGGATGATCCGCCCGCGGCCCGCGGCCCGCATGCCGGGGAGGACGGCCGCGGCTGCCAGCGCGCTGCCGGTGAGCATCACGTCCACGAGCTGGCGGAAGCGCGCGGCCTCGAACCGCTCGATCGGCGCCACGTGCTGCAGGCCGGCCGAGGCGACGAGCAGGTCCACGGGCCGGCGCAGCGACGCGACGGCCCGCTCGATGCTCTGCGGGTCGGCGACATCGACCTCGTGGGCGCTGGCCTGCCCGCCGGCTGCCGCGATCCCGGCTGCCACGGCCTGCGCGGCGGCGGCGTCCAGGTCGGCGGCCGCCACATGGAAGCCGCGGGCACCCAGGTGCAGGGCCAGGCCGCGGCCGATGCCGCTGCCTGCGCCAGTGACGAGGGCGAGCGAGGATAGGTCGGGCGACGCGGCGTCGGAACTCACCCTTCGAGTCTAGCGTGACACGCCCGGCGCGGGACGCACGGCATGCGATCCGTTCGCGTTACGATGGGGGCCATGGACCAGCAGCCTGGCTACCGCGAACACTACACCGTGCTCGGCGACGGCTTGCGGATGTACTGCCGCGATTACCCTGCAAGGCAGCCCGGCGATCGCCCGACGGTGCTGTGCCTGCCGGGTCTTACGCGCAATTGTCGAGACTTCGAGTCGCTCGCGAGCGTCCTTGCCGAGCGTCACCGGGTCCTCACGCCCGACCTGCGGGGCAGGGGCCGCTCGGATCGCGATCCGGAGTGGCGTCACTACCAGCCGCTGAACTACGTGGCCGACGTGGCCCTGCTGCTGCGGGACCTCTCCGCGCGCCGCGTCGTCGTCATCGGGACCTCCCTGGGAGGACTCATTGCGATGCTGATGGCAGCATTGCATCCGGAGGCGCTGGCAGGGGTGGTGCTGAATGACATCGGTCCCGAACTGGAACCCCTGGGCATTTCCCGCATCGGGACCTACGTCGGTCAGTTGCCAGCGCTGCGCAACTGGGAGCAGGCGGTCGCCCAGGCGCGGCGGATCCACGAGGGAGTCCTTCCGGACCTGGATGATGCAGGCTGGATGGCATTCGCCAGGCGTGTCTACCGCGAGGAATCGCCAGGCTGCATCGTCCCGGACATGGACCCGATGATCGGCGCCGCCATGCGCGAGACCGCTGGCCAGGCGACCGACTTGTGGGTCCTGTACCGCGCGCTCGCGACGATCCCGACGCTGGCGATACGGGGCGAGTTGTCCGATCTCCTGTCGGCCGACACGCTGCGTCGCATGCAACAGGTGAAGCCGGATCTCAGGACCCTGGTGGTGCCGCGGCGCGGCCACGCGCCGACGCTCGACGAGCCCGAGTGCCGGCGCGCGATTGCCGGATTCCTGGAGTCCATCCGCTGATGTGTCCCGCCCCGTGCTGAGCCTGGTCGGCCTGGTGCTGGGCCTTGCGCTGCTGGTATGGCTGACCATGCGAGGGGTGGAACTGCTCGTCGCCGCCCCTCTGTGCGCGCTCATCGTCGCGGCGACCTCGGGTTTCGCCCCCTTTCCGCAGCTTGCCGCGGAGGGCGCGCCGAGCTTCACGGCCGCCTACATGTCGGGGTTCGTGGGCTTCGTCCAGGCGTGGTTCTTCATGTTCCTGCTGGGCTCGATCTTCGGCAAGGTCATGGAGGTGAGCGGCGCGGCCGACGCCGTGGCGGAGTGGATCGTCGGGCGCGTAGGCGCGCGGCAGGCGATCGGCGCCGTGGTGCTTGCCTGCGCCGTGCTCACCTACGGTGGCGTCAGCCTGTTCGTCGTGGCGTTCTCGGTGTACCCGATGGCGCTGAGCCTGTTTCGCGTGGCCGAGGTACCGCGGCGGTTCGTGCCGGCGGCGCTGGCCTTCGGCTCGGTCACCTTCACCATGACCTCGGCCGGGTCGCCCGAGATCCAGAACTGGATCCCCACGAAGTTCCTCGGCACGACGCCCTACGCGGCCTGGGAGGCGAGCCTGGTGGTTGCGGTGCTCATGGCCGCAGCGGGCTATGCCTGGTTGCAGTGGATGGTGCGGCGCGCCGTGGCGGCGGGCGAGCGCTACGAGGCGCGTGCCGACGACCCGCGCGTCGAGCAGCGGGAGCGGCCCGCCGTGTGGCGCGGGGTGTTGCCGCTGCTGGCGGTGCTCGTCGTGTCCTTCGTCTGGCACGACGCGCTGCGCGAGTCCGCGCTGATCGTCGCGCTCGGTGCGGGTGTGCTCGCCGCCCTCGCCCTCAACGCCCGCTTCGTCCGTGGGCGCCTCGCCGAGGCGGCGACCACGGGCGCGCTGGGCGCGCTGATCGCGATCGCCAACACTGCCGCGGTGGTGGGGTTTGGCGGCGTCGCCAAGCTCACCGACGGGTTCCAGTCCGCCGTGGCGTTCATGACCAGCCTGCCGGGCGACCCGCTTGTCGGTGCCGCGGTGGCGGTCAGCGTGATCGCGGGACTCACCGGATCGGCGTCAGGAGGGCAGTCGATCGCGCTGCCGCTCGTCGCGCCGCACTACCTCGACCAGGGCGTCGACCCTGAAGCGCTGCATCGCGTCGTGGCGATCGCCTCGGGTGGGCTGGACTCGCTGCCCCACAACGGCTACGTGGTGACGACCATCCGCGCGATCTGCCGCGAGTCGTTCGCTGCGGCCTACCCCGCGGTCGGGGCGTTGACCGTGGTCGTGCCTGCGCTCGGCACCGCGCTCGCGGTGCTGCTGCTCTCCGGCTGAGGTGGTTGCGACGGGCGGTCCTGCGGACGCTCGGCCAGCGCCGCCTTCACCAGCAGTTGCGCGCTGACCGGCGCGGTGATGAACAGGAACAGCGCGACCAGCAGCTCGCGGCTGCTGAACCGCCCCTCGAGCAGCGTGAAGAACAGGCAGGAAGCGAGCAGCGTGCCGCCCACCCCGAGGGTCGTGGCCTTGGTGGGTCCATGGATCCGCTTGTAGAAATCGCCGAGGCGGGCGAGGCCGATCGCGCCGATCAGCGCGAACACGCCGCCAGCGACCAGCAGTGCGGCGACCAGCGCCTCCAGGGGGCGCGCGGCGATGTCGGCGAGGAGGTCAGTCAATGATGTCTCCGCGGGCGCGGTAGCGCGCGAGCGCCACGGTGCCGAAGAAGCCGAGCAGCGCGATCAGCAGCGCGGCGTCGAAGAAGGCGGGCTCGGCGAAGCGGATGCCGAGCGTCACCAGCGTGGCGAGCGCGTTGATGTAGAGGGTGTCGAGCGCGAGGATCCGGTCCGGTGCGGAAGGTCCACGGACCAGGCGCCACGCGCAGAGCAGCATGGAGAGCCCGAGCAGCACCAGCGCGATCGTGGTGCCAAGCACCAGCACGGGGCCGACGGCAGGATCTGCGCTCACGGCAGGATCTCCATCAGTGGTTGCTCGTAGCGGCGCTTGATCTCCGCGACCAGCGCCGCCTCGTCGTCGACGTCGAACGCGTGCACCAGCAGCGCCCGCCGGTCCGCGCTGATCTCGGCCGACAGCGTGCCGGGCGTCATCGTGACCATGGCCGCGAGTGCGACGATGCCCTGGTCGCTGGAGATGTCGAGCGGCACCCAGACGAAGCGCGGACGGATCGCCGATTCCGGCCCGAGGATGCGACGCGCCACCTGCAGGTTGGCGACCACGATGTCCCAGAGGAACACGATGAACAGCCGCAGCGCGAGGCCCGGTCGCCGCACGCGCGCCTCGGGCACGAGCTGGCCGAGAAGGGGCGGCAGCGCCAGTGCGAGCAGGAGCGCGAGCGCCACGTGACCCGGGTCGAGCGTCGAATTGACGACCAGCCAGCCCGCGAACGTGGCGGCGCTGGTGAGCGGATGAGGGATCAGCCGGCTCATGGCGGCACCCACCCTGCTGCCCCGAGGACGGCCGCGATGTAGCGTGCCGGGTCCGCGAGCTGGGCTGCGGCGGTCGTCAGGCGCGCGGCCGCCGTTGCTGCGAAGCCGACGAGCGCGACGCCGGACCCGGCCAGCAGCGCCAGTGCCGCGATGGCACCGCCGCCGACGGGCACGCTGGCTCCGCGCGCGCCCGCCGTCGACGACTTCCAGAACAGCATGCTGCCCGCGCGCGACAAAGCGACGACCGCGGCCAGGCTCGCGAGCAGCAGCAGCGCCCAGCTCGCCTGCCAAGCCGGCCTGCCCTCGAGGGCGTCGAGCACGAAGAGCTTGGCGACGAAGCCGGAGAGGGGCGGCAGCCCCGCGGCGGCGATCGCGGTGACGAGGAACAGGGCGCCGATCCACGCGGTCGGTGCGGGGGCGACCCCGGGTTCGAAGCGGTCCCTGGCCTCGCCGCGCGAGCTGGCGATGAGGCCGGCGAGCAGGAACAGCGCGGCCGCGGCGAAGGTCGAGTGCGGCAGGTAGAAGAGCGCGGCGGCAGTGGCTTCCGGGGATCCCGCCGCCAGCGTGACGAGCAGCGTGCCGGCGGAACCCACCACCAGCCAGGACGTGAGCGCGCGCAGGCTGCGGGCCGCGAGGACGCCGATGGCGCCTGCGGCCACCGTGGCAAGGCCGGCATACAGCACCAGCGAGGCGCCGAGTCCGGCGAGCGCGCCCGCTTCAGTGCCGAACACGACCGCCGTCAGCCTCGCGATCGAGTAGACGCCGACTTTCGTCATGACGGCGAACAGGGCCGCGACCGGCGCTGGGGCCGCCGGGTAGGTCCCGGGCAGCCAGAGCCCGAGCGGCAAGGCCGCGGCCTTGATGCCGAACACCACCAGCAGCAGCGAGCCTGCCGCCGCAACCAGCGCACGGTCCTGCTCGGGCACCGCCGGGACACGCGCGGCGAGGTCCGCGATGTTCAGGGTGCCGAGCGTGCCGTAGAGCAGGCTGACGGCGAACAGGAACAGCACCGAGCCGACGAGGTTGACCGCCACGTAGTGCAGCCCGGCGCGCACCGCGGGCCGTTCGGCACCGTGCAGCAGCAGCGCGTAGGAGGCGATCAGCAGCACCTCGAAGAAGACGAACAGGTTGAAGAGGTCAGAGGTCAGGAAGGCGCCGTTGAGTCCCATCAGCTGGAACTGCACCAGTGCGGGGAAGTCCCGGCCCTGCCGCAGCGGACCGTCGAGCGCAGCCAGCTGGCATCCCAGTGCCGTGATGGCCGTGACCACCAGCATCAGCGCCGCGAGCCCGTCGACCGCAAGGGCAATGCCAAAAGGCGCCTGCCAGTTGCCAAGCAGGTAGGGGATCACGCTGCCGTCCGCGGTGGCGCCGAGCAGCGCCAGCGCGCAGGCGAGATTGCCGGCGAGTGCGGCGACGCCGGCGCCGGCGGCGGCACGAGGCGCGCGGCGCGCGAGCGGCAGCAGCAGCGATCCGGCGAGCAGCGGGGCGGCGATCGGCAGGATGGGCAGCACGGCGGCAAGGGTCGTCATTCGCCCCGCTCCTCGCCTGCGCCCGGCCGCGCGCCGTCGACGTGGTCGCTGGCCTCGCCCGCATGGGCGCGCAGCGCGAGCACCAGCAGGACCGCGGTCATTGCGAAGCTGATCACGATCGCCGTCAGCACCAGCGCCTGGGGCAGTGGGTCCGTGTAGCCCGCGAGTCCGGGCGCGGTGCCCTCGCGGATCAGCGGCACCTTGTCGACGCCGACGCGGCCCATCACGAAGATGAACAGGTTGACCGCGTAGGACAGCAGCGTGAGCCCCAGCACCAGCTCGAAGGTTCGCTCCCTCAGCGCGAGCCAGGTGCCGGCGGCGGTCAGCAGCCCGATGAACGATGCGATCAGCAGTTCCATCAGCGCGCCTCCCCGTGGGCTGGGCCGCCGCCGCGCGCGTGGGCGCCCAGCCGGCCGAGCGCCGTCAGCGCGACCATCGTGGCGCCGGTCACGACGAGGAACACGCCGATGTCGAAGAACATCGCCGTGGCGATCGACACCTTGCCGATCACCGGCAGCGACGGCGCGACGTAGGCGCTGGTCATGAACGGATGGTCGAACACGAAGCTGCCAAAGCCGGTCAGTGTCGCGATGGCCAGGCCCCAGGCGATCCACGGCTGGAACCCGCCGCGCAAACGGGCCTGCATCCACGCGTCGCCATGCGCGACGTAGGGCACGAGCAGGCCGAGCGCGAGCGCAAGGCCGGCGATGAACCCGCCGCCCGGCGCATTGTGGCCGCGCAGGAAGAACCAGATCGCGATCACCACGGCCAGCGGCAGCAGCACCTGGCTGGCGGTCGAGAGCATGAGCGAGGTTCCGCGGTCCGCCGGCGACAGGGCGCCGCCGGGGCGTGCGTCACCCGGTTCGGGACGGAAGCCCGACAGCAGGGCGGCCACGATCAGGCCTGCGATCCCGAAGACAGTGATTTCGCCCAGGGTGTCGAGCGCGCGGAAGTCGACGATGACCACGTTGACCGCATTGGCCCCGGCGGCGCCGGGCATCGCGTTCGCGAGCAGCCACTCTGCGATCCGCCCGTCCGCGGGGCGCGTGAGCACGGCGTAGGCCACGGCGGAGACGCCCAGCCCGGCGGCCGCGGCGATCGCGCCGTCACGCCACATGCGCAGGCGCCCGTGCTCGGGCGGCGAGGATTGCGGCAGCCAGTAGAGCGCCAGCATCAGCAGCACCACCGAGGCCACCTCGACCAGCAACTGCGTCAACGCGAGGTCTGGCGCCGACAGCAGCGCGAAGGCGACGCTGACCACGAGGCCGGCTACGCCGATGAAGACCAGCGCGACGAAGCGCTGGCGGCGCAACAGCACGACGCCGAGGATGCCGAGCACACCGAGGCCCCACAGCAGCAGGCCGACGCCGCCCACGGGCGTGGTTGGCACGGTGCCCGCGCCCAGGCCGTGGGTCACGAGCGGCCAGCCCGTGACCAGCACGGCTGCCGTGATCACGACCACGAGGCTGCGCTGCAGGCTGCCGTTCGCCACCGCGCTGGTCGCGACGCGAGCGGCCCGCAACGCCGCGCCGAGCAGCGCCTCGAAGATCTCCTTGCCGCCCCGCGGCAGGTGGATGAGCTCGTGCAGGTCCGTCAGTCGTCGCAAAGAGAAATAGAACGCCGCACCGAGCCCAAGGGCCAGCGTGCTCATCAGCAGCGGCAGGTTCAGGCCATGCCACACGGCGAGCTTGAACTCGGGCAGCGGGCCGCCGATCACAGCGGCCGCGGCGGTCCCGAGCACCGTGCCGATGGTGCGCTCCGGCAGGATCCCGACCAGCAGGCAGGCCAGCACCAGCACCCCGACGGGCACCAGCATCCAGAACGGCGGGTCATGTGGCGTGCGCGGAAGGTTCCGAGGCTCGCCATTCCAGAAGACGTCGTGGATGAAACGGACCGAATAGGCGACCGAGAAGGCGGCCGCCAGTGTCGCCACGGCCGGGACCAGCAACTCGAGCACGCCGCGCCCGCCCAGCTGCAGCGTCTCGGCCAGGAACATCTCCTTGGACAGGAAGCCGTTGAGCAGCGGCACGCCGGCCATGGACGCCGAGGCCACGATGGCAAGCACGGCAGTGGCCGGCATCAGCCGCCACAGGCCATGCAGCTGCCGCATGTCGCGCGAGCCCGATTCGTGATCGATGATGCCCGCGGCCATGAACAGCGAGGCCTTGAAGGTGGCGTGGTTGAGGATGTGGAAGACACCAGCGACCGGCGCAAGCGGCGAGTCGAGGCCGAAGAGCAGCATGATCAGGCCGAGGTGGCTGATCGTCGAGTAGGCGAGCAGGCCCTTCAGGTCGTGCTGGAACACCGCCACATAGGCGCCAACGAGCAGGGTGGCGAGCCCCGTCAGCGAGACGATGAAGAACCACGCGTCGGTGCCCGCGAGCGCCGGGTGCAGCCGGGCGACGAGGAAGACCCCGGCCTTAACCATCGTGGCCGAGTGCAGGTAGGCCGAGACCGGCGTCGGTGCGGCCATCGCCGACGGCAGCCAGAAGTGGAACGGGAACTGCGCCGACTTGGTGAAGGCGCCCATCAGCACCAGCAGCAGCATCGGCAGGTAGAGTGGATGGGCCTGGATCGCCGCGCCCGAGGCGAGCACGACGTCGAGGTCGTAGCTGCCGGCCATGCGGCCCAGCAGCAAGGCGCCGGCCAGGAGGCAGAGGCCCCCGGTGCCGGTGACCGCGAGGGCCATGCGGGCGCCCTGGCGCGCGTCCGCGCGCTTCTGCCAGTAGCCGATCAGCAGGAACGAAGACAGGCTGGTCAGCTCCCAGAACACCGCCAGCAGGATCAGGTTGCCGGCGAGCACGACGCCGAGCATCGAGCCCATGAAGAGCATGAAGAACGCGTGGAAGCGCGCCACGGGCTCGTCGTCGCCGAGGTAGTACCGCGCGTAGAGGATGACCAGCGCGCCGATCGTCGTGACCAGCAGCGCGAAGACCAGTGCAAGCCCGTCGGCGCGGAAGCCGAAGTCGGCGCCGGGCAGCGGCAGCCACGGCCAGCCCACCTCGACGACCTGGCCCGCGAACACGGCGGGAACCTGGGTGGCGAGCAGCGCGGTCGCACCGAGCGTTGCGACACCGGCGATCGTGGCCGCGGCGTTGCGCGCGCGGTTGGGCAGCGCCAGCAGGACGGGCGCGGCGAGGAATGCGATCGCGACGGCGAGGGCGAGGGTCATGCCGGCTTGCCGCTGCCGCGCGCCCGCCACGCGCGCAGCGCCACGATCGCGAGCGTGAGCACGGTGAGCGGGATCACCACGCTGCGCATCACGAGCCCGTAGGTGGAGAGCGCTTCATGCTGCTGCGCGGCGAGGATCAGCCACGCGACGTAGGCGACGTAGTACCCCAGGAAAACGCCGCCTTCCCAGCGCGCGATCGAGTGTCCGGTGAAGAAGATCGGCAGGCAGGCGACGGCCACCGCGATCATCACCGGCAGGTCGAAGGCCAGCATCGCAGGCTGCACCGACAGCGGAACCGGAGCGGCGACGGCGGAGATGCCGAGCACGGCCAGCAGGTTGAAGATGTTGCTGCCGACGACGTTGCCGACGGCGATGTCACGCTGGCCGCGCACGGCCGCCGCGATCGAGGCGGCGACCTCGGGCATCGAGGTGCCCGCGGCGACGATGGTCAGGCCGATGATGAGCTCGGAGACACCGGCCGCGGTGGCGATGGCGATCGCCGCCGATACCAGCCAGCGCGAGCCGATGACCAGCAGCGCGAGCCCGCCGGCCACCAGCAGCACCGCAAGGCCGAGCCCCGCGCCGCCGCGACCGGCCGCGGCGACGTGCGGTTCGGCAGCGTACTCGTCGGCGATCGCGGCGCCCTGGCGGCGCCCCTGCACCACGAGGAAGGACGTGTAGCCCGCCAGCAGCGCGACCAGCACGGCGCCCTCGATGCGCGAGATGCCGCCGTCGAGCGCCATCGCGAACAGCAGCAGGCTGGCGCCGATCATGACCGGCACCTCCTGGCGGATGACCTGGGCGTCCACCACGAGGGGGGTGATCAGCGCCGCGAGGCCGAGGATCAGCAGGATGTTGAGGATGTTGCTGCCGACGACGTTGCCGAGGGCGATGTCGACATTCCCCGCCGTCACGGCCGACACCGATACGGCAAGCTCCGGCGAGCTCGTGCCGAATGCGACGACCGTCAGCCCGATCACGAGCGGCGACAGGCCGGTCGAGAGCGCCAGGCGGGAGGCGCCGCGTACCAGCAATTCACCGCCGGCGGCGAGCGCCGCCAGCCCTGCCAGCAACAGAAGGATCGTCACGGGTGCCTCCTTGCGTGCCTGCGATTATCGCAGACACCCCCGGTGGCCGGCATCCTGCCGGCCCATTGTCATTTGACCGCGTCCGAGCTCGCGCGTTCCCTCGCGAGGGCCTCCAGCAGCCATCCGCGCAGCCTGCGCTCCCGACCGTTGCGCGGTCGGTCCAGGCCCATCCGCTGCAGCAGGGGCAGGTCGGCGGCCCCGGGGCGACGCCACGGGGCACGGAGGGCGATCGAGAGCCGGCCCCGCGGGCGCGCCGCGGCGTCGCGCAGTCGCGCCAGCGCCCTCGCGATCCGCAACTCGTCCTGGGTCAGGTCGGTGCCGAAAGGATAGTCCGAGAACAGCCCTGCGCGGCGATGTGCCGCGAGGGCGCGCTCGAGCTGCGCCGGCGTATTGCGGCTGAAGGCCGGCGGTATGACATGGCTCGCCGGCAGCTTGCCCGCGGCCACGGCCTGCGCCAGCAGTGCGGGCTGGAAGCGCGAGTCGGCGATGTTCAGCAGCGCGGCGATGCACTCGCTGTCGGTGCGGCCACGCAGGTCGGCGATGCCGTACTCCGTCACCACGATGTCGCGGAGGTGCCGCGGGATCGTTGCATGGGCGTATTCCCAGACGATGTTCGATCGCTCCTGGCCCTGGTGCCTGCGAGTGGCGCGCAGGCAGATCAGGGACCGCGCGTCGGCGAGCGCGTGGGCCATGGCGACGAAGTTGTACTGTCCGCCGACGCCGCTGACCACGCGCCCGCCTTCGAGGCCGTCGGAGACCGCGGCGCCCAGCAGCGTCACCATCATCGTCGAATTGACGAAGCGCGCCTCGCGCCGCTGCAGCACGCGCAGCTCGTAGTCGTCGCCGTAGAGCTGGTTGACGCTGGAGATCGCGCGCATGTCGAACTGCCGGCGCTCGGCCTCGGGCATGTCGCGCAGCGCCGCGTAGAAGCCGCGTGGGCCCAGGAAGAACCCGGCATGCAGCAGGTGGCCGTTGCGCAGTTCGCGGCCGAGGCAGCTGGCGCCGAGCCGGGCCACTTCCGCGGCGTCGCCGAGGTCGGCGGCGATCCATTCGCCGTCGGGCGAACGGATGCGGCCTTGCTCGTAGCGGCAGTCGCGGCGGAACACGCCGAAGTGCTGCAACGCGTCGAACTCGGCCCTGGTCAGCCGAGGGCCGACGCCGACGTGCGGAAGGTCGCCGAGGATCCGCGCATCGAAGCGGTCGCCGATGTTGCCGCGGGCGATCAGGCGCGACAGGGGCAGCGAGTCGTAGACGCGCCGCCGCAGCACGCCTGCACGGTAGAGGTCGAGCATCTGGTCGACGAACATCTCCGAGCAGCCGAACAGCCCCTCGCGGAAGGCCTCGCGCCCGCCCGTGGAGTCCAGCGTCGCCGCGAACCGCTCGGTCCCGACGTCGTGCAGCGCCTGCCGCCACGCGGTGTTCTGCTGGTGGCGCAGCAGCAGTGCGTAGCAGACCGCCTCGCCCAGTCCGCCGATGCCGATCTGCAGGGTGCCGCCGTCGGCGACCAGCGCGCTGACATGGAGGCCGATCGCGTGGTCCGCCGTGCCGAGCTGCGGATTGGGCGGGCAGAAGAGCCTGCGTTCGTAGCGCTCGTGCTCGAGCAGCATGTCGAAGGTCCCGGTCGCGACCTCCGCGGAACCGGGCATGTAGGGCATCTCGCCGTGGATCACGCCGATGGTCGCGACCGCGTCGCCCCGCCGGCGTGCGGCGTCGAAGTGTGGCAGCAGGTCGAGCGTGACGTCGGGGTTGGATCCCAGTGACAGCCGCGGTTCCGGGGCCGATCCCGGCTTGCGGGCCACGACCTGCGCGAGCACGTTCACCCCCAGTCTCGCCAGGTCGCGCGCGACGTGGGTGTAGTTCGAGGAGAGATGGTCGCGCTGCGCGTCGGGCAGGCCCAGCGCCGAGCCCGGCGCGAGGAAGAACTCGATCACGCGGACGTTGGGCGGCAGCGCGCCCGCGCGCCGCGCGGCGACGTAATCCAGTTCCTCGCAGTCGCCGAACACGCGCTGGACGACGGGTTCGAGCAGGCGGCGTTCCAGTTCGCTGCCGGCGCGCGGTCGCGCAAGGCTCAGCGCCGTGACGATCGTGAGCTCGAGCGACGGCTCGCGCAGCGCCCGGCGCCAGAACTCGTTCGCGATGGACGCCGGCTTGCCGATCCCCAGCGGGAGCGCGAGCACGATCCGCCGCCCGACGCGGCGGATCGTCGCATCGACGCAGTCACCGGCGTCCGCGAAAGGCAGGGTCATTCGATACACTCCGGAGGGGCAGGTCCGCGGGACCGGAGGATCGCAGATGTCCGACACGGCGACCATCATCGCGACCATGGCGCTGTACATGGCGATCTGCCTCGGGCTCGGCGCCCTGGCGTGGAGCCGCACGCGCGACCTCGGCGACTACATCCTCGGTGGACGCAGCCTTGGCAGCTGGGTCACTGCGCTCAGCGCGCAGGCCACCGACATGAGCGGCTGGCTGCTGATGGGGCTGCCCGGGCTGGCGTACGCCTCGGGTTTCGATTCGGTCTGGCTGCTGCTGGGGCTCGCGGTAGGGACCTGGCTGAACTGGCGCTGGGTCGCCGCGCCGCTGCGGGAGGCCACCGAGCGGCTCGGCAACGCACTGACGCTGCCGGACTACCTGGAGCAGCGCTTCGCCGATCGCAGCCGCGTGCTGCGCAGCGTGTCGGCGGGCTTCATCCTCGTGTTCTTCGTGTTCTACACCAGCTCCGGGTTCGTCGCGGCCGGTCGTCTCTTCGAGGCGCTGTTCGGCCTGCCGTACGTGGAGGCGATGCTGTGGGGCACGTTGGCGATGCTCGCCTACACCTTCCTCGGCGGTTTCCTCGCCGTCAGCTGGTCCGACGTGCTGCAGGGCTCGCTGATGTTCCTCGCGCTCGTGGTCGTGGCCATCCTGGGCCTGGCGCTCGCCGGCGGGCCGGCAACCACCGCGGCCCGCCTGGAGGCGCTGGACCCTCAGCTCCTCGACCCGTTCGTTGCCGACGGTGGCGAGGCGCTCGGCCTCGTCGGCATCCTGTCCCTGCTGGGCTGGGGCCTGGGCTACGCCGGGCAGCCGCACATCCTGGCCCGGTTCATGGCAGCCCGCAGCGCCGCGCACATCGTCGTGGCGCGTCGCGTCGCGATGGGCTGGGTCGTGGTCGTGCTCGTCGCCGCCGTGGTCGTGGGCCTGACGGGTCGCCTCGTGCTGCCGCAGGCGCTCGCGGGTCCCGACACCGAGCGGGTGTTCATCGAGATGTCGTCGCGCTTCCTGCCCCCTGTGCTCGCCGGGGTCTGCCTGGCTGGCGTGATGGCGGCGGTCATGAGCACGGCCGCGGCGCAGCTGCTGGTGGCGTCCTCGGCGTTTGCCGGCGACCTCTACCGCGGGCTGCTGCGCCCCGGGGCCGGGCGCGTCGAGCTGCTCTGGGCCGGCCGGCTGGCCGTGCTCGGCATCGCCGCGCTGGCCTTCGGCCTCGCGCTCGACCCCGGCAGCCGGGTGCTGGACCTGGTCGCCTGGGCCTGGGCGGGCTTCGGCGCAGCGTTCGGGCCGGTGATCGTGCTGTCGCTCTACTGGCCGCGGATGACCCGGGCCGGGGCCTTCGCCGGCATCGTGGTCGGCGGCCTCACGGTCATCCTGTGGAAGCAGGCCGCCACCCTGGGTGGCGTGTTCGCACTCTACGAGCTCGTGCCCGGCTTCGTGCTGTCGTGGCTGGCCGCCTGGGCCGTCAGCCTCGCCGGCCGGCCCTCCGGCTAGTCGAGGAAGTCGAAGCGCCAGCGATCCCGGTCGGAGCGGATCCAGCCCGCCGTCGGCGAGGGAAAGTGAGCCGGCAGGACCAGTGTCGACGTGTCGGCGAGTCGCTCGACGAGCCGGCGGCGACAGGCGGCCGACTGCACCGGGTCCTCGCAGAACGCCGCGGACCACTCGGGATAGCGGATCTGGATGGGGTGGTGGATCGCGTCGCCGGTCAGCACCGCGTTCGAGCCCAGCGAGCGCAGGTAGATCACGACGTTGCCGGGCGTGTGCCCCTCGGCGGCTTCCAGCGAGACGTGACCCTCGAGGTCGTGGTCGCTCTCCACGATCATCGCCTGGCCGCTCTCGACCACGGGCAGGACGCTGTCGGCGTAGGAGCCATAGCCCGCGCGCGGGTCGGCCAGCCACGCGCGCTGGCGGTGCTCGAACTCCCGGCGCGCGAACACATAGCGGGCCTTGGGGAAGGTGGGCACCCAGCGCCCGTCGCGCAACTGCGTATTCCAGCCGATATGGTCGGCGTGCATGTGCGTGCACATGACGAAATCGACTGCCTCGGGTTCGACGCCGGCATGCCGGAGGTTGTCGAGCCAGCCGGTCCGCAGGCCGTGGAAGAAGGCGTGTCCGCCGCGATCCTTGTGGTTGCCGACGCAGGTGTCGACGAGGATCGTGTGTCGCGGCGTGCGCAGCAGGTAGCTGTGGAAGCTGAGGAAGCCCAGGCTTTGCGCGAGGTCCGCGAAGCGAGGCTCGAGCCAGCCGCGCTCGGCCTCGATCAGGGCCGCGTCGGCCGTGGGCACGAGCTGCGCGAACGGGATGCCCACGCGTGACGATTCGACGATGGCGTCGATGCGGATGTCGCCCACCGAGACACTGTTCATGCGACGCTCTCCGGCCCGCGGTCGCGCGGGCACTCGCTGAAAGCGTAAAGTAGGTCTCCGGGCCTTTCGGGTCAAAGCCCGCGCGAAGGGCATCCGCCAGGGGAGCGACGACCCGCCATGAGCCGGCCGACATGAACGACGCCACTTCCGGGGGCCGTCTCGGCCCGGTGCGGCTGGCCACCGGTCATACGCCCTTCAACGCGGTGAGCTACCTGTTTGCCGCGTTCGTCACGATCGGCATGCTGGCGTTCATCAGCTTCATCCAGCCCTACCTGCTCAACGCCAACCTCGACGTGCCGGCCGACCAGCAGGGGCGAGCCCTGGGCGTGCTCGGCTTCAGCAACGAGATCGTGTCGCTGCTGCTGGTGGCGCCCATCGGGGCGCTGGCCGACAAGATCGGCCGGCGACCGGTGTACTCGGTCGGCTTCCTGTGGCTCGCGGCAGGATTCTTCCTGTACCCGCTCGCCCGGACCTTTCCGCAGCTGCTCGCCTGCGCGCTGTTCTTCTCGGTGGGCGTTGCGGCCGTGGGCTGCATGCTCGCGACCGTGCTCGCCGACACCCCGCGCGAGGAGTCGCGCGGATTGATGGTCGGGCTCACCGGCTTCTGCCAGGGCCTGGGCGCGACCCTGGCCGTGCTGGTGCTGGGCCGGATGCCGCAGCGCTTTGCCGCTGAGGGCATGGACGCCGTCACGGCGGGGCGCCTGACGCTGGGCATCGCCACCGTGATCTGCCTGCTCACGGCGCTCGTCTGCTGGGTGGGCCTGCGTCGTGGCACTCCCAGCAAGGTCGGCGAGCAGCAGCCCCTGCGTGAACTGCTGCGCACGGGCGTTGCCGCGGCGCGGGCGAACCCGCGGATATGGTTCGCCTACCTGCTGCAGTTCGTGGCCTTCGCGGACCGGATCGTGATCGGCACCTTCTTCAGCGCGCGCCTGCAGCAGACGGCGATCGAGAAGGGGTTGAGCGCAGGCGAGGCGATCGCCGCGGCCACCAAGCCCTACGTCATCGCCAATGCCTCGGGTCTCGTGTTCGCTGTGCTGTTCGGGCTGATGCTCGACAAGATGAACCGCATCACCGCGGGCGTCGTGGCGATGGGTGTCGCAGGCGTGGGTTACCTCGCGGGAGGTTTCGTCGGCGATCCGACCAGCGCCGTGATCGTGCCGGTCTCGATCGTGCTCGGCCTGGGCCAGATCTGCGCCATCATTGCCAGCCAGACGGTGCTCGGGCAGGAAGCGCCGCGCGACGTCCGGGGGGCCGTTTTCGGTCTCGCGGGAGTCTGCGCGTCGCTCGGGATATTGTTCACGACAGCCGTCGGTGGCTGGCTCTATGACGTCGCCGGCAAGGGCACGCCGTTCTTCCTGATCGGCGCGGTCAATCTCGCTATCATGACGTTCGGTGTCGTGCTGCTGATGCGGCGACCGGCGCCTGCCTGATGCCCGTCACCGAAATCCTCGTCATCGCGCTGCTGATCCTGCTGAACGGCCTGTTCGCCCTGTCGGAGATGGCGCTCGTCTCGGCCAAGCGCGCGAGGCTGCAGGCGGCGGCCGAGCGGGGCAGCCGCGGTGCGCGGGCCGCGCTCGAGCTGCTCGCGGACTCGACCACCTTCCTCTCCGCGGTCCAGGTGGGTATCACGCTGATCGGCATCCTCACCGGCGTCTACAGCGGCGCGGCGCTGGCGGAGCACCTCGGCGCCGGCCTCGAGCGGCTCGGCGTCGATCCTGAATACTCCGTCGAGGCCGCCTTCACGGTGGTGGTGCTGGTCGTCACGATGCTCTCGCTGGTGTTCGGCGAACTCGTGCCGAAGCGCGTGGCGCTGACCCACGCCGAGGCGCTGGCGATCTTCGTCGCGCCGCCGATGCAGGTGTTCGCCCGCGTGATGTCGCCGCTGGTGTGGCTGCTTCGCGCCAGTGTCGACACCGTGCTGCGGCTGCTGCCCGTCTCTTCGGCGCCCGCGCAGTCGGTGACCGAGGACGAGGTGCGCGCGCTGATCGCAGAGGGTACGCGCACCGGGGTGTTCCAGGCCTCGGAGCGCCGGCTGATCGAGGGCGTGCTGGCGCTGGCGGACCGCAAGATCGAGTCGATCATGGTGCCGCGGCCGGACGTGTTCTGGCTCGACCTCGACGAGCCGCTGGAAGCGCTCTGGCAGCAGGCCAAGGCCAGCGGGCACGCGCGCTTCCTCGTGGCGCACGGCCGGCTCGACGACGCGATCGGCATGCTCACCCTGGCCAACCTCAGCGAGGCGCTGCGCCGCGGACGGCTCGACCCTGACACCGACATCGACGCACCGCTGCACGTGCCGGTCGGCATCTCGGCCTTGCAGTTGCTCGACCAGTTCCAGAAGTCGAGCTCGCATCTCGCGGTCGTCACCGATGAATATGGCGCGATCGAGGGCGTGGCGACCCCCGTGGACCTGCTGCGGGCGATCGCCGGCGAACTCCCGGACCTGGGCAGCCGGGAGCGCGCGGAGATGACGCTGCGCGAGGACGGGTCCTGGCTGGTCGACGGCCACCTCGGCATCGAGGAGGTCCAGCAGCGGCTGGGTCGTCGCGACATGGACTCGCGCAACGGCGAATACCACACGCTGGCGGGATTCGTGCTGGCCAGGCTGGGGCGCATCCCGCGCGCGGGCGACGTGCTGTCGTGGCGTGACCTGCGGCTCGAGATCATCGACATGGACGGTTTGCGGATCGACAAGGTCCTGCTGGTGCCGCTCACGCGCGATCGGGTCGAGTCATGAACGAGTCCTTGCGCATCGCGACCTGCCGTCCCCTGCCCGAGCCTGACGTCGACGAGGACCTGCTGCTTCGGGCACTGGCCGATCGCGGTGTCGTGGCGCGCATGGCCGCCTGGCACGATCCGGCGGAGCGGTGGGACGAACCGGTGCCGACCGTCGTGCGCTCGACGTGGGACTACATCCACCACCTCGATGCCTTCGCCGGCTGGATCCGACGCGCGGCCGCGGCAGCGCCGCTTTGGAATCCCGCCGGGGTCATGCTCGGGAACCTGCACAAGGGGTATCTCCTCGGACTCGCCGCGCGCGGTGTGCCGGTCGTGCCCACGGCGCTGCAGCGCCGGGGTACCCCGGAACCGCTGTCCGGGGTGGCGGGTGCGCGCGGCTGGGCGCGCGTGGTGGTGAAGCCTGCCGTGGGCGCGGGTTCACACGAGACGCACCTCGTCGACGACGCGCCAGGCGGCGCGGCGGATGCGCTGTTTGCGCAGCTTGTCGTTGGCCAGGACATGCTGGTGCAGCCCTACCTGCGTGCCGTGGAGGGCCACGGCGAGCGCGCGCTGGTCTTCATCGACGGCGAGTTCACGCACGCCGTGCGCAAGTCGCCGCGTTTCGCGGGTGGTGTCGAGCAGGTGTCGGAGTCTATGCCGATTTCCGCCGCGGAGCGCGCGGTCGGTGAGGCGGCTCTTGCGCCCTTGGGCGGCGGACTGCTCTATGGCCGTGTGGACGTCGCTCCGGGCCCCGACGGCGACCCGCTGGTCATGGAGCTCGAACTGGTGGAGCCGTCGCTGTTCCTGCTGCAGGAACCCCGGGCGCTCGCGCGACTCGCCGACGCGCTCGCCGCGCGGCTCGGCCAGGCCTCGGCTCCGGGATGAGCGCGCCCTAGTCGAGGTCGGCGGCTGCGATCAGCAGTGGCGTGCCCTCGGGCGACTCGAGCAGCGCGTGGGTCGCCGGGTCGAGGCCGCGGGGCAACTCGCTCGACATGGCGACGCCACGTTCGCGCAGCCGTGCGAGGCATCCCGGCAGGTCCGCGGCGCTGAACACCAGCATCGGCCTGTCCAGCGTACGAGGGCGGTGCAGCGCCAGTTCGAGGCCGGAGCCCGTCAGCGGCTGGCGCAGCCACGGCGTGTCCCGCTCCTCGAGCGCCACGTAGCCCAAGCGTTCCCAGAAGCTGGCGCTCGCGGCGAAGTCCGTGGCGGGCAGGCTCAGTGCCTCGAACCATCCGCACAGCGCGCCATCTGGCCCAGGATCCGCGCTTCCCCCGAACCAGGTCGGCGCCTCGAGCACCGTGACCATGGTGCCACCCGGGTCGCGAAAGCCGATCTCGTTGAAGCAGTGCTCGCCGGTCTTCGCGAAAGCCAGCGCGATGCCCAGCGCCTCGAATTCGGGGATCGCGGCCGCGATGCCGGGACGCACGCAGGTCACGGAAGGCGAGGGGAACCGGTACTGGTGCAGGCCCAGCACGACACGCCCGTCCGTCAGCACCCCGTAGGGATGCGGCCAGGTGTCACCCGTGCGCGCGTGGCGGAACCCCAGCGCCTCGTAGAACTCGACCGACGCGCGGATGTCGTCCGTCGTGACGCTGATCTCGTGGAACTGCCCGAGCATGGACCGCGGCGGCAGGGGTCAGCTAGGCACCGCCTCGGCGGTGCTGGCCAGCCAGTCGGCGTTGCTGCGTGTCCAACCCTGCGCGTGCTGGGTGACCAGGTCGGCGATCGCCCTGGCATGCAGCGGCGAGGAGTTGAGCGCGGGCACGTATTCGAAGCGCTCGCCGCCGGCCGCGAGGAAGCGATCGCGGTTCTCGATGGCAATCTCCTCGAGCGTCTCGAGGCAGTCGGCCGCGAACCCTGGGCAAACCACCGTCAGGGTCTTGATGCCCCGCGACGGCAGCGATTCGATGGTGTCGTCCGTGTAGGGCTGCAGCCACTTGCCGGGGCCATAGCGCGACTGGAACGACACGCTCCACTCGCCTTCGGCGAGGTTGAGTTCGTCGGCAAGCAGGCGCGCGGTGCGCTGGCACTTGCAGAAATACGGGTCGCCCTCGCGGAAATACTGATCCGGGATCCCGTGGAAGGACATCAGCAGGTGCGCGGTGCGCCCGTGCTCCGACCAGTGCGAGCCCACGCTGTGGCGAAGGGCCTCGATGTAGGCCGGCTGGTCCGGGTACTCGGCGATGAAGCGCAGCTCGGGGACCCAGCGCCACCGGCTCAGCTCGGCGTGCACCTGGTCGTAGACCGCACCCGTGGTGACGCCCGAATACTGCGGGAACATCGGCACGACGAGGATGCGCTGCGCACCGGCGTCCCGCAGCCGCGCCAGGCCTTCGTCGACCCCGGGACGCGCGTAGAGCATGCCGAGCTCGACGGCGACGGGGGCGAGCACCCGCTGGCCGAGCTCCTGCTCCAGCGAATCGCGGAGCCTGGTCGAGTGATGCAGCAGCGGCGAGCCCTCGTCGCCCCAGATCTTCCGGTACTTGCGCGCGCTGCGGAACGGGCGGGTGCGCAGGATGATGCCGTGGAGCAGCGGCAGCCAGAGCGCGCGCGGCAGTTCCACGACGCGCGGATCCCCGAGAAGCCTGCCCAGGAAGCGTCGAACGTCGCGGGTCGACGGCGAGTCCGGGGTCCCGGAATTGACCAGCAGCACGCCAACGCGTTCCGGCTGCGCGTGATCGAAAGAGGGGCTGCCCTGATATCTCATGGCCGAACGTTACCGAATCCAACCCGACGGAAGGTGACCGTACAGTCACAGCATTGCGGCCTGCCACAGTACGAATGCGTACTCCTCGGCAAGCTCCTGGCAGTGCTCGAAGCGGCCCGTCAGACCGGCGTGGCCGGAATCAAGCTGCGCGCGCAGCAGTATCGGCCGGCCGGATGTGCTCGCTTCGCGCAGCCGCGCCACCCACTTCGCCGGCTCCCAGTACTGCACCTGGCTGTCCCAGAGCGCGGTGGTCACATAGATGGCCGGGTAGGGCGCCGCGTGCACGCCGTCGTAGGGCGACCACGAACGGATGCTCTCGTAGGCCTCGGCGCTCGAGGCGGGGTCGCCCCACTCCTCGTACTCGTTCGTCGTCAGCGGCAGCGAGTCGTCGAGCATCGACGTGAGGACGTCGACGAAGGGCACCAGTGCCACCACGCCCCGGTAGAGTCCGGGGGCGGCGTTCGCGGCCGCCGCCACCAGCGTGCCGCCGGCGCTGGCGCCTGCCGCGAACAGCCGGGACGGATCGGCAATGCCCTCGGCGACGAGCGCATGGGTGACATCGATGAAGTCCTCGATGCTCCGCGGCTTGTTCAGCACGCGTCCGGCGTCGTACCAGCCGCGCCCGAGTTCCTGGCCACCGCGCACGTGGGCGATCGCGCAAGCGAAGCCGCGATCGACCAGCGACAGCACGTCGGTGCGGAACAAGGGCTCCTCGATCGCGCCGTAGGCGCCGTAGCCGCTCTGGTAAAGCGGGCAGGGCTGGCCGCGGGTTGCCGTGACGCGGCTGCGGAGCAGCGTGACGGGCACCTGCGTGCCGTCGCGTGCCGTGATCCAGCGCAACTCCGCGACATACGCCTCGGCGTCGAAGCCGCCCGGCACGGGCTCGCGCTTGAGCAGCGTCGGCGCACCATCGGGGAGCTGCAGTTCCCAGGTGCAGGCGGGCGCCGCCGGTGAACTGGTGAGGTAGCGCAAGGTCCGCGCCTGCGGCTCCGGGTTGTCGCCCAGCAGGATGGTGCCGGCGTCGTCGAGCGATTCGAGCAGGCGCGCGGTGCGCCCGTCGTGCGCGAGCAACCTGATGCGGCGACGGGCCCCTGCCCGCTCGGCGACCGCGAGCCAGCCCTCCAGTACGTCGAAGCCGGTGACCGCGATGCCGTCGCGGGGCGGTAGCAGGTCGCGCCACGCTCCGCGATCCGCCACGCGCTCCCGCGCCACGACCGCGAGCCGGAAATCCGGCGCCTGCCAGTTGCTGCGGATCACGAAGTCCGTATCGCGATCCTCGAGCTCGTACTCGTGGCCGGCTTCACGGGGTATCGCGATGCGGAACACCAGCGCGGGGTCGGCGGCGTCGGCATAGCGGTACTCGGTCGTCAGCGTGCCCTGGGCCACGATGAACAGGAAACGGTCGGAGCGTGACTTGGTCACGCCGAGGAAGAAGTGGTCGTCGTGCTCCTCGTGGACGAGTGCATCGGAGGCCTGCGGGCTGCCGACCCGGTGCCGCCGCACACGGCAGCCGAGCAGTGTCTCCGGATCCTTCTCCACGTATAGCAGCGAGCGCCCGTCGTTGGCCCATGCGAGGTCGGGTTCAGCGTTCCCGATCTCGTCCGGGAGCCATTCGCCGCTGGCGAGATCGCGGAACCGGATGGCGAACTGACCGCGGCCGGTCGTGTCCTCGGCAACCGCGAGCAGGCGGTTGTCGTGGCTGACCTCGAGCGCGCCGAGTTCATAGTGTGCGTGGCCAGCGGCCCTGGCCTGCACGGACCTCGCGTCCGCATCGATCAGCAGTTCCCAGGGCGCGTCCGGCAGGTCGCGACGCCGCAGGTGGCATGGGTGCTCGTGGCCGGGTGCATCGCGGACCTGGTACCAGTAGCCGTTGTGGCGCACGGGCACGGACTCGTCGGCTTCGGGGATGCGGCCGGCGATTTCCGCGCGCAGCTGTGCTCGCAGCGCGGCCACGGGTTCGAGCGAGGCGTCGGTAAAGGCGTTCTCGGCGCGCAGGTGGCCGAGCACGGTCGGGTCGTTGCGCGAATCGTCGCGCAGCCAGTAGTAGGGATCGATCCGGGTGCCGAACCGCGCATGCACCGCATGCGGCCGGCGCAGCGGGCGCGGGGGCGTGGAGGTCACGATGGCTCAGGCCGCCTCGGCGGCCAGCACTTCCATGTTGCGCAGCGTTTCCTCGAAGCTTCCCGCGACCCCGATCAGCAGGGTCGTGGCCGGCGAGCGCCGCCAGAGCGCGAGCTTCTCGCGCAGCCGCTCGCGCGAGCCGACCAGCGACAGCGCGTCGGCGAGTTCGTCGGGCACCGCCATGACGGCCTCCTGCTGGCGCCCCGACAGCCAGAGGTCCTGGATGCGCTGGGCCGCCTCGGCGTAGCCGGCGCGCTCCACCACGCGCTTGTGGAAGTTTTCCTCGCGCGACCCCATGCCACCGATGTAGAGCGCCAGCGTCTTCTTGATCGGCAGCAGCGCCGCGACCGGATCGTCCGTCAGCGAGAAACCGATCGATTGAAGCACCTCGAATCCCGGCTTCGCCTTGGCCAGCGCGTCGCCGTAGATGTCGAAACGGTCGGGCGGCATCATGAACGGGAACCAGCCGTCGAAGGAGGTGGCGGCCAGCTCGACGTTCTTCGGCCCCTCGGCGCCCAGGAACACGGGGATCTGGCGTCGCAGCGGGTGGGTGATGCTCATGAGCGCCTTGCCCTGGCCGGTCGAGCCGGGGCCGCGATAGGGCAGCTGGTACTGCTGGCCGTCGAAGCTCACGGGCTGCTCGCGAGCAATGATCTGCCGGAAGATCGACAGCCACTCCCGCGTGCGCTCCAGCGGCTTGCGGAAGGGCTGGCCGTACCAGCCCTCGACGACTTGCGGCCCCGACACGCCGATCCCGAGGCAGAGCCGGCCCCCGGAGATGTGGTCGAGCGTCAGCGCCGTCATGGCGGCGCAGGCCGGCGTCCTCGCCGAGATCTGCATGATCGCCGTGCCCAGGCGTATGCGCTCGGTGCGTGACGCGATCGCAGCGAGGGGGGTGAATGCATCGGAGCCGTAGGCTTCCGATGTGCAGACGATGTCGAACCCGAGCGCCTCCGCCCGCTGGGCGAGCTCGATGAAGCGGTCGAGGGGGCGCGTGCCCCAGTAGCCAAGCGACAGTCCGATCTTCATCTTGCGGGCACTCCCTGTTCCGAGGCCTTTCGAAGTATGACCATGCCGATCAGCGAGACGAGCGCGAGCGCGGCGCAGACCATCAGCATGGGCAGCGGCGTGCTGGTCGGCAGGAAGCCGAGCGCCTGCACCACCGCCGCGGCCACCAACTGCTGCGAGAAGCCTAGCAGGCTGGACGCGACGCCCGCGTAGCCCGGCACCATTCGCACCGCGACCGCTGTGACGTGCGGAATGATCAGTCCCTGCGCAAACGCAAGCGGCAGCTGCGGCGCGAACCAGAACAGCGGATGATCGAACCCGGCGGCGACGAAGCCCACGGCCGCGAGCGCGGACGCGAACTGGACGAACGTGCCGATGCGCGCGATGCGCGCCATGTCGAGCACCTGCGCCTGGCGCGCCACGAAGAGGTTGCCGAGGAAATATCCGGCCGACAGCAGCAGCACGTAGACCCCGAAGTCCGTCGCCGGTCGGTCGAGCATCTCGCTCATGATGTAGGGCGCGACCGAGATGAATCCCAGGAAGAGCGCGTAGACGACGCCACTGTCGATCGCACAGCCGACGAAGCGCGGGTTGCGCAGCACGTCCAGCGATGCGCGCGCGACCGCCGCCGGCCCCGGCGCGTCGGCCCGCGGCATGCGGGTCTCGGGCAGCAGGCGCTGCACGGCGACGAAGACGATGCCGGCGAAGCCGAGCAGCAGCATGAACGGGGCATGCCAGCCCAGCGACTCGGTGACCACCGCGCCCAGCCAGGGTGCGACCGTGGTGGCGATCATCATCACCATCGTCAGCTGCGCCAGTGCCTTGGGCAACCGCCAGTCGTGGTAGAGGTCGCCCACCACGGCCCTGGCAACCGTGAGGTTCGCCGCGCCACCGAGCGCCTGGATGATCCGCGCGGCGACCAGCACTTCCAGCGTGGGTGCAAACGCGGCCAGCGCCGAGCCTAGCGCGAACAGCAGCAGCCCACCGAGCAGCAGCGGCCGGCGTCCATAGCGGTCCGACAGCGGGCCGGCAAACGGTATGCCCAGCGCGAAGGCGATGAGGAAGCTGCTGACCGCCGACTGGGTCGCCGCCGTAGACGCGCCGAACTCGTCGCGGATCTCGGGCAGCGCGGGCAGCAGGACGAGCGTCGAGACCGGCCCGACCGCCGTGCACGCGGCGAGCAGCGCGGTCAGCAGCTTCGTGCGCGGCGCGGCCTCAGGCTGCGTCACGACCCCACGCCACCGACGCAGACGTACTTGAGTTCGGTGTATTCCTCGATCCCGTGGCGGGAGCCCTCGCGGCCGATCCCGGATTCCTTGACGCCGCCGAACGGTGCGACCTCGGTCGAGATCAGGCCGGTATTGACGCCGACGAGGCCGTATTCGAGCGCTTCCTGGACCCGCCAGCTGCGGGCGAGGTCACGCGTGTAGAAATAGGCAGCCAGTCCCGCCTCCGTGGCGTTCGCGAGCGAGACGGCCTCGGCCTCGTCGCGGAAGCGGAACAGCGGGGCGACCGGCCCAAAGGTCTCCTCGCGGGCGACGCGCATGCCCGGGGTCACGCCGGTCAGCACGGTGGGTTCGTAGAAATTGCCGCCGAGCGAATGACGGCGCCCGCCGCAGGCGACCTGCGCGCCCTGCGCGACGGCATCGGCGACATGTGCCTCGACCTTGGCCAGTGCCCGCTCGTCGATCAGCGGCCCCTGGTCGGTCGGGCCGGCGAGCCCGTCGCCCACGCGCAGGCCCGACACCGCGGCGACCAGCCGCTCAGCGAATTCCTCATAGACGCCGTCCTGCACCAGCAGCCGGTTCGCACAGACGCAGGTCTGCCCCGTGTTGCGGTACTTGCTGGCCATGGCGCCCTGGACGGCGGCGTCGAGATCGGCGTCGTCGAACACGATGAAGGGCGCATTGCCGCCGAGCTCCAGCGAGAGCTTCTTTACGGTGCTGGCGCACTGCGCCATGAGCAGCTTGCCCACGGCGGTAGAGCCCGTGAAGCTCAGCTTGCGCACCAGCGGGTTGGTGGTGAGCTCCCCGCCGATGCCTGTCGCATCGCCAGTCACCACGCTGAACACGCCCGGGGGCACGCCGGCCCGCAGCGCGAGTTCGGCCAGCGCGAGCGCCGAGTAGGGGGTCTGCGGCGCTGGCTTGCACACGAACGTGCAGCCTGCCGCGAGCGCCGGCCCGGCCTTGCGCGTGATCATCGCGGCAGGGAAGTTCCATGGGGTGATCGCCGCGGCGACGCCGACCGGCTGCCGCAGCACGAGGAGGCGTGCGTCGGCCCGGAAGGTTGGCACGATCTCGCCGTAGACCCGCTTGCCCTCCTCGGCGAACCACTCGATGAAAGAGGCCGCATAGACGACTTCGGCGCGAGCCTCGGCCAGCGGCTTGCCCTGCTCGGCCGTCATGATCACGGCGAGGTCGTCCGCGTTGGCGAGCATCAGGTCGTGCCAGCGCCGCAGTATCGCGGCGCGTTCCTTGGCCGTGCGGCGCGACCAGGCGGGCAGCGCGCGCGACGCCGCCTCCACGGCCCGCTTCGTCTCCGCGGCGCCCATCACCGGCACGTCGCCGAGAGCCGTGCCATTGGCTGGATTGCGGATCGTGACGCTCGCACCGCTGTCCGCGCCAACCCAGAGGCCGTCGACGCAGGCGAGCTGCCGGAGCAGCGAGGGGTCCTTGAGATTCATTCGCGTTCCCGTTTGGAGGTTGGATCAGCCGACATGATCGGCGAGAAAGGCCAGGGTGCGCTCGCGAGCGAGACGCGCGCCGTCCGGGCGGAGGCCGGCACGTTCGGGGAAACTTAAGCCGTGGCCGTCGCGGGCCATCAGTGGGGGCAGCTCGCCCATGCGCGCTCGGCCTCGGGCAATCGGTTCCGGCGGGGCGAAGAGGATACCCCGGTGGACGATCAGTTGCTCGCGCGAAGCTGCTGGTAGCGGTCGATGTCGGACTGGAACTGGACGCGCGTGTCGGTCTCGGCCGCGGTGCGATCGTTGAGCAGCTGGCGCTGCCGGTTGATCTCGTTGACGGTCCGTACGAGATCCTCGGCGAGGCCGTCCGGCATGCGCCTCGCACCCGGAGAGGCGTTGTAGGGCTTGAAGGTCTGGGCCCGTGCCTGGAGCTCGGCGAGGCGCTGGCTGAGGGAGCGCATGTAGGTCTGCGTGGAGAGTCGCTGCTCGCGCAGCTGCTCGAGCCGCTGGTCGCGCAGCAGCTCGATGTCACGCACCGAGGAGTAGGTGGCGCGCAGGAAGTCGTCGCGCTCGCGAAGCCGCGCCGCCTCGGCCAGCGAGCGCTGCTCGGCGGCGATCTGTTCCGGCGTCTTTTCGGCGCCGAGCCGCCGCACCTCGACCCCCTGGTCGTTGAGTATCGCGCGCTCGCGCTTGACGGCTTCCGGGGGCACGCGGTCCCCGTAATGGATGACGCCCTTGTCGTCCACCCACTTGTAGCTGGTGCTGCCCTGCGCGTCGGCCCGAGGCGCCGCGAGGGCGCCGGCAACGCTGCAGAGGATCAGGGCGGCTAGCGTGGTGCGGTGGGGCATGCAGGCTGGGCGGGTCATTCCGACCCGTATCTTTCCCGATATTGTCTCAACAGGCTCAGCTGGTCCGCCGAAATGCGAAGCCGTTCACCGGCCGGGCCGGACAGCAACTCGATCAGGTCTGCGAGTGTGACCAGGCTCACACAGCGGATCCCGAATTCCGCCTCGACTTCCTGGACCGCCGACCGCGCGCCCTGGCCACGCTCCTGGCGGTCGAGCGCCAGCAGCACGGCGACCGGTTCGGCTCCGGCGCGGCGGATCAGCTCCACGGACTCCCGGATCGCCGTGCCCGCCGTGATGACGTCATCGACGATCACCACGCGACCCGACAGGGCTCGGCCCACCACGCTGCCGCCTTCGCCGTGATCCTTGGCCTCCTTGCGGTTGAAGGCCCAGGGCACCGTGCGGTGGTGGTGCTCGGCAAGCGCCACGGCGGTGGCGGCGACCAGCGGGATGCCCTTGTAGGCGGGGCCGAAGAGCATGTCGTAGCCCAGCCCCGAGCGCTGCAGCGCCGCCGCGTAGCACTGGCCGAGCACCGACAGGGCCTCGCCGTCGTCGAACAGGCCCGCGTTGAAGAAATACGGGCTCTCGCGGCCGGATTTCAGCGTGAAGCGTCCGAAGCGCAGCGCGGAGCGCGCGATCGCCAGGTCCAGGAAGCTGCGTTGGTAATCCTGCACGCCGCTATCATAACCCGGTGAGGATCCTCACCCTGAATCTCAACGGCATCCGGTCCGCCGCCTCGAAGGGCGCCTTCGAATGGTTGCGGGCGCAGGAAGCCGACGTCGTGTGCCTGCAGGAGACCAAGGCCCAGGAGTCGCAGCTCGCGGGCCACGACGTCGACCTGCCGGGCTATCACCGGTATTTCTTCGACGCCGAGCGCCCGGGGTATTCGGGCGTCGCCCTGTACGCGCGCCGGCAGCCCGACGCCGTGATCCGCGGCTTCGGTGTCGCCGAGTTCGATCGCGAGGGGCGTTACCTCGAGGCGCGGTTCGGCCAGTTGTCGGTGGTGTCGCTGTACCTGCCCTCCGGGTCTGCCGGGCCGGAGCGCCAGGCCTCGAAGTTCCGCTTCCTCGCGGCCTTCATGCCCCAGCTGCGATCGCTGCGTTCGCGCGATGCGATCCTCTGTGGCGACTGGAACATCGCCCACCGCCCGATCGACCTTCGCAACTGGAAATCCAACCAGAAGAACTCCGGTTTCCTGCCCGAGGAGCGGGCGTGGATGGACCAGCTGCTCGGGCCCGAGGGCTTCGCCGACGCGTTCCGCGAAGTCTGCGCGGAACCCGACCAGTACACGTGGTGGTCGAATCGCGGACAGGCGTGGGCGAAGAACGTCGGCTGGCGCATCGACTACCAGATCACCTGCGGGCGCATAGCGGGTGCCGCTCGCCACGCGCACATCCACAAGTCCAGCCGGTTCTCGGACCACGCGCCGCTGATCATCGACTATGACGGCGCCCTCTGAGGGGCCCGCGGTCGGCGCTGCGACGGCGGCCCGCGCGCCCTCGCTGCTCGAGTCGCTCGGCAACCGCCGCATCGCCGCCGTGCTGCTGATGGGCCTGGCTTCGGGCCTGCCCTACAACCTGACCGACTCGACGCTGCAGGCCTGGCTCAAGGACACGGGGCTCTCGAACACCACGATCGGCCTGCTCTCGCTGATCGGACTGGCCTATACCGCCAAGCCGCTCTGGGCGCCGCTGCTCGATCGCTATGCCGTGCCGGTGCTGGGGCGCCGCCGCGGCTGGATCCTGTTCTTCCAGTTGGCGCTGGCGGCGGCATTGGCCTGGATGGCGTTCCACGGGCCCGAGCGCGGCCTGGTGCCGTTCATCCTGCTCGCGCTGCTGGTTGCGGTGCTTTCGGCATCGCAGGACATCGTGATAGACGCCTGGCGCACTGACCTTGTGTCGGGGCCGGAGCGTGGGCCTGCGGCCACCGGCGCCAACCTCGGCTACCGCGCGTCGTCATGGTTCGCGTTCTCGGGAGCGCTGATCCTTGCCGATCTGGCGGGCTGGCGCGCCACCTACCTGGTGATGTCCGGCGTGATGCTCGCGCTGACGCTGGCGACCCTCTGGGCGCCGGAGCCCGAGGCTCGCGCGGCCCCGCCGCGGTCGCTGGCCGAGGCCGTCACCGCGCCGCTCTCGCAGCTGCTCGGCAATCCCGGCATGCTCAGCCTGCTGCTCGCGCTGGTGCTCTACAAGGTCGGCGATGCCTTCGCGCTGAAGCTCTTCACGCCGTTTCTGATGGACGTCGGCTTCTCCAAGACCGAGATCGGTGCCGTCACCAAGACGCTGATGCTTGCGGCCAGCGTGACCGGCGCCATCGCCGGTGGAGTCTGGATGGTCAAGCTCGGCCTGCTGCGGGCGCTGCTGGTGTTCGGGTTCCTGCAGGCCCTGGCCAACCTCGGCTACATGGCCGTGGCGCTGGCGGGCAAGGACATGACGGTCATGGCGCTCGCGGTGTTTGCCGACAACTTCGTCGGCGCAATGGGCAACACCGCGCTGGTCGTCTTCATCATGGCACTGTGCGACGCACGCTTCAGTGCCTTCCAGTACGCGCTGCTGTCGGCGATCGCGGTGCTGCCGCGCAACGTCCTCGGGGCGCCGGCCGGGTTCCTCTCGGACTCGATCGGCTGGCCAGCCTTCTTCCTCGCCACGTTCTTCACGGCGCTGCCCGGGCTGGTGATGGTGTGGTGGCTGCGCGCGCGCGTGTCGGCGCTGGACCGTCCGGCGGGCTGATGCGCGACGTCGACGTCTCGCGCGTGCTCTGCACGCTGGCCGAACTGGCCGCCGAGGGCAGCCGCGGCTTCACGGTGGGCGAGGGCGACTGGCCCCTGCGCGGGTTCGTGGTGTGCGGCACCGGCGGCGTGCCCCGCGCTTTCGTCAACTGGTGCCCCCATGCGGGGCACGGGCTCAACCTTCGGCCGCACCGCTTCCTTGCGCCGGGTGGCGAACTGATCGTCTGCAACTCGCATGGCGCCCTGTTCGAGCGCGATTCGGGCCTGTGCGTCGCGGGACCCTGCGCCGGGCACCGCCTCAGGCCGGTGCCGATCGAGGTCGTTGGCGAGCGGGTGCTGCTGGCACCCGGAGTGGATCCGGCTGCGCTGACTAGCTGCTGAGCTGCCGCGACTCCACCGAGTCGTCGTCCGGATCGACGTCGATCGACCCAGACCAGTCCTCTGGCTCGGCCGCCGTTTCGATTTCCCGCGCGTCAGCGCGCTCGCGCCACTCGTCGAAATCGAGTTCCTCGATCGTGCCGTCGAAGTACTGGATCTCGATCGTGGCCTCATCCTCGTCGAGGGCGACGACCTCGAAGGTGTCGCCTGCGGTGAACCGGTACCAGTCGCCCACCACGGGTCGCGGAGAGATCATCGGTGTCCCCTGTGCTGCTATCCTGCCGATGACCCGATGCTGCGCCCCGCCTGCACGGGCTGATATCGGGTGTTTCCGCAGGCCATCCATGCTCGAGTCCTTCCTCAAGTTCTTCGTCGTTTTCTTCCTCGTGGTCGAGCCCATCTCGCTCGTGCCGCTCTTTGCCAGCCTGACCGAGGGCGCAAGCCCGGCCTACCGCCGTCGCATGGCCATCAAGTCGGTCGTGGTGGCCGCGGGCATCATCCTGCTGTTCGCGCTCAGCGGCGCAGCCTTCCTGGCGGCGCTGGGCATCAGCATCGACGCGTTCCGGATCTTCGGCGGGATGCTGCTGTTCCTGGTCGCGCTCGAGATGGTGTTCGCCCGCGAGTCGGGCACGCGTACCAGCGCCGACGAGCAGGCCGAGAGCCGGCGGCGGGCCGACATCTCCGTCTTCCCGCTGGCCTTCCCGTTCATGTCCGGCCCTGGCGCGCTGACGACGATCCTGTTGTGGTTCGGTCCGGTGTCGATTGCCGCCGCACCGCTGCAGTTCGCGGTGTTGATCGCGGCCGCGATGCTCGTGCTGCTCATCTCCCTCGGGATGATGCTGGCCGCCGGTCCGCTGATGCGTCTGCTGGGTACCACGGGCACGAATGTCGCCAATCGCCTTCTCGGCGTCGTGCTCGGCGCCCTTGCGGTGCAGTTCGTGATCGACGGGATCCGCGCCAGCTTCGGCTGAGTGCGTCCGGGGCGGCGCGCTCGGCGGCTGCGCTCAGCGCCGGCGGAACGACAGATCCCAGACCCCGTGCCCGAGCCGGTGCCCGCGGCGCTCGAAGCGGGTGACGATGCGCCACGCGGGTCTCGCGGCGAAGCCGCCCCCGGGCGTTGCATTCTCGAAGTCGGGGCTGGTGCCGAGTACGTCCAGCATCTGTGCGGCGTAGGGTTCCCAGTCGGTCGCCAGCTGTAGCAGTGCGCCGCTGCGCATGCGCGAGGCAACCAGCGCGACGAACGCGGGCTGTATCAGCCGGCGCTTGTGGTGTCGCGACTTGTGCCAGGGGTCGGGAAACAGCACGAGCACTTCGTCGAGCGCGCCCGGGGCGATGTGCCGCTCGAGCAGGTCGACGGCATCGTGCCGCACGATCCGCAGGTTGCGAAGGTCGAGGCGCTCCGCCTCGAGCAGCAGATGGCCGACGCCGGCCACGTGCACCTCGGCACCGATGAAGTCGCGCTCGGGTTGCGCTGCAGCGAGCGCCGCCAGGTTGTCGCCGTTGCCAAAGCCGATCTCCAGCACGTGCGGTGCGGAGCGACCAAAGACGGCGTCGAGGTCGATCGGCATCGCGGGCGCGTGCGCGCCCTCGGCATCCGCAGCGAGATCGATCCCGAAGCGCGGCCACGAGTGCTCCAGCGCGCGTGACTGTGCGCCGGTGATGCGCCCGGCGCGCAGCACGAAGCTGCGGATGCGGCGCGCGGTCTCCGGTGTGGCGGAGGATGCGAGGATCGGGGCTTGATTTGACATGTTTTATTTTGACATTTCCTGAGCGCGTCGCTGGCTTGCGACGTCTTGCATGGTTCGTTCACGCCTAGTACAACTACCTACGAACGTAAGGGCAAACCCGCCGCGAGGCGGGGACGCAAAGCCTCCGGTCTCCAGCAGCGCGAATCGCGCAAAGCAGAGATAGCGGGGTTGCCGGCGAGACCTGCCAGAACCCCCGGGTTCTGGAACCACTCGTCGTCATCTGATCAAGCCGTGGGCGTCCCTGCGGCCTGAGCGGAGCTCTGCCTGCCCCTGTCGTTCCCGAAACGCTTGGGCACACCGCAGGAGCTTCGCAAATGGCAACGTCTGCTCGCCACCCGCTCGTCGGATCTCGACTGCTCGTCCTCTATACCGCTGTCTTCTCGCTGTCGGGCTGCCTTGGCTCGGCGTCGAGCACATATCAGTCCGACGGGGCATCGTTGGCGAGTGGCCCGCAGGGTGGTTCGCCTTCGGGTTCGACGGCGACGGCCAACTCCGCGCCAATTCTGAGCGGATCACCCCCGACGTCGGTCGTCGTCGGCCAGCCCTACAGCTTCCAGGTCCAGGCCCAGGATCCGGACGCCGATCCTCTGAATTACTCGGCCAGCAATCTTCCGGCCTGGCTTGGCGTGAACAGCGTCAATGGCGTGCTGTCCGGCACGCCTGGCGTGGCCGACGTGGGGGTCTACACGAGCATTGTGATCAGCGTCAGTGATGGCAAGACCTCGGCTGCGTTGCCGCCCTTCTCTTTGACGGTGACTGCGGCCGATGGTGCGACCGGCTCGACCGGCATGACTTCCCCCGGGGCACCGACCAACGATGACCCCTACAGGCCGGTGGGCGATGCAGACGTGGTGCCCGCCGACTCTGGTGCAGGGAATACCGTGACCTCTAGCGCCCCCGCGCCGGCCCCCGCGCCTGCGCCGGCCCCCGCGCCTGCGCCGGCCCCTGCGCCTGCGCCGGCCCCCGCGCCTGCGCCGGCCCCTG
>CAZPAJ010000004.1:102421-183049 GCA_964584625.1 uncultured Acidibacter sp.
GCGCCTGCGCCGGCCCCTGCGCCTGCGCCGGCCCCCGCGCCTGCGCCGGCCCCTGCGCCGACGACCACGACCGCAGCGTCAACCGCTGCCAAGGGCACGGCGGCATTGTCCTGGAGCGCCCCGACGCAGCGCACCGACGGCTCATCCCTCTCTGATCTGGGTGGATACATCATCAAGATGGGCACGTCTGCCACGGCGCTGACCCAGCAGATCACGCTCGCAAGCGCAGCGTTGACGAAGTACACGGTCACGGACCTGAGCGTCGGCACCTGGTATTTCGCGGTCGTGGCCTACACGGTGGATGGCTTGCAGAGCGATGTGTCGCAGACGGTCAGCAAGACCATTCGCTGATCCGTCGCCGCTGGCGGTGTTGCACTTCGTCGACAGCCGCGCTCCGGGCAGGTACGGGCTTGCGGAGGCGCGCGTCACGCTGCCAAAGTAGGCGCCCACGCTGATGAGGATGAAGTCGATGCCCGACCGCACGCAGACCGAGGTGCGCCGCTACAACGCCGGTGGACGCGAGCTGGCCAGCTACCTGGCCGTTGATCCCGAGAAGCAGGGCAAGCGTCCCGGCTTGCTGGTGCTGCCGGAGTGGTGGGGGCTCAACGACTACCTTCGTCGCCGTGCCCGCGAGCTGGCCGGCCTCGGCTTCGTCGCCATGGCCACCGACGTCTACGGCGACGGCCGCGAGGCGGCCGACCCGACCGAGGCGGGCACGCTGATGAACGGCCTGTTCGCCGACATGGCGGCGACCACGGAGCGTCTCCGTGCGGCCTACGACCAGCTGCGCGCCCACCCCCTCGTCGATCCCGAGCGCATCGGGGCCATGGGCTACTGCCTCGGCGGCGCGCTGTCGCTGCATGCGGCGCGTATCGGCCTGCCGCTGCGCGGCGTGGCGAGCTTCCACGGTTCGCTGGGCCGCACTCACGCGGCACAGAAGGGCGAGTTCAAGGCCAGCGTGCTGATCTGCCACGGCGAGGCCGACGGCATGGTCCCGGCCGAGGACCAGGCCGGATTCCGTCGCGAGATGGAGGAACTGGGCGTCGACTACCAGTTCATCTCGTACCCGGGCGCCAAGCATGGCTTCTCGAACCCCGAAGCCACCGAGAAGGGGCGCAAGTACAACCTGCCACTCGCGTACGACGAGCGCACGGACCGCCAGTCCTGGGAGGACATGAAGGCGTTCTGGGCGCGCGTGTTCCGCTAGCCGTTCGTGGAGGTCATCGATCTGCGCCTCGAGGAGGCGACAGCGGAGGCGCTCGCGCCGTTCGGTGAGCTGCTCGGCGTCGGTCGTGGTCGCCCGAGCAGCCCGACCCGCTTCTACGACGACGCTGTCGAACTGGTCGAGAAGGCACCCTTCGTCTCCGACGCCGACACCTGCCTGTCCATCGCGCGGGTGCGCCCGCGCCCGCTAGAGGTGCGGTGGCTCGAGCGCCACTTCAAGCATACCCAGGTGTTCCTGCCGCTGAACGGGCAGCCGTACGCCGTGGTGCTGGCCCCGCCCGGTGACTCACCGCTGCCGGATCTTGCCCGCGCTCGTGCGTTCCGCTTCCCCGGCGACTGCGGGTTCATGATGCACCTGGGCACCTGGCATGAGTTCCCGTTTGCGCTCGAGGCGCCGGCCGACATGGTCGTCGTGCTGCGCAACGAGACGAACCGGAACCTCGATGCAATCGAGGACGGGGAGGCCGTGGGCGAGGATCTCGAGAAGCGAAATATCGCTCGGCGCTTTGGGGCCAGGCTGCGCGTTCAGGCGCCTATGCAGGAATTGCGGCCGGCGTCCTTGGCCCGGTAGAGCGCCGCATCGGCGCGATCGAACACGCTGATCGGCGAGTCGCCGTCAACCAGTTCCGCAACGCCGCACGAGGCGGTCACCGGCACCGGCGTGCCGTGGAAGTGCAGTCGCATGGCCTCGACGGCCCGGCGCAGGTCCTCGGCGACGCGCAAGGCCTGGTCACCCGGTGTTCCGACCAGCAGGGCCACGAATTCCTCGCCGCCGATGCGGGCCACGAAGTCTGTCGTGCGCAGCCGCGCCTTGAGGCAACGCGCCACTTCCCGCAAGACACGGTCGCCTGCACGATGCCCGCAGGTGTCGTTGATCGCCTTGAAGCGGTCGAGGTCCCAGAGCAGCAGGCTCACCTGCGTGCCGAAGCGCCGGTTGCGCTCGACGGCTTCCGCGAGCCGCTCCTCGAATGCGGCCCGGTTGGCGAGACCGGTCAGCGGATCCAGCCGCGCGCGCTGGCGCTCGTCCTCGAGGTCGCGGCGCAGCCGCTGCGCCTGGTGCTCGAGCTCCACCACGCGCTGGCGCATTGCATCGTTGCGCGTGGTGAACTCGCGCAGCCGCTCCTCTTCCCGCGCGCGGAAGTCCTGCACCTGCGAGGAGATGTGCTCCACGTGGTTGCCGACCAGCGCCTTCAGCGGATCGAGCTCGTTGGCGTCGCGGACCTGCGCCGAGAGGTCGTGGACCTCGGCCAGCACCTTGACGCGGAGCGTCTCGGCCGCGTCGAGCGAAACCCGGCGCTCCTCGCTGGCGCCGGCAAGGAAGCCGGCGACGTCGTCGAGCTTGGATGTGACCTGCTCCAGGATGGTCGTCGCGGCATGTTGTTCGCCGGTCAGCCTTGCATGGTGTTCGCGCAGGGCGTCGAGCAGGCGCAACACGAGTTGCGCCACGTCCTTGTCGCTGCGGGCCTCGCGCAGCGAGACCAGCAGTTCCGAGAATTCTGGTGATGGTTCGTCGGGCGAGGGCGCGAGCCCGCGCAGCAACACCTCGAGGGCGCCGCGCGTCTGCCTCAGTGCCGAAGAGGCAGTCCCCGAGGGCGGGGCCACTGCAGCCAGCGAGTCCGCCAGGGAGTCGAGCGCTTGGGTTGAGGTGCCCTTCCGGGCGGCCTCGGCGACATCGAGCAGCAAGGGGTCGAGTTCCGGTTCGCGGCCGGGGGCAAGTTCGCACAGCCGAAGCAGCAGTCGACGCAGCGACTGGGCGTGGGCACGCAACTCGTGCTCCTTCGCCTCGCTCTCCTGCAGGAAGTCGCGGTAGCGGGTCTTCCAGTCGATTACCTGGGACATCGTCTGGGACATTGTTGTCGCCCAAGTCTCCCTTGCCCCATGCCGGGGCATCGAAACGTTAACGGCGCCGCCCGCCGGCGCTTGAGCCCGATGGCGCTGCGTCTGCTGCGTACGGGACATATCTTGTCGTGACCGCATGCCCGGTTCCGGGAACTGCGTCCCGGTCCGGTATTCTCGCGCCCCATGCATGAGCCCGATCTCCAGCCCACCCTGAGGGGAACCCTGCTCTGGCTGCGGCCAATGCGGCCGGATGACCTCGAGCCCCTCTATGACGTGGCCCGCGACCCGCTGATCTGGGTGCAGCATCCGGACTGGGACCGCTACCGGCGGCATGTCTTCGAGGCCCTGTTCGCGGCCGGCCTCGACTCAGGCGGGGCGCTGGTCGCGCTCGACCCCGCCACCGGGGAGGTGATCGGTTCGTCGCGCTACTACGGCTGGGAGCCCGAGGTGCGCGAGATCGCGATCGGCTATACCTTCCTGGCCCGCCGCTGCTGGGGCGGCGCCTACAATCGCGAGATGAAGGGCCTGATGCTGGGGCACGCCTTCGGCTTCGCCCGCCGGGTCTGGTTCCACGTTGGCGCGCGCAACCTTCGCTCCCGCCGGGCCATGGCGAACATCGGCGCGACGCTCAGCCACGAGGTCGCGGCCGACCCGGCCTGGAAGCGGCGCGACATGGCGTATTTCTACGTGGACGGGCCGGCCGGCGCGTTTGCCGAAGCCGGCCAACCTGCCTAGAATTGGCGGCCGAGGCGGGTGTAGTTCAATGGTAGAACTGTAGCTTCCCAAGCTACTAACGTGGGTTCGATTCCCATCACCCGCTCCATCCTTGCCCGCACGCCTGTCTGCGCGTGCCTTATAACGGAAAATAATCCGCTCATCGGCACTCGGTATTCGACCGCACTGCCACGCTGCCCTAACGTCGCGGCCCCGCAAACGGACGCATGCGACTCCAGAGAACAACATCGTGCACAGAGCAGTGATCGGTGTGGCCCTTGCCCTCGGGGCCGTGGCCGCCAATGCGACCAACGGATATCTCTCACACGGCTACGGCATCAAGGCCAAGGGCCAGGCCGGCGCTGCGATCGCCGCGCCGCAGGACGCGCTGACGATCGCGACCAACCCGGCGGGCCTCGCAGCCGTCGCCGACGGCTTCACGGTCGGCCTCGACATCTTCGTCCCGGACCGTGAGGCGACGTTCACGCAGGGAGGTGTGTCGACCACCTATGACGGCAATGACACGAGCACGTTCCTCGTGCCCGAGGCGGGCTACAGCCGCCGAGTCGGCGAGCGGCTGGTGCTCGGTGTCGCCCTGTATGGCAACGGCGGCATGAACACGGACTACGGCACCAACCCCTTCGGGCGCTTCGGCGCGCAGGGCCGCGCGGGCGTGGACTTCAGCCAGGCATTCGTCTCGCCGGCCGTCGCGTTCAGGCTGAGCGACACGCAGACGCTCGGGGTTGCCGCCAATCTCGCGTACCAGCGCATCGAGCTCAACGGCATCGGCATCTTCGGCGGATTTTCCGCCGACCCGACTCGCGTGTCGGACCGCGGGTACGACGACTCGACGGGCTGGGGCCTGCGCGTGGGCTGGATCGGCCAGTTCGGTCCCCACGTGACACTCGGGGCGACCTGGCAGTCGAAGGCCCGCATGGGTGACTTCGACAAGTACGCGGGCCTGTTCGCCGACCAGGGTGGTTTCGACATCCAGGAGAACTACGGCATTGGCATTGCCGTGACGCCGACCCCGGCGCTCACGCTTGCGCTCGACTGGCAGCGCATCGCCTATGCCGACGTGCCTTCGGTGGGCAACCCGGTCGACCGCCTCTTCGCCGGCGTGCCGCTCGGTGCCGATGACGGCCCAGGCTTCGGCTGGGACAGCATCGACGTGTTCAAGCTGGGCGTCAGCTACACCCTCGACGATCGCTGGACGCTCCGCGGCGGTGTCAGCCATGCGGACCAGGCGATACCGGGGTCGCAGACGTTCTTCAATACCATCGCGCCCGGGGTCGTGCGGACCCACCTCACCCTCGGCGCGACGCGCCGGCTCGGCGAGCATGGCGAGCTGAGCGTGAGCTACGTCCACGCCTTCGAGGAGACCGTGGCCGGCTCGGGATCGATCCCGGCCGCGTTCGGCGGCGGCGAGGTCGACCTCACGATGCAGCAACATTCCCTCGGCATCGCCTACGCGCGCCGATTCTGAACCCCGCCAAGGAGTACGCATGAGCCTGCTCGATTCCCTGCTCGGTGGCCTGCTGATCGGCAGCGGCGTGGCACTGCTCCTCTGGCGCAATCACAGCGTCGCCGGCATCAGCGGCATGGCCGCCGACGTGGCGACCGGTGACCCGGGCGCCGCAGGCTGGAAGCTCGCCTTCCTCGTCGGGCTGGTGCTGCCGGCCGCGGTGGTCGGCCTCGAGCCCTCCGTGCTGACGGCGGAGCTGCCGCTGCTGGCGGTGTCGGGCGCGCTGGTCGGGTTCGGCACGCGGCTGGGCTCAGGCTGCACCAGCGGCCACGGTGTCTGCGGCATCGCGAACCTTTCGCCGCGTTCGATCGTCGCCACGCTGACGTTCATGGCCACCGCGATGGCGACGGTGGCGCTGGTGCGTCACGGGCTGGCCCCATGAGGACCGTGACGGCGCTCTGCGCGGGCCTGCTCTTCGGGGCGGGGCTGCTGCTGTCCGGCATGGCCGAGCCGGCGAACGTGCTGGCGTTTCTGGACGTCGCGGGCGAATGGAATCCGGCGCTCGCCCTGACGATGGGCGGCGCCATCGCCGTTGCAGCGCCGGCGTTCTACCTGCATCGGCGGCGTGCCGGCTCCGCGGCGACCCGTGGCAACGCGAGCCCGCCGTCGGCAGGGGTCGACCGTCCGTTGCTGGCCGGTGCGGGCATCTTCGGCGTGGGTTGGGGCCTGAGCGGAATCTGCCCGGGCCCGGGGCTGCTGCTGCTGACGACGCTCACGCCCGGGGCATTCGTGTTCGTCGCCTCGATGATCGCCGGGATGTTCCTGGCGCGCCGGATTCCTGGGCGGCTGTAATGTTTTCGTGGTCGCGGCGACTAGGGGGTCATCCACGATGAAATGACCGGAGTCCGCCATGCCCGACCGTCGAATGCTGGTCGCCCTGTACGTTGTGCTCTACCTGCTGCTGACCCTCACCGATGCCTGGAGCACCGCGCTGGGCCTCTCGGCGGGCGCCCGGGAGTTCAATCACCACGTGTCCGCCGAGGGCGGTTTGGCGATGCTGTGGAGCCGGTTCATGGCGATCAATGTCCTGGTGCTCGGCGCCACGGCCGCGATGTTCGCCTGGGCGCTGTCACGGGTCGACCGCATCGATCCCCGTTACTTGCGCGAGCCCTGGCGCGCGTCGATGAACTGGCTGCTGTACCTGAACCCGTTCTCCGCGCGGAACCAGCCGCGCTCGGTGTTGCATTACGTCGCCGGGCCGCTCGGCCTGCTTGCCGCGAAGGCGGTCGCCACCGGCAACAACCTCCTGATCGCAAACGATCTCCCGGACGTCGTCACGCCGATTGCGCATGCCGTGCTCGCCCAGGTCGATGGCGTCGCGGGCTACTGGGTCGTGATCTTCGTTGTCTTCACCCCGTCATGGGTGGCTTCGCTGTATGCCACGGCTGCGTGGCTGCGGCGCAGGATGCCGGTCAGCGCACCGACGGCGACCGCCCCCGCGTGAGCCAGCGAGCTGACGTCTTCGACGCGGTGCTCGCGGCGCACGCGCCGCTGATCGAGCGAATCCTGTCGGCGTACGAGCGGCGTCCGGCGGTGCGCGCCGAGCTCCGGCAGGAGGTCGCCGTGGCGTTGTGGCAGGCGCTGCCGCGGTTCCGCGGCGATTCGGGGCTGAAGACCTACGTCGCGCGCATCGCGCACAACGTCGGCGTGAGCCACGTCCGGCGCGATGCGCGTGAGGGTCCCCAAAGCGCGCTAGACGAGGCCTTGCCGTCGGACGCCGCCTCGCCGGAGCACGCGGTCAGCCGCGAGCAGCTTCGCCTGCGGCTCGCGGAGGCAATTCGCGCGCTGCCGCTCGGTCAGAAGCAGGTCGTCGTGCTGCACCTCGAGGATTTCGACCACGCGCAGATCGCCGCGACGCTCGGCATCGCCGAGGGCGCCGTGGCGGTCCGGCTGCTGCGGGCGCGCCAGGCGCTCGCCGCCATGCTCGCCGAATCACGCCTCACGACAACGGAGAAGCCAGCATGAGCGACCCCTCGATGGATCTCGACGATCTGCGATCCGTCTGGCGTGACGCGGCGGGACCGGATGCCGCGTCGCTCCAGCAGCTGCGCCGCGACGCCGTGCTGCAGACGCGCCGGTTGTATGCCGCCGTCGCGCTCGAGTGCGTGGCCACGGCGGCGGCCATCGTGCTGTTCGTCTGGCTCGCGGGCGGCGCGGCGACGGCCGCGGGGCGGCTCGCCTATCTGGGGGTCGGCGTGCTCGCGCTGGCCGTTCAGATCTGGATGATCTGGCTGCGACGGAAGGTCTTGCGCGCCCGTGCCGCCGCGCCGAGGGACTACCTGAAGTTGCGGGCCCAGCGCTCGCGGGTGGCGATGCGGTTGGCGTGGCTGGCGCTGGTCGGCGGGCCCGTCGGCGTTGTGATCGGGCTGGTGCTGGGGCGCTGGGCGCCGAGCGACGGGGTGGCCGCGGCGGTCGACGTCGGGGGTCGAGGCGCGATCGGGCCGCTCGTGCTCGGGTTCGTCGCCATGCTCGCCTATGCGGTGTGGGTGTTGCGGCGCGAGCGCCGGCGGCTCGCCGCGACGGACCGGGCGCTCGGCGAGCTGGAGTAAGGCGGCTCAGGTCACGAAGGGTCGGTCGCGGCGCGACCGCGCCGCGCGAACTCCAGGATGGCCCGCAGGTCGTCGGCGACCGGCATCGCCCGGAACGGGCTGACGTTGGATCCGCCGGTGTTGCCCGGCGGCACCCAGCCGACGCCGGTCAGCACGGCAGCCCCGGCGATCCTCAGCAGCTGCCCGGCGAACTCCACGGGTCTGCGGTTGCGTACACTCCACCGCAGCATCCGCCAGTGGACCCGAACGTGCTCGACCGTCGAGGCCTGCCCCAGCACGTGCGCGCGCTCGAGGAAGCGGAAGCCGGCCTCGTCGTCGCCGCCCCGGCGCGCGGCCTCGGCGGCGGCGAGTTCGTGGTCGACGAAGGGGCGGATGCGTCGGGTGAATGACATGCGCGAGTGCGGATCGATGACTGGGTCTTCAAGAGTTTACGCGACCCGCGTTGATGGAGATCCGTCGCCGTGAGCGCAGCGGCCGTGGTCGACCTGGTGCTCGGGATCCGGAACGACGAGTTCCACCTCGGCCTGTCGATCTGCGACCAGCGGGACCTGGAGGACATCGACGCCTATTACCTGAAGGGTGGCGGAACCTTCCTGGTCGCGGCCACCCCCGAAGGGCGCATCGTCGGCACGATCGGGCTGCTGCGGCTGCGGCCGGAGCTCGGCGTGATGAAGAAGTTCTTCGTCGCGGCGGCGCATCGCGGCCGCGCGCAGGGCGTTGCCGGGGCGCTGTACGCGGCGTTCCTCGACTTTGCGAGGCGCGCGGGCATCCGGCAGGTTGTGCTTGACACGCCCGCGGCGGCCACCCGTTCCCACGCCTTCTACCGCGCCGCGGGCTTCATGCAGATCGACCGCAGCGAGCTGCCGGTGAAATACGACTTCCCGGAGCGCGACACGCTGTTCTTCTCGCTGGCGCTCGGCGAGGCCCGCGAGGAGTTGAGCGAATGAGCCCCGGTACCTACGTCGTGGTGTTCGTGAGCCGGCGAAGCGGGGCGGACGCCGAGGGCTACGGCGCGATGGCGGAGCGGATGGAACAACTCGCCCGCGCGCAGCCGGGCTGCATGGGCATGCAGAGCGTGCGCGGCGACGACGGTGTCGGCATCACCGTCTGCTACTGGCAGTCCGCGGAGGCCATCTCCGCGTGGAAGCGCGACGTCGACCACGCGGCGGCGCAGCAGGCGGGCCGGGAACGCTGGTACGAGACCTACGAGGTGACGGTCGCCCGCGTGGAGCGGCATTACGGGGCGTGATCACGCCCTGCGGGCGCCTCAGGCAAAGGGCGACGCCGTGAGGTCAATGAACAGCCTCTGCAGCCGGCGATCGACGTCCGCGTCGCTCGCGCAGGGGCCCTCGGCCAGTGTCCGGTCGTCCTTGAAGCGGTGCACGGTGATGTCGAGCGTGCGCAGCGCCTCGCGGGCGATGACGCTGGCGCGCGCTTCACGGGTCTCGATGGCGATCCTCAACTGGCCTCGGTCCGGCCGCGTGAGCGTGCAGCGGGCCGTGGCGCACCTCGCCTCCAGCCGCAATGCATTCCAGCGCTCCTCGACGTGGGACAGGAACGGCTTTTCCATGGGTACTCCTGTTGCCTGACAGGCTGACACTCTAGCGGCACCGCGCCAGGTCGGCGAGGAATCGATCCTTGTCGCGCAGCGGCACGGTCCAGCGGAACGGGCCGCAACGAATCAGCAGGCGTTCGGGGGTGAGTTCGTAGCGCGTGCCGAGCAGCACCCACAGCGGCAGCCCGATGCCGGCCACGAGCACCAGCAGGGCCGTGCTGGCCAGGACCGCGGCGGGCACGCCGCCCTTCAGGAACACCGCCAGCACGGCGCCCGTCGACGTGGCGACCGACAGCGCGGTGACGGCGATCAGCCAAAGGTCGACCTTGGAGGCGTGGACCGAGGTATCGGTGTGCGGGCGGCTCACGGGCTCTCCGTCGTGTAGCGGAACACCTCCTCGAAGGGCCGGCCGAACGCCCGGGCGAGGCGGAACGCCAGCTCCAGCGAGGGGGAATATTTTTCCTGTTCGATGGCGTTGATCGTCTGCCGCGTGGCGCCGACCACGTCGGCCAGCTGCTGCTGCGACCAGCCGGCCTCGAGGCGATGCTCGCGGATGCGGTTGCGGACGCGCCCCTCGGGCTCGGCCTTCATGCGCGACGGTACTGGATCAGCGTGGCGGTATTGCGGGCGAGCTCCTGCACCAGCAGCAGCGTCAGCAGCGCCAGCACGATGCCGGTCGCGCTGGTGAGCTCGAGCGGTGCCACCCGCCCGGCCGCGAGGGGGAAGGCGGCCGACATCAGCACGTGGCCGATGATCAGGTGGGCGCCCACCACCCCGACCCAGTACCCGACCTGGTCGGCCTTCTTCTCGATCAGCCGGTCGCGTTCGTCGCGGAAGTCGACGGGCTCGTGCCGCGCCCGGAATCCGCTCCACACCGCGAGCTGCGCGAGCGCGGCGAAGATGCCGACGGAGACCAGCGTGTCGAGCACCTGCCGCGGCGACTGCTCGACCACGGTGAGGCCGAGCGTCTGGCCGAGGATCGAGCTGCCGTCGGTCAGGCGCATCCAGACGAAGCACAGCGCCACGCCCCAGATCACCAGTTCGCTGATCGCCTTGCGCTCCGCCACGGACATCGGTCGAACTCCGGATGTAAAAGATGTTGGACATGGTGCCGGCGTCCGCGGCGAGTGTCAAACATCTTTTACTTCAGCGGGCCGTGTTCCATGGCGCGCGGCTAGCCTGGCACGTACTCGTAGCTCGACCCCACGCCGAGCGGCAGGCCGAACGCCCAGTAGAGCAGCAGGAAGGATGTCCAGCCGGCCAGGAGCATGAGCGAGTACGGCAGCATCAGCGCGACCAGCGTGCCGATGCCCGCGCCCTGCACGTAGCGGCGGCAGAACACGACGATCAGCGGGAAGTAGGGCAGCAGCGGCGTGATGATGTTGGTCGAGCTGTCGCCGACCCGGTATGCCGCCTGCGTGAGGTCGGGGGAGACGCCGAGCTGCATGAGCATCGGCACCATGATCGCGCCGATCAGGGCCCACTTGGCCGAGGCCGAGCCGACCAGAAGGTTGACGAGGCCGGACAGCAGCACGATGCCCGCCAGCGTCACGCCGAGCGGTAACCCGAGCTCGCGCAGCGCGTTGGCGCCCTTGAGCGCGAGCAGCGCGCCGAGGTTGGACTGGCCGAAGGCGTAGATGAACTGCGCGCAGAAGAACGCCATGACGATGTAGTAGCCCATGCCGGACATCGCCTTGGTCATGCCGGCGACGACGTCGCGATGGGTCTTCACGGAACCCGCTGCCACGCCGTAGGCGATGCCCGGGATCAGGAAACCGATGAAGATGATCGGCACGATCGACTGCATCAGCGGTGCGCCGGAGGCGAGCAGCAGCCGCTCGCCTGCGGCGTTCGGCGCGGCGGCCCAGGGCGAGTCGGCGGGCAGCAAGGTCAGTGCGAAGCCGGCCAGCGCGAGGCTGGCCGCCGCGAACGCCCAGCGCAGCCCGCGGCGTTCCTCGGCGCGCAGCGGATCCTGCGTGGGCAGCGACGCAGGATCCCCGTCGACCTTCGTCGCGCGAAGCCGTGGCTCGATGACGAGATCGGTGAGCGCCCAGCCGAGCAGGATGATCAGTGCCGACGAAGCGGTGGTGAAGTAGAAGTTGTTGAGCGGGTTGACTACGACCGAAGGATCGACGAGCTGCGCAGCGGTCTGCGTCAGGCCCGAGAGCAGTGGGTCGAGGCTGGAGGGTACGCCGAGCGTGGCGCTGAACCCGCCCGACACGCCAGCGAACGCCGCCGCGATGCCGGCGAGCGGGTGGCGGCCGGCGGCATAGAAGATCACCGCGCCGAGCGGGATCACCAGCACGTAGCCGGCGTCGACGGCGACGTGGCTGAGGATACCGACGGCAATCAGCGCCGGCGTGAGCAGCGCGCGCGGCGTCACACTCATGGCCGCGCGCAGCACGGCGTTGATGAAGCCCGTGTGCTCGGCCACGCCGAGCCCGAGCATCGCGACCAGCACCACGCCCAGCGGCGGGAAGCTGGTGAACGTCGCCACCATGGTGGCCATGAACGCGGTCAGCGATTCGCCCGCCAGCAGGTTGCGGATCTCCACCGGTTTGCCGCTGCGCGGGTCGATCTCGGTGAAGCTGACGCTCGAGAGCATCCAGCTGACGACCCACGCGACGACCATCAGCAGGAGGAACAGCACCGCCGGGTCGGGCAGGCGGTTGCCGGCGCGCTCGATCAGGTCGAGGCTGCGCGCGACCCAGCCACGCGGCGGCGCGGCAGCGAGGGATTCGATCCTGGGGTCTTCCATGCTCGGCGCTCCGTCGGGCCGCGGCCCTGCGGCCCGGCAATCCTAGCAGCGCCCGGCGATCAGGTGCTCCGCGGAAGCAGTTTCGACATCGAGTCGAGGTACTTCAGGAAGGCGGCCCGGCCGGCCTCGGTGAGGCTGACCGAGGTCAGCGGCTTGAGGTCCTGGAAGGACTTGCTGATCGCGACGTAGCCGGCGTCCTGGAGCTTGCGCAGGTGCACCGAGAGGTTGCCGTCAGTGGCCTGCAGCTGCGCCTTCAGGGTACCGAAGTCCGCGGAGCCGGCGCCGACCAGGTAGGCCATGATGCCGAGCCGGATCCGCCCGTGGATCACGTCGTCGAGTTCGTTCGCGTTGAATCCTTCCATGGCCTCAGGCCCCATCCTGCGCGGGACCCAGGCCGAGCGCCGCGGCGCGCATCAGCCGATGGCCCGGATGAACCGCGGTCAGCACCAGGGCGATGGCGTAGGCGATGTACTCGTGGCCCGTGCCGACGAGCATCCCGAGCGTGGGCACGGTAACCAGCACGAACAGCGCGTTGACGCGCATCCAGCTCTGGCCGGTCATCGCGGCGGCGACGAACCAGCCGACGGCGTAGAGGCTCAGCACCTGCAGGCTGATCGAGTTCATCAGGAACGCGTCGCCCCGGCGCCAGGCCATGACGGCGATGCCCACCCAGAAGGCGAAGATCGCGAAGCCTATGCCGGACCACACGGCGTTGATCGCGCGGTTGCTGTGGTTCTCGGCCCGGCCGCGGTCGCGGCGCAGCAGCACGGCCAGGTGCACCGCGAAGCCCAGGGCCGCCACCAGCCAGGCCAGCACCGCCTGCTGCGGGCCGAGGCCCAGCAGGTCGCGCAGCGGGGGCCACTGGACGAGGCTCGCCGCGGCGAACCAGCCGCCGCCGGCCACGAGGTAGGGGCCGGCCATCAGCGGCGCGTCCTGGCCGGCCGTGGCCAGCGAGCGCAGGTAGGAGAGGTCGGCGCTGGCGGAAGCAGGGGCGTTGTCCGGGTTCATGGTTCGATCTCCTGTGGTTGGGCGGGCACTCTCGACGTGGAAAGTACTTTAGAACACAAAGTACTTTCCGTCAAGAGGTCCCGAGCCGGAGCCGCGGAGCCGGCTCAGCGCGCGGTGGGAATGGCTCGGGAGTACCAGCCCTGGCTGGCGTTGACCGCGCGAACGACGGCGAGCATCACCGGCACTTCGATCAGCACGCCGACGACGGTGGCAAGCGCCGCGCCCGACTTCAGCCCGAACAGGCCGATCGCGGCGGCCACGGCGAGTTCGAAGAAGTTCGAGGCGCCGATCAGCGCCGAGGGGCCGGCCACCGCGTGCTGCTCGCGCAGCGCGCGGTTCAGCAGGTAGGCGAGTCCGGCGTTGAACACCACCTGCACGAGAATCGGCACCGCGAGCAGCGCGATGACCAGCGGTTGTGCGAGCAGCGATTCCCCCTGGAATCCGAACAGCAGCACCAGCGTCAGCAGCAGCGCGCCGATCGACCACGGCCCGAGCCGCGCGAGCGCGCGCTCGAGCCGGGCCGGCCCCGAGGCGAGCAGCCGCCTGCGGAGCCATTGCGCGATCGCCACCGGCACCACGATGTAGAGCGCCACCGAGATCAGCAGCGTGTCCCAGGGCACGACGATCGAGGTCATGCCCAGCAGCAGCCCCACGATCGGGGCGAACGCGAACACCATGATCAGGTCGTTGAGCGCCACCTGCGACAGCGTGAACAGCGGATCGCCGTTCACCAGCCGGCTCCAGACGAACACCATGGCGGTGCAGGGTGCCGCCGCGAGCAGGATCAGGCCCGCCACGTAGCTGTCGATCTGCTCGGCCGGCAGCCAGGGCGCGAACCACTGCGTGACGAACAGCCACGCCAGGAACGCCATCGAGAACGGCTTGACCAGCCAGTTGACGAACAGCGTGACGCCGATGCCGCGCACGTGCCGCCGCACGCTGGCCAGTGCGCCGAAATCGACGCGCAGCAGCATCGGGATGATCATGACCCAGATCAGCACGCCGACCGGCAGGTTGACCTGCGCGACCTCGAGTCCGCCGATCCAGCCGAACGCTGCCGGAAAGACCTGGCCGAGCGCGACGCCCGCGACGATGCAGGCGGCGACCCAGGCGGTCAGGTAGCGCTCGAAGCTGCTCAAGGGCGCAGTTCGGGTTGGTTCACGAAGGCCTCGAGGCGTCGCCGCAGCTGGTGCAGCGTGCTGCGGAACGCAACCATCTTGACCTCGTCGGGCGCGTCGCCCGCGCTCGGGTCGTCGTAGCCCCAGTGCGCACGCGCGGGCGCACCGGGGAACACCGGGCAGATCTCGCCGGCGTTGCCGCAGACCGTGATCACCAGGTCGATCGGCGGCGCCTGCGGGCCCAGGAACTCGTCCCAGCTCTTGCTGCGCAGCCCGGTCGTGTCGATGCCGTCTTCGCGCAGCGTGCGCAGTGCGAGGGGGTTGGGGAGCCCGTCCGGCCGGGGGCTGCTGCCTGCCGAGTACGCGGTGAACCTGCCGTTTCCGAGGTGGTTCAATAGGGCCTCCGCAAGGATGCTGCGGGCCGAATTGTGCGTGCAGAGGAACAGTACGCCGAGGGGACGGTTCATGGCGTCGGGCACGGCCTCCCGCCGCAGCAGTTCTCGGTCAGGTAGGCGACCAGGGCGTTCATCCGGACGTAGTCGGCGCGATAGACGAGGCGGCGACCCTGGCGGGTCCGGCCCACGAGCCCCGCGGCCGCAAGGGCCTTGAGGTGGAACGACAGCGTGCTGGGGGCCACGTTCAGCCGCGTCGCGATCGCGCCAGGCTCGAGTCCCGCGTCGCCCGCCTGCACGAGCTGGCGGAACACCTCGAGACGTGTTTCCTGCGCAAGCGCGTCGAGGGCCAGTGATGCCGTCGCCGTTTCCACATTTCGAGAATAATCGAAGTTTATGAACGCCGTGTGACGCGCTAGCCTCGCGCGCCATGCAGATCATCGTCGTCCGGCACGGCCGGACCGCCTTCAATGCCGAGGGCCGCTACCAGGGCAGCCTCGATACCGACCTCGACGAGACCGGGCGGGTCCAGGCCGCAGGCCTGCACGCCGTGCTGCCGCCCGACATCGACGTGCTGGTCAGCTCGCCGATGCGCCGGGCGCGCCAGACCGCCGAGGCGCTCGCCGCGGCGCGCGGCCTGCAGCTGCAACTCGCCGAGGACTTCCGCGAGCGCGGGGCCGGCGTGCTCGAGGGACTCACGCTGCCCGAGGTCCAGGCCCGGCACCCTGAGCTCTGGGCGCGGCGGGTGCTCCGGCAGTGGGACGAGGGGCCACCGGGTGGCGAGTCGATCCGCGACGTCTTCCATCGCGTGGGCCGCGGCCTCGACGCCCTGCGCGCCGCCTATCCTGGGCGGCGGGTGGTGCTGGTGGCCCACGGGTTCGTCTCCAAGGCGATCCGTGCCACGGCGCTGGGCCACACCGACGACTTCTTCAGCTGGCAGTTGCGCAACTGCGAGCACGTGGCGCTCGAGCTTGGCACGGCGCCGCTGCCGGCGCCCGAGCGGCTGGGTCAGGGCTGGCGGGTGCCGGCCTGAGGCGCGATGCCGATGAACTGCGCGCCGATGTGCCCGACCTTCACGTAGATCAATGCGCCGTCCTCGCCGGTGAATGGCGTGTGCGCGCTATAGCGCGGGCTGCGGATCCACGTGCCCGCCGGATAGCTGCCGTGCTCGTCATGGAAGGTGCCGGCGAGCACGAAGATCTCCTCGCCGCCCGGATGCGTATGCCCACCGAAGCGCGTCTGCGGCGCCCAGCGCACCAGGGCCGTCGAGATGCCGTCGTGATCGTGCAGCGGCAGCACGGAGAGCCCCGGCACCAGGCCCGGCAGCCAGGTGGCGGTCGGCGTATGCACGCGCACGGCCGCGCCGTCGCCCTCCGTGAACTGGCCGAGCTTCACGAACAGGGTGCACCCGGCGGGTGAGCGCGGCGCGTGGGAACTCCCGGGCGGATTGCGCAGGTAGGTGCCTGCGGGGTGCTCACCCTGCTCATCGGCGAAACATCCGCTGAGCACGAAGATCTCCTCGCCGCCGGCGTGCGCGTGGCCGTCGAAGACCGATCCGCGCGCGTATTCGACGATCGACGTCGCGACCGCAACCTCGCCCCCGATCCGGTCGAGCATCCGCCGCCGAACGCCTGGCGCAGGGGAGGGTGCCCAGCCGAGGTCCGGGGTATGCAGCACCACGCGCGCGTGCGGATCCGCGTTGAGTTTCATGGCCTAAGTGTGTGCCAGGCGCCTTCCCATGCGATGCGAGTATTGTGCGGCCGCGCTCTCTTCAGGATAATATTGCGCCATGCAAGTCCGGCCCGACGACACGGCCCGCATTCTGCGCCCTGCTGCCTCGGTGGATATCACCGGAAATTCCCTGCTGGCGTCGATGCCGGCGGCTGTTCTGGCTGCCCTGCGTCCCCATGTCCAGGCCGTGCGAGTGCCCCGCGGCCGCTGCCTGATGACGCTCGCGCGGGACGCCCCCTACGTCTACTTCCCGGTCAGCAGCCTGCTCACGGTTGACGTCGCCCGTGCGGGCGCGGCGCCTTCGCACCTGCGCGTCATCGGCAGCGACGGCATGGCCGGTGGCCTCGCGATGCTGCTCGGTGCCGACTTGCCGGGCCTCAGCGTGAGCGTGGCCCGCAGCGGTCTCGCGCTGCGCGTCCCCGGTGCCGCGTTCCGCGACCTCCTCGAGGATTCCGCCGAGCTGCGCCGGATCGTGCGACGCTACACGGCGGTACTGCGCGACAACGTCGAGCGCTGGACCGCGCTGCCGGGCAACGCCCCTCTCGGCTTGCCGCTGCTCGCGCAGCTCAACCTCGCAATCGCCCGCCAGCACTGAGCCTGCTCAGGGTGCGCCCTGGCGGGTGCACAGGCGCACGTCGCCACTCATCGTCTCGACTTCGACCCGCGCCGTTCCGGCGGCGTTGCGGAACTCGAGCTTGCGGCTCGCCGCGTCCAGCCTCAGGCCGCCCTCATCGGCGATCGATGCACGCGCCGCGGTGCAAAGCTCGATATCGCCGCTGAACGACTGCAGCTCGTACCTTGCGGGAGGCAGTGCGCCGAGGAACTCGAAGCGCACGTCGCCGCTCACCGACTCCGCCTCGAGTCGGCCATCGGGCGTGAGTGCAAGCGCCACGGTCAGGTCGCCCGACACGGTCTCGAACCCGGCTTCGCTGACCGAGCCGAGCATGAACGATGCATCGCCCGACACGGTCGAGGCTTCGACCCGGCCGCCGACCTGCCCCTCGACCCGGATCGTGCCGCTGACGCTGCTGACCTCGAGGCGCGTCGTGCCGCTGCGCGACCCCAGCCGCAGGTCGCCGCTGATGCTGCGCGCCGACGCCTCGCGGCCGAGGTCCGCATCGACGTTGCCGCTGACGGTGGCAAGCTGCTGCTCGCCCAGCACGCCGCGCACGATCAGGTCAGCGCTGACCGTGGACGCGCTCAACCGGCTGCTGCCGCCCGGGACCTTGATGTCCAGCACAGCGTCGCCCGACCCGGACCGGTGGCTGCCCTTGAGCAGGACGACGCGGACGACCGTCCGGCCACCGCTGCTCGTGAACTCGAGCCGCTCGACGCGCTCGCCCAATGTGCCGGTCACCTCGACTTCCGGGCGATCCCAGCCCGTGACGCTGACGCGGCCCGCGGTGTTGGCGATCTCGACGGTGCCGCGCGGGTCGGCGGCCCGGCGCTCGTTCACGGCGCGGGAGGCGTCCGCGGCCGACGTGACGGCTGACGCCGCGAGCAGGACGATCGCGAGGGTCGGGAAGGGGGCGTTGCGGGTCATGTCTCGCTCCTCGGCAGCTCCGCGACGGCGTCGCGGGTGATGGTGGTCATCAGGTCGATTTCCTGCTGCGCGGCGCGCTGGCGCAGCCGCAGCAGCAACGGGTTCGAGGGGTCTTCGGCCAATGCGGCGACGATGTCGGCCTCGGCGCGCCGGATGGTCTCGAGGGCTTGCTCGACGCGCTGGCGTGTGCCGGGCGCCAGCTGTGGCATCAGCCGCTGGTAGTCCGATTCGACGGCCGCACGCGCCCGGAGGAACGCCGCGTCGCGGGCCTCGCTCGCCTGCCGCGTCGCGCCGGCGACCTCGGCGGTCGGTGGGTCGCGCGGTATCAGGAGCAGCGACACCAGCGCGACGCCGGCCGCCAGCGCGACGCCCGCCCTCAGCGCGGTCGCCGTGAGCCAGCGCGGTCGTGCTGCGACGCGCGGGGGCGGCGGTGGCCGCTGCGGCTCCGGTGCGCCCTCCGGCGACTCGAGTCGTTCGCGGATCGCGGGCCACAGGTCGTGCGGCAGCGGGACTTCGGCACGCAGTCGCGCGAGGCGGCTGTCCAGCGGGTCTGGCATGGGATTCACGGGCGCGGGTCTCCGAGATCGAGTCTTTCGGTCAGCAGTCGGCGCGCGCGGTGCAGCTGCGCCTTGCAGGTGCCCACCGCGATCCCGAGGCATTCAGCGGCGTCCTCGTGCGAGTGACCGAGCAGCGCGACCAGCACGAGCACGTCGCGTGCGCCCTCGGGCAGCGCCTGGATCGCGCGCTCGAGGTCGACGGCTGGGGCCTGCTCCACGCCACCAAGCAGCGCGGTGAGCGCATCACGGTCGTCCAGGGTGGATTCGAGCCGCGCTGCCGCGTTGCGGCGCCGTGCCAGCACGGCGTTGACGGCAATCCGGTGCAGCCAGGTCGCGAGTTCGCTGCGGCGCTCGAACGTCGGCAGTGCCCGCCACGCGGCGACGAAGGTGTCCTGGACGCAGTCCTCGGCCGTCGCCACGTTGCCGGTCATGCGCAGGCAGAGCCCGTAGATGCGCGGCGCGTGGCGCCGGTAGAGCGCTTCGAAGGCGCCCGCGTCCCCGCCGGCGGCAGCCGCCACTTCCGATGCCGAGTCATTCACCTGCGTTGGAGTGCGCGAGCGCCCGAAAGGTTTAAGCTGGACGAATGATCCGGCAGTCCCCCGCAGCGCGCACCCCACCTGCAGCGAGCGGGCGACTTGCGCAGGCCGTCGTCGAGACCCGCTGGAGGGACCTGCCGGCGCTCGTGCGCCGCCAGGCTGCCGATCTCGTGCTCGACACGCTCGCCGTGGTCGCGGCGGCCAGCGCCCGGCCCGATCATCGTCGTTGGCTCGAACGCGTGGCGCCGACGCCAGGATCCTGCACCGTCGTCGGCCTGTCCGCCTGCACGACACCCGACGCCGCCGCCCGTGCGAATGCGGGCGGCACCACCGTGCTGCAGTGGCAGGACGGGCACCGTCTGGCGCGCGGCCACCCCGCGAGCCACCTCGTGCCGGCGCTGCTCGCGCTCGCGGAGCCGCGGGACATGGCGGCCGATGCCGTGATGTCTGCGTTCGTCGGTGGATACGAGGCCGGCACGCGCGTGGGGGTTGCGCTGGGCGGCCTCGCGCCACCGGTGCACGACGCCGGCACCTGGGCCACGATGGGCGTCGCGGCTGCGTGCGCACGGCTGCTGGGCGGCAAGGCCCCGGTGATCGCCGCGGCGATCGAGGGCGCCGCGGCCGTCGCGCCGTTGCCCTGGCGCGAGACCGCGCCGCGCGGCGCCACGATGCACCATCTCTATGTGGGCGCCGGCGTGGCCGCCGGCATGGCCGCCGCCGAGGCCGCGCTGGCCGGGCTGGGGGCGATACCCGGCACGGTCGAGGATTTCTTTGGTCCGCGCGCGGGCGCGGCGTTCGATCCGGCCGCGCTGGTCGCCGGGATCGGCGACGACGGTCGCTGGTCGCGCTACGAACTGCTGGAGGCCTATTTCAAGTGGCAGCCGGTCTGCGCGCACTTCAGCGCGCTGGCCGACGCGCTCGACCAGCTCCGTGCCGACGTCGAGCGCGCCACCGGGCAGCCGATGGCGCCGGAGCGGGTCCTCGCGGTCGAGGTGTCGATGTACGCAGGCGCACTGGTCTATGACGCCGGCGTGCCCGCCTCGGAACTCGCGTCGCGTTTCAGCCCTGCCGCGATCGTCTACGCCGCGCTGCATCCCGGCGGCCTCCGCGGCCCGGCGCTGGCCGACGCCGCATCGGACCGTTCCGCGGTGCGCGACTGGCTCGCCCGCGTGCGCGTCCGGCACGACCCGGCGCTCGACGCGGGCTACCCCGCGGGCCGCCCCGCGCGCGTGACGCTACGGCTGGGCGACGGGTCGGTGTTCAGCGCCTCGGCCGCGGCCCCCTATGGCGATGCGACGAACCCGATGTCCGCGACGGACCGGCGGGACAAGGCGCTCGACGGTCTCGCGCTCGCGCTGGGTGACGAGGGCGCCCGCGATGCGATCGAAGCGTTTGACGCCTGGCTCGACGGCCGCGCCACGACCGGGCAGCTGTGCGCCACCCTGCGCCCGGCGGCGCGCGGCGCGCCGCCTGCCAATCAATAGACCGCGTCTATTGATCCGATCCAATCATTCGATTTGCCGGGCCGGGCCCGGCTCACTAGAGTGGCGCCCGTTGGATTCAACACCCCCACCGAGGTTCCCAGACATGTCCCTGATCAACACCCAGATCCCGTCGTTCAAGGCCCAGGCCTTCCACAACGGCAAGTTCGTCGAGATTTCCGACGCCACCATGAAGGGCAAGTGGTCCGTCGTCGTGTTCATGCCGGCCGCCTTCACCTTCAACTGCCCGACCGAGGTCGAGGACGCGGCGAACAACTACGCCGAGTTCCAGAAGGCCGGCGCCGAGATCTACATCGTCACCACCGACACGCACTTCTCGCACAAGGTGTGGCACGAGACCTCGCCGGCGGTCGGCAAGGCGAAGTTCCCGCTGGTGGGTGACCCGACCCACGCGCTGACCCGCGCGTTCGGCGTGCACATCGACGAGGAAGGCCTCGCGCTGCGCGGCACGTTCGTCATCAACCCGGAAGGCGTCATCAAGACCCTCGAGATCCACGACAACGCGATCGCCCGCGACATGGGCGAGACGCTGCGCAAGCTGAAGGCCGCGCAGTACGTCGCCTCGCACCCGGGCGAGGTCTGCCCGGCCAAGTGGAAGGAAGGCGCCAAGACGATCGCCCCCTCGCTGGACCTGGTCGGCAAGATCTGAGTCCCGCCCCGTGCCGGCGCCGCCCCCGCGGGCGGCGTCCGGCGCGGACCGACTGAACGACCGCAGGAGAGTCCCATGCTCGACGCCAACCTCCAGACCCAGCTCAAGGGCTACCTCGAGCGGCTGACGCTGCCGATCGAGCTCGTGGCCTCCCTCGACGACGGCGAGCCCTCGCGCGAGCTCGGCGAGCTGCTCGACGAAATCGCCGCGCTGTCGCCGATGATCAGCGTGGTGCGTCGCGACGACGACCCGCGCAAGCCCTCGTTCGCGATCCAGCGGGTGGGCACCGACGTGCAGGTGCGCTTCGCCGGCATTCCGCTCGGCCACGAGTTCACGTCACTCGTGCTGGCGCTGCTGCAGGTGGGCGGCTACCCGCCCAAGGTCGACCTCGAGCTGATCGAGCAGGCGAAGGCGCTGCAGGGCGACTTCCTGTTCGAGACCTATTTCTCGCTGTCCTGCCAGAACTGCCCGGACGTGGTCCAGGCGCTGAACCTGATGAGCGTCGTCAATCCGCGCGTGAAGCACGTGGCGATCGACGGCGCGCTGTTCCAGCCCGAGGTCGAGGCCCGCGAGATCATGGCGGTGCCCACCGTGTTCCTGAACGGCCAGCCGTTCGCGTCGGGCCGCATGGAGCTCGCGCAGATCCTCGCCAAGCTCGACACCGGCTCCGCGGCGCGCGAGGCCGATAAGATCCGCAACAAGGAGCCGTTCGACGTGCTGGTCGTCGGCGGCGGCCCTGCCGGCGCGTCGGCGGCGATCTACGCCGCGCGCAAGGGCATCCGCACCGGCGTGGCCTCCGAGCGCTTCGGCGGCCAGGTGCTCGACACCATGGGCATCGAGAACTTCATCTCCGTCAAGGAAACCGAGGGTCCGAAGCTCGCTGTCGCGCTCGAGCAGCATGTGAAGTCCTACGACGTCGACGTGATGAACCTGCAACGCGTGGAGAAGCTGGTCCCGGCTGCGGAGCCCGGCGGGCTGATCGAGGTCGAACTCGCCAACGGCGCGAGCCTCAAGTCGCGCACCGTGGTGCTCGCCACCGGCGCGCGCTGGCGCTCGATGAACGTTCCCGGCGAGGAGCAGTACCGCAACCGAGGCGTCGCCTACTGCCCGCACTGCGACGGCCCCTTGTTCAAGGGCAAGCGCGTGGCCGTGATCGGAGGCGGCAACTCCGGCGTCGAGGCTGCGATCGACCTCGCGGGCATCGTCAGCCACGTGACGCTGATCGAGTTCGACACGAAGCTGCGCGCCGACGAGGTGCTGCAGCGCAAGCTGCGCAGCCTGCCGAACTGCACGATCCTGCTGAACACGCAGACCACCGAAGTCGTCGGCGACGGGCAGAAGGTCACGGCGCTCGTGGCGAAGGACCGCGGCACGGGCGAGGCGCGGGCGATCGAGCTCGAGGGTATCTTCGTGCAGATCGGCCTGCTGCCGAACACGGAGTGGCTCAAGGGCACGGTCAACCTGTCGCCGCGTGGCGAGATCGTCATCGACGACCGTGGCCATACCTCCGTTCCGGGCGTGTTCGCCGCGGGCGATGCGACGACGGTGCCGTTCAAGCAGATCATCATCGCGATGGGTGCGGGCTCGACCGCCGCGCTGTCGGCCTTCGATCACCTGATCCGCAACAGCGCGCCGTCGACGCAGGTCAGCGCCGCCGCCTGAGGCGCTACGCGGGGCTGCGCGCGCGCGGCGGCGCGCACTGCCCCTTCGGGCGTACTGTCAGGTCTGACAGTGTCCGGGTCTGCGACCGGTCGATAACGTGCCCGGCGCAACCCGGATTTACCGGGGGGAGAGATCCCCGTGCGCTCCATTCTCAAGTCCCTGCCGTCCGCGTCCCTTGCCCTCGCCACCGGTGCCGCGCTGTCCCTCGCGGCCTGTGCCGGCAAGGAGCCGCCACCCGCCCCGGTTGCCGCCCCGGACGCGGCTTCGGCCGCCGTGCCCGAGGCCACGCCACCACCGGCCCCCGGCGCGGCGCCCGCCGCGGTCGATCGCGCGTGGACTGCCGAGGCCCTCGAGGAGCTGCTGGCGCCGATAGCCCTCTACCCCGACCCGGTGCTGTCGCAGGTGCTGATCGCCTCGACCAATCCGCAGGAGGTGCTCGACGCGGGCAACTGGCTGGTCGTCAACGCTTCTCTCGAGGGCAAGGCGCTCGATGACGCCGCGGCCGGCGTGGGCTTCACGCCGCCGGTGCGTGCGCTCGTGCAGTTCCCCGAGACCGTCGACATGATGTGCCTGCAGATGGCCTGGACGACCGAACTCGGCCAGGCGTTCACGGCCGACCAGGCCGGCGTCCTCGACGCCGTGCAGCGCCTGCGCGCGCAGGCCGCCGCGGCTGCGGCGACGACGGCCGTCCCGGTGGCCTCCGCCCCGACCACGGTCACCACGGAGAAGGAAGGCCACAGCACCGGGTCGCTGATCGCCACGGGCGTGCTCGCCTTCGGCGCGGGCATCCTCGTCAACGAGCTTTTCGACGACGACGACGATTACCGTCGCTACGGGTACGACTACCCGAACTACGGATACGGCGGGATGCCGTATTACCCGCCTTACCCCGATCGCCCCGTCTACGGCGGCGGCTTCTATCCGGGCAACAGCTACATGCGGCCCCCGGGCTACAACAGCGGCTTCCAGAACAATGGCACGATCATCATCAACAACAACCGCCCGGGCGGCGGGTACTGGGACCGCTGGGGCGCGAACAGCCGGCCCGGGTCACCGGGTTACCGACCCCGCACGGTCAGCAGCCCGATCACCGCCGCCCGTGGCAATCGCCCGGAGCTCCGCGAGCTGAACCAGCGAACGCCGCGGGCGCGCCCGGCCGACCTGAAGCCTCCGGCACCGAGCCTGACGGCCGCGAACTGGCGCGGCCAGAGCAGCTACGCGGGCGCCAACCGCGCCGGGCGGCCCGCGAACAAGGCCGCGATCCCCGCGGATCCCCGCGAGCGCATCGCCGCGGCAACGCCCGGCTACTCGAAGCCGGCGACGGCGCGTCCCGCGGCCAAGGCTCCGGCTGCGAAGGCCGCCGGTGCCAAGGGACCGGCGGGCAAGGGCCCCGCCGTGAAGGCGCCTCCCAAGGTGCAGGGCAGCTATGCTGGCGCGCGTCCAGCCTCGATGCCTCAGCGACCCTCGGTCGCGGGCCGGCCCGCGTCGTCCTTCGGTCACAGCCCCGCGATGTCACGCAACGCTGCGGTGTCGAGCGTGCAACGCGGCGGCGCGGCGGAGCGTGCGGCGAGCGCGCGCGGCCGGCAGAGCCTGCCGCAGGGCGGCGGTGCCGCGCGGCGCCAGGGGCGCTGAGTCGTCGCGCAGGACCATGGAGAATATGCGCATGAATACCCGGTACCTGCTTCGCGCGCCCGTCCTGGGCGTTCTGTCGATCCTCGTGCTGACCCTGCTGGGCGGCTGTTCCAGCCGCGAAGGCGGTGCGCACGCGAGCTTCATCACGCCCGAGGAGGCGGTCGACGCACTCGTCACGGCGCTGCGCGGCGACGATCGTGCCGCGCTGGCCCGACTGCTCGGCCCCGGGAGCGAATCCATCGTCGCCCCGGGCGACGCCGTCGAGGACGCGGCGGATCGGGCGCGGTTCGTCGCGGCCTATGACCGCCTGAACGCGCTCGTCGAGGCGGACAGCGGCCAGCGGATGCTGGTCGTGGGCGACAACCAGTGGCCGCTGCCCGTGCCGCTCGTCCCGGTGGGTGGCCGCTGGCGGTTCGACGGCGCGGCGGGCGTGGACGAGCTGGCGGCGCGCCGCATCGGCGCGAACGAGCTTGCGGCCATCGAGGTCGCGCGGGGCTACGTGGTGGCGCAGCAGGAGTACGCGTCGGAGGGTCGGGACGGGGATCCGCCGGGGATCTACGCAATCAAGCTCGTGAGCGACACCGGCATGCGGAATGGCCTGTACTGGGAGACCTCCCCGGACGAACCGCTGAGCCCGGCGGGGCCGTTCGTGGCCGCCGCTGCGTCCGAGGGCTACAGGGCAGCGACTGGTGGCGCCCGTGCCACCTACCACGGCTACTACTACCGGATGGTCTACGCGCAGGGCCCGAGCGCGAACGGCGGCGCGCGCGATTACTTCGTCGACGGCCTGCTGACCGGCGGCTTTGCGCTGGTCGCCTGGCCCGCGGAGCACGGCCGCAGTGGCGTGCACACGTTCATCGTCAACCAGGACGGCGTGGTCTTTCAGAAGGACCTTGGTCCGGAGACCGCGAACGCCGTGGAGGCAATACGCAGCTTCGATCCGGGCGACGGCTGGGTGGCGATCGTTCCCGAGCCCTAGGCCTGCGGTGGCGGCACGCGCTCGCTGGACGAGCCCATGCCGGACCGCCAGGCTGACGAGCTCGGCGCTGTTGCGGGCACCGAGCGTCTGCATCGCGCGGTATTTGTGGAACGCCACGGTCCGCGGCGTGATGCCGAGCAGGCTGGCGGCCTGTGGCATGGTGTGACCTGCGGCGAGAAGACGCACGACTTCGTTCTCGCGGCGGGTCAGGCGCGCGCCTTCCCCCGACGGACCAAGTCCGCGAGCCCGCTGCGCCATCCCGAGCACGCGCGGCGCCAGTGCGGGATCGAGAGCCGGGTCGTTGGCCAGCCGTTCCAGGTCGGTGGCGAGCTGCCTGGCTCGCAAGCCCGGCTCGTTCGAATGCCCCAGGTGATCGCCCTGCATGATCCGCGCATGCTGCGTCGCGACAATGGCGCGGGCCATCGACCCAAAGGGCAGGCCGTGCCGCCCCCTCCTGATCAGCGAGGGAAGGGGTCGGCAAACTTCGCGTCGGCGATCAGGGCGTCGTCGGTCAGCGCACCGAGGAACGCGAGCAGGGCCTGCTTCTCGTTCTCGGTCAGGTTCAGCCGGCGCGGCGTGCCGTCCGGCCCGCGCAGCGCGGGCGAGAGGTTCGGGCTGTCGCGCACGCCGGTGTCGTAGTGATCGATCACCTCGCGCAGCGTCGCGAAGCGCCCGTCGTGCATGTAAGGCGCGCGCACCGTGACGTTGCGCAGCGACGGCGACTTGAAGCGTCCGTTGACGGCGCCGGCGTCGACCACGACGGCGTCGAGACCGTTGTTGTGGATCGTGTCGCTGACGTGCGCAACCGTGCCGTGGCAGACGACGCAGCGCGCTCGGCCCTCGTAGAGCGTGCGGCCCAGTTCCTCCTGGGCGGTGAGCGTGGCAGCGAAGTTCGGCACGCCGTTGACGAAGGCCGAGTCGTATTTGCTGCGGTACGAGGCCATCGCGCGCACGAACTGCGCCAGCGCGCGGGCGATGCGGTCACCGGTGATCTGCGGATCGCCGAAGGCGGCGGTGAACAGCGGGCCGTAGAAGCTCGTGGTCGAGAGCTTCGTGACGAGTTGCGGCAGGGTCATGCCCATCTCGGTGGCGTCCTGGATCGGCACCAGGACCTGGGCCTCGAGCGTGGCCGCGCGTTCGTCCCAGAAGAACCGGCCGCGCGCGTACCAGCGGGCGTTTACCAGCCCCATCGAATGACGCGGGGTGCGACCGCCCTGGAAGCCGGCGCTGAATCGTGCCGGATCGGCGAAGCCGCGCGCCTGCTGATGACAGGAGCCGCAGGACACGCTGTCGTTGGCCGACAGCCGCCGGTCGTAGAACAGCACGCGACCGAGCGTTGCCCCCGCGTTCGTCACCGGGTTGCCGGGAGGCGAGTTGTCGGCAGCGGAGGGATTGCCCGGGCCGATGGTGAAGTGCCGCGGCAGTGCGATGTCGGCGTCCGCGTAGCCGGCCAGCGTGGCCGGCAGCACCGGCACGTCGGCCGGCAGGCGCAGCTGCAGCACGAAGTCGTCGCTGGCCGTGCCTCCTGAGCCGTCGTCGGCGGTGATCGTGACGGTATGAGTCCCGGCGGCGGTCGGGGTGCCCGACAGGGTGGTGCCCGACACGCCCAGCCCCGGCGCCGCCGGCGCCACGGTCACGCGGTAGCTGAGCGTCTGGCCGTCGGGGTCGGTGAAAACCGCGCCGCTGCGGCTGGCGTCGTACTGGAAGAAAGCGCCGACGTTTGCGCTCTGGTCAGCGTTCGCGTTGGCGACGACCGGGGGGCGGTTGGGTGCCTGGGCGGCAACCGAGGGTGCCGCTGCGCTTCCGCCGCCTCCGCCGCAGGCCGTGAGCAACAGCCCCGCACCGAAACCCAGAAGATAGCGTCGCATCGCCTTGCTCCCCGCCCGACTCGGGCGATCTCAGGGCGAGTGTGCGACCCAGTGACGCCGCCCGGCGCGGGACGGCGTCACTCTTGGCTCAGCTTTGCAATTCTTGTCGGGCCAGCCGCACCGAACTGCTAATCGATCGACGAACCGTCGCGCCTCGCGCCCGGCGCCTCCCGCATCACCCCCGGCGGCGCATCGCCCGCGCCCTCCATGATCGACCGGCCCGCGGCGTAGCTGCCGCGGACCTCGAACACGGCCCGGCAACCGTTGCTCACCCAGATCGCCTCGTTGCGCAGGTTGCCCCAGGTCCAGTTGCGGATGCAGTCGGCGTGGCTCTCCTTGCGCACGAGGCGAACTTCGCCGCGGATGTCGACCGGGCAGGCACCCCAGCGGCCACCGATCGACTGGCACTTGATCTGCACGGTCTGCGCACCGCCCCAGTTGCCGCCGCTGCCGCCCCAGCCGCCGCCGCCGCTGCCGCTGCCGCCCCAGCCGCCGCCGCCGCCAGACTGGAAGGCAACGAAGAGACCGCGGCAACCGTTGCGGACGTAGACGCCGCGGCGGTCATGACGCCAGCTCTGGCCTTCCACGCAGGGTGCGCGGCTGAGCGTCCGCTGCAGTCGCACGTCGCGGTTGTCGACGGCGCAGAAGTTCTCGCGGCCGTCGTCGGATTCGCAGCGGAACTCTGTCTGGCCGCTGGAGCTGTTGTTGCCCCAGCCGCCGCCACCACCGCCCGAGTAGTTCACGTAGCCGAACTCGCCGATGCAGCCGCCACGGACATAGATGCCACCGCGGTCGTGACGCCAGGTCTGGCCCTCTATGCAGGGCGCGCCGCCATAAGAACGCAGCAACCGCACCCGGCCGTCGTTGGCGGCGGGGCAGAAGCGGTCGCGTCCGCCGGGCGAATCGCAGCGGATGCGCATCTCGCCGCTGCTCGCGCCGCCCCATTGCGCCTTGGCCACGGGCGCCGTTGCCACGAGCGCGAGCAGGATTGCCGTCGCGGACAACAGCGAGATCATCAGTCTCCCCGAGAATTGATTCATGATCCCCCCAACGGGTTGGCGTCGCAGGACGCGGGTTGTTGTTCTGCACCGAGTATAATCACGCGCCCTTTGGTGCAGCCATCCTCCCCGCCGCGAGGGTCATTTCCATGCCAGTCCCCTGGGCCCAGATCCTTCAATGGGTGCCCCCGATCCTCGAACTCTCCCGTGACCTGCTGCAGCGGGCCAAGCGGCCGCCGGCGGGCGCGCAGGCCGGCGCGCTGCGTTCTACCGGGGCGGCCTCGGATGAGGCGGCAGCCCCGGCGCTCGCCGCACTGCAGCAGCGGATCGCGGCGCTGGAGGACAACGAGCAGCGCCAGGCCCAGCTGGTGGCCGACATGGCCAGCCAGGTCGCCAAGCTCTCGGAGGCCGTGGTGGTGCTGCACCGCCAGGCGCGGGTGATGGCGCTGGTCACCGGCGCGCTGCTGCTGGTGACGCTGCTGTCGCTCGGCACGGTCATCGTGGTGCTGCTGCGCCAATGACCAGCCTCGGACGCATCCTGCTGAAGGGATTGCTGGCGATCCTGCCGATCGGCCTGACGATCTATCTGGTCTACTGGCTCGGGGTCACGACCGAGGGACTGCTCTCGGGGCCGCTCAAGCTGCTGCTGCCGGTGCAGTTCTACCGGCCAGGCATGGGCCTCGTGGCGGGCTTCCTGCTGCTGCTGGTCGTCGGCCTGCTGGTGAACGCCTATGTCGTCCGGCGCAGCCTGCAGTTCGGCGAGTCGCTGCTGCTGCGCGTGCCGGTGGTCAAGACCGTCTATTCCGCGCTGCGCGACCTCACCAGCCTCGTCGGGCCGGCTGCGCGCAAGCGCGAGCTCGAACGGGTGGTCATGGTCCGGTTCGGGCCGGGTCGCGTGATCGGCTTCGTGACCCAGGAGAACGCCAGCGTGCGCGGCGCGACCGGGGCAGAGGGACTGGTCGCCGTCTACCTGCCGATGAGCTACCAGATTGGCGGCTACACGGTCTACCTGCCGCGCGACCAGATCGAGGCCACGGACCTCTCTGTCGAGGAGGCGATGCGGATCGTCCTCACGGGCGGGCTGCAGAACAACTGATCAGGGCTCGATGGCCCGCGCGAAGTCGATGCGCACGCGCGTGCGGGCGAGCGCGTCGTCACTGACGGCACCGACGCCCGCGTCGAGCACCACCCGCTCGCCGGCCGCCAGCGGCCGACCGATCCGCAGCGCCGCGCCGCGCTGCTCCACCGCGCCGCCGGCGCCGACCAGTTCCGGCGTGACCTGTACGTCGGCGAGCGCAACCGAGGTCCGGTTCTGGACGACGATGACGAGCGCGCCGCGGCCGTCACGTTGTGCCGACGCGGCGAGGTAGCGCGAGGGGTTGCGCGGCAGGTCCTCGCGGAGCACCTCGACCGTGGCGCGGCGTCCGAAATCGCTGTTGGACTCCGCCGCGGCGCTGAAGTAGCGCATCGCCTCGGCGCCGTTGCCGGCGCGCTGCGCGAGCAGCCCAAGGTGGTAGAGCGCCGGCGCCGTGGGCAGCAGTTCAGCGCTGCGCGTCAACGACTGGCGGGCGCGATCCGCGGAACCCAGGCGGAAGGCCGCCAACCCCGCCCCAAGGTGGCCGCCGAAGTAGGCGGGGTCGAGCCCCAGGGCCCTGTCGTAGTGGGCGAGTGCCGCCTTCGGCTGCTGCTGGGCCAGTGCGATGTCGCCGAGGATCTGCTGGAACCGGCCCTCGCGAGGCAGCAGCCTGGCCGCCTCGCTGGCCAGCGACTGCGCGCGCGCGTAGTCCTTGCTCGTCGCTGCCGCGACCGCCTCGTCGGCCTTGTCGTACGCGGGCTTGGCTGCGAGCAGCGTCGCGAGCGCGGCCGTGTAGCGCTCGGTGCCGAGCGTGCCGCCGGGACCTGTGGCGACGAGCGTCGCGCGGTTGCGATCGACGCGTTCCTGCGACGGCGGGTGCGACGCGAACAGGCCCTCGAGCCAGCTCGCGCGCCGTGCACCATCCTTGCTGGCGAGCGCCACGAACTTTTCCTGCAGGGTTACCGCGGCGGCGGGGTCATAGCCCGCGCGCTGCATGTAGCGCATGCCGTAGAGGTCCGACTCCAGCTCGGCATTGCGCCCGTACTTCGTGTTGATCAGCTGCGCGCCGACGCCGGCGCCGAGGACCAGCAGGTTGCCGACATTCGGGTCGGAATCGCCCAGCATCACGCCGACCTGTGCGGCGAGCACGCCGGCCTGCAGCAGCACGCCGCGCTCCTGGGCCTTGGCGCCGTGGCGGGCCGCGGCATGCACGATCTCGTGGCCGAGCACGGCGGCCAGCTCGGCCTCGTTGTCGAGCGCGGTGAGCAGCCCGCGGTTGATGGCGATCTTGCCGCCCGGCAGCGCCCAGGCGTTCGGCACCGAGCTGTTGAGCACGACGAATTCATAGGGCAGGGGTCGGTCCGAGACCGCCGCGAGCCGGCCACCGACCTCTGCGACGTAGCTCGAGACCTCGGGGAAGGCGACCAGGTCGCCGCCCTGGCTCTGGCGCGAGGGCGCGTAGTGCTGCGCGCCGAGCTGCAGCTCCGACTCCTCGGACACGAACTGCAGTTCCTGCTTGCCCGTGACCGGATTGACGCCGCAGCCCGCCAGCAGCGCGAGCAGCAGCACGAGCAGTGCGGGGCGGAAGCGGGGCATTCGGTGCGACATCACGACTAGGTATCTGCCACAGGTCCGGGACGGCGGCGCCGTCATGCAATCGCCGCGGCGCTCGGGGACAATGTTGCCATGCCTGACCACGCCGCGCGCCACCCCCTGGCCCCGCTGTTCGAACCCCAATCGATCGCCGTCGCCGGCGCCACCGAACGCGCCGGCGCGATCGGTGCCGTGGTGCTGTCCAACTTGCGCGCAGCGGGCTTTGCGGGACGACTCGTCGCGGTGAATCCCAAATACACCACGGTGCAGGGGGTGCCCTGCGTTCCCGACGTGGCAGCGCTGGGCGAGCCCGTCGATCTGCTCGTCGTCACCACGCCCGCAGCCACGGTGCCCGGCCTGGTCGACGACGCCGGGAGGCTGGGCATCCGCGCCGCCATCGTGATCTCCGCGGGCTTCGGCGAGGCCGGCGCGGAGGGCGCCATGCTCGAGCGCGCGCTGCGCGAGGCCGCCCGTCGCCACGGCGTGCGCGTGCTGGGCCCGAACTGCCTCGGGATGATGCGACCGGCGCTCGGCGTCGACGCCACCTTCGCGCTGGGCGGTGCCGTGCCCGGCTCGCTGGGGCTGCTCTCGCAGTCGGGAGCGATCTGCACGGCGCTGATCGACTGGGCGCGGCCGCGCGGCATCGGGTTCTCGAGCCTGGTGTCGATCGGCGGCTCCGCCGACGTCGATTTTGGCGAAGCGCTCGACTACCTCACTCACGATCCCGCCACGCGCCACATCCTGCTCTACGTGGAGGGGATCCGCGAAGCGGGGCGTTTCGTCGAGGCGCTGCGTGCCGCCGCTGCCGCGAAGCCGGTGTTCGTCATCAAATCCGGCCGTCATCCAACGGGCGTCCGCGCCGCCGTGTCGCATACCGGCGCGATCGTCGGCGCCGACGACGTCTTCGACGCGGTCGTGCGGCGCGCGGGGGCCGTGCGGGTGCGTACGCTCGGGCAGCTGGTGGCCACGGCGCAGGCGCTGGCGGACGGCGTGCGGCCCGTGGGCGGGCGGCTGGCCGTGATTACCAACGCGGGCGGACCCGGCGTGCTCGCCGCCGACCGTGCCGCCGACGCCGACCTCGAGGTCGAGCTCGCCGCGCTTTCCCCCCGCACCGTCGCGGCGCTGCAGGCCGCGCTGCCGGCGCACTGGTCGCACGGCAATCCGATCGACCTGATCGGCGACGCCGACGCGGCGCGCTACGACGCTGCGATCGCGGCCTGCCTCGCCGACGACGGCATCGACGGCCTGCTGGTGATGCTGACGCCGCAGGCGATGACCGCCCCGACCCGGATCGCCGAGGCGTTGCGCGATCGGGTGCGCGGGGCGACGAAGCCGGTGCTGGCCTGCTGGATGGGCGATGCCTCGGTCGCCGAGGGCCGGGCATTGCTGCAGCGCGCCGGGGTTCCCACCTTCGGCAAGCCGGAGTCGGCGGTGGAGACCTTTGCTTACGTCGGCGCGTGGTGGCGCAACCAGCGGCGGCTTGCCGCGGCGGGCGACGACCCGCCCGCGCAGCCCGCCGGCATCGACCTCGATGCGGCCCGCGCGGTCGTGGCGGCAGCCCGCGCGGATTCGCGCGAGCTGCTGACCGCTGCGGAATCCCGCGCCCTGTTGCGTGCGTTTGGCGTCGCGGTGGTCGAGGCACAGCCCGCGGCGTCGGCCGAGGCCGCCGTGGCCTGCGCGGTCGCGATCGGCTATCCCGTCGCGCTGAAGATCGATTCCCCGGACATCACGCACAAGAGCGACGTGGGCGGCGTCCGGCTCGGCCTCGGCGACGCCGCGGCCGTGCGCGCCGCATTCGACGCCATCCTGCAGCGGGCGGAGCGCGAGCGTCCCACGGCCCGGCTCGAGGGCGTCACCGTCGAGCGCATGCGGGGCGGCCCGGGGGTTCGCGAACTGCTGGTCGGCATCCTGCGCGACCCCGTGTTCGGCCCCGTGGTGGCGTTCGGCGCGGGCGGGATCGCGGTGGAGGTCTATGGCGACCGGGCCGTCGAGCTGCCGCCTCTGGATCGGGCGCTGGCTGCCGGGATGGTGGCGCGCACCCGTGTAGCACGTACGCTCGGGGCGTTCCGCGGCCAGGATCCCGCCTGCAGCGATGCGCTGTACGACGTGCTCCTGCGGGTCGGGGCCATGGCCGGCCTGCTGCCTGACCTGGCGGAACTCGACATCAACCCGCTGCTGCTCGACGCGCGGGGCGCGCTGGCCCTCGACGCGAGGGTGGTGCTCGTCCCGCCGGGCGCGTGCGACAATCCACCGACCTAGACAGAGGGTCACCGATGGCTCAACTCGACTATTCCCTGCGTGGCCGGACGGCCGTGCTGGCATTCCAGGACCCGCCGGTCAACAGCCTCAGCCTGGCCCTGCGCCGCGAGCTCGTGGCGGGGCTCGACCGCGCCATGGCCGATCCGGCCGTCGATGCCGTCGTGCTGGTGGGCGCCAACGGCACGTTCTGCGCGGGTGCCGACATCCGCGAGTTCAACACGCCGGACATGGGTCGCGGCCCGACGATCTGGAGCGTCAATGCGCTGCTCGACGACGCGACCAAGCCGGTCGTGGCCGCGATCGAGGGCGTGGCGCTGGGCGGCGGCCTCGAGCTCGCGCTCTCGTGCCACTACCGCGTGGCGCTCGCTACCGCGCGGGTGGGCCTTCCCGAGGTCAAGCTCGGCCTGATCCCGGGTGCCGGTGGCACGCAGCGCCTGCCTCGGCTGATCGGTGTCGAGGCCTCCCTCAACGTGATGCTCGGCGGCGAGCCTATCCCTGCCACGATGTTCGCGCGCACGCCGCTGTTCGACCGCGTGGTCGAGTCCGGCGTGCTCGATGCCGCCGTCGAGGTGGCCGAGGCCGCGGCGCGCGACTGCGCCGCCGGCACGCCGATCCCGCGTGTGCGCGACCGCAAGGTCGTCGAGCCCGACCTCGAGGCCCTGCTGCAGTTCGCCCGCAACACCGCGAAGGCGGCGTTCAAGGAATACCCGGCGCCGCTCGCGATCATCGACGCTGTGCAGGCGGCCGCGAAGCTGCCGTTCGACCAGGGCCATGCCGAGGAAGGCCGGCTGTTCCGGCCGCTGCTCGATTCCTCCGTGTCGCTGGCGCTTCGCCACGTGTTCTTTGGCGAGCGAGCCGCCTCCCGCATCAAGGACCTCCCGGAGAAGACGCCCGTGCGCAACGTGCAATCCGTCGCGATCATCGGCGCCGGCACCATGGGCACTGGCATCGCGCTCAACTTCCTCAACGCCGGCATCCCGGTGCACCTGCTCGAGGTCTCGAAGGAATCGCTCGACCGCGGCGTCGCGCGCGTGCGCGAGGTCTACGAGAGCCAGGTCAAGAAGGGCAAGCTGGACCCTGCCAAGCGCGATGCGCGCATGGCGCTGCTGCAGCCGGTGCTCTCCTATGACGCCATCGCCGGCGACGACCTGGTCATCGAGGCCGTGTTCGAGGACATGGGCGTCAAGGAAAAGGTCTTCCGCCAGCTCGACGCCACGATGAAGCCGGGCGCGATCCTCGCCACCAACACCTCCACGCTCGACGTCGACCACATCGCCGGTGTCACCGGGCGCCCGCAGGACGTCATCGGCCTGCACTTCTTCAGCCCCGCCAACGTCATGCGCCTGCTCGAGGTGGTCCGTGGCGCGAAGACGGCGCCCGACGTGCTGGCCACGGCCATGGCGCTGGCGAAGAAGATCCGCAAGACCGCGGTCGTCTCTGGCGTCTGCGACGGCTTCATCGGCAACCGCATGATCAACCAGTACTTCGTGCAGGCCCTCGCCATGCTCGACGAGGGCGCGAGCCCGCAGCAGGTCGACCGCGCGATCGAGGCCTTCGGCTTCGCCATGGGCCCGTTCCGCATGAGCGACCTGGCCGGCAACGACATCAGCTGGCACATCCGCAAGCGCCAGTATGCCGAGGGCAAGCTGAAGTCGCCCGCGCTCGCCGCCGACCGGCTCTGCGAGCTCGGCCGCTTCGGCCAGAAGTCGGGCGCTGGCTGGTACGACTACCGCCCGGGGGACCGCGAGGCGTATCCCTCGCCGGTCGTCGAGCAGCTGATCGCCGCGGCCCGCGCCGAGCTCGAGATCCCGCAGCGCAAGCTCGATGACACCGAGATCGTCGACCGGCTCGTCTACGCGCTGGTCAACGAAGGCGCGAGCATCCTCGAGGAGGGCATCGCGCAGCGCGCGTCTGACATCGACCTCGTCTACCTCACCGGCTACGGCTTCCCGCCGTACCGCGGCGGCCCCATGCGCTACGCGGATTCGGTCGGGCTCTACGACGTCGTGCGCCGGATGAGGCAGTTCGCGGGGTTGCCCGGCGCGGATCCTGGATTCTGGGCCCCCGCGCCGCTGCTGGCGCGGCTCGCTGCCGAAGGCGGCGCTTTCACTGGAGGTGCCGCATGAGCGCCGTCATCGTCTCCACCGCCCGCACGCCGCTCGCCAAGAGCTGGAAGGGTGCGTTCAACATGACCCATGGCGCGACGCTCAGCGGCCACGTGGTGCGTGCCGCCCTGGCGCGCGCGGGCGTCGCGCCCGGCGAGGTCGAGGACGTGCTGATGGGCTGCGCCAACCCGGAGGGCGCCACCGGCTGGAACATCGCGCGGCAGGCGGCGCTGATGGCCGGCTGCCCGGTGAGCGTGTCGGGCGTCACCGTGAACCGCTTCTGCTCGTCGGGCCTGCAGACCATCGCGATGGCCGCGCAGCGGATCATCGCCGGCGAGGGCGACATCTACGTCGCCGGCGGCGTCGAGTCGATCTCCTGCGTGCAGCTCGAGGGCAACCGGCACATGTTCTTCGACCCGGTGCTGCAGAAGCTCAAGCCCGAGATCTACTGGCCGATGCTGCCGACCGCCGAGACGGTCGCGGCGCGCTACGGCATCACCCGCGACCGCATGGACGAGTACGGTGCGCGCAGCCAGCAGCGCGCCTGCGCGGCGCAGGCGGCCGGGCACTTCGCGGCCGAGATCGAGCCGATCACCGTGCGCACGGCGCTGGTCGACAAGGCCACGGGCATGCTGCAGACGCGCAAGGTCACGGTCGAGCGCGACGAAGGCCTGCGCGAGGGCACCACCGTCGAGGCGCTCGCGCGCATCAAGCCCGCGCAGCCGGGCGGCACGATCGCCGCGGGCAACGCCAGCCAGTTCTCCGACGGCGCCGGCGCCTGCGTGGTGATGAGCGAGGCCGAGGCCTCGCGGCGCAATCTCGTGCCGCTGGGCGCGTTCCGCGGCTTCGCGGTCGCCGGCTGCGAGCCCGACGAGATGGGCATCGGCCCGGTGTTCGCGGTGCCGAAGCTGCTCGCGCGCGCCGGCGTGAAGCTCGAGGACGTCGGCCTCTGGGAACTCAACGAGGCCTTCGCCGTGCAGGTGCTGTACTGCCGCGACCGGCTCGGCATCCCGGACGACCGCCTGAACGTCGACGGCGGCGCCATCGCCGTGGGGCATCCCTACGGCATGAGCGGCCAGCGCCTGGTCGGCCACGCGCTGCTCGCGGGGCGCCGGCTCGGCGTCAAGTACGTCGTGGTCACCATGTGCATCGGCGGCGGCATGGGCGCCGCGGGCCTGTTCGAGGTCTACCCGGGACCGTGATCCGTCGTGCGCTGGCCTCCGTCGTCGCGCTGCTCGCACTGGTCCCGGTAGCCGCCGTGGCCATCGAGCAGCCCGAGTACCGCGTGGTCGAGCAGGACGGCGCGTTCGAGCTGCGCGAGTACGCGCCCTACCTGCTCGCCGAGACGGCGGTCGAGTCGGGCTTCATGAACGCCGGCAACATCGCCTTTGGCCGGCTGTTCCGCTACATCAGCGGCGCGAACTCCGCGCAGGCGGAGATCGCGATGACCGCGCCGGTGGAGCAGGCGCGCCCCGGCGGCGAGAAGATCGCCATGACGGCGCCGGTCGAGCAGGCCACCGAGGGCGGTATGTACCGGGTGGCCTTCGTCGTGCCGCGCAAGTACACGCGCGAGACGGTGCCGAAGCCGGACGACCCTCGGGTGACGATCCGCGAGGTGCCGGCGCGGCGCGTCGCAGCCTGGCGCTACACGGGCCGGTGGACGGAGGAGAACTTCCGCGAGCACGAGAAGCTGCTGCGCGAGGCGCTGGCGGCGCGCCGGCTCCAGCCCGAGCCGGGCGACAGTGCGATCATCGCGCGCTACGACGCGCCGTTCATGCCCTGGTTCATGCGGCGCAACGAGGTGCTGATCCCGCTGCGGCCCTAGGGGGCTAGCGCTTTGGTGTGGCCGTGCCGAGCAACGGCCGCCACGTCTCCGCGTCCTGCACCTGGGCGCGACGCGCCCGTCGGTCGTAGAGGCAGAGCATCAGCGCCTGCGAGCCCTTCATGTGCGGCTGCGGCCAGGTGCCGCTGACCAGCCGCGCGTCGACGCCGAGGGTGTCGTCGTAGCGGACGGTCGTTGCGGAGACGACAGGATTGCGCAGGCCGGACGCCGCGGCGCAGGCCTTGGCCGCATCGCTTTCCAGGGCGCTCCAGGCCGACGGGCTGCTGGCGGCGGACGGTGTGGCCGGCAGCGCGCCGGCCAGCGCGAGCAGGGCAGCCGCGGGGACGAAGGGTCGACAGGGCATGGGGCACCTCCTTGGATGCGCGCCATCTTACCCTCGGCAACTTCCCTTCAGCGGTTGCGCAGGAACTCGGCCACGCGCGCCAGCGGCGCGTCGATCATCCGCCGGAACTCCTCGGGCGCACCGGTGTCGTCCATGGCCCGGCGCATGCACCACATCCACTGGTCGCGCGTCGCCGTGTCGATCGGGAACGGGCGATGCGCCTGGGTGATGCACACCGAGCCGCGGTTGTGCCGCGCGTAGAGTGGCGGGCCACCGAGCCAGCCCGTGAGGAACCAGGTGAGCCTGTCGCGCATTGGCCCGAGGTCGCCCGTGTGCATCGCCCGCAGCTCGCGCGCCTCGGGCGCGCTGTCCATCAGGTCGTAGAAGCGGTCGACGAGGCGGCGCACGGAGGCCTCGCTGCCGCCGAGCAGCTGGTAGGGCGTGGTCTGGACCTCGGTCGCGATTTCAGTGGCCATAGGCGGGCTCCCTGGCTCAAGAGCTACCCCCGGTCGCGAACGATAGACCCTGGCGCCTGGCAGGGCACTGCGTGCTTTTACGGATCCAAGGATGGGCGGCCGCGCTGGCGGCCGCGGCCAGCGCGGCTGCGCCTCAGCCCTGCTGCGTCAGGCGCTGCCAGAGACGGTCGAAGAGCCGCGACGGGACCCCCGCGGTCGTGGCGGCGGCACGCGCTTCGTCGGCGTCCACGAGTCCCTCGCGCGCGAGCAGCGCCAGGCTGCCCATCGTGCGGCCGAGCAGCAGGCTGCGACCCAGCCGCGACAGCGCGGCGGGGCCCGTGGCCGTGGCCGTGGTCTGGTCGTTGAGCGCCGTGATCATGCGCTCCGACAGTTCCCAGCTCTGCGCGATCCGCCGGGCGAGCGGGGCGGCCTGCCGGTCGAGCAGCGTGGCGAACACCTCGGCGTCCGGAGCCAGCGTCGGGTCGCGTCCGTAGTGCTCGTAGGTGACGCGGAAGGCGACGATGCCACCCAGTCCCATCAGCAGCGCCAGCAGCTGCGCCGCGAAGGGGTCCTCGTTCTCGGCCACGGCGGCGATCGACTCGGCTGCCATGCCCGACAGGAAGGCCTGGTCCCAGGCCACCGACGGGAAGCGCGTGAAGGAGCCGGCAGGCACCTGGAACACCGGCTGCAGCGCGGCGCTGCTGACGAGCGTGCGGATGCCGGTGGTCCCGAGCACCGCGACGGCGCGGTCGATGCTCTCGACGGGTTGTGCCGAGACACGGTAGTAGGCGGTGTTGGCGAGCTTCAGCAGGTCGGCCGCCAGCGCCGGGTCGCGCGCGATGATGGCACCGATCTGCCGTCGCGAGGTGTCCTCGTCGTTGACGGCGCGCAGCAGTTCCGGGATCACGCTGGGGCGGCGCGGCATGAACCGGGGTTCGTCCAGGGCGCCCTCGAGGGCCGCGAGTGCCTCGTTGAAGGTGCGTGCATGGGCGGTCGGCACGTGGCCAGTGATCGCCGGCACGCCGAACGCCAGGGCGTGCACGGCCGAGGCCACGCGCTGCGCCGCGGCGGCGGCGGCCGGGTCGGGCGGCGGCGGTTCCGGCGGCGGAAGGATCGAGGACGGCAGCGCGGGGGCTGGCGTTGGCCCGGTGGTCGCGTCGTCGCCCGCGCCGAGGAGGGGCACGCTGTCTTCGGCGGTTTCGTCGCGCCGACGCCCGCGACCGCGCCACAGCGCGTAGGCGACCATGACGGTGAGCAGGACGATCAGGAGTACACCGAACAGCCGCATGGGCGACACCGGCGCAGGATTGTCGGGGCTACAAGCTTAACCCGGCTGGCTGTTCCGTGTAGCGTACCGCGCCATGTCGCTGCCAGCCGAGGGCAAAGTTTCCATGTGCATCGCGCCCGTCCGCCACCCGCTGGTCCTTGCCCTGGTCGCCGCCGCGCTGGGCGCGGCGCATCCGGCCGGGGCACAGTCCACCTCCGCCTCCGCCACCGCGGTGACGCCGGAGGCGCTCGAGACCTGCGCGGGCATCGCGGACCCCGGGGCGCGGCTGGCGTGCTTCGACACGCTGGTGCCGTCGCGCGCCGCGCCGGGAGCGATGCCTGCGCCCGCCCCGGCGGAGGACCCGGCCGACGCGGAGCCCCGGCTGTCGCGGCTGGCCAGTGTCTGGGCGATCGGCGAGAAGGACAGCACCTTCGACCTCCAGCCGCATCGGCCGACCTACATCCTGCCGGCCAGCTACTCGGACGACCCCAATCGCTTCCCCGGGTCCCCCACGCGGCCGCCGCTACCGGTGCCCTTTGACTGGGAAGAGCTGGAGGCCAAGTTCCAGCTCAGCTTCAAGTTCAAGCTGGCCGACCTCCAGGACGAGATCGGCGGCTCGTTGTGGGCGGGCTACACGCAGCAGAGCTATTGGCAGGTCTATGAGGCCGAGGATTCCCGCCCGTTCCGCGAGACCAACTACGAGCCCGAGCTGATGCTGGCCTTCCACCCCGAGCGCGAGCTGCTCGGCATGGACTGGCGGCTGCTGAATTTCGGCGTCGTGCACCAGTCGAACGGACGCGGGCAGTTCCTCTCCCGCAGCTGGAACCGCGCCTACGCGCAGGTCGGCCTCGAGCGTGGCGGCCTCGACCTGCTCGCGCGCGCCTGGTATCGGTTCGAGGAGCAGGGCGACGACGACGACAACCCCGACATCGACGACTACCTCGGCCACGGCGACCTGCTGCTGTCCTACACCGCCGGACGCCACCAGTTCTCGCTGCTCGGCCGCTACGCCTTCGACACCGGCCATGGCGCCGTCGAGGCCAGCTGGAGCTTCCCGCTGGCGCGGCGCGTGCGCGGCTACGTCCAGGTCTTCAGCGGCTACGGCGAGAGCATGGTCGACTACAACTGGAAGCAGACGACGGTCGGTGCCGGCATCGCGCTGACCGACTGGTTCTGACACCCTTGCGCCCCGCCACACGAGGATCGCCGCCGTGAAGGAAGACATCGCCAGCCTCCGCCCGCTCGCCGCGCTCGATCGTCGCGGCTTCATCGCCAGTTCGCTCGTGGCGGGCTTCGCCGCCGCGTCGCACCCCGTATCCGCGCAGGTCATCACGACCGACACCACCGGCCTCGAGGCGGGCGAGGTACGCATTGCCGTGACCGACGGGGCGATCCCTGCCTACCGTGCCAGGCCGGCGAAGGGGTCAGGCTTTCCGGTCATCCTGGTCGTGCAGGAAATCTTCGGCGTGCACGAGCACATCAAGGACGTCTGCCGGCGCTTTGCGAAGCTCGGCTACATCGCCGTGGCGCCCGAGATGTTCGCGCGCCAGGGCAACCCGGCGGCGGTGGCCGACATCCAGGTGCTGATGCGCGACATCGTCGCGAAGGTGCCTGACGCGCAGGTGCTCGCGGACCTCGATGCCGCGGTGGCCTGGGCCCGCGGCGACGGCGGCGACTCGCAGCGGCTGGCGATCACCGGCTTCTGCTGGGGTGGTCGCGTGACCTGGCTCTACGCTGCCCACAACCCCGAGGTCGACTGCGGGGTCGCCTGGTACGGCCGGCTCGTCGGCCAGCCTTCGGCGCTGCAGCCCGCCCACCCGATCGACCTGGTGCCGAAGCTGAAGGCTCCCGTGCTCGGACTCTACGCCGGCCGCGACGCCGGGATACCGCTGGACACCGTCGAGTCGATGCGGGCCGCGCTGGCGGCGCCCGGCGCGCCCGCCGCCGCGCGCGGCTCCGAGATCGTCGTCTACCCCGAGGCGCAGCACGGCTTCTACGCCGATTACCGCTCCTATTACTCAAAGGCTGACGCAGAGGCCGCGTTTGCCCGCGCGCGAGACTGGCTCGCGCGGCACGGTGCTGCCTGAACCGCTCGTGCTGCTGCGCCTCGACGACGTCTCGCTCGCCTTCGGCTCGCGCCCTCTGCTCGACCACGCCTCGCTGCAGGTGGGCGAGGGCGAGCGCGTCTGCGTGGTCGGCCGCAACGGCGAGGGCAAGTCCTCGCTGCTGCGCCTGGTCGCCGGCGCCTCGCTGCCCGACGACGGTGCGGTGTGGGTGCGCCCGGGCGCGCGGATCGCGATGCTGGCGCAGGATCTCGACGCGGTGGCCGACGCGCGCGTGCGCGAGATCGTCGAGCAGGGGCTGGGGCCCGACGCCGGCGAGGCCTGGGAGACCGCGCATCGCGTCGAGACGGTGATGTCGCGACTCGGACTCGACCCGGAAGCGCGCTTTGACGCCCTGTCGGGCGGCTGGCGGCGCCGGGTGCTGCTCGGACGCGCGCTGGTCGCCGAGCCCGACGTGCTGTTGCTCGACGAACCCACCAACCACCTCGACATCGCCGCGATCGAATGGCTCGAGGCCGTGATGCTCGCGTTCCGTGGGGCGCTGCTGTTCGTCAGCCACGACCGTGCCTTCGTCAACCGGCTCGCCACGCGCGTCGTCGAGCTCGACCGCGGGCACCTGAGCTCCTGGCCCGGCAACTACGACGACTTCGTGGTCAAGAAAGCGCTGCAGCTCGAGATCGAGGCCAAGGCCAACGCGCACTTCGACAAGCGGCTGGCGCAGGAGGAAGTCTGGATCCGCAAGGGCGTCGAGGCCCGCCGGACCCGCAACGAGGGCCGGGTCCGCGCGCTCAAGGCCATGCGCGAGGAGCGCCGCGCGCGGCGCGACCGCATCGGCCAGGCGGACCTCGCGCTCGCCGAGGCGGCCGAGTCCGGCAAGCTCGTGTTCGAGGCCGAGCACGCCAGCGTCGCGTTCGGCGATCGCACCGTGATCCGCGACCTCTCGGTGCGCGTGCAGCGCGGCGACCGCATCGGCATCGTCGGCCCGAACGGCGCCGGCAAGAGCACGCTGATCCGCCTGCTGCTCGGCGAGCTCGAGCCCACCGCCGGCCGCCTGCGCCGCGGCACGCGGCTCGAGGTGGCCTACTACGACCAGCAGCGCGAGCAGCTCGATCTCGAGGCTTCGGTGGCCGACAACGTCAACGACGGCAATGCCTTCGTGCCGATCGGCGGCGAGAACCGGCACGTCTCCGGCTACCTGCGCGACTTCCTGTTCCGGCCCGACCAGTTGCTGACACCGGCCGGCGCGCTGTCGGGCGGCGAGCGCAACCGGTTGCTGCTGGCACGGCTGTTCGCGCGTCCGGCCAACCTGCTGGTGCTCGACGAGCCGACCAACGACCTCGACATCGACACGCTCGAGCTGCTCGAGGAACTCGTCGCGGGCTTCGACGGCACGCTGCTGCTGGTCAGCCACGACCGCGCCTTCCTCGACCACGTCGTCACCAGCCTGCTGGTGCTGGAGGGCGACGGCCAGGTCCGCGAATTCGTCGGCGGCTGGAGCGACTGGGCGCGCTGGCGCGACGCCCGGGACGCGGCGGCCCGCGCGGCGCCAGCCCGCGGGCGGTCCGCCGCGGCGGCCGCCGTGTCGTCGGCGCCCGAGGGGGCCGCGCCGACGCCGGCCGGGTCGCGGCCGCGACGCCTGTCCTACAAGGACCAGCGCGAGTTCGAGGCGCTGCCGGGGCGGATCGAGGCGCTCGAGACCGAGAAGGCGGCGCTCGAGGCGCAGGTGGGCGATCCGGCCTTCTATGCCGGGTCGCAGGACACGGTCCGGGCGACACTGGCGCGCCTGGAGTCGATCGGCGCCGAGGTCGACGCGTCCTACGAACGCTGGGCGGCGCTCGAGACGCTGCGGGCCGGGTAGCCCTCGACCGCTTGGTGGCCACCGGTGCGTGGCCCGGCGCGGGGTGCTCCGGATGCCCGCCCCCGGGCCCGTACCCGTATACTCCGCGCCCATGACCGGAGCCGACCCCCTCGCGCCGCGCCCTGCCGTCTGGCCCGCCCGGATCTCCTGGGCCGGTCTCGCCATCCTCCTGCTCGGTCTCGGCGGCGCCCTGGCCTCGAGGCTGCTCGATCGCGTTGGCGTCGACGGCTTCGAGTTCTCGATGCTGGTGCTGGGCGCGGCGGTGCTGCTGATGCTCCTCGGGATCATCGTCGCGCTGGGGGGGCTGCTGGCGTCTCTCCTGCGGCGCGCGCCCGCACCCCGTGGCGAGGCCGTGGCGGGCATCGGCGCCGCCGTGGCTGCGCTCGCGTACCTGGGCGGCTGGGCCCTGCCCGGGCTGGGCGCGGCGCCGATCCACGAGGTCAGCACCGACCTCTCGGCGCCGCCGGCGTTCGTCGCCGTCAAGGCGATCCGTGACGCGCTGCCCGGGGTGAACCCGGCCGACTACGTGACCGAGCTCTGGCTGCGTGACCGCCAGGTCGACGTCCGCGAGGCGCAGCGCCGGGCTTATCCCGACATCCAGCCGCTGGTGCTGGCCGGGGTGTCGCCGCAGCAGGCCTACGCCAGGGTCGAGGCAGCGGCCCGGCAACTCGGCTGGGAGGTCGTGGCTGCGGTGCCGACCGAGGGGCGCCTCGAGGCCACCGGCACGACCCGCTTCCTCGGGCTGCAGCACGACATCGTCGTGCGCCTGCGCGTGGAGGGTGGCGCCACGCGCATCGATGCACGCTCGAAGTCGCGCCAGGGCCTCGTCGACGCCGGGCTCAACGCGCGGCGCCTCCGCGAGTTCCTGCAGCTGCTCGAGGCGCTGTGATGGCCGCCCCGGCGTCGCCGCGCCACGGCTTCGCGAGCTTCCGCGAATTCTATCCTTTCTACCTCGCGGAGCATTCCAACCGCACCTCGAGGCGGCTGCACGTGGTCGGCACCAGCGCGGCGCTCGCGCAATGCGTCGCGGCGGCGCTGCTGGGCAATGGCTGGCTGGTCCTCTCCGCGATCGTCACCGGCTACGCCCTCGCGTGGATCGGCCACTTCGTCTTCGAGCGCAACCGGCCCGCCACCTTCCGTCATCCGCTCTACAGCCTGCGCGGCGACCTCACCATGGCGCGCGACGTGCTTGCCGGCCGCATACCCTGGTAGCACGATGCCAGCCTCCCGCATCGACCGCGCCTTCGAGCGGCGCCTGGCTGCACTGGTCAACGCCGGCGAGCCGGGGCTCGTGCAGGGCGGGCGCCGCGGCGTCGAGAAGGAGTCGTTGCGCGTCACGCCTGAGGGCCGCATCGCCGCCACGATGCACCCTCGGGCGCTCGGCTCCGCGCTGACCAGCGACCACATCACCACCGACTACTCCGAGGCGCTGATCGAGCTGGTCACGCCCACGTTCCGCACCAACTGGGAGCTGCTCCAGTACCTCTGCGACCTCCACCAGTTCGTCTACCGTCACGTGGGGGACGAGCTGCTGTGGGCCGCCAGCATGCCCTGCGTGATCGAGGGCGACGCCAGCATCCCCATCGCCCGGTTTGGCCCGTCGAACCCTGGCCGCCTGAAGAGCATCTACCGCGAAGGGCTCGGCGTGCGATACGGGCGCGTCATGCAGGCGATCTCGGGCGTGCACTTCAACTATTCCTTCCCGGAGCGTCTCTGGGAGGCCTGGGCGGCGATCCGCGAGTCGCGCGACGCAGGGCGGGATTTCGTCTCGGCCAGCTACTTCGACCTGCTGCGCAACTATCGTCGCTACGGCTGGATCGTGTTGTACCTCTTCGGCGTGTCGCCAACGGTATGCAAGTCCTTCCTGCGGGCGCGCGGCGCGGAGCTGCCTGAATTCGGCCGCGGCACGGGCTGGGAGCCGCACGCCACGTCGCTGCGCATGAGCGACCTCGGCTACCGCAACCGCAGCCAGTCCGGGGTCGAGGTGTCGGTGAACAGCCTCGAGGAGTATGTCCGCGACCTGACCCGCGCGATGAGCACGCCGCACCCGGAATACGAGCGCATCGGGGTCAAGGTGGACGGGGAGTACCGCCAGCTCAACGCCAACCTGCTGCAGATCGAGAACGAGTACTACAGCTTCATCCGGCCCAAGCGGGTGGCGCGCTCCGGCGAGCGGCCGACCCAGGCCCTGCGGCGCGCCGGCGTCGAGTATGTCGAGGTTCGTGCGCTCGACGTCAGCGCGTTCGACCCGGTCGGGGTCAACCAGAACAAGATGCGGTTCCTCGAGGCCTTCCTGCTGCTGTGCCTCGCCCGCGAGAGCCCGCTGATCGACGCGCGCGAGGAGGGGGAGCTCGACGGCAACCACCTGACCGTCGCCCGGCGGGGCCGCGAGCATGGACTGCTGCTCGTGCGCGACGGCCGGCCCTGTCCGATGCGCGACTGGGCCCGAGAGCTGCTCGACCAGATGCAGGGCATCTGCGAGCTGCTGGACCATGGCGACCCCGCCCGGCCCTATGCTGCGGCGCTCGCGGTCCAGGCTGCCAAGTTCGACGACGTGGCGCTGACGCCTTCCGCGCGCCTGGTGTCGGAGCTTCGCGAGACCGGCGAGTCGTTCTTCGACCTCGCGCTGCGCATGTCGCGCCAGCACAAGGCCTATTTCCTCGAACTGCACCCGCCCAACACGGGCCGGCTGGAGGAATTCGCCAGCCAGGCGCAGGAGTCGCTCGAGGAGGCAGCCCGCATCGACGCGGCGCCTCGCGAGCCCTTCGACGCGTACCTCTCCCGGTATCTCGCGTGAACGCGGCGGCCAGCGCTTCGTCGGCGATGACCCTGGGCGCGGAGGTCGAGTCCGAGTTCCTCGCGGAGCATGTGGCCGCGTCGCGTCCGCGGGTGCGCGTGGCGCTCGCGCTCGCCGTGCTCGCCACGCTGGGGTTCTCGCTCCACGACTTCCTGCTCGACGGTGCCGACTGGCGCTCGCCCGACGACCTGGTCCGCTTTGGCATCGAGCTCCCGATCGCGCTGCTTGCGCTGCTGCTGACGGCGCCCGGGATCTACGAGCGGTGGTTCCGCGTGGCGATCCAGTTCCTCGCCCCGGCGTTCGGCGTCGCACTGGTGTTCACGGTCACCGCGGCCGCGGATTCGCAGGGCCTCGCGCTCGCCTCGGCGCGACTCGTGCTGTTCACGTTCTTCACGTGGTTCATGCTCGGCATGACCTTCTACGCCGCACTGCGTGCGAATCTCGTCGTCGTCGCGGCGTTCGCCTGGGCGTCCTGGCAGTTCCGCCTGCCGCTGGCTGCGGCCGGCTACGACCTCGCCGTGCTGCTGTGCGCGAACGCCTTCGCGGGGGCGGGGGCGTACTGGCTGGAGCTGGCGATCCGCAGCGCGTTCCTCGAGCGGCGGCGGCTGGCGGAAGTCGCTCGCCTCGACGGCCTGACGGGCCTGCTCAACCGCGCGGCTTTCGATGCCGAGTTCCGCCGGGTCTGGGACCAGGCCGTGCGTGATCGCGACCGGGTCACGGTGCTGATGCTCGACATCGACCACTTCAAGGCGTTCAACGACCGCTACGGCCACCAGGCCGGCGACGACACGCTGCGTGCCGTGGGGCGCGTGCTGCGCGCGGTGGCGCGACGACCGCTCGACATCGCCGCGCGCTACGGGGGCGAGGAACTGGTCGCGGTGCTGCCGGGCGCCGACCGCGAACACGCCGAACACGTGGCCCGTGCGCTCGTCGAGGCGGTGTCCGACCTCGGCGTGTCGCATGACGCGTCGCCCACCCGTGCCTGCGTCACGGCGAGCGTGGGCGCGGCCTGTGTCGAGGCCGTCCGCGAGACGTCGAACGAAGCAGCGCTCCGGCTCGCCGACCGTGCGCTCTACGAGGCGAAGGGGCGCGGCCGGGACCGGCACGTGCTGCTCGACGCCGAGGTCAGCGCGCCGGCTCCGTCGTCTCGTCCCGGGCCGTGACACTCCCGGGCTTGCCGCGGCGCCACGCGCCGTCGACCCGCGCGTAGACGCTGACGCGTCCGCGGTTCGCTTCCGCTACCAGCACCTCGATCTCGCCATCGCCGTCGAGGTCGAGCGAGGCAATCAAAACGGATTCAGCCTCGTCGGCCGTTGGATCCGTGGATCGCGACGAACCGATCCGCTGGGCCTCGAAATCACGCCGCATCGCCTCGCGGGCGTCCGCGGGGGCTTCCACCCCGAACGGGTAGCGCAGGGTCCCGTCGTACCAATCGTCGAACGCGGGCCTGCGCGAATCCGGGGTGTCCCCACGCAGCGCCGCCTGGTCTGCCGCCAGCAGGCCCTGTGCCGCGAGGCGCAGCGCGGCCGCGTCCGGGTGGTCCCGAAGGGTCGCGAGACCGCCCAGGGCCGCCGTGCCGTAGCCGCCGAGTTCGAACCGCAGGTAACGCAGCGCCGCATCGCGCGTCTCCGCATCCGTGGCCGCGAGCGCGCGGTGGCGCTGGCTTTCGGCGCTGAGCCGGTAGGGCGAGGCGAGCGGCGTCAGGCTGGTGCCGAGCACCGCCGCAAGCGCGAGCGCGATCCGGATGTTCGAGCGGCCCATGCCGCCCAGCCAGGCGCCCGGCCGGAGGGCGGCGACGGCGTAGGCGAGCGCATAGGCGAGCGCGGCGCCTGCCACGACCAGGCCCCAGTAGCGGCTTACCGTGAGCCCGTGCTGGGCGACGCGCAGTCCCAGCGCATAGGCTGCGGCAACGGCGACGACCAGCATCAGCGGTGGCACGGCGCGCATCGCCAAGGCGAGCGGCCGCGCGTAGGGCGCGCCCTGGCGACCGTCCTGGTAGGCCGCGTTCAGCAGCAGCACCGTGATGGCCAGCAGCCACAGCAGCCACTGCGCGCTGATCGCGCGCTCGCCCTCGGCGAACAGCGCCGGCAGCCGCGGCAGCAGCGCGAGCGTGAAGGCGGCGACGATGAACCCCGCGAGCGGCGCCAGCCACTTGAAGAGGCCGAGGATCTGCCCGAGCGCCACGTCGACGAGCCGGTCGACCGAGCCGACCAGGTGCAGCGCCGTGCCGAACACCAGCGCCGTGACCGGGTAGGCGAACAGCGGCATGCCGAACAGCTCGGCGAAGAAGCCGATGCCCAGGGTGTCGAACAGGCGTGCCCAGAGGAACAGCAGCAGCCAGAACACACCGGTGAACACGGCGGCCTCGGCCAGCGCGAGCTGGCTGCGCCAGGCGTCGGCGAACAGCGCCGGGTAGTCGGGTCTCCAGCGGCCCGTCGCCAGCCGCAGGCGCAGGAAGGGCAGCGCGATCAGCCACAGCACGAACAGCGCGAGGCCACCGACTGCGAAAGCGTCGCCACCGCCGTAGGGCGGTGCCGGCGACGCGGCCAGCCGCGCGCCGAAGTGCCAGCCGATGTAGCCCAGCGCGACCGCCGCCGCCGCAAGGATGCCCAGCGCCGCACGCTCATGCAGGTGCCGCGCGAGCATCTGCGCCGTCAGTGGCAGCAGCGCGGCCAGCAGCAGCAGCGGCGCAAGCCAGCGCAGGTCGGTGGCGGGCCAGTGGCTGGCCTCGATCGCGCGGTGCAGGCCGTAGAGCGCGAAGCCCTGCACGGCGGCAAGGCCCAGCACGACCGGGCGTGTCTGCGCCGGTTCCAGCGGCGGTGGCATCGCGGTGCGACGGGTCCGCGTCAGTGCCGGTGGATGGCCACGACGCGGCGGCCGCGGGAGTCGCGCATGCCGCGGAACATGCCGCCGTTGTTGAAGTCCATCACCACGTTGCCGCGCGGGTCGACGGCGATGACGCCGCCCTCGCCGCCGAGGTCCTTCAGCGTGCCGTGGACGACCTCGCGCACGGCGCGCTCCAGGCCGAGGCGCCTGTACTCGACCCTCGCGCAGATATCGTGGGCGACGACAGCCCGGATGAAGTACTCGCCGTGGCCGGTGGCCGACACCGCGCAGCTCGAGTTGCTGGCGTAGGTGCCGGCGCCGATCAGCGGCGAGTCGCCGATGCGGCCCCAGCGCTTGTTCGCCATGCCGCCCGTCGAGGTGGCAGCAGCGACGTTGCCCTCGCGATCCACCGCGACGGCGCCCACCGTGCCCATCGCGGTCAGCTCGTCGGCGGCGCGGGTGCTGCCCTGCAGGATGCGCTCGAGCTGGCGCCGCCGGGCCGGCGTGCGGAAATGGTCGTTGGGCACGAGCGTGAAACCCTGCTCGAGCGCGAATTCCTCGGCGCCCGCGCCGTGCAGCATGACGTGCGGCGAGCGCTCCATGACGCGGCGCGCGAGGTCGATGGGGTTCCGGACGTGGCGCAGCGCGGCGACGGCTCCTGCCCGACGGTGCCGGCCATCCATGATGGCGGCGTCGAGCTCGGCCTGGCCGTCGTGGGTCAGCACAGCGCCGCGCCCCGCGTTGAAGAGCGGGTTGTCCTCGAGCAGGCGCACCGCGGCAGTCACCGCGTCGAGGCTGCTGCCGCCGCTCTCGAGCACCGCGTAACCTGCATCGAGCGCCTCGGCGAGGCCTGCGCGGTAGGCGGCACCATCATCGACACCCAGCTGCTCGGCGCTGATCGTCCCCGCGCCGCCATGGATCGCGATCGCAAACACCCTGCGTTCCGCTCCCTCGCTCAGGACCGGCGCGAGCAGGGCGAGGCCCAGCAGCGCCCATGACGGTGCACGACGCGACATCGCTTGCCTCCTGCCGCTATGATCGGTCGACCCGGGCGATTCTAGCCGTCCGCGAGAGGGGAAGACGAGTCGTGAGCGCCGGAACGCACGGGATGAGTTTTGAGCCGCGGGTACTCGCGGTCGCCGCGGCGCTGCTGGTCGGGGCATTCCTCGTCCCGCCGCTGTTCCGTGGCGCCATGATCGCGCTGGCGATTGCGGCCGTGGTGCTGGCGCCGCTCCCGCGCGGCACCCGCGGGGTGGTGTTCGCCGCGATGATCGGCCTTGCCACCGGCATCGCCTCGGTCAACCTGTTCGCCATCGGCATCTTCCAGGGACCGATCACCGCCGAGTTTGGCTGGAGTCAGACCCAGTACTCGCTCGTCACGATGGTGGGCACGATCGTGACCGTCGTGTCGTCGCTCTACATCGGCCGGCTGTTCGACCGTCAGGGCGTGCGGCGCTGGGCGATCATCTGCGTCGTCCTGTTCGCGCTGTCGCTGGTCTCGCTCTACTGGCTCACGCCCAGCCTGCTGCACTTCTACCTGGTGTTCGGCCTGATGCCGATCATCGGTGCGGGCACCTCGTCGATCGCCTATTCGCGGGTCGTGGCCCGCTGGTTCGACCAGCGCCGCGGCCAGGCCTTCGGTGCGGCGCTGGCCGGCATCGGCATCGGCGGCGCGGTGCTCTCGTCGGTGTCGCAATACCTGATCGGCACCGTCGGCTGGCGCGGTGCCTACGTGGGCCTCGGCCTGCTGTCGCTGCTGGTCACGCTGCCGATCATCCTCTGGAAGCTCAAGGACTCGCCTGCCGACGTCGGCCTCGGTTCCGACGGCCGGCCCCCCGGGGAGGCCGGGCCAGCGGGTGCCGCCGCCACCGCGATTGCACCGCTCACGGGCCATACCGCTGCCGACTCGCGACGCCAGCTGCGATTCTGGAAGATGTTCGCCTCCTTCCTGCTGCTGTCGGCGGGAATCGGTGGCGTGCTGATCCCGCTGGTGCCGATCCTCCGCGCGCAGGGGGTCAGTCCCGAACAGGCCGCTGCCGTCCAGGGCGCGCTCGGCCTGGCCCTGATCGTTGGCCGGGCCTTCGCCGGCATCCTGATGGACCGCTTCTTCGCGCCGTACGTGGCCGCGGCGATCCTGCTCTTCCCCATCTCCGGCGTCACCCTGCTGGCGCTCGACGCCACCGGCATCACCGCGTTGGTCGCCGCCGTCTGCATCGGCCTGGCCGCCGGCGCGGAGCTCGACGTCGTGGCCGTGCTGATCACCCGCTACTTCGGCACGCTGGCCTACGCCGAGAACTACGGCTGGCAGTACGCGGCCTGGACCTTCGGCTCCGGCACGGCGGTGATCACCACGAACATCGTCTACGACCAGTTCGGCAGCCACACGCCGGCACTGTGGGCGTACGTGGCGATGTTCGCCGTGGCGGCGCTGATGGTGCTGCGGCTGGGGGCCTACCCGCAGCTGCCGGTGGCCGCTACACGCAGTCCTTGAGCGGCACGGCCGGGTCGGCGAGCCGGGCCGGATCGGGTCGCGCGCGTGCGGCCACCAGTTTGCGTGCCGCCATCTGGTCCTTGGCGTTGTTGACGGTATCCACGGCCACCAGCTCGCCGCCGCGCAGGTAACAGCACGAGAAGCTGTGCTGGGCGGGGTCGCCGCGCAGCACGACCTGGTCGTGCCCCTGCGAGAGCCCCACGATGATCAGCTTGTGGTGATACTGGTCGGACCAGAACCACGGCACCTTGTCGTGGACGGTCGGCGTCCCAAGCATGTTGGCCGCGGCGCTGTTGGCCTGCTCGAAGGCGTTGTCCACCGACTCGAGCCGGACGCGCTGCCCGTAGTGGCGCGAGGGGTGGTTCGTGCAGTCGCCGATCGCGTAGATCGCGGGGTCCTCGGTTCGGCAGTGCTCGTCGACGACTACCCCGTTGTCGCAGCGCAGGCCGCTTTCCCGGGCCAGCTGGTCTTCCGGCAGTACGCCGATGCCCGCCACCACGAAGTCGGCCTGGTGCACGGCGCCATCGGCGCAGCGCACCACGCGCACACGGCCCGCGGCGTCGCCCTCGAGGCCCTGGACCCGCGCGCCGAGGCGGATGTCCACGCCGTGCCGCGCGTGCTCGGCATGGAAGTAGGCGGACACGGGCTCGCCGGCCACCCGGTTCATGATGCGATCGGCCATTTCGAGCAGCGTGACCTCCACGCCCAGTTCGCGGCAGGTGGCGGCCACCTCGAGACCGATGTAGCCCCCGCCGACGATCACCGCGCGGCGGCCCGGACGTGCCTCGTCGCGCAGCGCGTCGGCGTCCGCCATCGTGCGCAGGTAATGGATGCCGGCGAGATCCGCGCCCGGCGCGGCGATCCGCCTGGGCCGGCTGCCGGTGGCGAGCAGCAGCAGGTCGTAGTGCAGGGTCGACCCGTCGTCGAGGCTGACGCGGCGCGCTGCGCGGTCGACCGCCGTGGCGCGCCGTCCAAGCCGAAGGTCCACCCTGTGATCCGCATAGAAGGCCTGGTGGCGGATCACCATCCGGTCGAGGGCGAGCGCGCCCGCGAGGTATTTCTTGGACAGGGGCGGGCGCTGGTAGGGCAACACCGGCTCGTCGGCGACCAGCGTGATGGGCCCTGAGTGCCCCCTCCGGCGCAGGGCGTCGATGGCCTGCGATGCGCCCTGTCCACCTCCCACGACCACGATTGAGCGGTTCATGGCCCGGGAGCATACCGCGGGGCGCTGGCCAGGCCACGCCGGACACGGCGCACCAACTCCGCGCGCGCCACCTGACGGACTGCGCCATAATGGTGCGGCGGAGCGCTGGCAGGTGCCGCGCATGCCTGTTTCGCCGCGGGTTGCAAACGTCGCGCACGTGGCACGAAAGCTGCACTATCCTTGGCGGCGAACCATTTCGGCGCCGCCGGCCCGACAGCGTGCCGTCACGTAGCTGGGGAGAAACGAAAAATGAAACTGGTCACTGCGATCATCAAGCCATTCAAGCTCGACGACGTGCGCGCGGCGCTGTCAGAGATCGGTGTGTCGGGCATGACCGTGACCGAGGTGAAGGGCTTCGGTCGCCAGCGCGGCCACACGGAGCTCTACCGCGGCGCCGAGTACGTGGTCGACTTCGTGCCCAAGACCCGCATCGAGGTCGCCGTGCGCGGTGATCTCGTCGACCAGGTCGTCGACGCCATCGTCAGGGCGGCCAAGACCGGCAAGGTCGGCGACGGCAAGATCTTCATCACCGACATCGACCGGGTGATCCGCATCCGCACTGGCGAGACGGACGAGTCCGCCCTCTGAGCCATGTCGAAGGCGATCCGCATCCACGAGGCCGGCGGCCCCGATGTCCTCCGCTACGAGGATTTCGACCCGGGCGCGCCGGGCGAGGGTGAGGTCCAGCTGCGCCACACGGCGGTCGGGCTGAACTACATCGACGTCTACGACCGCTCGGGTCTCTACCCGATGCCGCTGCCGGGCGGGCTCGGCCGTGAGGCCGCAGGTGTCGTCACCGCGGTGGGTCGCAAGGTCAAGGGGCTGCGCAAGGGCGACCGCGTCGCCTACGTGCACACCGTCCCGGGGAGCTACAGCGAGTTGCGCAACGTTCCCGCGGCGCGCCTCGTGAAGCTGCCGCGTGCCATCTCCGACGAGCAGGCCGCGGCGCTGATGCTGAAGGGCCTCACGGCACAGTACCTGCTGCGCAGGACCTACCGCGTCAAGCGCGGCGACTGGATCCTCGTGCATGCCGCGGTCGGCGGCGTGGGCCTGATCCTGTGCCAGTGGGCGCGCGCGCTCGGGGCCAAGGTGATCGGCGTCGTCGGCAGCGACGCCAAGGCGGCGCTGGCCAGGAAGAACGGCTGCCACCACGTGCTGGTGATGGGGCGCGACCCGATCCTCGAGAACGTGCGCAGGCTCACCAAGGGTGCCGGCGTCGCCGTGGTCTACGACTCGGTCGGCAAGGACACCTTCATGGAGTCCCTCGACTGCCTGCGGCCGCTCGGCATGATGGTCAGCTACGGCAACGCATCGGGCCCGCCGCCGGCGATCTCGCCGCTGGAGCTGTCGAAGCGCGGCTCGCTGTTCCTGACGCGCCCCTCGCTGTTCGCCTACGTCGCCGACCGCAAGGACCTCGAATCCGCGGCGCGCGAGCTGTTTCGTATCGTCGCCTCCGGCAAGGTCAAGTTGCGCATCGGCCAGCGCTACCCGCTTGCCGACGCCGCGCAGGCCCACCGCGACCTCGAGGCGCGCCGCACCACGGGCTCGACGGTGCTCGTGCCCTGATCGGTCCGCCGCGCCCCGCGTGGGCGCGGCGCGGGCTCAGCGGCCTGCGGTGACGAACGCCGCCACGGCGCCCGCCCAGGCTTCTGGCAGCTGGTCCGTCACGTCGATGCCGCCGCCCTCGAGTTCCACGTAATCGAACTCGGGCCGCATGCGGTGCGTGGCCTTGGCGTTCTCGTAGATCTGGTCACCCGTGTTGGTGAGGATCAGCGTGCGGTGGGACAGCCGCGCGATCGCCGGCGCATGATCGTACTGGAACGCGGCGTGATGGCCGTACCAGAACGGCCCGTAGCCCATCAGTGTCTCGACCACGTAGCGCGTCACGGTCTCCGCAGGCACGCTGCCGGCCGCCATGCCGTAGCGGATCCCGTAGAGCTTCACCAGATGCGACCCGTCCGGCTGGTGCGTGAAGCCGATCTCGTCGCGCGTGACCCATTCCATGCCTGCCGTGCGCTCCGCCTCCGTGAGCGGCAGCGGTCCGTTCAGGATCAGCCGGTCGACGCGCGCGGGAAACTGCAGCGCGACTTCGGTGGCCACCAGTGCCCCCGTATGGTGGCCGAGCACGTCGGCGCGAGCCAGGCCAAGATGGTCGAGCACCGCCGGGACGGCCTTCGCGTAGTCCTCGACGCGTGGGACGAACGGCGTCGGGTCCGACATGCCGAAGCCCGGCATGTCGAGGCCGATCGCGCGAACGCCGAGCCCGGCGAGGCGGGCGTAGACGGGGTCGAACTGCCGCGCGGAGACGGGCGCCTGGTGCAGCAGCACGAGCGGATGCCCCGCGCCGGTGTCGTGGAAGTGCAGCTGGCCATAGGGCCCGTCGGCGTAGGCGCGGCGCGGGCGGGGCGTGCGGGTGTCGGTCATGGAAGCTCCGGTCGATCGGGAGGCGTGGGTCAGGCAACGATCCGGCCATCGACGATCTCGATCTGCCGGTCTGCTGCGGAAGCGAAGTTCATGTCGTGCGTGACGGCCACGATGCTGCGGCCCTGCGCGCTGGCCAGTTCGCGCAGGATCGCGCGGACGTTGTCGGCCGAGCGCGTGTCGAGCGCGCCGGTGGGTTCGTCGGCGAGGATCACCAGCGGGTCGTTGGCCAGCGCGCGGGCAATCGCCACCCGCTGGCGCTGGCCACCCGACAGCTGCGAGGGTCGCTTGTGCGCGTGGCCCTGCAGGCCGAGGTCCACCAGCAGCTGCTCCGCGCGCGCGTGCTGCGCGGCCCGGTCGAGCCGGGCGAGCCGCCGCATCGGCATCATCACGTTGTCCGCCGCCGAGAACTCGTTCAGCAGGAAGTGGAACTGGAACACGAAGCCGAGCTTGGCGAGCCGCATTTCCGCCAGCCGATCCTCGTCGAAGTCGCTCGTGTCCTCGCCGTCGAGCAGCAGTCGCCCTGAGGTCGGCCGGTCGAGCAGGCCCAGGAGGTAGAGCAGCGATGACTTTCCGGATCCCGAGGGCCCGCGGATCACCACGAACTCGCCGCGCTCGATCGCCACGTCGGCGTCCTCCACCAGCGTGACCGGGATCTCGCCGGGTAGCACCCGGGTGACCCGTTCCGCGACGAGAACGCTCACGCCGCGCCCCGCAGGATGTCGACGGGCTGCACGCGGCCGCCCTTGCGCGCCGGCAGCCAGGCGGCGACCACTGCCGAGCCGATCGCGAACGCCGCGGCGAGCGCGAACTGGTCGGCCCCCCAGTACACCGGAAGGTTGATCGACTCGGTCGAGCCCGGCGGGCGGATCTCGACCTGCTCGATCGCCCGCATCATGCCGCTGCCGAGCAGCATGCCGAGCAGGCTGCCGCCAAGGCCGATGATCGCGCCCTCGATCACGAAGATCCGCCGGACGTCGCGGGCGTGGAAGCCCATCGACTTTAGGATGGCGATGTCGCGCGTCTTCTCGAGCACCACGGTCGAGATGACGTTGTAGATGCCGAAGCAGGCGACCAGCAGGATCGCGCCGACCACCGTGTACATGATCACGTTCCGGACCGCCAGCGCGTCCAGCAGGTCCTTGCTGGCTTCCTGCCACGACACCGACTTGTAGCCCGTCGAGCGCTCGATCAACGCGGCGACCTCGCGCGCGCGGTAGGCTTCGTCGAGACGGATCACGATCATGTTGGCGACGTTGGGGCGGTTCATCAACGCCTGCACGCGGGTCAGTCGCGCGAAGGTCTGGCTCTCGTCGTAGCTCGCGTTGCCCGTCTCGAACAGCGCCACGATCTTCATGGCGCGCACGTTGCCCACGGGTGAGACCACCGAGACCGTGTCGCCCATCGAGAGGCTGAGCTTCCGCGCGAGCGCGCGTCCGATGATGATGCCGTTCGGGTTGACGTCGATGGACTCCAGGCGCCCCTCGACGATGTCCTCCTCGATCGTGCTCACCGCCTGCATGCGCGCGGGCACGATGCCCGACAGAGTCACGGCCTCGTCGCGCCCGGCGAAGCTGAAGATCGCCTGGCCGACCAGCACCGGTGCCGCCTGGACGCCGCCCAGCGCGTCGATCGTCTCGAGCTTCTGCGCGTATTGCCGGATCCCGCGGCGCTCGGCACGCGGCTTGACGCCGCGGATCGCCACCGCGCCCTCCGGGTGGCGCATCGCGGCCGGCTGCGGGCGCGGGTCGCGGAATTCGTCGCGCACGGTGATGTGCGGTGCGCTGTCGACGAGCCGCTCGATGAGGTCGCGCTCCGAGCCGCGCATCAGTGCCGACACCGCCAGGAAGAACCCCACGCCGAGCACCACGCCGAGCAGGGATACGAGGGTCTGCCTTCGCCGGCTGCGCAGGTGCGACAGCGCGATGTCGAGCAGCAGGTTCACGGGCCGGCGCGAACCTCGACGCGGCCGCCCTCGCGCAGCCCCGGCGGCGGCGTGGCGATGAAGCGTTCGGCCGGCCCGAGGCCCTCCATGATCTCGATGCGGTCGGTCGCGCGCACGCCGACCCGGACTGGACGCCTGACCGCGCGGCCAGCCTCGACGAGCCAGATGGAATCGTCGACCACGGCCGTGGCCGGCACCAGCAGCGCGTCCTCGCGCCGCTCGAGCACCACGTTCGCCTCGGTGGTCATGCCCACCTGGAGTGGCGTGCTGCCCGACAGCGCGATCCGCACCCGGTACGAGCGCGACACCGGGTCGCCGCGCGGCGTGATGTCGGAGACGGTGCCGTCGAAGACGCGGTCGGGGAACGCGTCGGTGCGCAGCAGTACCGGCAGGCCCGGCCGGATCCGTGGCACGTCCTCCTCGTCGACCTCCGCGGCCACGCGCAGCGGCGCCCTGCCGGCGAGGTAGAACAGCACCTGGTTGACCGCGACGTATTCGCCCACCTCGCCGTCGCGACGGATGACCCGGCCGGCGGTGGGTGCGACGAGCCGCGTATAGCCGAGCTGGTCGCGCGCGCGCCGCAAGGCGGCGCTGGCAGCGTCGAGGTCGCTGCGCGCGCGGTCGACCGGCTCCTGGGCGATCAGCCCTGCGGCGCGAAGCTTCGAGTTGCGCTCGTACTGGGCGCGCGCGTAGGCCTCGCGGGCCTCGAGCTCGGCGACCGAGGCGCGCACCTCGTCATCCTCGAGCCGTGCCAGCAGCTGCCCGGCCTTTACCGCGTCGCCCTCGTCGACCTTGATTTCGGCGAGGCGACCGCCCGTGCGGGGGGCGACCCGGACCTCGAGGGAGGGCTCGACCAGGCCCGTGGCGTACACCGCATCGATCGCCGGACCTCGGGTCGGCGCCACCAGGGTCACCTCTGGCGGCTTCCAGCGGCTCCAGGCCAGCCACCCTGCCAGGCCGGCGACGACCAGGGTCAGAAAAAAGTTGCGCAGGATTCTCAAGGGGTTTCCTCGATCCAGATCCACTCCGTGTCGTCCCGCTCGCCGTCGCGGCGGGCGCCCGTGGCCGGGAAGTTGTTGTCGGCCACCACCAGCAGCCGCGAACCGCCCAGCGCGTGTACCGCCTCGGGCGTGAAGAACGGGAAGCGGAACCGGGGCCCTGCGCCCGCCAGCCCGCGCGGGTTGGCGATGTCGAGCAGGTCCGCGACGAGCCGGCGGTCCGCGCTCGCCGCGCCCGCCGCGGCTTCTGCCCCTTCGGCCGGCAGTCGCAGCGCGAAGAGGCGCTTGAACCGCGCGGCGTCGCCGTGCCCGTCATCGCGCTCGATGACCAGGTAGACGTCGCCGCGCTGCGCGAGTTCCGCCACGGCGTGCGACGGCGAGTCGAGACGGTAGCGCCAGCTGCGCCCGGTCCAGTCGCGCCGCGCCAGGTCGAACTCGAGCAGCCGCAGCTCGTCTGCCGGGTCGCCCGGGATTGGCCCCTCGAGCATCGCCAGCAGCGTGCCGAGGCGGGGGCCCGGCGCCAGCCCCTCGAAGCCCTTGGAGGCGCGCAGATTGGCGGCTGCCGCGCCCGCCAGCACCTCCGGGTTCGAGGCCGAGCGCAGCACGGTGCCGTCGGGCCGTCGCAGCTCGACGGGCGGTTCGAGCAGGGCGCCCTCCGCCGAGAAATGCAGCAGCCAGGGGCCGTGCTCGTCGCCGATCCAGAAGCTGCCGTCCGGCATCACGACCAGACTCTCCGGATCGGCGTCGGCGCCGGTCAGGGGGCGGTCCGGCAGCGATTCCTCGGTCAGCCGCCACGGGAAATGCCGCGCCGGATCGCGCAGCTCGATGCGCCGCTCGAGCCGCACGCGGCCGGCCGCGGGATCGGCGTCGAACAGGTAGATCGCCAGCCTGTAGTCGAAGCTGTTGGCGCGCGTGCCGAAGCCGTTGTCGGACAGCGCCCACCAGGTGCCGGGGCGCGGGCCGGGCTTGATGGAACTGACGCCCTGGACGGGCTGCGCCGCGAACGGCGGCTGCGGCAGGCGGCGGCCCTCGGCAGTGTACTGCCCCGAGGGCGGCCCGGCTGCGAAGCTGTCGGCGGGAAACTTCGCGAAGCCGACCAGCTCGGCCGCGCCGGCCCTGGGACACGCGGCGGCGACGACCAGCCACGCGGCGGCCGTCACCGCGCCGGCGCGCATCAGCCGATCGGGCCCTGGCCCGGCTTGAGGATGCCGATCAGGGCCGAGATCGCGACGCCCGCCCAGATGATCAGCACGTAGGGCCGGCAGGCCCCCATGCCCTCGTTCATCAGCCGGTCGCTCTCCGGGGTCGGGCCGGTGCTGGCGAGCGTCTTGAAACCCTCGATGAAGGGCGGGATCTTCAGCCGGATCATGAAGCCGCAGAAGATCAGGAAGGCGAAGATCAGCAGCTTGGCCGCGAGCCACGGGTAGGGCTGCAGCGGACCCGTCACCCAGTGGTAGGCCACCGAGGCGACGATGGCGACGATCATGAAGACCCGGAACTTGCGGTCGAGCGCCGCGAGCTTGCGCCCGAAGTCGGTGCCTTCCTTGACGTGGATCGTGTGGACCACCCAGACCCAGATCGGCCCGAGCGCGACGATCGCGATCGTCTGCCACAGCGGGTGCTCGTAGCCGATGAACTCGGCGAGCACGCCGCCGACGGTCAGCATCAGCGCGAGGCAGTAGCGCGGCAGCATGTCGAGGTTGACGAAGATCTTGAACGCCGTCAGGCGCGCGTCCCGCGACAGCGACGTGTTGGTGACGAACTTGCTGGAGTAGAACACCCCTGCATCGCCACCCAGCCAGTACACGAACAGCAGCACGTGCAGGTACTTCACCAGGCCGTGCGCCAGGCTCATTTCTTCCATGACAACCCCCTTGCCGGTCCCATTCCGCGGCCCGGAGAGGCTAGCAAATCAGCCGGCGCGGCGGCGACGGCATCCCGGCGGGGCCACGGCACGGACGCCGTGGCAGGCCGGCGCTCAGGCCTGCACGCGCAGCGGCCCCCGGGCGCCACGAATGTGACGCCCGCGCAGGGCGGCCGTGGCGACGAAGACCTCGCGCATGAAGAGCACCAGCCCGCTCATCATGGTCATCATCGCCACGACGAACAGCATGCCGATGGCCGTGGAGAGGTCGAGGCGCATCAGCGCATCGAGGAACATGAAGCCGATCAGCGCGCAGATCAGCACGGCGGCGACGCTGCACAGGCCGATCGCGCGGTTGAGCAGCTTCGCACGGACCGCGAGCATGTCCCGCAGCCGGGCTACCGCGTCTTCCTCGTCGACGGAGGCCGAGAAGTCGCCGTTGCGCGCGGTCTCGAGGGCGCGGTCGATCACCCTCGACAGCCGGGTGGTCATGACGTTCAGGAAGGTGCCGATACCTGCCAGCATGAACGCCGGGGCGATGGCCATCTGGACCACGCTGGAGATCTCGGTCACGTGCATTTCGAAGATGTCCACCAAGCGGCCCTCAGGTTGTGCGGGGCCGATTGTAGCGAGCCCGTACGGGCTTCTCATAGGCGCTATCATCGCGACGGGGTCGCTGCGCATTGCAGCATTTGATGGAGCACAAGCATGAACGATCGCGCCGGATATCACTGGCTGCCGGGCCTTCGGGTGCTGGCTGGCGTCGTGCCGGCACTGGTGCTGGCGGCCTGCAGCATGTCGCCGGGTGGTGCAGGGGCGGGTGCCGTTCCCGGCGCCGGGAATGGCGGGGCCGCGCTGCTGCCGGTAGCAGAGGCGGCCAGCCGGCTTGGGGCGCACCGCTGGGAACTCGTCTACTGGGAAGGCAAGACTGTGCCCCACGGCGACAACGGCGAGCCCGTGATCCTGACGTTCCGTGATGGCCGGGTCAGTGGCCACGCCGGCTGCAACCGGATGAACGCCGCGTACGAGCTGGGGCCGGCCGCCGGGCAGGTGCGTTTCTCGGGCCCGGTCACCACGCGCATGGCCTGCGAGCCCGGCCGGATGGCGTTCGAGGCGGCGTTCGTCGCGGCGCTCGGTGCCAGCGCCCAGGTCGAGTTCGAGGGGCCGCGCATGCGCCTGCGGCAGCCAGGCGGCGCCGCGCCGCCCCTCGAGTTCTACCAGCGCGAACTCCAGGGGCCATAGCCGCCCGCTCAGAGCTTCGCGCGGCGGCCGACCCGGAACGGCTGGTTCAGTGCGGCCAGTTCGCGGGCGTCGCGCTGGTACGGATCCGGCTTGAACACGACCGTGCCGTCGTCGTCACGGTCGGCCGTCCAGTAGATGATCAGCACCGGCACCTTCTTCGGGAGGCGCACGGTGCGGGTCTCGCCGGTGGCAACGGCCGCGTCGATGGCCGGGCGGTTCCATTTCGCCGGGTCGGCCAGCAGCAGCTCGGCGAGTTCCAGCGGGCGCTCGGTGCGGATGCACCCGGAGCTGAAGGTCCGCATGTCCTCGTCGAACAGCGATTTCGACGGCGTGTCGTGCAGGTACACCAGGTGCGGGTTCGGGAACATGATCTTCACCGCCCCGAGGGCGTTGTCCGGCCCCGCGTCCTGGCGCAGGGTGAACGGAAAGTTCCGCGCCGTGTACCTGGAGAAATCGATGTCCGCGGGGTTCAGCGGGCGGCCGCTGCGGTCCAGCACCTTCAGTTTCTTGCGGGCGAGCACGCTGCGGTCGTTGCGCCGCAGGTGCGGCATGATGTCCTTCTCGAGGATGCCTGGCGGCACGGTCCATGTCGGGTTCAGCACGATGTGGTCGATCGCCGCCTTGAACACCGGGGTCTGCCGGTACGGCTGGCCCACGACCGTCCGCCGCTCCCAGATGGTCTTGCGGTCGCGGACGAATCGCACGATGAATCCCGCGATGTCGACGATCACGAGGTCGCCTTCCCTGACCTCGTGCAGCACCCAGCGGCCGCGCTCCAGGTTCACGCGCAACTGGTCGATGCGCTGCGCCACGGGCACGTTCAGGGCGCGCAGCGTTCCCGGGCCGGCCACGCCGTCGGCGGCCAGTCGGTAGCGGCGCTGGGCGAGCTTCACGGCGGCCTCGAGGCCCGCGTCGAACAGCGCCGGGTCGACGCCGGGGGCCGGAGCGGGCGGGGTGCCCGCGGCGGCCAGGTCACCCTCGACGGCAAGCCGCTGGCGCAGCAGCGGCACGCGCGGGTCGGTCATGCCGACCTTCAGGCTGGGGCCTTCCGGTACGCGCTGCCAGCCGCCGTCTGCGGCGATCCGGCGGTAGGCGCCCAGCGCCTCGCGACCGGCCTGGTACATCCAGTGCGAGGGGCGCACCAGCCCGACGGTCTCGCGGATCCGACCCTGCGTGATCGCGTCGTAGAGGAACGGCAGCACGTCCTGCTCGCGGATCTCGCGTGTGTCGAAGTTCCAGTTGGAGTCGAGCGAGAGTGGGTCGACCTTGCCGAAGTAGAGGTGGTAAAGGATCAGCGAGTAGGCGTCGGAGGCAAGCAGGTCGAGCTTGGCGCGCTCGAGTGGCGCCAGGTCGCTGCCGCGCGCCATCAGCCGCTGCATGCCCTGGAGGTGGTAGTCGGCGGGCGTGAGCCCGTCGTCGACGGTTTCCTCGATCAGCTTCAGCAGCTCGCGCAGCCGCGGCCCATCCCACAGCGGCTGGAAACCGTGCATCGGGTACAGCTGCGACAGCGTGCGGGTCGCTCGCAGTGCCTCGCCCTCGACGACGACTTCGCCGGTCGCGTTGATGGTCTCGATGCGTTCGCGCAGGGCCTCCATCACGGGACTGGCGGCGGGCTGCGCCGTGGCCGGCGGCTGCTGCGCGATGGCGCAGGGAATCGTCGGGAGCGCGGCGAGCAGCAGTGCCGCGAGCGTGGCGGGAGACATCGGTCGATGCTTCAAGGCGAGGGTCCGTTGCTGGCGCGCGGCCCGGCGCCGCCCAGGCGCGAATGCTACCGTGCCGCCGCTGCTCAGGCGATGTGGTCGCGGAGCCTCGGGCGCGGGTCGACGTCCGCCTCGCGCGGCATCACGCCCTCGAGGGGCCCCTAGAGGAACGTGTCGGCCGGCGGCAACAGTCGCAGCAGGCGAATCGCCGCCCGGCGAGCGAGCGAGGCCTCGGGTTCGCGATCCACCTCGACCGGCACGCCGTCCACGCGCGCGCGCCAGCGCAGGTCGCAGCGCTGCGGAACCGCGCAGCCGGACTCGAAGCCGAGTTGCCAGCTGCGCTCTGGTGCGATGTCCGCCAGCACCCGTGCGGCGAGGGCACCGGCGAACCGCGCGTTGTCGATCAGCAGGCCGTTCTCGGTGTTGAGCTTCACGGAGCGTGGGTCGAGGTTGAAGCTGCCGATCCAGGCGCGTTGCCGGTCGACCACCACGGCCTTCGAGTGCAGGGAGGCGCGGGGTGGCTTGCCGGCCCGGAGTTCATGGAGATTGACCCCTGTCGCGAGCAGCCCGCGGCGATGACGGGCATAGCCTGCATGGACGATCGCGACGTCGGTCGACGCCAGCGAGTTGGTGAGCAGGTGGACTGTCACGCCACGTGCTGCGAGCCGCGCGAGCTGCTGGCGCAGCCGGCGCCCGGGCACGAGGTAGCTCGACTCCACCAGCAGTTCGTCCCGGGCCCCGTCCATCAATGCGGAGACCTGGGCAACGAGCGGCGACTCGGGTCGCGCCGCGCGGCGTGCCTTGTCGGGGGAGTCCTGCACGTAGTGCGTGACGCCCCAGGCCGAGGGGTCATCGGCCGCGCGCAGCAGCGGCCCCAGCGCCGCGTATTCCTTCGCCCTTCGCTCCGCGGCGGCATCGACAGGCTCCAGCGCCGCGGTGCGCCGGCGCAGACCTGCGATCACGCGCTCCAGGTCGGCCGCGTCCGGTGGTCGCCGGGGCAGCGCTGTGGCTGGCACGGCGAGTAGGCTGTTCCAGAACGCGTCGAAGCCGCGGGCGATCTCCCTCGCCCCGGGCCCGGCCACGGCGACCTCGAGGTCGCTGAAGTTCATCCTCGTGGAGCGGTCGGCGTATTCGTCGCCAATGTTGCGGCCCCCGAGCATGGCGACCTGCGCATCGACGGTGAACATCTTGCCGTGCATGCGCCGGTTGAGGCGGTCGAAGTCGGTCAGCCCCTGCGGCAGGCGGCTCCAGCGCTCACGCCAGGAAAACGGATTGAACACGCGGATTTCGATGTTCGGATGCAGGTCCAGGGCGGCCACGTCGGCGTCCGGGGCGTCGAGGTTCACGTCATCGACGAGGATCCTGACGCGTACGCCGCGCTCCGCGGCCGCAACCAGCCGCCCGAGCAGGCGCAGGCCCGTATCGTCGGTCCAGAAGATGTAGTACTGAACGTCGATCGCGCGCTCGGCGACGTCCGCGAGGGCAAGGTGCGCATCGAGCGCCTCGACGCTGTCGTCGAGGAGCGCGGTGGCGCTGAGCCCGGGATGGCGCGCCTCCGCGGCCGCGAAATGCGCGCCCAACGTCGTGCCGGCGGGCGATTCCCAGGCGGCGCTCGCGGGCCGCGGGGCCGCGGCGCGCCAGGTCGTGCAGCCCGCCAGCATGAGTGCGGCGAGCGCGGCGACCGGCAGCAGCAGTCGCGAGGCCCCGGCGCGCGGCGCCGCCGGCCGGGCGCGCGCCCTCACGGGCAGGGAATCACCCGGAAGCCCCGGAGTTCCACCTCGCGCGAGAGATAGTGAGGCTTGCATTCCTCGTCGCTGCACAGGTCGGTGGACAGGTACTTCTTGTTGTCGTCGCAGAAGATCGTGGCCACGCAGGCGTCATCGCCCTGAGCGTCGGCGACCTGCAGGGCACCGAGGAAATTCGCCCCGCTGGAGATTCCGAGCGCGATGCCGAGTTCGGTGGCGAGCTTCTGCGCCATCACGATCGCGTCGCCGTCCCAGACGTCGACGATGGAATCGAGCTCCCCGAGCCGGACGATCGCGGGCACGAACTCGTCACTGATTCCCTGGATGCGGTGCTTGCCGACCTTGGTGCCGGTGCGCAGCGTGGGCGAGTTGGCCGGTTCGAGCGGATGGACCGCTGCGTCGATCCCGTGGTCGCGGAAGCAGGCCGCGACACCCATGACCGTGCCGCCCGTACCCACGCCCGCGACGAAGCCGGTCGGCCGTCGGCCGATCGCGCCGAGCTGGGCCAGAATCTCGGGGCCGGTGGTCTCCCGGTGGGCGCGAACGTTGTCCCCGCTGTCGAACTGGCGTGGCCGGAACACGCGAGGCGTGTCGCGCGCGAACTCGTCGGCCATGCGGATGCTGCCCAGGAATCCGCCGAGCTCGTGCGACACGGGGATCACTGCGGCGCCGAGGCTCTGGATCACCAGCACGCGCTCGCGGCTCATCCAGTCCGGCATGTAGATCCGGACCTGGTGTCCGAGCGCGCGTCCCATGGCCGCGAACGAGATCCCGGTGTTGCCGCTGGTCGCCTCGGCGATCTGGTAGCCCGGCTCGATGGCGCCGCTGGCGTAGGCCTGCTCGAGGATGGTCAGCGCCATCCTGTCCTTGATGCTGCCCGTCAGGTTCATCGCCTCGTACTTGCCGTAGAGACGATGGATGCGGCCGCGGAAGGCGCACTCCACCTCGATCAGCGGCGTGCGGCCGACGAGTGCCCGGAGGGCGGCGAGGGTGGGCGGTGGCGGCGCGGGCGTGGAAGGAAGCACACGGCTATTCTAGCGGCATGTCCTGGCGTGCGCGGATCATCGGGCTGGTGGCCGTCCTGCTTGCAGTGACGCTCGCCGCCGTACTGGCATCGCGCTGGCTGCTCGCGCCGGGGCGACTCGCGTCCCGCATCGAGGCGGTCGTGCTGGAGGCCACGGGCCTTCCGCTCGAGCTTCGGGGCTCTCCCCGGCTCGCCCTGCTGCCACGGCTCGCGCTCGACCTCGGGCCGGGCCGGCTTGGCGACGGCGCAGTGCCACTCCTCGAGTGGAGCGACCTGCGGATCGACGCGCACACCACCTCGATCCTCGGTGACGCGCCGGAATTCGGGCGCCTCGTCGTAGAGGGTCTGCGGCTGCAGCTGCGGCGTGACGCCGCCGGCCAGGGCAACTGGGAGCCCGCGCTACGCGCGCTGCAGGCCACCATGCGGGAGCAGGCGGGGAGCGGATCGGCCCGCATCGCGGGCCTCGAGCTGACCAACGCCCGGGTCGAGTATCTCGACGCGCGCGATCCCGCCGGCAGGCTGGTCCTTGGCGACCTCGCGCTCTCGGGCTCGGCGTGGTCGGCCGGGCAGCCGCTGGGGCTGGACGCGAGGTTCTTCGTCGAGCGCGGCGGTGCGCGCGTGGCGGTGCTGTCGGACGCCAGGCTGCGTCTGGAGGACGCGGGTAGCGCGGGCTGGCGCATCGCCGATCTCCTGTTGCGGGGGCGCTGGCGATCGGGCCAGCGCGAGCTGCCGTTCGCGCTGGCATCGCCCCGGCTCGATCTCGACACGACGCGGGGCATGCTGCGTGCCGGCTCCGCAGGGCTGGAGCTGGGTCCCGCGCGGGTCACCCTGGAGGCCTTGCAGGCCGCGTGGCCGGAGTCCGCGGACCTGCGGGCCGAGGGATCCTTCGTGCTGGCGGAATTCGCGCCGCGCGAGCTGATGGGCGCGCTCGGTCTTGCCGGGCCCCGGACCCGCGACCCGACGGCACTCGCCCACGCCTGGGCGCGCGGGCGGGTGGCCTGGGAGGGCGGCGTGCTCCGGGTCGATCCCGTCACGTTCGCGCTCGACGACTCCAGGCTCGATGGCAGCCTGCGCTGGGGCGACGTGCTGGATTTCACGCTGCAGGGCGACAGCATCGATCTCGACCGCTATCGCGAGCCGGCGGAAGTGCCGACGGAGCCTTTCGTCTTCCCTGGCGAGGCCTTTGCCGCGTGGCAGGCCCGCGGCACCCTCAGCCTGCAGCGAGCCCGCATCGAGGGCGTGGAGATGGAAGGCGTCACGCTGCGCGCGGTGCTCGATGGCGAGCCGCCGGTTGCCGGGGCGGAGGCGGCGCGGTGAAGCCCGCGGAAGCCCCCGGGCTCGGCCTCGCGCTCGTGGCCTGGCACGCCGCCGGCGGTCGCCACGACCTGCCGTGGCAGCGCGAGCGCACGCCCTACCGCGTCTGGGTATCCGAGATCATGCTGCAGCAGACCCAGGTGCAGACCGTGATCCCGTACTTCGAGCGCTTCATGGCGCGGTTTCCGGACGTCACCGCGCTCGCCGACGCGCCGATCGACGAGGTGCTGCACCTCTGGACCGGCCTCGGCTACTACGCGCGCGCGCGCAACCTGCACCGCGCGGCGCAGCGTGTGCGCGACGAGCACGGCGGCGGGTTCCCCACGAGCTTCGAGGCCGTCGCGGCGCTCCCCGGCATCGGCCGTTCGACGGCCGGGGCGATCCTGGCGCTCTCCCTGGGGCAGCGGCACGCGATCCTGGACGGCAACGTCAAGCGCGTGCTCGCGCGCGCGTTTGGCATCGCCGGCAGCCCGGCGGAGCGCGCCGTGGAGACGCGGCTCTGGCAGCTGGCGGAAGCCTGCACGCCGCACGAGTCCGTCGATGTCTACACGCAGGCGGTGATGGACCTCGGCGCCACCGTCTGCACGCGCCGGCGACCGGCCTGCGCGCTTTGCCCGTTGGCCGGGCGCTGCAGCGCGAACTTCAGCGGACGCCAGCACGAGATCCCGGCGCCGAAGAAGCGTGCCGGTGCCGCTGCGCGGGCCCGTCGTGCGCGACGCTGCTGGATGCTGGTGGTGATCGGGCCCGACGGCGACGTCTACCTCGAGCGCCGGCCCGAGCGCGGCATCTGGGGCGGGCTGTGGTGCCTGCCGGAGTTCGACACCGAGACGTCGGCCCGCAGCTTCGCCGGGAACCAGTTCAGCCGCGTGCGCGTGCAGCCGCGCGCGCTGGGGCCAGTGCATCACGCGTTCACGCACTTCGATCTCGAGATCCTGCCGATCCTCGTCGAGTGCGAGGGCTACGAGAACGAGCGGGTGATGGAGCCGGGCCAGTCGCTCTGGTATAACCCGGCGCGCGAGGAGGGCCGCCAGCGCATCGGCCTGCCCGCACCCGTCAAGGCCCTGCTCGAGACCCTGGCACAAGGATTCCGCTGACCGTGACCACTTCCTCGACCCGCATGGTGAACTGCGTCGTGCTCAAGCGCGAGGCACCCGGACTCGACCGGCTCCCCTATCCCGGCGACCTCGGCACGCGCATCTGGCGCAGCGTCTCCAAGGAAGGCTGGCAGCGCTGGGTGGCGCACCAGACGATGCTGATCAACGAATACCGCCTCACGCCCGTGGACCCCAAGTCGCGCAAGTTTCTCGAGGCCGAGATGGAGAAGTTCTTCTTCGGAGACGGTGCGGCAAGGCCGGAAGGCTACGTCGCGCCCGGGCAATAGCCGCAGGCTATCGAACGCTTCGGAAATACCCATTGGCGCTGCGGCGGCCGGCCGGCACAACATCCTGCATCGGATTTCCCACGGAGCACGCCATGAAGACCACGCCACGCCCTGCAAGCCGCTCGCGCCGCGCCCCCGCCCGTGCCGCCGGCCGTTCCGGCCGCATCGACATCGGTATCAGCGACGCGAACCGCGCGGCCATCGCCGCCGGGCTGAGCCGGCTGCTGGCAGACACCTACACGCTGTACCTCACGACGCACAACTTCCACTGGAACGTCACGGGGCCGATGTTCAACAGCCTGCACGCGATGTTCATGACCCAGTACACCGAGCTGTGGAACGCCGTCGACCCGATTGCCGAGCGCATCCGCTCGCTCGGGCACGTGGCGCCTGGCTCCTATGCCCAGTACGGTCGGCTGAGCTCGCTGCCCGACGCGCCCACGTCGCCGCCGCGGGCGCTCGAGATGGTCCGTATCCTCGCCGACGGCCACGAGGCCGTGGCGCGCACCGCGCGCGGGCTGCTGCCACTGGTGGAGCGCGCCTCGGACGAACCTTCCACCGACCTGCTGGTGCAACGCCTCACGGTGCACGAGCAGGCGGCGTGGATGCTGCGCTCGCTGCTGGAGGATTGATCCGCGGCGCGGTCCGCCTGGGGTGGTTTCCCGGCGGGCTACAACGGTGCACAATGCCGTCTCGGTTCCGGCGGGGTTAGGGATGCGTGTCGTCGTAGTGACTCCGGTTTACGAAGACTGGGAGTCATTCGGCCTGATGGTTGCCGAGCTCGATCGCGAACTCGCGGGCGACGCAGCGCTGGCCGGAGTGGCAGTCGGCGTGCTCGCCGTCGACGATGGCTCGATCGCCAGCGGATTCGGCACCACGGCTCAGTGGAACAGCCTCTCCCGCATCGATCGCATCGACGTGTTGCGGCTCGCCATGAACATGGGTCACCAGCGTGCCATCGCGCTGGGCGCGGTCCATGCAGCGGCACAGCCCGCGGTCGACGCCATCGTCGTCATGGACGCCGACGGCGAGGATTGCCCGAAGGATGTCCCGAGACTGCTCGCGTGCCACCTCGCCGACCCGGACGCAATCATCCTCGCGCGGCGTGACAAGCGCTCTGAGTCGCTGGAGTTCCGGCTCGGTTACTGGGTCTATCGCCGTCTGTTCCGGCAGCTGGCCGGGCATGAGCTGGCCTTCGGCAATTTCTCGCTGGTGCCGAGGCGTGCCCTCTTGCGGCTGGTCTGGAACAGCGACATCTGGAACCACTTTGCCGCGGCGGTTAGCCGTTCGCGGCTTCCGGTCCGGATGCTGCCCACGGTGCGCGGGCGCCGCTACGCCGGCCAGGGCAAGATGAATGGTGTTTCGCTCGTGGTGCACGGGCTCAGCGCCATGTCCGTGCACGCCGATCGAATCGCTGCGCGCCTCATCCTGGCTTCGGTGGTCGTGCTCGTCTGCTCGCTTTCCGCGATCGGCATCGTCGTGGCTATCCGACTGCTGACCGATCTGGCCATACCTGGCTGGGCCTCCCAGGTCGTCGGTACCTTTGCCCTGCTGTCGCTTGTCAGCGTCGGGTTCGCCACCTTGCTCGCGTTCTCGACATTGCAGTCCCGCCAATCTTCGAGCTTCATACCCGCGGTCGACGGCGAGCGGTACATCCGCGAGATCGAAACATGGCATCCGCTCAACGCTACGACTACATCGGCAGCGAACTGACCCTGTTCGCCCGGGCGACACACTGGGCGGACTATCTGGCCGCGCAGGTCGGCCCGCAGCTGGGTGGGACGGTCTTCGAGGTCGGCGCAGGCCAGGGCTCCCGCACGAGCCTGCTGTGCCGTCGTGCAGCACGCTGGCTCGCGATCGAACCCGATCGCACCATGGGTGCGGCCCTGCAGTCGCAGGTGCAGCAAGCCGTGTTTCCGCCCCACGTCGGGGTTCACGTGGGCACCCTCGGCGACCTGCCGGGTGGTGAGCAGGCGGATGCGGTGATCTACCTCGACGTGCTCGAGCACATCGAACACGATCGCGAGGAGCTGGCGCGCGCCGCCGGTCGGCTGAAACCCGGTGGACGGTTGGTGGTGCTGGCCCCGGCCCACGCCTGGCTCTACACCGCCTTCGATCGTGCCATCGGCCATCATCGTCGCTACACGCTGGAAGCGCTGGAGGCAATCGGGCCAGGGAACTGCCAGGTGCGCGTCAGGCGGATGCTTGACTCCGTCGGCATGCTGGCGTCGATCGCGAACCGTTTCCTCCTGCGCCGTGCAATGCCCACGGAGGCGCAAATCCGCTTCTGGGACCGCGCGATGGTTCCCTTGTCGCGCCGGCTGGATCGCGTGCTGGGTTATCGGCTGGGCAAGTCCGCGCTGATCGTCTGGCAGCGCCCATGACTTCACCGCCCCGTCGCGCAGCATATGTCGCCGCCGCCGCGCTGCTCGGCATGTTCGCCACCCTGCTGCCCTACGTGCTGAAGCCCTGGTTCTATTTCATCGACGACAAGCAACACTACTTCCTTCCGCACGCCCGTGACATCGGTGCGATGCTGCACCGTGGCGAGTTTCCGTGGCTCAGCCTGAACATCTGGCAGGCGGGCAACTACGTGGTCGAGTTCCAGCACGGGATCTTCAACCCGCTGAACCTTGCGCTCCACTACCTGCTGTTCCCGATCGTCGACCAGCAGTTGGCCGCCATGTTGTGGGCGATGCCGTTTGTCGTCTTGACCGCGGTGGGCGCGTTCCTGCTCTGCGCGAGGCTGGGTGCGTCGCCGGGGTTCGCGCTGGTAGCGGCATTGTGCGCGAGCTCCAGCAACTACCTGCTGTACTGGAACGCCGCGAGTTGGCACCTCGCGCTATCGAGTTTCCCCTGGTTCATACTGGCGACGTGGATTGCGCTGGCGCCACGCCGCGGCGCGGGGCGGCTGGTCGCCCTCGCGGCGTGCGTCTACCTCGGGTTCACCAGCGGCTACCCTCAGGGCATGGTGGCGCTCGCGGTGCTGGGTGCCGTGCTGTTCTTCGTGCAGGCCGGCGTCTCTCGTCGCTGGCGGGACGCCTGCGTCGACGCTGGAGCGATGATCTCCGGCGCGCTGATGGCCGCGCCTGCGTTCCTTCCTCTCGCGGCGGCGCTCAGCCAGTCGGCGCGGACCAGTGCGGTGGCCTCCAGGAACATTCTGGTGCCCGAGCTGGGCGATCTGCTCAACCTCAGCATGCCGTCCTTCGTGACGCTGCTGACTTTCGGCTACCCCATGGTTCCCCATATTTCGACCGTGCCTGAGCACTACGTGGCGTGGTTTGCTCTACCGTTGCTCTGGCTTTTTCCGCCGACGGCTGCGCAATTGCGTCGGCCCGACATCCTCGTCTGCCTCGGCGCAGCGCTGGTGTTCCTGCTGGCCAGCCTCGGACCCGACCAGCTGGGTCCGCTTCGCTGGCCCATCCGGTTCGTGCAGTTCTTCCAGGTACTGGTGCTCGTGGTGCTCGTCGCCCTGCTCAGCCAGGCGGCTCCCTGGCGGGCGTCGCGCGGGCGTGAGGTCGGTGCGGTAGCCGTGCTCCTTCTGGGCTTCGTGCTGGCTTGGCAGCAGGCCCCGGGCCAGGTCTCGCTGCACTGGCTGTTCCTGGTGGTGTGTCTTGGCCTGCTCGGAGTCTGGCTGGTGGTGGTGCGGTTTCGACCGGGCCTCGCGGCGTCGTGGCTGGGCTTGTCGACGGCGGTCGTCTTCACGCTGACCCACGCCTACTACGAACACAACCGGTTCTGGCAGGACTGGGGCGCGTCGCGACGTGCGGTAGCGGCTTCGGCGCGCGACCTGAACCGGGGCGGTGATCCTGTGCGCTATGAGTTCCGGGCGGCCCGGATGCTGCTGCCCGTGTATCCGCCGGAGTTCGCCGAGCATCAGAGCGGGTCGATTCCGCTGCTCGATGGCCGGCAGTCGATCAACGGATACTCGCCCGTAGGCCATGGCGGCCTCGGTCGTATGTTCTGCATGGACGATTTCGGCGGTACCTGTCCGGCGGCGCTGGAGCGACTCTTGGATCACGACTCCGCGACTGGCGTGCCACTCGCGGACTTGATGCGGGTTGATCGTGTGCTGCTCGGCATGAGGGATCCGCGCTCACGGGCGCTGTCGGCACGCCTGACCGGTTGGAACCGCGCGAGCGATGGTCGCTTCATCACTGTCTTCGAGCGCCGTCTGCGGGAGCTCCCGGGGACGGTTTCATACGTGCCGCGCGGCGTGCAGGTCCGGGCGGCGGTGCGTCGTGGCGCGACCCGCGAGCGGATCGAGCTCATGGCGGCACCCGATTCCCCGGGCGGCCAGCTGGTATTCGCACGCCTGTGGTGGCCGGGATATCGGGCGACGCTGAACGGCGTACCGGTTCCCGTCGAGGCGTTCCGGGGTTTCCTCGTGTCCTTGAGGCTGCCACCGGGTGTCGCAGGGACGCTTGAGTTGCGGTACGTGCCCGCAGGATTTCACGGGGGTGTTGCGCTCGCGGCGGTGGGCATCCTGCTGCTGCTGGTGGCGTCGTGGGGGGCGCGGGTGCGGCCTCGGCAGGCACCGCCGGTCGAAAGAACCGCTGCGGCGCTACAGGTCCGACGCCCGTCATGAACGAGTAATTATCTGTAATTATTGAGATTTTTTGTTTTCTCGCCAGGCTATCCCGGGCGTCGCGCATGCCCTAGGTTCTGAATGTTGTCTCGTTATGCCCGGCGTTCGTGCCGGCCAAACCCGCTGGCCGGGTTGCTCAGTGGGTAGAGCAGCGGACTGAAAATCCGCGCGTCGGCCCGATCGCCGAGCGCATCCGCTCGCTCGGGCACGTGGCGCCTGGCTCCTGCGCCCGGTATGGTCGGCTGAGCTCGCGGCCCGACGCGCCCACGTTGCCGCCGACGAGCCCACCACCGACCTGCTGGTGCAGCGCCTCACGGTGCACGAGCAGGCGGCGTGGATGCTGCGCTCGCTGCCGGAGGATTGATCCGCGCCTCGCGGAACAGCAACTGCCAGGGTGCGCCGGAGCCCTCGCGCACCCACACATGAACGAAGCGCGAGCGGATCTCGCGGCCCGTGGGGTCGGCCGGTGTCGCGGCCGTGACGGTGAGTTCGCCGGCGCTGACCACGGTGTCACCGCTTTCGATCCGTTCGACGTCGCCCAGGTTGGCGCGGCTCACCCGGGTGTCGCCGCGGCGAAGGTAGGCGATCAGTGCGGCCTTCCCGAGCGTCGTGCCTTCCGTGGTCCGGTAGGCGAACCGCCCGTGGAGCAGCGTGTCGAGGTCGCCGGTGCGTCCGGCGATCGCCTGGACGAAGGCGAGTTCGGCCAACTCGACGTCATGCGCGCGGGCCTGCGGTGCGGCAATCAGGGCCAGCAGTGCCAGCCACAGCCTGTTGTTCCACCGGCAATTCGCTGTATTCATTGGTTTTTTTTGTTTCCAGCCGTGCTCGCGTCCTTGACGCCGCCACGCCCCTCGGTTCTAATGCGGCGCTCGTTCAGGGGCATCCATTCTCGCGGTGCTCCACCCCGTTGGCCGGGTAGCTCAGTTGGTAGAGCAGCGGATTGAAAATCCGCGTGTCGTTGGTTCGATTCCGACCCCGGCCACCACTATTCCGCTCGGCACTCCCCGGGCGGCGATCGCACGGTGCAGCATGAGGGGTGTTCGAGTGAAGGCGTCATCTTTGGCGTTGATGGTCGCCTGCGTCTTTCCGGCGATATCGTTCTCCCAGGATCTTAGAGCCCGCGACGGTAGCCTGGTAGGGCGAATCGACGGATCGGAAATCCGCAGCGCGAGCGGATCCTTGCTTTACCGGTTCGCCGGGAACGAGGTGCGAACCGCGAGCGGCAGTCTCTACCTTCGCCTCGACGGGGATGACATCCGAAATGCGAGTGGCAGCCTGCTGGGCCGCTTCGACGGGAGGGACGTTCGCAGCGCCGGCGGCTCGCTGCTGGGGCGAGTGGACGGCAACGAAGTCCGCAGCGCGAGCGGCAGCCTCATCGGTCGTGTGGACGGCGTGAGCGGTCGGCAGGCGGCGATATTCTTCTTTTTCCTTCGGTGAGGGCCGATGGATCACGATGAGGTTCATGCAGGTCCGTCGGCGGTGGTCTTGCGGCCGGCCGGAAGGAGTACAAGGATCCGCATGCGCGACCGCCGACGCCTCGCTTCACTGATCCTCGCCGGCCTGCTGTGCGCGCATCCCCTTTCGCCCGCTGTCAGTGCGCCGGTTCCCGAGTCCGAGCGCATCCCCGTCGATCTCCGTCGCACGACCCTTGTCGTGCGCGACATTGAGAAGTCCCTGCCCCTGTACCGCGACGCCCTCGGCCTCAAGGTCATCTACGACCAGGTGATCGGTGGAACGACCCGGCTCGTGCTGCTTCGGGCCAACGACGACTTCATTGGCGTGCTGGGGCTGATGCAGCGCCTCGATGCAACGGAAGCGCCGCCGCCGGTGTTTCGCAAGGCGCAGGCGGGCGAGCCGATCCTGGTGTTCAACCTCCAGGACCTCGAGGCCCGCTTCGAGCGGATCCGCTCTACGGCCCACGTGGTGATCGCGGAGCCTCCGCGCCGGATCGACTATCCCGGCGCGAGAGGCAGCACCATCCCCGTGATGTTCAGCGCGGTGTGGGACGCCGACGGCAACTTCATCGAGCTGAACCGGATAATGGGCACCCCAGCGGGTACCGATCCGGCCGGGGCGGATCCCGGGTCAGGCCAGCGTCGCTAGGTACTCCTTCAGCGTGCGGCCCGGCCGCCCCATGATCTTCTGGAAGGTGTCGGTCTTGTGGCCGGGGGTGCGGCCATCGGCGATCTCGGCGAACAGGCGCGCCACCGCATCGGAGTGCCACTGGTTGCGGTGGAACGGCCGGATGGCCTCCTGGAAGGCCTTCGGGTCGCAGTCGTTGTAGACGACGGGTTGGCCGATCACCTCGCCGATGATCCGCGCCACGTCGTGGAAGGTCAGCACCGGGTCGGGGCCCGTGATGTCGTAGCACTGGCCGTAATGCTGCGCGGGGTTGGGGTCGGTCATGATGTGCGCCACGAACTCGCCCGAGTCCTCGTTGTCGGTGACGGCGATCGTGCCGTTGCCCATCGGCATCGACAGCTTGCCGGTAGCCCGGGCTGCCTTCACGGAGCCGCGGAAGTTCTGCATGTAGAAGCTCGGGCGCACGAAGGTCCAGTTCATGCCCGAGGCCATGATGGCGTCCTCGGCCGCGATGTGCGCCAGCGGGATCGGGCTGGTGGTGCCGCGCACGGCCTCAGGCGACGACAGCTTGATGATCCAGGGCAGCCCGGCTTCCTTCGCGGTGCGGATGAACGAGAGCTCGAGCCGCTCCTGGAACTCGCCGTTCGGCAGCACCAGCAGCGCGCGGTCGATCCCGGCGAGCGCGCGGCGCACCGACTCGGGGTCCTCGAGATCGCCCTTCGCGAGCTCGACGCCTTTTTCCGCCCACGCGGCCGCCTTGTCGAGGTCGCGCACCAGCGCGCGGAACCGCACGCCTTTCGCGAGCAGCGCGCGCGCCGTGGCGCCGCCGATGTTGCCGGTGATGCCGGTGAGCAGAATCATGGTCGTTCCCCCTGTTTCGACTGGATCCGACGGGCTGTCGGGAGAGCGCAATCCTAGTCCGGGCTTGCGCCCGACGGGGTCCGCTCTGCGGCCAACTCCGAGAGGGCGGCCCCGGCGCTTATCACAGAATTGTTACAAACTGTTGACAGCAGGTCTGGCAGGCGTAGGTTGACACGCATCATCAATGCCGAATGCGACGGGAGGGGCTATGCGCGCAAGAGGTATGTTGACGCTGGCATGGGCCGTGCTGATGGCGGGTGTGGCGCTGCGGGCTGGCGCTGCGGGCCCCGACGGCTGGACCCTCGATGTCGCCGACTCGTCGCTGCTCGACAACCCCGCCCCCTGCGGCCAGTGCGTCGGCGGCAATCCCGAGGTCATCAAGCTCGTGCTGGCGGCCACCGGCATCGCGCCCCGCGGCGAGGAGGGCGCCCTGAGACTCGAGGGCGACGAGCTGCGGTTTTCCTCGAGCTTCAATTTCCGTGCGCGCCTCGACGGCCGTGAGTATCCGGTCGAGGGGCTGGGCTTCGCCGATGCGCTCGCCATCGAGATGCGCGACGACGGTGACGTGGCCGCCACCCTCAAGGCGGGCGGCAAGGCGGTGTCGACCTACCGCCGCACGATGGTCAGCGACAGCCGGATGGTCATCAAGGTGCGGCACGTCGGCCTGCGTGGCCCGGGTTCGCGGGAGACTCTCGTTTTCCGCAAGGACCCCTGAGCCGCACCCGGCTCACCCGCCGGCCAGGGTCCGGCGCCAGATCGGAGGTTGGGTGTGGTGCGGCACGCACCGTCACCGGAATGCCGTTGAGCGCGGCATTCCCGCACAAGGCGTCGATCCACCGTTCGTCCGTGAGGTCGTTGGCACTCACGCCGGGGCGCTGCGCGGCCACCCGCAGGCCCGTGCCCTCGCGGTCGTGACCCCAGCCGTGGGGCAGGCTCACGACCCCGGGCATCAGTTCGTCCGTCAGCTCCACCGGTGCCTGGAGTGTCCCGGTGCGCGAGCGCAGCTCGGCGATCGCCCCGTCGCGCAGTTCCCGTGCGGCGGCGTCCGCCGGATGCATGCGCAGGGTGCAGCGCAGGGGGCCTTTCACGAGCCGGCGGCTGTTGTGGAGCCAGCTGTTGTGGCTGCGCGGGTCGCGCCGGCCGATCAGCAGCAGGTATTCGCCTGGAGGCGCTGCGGGTGCCGCGGTGCCGGGCAGGGTCGCCTCCAGCCGCGCGAGGTCGGCGAGCAGGGGTGCCGGAGCGAGCTGGATCCGCCCGCCCGGCGTGCGCAGGCGACTCGGCAGGCAGGGCTCGAGAGCGCCGAGGTCCACGCCGTGTGGCGCGTTCGCCAGTCGACCGAGCGTGAGGCCGCGCCCGAAAGGATTCCATCGGGCGCCGTGCGGGCCGAAGCGCAGGCCAAGCGCGAGCGCACGGCGCGCCGTCAGCGTGCGTGCCGCGAGTCGCGCCGGTAGCGAGGGCCGGCGCGATCGATCACGGGCCTCGATGCGCTCGACCAGGCCGGCCAGGATCTCCTCGTCGTGGCGGGCCTCAGGCGCGCGCGGGAACACCGGCGGCGAGTACTTCGCTACGTTGCGGATCGCCAGCGCGTTGAACACCAGGTCGTAGTGGTCGCGCTCGAGCGCAAAGGTCGGCGGCAGGATCAGGTGGGCGTGGCGCGTGGTCTCGTTGAGGTAGAAGTCGATCGACACCATGAACTCGAGGCCGGCGAGCGCGGCGTCGAGCCGTCTGCCGTTGGGTGTAGACAGCACCGGATTGCCCGCCGCCGTCACCAGCGCGCGGATCTGGCCGTCGCCTGGGGTCAGGATCTCCTCCGCCAGCGCCGCAACCGGGAACTCCCCGCCGAACTCGGGCAGTCCGCGGACGCGCGTGCGGCGCCGGTCGAATCCGCCGTGCCCGAAGCCGCCGCCCGAGGCGACCAGATCGAACGCCGGGCGCGTGAACATCGCGCCGCCCGCCCTGTCGAGGTTGCCGGTGACGACGTTGAGTGCCTGGAGCAGCCACTGCACGAGCGCGCCGAAAGCCTGGGTCGAGGCGCCCATCCGGCCGTAGGCCACGGCGGATTCGCTGCCGGCGAAATCGCGTGCGAGCCCGCGGATCGCCCCGGCGTCGATGCCCGTTGCCGCCGCCACGCGCTCGGGAGGGTAGGCCGCGCAGGCCTCGCGGAGTGTGTCCACGCCGTCCATGAATGACGCCAGGCGGCCTGGCCGGTCCAGCTGCTCGGCGAAGATCACCTGCAGCATCGCCAGCAGCAGCAGCGCGTCGCTGCCCGGGCGGATGAAGTGATGCGTATCGGAGAGTTCCGCGGTCTCGGTGCGGCGCGGGTCGATGACGACGAGCCGCCCGCCGCGCGCGCGCAACGCCTTGAGGCGCGCCGCGACGTCCGGTGCGGTCATCAGGCTGCCGTTGGAGACCACGGGGTTGCCGCCGACAACCAGAAGAAAGGCCGTGCGGTCGAGGTCCGGGATCGGCAGCAGCAGCGGGTGGCCGAACATCAACAGCGCCGCGAAGTGGTGCGGCAGCTGGTCCACGGAGGTTGCGGAATAGCGGTTGCGCGAGCGCAGCGCGCGCACCAGCCTCGCGCCGCCGAGCAGCGCGCCGTAGCCGTGCACCTGCGGGTTGCCGAAGTAGGTGGCCACAGCGTCGCGCCCGGCGCGGCGCTGCACGTCGACGAGGCGCGCGGCGGCCTCGTCCAGCGCCTCGTCCCAGGGCACGGTCTGCCAGCCGGTGGTCGTGCGCCGTAGCGGCTGGCGCAGCCGGTCCGGGTCCTCGTGGACGTCCTTCAGTGCGAGTGCCTTCGCGCAGACGTGGCCGCGGCTGAAGGGATCCTCGTGGTCGCCGCGGATCGACACGATCGAGCCGTCGCGGACGGTGATCGCCACGCCGCACATCGCCTCGCATAGGTGGCAGCTGCGGTAGTGGGTGCGCCCGTCGTCGCTCATCGGCATGCCCCTGGGTCAGCGAAACGGCGACAGGTCGCAGTGCGCGCGGGCGCCCAGCAGCGACTGCGCGACCGACTCGCCCACCGCCGCCGAGTGCTTGAAGCCGTGGCCCGAGCATGCCGAGACGACGACGACATCCGGATTGGCGTCGTGAGGGCGGACCACGAAATCGGAGCGCGGCGCGAGCGTGTAGAGGCAGGCCTCCGAGCGCAGGCCGTGCTCACGCAGGCCGATGATCCGCCCGCGCAGGTGTCTCGCGAAGAAGCGCGCGCGCTCGGCCCCATCGACCTTGCGGTCGACCGACTCCGGCGTCGTCGGCGTGTTGAACTGCTCGCCGGCGAGCTTGACCGCCGGTTGCCCGGTCGCCTCCGGCAACGCCGGGAAACCATAGAAGCCGTCCTCCGGCCCGTCTCCGTGCGCCCAGATGAACACGGGAAAGTGCCCCGGTTGCCACGCTTGGGGGTCCTCGGGCTCGAACCAGTGCGCGACCTGCCGGTAAACGCGGAGTTCGGCGGCGTAGCGGCCGCCAAGCAGCGCGGGAATCCAGGCTCCCGCCGTGATCACCGCGCGGGGGGCGCGCAGTCGGCGCCCTCCGCAGCGCAGGCGGACGCCGCCGGCATCGATCTCGAGGTCGGTGGCCGGCGTGCCCGTCAGCAGCGTCGCACCGTGCTCGCGGGCCACGCTGACCTGCGCGGCCACGCAGGATTCAGGCACGAGGTAGCCGGCCTCCGGCTCGTAGTAGCCGACCTCGTCGCCGCGCAGCCGCAGCTGCGGGAACCGCGCGGCTATTGCGACGCAGTCCAGGACCTCGTGCTCGATCCCGTGACGGCGCGCCACCGCGATGGTCGAGCCGACGAAGTCCCGGCGACCATGGGTCTCGCTGCGGCCGTCGCCGGGACCCATGATCAGTCCGCCGGTGGTCACGTGCAGGGCGAGCCCGGTGCGCGCGGCGAGCTCGGCCCACAACTCGTGGGAGCGGCGCACGAGCGGCACATAGGCGTCGCCCTCGCCAATGGCCAGTCGCGTAATGCGGCTTCCGCCGTGGCTGGAACCCATGGCGTGAGGAGGCTCGAACGCGTCGATGCCAAGGGTCCGGGCCCCAAGGCGGGCGCAGTGCGCGGCCGCGGCGCTGCCGAAGGCGCCAAGGCCGAGGACGATGACATCGGCGTCCATGACTGCCTGAGTCTAGCCGAGGAGGGCCTTTAGGGTAGTATTCGCCGTTTCGCGCCGCTGCCGGGGGGCTGCAGGCGCCCTTGCCTGACCGACGCATCGACGAGGTGACCATGTCCCTGATGATCGGAGTACCCCGGGAAAGCTTTGCCGGCGAGAAGCGCGTGGCCACCGTGCCCGAGGTGGTCGAGAAGCTCGCGAAGCTTGGCTTCTCGGTGGCCGTGGAGTCGGGCGCGGGCGCGGCCGCGAACTTCGCAGACGATGCTTATGCCGCCGCGGGCGCGCGGGTCGTCGGCAGTGCCGCCGAGCTCTTCGCCGCCTCCGACGTCGTCATGAAGGTGCGCCCGCCCACCGCGGGCGAGGTCGACCAGCTGAAGCCCGGCGGCACCCTGATCGGCTTCATCTGGCCGGCGCAGAACCCGGAGCTGATGCAGCAGCTCGTGGCGAAGCAGGCCACGGTCCTTGCCATCGACTGCCTGCCGCGGCAGTTGTCGCGCGCGCAGAAGATGGACGCGCTGACCTCGACCGCCGGCGTCAGTGGCTATCGCGCCGTCATCGAGGCGGCGCACGCCTTCGGCCGCCCCTTCAACGGGCAGGTCACGGCGGCGGGCAAGATCCCCCCGGCCAAGGTCTTCATTGCGGGCGCCGGCGTGGCCGGCCTCGCCGCCATTGGCGCGGCGGCCAACCTCGGTGCGATCGTGCGCGCGAACGACACCCGCGCCGAAGTGGCCGATCAGGTGGTCTCGCTCGGTGGCGAGTTCGTCAAGGTCGACTACGAAGAGGAGGGCTCGGGCGGGGGCGGCTACGCCAAGGTCATGAGCGAGGGCTTCCAGGCCGCGCAGCGCGAGATGTACGCG
>CAZPAJ010000005.1:0-177764 GCA_964584625.1 uncultured Acidibacter sp.
GCGTGTTCGTCGGCGGCGCGGTGGTGCAATGGCTGCGCGACGGGCTGGGGCTGATCCGCGACTCGGCCGACGTGGAGGCGCTCGCGTGCAGCGTGGCGGATCACGGCGGCGTCTATGTCGTGCCCGCCTTCACCGGCCTCGGCAGCCCGCATTGGGATCCTTACGCGCGCGGCACGATCGTCGGGCTCACCCGGGGCACCGAGCGCGGCCACCTGGCGCGGGCGGCCCTCGAGTCGATCGCGTTCCAGAGCGCCGAACTGCTGCAGGCCATGCAGGCCGACGCCGGCGCGCCGCTGCGCGAGCTGCGGGTCGACGGTGGCGCATCCCGCAACGACTTCCTGATGCAGTTCCAGGCCGACCTGCTCGGCGTGCCAGTCGTGCGGCCGCGCGTGGTGGAGACGACGTCGCTCGGCGCCGCCTACCTGGCCGGCCTGGGGGTCGGCTTCTGGCAGTCGGGCGAGGAACTCGCGGCGCAGTGGCGGGTCGACCGGCGTTTCGAGCCGGCCATGCGGCGTGACGAGGCGCAGTCCCGGATGCACGAGTGGTCGCGCGCCGTGCAGCGCTCGCGCGGCTGGGGCGGCGCTTGACCTGGCAGCGAGTGCGGGGGGCCGCGCTCAGCGCGGAGTAGGCCAGAACACCGGCGTCAGGCCCGCGTATGCACCCCGACCGACCCGCGCCAGCGGGTCGACGGCGGCGACGTCGATGCGCAGCTTGCCCTTCGCGTCGACCGACGCGACGTCGGGCCGCAGCCAGAGCTTGCGGATCTCGGCGAACACGAGGATCTGCTCCGTGCGGCCCACCTGCGTGAACTGCGTGGCGACGCAACCGAGTGCAATCGGCGATTCGGCCACGCGGGGCAGCGGCCAGTCCCAGTCGGCCAGCGCGATGCCGTAGGTCGTGGCCTCGCTCTGGCCGGGTGGCAGCTCCTCGGCCGTGTCCTGCAGCGCCTGCGCCTGCGCGACCGAAGCGATGTGGACCACGCACTCGGGCGTGCGCGTGAGGTTGCGATGGGTGTCCTTCTGCTTGCCGGCCATGCCGTTGCCGATCGAGAACATCACCATCGGTGGTGCGCTCGAGACGGCGTTGAAGTAGGAGAACGGCGCGAGGTTCCAGCGCGCGTCGGTGGCGGTTGCCGCTCCCGCCACGCCGTTGTCCGTGAGCACCCAGGCCACCGGGCGCGGGATCACGATCTGCGAGAAGAGGGTGTAGGCCTCGGTTTCCGATAGCCCGTCGATCGGGTGTTCCATCAGGCCTGCCACTTTGCCAGAAGCGCGTCGCGCCGGGTGAGCGCCGATGCGAGCGATCTCGCCTTCACGTGGCCGAAGCCGCGCACCGTCCGCGGCCAGCTGGCGAGCTCGACCGCGAGCGTGTGCTGCTCCGCGTCGAGCCGGGCGAGCAACTGCTCGACGAGCGCGAAGTAGTCCGCGACCAGCTGGCGCTCGCCGCGCCGCTCCGCCGTGTAGCCGAAGGGATCCAAGGGCGTGCCGCGCAGGCGCCGCAGGCGCGCCAGCCCGCGCAGCACGGGCAGCATCCACGGGCCGTACTCGCGCTTGCGCGGCAGGCCGGTGTGCGGATCGCGGCGCGCGAACAGCGGCGGCGCGAGGTTCAGTCGAAGGCGGTAGTCGCCGTCGAACGTGCCCCTCAGCTGGGCGGTGAAGGCGGGATCGGCGTAGAGGCGAGCGACCTCGTATTCGTCCTTGTAGGCCATCAGCCGGTAGGCCTGCTCGGCCACGGCGCGCGTCAGCGCACTCCCGCCCGGCATGACGCGCGCCTCGGCCTCGCGCACCCGCTCGACGAGCCTGCGGTAGCGCGATGCGTAGGTGGCGTCCTGGTAGTCGGTGAGGTCCGCAACGCGCCGCGCAATGAAGTCGTCGAGGGTCGTCGCGCCGGCGTGGTCGACCCCGAGTTGCGAGGCGGCGCCGGGTTCCGCCGCGAGGCGGCGCCCCCAGCCGAACGCCGCGAGGTTGCGATCGACGGCGACCTTGTTGAGGCGGATGGCCTGCTCGATCGATTCACGGCGCAGCGGCACGAGGCCGCGCTGCAGCGCATAGCCGAGCATCAGCAGGCCCGCGGCGACCGGGTCACCGGCGGCGGCGCCCGCGGCCTGCGTGGCGTGCAGCGTCTCGACTCCGGCGACGCGTGGACCCAGGCGCGCAAGCAGCGCGCCGGCGTCGGGCAGCGCGTCGACGTTGCGGGTGAATGCGCCGGTGGGCGCGACGTCGAGGTTGGCGATGGCGACGGTGCGGGGACCGAGCCGCGAGGCGGCGTCGGGCATGTTCGCCACCACCAGGTCGAGCGCGAGCAGCACGTCGGTGGCGCCGGGCGGCACGCGGTCGCTGCCGATGTTCGCCAGGTCGTCGGCGATCTGCACGTGGCCGAGCACTGGCCCACCCTTCTGCGCCATCCCGGTCACGTCGTTGACCGTGGCCTCGAGGCCGTCGAGGCGCGCGGCCATGCCGAGGATCGCCGAGACCGTGACGACGCCCGTGCCGCCAATGCCGGCGATCAGCAGGCGCGTCGCGGCGCCAGAGGGGTCCACGCCGCGTGCAGGCGGCTCCGGCAGGGGGCCGGGATCGCGCGGTGCCGGTCGGCGCAGCGTGCCGCCCTCCACGGTGACGAAGCTCGGGCAGAAGCCGCGCGCGCAGGAATAGTCCTTGTTGCAGGACGCCTGGTCGATCTGGCGCTTGCGCCCGAACTCGGTCTCGAGCGGCAGGATCGACACGCAGTTCGACTGCACGCCGCAGTCGCCGCAGCCTTCGCAGACGCGCGGGTTGATGAACAGGCGCTTCGGCGGATCGGGGAACTGTCCGACCTTGCGTCGCCGGCGCTTCTCGGCCGCGCAGGTCTGGTCGTAGACGAGCGCGGTGACGCCGGGCAGCATCGCCAGTTCGCGCTGAACGTGGTCCAGGTCGTCGCGGTGCGAGATGCTCACGCCCTCGGCGAACGGGTCGCGCGCGGTGGACGAGTCGTCGTACTTGCCGGGGTCGTCGGTGACCACCGCGATGCGAGCGACGCCTTCGGCGGCGAGTTGCCGCGTGAGCCGCGGCACGCTCGGCAGGCCCTCGACGGGCTGGCCGCCGGTCATGGCCACCGCGTCGTTGTAGAGGATCTTGAAGGTCACGTTGACGTTGGCCGCGACGGCGGCACGGATCCCGAGCACGCCGGAGTGCTGGTAGGTGCCGTCGCCCATGTTCTGGAACACGTGCGGCAGGCCACTGAAGGGCGCGATTCCGATCCACGACGCGCCCTCGCCTCCCATGTGGGTGAAGGTGAGCATGCCGCGGTCCATGAACATGGCGAGGGTGTGGCAGCCGATGCCGCCGACCACCGTGCTGCCCTCGGGCGCGCGCGTCGACGTGTTGTGCGGGCAGCCGGAGCAGAAGTAGGGCGTGCGCGGCAGCGTGGCGGGTGCTGATGCGGGCGCGAGGCGCGCGCGCAGGGGTTCGAGCCGCGACTCGGGAATGGCCAGCCGGCGGCCGAGTTCGAGTGCGAGGCGGGCGGCGTCAATCTCACCGGATTCGGGCAGCAGCGCGGCGCCGGATTCGTCGCGCTTGCCGATCACGCGCGGGGCGCTGCGGTGCATGCGATCGTGCAGCAGCACCTTGGCCTGGTCCTCGACCAGCGGCCGCTTGTCCTCGACCACGAGCAAGGTGTCGAGGCCGGCCGCGAATTCCAGGAAGCCCTCGGGCTCGAGCGGCCAGGTCATCGCCGGCTTGTAGACGCGTATGCCGAGCGACTCGAGGTCGCGCCCGGCGATGCCAAGCTCGAGCAGCGATTGTCGCAGCTGCGCGTGCGCGCGCCCGGGCGCGACGATGCCGAGTCGCGCGCTGCCCTGCGCGCCGTAGCGGCGATCGAGCCCGGCCGCACGCACGAAGGCCTGGGCGGCGGGCAGGCGCAAGGCCTTCGCCCGGTACTCCATCGCGCCCGCGTCGTCGGGCCAGCGCAGGTGCGGGCCGTCGGGCGGGAACGCGAACGACGGCACAGGCCAATCGCGGGGCGGGGCCACCTCGATCGTGGCCGAGCCCTCGCAGATCGAGCCGGCTAGCTTCAGGCCCACCCAGCTGCCGCAGTAGCGCGAGAGCGCCCAGCCCGCGAGCCCGAGCTGGATGATCTCCGCGATGTTTTCCGGCGCGAGCACCGGCATCAGGCAGTCGACGAATTCGTATTCGGACTGGTGCCCGAAGGCAGAGGACTTGGCGAGGTGGTCGTCGCCCGCCGCCACCAGCACGCCGCCGAGCGGCGAGGTGCCGGCGTGCGAGCCGTGCTTGATCGCGTCCATGGCGCGATCGACGCCGGGGTTCTTCGCGTACCAGAGCGAGAACACGCCCTGCACCTGCGGCTGCGGGAACAACGGCACCTGCTGCGTGCCCCAGCAGGCGGTTGCGGCCAGCTCCTCGTTGAGCCCCGGCACGAAGCGCACGTTGTGCTCGTCGAGCAGGGCCTTGGCACGCCACAGCTCGCGGTCGAGCCCGCCGATCGGCGAGCCGCGATAGCCGCTGACGAACCCGCCCGTCGCGTGGCCGCGCGCGCGGTCGCTGCGCGACTGCTCGAGCAGCAGGCGCACCAGCGCCTGCATGCCCGAGAGGTAGATCTCACCCTCGGGCTGGCGGTACTTGTCGTCGAGCGTGACGGGTTGGGCGTTCACGGGGCGCTGGCGGCGGCTTCCCTCTGAGTCTCCACGGTCCTGCGGAAGTGCGGAAGACCCCAGAGGATCACCGCGGCCGCGATCGGGGCGCAGACGGTGCCGACCAGAGCCAGCGACTTGCCGACGGCGAGGTCATCGCCGAACAGCCAGTCGGTCGCCAGGGCGACCAGCACCGAACCGAGGCCGATGCCGGCGAGGTTCAGCAGGCAGAGGTAGATCGCCGACGCCGTGGCGCGCATCCGGCCTGGCGTGACCACCTGCAGGGCGGCGGCCGCGGCGCCATATGGCAGGGTGGTGGTGAACAGCAGGCCCGCGGTCAGCGCCAGCGACAGCGGCAGCGAGGGCACCAGCGTTGCCGAGGCCGCGAATGGCAGCGCGCCGACCGCGGAATAGACCCCGACGCGCATGGTGCCGTCGCTGCGCCCGGCCGCGACGAGGCGATCGCCGAGCCAGCCGCCCGTGAGCACCCCCGCAACGCCTGCGACCAGCAGGATCGATCCCAGCCACAGGCCCGAGCCCGCCGGGGTGAGGCCGTGGACGCGGATCAGGTAGGCGGGCAGCCAGGTCGTCGCGGCGTTGAACATCAATGCGATCAGCGAGAACCCGAGGAAATGCGAGCCATAGACCTGCCAGTGCGTGCGCATGTAGCGCAGGCTCTCGGCGAGCGCGGCGCGCAGCGTACCGGTGTCAGGGGCCTTGCGGCGGACAGGCTCGCGGATGGTGAGCATCCACAGCGCCATCGGCACGCCGGGCAGCCCCACGGCGATGAACACGAGCTGCCAGGGCTTGAGTTCGCCGACGATGGGCCAGGTCACCGTGCCGGCCGAGGCCACGCTGCCGACCACGGCGCCGCCGATCAGGAAGGCGAGGCCCGCGCCCGCGAACGCGCCTACTGTGTAGACGGCCACGGCGCGGCTGAGCCGGTGCGGCGGGAAGTAGTCGGCGATCATCGAGTACGCAGAGGGCGAGAGCGCCGCTTCGCCGACGCCCACGCCGACACGCGCGAGGAACAGCTGGCCGAAAGTGCGCGCAAGCCCGCAGGCTGCCGTGGCGAGGCTCCAGAACGCGAGCCCGATCGCGATGATGTTCCGGCGGTTCAGCCGGTCGGCAAGCAGCGCGATCGGGATGCCGAGCGTGGTGTAGAAGATCGCGAACGCGAAGCCGTGCAGCAGCGAGATCTGCGTGTCGCTGAGACCGAGGTCGGCGCGGATCGGGCCGACCAGCAGGCTGAGGATGGTGCGGTCGATGAACGCGAGGATGTAGACGACCGTCAGCACGAACACCGCGTACCAGGCCGAGCCCGCGCTCGGCCACGGTGGGGTGGCCACCGCTGCGGTGGCCACCGGCGCGGCCGGTGCCGGATCCTCGGCCGGCCGCGCCGGGGTGCTCACTTGCTCGAACCGCGCGCGGCGCGCTTGGCCGCCGATGCGGCGCTCGCGGCGGCCTTGCGGGCCTCGGGCAACCGGTCGAAGACCGCGATCGCGTTCTCGCGCATCAGCTTCGCGTGCGACTCGGGTCGCAGGTTCAGCGCCTTCACTTCCTCGACCGCGCGCTCCGGGTCGATCACCGGCCAGTCGGTGCCGAACAGCACCTTGTGGCTGCCGTAGGTGTTGGCGTAATGCACGAAGGCCTTGGGCCAGTGCTTGGGCGCGTAGGCGTCGCCGGCCAGGTAGATGTTGTCGTGCTTCCAGGCCATCGAGATGGCCTCGTCGGTCCAGGGTACGCCGATGTGGATGCCGAGCAGCTTTAGCGTCGGGAAGTCGATCGCCACCTGGTCGAGGCAGATCGGCTTGCCGACGCTGGGCAGACGGCGTTCCTTCGAGTACACGAGGTTGTGCCCGATCTGCATCATGATCGGGATGCCGAGTTCCTCGCAGCGCGCGTAGATCGGGTAGGTCCTGGCGTGGTCGGGCGGCAGCCCGAACCAGTGCGGGTAGTAGTGCGCGCCGACGAAGCCCAGCTCGTTGACGGCGTAGTCCAGGTCCTTGAGCTGCTGGATGCCGCGCGTCGGGTCGACGCCCGCAAGGCCGCTGAAGCGGTCTGGGTACTTCGCGCAGACCTTGGCCACGCGCTCGTAGGGCAGCTCGAACGACAGCTTCACGCGCAGGTCGCCGGCCCGCACCGCGATCAGCAGCGAGCGCTCGATGCCGGCCCGGTCCATCTTGCGCAGGTAGTCCGAGACGGTGATCCCGTTCCACAGCTTCGGGTCCATGCGGACCTGCTTCTTGAAGTTCAGGTCGATGCCGCTTTGCCCCTTGCGGACGGCCTCCGGGTCGTAGAGGTTGCAGACGATGTCGATGTAGCCGGCCATGGTGTCCTCCGGGCGATTAGTCGAAAGAGCGGGAGAGCTCGGTGTCGGCGATGTGCGCGCTGCCGTGCCACAGTGGGTTTACGCGCACGTGTTCCTGCAGGCTGGCCGCCAGCGTGGCTGACTCGGGCGCGATCCACAGCGCGGCGTGGCGGGCGTGGATCTCCGCGGCGGCGGGCGCCTCGGGGCGCGCCGTGCGTTGCGTGGGCCGCGGCGCACCGGCGTCGTCGTAGAGGAAGCGGTCGCGCAGGCGGTACCAGCTGGTGAACAGTGCCGCGCCCTCCGTGTCATGCACGGGCAGCGGCACGACGGGATGCGCGGGCACCGGCGCCGTGCCGCGCGCCCAGCGTGGCAGCGCGTGGCAGGTGACCGACGTCGCGCGCGGATCGGCGGCCGCGAGTCTCGCGGCAAGCACGCCGCCAAGGCCTTCGCCTAGCAACCGGAGGCGTCGAACGCCCAGTGCGTCCAGCCCGGCACGGAGGGCGGCCACCGCGGCGTCGACCGGTGCGCCGGAACCGGGGTCTGCCGGGTCGGATGCACCGCAGCCCGGTGGGTCGATGACGATCGTGCGCCGCGTTGCGGGGCCGAGCGACTGGGCCACCCGCAGGGCGGAGTCCGGCAGATCGGCCAGCACGACGTCGGCCTCGTCGCCGGTGCCGCGATCGAGGGCGTGCAGGTAGCCCTCGCCGAGTTCGACAAGCACGCGGTCCCAGCCGCCGGCGCTGCGGGCGCGCGTGAAATCCCCGAGCCGTGGCGATGCGCCTGCACCGGGCAGCGACTGCGCGATCACGCCGAGCCATTCCTCGATCGAGGGTCCGATGCGCCGCACGCGCACCCGGGGCGTGGGGGTGACGCGGTCGAGGTGGAAGTGGATCAGGTCATCCGGCCGTGCGGTGATCGTCGTGGGCACGCGCAGCGCGGCAACGGCGGCCTCTGGATCGAGCGCGGCGGCGCAGCGGTAGCCCTTCACGTAGCCCGGGCCGGCCATCAGGAAGCCCAGCACGGTGGCGTGCAGCTTGTCGACGGGTGGAGGGTCGAACCGTAGCCGAGTGGCGGGTTCCCGATGGTTGTAGGGGAACCATGTGTAGAGGTCCTTGCAGCGCGACCAGAGCTGCGCCAGGTGCGAGCCGTCCCAGGCCGGTTCAAACGGCGCGAGGTAGCACTCGATGAAGTCCTTGCGCTCGGGCGGCGTGAAGGCGGCAAAGCCGTCGAGCAGCAGCGACGGCACTCGGCCGGGCTGTGCGAGGGCTAGGTGCACCGCGAGTGCGGCGCCGGTGTGGGTGGCGTACACAGGCACGCTGGCGAGGCCCAGCGCGTCGAGCGCGTCGGCAAATGCCGCGGCGAAATCCGGGCCCTCGGGGACGTCGAGGGGCAGCGGGTCGGAGTGCCCATAGCCCGGGGTATCGAAGGCGATGATCGAACGACGGTCGGACAGGCCGTCGATCAGCGGCAGCATCGAAAGCGAGGAACGCGGCGATTCGTGCATCGCCGCGATCGGCTCGCCCTCGCCGCCCCAGCGGAAATGCAGGGCGCCGAGCGCGTGGGGCAGGAGGCCCCGCCGGATGCGGCCCCGGCTCGCGTATCGACTGGTCAGCATGTCGGGGCGCGCGGTAGGAGAAGCGGGCGGATGCGGGCCGCGTGACCCGCATCCGCCGCGGGCAAGGTCAGAGCTTGAGCGTGGCCGTCAGGCGGTAGAAGCGGGGCAGGCCCGCGTAGACCGCCGAGAACGTGCCGATGAACTGGCCCGCCGTGGAGTACTCCTCGTCGAGGCAGTTGGTGCAAGCCGCGGTGACATTGAACTTGCCGTCGTTCCAGCTGTAGCCCACCGACGCATTGACGATCGAGTACGGGCCGGTGCGGGTCGAGTCCACCGGCAGCAGTGGCGCCGTCACCGCCAGGTTGGCTGGGCTGATGAGGTACTCATCGGTGTGGAACCAGTCGCCGTTCAGCAGCAGCGAGCCATTGCCCATCGGGTAGTCGACCGAGAATCCGACCTTGGTCTGCAGTTCCGGGCTGCGCTGGAGGTTGGCTGCCAGGTTCGCCGGCCGCGTCCCGGTGTACTTCGGGTCGAGGTAACCGATGTTCGCGAACACGTCGAGGTTGGGCGAGACGCGCCAGGTGAACTCGGACTCGAGGCCCTGGATTCGTGCGTCGGCCGTCTGGACGAGGAACACGCCCGCGATCTGCAGCGAGTTGAACAGATCCGTGTAGTCCATCGAGAACACGGTGTTGTTCCAGCGTACGCGGCCGTCGGCCAGCGTGGCCTTCAGGCCGAGTTCCCAGGACTCGACGTCCTCGGGATCGACGTTGACGTACTGGTCCACACGCAGCGCACGGCCGGTCCAGCCACCCGAGCGGAAGCCCTTGGTGTAGGAGAGATAGCCGAAGAGATCGTCGCTGATCGCCCAGTTCACGCCCACCTTCGGCGTGGTCTTGCTGAACGTGCGATCCAGGTCGATGTTCTGGCCAAGCGCGGCGCGCGCCGCGAGGTCGGCCGGGCCGAAGTTGAAGAGCGGACCCGGAATGGTGCTGACCTGGCGCACGTCGAGGAGCCGCTCCTCGCGGGTGTAGCGGCCGCCGGCGACGAAGGTGAAATCGCCGACGGTATACTCGAGCTGCCCGAAGGCGGCGTAGCTCTCGATGTCGGCGTTGAACACCTTGTTGAAGCGGCTCTGCGCCGCGGTCGCATTGGCCCGCGTCGCGTCCGTCATATCGACGTCGATGTCTTCCTTGAAGTAGTACACGCCTGCCACGTAGCGCAACGAATCGCTGACCGAGCCATTGAGCTGGAACTCCTGGCTGATCTGGTCGGCGTACTGGTCCTGGAACAAGGTGTAGCGCGAGACGGGCTGGTCCGACAACTCGAGTACGAGTTCCTGGTCGGTCTTGCGGTAACCAGTGATGGAGGTGAGCGAGAGGTTCTCTCCGAGGTCCCAGGCGACGTTGAGCGCGGCGCCCTGGGTCTTGGCATCGCCGCTGTTCTCCTGGCCGGCGACTACCTCATACAGGCTGCGGGTCCGGGGCCGGTTGACGCCCGAGATGTCCGATGCGTAACCGCCATTCGTCTTGTCCCGGCTGTAGTCGATGGCCAGGTCCACCGTGACGCTGTCGGACGGCAGCGCCCGCAGGGCCACGCGGGCGCCCAGGTAGTCCGTGTCGTTGACGTCCTTGCCGAGAGTGGTGTTGCGGATGTAGCCGTCAGCCTGCTGCGCAAGCAGGTTGGCGCGGATGAAGACGTTGTCGGAGATCGGGGTGTTGCCCGAGAAGCGCGCTTCCCAGCGGTTGTAGTTGCCGAGGGTGGCGCTGACGGTCGCCTCAGGGTCGGCCGAGGGCTTCTTGGTGACGATCTTGATCGCGCCGCCGTTCGAGTTGCGGCCGTAGAGCGTGCCCTGGGGCCCGCGCAGCACCTCGATGCGCTCGATGTCGACCAGCGAGAAGTTGTTCACGGCCTGCCGCGCGATGTAGACGTCATCGACGTAGAGGCCGACGCTGGTGTCTGCGGTACCGAGGTTCTCCGTGGTGCCGACGCCGCGAAGGAAGAACGTCGTGGCCGTCGACTGGCCGACGTTGTTGTTGCCGGTCAGGTTCGGCACGTTGAAGACGATCTGGCGGGTGTCCGTCATCTGGCGGCGTTCGAGCATCTCCGGGGAGATCGCCGTGATCGCGACAGGCGCGGTCTGCAGGCTCTCCTCCCGGCGCTGGGCCGTGACCGTGACTTCCTCGAGCTGCGCCGAGGCTTCCTGGGCGAGAGCGGGCGCGGTCGCATAGAGCGAGCTGCCGACGATCGCAAGCCGAACCGCGGAATTAACCAGTGATCCACGCATGAGCAATATCCCCTTGTAGTGAGGGCCGTCCTCGGATCAAGATTCCATCGTCCCCGAGGCAAGTCAAGAAATCCGTATATCGGTATTTGAAATCCATATATCTGGACTATGGTTCGACACATGCCAGACCTGACGCTGTCACTGCAGAGGCTTTCCGCGCTGCTCGAGCTGTTCGCGCGGGAGCGCCGGCCGCTGTCCAGCGCCGCGATCTGCGCGGATCTCGACGCGCCGCGCTCGAGCGTGGCGGCCCTGCTGAAGGCGCTTGTGCAGCTCGGCTGGCTGGCGCACGACCGGCGGGCGGCAACCTACTTGCCCACGGCGAAGTTCTCCACGCTGGGCGCTTGGGTGCTCGAGGGAAGGTTGTTGCCGCGCTCGCTGCTCGATGCGGCCCAGGAGCTCCAGGCTGCCACCGGCGAGACCGTGAGCCTCAGCACGCCGGCCGACCTGGGGCTGGAGGTCGCGCATGTCATCGGTCCGGACGTGGGCATCCGCCTCGTGATCCGCGTTGGCGTCCGCCTGGCGCTGTGGGGCACGGCCATCGGCACGGCCTACCTCACGACCCTCGCCGATCCGACGATTCGCTCGATGTACCGTCGCTCGGAGGGGGGCGGCGATCCGCCGCGGGCATCGCTGCGCTCCGTGATGGCCGCCGTCCGTCGTGCTCGCGACAACGGTGGCTTGGCGTTCGCCGAGAGCGCCGTGGTCCCTGACGTCGCGGCGGTGTCGGCGCCGCTGCCCGAGGGCGTCGCGCCCCGCACGCTCGTCGTCTCGGTGGGAGGGCCGGCGACCCGCATGCGCTCGAAACGCGCATTCATCGAAGAAGAGCTGCGTGCATGGCTGGGTCGCGTGGCCCGTGCATCCGCGGCGCCCCGCAACTGAATACATATCGGAGTCGTTCGAAGATGCCCGACATGCCCGTGCTCGTGCCCGTCACGTACCGGCCCCTGACGATCGGGACCGCGATCCTCGCGGCTGCCGCGCGCGATCCCTCGAAGCTCGCGCTCGTCGACGGTGAGCGGCGCCATACCTACGCCACGCTCGTGGACCGCATGTCACGCCTCGCGCACGCCGCCTACCACCGCCTCGGGCTCGTCCACGGTGATCACGTGGCAATCGTCGGGCCGAACTCCAGTGAATACCTCGAGGTGCTCGCGGGTCTTTCCGAGGCCGGCATCGCCTGCGCGACGCTGAGCCACCGGTTGAACGCCGCGGAGCTTGGCGACATCTGCACGGATGCCTGCGCCAGGGTGCTGTTCGCGCACGAGAGCTGCCGACCCCAGGTCGAGCAGGCGCGGCTGCCCATGGTGCAGCACGTCGTGTGGTTCGGCGCGGCGTACGAGCAGCTGATCGCGGACGCGCAGCCCGTGTGGCCGAGCCGTGCCGGGGAGTGGGATGTCTTCTGCATTCCCTACACTTCCGGCACCACCGGGCGCCCGAAGGGCGTGCTCCTGTCGCACCGCTCGCGGGCGCTGGCGTTCGCGGCCATGGCCTCGGAGTACGACTGCTTCGGGCCCGACGACAGCTTCCTCGCCATCGCGCCGCTGGCGCACGGCGCCGGTGCCGCCTTTGCGCTCGCGCCGCTGTTCTTCGGCGGCACCTGCGAGCTGCTGCCGAAGTTCGATCCTGCGGTGGTGGTGTCGAAGCTCGGCAGCGGTCGATTCACCGGAGTCTTCCTGGTGCCGACGCAGTTCCACGCGATGTTCGAGCTGGACCCCGCGTTCCTGCAGGCCAACCGCAAGACCGGACTGAAGTCGATGATCTCCAACGCCTCGGCGCTGCCGCAGGCGATGAAGGAGAAGATCGTCGCGCTGTGGGGCGAGGGGATCCTCAACGAGACCTACGGCTGCACCGAGGTCGGTCTCTCCACGAACCTGCGGCCGGCCGACCAGTTGCGCAAGCAGCAGTGCGTGGGCAAGCCCTTCGCCTTCACCTTCGTGCGCCTGCTCGACGACGACGGCAACGAGGTGCCGCGCGGCGAGGTCGGCGAGCTGTTCACGATCTCGCCCTATCTGTTCAACGGGTACTGGCAGGACGGCGCCCGGGTCGTGCCGCCGACGCGCGACGGCTGGTTCTCCGCGGGCGACATGGCGCGTCAGGACGACGAAGGCTACATCTACATCGTCGACCGCAGGAAGGACATGATCGTCTCCGGCGGCATCAACATCTATCCGCGGCAGATCGAGGAGGTGCTGTACCGGCACCCGGCCGTCGGCGAGGTCGCCGTCGTTGGCGTGCCCGATCCCAAGTGGGGCGAGCGGCTGAAGGCGTATGTCGTGCCGCACGCCGGTACGCAGCCCACCGCCGACGAACTGATCGCGCACTGCACGGCGGAACTCTCGGCCTACAAAGTCCCCCGCGAATACGAGCTGATCGACGCCTTGCCGCGCAACGCCAACGGCAAGATCCTCAAGCGCCTGCTGTCGGCCGCCGCGGCGCGCGGCGAGCCCTGGGCGCCTGCGGCCGCGGTAGCCTCGTGAGTGCCGCAGTCCCGCAGCCTGCGCTCGGGTCGATCGACGGTGTCGAGTTCGCGCTCGACACCGGGTCGAGGGCGCTGTTCTCCCAGGACATCTACGCGCGTGCCGCGCAGCCGGTGTCGGCCGTGGCGCGCCCGCTCAGCGTCGATGCCCTGCAGCGACTCGTCGAGCGCGCCGCCTCGACGGGTACTCCCCTGCTGCCGCGCGGCGGCGGCATGTCCTACACGCGCGGCTACGTCGCCGGACGCCCTGACGCCGTGGTCGTCGACCTGCGGGCCCTCGACTCGATCGAGCGCATCGACGCCGAGAGCCACGTCGCCGTGGTGCAGCCCGGCGTCACCTGGGCCCGGTTGCACGAGGCGCTGAAGCCGCACCGGCTCCGTGCCCGGTTCTGGGGGCCGCTCTCCGGCCTGCGGGCCACGGTAGGCGGTGGCGTGTCGCAGAACGCGGCGTTCTGGGGGTCGGGTCGCTACGGCACGGCCGCGGATTCGGTGCTGGGCGTCGATGTCGTCACCGGCGCCGGTGCTCGCCTCGCCACCGGTGCGCTCGCCGGTGCACCGCCGGTGCCGTTCTTCCGTGCCTACGGCCCCGATCCCACGGGGTTGTTCGTCGGCGATGGCGGCGCGTTCGGTATCAAGGCACGCATCGCGCTCGCGCTGCGCGCCGAGCCCGCGGCGGAGGATTCGCTGTCGTTCGCGTTCGACGCCGCGGCGCCGATGCTCGCCGCGATGGGCGAGATCGCGAGAGCCGACCTCGCGCCGCAGCAGTCCGCCTTCGATCCGCTGCTGGTGTCGCTGCGCACCCGGCGGCAGAGCCTCGCCGAAGACTTCCGCACGCTCACCGGCTTCCTGCGCGGCTCGAAGTCCCTCGGCCGCGGGCTGCGAGATGCTGCCTCGATCGTCGCCGCCGGCCGCGGCTTCCTCGAGGGCGCCAGCTACCTGCTGCACTGCCTCGCGGAGGCCCGTGGACCCGAGGCGCTCCGCGAGGACCTGGCGGCGATTCGCGCGATCGTCCAGCGCCATGGCGGACGCGAGGTCGAGAACACCGTCGCCAAGGTCATGGCTGCTACGCCGTTCCCCGCCCTCAACGGCATCATCGGCCCCGATGGTGAGCGCTGGGCACCGGTGCACGGCCTCGTGCCGCTGTCTGCCGGCGAGCCCGCCTACCAGTCGTTGATCGACGTGCTTGGCGCGCACGAGGAGACGCTGTCGCGCCACACGATCAGCTGCGGCACGCTGTTTGCGACCGTGGGCTCGCAGGCGCTGCTGATGGAGCCCATGTTCTTCTGGCCGGACGCACTCGACCTGCTGCACCGGGCGACGCTGGAGCCGCGGGTGCTGGCGCGGATCCCCTCGCGCGACGCGCGCGCGGGCGCGCACGAGGCCGTGGGCGAGCTGCGCCGGGCCGTGGTCGCCGCCCTTGCCCCGCTCGGCGCTGCGCACCTGCAGCTCGGGCGCTTCTATCCGTGGCTGCAGCGCCGCGACGACGGCTTCCGCGACGCGATCCACGCGCTGAAGCGGCAGCTGGATCCAGCGGGCATCATCAACCCCGGCGTGCTCGGGCTGGGTACCGCGGGCGGCGTGCCGGGCGAGCGATGACCGTCAAGTCGGCAGGCCGGGCGCTCGCGATCCTGGAGCTTTTCGCACGCGAGCGCCGGCCGCTGTCGGCACGCAGCGTGCAGCTGGCGCTGGGGCTGCCCGCCTCGAGCACGATCGGGCTGCTGAAGACGCTCATGCGCGCGGGACACTTGCGATTCGATCGTCGCACGAAGCTCTACGTGCCCACGCTGAGGGTGGTCCTGCTCGGCGACTGGATCCGCGCCACGCCGCTCGGCAGCGACCGCCTGCGCCGTGCGCTCGACAGGGTCGTCGAGCGCACGGGCGAGAGCGCGTTCCTCTCGACCCCGAACGACGTGGCGATGCAGGTCACGCACATCGTGCTGGGGCCGCAGCCGATCACGCTGAATGTGTCACCGGGCGCCACGGTCCCGATGCTCACCACGGCGGTCGGCCTGGCGTTCCTCGCCACCCGCTCCGAGCGCGAGCTCGCGGCGCTGCTGCGCCGGATCCGCCGTGATTCACCAGGGTCGCTCCCGGTTGACCCCGCAGGCCTGCGGGAGACGCTCGCCGTGGTGCGCCGGCGCGGCTGGGCGGCGGCCTACGACGTGCTGCCCGGTGTCGGCGCGGTCGCGACGGCGCTTCCCGCAAGCCCGGACGAGGCGGTGTCGGTGATCTGCGTGGGTGGCCCGGCCGCCCGCATTGCCGAGCGCGAAGCCGAGCTCGCGCGGCTGCTGCGCGACTGCGCGCGCGGGGCGCGCGGTCCGCGGCGCGACGGCGCGCGGAGTCGTGCCCCGGCGGTCAGCGACCGCGCAGCAGCAGCCTGAGCACCGCCGGCTGCAGCATCATCTTCAGCAGCTTGCGCAGCTCCTGCGGGCGCAGCGTGGTCTCGCAGGGCAGCATTCCGGCGACCCCGTCCAGCACGAGTTTGCCCTCTGCAACGGCCGCGGAGTCGATGCGCACGTCGAGCGTGATGGCCGGCGTGACGACTCGCATCTCAGGCGGCCTCCGCGGCGCGCCACGCCGCGAGCCTCACGGCGTTCGAGCCCGCGGCGCGGCCGGAGATCATGGCCTCGGTGAGGTAGCTGCCGTTCTGGTACAGGTAGGACACCATGGAGCCGAGCTCGCCGGCCTCGTAGAGCCGCGGGATCGCCGTGCCGCGCGGGGTCAGCACCTCGGACTCGATGTTGCGCTTGCCGCCGCCGCTCGTGCAGACGATGGTCGGCACGATGTGCACGGCGTAGTAGGGCGGGCCGCCCAGCGGCTGCAGCGTGTGCGCGGGACGCCCGAAGTCGGCGTCGGCGCCCGCGGCGCAGGCGGCCTCGTAGCGAAGCATCGCGTCGCGGACGCGGGCGGGATCGCGGCCCATCTGCCGTGCGAGGTCCTCGATCGAATCCGCGCGCAGGATCCAGCCCTTGGCGATCTCGGCCGAGTTGTCGTCGCTCCAGCGAACCTTCCTCACCGCCGTCAGCCAGGTCATGGCGTGCGTGACCAGGCAGTCGGTGGCGCGAGTCGCCTCGCCGAAGATCATGTGCACGGGCATGGCTTGCGCGTGGGGCGTGTCGACCCACCAGCCGTTCCGCTTTTCCTTGTAATGCGTGTAGTAGAGGGGCGCACCCTCGTTGTAGAAGCGCCGGTCGTCGGCGCCGATCTCGAACCAGGAATAGGTCTGCCAGAGGTGCCGGCGCAGGAACGCCGTCTCGTGTTCCGAGACCTTGATGCCCGGCCAGACGCCGCCGGACTGGCCGAAGTTGCGCATGTGCCAGAGTTCCGCACCCGCCTTCTGCAGGATCCGCACGCCGTCGCCCGTGTTGGCCGGCGTGCCGAGCGGGTGCACCTCGGCGAAGCCAAAGTAGTCGCGCTGCATGCCGAGGTCGGCTTCGTAGCCCCCCGTGGCGAGCACCACACCGCGCCGGGCGCGGATCGCCTTGCGCACGCCGCCCTGCTCGACGATCGCGCCGAACACCTCGAGCGTGTCGGGATCCTGCACGAGGTCGACGATCGGTGAATCGAACCGGCGGCGGATGCGCGGGCGCTTTTCCACGCAGGTCTTCATGGTGATCCACACGCCGCTCGGGATCGGCATGATGATGGCGTTGTACGCCACCGCGTTCTCGGCGCCGAACTCCGGGAACTCGTAGACGGCCTCGCCTTCCGACCAGCCGCTGCCCTTGACGAAGCGGGTGCCGGCTTCCTTCACGCGTGCCTCGATGTAGGGCTCGAGCTGCGACATGCGGCGCGCCCACTCGCGGAGCATCTCGTCGGGCGGCGGATTCGTCACGCTCATGTTGCGCTGGTACTGGTAGAGCGCGTCGGCGTCGTGCGAGACCAGCAGCGACTGGCCCGAGGCGCGACCGTTACCGCCGGACCATTCCTCCGGCATCTTTTCCACGACCAGGACATCGGCCCTGGGGTCGGCGTCATGCGCCTCGATCGCGGCCGCGCAGCCCGCGACGCCGTACCCGGCGATCAACACGTCCGTCTCGTCATCCCAGTGCCTGACCGACTGCAAGCTCGCCATGCCCGTTCCTCCGCGATCCGATGGGCACCGCGATCGCCGTCGCAGTTGCCGTCCGGGCATCACGCCAAACGCGCGGGGTCGCTGTCAAATTCACGTCCGTGAATCCCTCGTGGATGCTTGCGTTCCGCCGCAGGCGCGGGAGACGATGAGTCGAAAGGGGGGCAGCGGATGGAGCAGGCGAAGTCTCCGGGCACGCGCTACGCGTGGTACCTCGTCGGCGTGCTTTGCGTGGCCTACACGCTCTCCTTCGTCGACCGGATGATCCTTGCCTTGCTGGTCGAGCCGATCAAGCGCGACCTCAACATCAGCGACACGCAGGTCGGGCTCCTCCACGGCTTTGCGTTCGCGATCTTCTACACCACGCTCGGCGTGCCGATCGCGCGCCTCGCGGACCGCACTGACCGCCGCCGGCTGATCGCCGCCGGCGTGGCGTTCTGGAGCGCGATGACGGCGCTGTGCGGGCTCGCGCGCGGGTTCTGGGAGCTCTTCCTCGCGCGCATCGGCGTGGGGGTCGGCGAGGCCTCGCTCTCGCCCGCGGCGTTTTCGATGCTTGCCGACGCCTTCCCGGCGGACCGGCTCGGTCGCGCGCTCGGCGTCTACTCGTCGGCGATCTTCGCCGGGGCGGGCATCGCGCTGCTGGTCGGCGGTGGCGTGGCCGCTGCGGCAGCCAGTGCCGAGGCGGTGCATCTGCCTCTCGTCGGTGCGGTACAGCCCTGGCAGCTGACCTTCATCGTGGTCGGAGCGCCCGGCTTGCTGGTGGCGCTCTGGGTGTTGTCGTTGCGCGAGCCGCCGCGCCGCGGCGTCGCCATCGCGGCACGCGCCGAGCCGCTCGCCGCGGTCTTCGGCTGGCTGCGGCGCCACGCCCGCGCCTACGGCTGCCACTTCGCCGGATTCGCGCTGCTGGCGCTGGTGTTCAACGCGACGATTGCCTGGTTGCCCAGCGTGTTCGTCCGCGTGCACGGCTGGAGCTCTGGCCAGGCGGCGTTCTGGATCGGCTCTGCACTGCTCGTGTTCGGCACCGCCGGCATCGTCGCCGGCGGGTTCGCGGCCGACGCCTGGCGGCGCCGGGGCCGGCCCGACGGCAGCATGCGCGTGGGGCTCACGAGCGCGCTCGGCGTATTGCCGTTCGCGGCGGCGGTGCCGGCGGTGGCGTCGCCGTGGCTGGCCGTCGCGCTGCTCTGTCCGCTGCTGTTCTTTTCCGCGTTCGCGTTCGGCGCCGCGGCGGCCGGCCTGCAGTGGCTCACGCCGCCGGCCATGCGCGCGCAGGTGTCGGCGCTTTTCCTGTTCGTCAACAACCTGGTCGGCATCGGCGGTGGACCGGTGGCCGTCGCCCTGCTCACCGATCGCGTGTTTGGCGTTCCGCAGTCTGTGGGGATGTCGCTGGCGATCGTCGGTGCCGTGGCGGCCGCTCTTGCGGCGGTCGCCCAGTGGGCGGGGATCCGCGCGTTCGACGAGGGCGTGCGCTCGGTCGGCGCGCAGTGATCGCGTCGGTGTGGTGGCCGGGTTTACAGTCTTTCGAGCGCTCGTCTATTCTCGGTCGGCACCGTGCGTCTCGGTGCTGGAGGTGGCCCGGGTGAACCAGAGCGTAGCGGCGGGCGAACAGGAGAAGCACGCGGTGCTGCCGGTGCCGACGGGTGACGAGTTCGCGCGCCAGGAGTTCGTCAAGAGCCTCAAGTATCACCTCTCGACGCGCGTGGCGCCGGGCATCCGCGACACCTACGAGAAACGTCGTGCCCCGGAGTTCCAGGCCCGCGCCGGCCGGCTGCCGCAGAACCGCCGGGAAGTGCGCGAGGCCATGTCCGCCGATCCCTACTTCCGCATGTGGAGCGCCCTGGAGCGCGGCAGCCAGGAAATGCTCTGGAACAGCGTGCAGGTGTCGATCGAGCGGCAGCTGCCGGAGCTGGTCGCGGCTGCGCAATCCGTGGCGCAGGGTCCTGACACGCACCGGCTCGGCTCGCTGTCTCTCGATCCCTCCGTGGCGACGCCGGGATACGTCAGCGCCGTGGACATCCACCTGATGCCCGGCGGTTATCACACCGAGGTCTGCCCGGGCGACGTCGCCGCCGGCGCGCTCTACGATCGCGGCGTCTACGTCTACGCCAACGGGCGCATGGGCCCGCGCAACGCCGATCCGGGCGAGACGGCCGCCGCGTTCTTCAAGGAGCGCTTTCCTGATCTCTCGCCACGGCGCGTGCTCGACCTCGGTTGCACGGTCGGCAACTCCACGCTGGCGTGGGTCGACGCCTTTCCGGGCGCCGAGGTCCACGGCATCGACACCTGCGCGCCGGTGCTGCGTTATGCGCACGCGCGGGCCGAGTCGCTGGGTCGGCGGGTGCACTACTCGCAGCGGAACGCCGAGAGCACGAACTTCCCCGACGGCCACTTCGACGTCGTGATGAGCTGCCTCTTCGTCCACGAGACCTCGCGCAAGGCGCTGCCCCGCATCCTGCGCGAGGCGTATCGCCTGCTCGCCCCCGGCGGCGTGATGCTGCACACGGAGACTCCGCCCTACGGCGCGCTACCGCCGTTCGAGGCGTTCATGTTCGACTGGGACACCCGCAACAACAACGAGCCGTTCTGGGCGGCGAGCCACGAGCTCGATCCCGGTGCCGAGTGCGAGGCCGCCGGGTTTCCGCGCGAGTCGGTGTTCGAGGCCTCGCCGCTCAGCCACTACAGCACCACGCAGTCGAAGCCGAAGCGCGTCTTCAAGGGCGGCGAGGTGGGCGGCGGCTGGCGCTGGTACGTCTGGGGCGCGCGCAAGCCGGGCTGATGCAGCGGGTCACCCGATGAACGGACCACAACTGCCCCGCGGGGCGAAGGGCGAGCCGCCGGCCTATTTCGACGATCCGGAGGTCGGCAAGGTGCTGGCGATGGTGGTCGCGCTCGCCGGCGAGATGGCCGTGATGCGCGACCGCCTCGACACCGTCGAGCGGCTGCTCGACGCGGGCGAGCCCGTCACGCGAGAGGCCATCGCCCGCTTCTCGCCCGGCGAGGACGTGCGTACGGAGCGCGACGCCTGGCGCCAGCAGTTCCTGTCGATCGTCTTCCGCGTGCTGCACGAGGAACGCGAGCGCCTCGCGCGCGAGCCTGCGCCGAAGTACGACGAGGTCGTGCGGGGCGTCGAGGGCGGCTAGAACCCCAGGTTGCCCGGGCTCATCCGTCCGGCGCCGTCCACCGCCTTCTTGATCGCGCCGAGCAGGTCACGCGTGGGCGCGTGCATCAGCTCCCGCAGCGGGTAGTACTTGCCCACCTGCAGGTGCACGCCGCCGAGGCGGTCGTAGCAGTCGCGGATCTCGGCGCGGACCTTTGCAACGAGCTCGCGGGCTTCCGGCGCGGGCGGCAGGGCGGCGAGCTCCTCGCGGTCCGCGCGTTCCAGCAGCGATGCGCGGAACGGCCCGATCTCGTCGCGCCAGTCGAACAGGGCCTCGATCAGCACCTCGGTGCCCGACATCGCGCAGAGGAAACGCGTCGAGACCTTCGCCGCCGTGAGCTCGGCGTCGCGGGCTGCGAGGATCTCTTCGGTGGCCTGCGCCGCTTGCAGCGCGCGCGACGGCGGCAGCAGCGCGTGCACCGCGAGGAACACCTCGCCCGCGGCGTTGACGATGCCGGGGCGCGGCAGCTTGTACGGGGCGCCGCGGACCGCGGCCGGAATGGTGCTCGGCATGCGCCGGGCGCCCTCCTCGCGACATATCGTGTCGACGAGGGTCTCGTGGGCCTCGACGACGGCGCGTGCGTGGGCGTCGAGGATCACGTGCAGCGAATAGGGGACGTCGTCGAGCACGCCGGTGCCCGCCGCGGCGATGCGGGCCGCCGAGGCGAGCCCCTTGAGGCCGCCCTGGGCCGCCGCCGCCGCGACGGCGGCGACGCCCTCGCGGATCGAGCCGCTGGCGGCGGCGCTGAGGGCGGCGTTGTAGCGGCGGTCGAAGCCAAAGATCTCCGAGGCGATCATCAGCCGCGACAGGCGCGTCTTGCAGCGGACCATCGTCTCGAGCGATTCGCAGCGGTAGGAAAGGTATGTGCTGTGCGCGGGCCGCTCGATCAGCCGCAGCGCCGCCGCGGCCTTCACGCCGAAGGCGCCGGTGTCGCCCAGGAACAGGCCCGTCAGGTCTGGCCCGAACACCCGCGAAAACGGCAGCGCGTGGGTCTGTGCCCAGGAGCCCGTGCGCACGAGGCTGCCGTCGGCCAGCACCACCTCGAGGCCGACGACGGAGTCGGCGGCCGTGCGGTGCAGCGCCGCGCCGTGGAACACGCTGTTCTGCGACAGCGCGCCGCCCACCGTCGCGAAGCGGCCCGAGAGCGGTCCCCAGTAGGGCGTGCGCAGGCCCTTTTCGGCCAGCGCCGCGTCGAGCGCCATCCACGTGACGCCGGCCTCGGCCACGACGTACATGTCGCGTTCGTTGATCTCGATCCGGTCGAGCCCGCGCAGGTCCAGGAGCAGCGCGCCTTCGGCGGCGGGCGTATAGCCGGCCGTGTACGACACCCCACCGCCGCGGACGTAAACCGGCCGGCGCGCCTCGTGCGCCGCGGTGACGGCAGCCGCGAGCTCGGCCCGCGAGCGCGGCGACACGACGGCACCGGCGACATGATGGGGAAGGTAGCTGAGATCCGCCGACAGCGTGGCGCGCGTCGCGGAGTCAGTGAGGATCACCCCTGCAGGCAGTCGCTCCTGCAGAGCGGTGAGGAGCGCGTCGACGGACGGGGTGTCGCGGGGGATCGTGTCGGGTGCGGCGGCCATGGCATTCCTCCGCCGACAGGATGCCAGAGCGGCTGCGCGCCGGCATCCTGTCTACGGCGCCGGGGCCGCGGCTTCCCGCGGCTAGCCCTTCCGCTGCGTCGTCGAGGGCGGCGTCGACTTCAGGCAGTGCCCGCCGTGCAGCAGGGCGGTGCCGGGCGGGCACTTTGCGGGATAGCCCGCGCCCGGACTGTTCTTGAAGATGCAGCTGCGGCCATTGATGTACATGTTCGGGAACGGGCAAGTGGCCTTGCCGACGATCTGCGTCGAGGCGCTGGTGGTGCTCCTGGCTGGCGCCGGCTTCTGGTTGTTGATGCAGGTGCTGTCGCTGGCACGCAGCAGGTAGCCCGGCTTGCACTGTGCCATGTGCCTGACCGAAGGCTTCGTCGGGTGCACGCATATGCCGTTCGCGCGCAGCACTGTGCCGGCCATCGGGCAGGTGGCGCGGTGCTGCATGCCCGCCGGGGATTCCGGCACGTGCAGCGAGACGAGTGCGAGGACGATTCCGGCGAGCAGCCTGGTGATTCTCATTTGCTGTTTCTCCCTGTCGAGCAGGTTCCCAGCTTGGCGGGAACCGGTCTGGGACGATGTCGCGCGGCGCGCCGCGCCCGGCGTGAAAGTGTGACGAGCCGCAAATAATCCGGGTGTCCGGGCTATCATCGGGCCGGCCCGATCACGGCGACACGGAGGTTGTGATGCCCCTGCAGCGTATTGCGCGTGCTCCATTGATCGCTTCGCTCACCCTGCTGCTTGGCTCAGGCGCCGTCCCCTCCAATGCGCAGCAGCCCGCAGCCCGGAGCGTCGACGCGGCCGTGCAGGAGAAGCTCGACTGGGTGCGCGCGAACCGCGACGAATTCTTCTTCTGGTCGCGCTACGAGGACCTGCTGGCCAACCCGGCGGAGTTCCCGAAGCCGCTGTCGTTCTACAACCCGAACGTGGTCGTCGACGGCGAGGAGCGGGGCGAACTGCCGCGGGCCGCGGCTGGAGCCCAGGGCATCTCCGCGGCGGCCTGGCAGAAGGCGGTCGACTGGGCGATGCCGCGCAACACCGGCGCCCTGCTGGTCATGCGCAACGGAGTGGTCGAGCACGAGACCTGGGCCAAGGGGTTCCACCCCGGCCAGCTGTTGCCGGTCCGGTCCTTCACCAAGACGCTGTCGTCGCTGCTGATCGGGATCGCGGTCGGCGAGGGGACGATCGGTTCGATCGACGATCCGGTGGGCCATTACATTAAGGAGTGGCAGGACGATCCGCGTGGCCGCATCACGATCCGGCAGTTCCTGACGATGTCGAGCGGCCTTGCCGGCCTCGACCGCACCCGCGACGGCGGGCCCCAGGGCCTCGTCGTGCAGCTCACCGACGGCGCCGACGTGCACAAGGCCGCGCTCGCCTTCCCGAAGGTCGCCGAGCCCGACACCGTCTTCGGCCTCAACCAGGTCGACTCGCAGATCCTCGGCATGGTGGTCGAGCGCGCCACCGGGCGGCCGTTCGCGGCGTATCTCTCGGAGAAGCTCTGGCGACCGATCGGCGCCGGGGCCGCGACCCTCAACGTCGATGCGCGGGGCCAGGCCCGCACGCTCTGCTGCATGCGCAGCGCGCTGTCCGACTGGCTGCGCGTGGGCCAGCTGATCGCCCAGCAGGGCCGCTGGAATGGCGTGCAGGTGGTGCCGGCGGCGTACATCGCCGAGATGGTCAAGCCGTCGAAGATCAACCCCTACAAGGGGCTGCACCTCTGGGTGGGCTGGACGCCGGGCACCGCCGAGGTGCGCGATCCGGGCGGAAGGCTGCTGCAAATGCCCGCGTCGAAACCCTACCTGGCCGACGACATGGTCTACCTGATGGGCGGCGGATTCATGAGCACCTGGATCAGCCCGTCGCGGAACCTCGTGATTCTGCGCTGGGGCTTCGAGCCCCCGAAGGCGCTCGGCTGGGATCACTCGATGATCCCGAACCTGCTCCTGGAGGACCTGCTCAGCCGCTAGCGCGCTGTTTCAGGTATTCGGAGTCCTCGAACACGAACTCGGTCCAGTTCGCGGTATCGAAGATCTCCGGGACCAGGCGGCGCGCGCCAGCCGCGACCGCCGGCGGCAGCGCATCGAGGCTGGGTATCTTGGTGCCGAAGCCCCGTGCCACGGTGCCACCGGGGCGGTCGCCCATGCCCATCCACTCCTGCCAGCGTGACTTGTTCTGCAGCTGCAGGTGCACGGGGACGGAATTCATCGCGGGGTTCGCGACGTCGGCGAGCAGCGCCGACATCGTCATGAAGGAATTGACGTAGTTCCTGCGGCCGGGCCGGACCATGTCCGGGGCCGACTCGATCGATTCCGTGGCGAGGAACACCCGGTCGCCGATGACCTCGATGGGCAGCAGCTTCGGGTTGAAGCCCATGACGATCACACCCTCGGGCGTGTAGACGCGCGGCACAGGCCCCAGCCGGAAGTGGTGGATCGGCACCCGCTGCCCGGTGACCGGGTTGTCAAAGTGCTCGAGGGGCTCCGGGCTGTCGAAGCGGGTGTAGAAACCAACCTCGTACTTTCGCATCTCGTGGTGGTTCTCGGGCTTCGGCTCCCACCAGTCCACGAGGATGTTGTTCATCGTGAAGAGGGGCACGAAGTTCCCCTCGCCGAGGTCGCCGTAGAGGTTCAGGCGGAAGAACGAGCAGACGACCTCGCGGCCGAGGCTGCCCACCATCTTCACGTGGGTCCGCAGCGCGATGAGCGGGTCGGTGAAATCGGGCGGCGCCGTCTCGCGCCCCTCGCCTGCTGCATGGGTCGCCACCGCGGCGAGCGCGCCACCGGTGGCGGCGATGCCCGCGGCGCCCGTGATCGCCAGCCGTCTCGAGATTCCTGCCATGTCGTGTTCCTCGCGCGGCGACCGGGATTATCCGCGAGTCGCCGGGCCGTCGTGGTTGATAGCCTGGCCGTTGTGCCGCTGCGTCATGCCGGGGATGACCTTGGACACCCCAGGCAGTTTGGCGCATGTCCGACCCGCGGCGCTTCAGCCATGCACGTATTGCTCGAGGTCCGCGATCAGCCGGCGCTGCGACTCGATGACCGATTTGACGAGGTCACCGATCGAGACGATCCCGATCACCGCGCCGGCGTGGGTCACGGGCAGGTGGCGGATGTGCCTTTCGGTCATGATTTCGAGGCCCTCGTGGGCGCGCACGGCCGGCGTCACGGTGATCACGCTGCGCGTCATGATCTCGTCGACGCGAGTCGTCTCCGAGCGGCGCTGCATCAGGATGACCTTCCGTGCGTAGTCGCGCTCGGAGACGATGCCGACGAGCTGCTCGCCTTCCATGACGAGCAGCGCGCCGACGCCGTGGGACGCCATCATGCGGATCGCGTCGAGCACGCTGGCCTCGGGTGCAATCGCCAGCACCGAACGGTTCTTGGCGTCGAGGATCTGACGGATCGTGTGCATCGCCCGGCCCTCCTGCCCCGGAAGCGGTGATCCGGGGGGTCTGCCGGAGGCTAGCGAGCCGCACGCCGCGCCGTCAAATAGGCGCGGGTTCGGCCTCGCGCGCCGGCGGCAGCCTGGCCAGTCGCTCGATCACGGTGGGGTGCGAGGCGTAGAAGCGCCAGTACACGGGATCCGGCGTGAGGGTCGCCAGGTTCTCGCGATGCAGCTTGACGAGCGCCATGGCAAGTTCGCCGCCATCGGCATGCGTCGCGGCGTAGGCATCGGCCTCGAACTCGTGGCCGCGCGAGAACAGCGCGCCCAACGGCGAGAGAAACACGCCGACGACGCCGGCTGCGGCGAGGAACAGCAACAGCGCGAGGGCGTCGTTGGGCAGCGCGTCGCTGGGCGGTGCGCCGAGGCCCGCGTAGAAGGCGGGCTGGGCGGTGAGCCAGCCCAGGGCGGCGAAGCCGATGAGGGCGGACAGCAGCGAGACCGCGATCTGCTTCGGTACGTGCCGGAGCCTGAAGTGCCCGAGCTCGTGCGCCAGCACGGCCAGCAGCTCGCCGCGCGAGAGCTGGGCGATCAGGGTGTCGTAGAGCACCACGCGCTTGGAGCGCCCGAGGCCGGTGAAGTAGGCGTTTGACTCGGCCGAGCGCCGCGAGCCGTCCATGACGAACAGGCCGCGCGCGGCAAACCCGCAGCGGTCCATCAGCGCCTGGACCCGCGAGGCGAGCGCCTCGTCGGCCAGGGGTTCGAATTTGTTGAAGAGGGGCGCGATCAGGGTGGGGTAGATCGCCACCAGCAGCAGCGTGAACGCGACGTAAGCCCCCCAGGCCCACAGCCACCACGCAGCGCCGGCGCTGCCCATCAGCCAGAGCACGAGCGCGGCGAGCGGCAGCAGCAGCACGAGCGTCAGCACGAGGCCTTTTGCCTGGTCCGCCAGCCAGAGCCCCACGCCCATGCGGTTCAGGCCGAATCGCTGCTCGATCCGGAACGTCGACCACGCGTCGAACGGCAGGTCGAGGACGAAGCCGATCGCGATGAAGGCGCAGAGCAGGGCGACCTGGTAGCCCAGGGGGCCGAGCGTCGGGGCGACGTCGTTCGCCAGCCAGCCGTTCAGCCAGGCAATGCCTCCGCCCAGCGTCCAGCCGAGCAGCAGCGCCACCTCGACCCCGAGCTTCACGAGCCCGTGGCGCTGGTGCGCGAGCGTGTAGTCGGCCGCCTTCTGGTGCGCCGCGAGCGGCACCGTGGTGCGGAATGGCGCCGGCACGGCGTCACCGTGCGTGCCGACGTGGCGGATCTGGCGCAGCGCAAGCCAGGCCCGGAGGGCCGTCGACGCGGCGAGCAGCACGAGGAAGGCCTGGGTGACGTCCTGGGTGTCCATGCCCGGTGAGTCCTTTGGCGGGTGGGAAGTTGCGGAGAGTACATGTCTGGCCGGCGCGCCGGCATGCTGCGATGATCGGGCGATGAACATCCAAATCCGCCATGCCTGCCTGGCTACCGTCATCCTGGCCTTTGCCGCAACCGCGGCGTCGGCCGCCACTCCCGTCGCCGACCGGATCTGGTCCGGCGGCCCCATCCTGACGATGAACGATGCGGCGATGCGCGCCGAGGCGATCGCCGAGAAGGGCGGCCGCATCATCGCGGTCGGCCCGCTTGCCGAGGTCATGAAGACCCGCGGCCGCAAGACCGAGCTCGTCGACCTCGGCGGCCGCGCGCTGCTGCCGGGCTTCGTGGACGCGCACGGGCACGTGGTGGGCGGTGGCCTTCAGGCCATGTCGGCGAACCTGCTCGCACCGCCCGACGGCGGCGTTCGTGACATCGCCTCGCTGCAGCGGGTGCTGCGCGAGTGGATCGCGGCCAACGAGGCGGTGATCCGCGAGGCCGGCGTGGTCATCGGCTTCGGCTACGACAACGCGCAGCTCGCGGAACAGCGCCACCCGACGCGTGACGAGCTCGACGAGGTCTCGCGCGATCTGCCCATCATGGTCGTGCACCAGTCGGGCCACTTCTCGACGCTGAATTCGAAGGCGCTCGGGATCGTGGGCTTCGACGCCCAGACGAAGGACCCCGCCGGCGGCGTGATCCGGCGCCGGGCCGGGTCGAGCGAGCCCGACGGCGTGCTCGAGGAGAACGCCCACAACGCCGCCGCGGCCAGGCTGCTCGGCGGCCTCGGCGCCGAGGGCATGAAGGCGATGGCGAAGGCCGGGGTCGAGCTCTGGGCGCGCTACGGCTACACGACGGCGCAGGAGGGCCGCACTTCCACGCCGGTGTCGCAGCTGCTGCGTGGACTCGCGGCCGAGGGCGCTCTCAAGATCGACATCGCGGCCTATCCCGACGTGCTCGTGGATCGCGAGTTCATCCGGCAGAACGCCAGCCGGAACTACGTGAACCGCTTCCGGGTGGCGGGCGCGAAGCTGACGATCGACGGTTCGCCCCAGGGCTTCACCGCGTGGCGCGACCGGCCGTACTACCGTCCCGCGGGCGATTACCCACCCGGTTACGTCGGCTATCCGTCGGCCACGAATGCGCAGGTCACCGAGGTGATCGACTGGGCGTTCGCGAACAAGGTCCAGATCATCACGCACGCGAACGGCGAGGCGGCGTCTGACCTGCTGGTGGCGGCCCTCGGCGCCGCGACGGCGAAGCACGGCCGTGCGGACCGGCGTCCGGTGCTGATCCACGGCCAGTTCCTGCGCGAGGACCAGGTCGCAGCCTACCAGCGGCTCGACGCCTTCCCCTCGCTGTTTCCCATGCACACCTTCTACTGGGGCGACTGGCACCGTGACCGTACCGTCGGTCCGGATCTCGCCGATGACATCTCGCCGACGGGCTGGCTGGTTGCGCGAGGCATGCGGTTCAGCACCCATCACGATGCGCCGGTCGCGTTCCCGAACTCGATGCGCGTGCTCGACGCCACCGTGACCCGGCGTTCGCGCTCGGGCGACATCATCGGCCCCGCGCAGCGCGTCGACGTGATCACGGCGCTGAAGGCGATGACGATCTGGCCTGCGTACCAGCACTTCGAGGAGGCGAGCAAGGGCTCGCTCGAGGTCGGCAAGCTTGCCGACTTCGTGATCCTCTCCAAGGACCCCACGGCCGTCGATCCGGAGACGCTTGACCAGATCCGGGTGACCGAGACGATCAAGGAAGGCTCGACGATCTTCAGGCTCGACGCCTCGGCCACGCGCGTGGCCAACCTGACCTACCGACCCGACGCCCAGGGTCGCAATGCCATCGAGCGGATGCTGGTCGCGGGGGCTCGCTACCAGGACCTGGCGCGGCAGCCGGCGTTCGCGCAACGCGCGGCGCTGCGCAACCTGTCTGCCGACGCTGGGGCGAGGCCGCCGGCTTCCGACGCCGCCTGCGCAACCCGCTATCTCGACGACATTGTTGCGGGTGCGGTCTATTGATCCCAGTCAGATCCGATGATTGATTTACCCAGGACCCGATAATGCCGACACCGCTCGATGCCAGCGCCCTCGACCAGCTGTTTCGCAACGCCCGCACCCGCAACGGCTGGACCGACCGTCCCGTCACGGACTCGCAGCTGCGCGAGCTCCATGACCTGATGAAGTTCGGTCCGACCGCGGCGAACAGCTGCCCTGCGCGCTTCGTCTGGGTGCGCAGCCCCGAGGGCAAGGCGAAGCTGGCTGCGCTGGCCTCCGAGGGCAACCGGGCCAAGATCCTCTCCGCTCCGGTGACGGTGATCGTCGGCCACGACCTCGCGTTCCCCGACCGGCTGGAGCAGCTCAATCCGGGACGGGGTGAAGGCATGAAGCCCTGGTTCGCCGATCCGGCGGCCGCGGAGGTATCGGCCTTCCGCAACGGCAGCCTGCAGGGCGCCTACCTGATGATCGCCGCGCGTGCGCTCGGCCTCGACTGTGGGCCGATGTCGGGCTTCGACAACGCGGCGGTCGACGCCGCGTTCTTCGCGGGCACCCGGATCCGATCGAATTTCATCTGCGGCCTCGGCTACGGTTCCGACGAACGCCTGTTCCCGCGCCAGCCGCGGCTGTCTTTCGAGGATTCAGGGTGGCTGGCCTGAGCCCAGAGGAATCATGACCGACCTTCCGATCCGCAAGGGTTTCGTCCACGTCGACGGCCGTCATGTCCACTACCGGGTCTGCGGCAGCGGGCCTGCCGTCGTGATGCTGCACGACAGCCCGCGTTCGTCGGTGCTGCACCTGCGCTCGCTGCGCGAATTCGGCGACGCGTTCACGGTCTATGCGCTCGACACGCCGGGCTATGGCCAGTCCGACCCGCTGCCTGCCGAGCCGCGGCCGACGATCGACGATTATGCGGACGCGCTCGCCGCGGCGCTGCTCGCGCTGGGCCTGCGCGGCGCCACGGTGTACGCGTTCCACACCAGCTCGAAGATCGCTGCGGCCTGCGCGGCGCGGCATCCCGGCGTGATCGGCCACCTGCTGCTCGACGGCATCTCCATTCCGGCGCAGCTCGCGCCCGACGCCTTCGTCGAGCGCTACATGAGTCCGTTCGTGCCCGACACCACCGGGTCCTACGTGGCGACGCAGTGGACGAAGATCCGGGACCTGCACCGCTGGTTCCCGTGGTTCGACATCCGTGCCGGCGCGCGCATGCCTACGGCGGAGCCGTCGCCCGAGGCGCTGCACGAGTACGCGCTGGACCTGTTCGCGGCGGGCCCCAACTACTCGATGGCCTATTCGGCCGCGATGCGCTACCCCGCCCGGCCGGCGCTCGAGGCGCTCACCACGCCGACCACGGTGATGGCCCGAGCTGACGACGTGCTGTTCGGCTTCCTCGACGCCGTCGAGAAGATCCTGCCGCCCTGCGGCACGGTCGAGCGGCTGCCCGCGGACGATGACGCGTGGCGCGCGGCCGTGCGGCGTGCGTTCTCCAGGACCAAGGCCACGGCCGGTGCGGCGCCTGCGGCGGCGACGGTTTCGGGACTGCGTCGCGACTACCTGCAGCTTGGCGAGCGCCAGCTGCACGTGCGGCAGGCGGGGTCCGGCCGCGGGCTCGTGATGCTGCATGCGCCTCCGGGGTCGTCTGGCGACCTCGAGGTCTTCGCCGGGGTGATGCGCCACACCTGTCGCGTATGGGTTCCCGACCTGCCGGGCTGCGCGCTGTCGGATCCGCTGCCACGCGACGCAGGCCCCGCCGATTGGTCAGCGTACCTGCTCGAGGCCATCGACGCCGCCGGCCTGGGTGCGTTCGACATTCACGCGGTCGGGCTCGCCTCGCCGCTGGCGCTCGAGCTGGCGCGGGCGGCCGGCGCGAGGGTGGGCCGGCTGGTGCTCGACGGCGGCCTCGTGCTCGATCCGGGTCGCCGGGCCGAGCTGGCCGCGCAGCATGCCCCGCCGCTGCAGCCGGATCGCGACGGAACGGCCTTCTGGCGCATGTTCCACCGGCTGCGCGATGAAGAGTTGCAGTGGCCCTGGCACGACGGGTCACCGGCGGCCCGGCGCGGCGGCGAGGGCCTGGCGGCCGAGCCGCTCTACCGGCGCCTGGTCGCGTCTCTGATGCAACTGGAGCACTACGGCGATGCCGGCCGGGTCGCGCTGCAGGTGGATCCGGTGCCTCTGCTGCGCAGCCTGCCGCAGCCGGTCCGCTTCATCGAGAAGGCCGGTGACCCCTACTACGCCGCGGTGCAGGCGGCCGTTGCGCTGGCGCGCGCAGGCTCATCCTCTGAGCTTCCGGGGGAGTAGAACGGACCTCCCGTCAGCGTCATGGAGGTCACATGTGGCTCATCACCCCGGTTGGATTCTTCAGCATCGTCCGCAAGCCCGGTGACCTCGCGGCCGGCACACTGACCGTGCGGGCGCGTTCGCGCGAGGACCTCGAGGCGCTGGCTGCGACACTGCCCTCGCTGGGCCCGATCACCGATCGCGGCGGTACCGACTACCCCTACCGTGCCCGCGCGCCACGCGAGGCGCTCGCGGAGGCGTTTGCGGCGATGCTGCGCGGGGTCGACTACCCCAACTTCAAGGACGTCGTGGCGGCGCGACAGGGTCCGGAGCGTGCCGCGACCTACGGCGAAGTCTGGAGCACGCTCCTTGCGTTGACGCCCGGTGCGAGGCCATCGCCCCCGGACCGGTTCCGCCGGCCGCGCCTTTCGCGGTAAGGTCCGCTCTCCATCAGGGAGGGGGCGGCATGGGCAGGAAGACGTTCTCGCGACGTGAGGCGGGCGGGCTGGCGCTGGGCGCGCTGGGCGCGGGGGCAGTGGGCAGCGCGCCTGTCGAGGCGAAGGCGAGGATCCCGGACCGACTCCCCACCGATCCGCGCGACATCATGAACGCGCTGGTGCGCATCTACGGCACCAGCGGGCCGAACCGCGTCACCTGGAAGACGCGCATCAAGGTCTATGCGGTGCAGCCGACGGGCGTCACGCCGCTGATCGGCCTGCGCGGAAGCGAGAGCGGCTGGTGGAAGAAGAAGGACGATTCCACCTGGGTGCGGTATTCGTCGACGCTGTCGTTCTTCGAGGACCTCGAGACCGGAAAGTTCATCGACGAATTCCGCAACCCGCTGAACGGCCACGTCAGCAAGGTGGGCGTGAGCTTCATCCGCCACAAGGAAGGCGAGTACTTCACGCCGATGGGCGAGTACTACGGCAGCATGAAGAAAGCCTTCCCCGAGGTGTACAAGGACGAGCCGCTGCACGCCGACTGGGACATGGACGCCGGCGTGGTGCGCTTGCGCGGTTCGTCGAACTTCCCGCCGATCCTGCGCCAGCCCACCAAGGAGAACGCCACGCTCAGCGTGCGCGCCGCCGAACTCTTCGATCCCGCGGTGGAAACCCCGTCGGCAACCGTCGCGGGCTGGAACATCCGCCCGTGGGAGCCGTTCCTCGGCATGGGCGACGCGCCCGGCCACGTGATCTGGCACTTCGACGGCGTGAAGCTCACCGACGCCGAGCTGCTCGACAAGGATTACCTGGAGCGCGCGCGGGCGCACACGCCGTTGTTCGACAAGAGCCCCGAGTTCGACGAGGGCCCGTCGTTCTTCGAGCGGGTGATCCAGAACCGCGGCCGCAAGCCCGCGGGTTGAGCGCCGTGCGCCCGCTCGCATTCGCAGTCGGTGCGCTGCTGGCGCTGGGGGTCGTCGCCGCGCCGCTGCAGCCGACGACGCCGGAGGGCGGATTCCAGCTCGAGATGGCGCTCGGCTGCGGCAGCACCGACATCACCGCGCCGCAGTTCTACTGGTGGAGCGGCAAGGTCTATGGCCGTCGCGCCGGGGAGCCCGATCGCCACCTCTTCAACGTGCAGGGCGTGAACCCGCGTGCCTGCCGGTTCATCGACGACCCGGCGCGCGGGCGCGGTTACCAGGCCGCCGCCCGCGAGCTGATGCTCTACCTCGATCCCGTGACCAACGAGGTGCTGAAGACCTGGCAAAACCCCTGGACGGGCGAGCAGGTCGAGGTCATCCACATGGTCAATGACCCGGCGAGCATGCGCGCGCCGCGCTTTCCGCGCGACGCCGCCGGGCAACCGGCCCCGCCGATGATGAGCTGGGAGACGGCGGGCAGTGGCTATGTCGCGGGGCGCACGCAGTCGTTCTTCCGCGAGAGCCCGCTGGGCGGTGCCTACCAGAAGTACGTGGGCGGCAAGTATCGGGTCATGGAGATCTCGGCGTTCGCCGTCGCCGGCAGCGACGTTGCCGCGTGGAAGCCAGGCCAGCGCATTCCCTACACCGCGACCTGGACGCGCATTTCGGACTGGCTGCCGTGGATGCAGATGGCGGGCCGCGAGGGGCAGATCGTGCTCGTTACCCAGGGGCGCTCCACGCTGCAGTTCGGCGAGCTGCCACAGCCGTTGCGTGGCGAGATCGAGTCGCGCTACACGCTGTTGCGGGCCACACCGGCCTTCGACGATCCGAGGCCGTTCCAGACCTCCTGGGATGCGCTGCAAAAAGAGCTGGACGCGCGCGGCGCGCGCGAGAGTGGTAAAACACGCTGATTCTTTGAACAGCCGGGGGGATCGCCGATGGCCACGATCAACGTCAATGGCAACGCGCTCGAGACCGACGCCGCGCCCGACACGCCCCTGCTCTGGGTGATCCGCGACCACCTCGGGCTCACCGGAACCAAGTTCGGCTGCGGTGCGGCACTCTGCGGCGCCTGCACGGTGCACATCGACGGCGAGCCTGCGCGTTCCTGCCAGCTCGCGCTGGCCGACATCGGTGAGCGCAAGGTCACCACGATCGAGGGCCTCTCGCCCGATCGCTCGCATGCGGTGCAGAAGGCCTGGCTCGAGCTCGACGTGCCGCAGTGCGGCTACTGCCAGTCCGGCCAGCTGATGTCGGCCGCGGCGCTGCTCGCGCAGAACCCCGCGCCCACCGACGCGGACATCGACGCTGCGATGGCCGGCAACGTATGCCGCTGCGGCACGTACACGCGGATCCGCAAGGCCGTGCACCGCGCGGCCGAGATGCTGAAGACGGAGGGCTCGCGATGAACGCCGACGCGAACGCGACCGGGGCGGCGACGCGCCGCGACTTCCTCAAGCTGGGCGCCCTCGCAGGCGGCGGGCTGGTGCTCGGCATCGGCCTCGGCGGCTGCAGCAAGCCGGCAGCGCTGGGCACCGCGGGCGGGCAGCCGGTGGCGTGGCTGCGCATCGCGGGCGACGACACGATCACCGTGCTCGTCGACAAGTCGGAGATGGGGCAGGGGGTCTACACCGCGCTCACGCAGCTGCTGGCCGAGGAGCTCGGGCTCACGCTCGAGGCGATCCGTGTCGAGGCGGCGCCGGTCGGTGCGGCCTACGTGAATGCGCTGCTCGGCGCGCAGATCACCGGCGGCAGCACCAGCGTGCGCGACACCTGGGACAAGCTGCGCAAGGCCGGCGCGCAGGCGCGCACCATGCTCGTGCAGGCCGCGGCCGCCCATTGGGGCGTGGCTGCCGCCCGCCTGAAGGTCGAGGGCGGCGCGGTGCTCAACGGCCGCGAGCGGCTGAGCTTCGGCGCGCTCGCCGAGGCTGCCTCGAAGCTGCCGGTGCCGGACGATGTCACGCTGAAGCCGGCCTCCGGGTTCACGCTCGTGGGCAAGCCGGTCAAGCGTATCGACACCGCCTCGAAGCTCGACGGCAGCGCCGTCTACGGCATCGACGTCAAGCTGCCGGGCATGCTGCACGGCGCGCTCGCGCAGTGCCCGACGCTGGGCGGCAAGCTGGCCTCGTTCGACGCGTCGTCGGCGGAGTCGATGCCCGGCGTGAAGAAGATCCTCGGCACGGGCAATGGCGTCGTCGTCGTGGCCGATCACTACTGGCAGGCGCGCAAGGCGCTCGACGCCGTGAAGATCACCTGGGACGCCGGTCCCAACGCGGCCCTCTCCACCGACGCGATCCGCGCCAAGCTGCGCAGTGCCGCTAAGCGCGAGGGCCGCTCCGCGCGCAGCGACGGCGACACCGCTGCGGCCATCAAGGGCGCGGCGAAGGTGGTGCGCGCCACCTACGAGCTGCCGATGCTGGCGCACGCCACGCTCGAGCCGCAGACCTGCACCGCCGACGTGCGCGCGGACGGCGCCGACATCTATGCGCCGACGCAGACCCAGACCATCGCCCAGGCCACCGCGGCGGCCGCGGCGGGGCTGAAGCCCGAGCAGGTGAACATCCACACGACGCTGCTCGGCGGCGGATTCGGCCGCCGGCTGGAGGTGGATTTCATCCCTGCCGCCATCGAAGCCTCGAAGGCCGTGGGCAAGCCGGTCAAGGTCATCTGGAGCCGCGAGGAAGACACGACGCACGACACCTATCGGCCGCCGGCGCATGACGAGGTCGCCGGCGCGTTCGACGCCGACGGGAAACTGGTCGCCTGGAAGCTCGACCTCACGGGTCCCTCGATCACCGCGCGCATGTTCCCGGCCGTGGTCGAGACCGCGATCGACCCGTTCGCGATCGAGGCGGCGACGAACTACCCCTACGACGTGCCGAACGTCGCGGTGAACTACAACCGCGAGGAAGTGGGCGTCGACGTCGGCTACTGGCGCTCGGTGAGCCACGCGCTCAACTGCTTCGTCGCCGAGAGCTTCATGGACGAACTGGCGCGGGCCGCCGGCAAGGATCCGTACGAGTTCCGCGCCGGCCTGCTCGGCAAGCAGCCGCGCTTCAAGCGCGTGCTCGACGAGGCCGCCACGCGTGCCGGCTGGGGCAAGGCACCCGCCGGGCACCACCAGGGCATCGCGCTGATGGAGGGCTACGGCACCTACATGGCGCAGGTGGTCGAGGTGTCGATCACGGGCGGCAGGCTCGCCGTGCATCGCATTACCTGTGCCGTCGACTGCGGCCAGATGGTCAACCCGAACATCGTCGACCAGCAGGTCGAGGGCAGCATCCTGTTCGGCCTGACGGCCGCGCTCTGGGGCGAGATCACGCTGGCGCGTGGCCAGGTGCAGCAGCGCAACTTCGACAGCTACCGGATGCTGCGCCTGCCGGAGACCCCGCGCATCGACGTCCACCTGCTCGACAGCACCGAGGCGCCCGGCGGCATCGGCGAGCCGGGCACTGCGGTGGTCGGTCCCGCGCTCGCCAACGCGATCTTTGCCGCGACCGGCAAGCGGCTGCGGTCGCTGCCGGTGATGAAGCAGGGGATCGTCACGGCCTGAGCAGCGGCGTCCGGCTCAGGCCGGGCGCCGCCCGTCGGCGATCTCGGCCGTGAGCTGCTCGGACACCTGCCAGAGTCGCTCGGCCATGGCGTCGTCCTGCATGAAGCCGCCAGGGATCTCGGGATTGCAGTTCGAGAAGAACTGCCCGCTGACGCCCGCGAGCGAGGGGTGCGTGGCCACGTAGACCTGCGTGGCCGCCCCGGCCTCGACCGACTTCATGAAGGTCCAGCCGATCAGCTTGCCGGCGAAGCTCTTCAGTGGCTGGTGGCGACCAAGCTCCGTGAGGATCACACCCGGCACGATCACGTTCGCGGTGGCGTTCGTGCCCGCGAGCCGGCGCGCCAGGGCCCGTGCGAACAGGCCGTTGGCGAGCTTGGACTGCCCATAGGCCTTGGTCGGTTCGTAGTCGCGCTCGCCCGACAGGTTGTCGAACTCGATGCCCGCGGTGGGCGCCCGGCGGTGCTGGCCGCTGCCGACGACGACCACGCGGCCCTGGGGTGCCGCGACGACCTTCGGCAGCAGCGCGTTGACCAGCCAGAAGTGGCCGAGGTGGTTGGTGACGAACTGCTTCTCGAGGCCATGGACCTGCTCGAGCTTCGGCAGCTCCATGACGCCGGCGTTGCAGATGATGCCGTCGAGGGCGGTGAACGACGCGGACACCTGCTCGGCGCAGCGCTGCACGGAGCGGTAGTCGGTGAGCTCCAGCGCCACGGGCGCGAACAGCCCGGAAAGCTTGCCGACCGCGTCGGCGGCCTTGTCGAGCGTGCGGCCGGTGGCGATCACCTGGGCCCCGCGCAGCGCGAGCACGCGGATCGTCTCGAACCCGAGGCCCGTCGTCGCGCCGGTGACCAGGTAGGTCTTGCCGGTGAGATCGAGCCCTTTCGTCACCTGCTCGGCGGTGGAGTCGCGCCCGAACGGACCGACCGGCACGCCGGGCGGGCGCGCCGCCGGTGCGCCCATCCGCCCGCGCACCCGCTGCAGGTAGAGCCCCCCTGCACCGAGCGCGACCAGCGCCGCGGCGCCGCCGATCAGAGCGCGGCGACGGCTGGCGACCACGGCGCGCGGATCGTCTGGCGAAGGTCGGAGTCGTAGCCGCCCGAGAGGAACTTGAGCACGTCGGCCTCGACCTCGGCCGGGGACTCGATGTACGGGTAGTGGCCGTACTTCGGGTACTTCTTGATGAAGGTCGGCGCGCCCGTCATCCAGTAGCTCTGGATCTCGGCTTCGGTGTGCACGAGCGTCGGGTTGGCCATGCCCTGCAGGATCATGGTGGGCGCCTTGACCTGGGCGAGGTATTCCGACGTGTCGCCGGTGCGGAAGTTCTTCAGGTATTCGCGGGCCGCCGGCCTGCCACCCGCGCGACGGTTCATGTCGTAGACCATCTCGACGAAATCCGGCGGCAGCGGGCGCAGCGAGGGGATGTTGCGGCCGAGGTCCGTCTCCCACTGCGACTGGGAGCGGTACTGCAGGGTGATCCACTGATGGATCGCGCTGCCGCGGCCGCGGTTCGGGTTGCTCTGCGGGGTGCGCGGCATGCCGCCGGAGTTGATCAGCACGAAGCGCTCGACCCGCTCGGGGTGGGCACCGGCGTGGATGAACGCGATCTGGCCGCCTGACGAGGTGCCGACCAGGTGATAGCGCGACACGCCCAGCCGCCCTGGCAACTCGTCGAGGATGAGCACGTTGCGACCCATGTCGTTGATGCCCTTCGTGTCGAAGCCGGTCAGGCCCGCGTTCACGTAGTCCATTCGGATCACGCGGTAGCCGTTCTTGACCAGTGCCGCGGCCAGGCTGTCCCAGCTGCGCAGGCTCATGAACGAGGCGTGGCTGAGCACGACGACGGGCGGATTCGTGACGCCCGCGGGCGATTCGTCGAAGTAGTGGACGCGGATGCCGTCGATGTCGATCCAGCGCGAGGCCGGGGTGGTGTATTTCTTCTCGAGCTCGGCGAGCGGGATCTCCAGCCAGCCCCGTGACAGCACCAGCCAGCCGATGAACACCAGCAGGGCCGCAGCCGCCACGAGCCCGCCGACCGCCTTGTAGACTACGTTCGTCGTCATCGTTCTCCCCCTTTGCCGACGACCGCATGATGCCGCAATCCGCAGCCAAGCCGAAGGAGATCGCCGTGCCCGCCTACATCGTGACCGTGGTGGAGTTGACGAAGATGACCGAGGACTTCAAGCGCTACTCGGCAGGTGCGGCGGCGCTCTCGGCGCAGTTCGGCGGCGAATACGTGGTCCGGGGCAAGCCGGCGCAGGTCTACGAGGGCGAGTTCCTGAAGGGCAAGAGCGTCGTGGTGTCGCGATTCCCGAGCATGGAGAAGCTCAAGGCGTTCTACGAGAGCGAGGAATACCAGAAGAACCTCAAGCCGCTGCGCGAGGGCACCGGCGTCTACGACCTCGCCGCGTTCGAAGGCCCATGACAGGCCGGCGGGGGTTCCTGGCCGGGCTGGCGGCTGCCGCCACGGCGACGGCGCTCGGCGACGCGGTCGCCGCCGTCGCCCCGGGCGCCCCCGGCGGTGCCCCCGGTGGTGTCGAGGACCCGGCCGCGTTCAACCGCCACTTCCGGCGCATCCGCTACGCGCCTGCCGGCGACCTGGTGTTCTGGTGGATGCGCGGTCGGCGCTACGGGCTGGTCGACAACCGGCTGATCCCGTTCTTCGACATGCACGTCGGCTCGATGCACCGCTGCCGCAATCTCGACGCCGACCGATACGAGGTCTCGAGCGCCGCGACGATCTATTTCACCCATCTGGAGACCGGCGATCTGCTGGAGGATTGGAACAATCCGGTCACAGGAAAGGTCGTTCGGTTCAATTACGCGTCACCGCGCGCGGGTCGCTCCGAGTACTCCTACCGCGACGGCGTCCGGGAGTCCGCGCCGATGGCGGGCGTGCGCCAGGATGAGCAGCACCGGTATTCCCCGCTCGAGGTCGTCGGCGACGAGGCCTGGTTCACCGAGGAGACCTCGATGATCGCGCACTTCGAGGCCACCGGGCACACGATCAAGGTGCACGACACCTCGACCTTCGGCAGCCCCGTGGCCGCGCTGCTCGACCCGGGTGCGCGCTTCGTGCCGGCCGTCGAGCACTTCAACGACTACAACGACTGGTCGCCGCGCTTCCAGATGGGCGACCGCCCGGGCACCAGCGTGGCGCGCTGCTCGGGCCGCAAGGTCGCCACGCTCGACGACATGCCGGCGGACTTCCTGCGGCTGGCCAAGCGGCTCCACCCCGCGGCTTTTCGCGACCCGGCGGCGACGCTGGGCTGACGAGTCCGGGGCTGACGACCCGGGGCCGGCTCAGGCGGGCGGCGGTGCCTCCCGCTCGGCGCGCTCGGCCTGCTGCAGCAGGAGGTAGAACACGTGCCGGGACATCGTCTCGCGCAGTTGCTCCCGCTCGGCCTCGCCGGCGGCGTCGGGCTCGAAGGCGTCGATCTCGTCGCGGGTGACGAGCCCCTTGCCGATCATCAGCCGCTCGAGCGTGTCGAGCCGTTCGCGGGTGACCATCAGCTCGGAGAGCAGCGCGATGTTCATCGACAGCAGCGTGTCGCTCGAGGGGTCGTCGAAGAACTCGGGGCGATGGCCGCGCGCCGCGCGCGGCAGCACCGGGGGCTTCTTCGGGGGCGCGGCGCTCATGCGGCCACCGCGGCGCGATCGCCCTGGCCTGAACCTGAGTCGGCAGCCCGCCGCGTGCCGACCAGCATCGCGAAGCCGAGCCCCGAGCCCGGGGGCGCGCCATAGCCGAGCTGGCGCGACTGCTCGATCGCGGCTGCGATCTTCGCGCGATCACTGCCGGCCATCACGGCCGTGAAGTCGCGGAAGATCTCGTCCTCCGCGAAGCCGGCCTTGCGCATCTCGGCGTGCAGGTCCATCTGCCGGTAGGCGGTCCAGAACGGCTCGTTGTTGAACTGGGTTTCGTTCGTGTAGATGAAGCGTCGGTAGGGGTCGATCTCGTCGAGCTGGGGCAGGTCGACGTGCACCGCGAGCCCGCCGGGAGCGAGCAGCCGCCGCGCCTCGGCGAGGATCGCGGGCCAGGCCCGCGCCGAGGTCTCGTGGGCGAGGATGTGCGAGACCACGAGGTCGAAGTGGCCGTCCGGGAAGTCGGTGTGCTCGGCGTTCTGCTGCGAGAAGTGCACGGCGAGCCCGAGCGACTCGGCGCGCGCGTGCGCGTAGCGCAGCAGCGGCGCGGAGATGTCGATGGCGTGGATCTCGGCCTCCGGGTAGCGCCGCGCGTAGGCCAGCGTGCTGTGGCCGATCGTGCAGCCGAGGTCGAGGATCCGGCGCGGCCGGAAGTCCGGCCAGACCTTGTCCAGGTAGCCGATGACGCCGCGGCCCATGTAGTCGGTCATCCCGCCCGCGCCCGACTGGTACATGTTGATCGAGCGGTCGTAGATCGCGCCGGCGGCCACATCGCCCTCGAAGAGCTCGTTGGCGTAGCCGCCGGGCTGGCAGTGGATGTCGACGGCGGTGATGTAGCGCGGCACCTTCAGCTGTGGATCGAGGCGCAGCGAGCCGAGGCCACGGGGCAGGGTCCGCGCTTTCTCGGCAAGCTCCTGCAGCTGCGGCTGCACGGAGTCGATCAGCGTCTCGTACATGAGCTCCTGGATGACCCGGTGCGTGCCCAGCTGGAAGCGCACGTAGGGGTGGCCCATCATCGCCCGCCTGATCTCGCGGTGGTCCTCGACCACGTGTCCGCCGTTCGCCTCGCGCAGGGCGGGCTCGACCGTGCGGTAGTACATCTCGCGGCTGCCGGCGGCGAGCTTCGGCAGCAGCCGCTGGCGCAGCGTGCGCACGGCGCGCTGGCGTGCCGCGTCGTCGTGCGAACGGCGCGCCATCATCGGGTGCTCGGCCTGGTTGCGGGGGATATCGCCCATCTTCGACCTCGTTTCAGCCAGTGAGATGATCCTAACCGAGTGGTGGGGGCTGCGGGATTACACTGGGCGCAACGCGGGGGAGATCAGGCCATGGCACAGCAGGCGCAGGGCGCGGGAGGCGGTGGAGTTCCGGTCCACACGCGGTTCCTGTTCGGCTTCACGGCCGTCATGGAATCGACCAAGTTCCAGATCTACGAGCTGTTCCTCATCTTCTACTACGCCCAGGTGCTGGGGCTGAAAGGCAGCCTCGCGGGCCTTGCCGTGGCCCTGGCGATCCTGGCCGACGCCTTCATCGACCCGCTGATCGGCAGCTATTCCGACAGCTTCAAGGGTCGCTACGGTCGTCGCCATACCCTCATGTACCTGGCGATCGTGCCGACGGCGATCTTCGTCTACCTGCTGTTCTCGGCGCCCGTGGGCCTCGGCCAGCTCGGCCTGTTTGCCTGGCTGCTGACGCTGTGCCTCGCGGTGCGCATCGTGGGTTCCTTCTATGCCGTGCCCGCCGCGGCCGTGGCCGCCGAGATGACCGACGACGCCACCGTGCGCGCCGAGCTCGGCATCTGGCGGCAGGTCGTCACCGCCGGCGTCAACCTGGCGCTCACCTGGGCGATCTTCGCGCTCGCCTTCGTGCCCACCGAGGCCTTCCCCAAGGGCCAGGAGAACCCCGACAACTACCCGCGCTTCGCGCTGCTGCTGGCCGGCGTGATCATGACGGCCGCGCTGCTGGGCGCCCTCGGCACGCAGAAGCCGATCATGGCGTACGAGCAGGGGCGGCTGGTCTCCAAGCCGAAGAAGTTCGGTGTCCTCGATTCGCTCGGTGCGACCTGGCGCGCGCTCGCCGACCTGCGCAATTTCCGCGCGATGTTCCTCGGCCTGCTGTTCGCCGGCGTGATGGGCTCGTACTTCCGCTCGCTGAACCTGCACCTCGGCACCTATTTCTGGGAGCTGTCGACCGCGCAGACCGGCGCCTGGCTGATGAGCGTGCAGATCGCTACGTTCGCCGCGGCAATCGGCACCCGGTTCGCGATCGGCCGGATCGAGCCCAAGCACCTCTACGTGAGCGGCGTGCTGCTGCTGCTGATCGGCTACGTGCTCGCGCCGACCCTGCGGCTGCTCGACCTCATGCCGCCGAACGGCAGTCCGCTGCTCGTGCAGCTGCTCTACGCAGCCAACCTCGCGGTGGGCGCCGGCCAGGGCCTGATCATGGCCTGCTCGCTGGTCATGTTCGCCGAAACGGCCGATGAGTACGCCTACGAGAAGCGCGAGTCGCGCACCGGCATGCTGCTGGCCTTCCTGCCGCTCGGCAACAAGCTCTCGTCGAGCCTGGGCAAGCTCGGCGCCGGAGTGGTCGTGCAGTGGGTGGCGTTGCCCGTTGGGCAAAAGGGTGCCGAGGTCGATCCGCAGTCGCTGACCAACCTCGGCTTTGCCGCCGTCAGCCTGACCGCGCTCGCCGGTCTGATCGCGCTCGGCTTCTATTCGCGTTACCACCTGCCGCGTGCGCGCCATGCCGAGATCGTGCGTGGCCTGCAGGTCATGCGTGCCGAGCATGCCGCCGCCAACGGCGCGGCGGCGGCCACCGCCGCGACCCCATCCGCATCCACCGGGAGATCTTCCTGATGTCCACGATCGTCCTTTCCCAGCGTGAATGGCAGGTCGAAGCGCCAGTGGCCAACGCCCTCCCGCCGCTGATCGCGGCCCGCGCCGAGGCGCAGCGCCGGCAACTCGAGCCTGGGCCGGTGCTGGTGGTCATGCCGCAGGCCACCCGCGCCGATGGGGATGCCCCGACCGAGTCCGCCATGCTGGCGCAGGCGGCTGCGCTCGCGACCAGCGCCGGGGTCTGGCTGGCGGGCTCGGCGTGGGTTCGCGCCGGCCAGGACCCCGCTGCCGATGCCGCGCCGTCGATCGTCGCGTTCCTGGTCGGCGACGATGGCCGCACGCGCCTGCGCGCCGACAAGATCACGCCCGAGCTCGTCAATGGCTTCGCCGACGGCACGAGCGCGCTGGGGAAGGCGGCGCCGTTCGAGGTGGTGGCGACGCCGTTCGGCCAGGTGGGCCTGCTGCCGGGCGAGGACATCCTCTATACCCCCCATGCCCGGGCGCTGGTGTTCCACGGTGCCGAGCTGATCCTCAATCCCTCGCTCGAGCGGTCGGACGACCTGTTCGAGCCGCGCCAGGCAGCCCGGTTCGCCCGCGCGGGCGACAATGCCTGCTATGTGGCCGTGACCAGCCCGTCGAGCCAGCGCACGAACGGCACGTCGGTGGCGCTGCCTCCGGCCACGGCCCTCTACAACCCGGCCGGGGCGCCTGTCGTGGCGCGCGGTGCCGAGGACTTCGTCTTCCCGGACTACGACCTGCAGTCGCTGCGGCGCGGCCGCATCAATCCGCAGCGGTCCTTCCCCGCGATCGTGCGCGCGAACACCTATTCCCGTGGCTACCAGCGTGCGGCCGCCGCGGCCCAGGCAGCCGGGCTGATCCGCCCGGCGCCGCGCACGGCCGAAGGCTGGCGCGAAGAAGCGCGTCGCCGGCTCGCCGAGCGCGCGCCGCCGCCATCGCGGCACGCGAAGGTCGAGGAGCAGTACGAGGTCCTGCTGGTGCAGGAGTGCCCGCGGCTGATCCCGCTCGACCGCTCGATCGACGCGCGCGAGATCATGCTGAAGAACCTCGACGAGTCGCTGGAGCTCGCCGGGTCCCGCGCCAACATTCCCTCGGTCCGCATCTGCGTGTTCCCGGAGTTCTGGCTCACCGGCCCCGGTGGCATCGGTGGCGTGAGCCGCACGGTCGACGACATGGCGCGGTTGTCGCTCACCTATCCCGATCCGATCTTCGATCGCATCGCCGAGTTCGCGCAGCGCCACAAGGTCTACATGGCGTTCCAGAACTTCGAGGTTCACCCGAAGCTGCCTGGGCGCGTGTTCAATTCCGCGTTCCTGATCGACGATTCCGGCAACCTGGTGCACACCTACCGCAAGAACCAGTGCGCCGATGTCTGGGGTCTCCTGCCCGACACCACGCCCGGCAGCGTGCTGTCGCAATACCTGGATGCCTTCGGTGCGGATGCGCTGTTCCCGGTCGCCGACACGCCGCTCGGCCGACTGGCCAACATGATCTGCTTCGACAACATGATCCCCGAAGTGGCGCACGGGTTGCGCCGCGCCGGCGCCGAGGTGATCCTGCACTCGACTTCCGAGCCCCACGGTGGCGCGGGCCGCGAGATCTGGGACACCGGCCGCCGCATGCGCGCGTTCGAGAACACGGCCTACCTGCTCTCGGCCCTCGAGGGCGGCGAGCACCAGAGCCACGATTCCGACACCTACACCTTCTTCCGCCGCGGCCACTCGCGCATCGTGCGCTTCGACGGTCGCGTCGAGGGCACGGTCGACGGTCCGGGTCCGGTGGCCTTCCGCGTCAACGTGGATCTCGGCGCGCTGCGCCGTGCACGCGCCAACCCGTTCGTGCACTACGCCCTGTGGGACGACCCGGCGGTCTATGCCGACGTGTACGCGGGCGACGTCGGGCTGCCCAACGACATCTGGGCGGGCGATCCCCAGGTCAATCCCTACCTCGGCGCCGCGCAACTGAAACGGCGCATCGACGACTACCTGGCTCGCGGCATCTACGTGGCGCCGGGCGTGGCGCCGACGCGCGCCACGATCCCTGACGCGGTCTGAGCGAAGCCGATGTCTCGGTCGTTCTGGGAGCGCGCGGCCGGCTGCTGGGCCGGTGAAGCGTCGTATTTCGACGGTGCCATGCAGCCGATCATCCCGGCCTACGGCAACGTGCTGCGCATCAGCGGCGTCGTGGGCGGCGCCGCGTCGGTCGAGGAGTGGAAGCAGTATCCGCCGAGTGAGCTGGCCCGGGCCGCGGGCGGCCCTGCGCTGCCCGCCGAAGAGGGATTCGAGGTGGCCTCCGTGCAGCGTGGCACGCTCGGTGCCGACGGCGTGCTCGACCTCGGCGTCGACGGCCGCTGGGTGCCGGTCGACGGGCACTCGGCGCTGCGCGAGCTGCTGGAGCCGTCGACGGGCGTGCCGCGCTATCGCACCTGGCACACGATGCCGGGCGACGATGTGCTGGTCACGACCAACCTGGGCGTGCTCTACACGGCCTACGAGGCCGACTACTACAACCGCCCGCTGCGCGACCCGGTCAGCGGCGAGACGCGTCCCAATGCCCGCCTCGGCCAGCTGAAGGGGGTATCGATCTTCCGCTATCGCAGGATTGGACCGGCAGGGCTCGACGCTGCGCGGGCCGAGCGGCGCGCGAGCTTCCGCGTGCGCAACCCGGCGGGGCCGCCGCGCGTGCGCGGCTGAGCGGGGGTCGCTGCGCGCGGGCGGCCGCGCGCGAGCGGTCCGTCGGCTACATCCCGCCGCTCGCGAGATTGCCGCCCGCCGCCTCGTCGCGGCCCGGCGCCACGAACACGCCCCCGGCGGTGAAGCGCGAGATCACCTCGCGAAGCGCGGCACCCCCCGCATAGGGGCGGTCGTCCGGCCCCGTCATCAGGTTGTCCGGGATCGTCACGGTGCCCGAATAGACGTGCTCGTAGACCCGCGGCTCGTCCCACAGCAGCGGGCACAGGCGCGCGTCGCCGCGCGCCTCGCGCAGCGCGCGAAGATCGATCTGGCCGCCGAGCGGCACCGGGCCCGGGCCGTCCGCGACCGACTGCACGGTACCGTCGAAGTTCACGACCTTCGAGTGCCCGCGCGAGCTGAGCGTGAGTTTCTCCGAGGCGCCGTCCCAGTACTCGCCGCCGAGGCCGGCCGAGGCGACGTACATCGTGTTCTCCCAGGCGCGCACCTGGCGGCCGTTCTCCCAGGCGCGCCGGCGGACGTTGTAGGGTTCGGCCGTCGGGTGCAGCAGCACGTCCGCTCCGCGCCGCGCGTAGGCGCGGAAGAGCTCCGGGAAGTTCATGTCGAAGCAGATCGCCGTGGCGAGCCGCCCCAGCTTCGTGTCGGCCACCGGGAACAGCGCCTCGTAGCCGTAGCGCTCGAGGTACCGGTCGAGCACGCTGCCGGGCGTGGTGTCCATGAAGCCGAAGACGTCGGCGCACTGGATCTTGCGGTAGCGGTGGATCAGGTTGCCGGCGTCGTCGAGGATGAACGCGGTGTTGAACAGGTGGCCCGGCCAGTCGTCGTCGATCTCGAGCACGGCGCCGCATACGTGCACCTTGTGGTCCTGCGCGAAGCGCGCGAGCCGGTCGATGTGCGGGCTCGCCTTAAGGTTGACGCCAGCCACCGGGAACAGCTGCGGCAGCCGCCCCATCCGCGAGCCCTGCAGGAAGAACTCTGGGAACACGACGAGCCGCGTGTCCGGCGCCACGGCGAACCGCCCGGTCACGTCGATCGCGTGCTCGAGGTTGCGGTCCATGACCTCGCGCGCGCTGCCTGCGTCGGCGACGTGACGGACGTTCACCTGCCCCAGCAGGATGTCGTAGCGCGATATCAGGCCCGGGTGCGGCGGGTGTGCGGCCGCGACCGCAGCGGCGCGACGCTCGCCCTCGGCGGCCCACTCCGCGGTGGTGCGCGGGGCGGGCGCGTGAGCAACGCTGCCGCTGCCTTCCTGCTGTGCCAGTGTGGCCCGGTAGCCCGGGGCGTAGATCGTCGGCCGCGTCGAGACGCACAGATTGCCGAAGTACTCCGCGCGGCGTCGCCTGACGGCCTCGACGTCGAGCGACACGCGCAGGAAGCTCTCGGCGCCGCTCGCACGCACCGGCAAGGCCCATTCGTCGTAGAGCGCCGAAGCGGGCGGCAGGCGTTCCTCGAAGCCGCCGTGGCGGGCGCGGGCGGGCGACGCGGTGGCCAGCAGCAGGTGGTTCTCGTAAGCGCGCGCCATGCGCGCCTGCTGTCGCAGCGCGAAGTGGTCATCGGCGTATTCGCGTGCAGGGTTCAGGACGATCTCGGCGCCGCGCCACATCGCTGCGCGCACGAAATGCGCCACGGTTGCGTCTTCGCCGACCAGCACGGCGAACTGGCCCTGCGGCAGCCGCGCGACCGCGAAGTCCGCCGGAGCGGTCGTTGCCGCCGACGTGTCGGAATAACCCTCGGCGAGGTCCGGCAGGATCTTGGCCGAGCGAATCCGCTGCTCGCCCGTGGCGTCGACGAGGAAACCCACCGTGATGTGATCGAGCCGCAGCGCGCCCGCGATGGCGATCCCGGATTTCGCGGCGAGCCGGCCGAGGGTCGAAATGGCGTCCGCCTCGCCCAGGCCCGGGACATGTTCCGAGACGGGCAGGAGCACCAGCGCGGAACCCGCAGCGACGGGCGCGCCACGCGTGGCGGCGGCGAGCAGCCCTTCGAGGCGCACCGCATCGGCGGCGTCCCAGCATTCCTGGACGATGATCATGGCCGCTGCGGGCTCCGTGATGGCGGTGAAGGAAACATGCTACGCGAGGGACGCCTTGGGCGCGTTTCACGCTGTGAACGGCCGAGCGTGCCGCGCCCGGTCCGGCGTGCCGACGCTGCCAGACTCGTCCGCCATGGCACCTGATGGCACCCGAGTCGAGTCGTCCCGCGAGCCCGCCGTGTGGATGCCGCTGCGCGAGGCGGCGTTCCGCGCCGGATGGCTGGCCGCGGTGCTGGCGATCGGCGCGATATGGATGCAGGACGTCGCGGTCGCCTGGGTCGTGCGCGAGCTGTCCGGGGGCGACCCGCTGGCGATCGCCCTCGTGCAGACTGCCACCTCGTTGCCGGTCATGCTGCTGGTCGTGCCGGCCGGCACGCTCGGGGACCTGCTCGACCGGCGCCGCGTGCTGGCGATCGCGGTCGCCTGGCTGTCGGCGTGTGGTGTCCTGCTCGCGTGGGCCAGTCGCGGCGACTCGGCGGTAGGCGTCGCAGGGCTGCTCGCACTCACCGCGCTCGCCGGCGTCGGCAAGGCGCTCGCCTTGCCGACATTCTCGGCCGCGGGCGCGGAACTGGCTCCGCAAGGGGAGCTGCGCCAGGCCGTTGCGCTCTACAGCGTGGCGAACAACGTCGCCCGGATCGCCGGGCCCGGGCTCGCGGGCGTGCTTTTGTATGCTGCCGGTGCGTCGGTGACGTTCGCGCTGACGGCCGCCGCGAACCTGCTGGCGCTGGCACTGGTGTGGTCCGTCTCGCCGGCGCGATTCGCCCGTGGCGGCGCGCTGCGGGGGCGCTACCGCGCGGCGCTCGCCGAGGGCGTCGCCTACTGCACGCGAGATCCGATCTACCGGCGGGTCGTGTTGCGGCTCGCGACCTTCTTCCTCTGCGCCACCATCGTGCACGCGATGCTGCCCCTGCTCGTCGACGACGCGCGCTGGCTGGGGATTTCCTGGGGCAGCTATGGCGCGGGTGCCATCGTCGGCGCGCTGCTGTTCCCGCGCGTGGCGAGGCAGATGAGCACCGCGGTGCAGCTCTCGTCCGGCGTCGCCCTGCACGCGCTGATGCTGGCGCTGCTGCCCCTGGTGCCGGGCGATGCGGCGCGCGCCGTGGTACTGCTGCTGCTCGGGTCCGCCTGGTTCTCGGTGGTATCGGGCGGGCAGTTGCAGCTGCAGCGCCGGCTGCCCGATGCCCTGCGTGCGCGAGGGATGGCGGTCTTCACGCTGGTGATGATGGCGGGATTCGCCGTCGGCGCCGTGCTCTGGGGCACCCTGGCACGCGAGGTCGGCGTGCCCGCCGCGATCTGGGCGGCGGCGGCGACCAACTTCGCCGGCCTCGCGCTGACCGCGAGGCTGCGCGTCGATTCCCGCTAGCGCCCGCCGGCGCCCATGCTGGCGACGAAGGCGCGCCCGATGTCGTCGGCCGCCCCGCGCAGCCGGGGCAGGAAGCGCTTCAGCGCGTCGGGCCGGCGCACCGCGGTCTCGGCGTAACGGATGCTCAGCGTGCCGAGCACGCGGCCGTTGCCGAGCACGGGCACGGCGATGGCGCACTGGTGCGTCACGCGCTGCGCGCGGCGGTTCAGGGCGTACCCCGCGGCGCGGATCCGGTCCAGCTCGCGACACAGCCGCGCACGGTCCGCCACGGCCGAGTCCTCGGGATCGGTGGAGGTGCTGAGGATGTCGAGCAGCGTCTCGCGCTGGTCCTCGCCGCAGAACGCCAGGTAGGCGCGGCCGGTCGCGGTGCCGACCAGGCTGACGCGCCGCCCGGGCGCAAAGCGGTTCACGGCGAGGGGGCTCTGCATGTCCGTGCTTTCGCGCAGCAGCATTCCCGGTCCGGACAAGGTCGCGATGGCGATCGGCCAGACGAGTTCACGCCCGAGCGACTCGATGACCGGCCGGGCGGACTGCGCCAGCCAGTGCTCGTCCTCGAATCCGCAGCTGAGCGCGCGTACCAGGTGCGACGGCGAGTACCGCCCCGTCTTCGCATCCTTGGTGGCGTAGCCCGCGTCGACGAGGGTCTCGAGGAAGCGGTAGGTGGTGGCGGGGGACATCCCGAGGCGCCGCGCGATCGCGGCGGATCCGGCAGGGTGCTCGGTATTGAGCGCCGCAAGGACCTGCAGCACGCGCACGGCGCTGCGGATGGTGCTGACCGATCCCGCCACGTTGCCGACCTCGCCCTCGTCCCCGGTGGATGACGGCCCATGGTAACCCCCGTTTCCGCGACGCAGCTAACGGAAACCTGCCCGCGTCAGCCGCAGACTCGGTGGAGCGTCAACCCACGTACCTCGATCATCGGAGAAGCTCATGGATCTCAACGCCGGCCCCTACCGCCTGCTGACCCGTAGCGACATGGACGGCCTCGTCTGTGCGGTGCTGCTCAAGGAGCTGAACCTGATCGACGAGATCGTGTTCCACCATCCGAAGGACGTGCAGGACGGGCGGGTCGAGGTGACGGCCCGCGACATCCTGACCAACCTCCCGTACGTCGAGGGCTGCGCGATGTGCTTCGACCATCACGCCAGCGAGGAGGTCCGCGTCGGCAGCCAGGGCAACCCCCGGCACGTCCTGCGGCCGGGCGCGCGCAGCGCCGCGGCGGTGGTCTATGACCACTTCGGCGGGCGCCGGCGCTTCCGGCGCATCAGCCAGGCGATGATGGCCGCCGTGGACAAGTCCGACGCCGCGGCCTTCAGCCGCGAGGACGTGCTCGAGCCGCGCGGCTGGGACCTGCTGTCGTTCATCATGGATCCGCGCACGGGGCTCGGTCGGTTCCGCGATTTCCGCATCTCGAACTACCAGCTGATGATGATGCTCATCGACTGCTGCCGCGACATGGACATCGGCGAGATCCTCGCCCTGCCCGACGTCAAGGAGCGGGTCGACCTCTATTTCGAGCAGCACGCCCTGTTCCGCGCGCAGATCGAGCGCGTGGCGGAGTTGCACGACAGCCTCGTGGTGCTGGACCTGCGCGACGAGGAGGTCATCCATGCCGGCAACCGCTTCGTCGTGTATGCGATGTACCCGCAGTGCGACATCTCGATGCACGTCATGTGGGGTCGCGCCAAGCAGAACACGGTCTACGCCGTCGGCAAGTCGATCTTCCGCCGCGGCAGTCCGGTCGAGGTGGGCGACCTGATGCTGGCGCATGGCGGCGGCGGCCACTCCGCGGCGGGTACCTGCCAGGGTGACAATGGCCAGGCCGACGCCATGAAGCGGCAGTTGATCGACGAGATCCTGGCCGCGTCGCGGCAGGAGAGCGCCGTAGCCTGATTACGTCAAATCCCGGGCTCCTCCGGTACGCTCCGCCGGCTATGATGATTTTTTTGCCGGAGCGTCGGGTTGAACGAGACCGAGGCGAGGAAAGTCCTGCTCGTCCGGACGATCGAAGCGCTGGATCGTCGGGGCGACGTGCTGCCTCGCGACCTTCGCGTGGCCGCCACGGCGCGCGCGCTTCGCCAGCAGTCGCCGCTGACCCCCGACCCCAGCCGTCCGGGCCCCGCGGATCCGGTCGACGATCGGTTCATCGTGGCGCGCGCGGAGCATCTTTTCGAGGAGGCCTCGGCGCGTAGGCCCGCGATACGCAGCCTGATCGATTCGTCGCCGCTGGTGCCGCGTGCTGCCGTGGCGCTTCCCGTCGCGGGGTTCCTCATGGGCGGTGCGCTGGGGGCCGTTCTCGACGACGGACAGGCCAGCCTCGTATCCCCGCCCCTGCTGGTGATCGTCGGCTGGAACCTTGTCGCGGCCCTCGTCTGGCTCGCCGCACTGTCCCGTGGTCGGGCGCCCATGGCTGCTCCGCACCCCATCGTGAGCGCGGTATCGGCCTGGCTTTCACGGCAGTGGGAGGGCCGCTTCATGATTGCCAGCCGGTTCACGAAGACGTGGCTCGTGGTGAGCGCTCCGCTCCTGCGCTCGAGGATCAGCAGCACCCTGCATCTCAGCGCCGCCATGGTCGCCCTGGGCGCCAACGCGTGGATCACCGCGGCCGCGCCCGCCCGCGGCCTGCCGGCTCGCACGCAGGGCATCGTGCTGCTGGTCACGGGCGTGGTCTTGCCGAGGCTGTGGTTGTGGCATTCGGCCCGTCGTCGCGCCCGTCGCCTCAGTGCCGAATTTCCGCTGTCCCTGGAGGGCCCGTACCTCAGGTCTTTGCTGGAGGACGGCGCGGGTCCATCACCCACGGAGGCTGCTCTGCCTCGCCGCTCCTGACCCGCGGCTCGGTCAAGTTCGTTGCACGGCTGCAACAGGGTGCATCGCCGTCTTCCATGCTCGGCGTTGCGTGTGATCGGCTATCTTAAGTCACGTGGCGCTCCCCAAAGACAAGCTCGTCCGGCTCCTCGATTACATCACCGAGGTCGAGAAGCTCAAGAAGCGCGCCCCATTCACGGTGCCGGACGACCTGTTCCGTGCCTTCCAGCAGGAACTCGCCGGCCTCCCCGGCATCCAGTACAACATCGTTGCGGGCGGCGACGATGTCTGGTTGCGCATCGCCCGCCTGACCGAGCATCCACCGCCGGACCCCGATCTCGCCCTGCGGCCGTGGGTCGCCGTGTCGCGCTCCGTCGACAAGCGGCCTGAGCTTCGCGAGGAGATCGTCGTGAGCCGCGGGCCGGAGCCACGTACGCTGCGCCTCGCCGATTTTCCTGGCGTCACCCGGCTCTACGAGCGCTATGTCGCTGAACGATGGGAGCCCTGGAGCGACGCCGAGAAACCGCGGCGACGTGCCATCCGCGTCTACAACCAGCTGTTCACCATCCACCAGCTGATGACGGCCGCAGGGGCCGAGACCCCGGTCGAGCTCGTCTGGGGGATGGGCGTCGCCCGCTGGCACCGCGAGGGCGCGCGCGCGCCCATCGAGCACCCGCTGCTGACCCAGTCCTGCGAGATCACCCTGAACCCGGCGAATTTCGCGCTCGAACTGCGACCCCGCGAGGTGGACCCGGCGCTCGAGACCGACTGCTACGCCGAGCTCGAGCTGCCCGGTGTCCCGGCACTGCAGGCCTTCTTCCGCGATCACCGGGCCAATGCGGCGAGCCGACCGACGCCCTTCGACGCGGCCACCTTCGAGGACCTGCTCAAGGCCGCGGTCGCGATCCTCGACCCTGCCGGCCGATACGCGCCCGCGGTCGAGGCGGCCGCGGATGGGCCGGGGCTCGTGGTGGATGGTGGCTGGGTGTTGTTCGCGCGGCCGCGCTCGGGGCACGTCTTCCTCGAGGATGTCGAGGCGTTGCGCCAGCGGCTCAAGTCGCTGGTCAAGACGCTGCCGCGGGCGCTGGAAAAGTTCGTGACGCCGGGCGACACCACCGTCAAGCCGCGCCTGCAGCTGACTTACCGCGGCCTGTCTTCGTCGGCATCCGGTCCCCAGATCCGCGAACTCTATTTCCCGATGCCTTTCAACGACGAGCAGCGTTCGATCGTCGAGAAGCTCGAGACCGGCGATGCGGTGGTGGTTCAGGGCCCGCCGGGCACCGGCAAGACCCACACCATCGCCAACGTCATCTGCCACTTCCTCGCCCAGGGCAAGCGCGTACTCGTGGTCAGCAAGGGCGAGCAGGCCCTGTCCGTGCTGCAGCAGAGGATTCCCGAGGAGGTGCGTGCGCTGACCGTGTCGCTGCTCACGAGCGAGCGCGAGGGCATGGCGCAGTTCGAGCGCTCCGTCGAACGCATCGGCACCGAGCTCGCCGGGATCGACCCGGTGCGCAAGCAGGCCGAGATCGCCCGCCTCGAGCGCCAGCTCAACCATATCCACGCGCAGCTCGCCGAGCTCGACCATGGCATCGCCGAACTCGCCGAGCGGCAGTTACGGGCCATCCCGCTGCCCGATGGCGCGATTTCGCCCGAATCCCTCGCCCGGCGCGTCGTGGCCCAGGCGGAGCGCCACGGCTGGCTCGGCGACCCGCTGCCCGCCGACGCGGTGCCGAAATTCGATGAGGCCGACATGTCCGCGTTGCGCCGCGCGCGGATGCGGCTCGGTCCCGACCTGGTCTACCTGCAGCACTCGCCGCCACCGCCCGACGCCCTGCTGCCCGATGCGCAGCTGCTCGCCCTGCATCGCGACCTTGCCCGCATGCAGGTGATCGCTGACCGCGTCGCCGCGGGCGAGCTGCTGACGATCGTCGATTCCCAGCCGGCCACCCTGGATGCCGCAGCCCGGCTGCGCGATGCGCTCGGCGTGGTCCGTGACCTGCGCGAGGTCCTGCTGCGCCCGGATCATGCGTGGAGTGCCGCCCTGCGCGATCGCCTGCGTGACGCGGACGATCCTGCGGTGCTCGCGCTCGCCCGCACGGCGGGTGACCTGCTGGCGGAGGAAGCCAGCCGGAGGCAGCGCCTGGCGCGTCCGGTGCAGGCGCCGCCCGGACTCGAGCTTGACGAGGAGATCATGGCGGCGCTGCGGCGACTCGCGGCCGGCCGCTCCGCATTCGCCCTGCCGTTCGGGCATCGGCAGGCGCGCGAGGCACTCGCGGCGCTGCGAGTCAACGACCTGCCGCCCTCCGGCGATGACGACTGGCGCGCCGCATTGGAGGAGTTGCAGCACCGCAGTCGCGCTCGTGGCCTCGTTGCCGCATGGAACGCCGTGGCCACGGAGCTCGGGGTCGAGCCCGTGGTTGGCGAAGGCCTCGACGCCTTCCGTCGAGCGGCCCAGCTTGCGGCCCACGTCGAGCCCTTGCGCCGCGCGGCGCAGGAGGGTGATGCCGTCGTGGCGGGATTGTTGCCACGCGTCTTCGGCCCAGGGGTGGCCGCCATGCTGCGCCTGGACGACGACGCCTCGCTGGCGCGCCTGATCGACAGCCTCGAGCAACACCTCGCCCGCGAGCGCCTGGCAGAGGCCACGGGACGTGTTCAGGGGCAGGTTGCCGCGCTCGCGGCCCATTCCGGTCCGGTGGTGGACGAGATTCGTCGTCTGCTCGCCGCGGACCTGGGGCAGGTCGCCGTCCCCGAGGCCGACCTCGTCGATCGATGGCGAACGCTGCGCAGCGAGTTGCAGCGCATCGACGGGCTGCGGGACGACCTCGCACTGGTCGACCGGATCGCCGCGAAAGTCGCGGCCTCGGATGCGCCGCGCTGGGCGCGTCGGTTGCGCAGCGAGCCCGTCGCGGGCGACACCGATCTGCTCGCTCCCCCCGACTGGCTGGAGGCGTTCAGGTGGCGCACCGCGCGCAGCCTCCTCGACTCGCTCGACGGCCACCAGGCGCTGCGCGCGCTGTTCGACCGGCGGCACGTCGCCGAACGAGACCTCGCCCGGACCTACCAGCGGCTGGTCGCCGAGAAGGCCTGGCTCGGTGTCCATCAGAACGCCCCGGAGAAGGTTCGCCGCGCGCTGGCCGCCTATCTCACCGCAATGCAGGCGATTGGCGCCGGCACGGGTGTCAGGGCGATCCGGCACCGGCGGGACGCACGGGCCGCCATGGCCGAGGCGCACCCGGCCGTGCCGTGCTGGATCCTGCCGCAGTGGCGTGTCTCGGAGACCCTGCCCCCGGAGATAGGGCTCTTCGATCTCGTGATCATCGACGAGGCCAGCCAGTCCGACATCTGGGCGCTGCCGGCGCTGCTGCGGGGCAAGAAGCTGCTGGTGGTCGGCGACCACAAGCAGGTGAGCCCCAGCGCGGTGGGCATTCCCGAGAAGAAGATCGGCGAGCTCGTCGAGCGCTTCCTGCGCGAGCAGCCCAACGGCGCGCTGATGACGCCGGATCGCTCGATCTACGACCTGGCCAAGGTGGTCTTCGCGGGCAACTCCGTGATGCTCAGGGAGCACTTCCGCTGTGTCCCGGCGATCATCGAGTTCTCGAACCGCGAGTTCTACCAGGGCGAGATCCGGCCGCTGCGACTGCCCATGTGCAGCGAGCGGCTCGACCCGCCGCTCGTGGACGTCTTCGTGCGTGGAGGGTACCGGCGCCGCGACGTCAACGAGCCCGAGGCGCTGGCCATCCTCGCCGAGATCCGTTCCATCCTGGGCGATCCCGCGCTCGCGGGTCGCTCGATCGGCGTCGTGACCCTGCTGGGGCAGGACCAGGCGCCGTTCATAGAGGGCCTGATCCGGCGCCACGTGGAGCCTCGTGACATCCTCGAGCGCCGGCTGCGTGTCGGAAGTCCGGCCGTGTTCCAGGGCGACGAGCGCGACATCATGCTCGTGTCGATGGTGCTGGCGAAGGGCGAGCGCGGCGTGCCAAACCGCATCGACTTCGAGCAGCGGTTCAACGTGGCGGCCTCGCGCGCGCGCGACCGCATGATCCTCTTCCGCTCGATCGAGGAGGGCGACGTCGCGCTCGAGGGGCTCAACGGACTGCTGATGGCGCATTTCCGCAGCCCCTTCCGGGGCGATCCGGTGCCTGCCGCCGTGCTGCGCGACCGCTGCGAGACGAACTTCGAGCGCGAGATGTTCGACCTGCTGGCGGGGCGCGGGTACCGCGTCCGCCCACAGGTGCGCGTCGGCGGCTATCGCATCGACCTGGTCGTCGAAGGCGCCGATGACCGGCGGCTCGCGATCGAGTGCGACGGAGACCGCGAGCAGGGGCCCGGGGCCTGGGCCGAGGACATGTTGCGCCAGCGTGTGCTCGAGCGTGCGGGCTGGACCTTCTGGCGCTGTTTCGCAGCGTCGTTCGTCGCGCGGCACTCGAGCATTGCCGCCGACCTGTTCGCCACCCTGGAGCGCATGGGCATCGTGCCGCTCGATGGCGAATCCGTCGAAGCCCAGGCCTTCGTCACCAGCCGGGTCGCCGATCCGCTCGCCGAGGCCGCCGACCCCGCGCCCGAATCCCTGACCGCCGCCTGACGCGCGCCGTCCCGTGACGCGAGAAGCCGCAGCCCCCGGGTTTGTCGTCGTGCACGGCAACCGGCTCGAGGATCTTCGTGACCTTGTCGTGGAGCTGCTGCGCGCCGATCCGCCCGCGCCGCTGGTTCCAGAGCTGTTCCTCGTCCAGAGCAACGGCATGAAGCACTGGCTCGAGCAGTCGCTCGCGGCCGACGATGCGCTCGGGATCTGCGCCGCCACGCGAATCGAATTGCCCGCGACGTTCCTGTGGCAGGCCTACCGTGCAGTGCTCGGCCCCGAGGCGGTGCCCGCGCGGCTCCCCCTCGACAAGGACGCGCTGGCCTGGCGGCTGCTGCGGCTGCTGCCCGAGCTCGCGGTTCGCGATCCGGCCTTCGCGCCGCTGCGCCGGTACCTCGAGGCGCGCGTTCCGGGTGCCGACGAGTCCGAGCAGGCGTCGCGTCGCGCCCTGCAGCTTGCGCTGCAGGTAGCCGACGTGCTCGACGGTTACCAGCAGTACCGCGCCGACTGGCTGGACGACTGGGAGCGCGGCGATGACATGCTGCGGCAGCCGCGCGGTGGCGTGCGGGAATTGCCAGCGGCCCAGGCCTGGCAGCCCCGGCTCTGGCGTGCGCTGCGCGAGGACCTCGGGCCAGGCGCGCCATGGAGCTCGCGTGCCGCCGTGCACCGCGCATTCGAGTCGCGTATGCAGGATTGGCCGCGAACCGCCCCGCGGCCGGCCGGGATTCCGCCCCGGATCGTGGTGTTCGGCATCTCGGCGCTACCCATGCAATCGGTGCGGGCGCTCGCCGAGATCGGGCGCGTCGCGCAGGTGTTCTTCGTCGTGCAGAACCCTTGCCGGCATTACTGGGGGCACGTGGTCGAGGGCCGCGAACTGCTCCAACGGCTGGGTCGCGCGCGGCAGCGCCACAAGCATGGCGCGGTCGTCGAGGCGCTGCCCGTGGATCCCGTGGCGCTGCATCTGGAAGGTCACCCGCTGCTTGCGTCATGGGGTCGCCAGGGGCGCGACTACCTGCACATGCTCGACGAGTTCGACGAGACTGAAGCCCGGCCGCACCTGCTGCGGCGCGTCGACGTCTTCGTGTCGCCGGGCAACGCATCGCGACTGAATCGCCTGCAGAACAGCATCCTCGAGCTGGAGCCGCCACCCGCCGCCGCGGCGCCGATTCCCGATGACGGCTCGATCGAGTTCGTCTCCACGCACTCGGCGCAACGCGAGGTAGAGGTCCTCCACGACCGCGTGCTCTCCTGGCTCGATGCCGATCCCACGCTGCGTCCGCGCGACATCATGGTGATGGTTCCCGACATGTCGTCGTTCGTCGCGCACGTGCAGGCCGTGTTCGGGCGTTTTCCCGCCGGGCACGCCCGGCACGTGCCGTATTCCGTCGCCGACGCCTCTTCGCGCCAGCTGCCGCTGGTGCAGGCGCTCGAGCGACTGCTTTGGGTGGGCCAGTCGCGCCTGTCGCTCGCCGACTGGCTGGCGCTGTTCGAGGTCGCGGCCGTGCGCAAGCGCTTCGGTCTCGCGGAGACGGAGGTTGCGCAGCTTCGCGAGTGGCTCGCGGAAGCCGGGGTGCGCTGGGGCCTCGATGCGCGACACCGGACGCAGTGGGGCTTTCCGCCTGGCGTCGCCGACATTGCGCAGAACACCTGGTCTTTCGGCCTGCGCCGGCTGCTGCTCGGCTACGCGACGGGCGCGGACGCCGCGTGGGGCGGCGTGCTCCCGGTGCCGGTCGCAGGGGGGCTCGCCGCCCAGGCTGTCGGCAAGCTCGCCGACTGGATGGATGCGATGGACCTCACGCTGCACGAGCTCGCGCGGCCGCGCCGCCCCGCGGAGTGGGCCGCCGAGCTCGGAGCACTCCTCGACCGTTTCTTCGAGTCCACCAGCGACGACGACGAGCGCGTCATGGCGAGGCTGCGCGGGCACCTGCAGCAATGGCTGGATCTGTGCGAGTCGGCTGGACTCGATGAGCCGGTGCCATTCGCGGTGGTCCGCGAGCACTGGCTTGGGCAGGTCGACACACCGCAACTTCGGCAGCGGTTCTTCGGTGGAGGCGTGCAGTTCGCCACATTGATGCCCATGCGCTCGATCCCGTTTCGCATCGTGTGCCTGCTGGGCATGAACGACGCGGACTACCCGCGGCGTGCGGTGCCGCGCGACTTCGACCTGATGGTGGAGGACATCCGGCCCGGCGATCGCTCGCGGCGCGAGGACGATCGCTACCTCTTCCTCGAGGCGGTGCTCTCCGCGCGCGACCGGCTCTACCTGAGCTGGCAGGGAAGGCGCGCGACCGACGACGTCGCGATGCCGCCTTCGGTGCTGGTCGGCCAGTTGCGCGAGGAGTTGGCGCGCCGCTTCGTACCCGGGGCCGAGCCAGTCCAGCAGCCCTTGCAGCCCTTCTCGGCGCGCTACTTCGAGGACGGCTCGCCGTTCCGCACGTACGATCCCGACTGGGCATCGGTGCAGGCGTCCCCGGCACTGTCCACCGCGGCATCGTCGACCGTTCGCCGGATCGTTCGCCCGGTGCCGCCGGTGCTGCTGCTCGAGGACCTGGAGCGCCTGCTGCGGCGTCCCGTCGAGGTGTACTGGAAAGCCCACCTCGGTGTCACGCTCGAGGAGCCCGCGCAGGCGGAGGTCGAGGATGAGCCTTTCGGCGTGGACGCACTCGAGGAGTACGTGCTTGCCAGCGAGATGATCGAGCGGTTGCAGCGCGACGGGCCGACTGCGGCGCACGAGGCATTGCTGCGATCGGGTCGGTTGCCGATCGGATCGGCGGGTCGACAGCTGGCCTCGCGGCTGATCGACAAGGCGTCACGGGTCGCGGAGCGTGCCGGGCCTTGGTTCGCGGCGCACGAGGCCTGCCCACATCCGATCGATGTCGACGTGGAGATCGACGGCCTGCGAATCGTCGGGCGCGTCGACGGCCTGCGGGTGGTTGGTGCTCGTGACGGTGGATTCGCCTGGCCGATGCTGCGCGGGGCATCGGTCCAGCCCTCGCGCGGGCGGGTTGGCACGCCGCGGCATCACGTACTGCTCGGCGCCTGGGTACGGCAGGTGCTCGCGGCCACCGCCGGCGCGCGTGTATCCGGAGTGGTGTTTGGTGTCGATGGCGAGATACGGGTGCCGGCACCGCCGGCGGCGATTGCCCGTCAGGTGTTGTCCGGTTGGGTTGCGGCCTGGCGTCGTGCATGGGTGCAGCCCCTGCCGCTGGGTCCGAAAACGGCTTTCGCCTGGCTGCACCGGTGGCCTGATGGCCAGGGCGTTGCGAGTCGCGAGTTCCTGCAACCGAGGTCGGGCACGCGTTCCGCCCAGGGGGAGTGGATCGAGTCGCCCTACCTGCAGCGTAGCGTCGACCAATTCGAGCAGATCGAGCCCGAGCTCGAGGCTTGGGCCCGGATTCTCTATGGAGATCTCGCGGAAATCACGAATGACGCCAGGACGCAGGGCGTGACGGGAAGCGACGCGTGACCCTGCCGCCGCCCACCCGAGCACTCGATCCGCTGCGGATGCCGCTCGCCGGCGCGCAGGTGATCGAGGCGAGCGCGGGCACGGGAAAGACCTGGACGCTGGCTTCGCTGTACCTGCGCATCGTGCTCGGACATGGCCGGGCGGCAGGGGGGTTGTTGCCTCCGCGCATCCTCGTCATGACGTTCACCGAGGCCGCGACCGCCGAGCTCCGCGACCGGATTCGCCGTCGCCTTGGCGAGGCTGCCCGCATGTTTCGCGGCCAGCCGGCGCCCGGCGAGACGCCGGACGACTTCCTGCTTGCGTTGCGTGGTGAATGGCTGCCTGAGCGCTGGCCCGCGCTCGCGCTGCAGCTCGACCTCGCGGCCCAGTGGATGGATGAAGCCGCCATCCACACGATCCATGGCTGGTGCCACAGGACGCTGCGACGACACGCCTTCGACAGCGCCAGCCTGTTCGAGCAGGACAAGGTCGACGACCCACGTGAAATGAAGCGCTCTGCGGCGCGCGACTACTGGCGTCACCGCGTCTACCCGCTGGACGAGGCCCGCTTCGCCGCGGTGCAGGCCCTGGCTCAGACGCCGGACGCACTGTACGACGCCGCCTCGCCGCTCATGGCCGCGCGCAGCCGTGCGCCCGGCGCACCGGCTTCGTCGGCCGACTTCCACGGCACGCTGGACGCCTGGATCGGCTGGCGCGCCGCGTGCGAGGCCGCCGTTCGCGCGGTGCACGAGGCCTGGTCCCGGCACCGCGAGGCGCTCGAGTCGCAGTTGCGCGCCGCCATGGAGACCGAACTCAATGGCAGCGTCTACAGGAAGGACAAGCGCGACGGCTACCTCGCGCGTATTGGCGACTGGGCCGTCCGGCCGTTCGATCCGCAAGCGGCGCCGCGCGAAGACCTCTTGCGTTTCAGCCTCGACAAGCTGCGCCGCCAAACCAGGAAGGGCCGCATCACGCCAGTGGATACCACCGGCGTCTACGCGCTGATCGACGTGTACGCCGGGTTGCTGGGCGCCGAGCCCGCGACCGGGGCGATCCTCGAGCACGCGGCCGCGGAGATCCTCGAGCGCTACGCCCAGCGCAAGGCAACCCTTGGGCAGTTCGACTTCGACGACCTGCTCCAGCGCCTGCATGCTGCGCTGCAGGCACCGGATGGGCGGCTCGCGGCGGTGCTGCGCCAGCAGTATCCGGTGGCGCTGGTCGACGAGTTCCAGGATACCGATCCGTGGCAGTACGGGTCGTTGCGCCGCATCTATCTCGATTCCGGAGCCGGCGGGGACGTCGCCCTGATCATGATCGGCGACCCCAAGCAGGCGATCTACTCGTTCCGCGGCGCGGACCTGCCCACCTACCTCGAGGCGCGAACGGCGGCCTACGGCGTCCATACGCTGAACGGCAATCATCGTTCGACGGCCGGGCTTGTCAACGCCGTCAACCACGTCTTCGGGACGGCCGACGCTCCCTTCGGCGACATCCGCTACGAGGCGGTCACCGCACGCAAGGCCGACGCCCGTGCGCTGCGCGACGAGGATGGCCGCGAGCTCCCCGCCATGACGGTCTGGTTCGACCGCTCGACCGATGGGCTGACCGGGCCGCAGCATCGGACGGTGATGGCCGAGTCCTTTGCGACCCGGATCGTCGCCCTCGTGGCGCAGCGCGTGATCCAGCCGGCCGATGTGGCCGTGCTGGTCCGCCATGGCGCAGAGGCAAGCGCCGTCCGCACCGCATTGGACCGGCGGGGCCTGCGCAGTGTCTACCTGTCCGACAAGGAGAGCGTCTTCGCCAGCCGCGAGGCCGTTGATCTCTGGCGCGTCCTGCGAGCGGTCGCCGACCCTCGCGTGGAGCGCAACATCCGCGCCGCGCTCAGCTGCCGCGTCTTCGGGCGTGACCTCGATGGCCTCGAGGCCACGCTGTGCGACGACCTCGCCTTCGATGTCGAGGTGGAGCGATTCCTGCGCTGGCGCGAGGTGTGGCAGCGCCATGGCGTGCTCCCGATGTTGTATGCCGTGCTGCATGACGAGGGGATCCCGGGACGGTTGCTCGCGCAGCCCGACGGCGAGCGCCGGCTGACCAACCTGCTGCATCTCGGTGACCTGCTGCAGGAGGCCAGCCTGGGCCTGCAAGGCGAAGTCGCGCTCGTGCGGCACCTCGGTGCGATGCTGGGTTCGTCGACCGCTGCAGCCGACGGGTCGGGCGACGATCCGGCGAAGATGCGGCTAGAGACCGATGCCGACCTGGTCAAGGTCGTCACCATGCACAAGTCCAAGGGCCTGCAATATCCAGTGGTATTCGTGCCGTTCGCCTCCAGCTTCCACGCGGAGGATGATCCGGAGCGGCTCGCCGAGAACCTGCGGTTGTTGTACGTGGCGTTCACCCGCGCGGAGCGCGCGCTGTTCGTCGGTGCGGCGACGCTGCGCGATGAATTCCCCGACGGCTCGCCGGTTTCCATCGGCGCGCTTGGCCGACTGCTCGGCCGGCGCGAGCCGGGCGACCTCGAGGCGCGTCTCTCGGGCTGGCAGCGATGCGAGGACATTCGCGTCGAGCCGCTGCCGGAGGCCGATGATCGCGGGCTCGGCAGTGCGCCGCCGCGTGTGTCGTGGCGCGGGGCGGACGTCCCGCGACGCAGGCATGCGGGTGGTTGGCGCAGCGCAAGCTTCTCGTCGCTGACCCGGGGAATCGAGGCACGCGCGCGCATGCCCGTGGCGCCGACCGAGCAGGACGAACGGTTCGACGATGCGCAGGTCGACCATCCGCCGTTGCTGGACGAGGCCGCCCGCCCCGCGTCTGGCGAGGCATGGGCAGATTTTCCCGCGGGCGCCCGCTACGGTGACTTGCTTCACGGCTTGCTCGAGTGGCAGGTCGAGCAGGGCTGGCCCCTGCAGGCACCGGGCGCGACGAGCCCGGCGTGGGAGTCACTCATCCGCCAGCGCTGTGATGCGCTACGCCTCGACGAGCCGGCGCGTTCGGTCCTCACGCCCTGGGTGCGCGCCATCGGGGCTTGTCCACTCGGCTCTGCGAAGACCTCGCTCGCGGCGCTGCCACGCGCCGCAGTCTGGCCGGAGATGGGGTTCCTGCTGACCACGCACGGCGTCGACGCGGCGAACATCGACGCACTGGTGCGTTCCCATGTGCTGCCCGGGCGCGACCGGGGCCCGGTGCAGCCGACTGTGCTGGAGGGAATGCTTACGGGCTTCCTCGACCTGGTGTTCGAACACGAGGGACGATATTTCGTACTCGACTACAAGTCGAACCGGCTTGCCAACTACGGGGTCACGTGGCTGGCCACCGCGATCCTCGATCATCGCTATGACCTGCAGTACGTCCTGTACCTGGTCGCGCTCCACCGCCTGCTGCGCTCGCGGCTGCCGGGCTACGACTACGACCACCACGTCGGCGGAGCGCTCTACCTGTTCGTACGCGGCATTGACGCTCCAGGCCGCGGTCTCTTCGAGGACCGGCCTCCCCGCGAGCTGATCGAGACGATCGATGTCCTGCTCGCGCGTACGCCGGAGCGTAGCCAATGAGCGAAGAGCTGCTCGGCTTCCTCGATGACGTGCGCCTGCCTTGGAGTCCGCTCGATCGTGCCCTGGTGCGAACGCTGCATGCGCTTGCGCCGGTGGTCGACGCACGCCACGCGTGGCTGGCGGCGCTGACCAGCCAGCAGTTCGGGTTGGGGCACGCCTGCCTCGAGCTCGACGCGGAAGCCGGTCAATGGCCCGCCGTGGCGGGCTGGGAGGCCGATGCGCTGGCCGCGCTGCCGCAGGGCCTTGCGGACGCCGTGGCGACACTGCCGTGGACCAAGGGCGAAGCGGCGCCGATGGTGGCCACGACGGCTGCGCGGGGTGTGCTGCGGCTCTACCTGCGTCGCGCCTGGCTTGCCGAACGCCGGATCCTGGCCCGTCTCGGCGTGCTGGTGCGCAGCCCTGTGGTGTCGCCGTCCGGGCTCGAGGAATCCCTGGGGGAACTGTTCGACGGCGCAGGGTCTGTCGCAGGCGGTGCCGGCCAGAGGCGGGCGTGCGAAGTTGCTGCCACCGGGCGCTTCACGCTCGTGACGGGCGGGCCCGGCACCGGCAAGACGACGGTCGTGGCGCGGGTGCTCGCGGTGCTGCTGCGCGATGCCGCCCGGCACGGCCTCGTGCTGCGCGTGGCGCTGGCCGCGCCGACCGGCAAGGCCGCGGCGCGCCTCGGGCAGTCGTTGGCGGCGAGCCGCGCGAGCTTGCCGGCCGACATCGGCGAACGCGTTCCGGTCGTCGCGACGACGATCCACAAGCTGCTCGGCCTGCGGGCCGGCGGTGCGCGAGCGGTGCCCGAGCTGGCTGCGGACGTGATCGTCATCGACGAGGCCTCGATGGTGGACCTCGAGCTCATGGCCACGCTGCTCGAGGCAGTACCGGACAACGCGCGGCTCGTGATGCTCGGAGACCGGGACCAGCTGGCCTCCGTCGAGGCGGGGGCCGTCCTCGCGCAGCTCTGCGACAACCCATGGCTCGCGTCCCGGGTCGTCACGCTGCGACACAGTCACCGCTTCGGGTCCGATAGTGGCATTGGCCATTGGGCGAGGCTCGTCAATGCCGGCGACGAGGATGGCGTGTCGAGGGCCTATGCCGAGTGCCCAGCGTGGCGCGAGGCTGCAACCGGCGGGGCGCGGCCGCCAGCCGTGCAGGCGTTGGGCGGTGCCGCCGGATCGCTCGACGCTGACGCCCAATGGGTGGGCTGCCTGCGCAACGGATGGCGCGACTGGTTGCAGCGCCTCGAACCACTGCGCGCGGGCGCGCACTCCTGCAGCGCTCAGGAGGCCCTCGCGCTGCTCGAGGCGTTTGCGCGCTTCCAGGTCCTGTGCGCGCTCCGTCGCGGCCCCTGGGGCGTCGAGACGCTGAATACGCGGATCGCGCGCCAGCTGGGTTTTCCCCGCGAGGCTTGGTACCCGGGCCGGCCAGTCATGGTCACGCGCAACGACCATGCCCTCGACCTGATGAACGGCGACATCGGCGTGTGCTTGCCTCATGCAGACGGCCTGCGAGTTGCCTTTGGGACTTCCGCGGGTACCGTGCGCTGGGTGAATCCGTCCCGCCTCGACGCCGTCGAGACCGTCTTCGCGATGACAGTGCACAAGTCGCAGGGATCGGAGTTCCAGCACGTCCTGCTGGTGCTGCCGGACCGTCCGTCCGCCGTGCTGACCCGCGAGTTGCTGTACACCGGCATCACGCGCGCTCGGGAACACCTCACACTGCGTGTTCCCGAGCGCGCGGTGCTGCGCGCTGCGGTGCGTGCGAGGGTGCGACGCAGCGGCGGGCTCGCCGAGCCGCCTGGGTGATTCCTGCCCGGAGTCGTGCATACTCCGGCGCCATGCCCGAGCGCAGTGTCGTGTTCGACCTCGATGGCACCCTGGTGGATTCCGCACCGGGTGTGCTCGCGGCGTTCGCTATATCGTTCGCGTCGCTCGGCCTCGAGCCCGTCGTGCCGCTCGATCACCGGGTCGTCGGCCCGCCGCTGCGGCGCACGCTGGCGCTGCTCAGCGGCAGCGACGATGGAAAACTGCTCGACGACCTCGGCGAACGCTTCCGTTCTGCTTATGACGGGGAATTGTGCGCGGCAGCAGAGCCCTACCCGGGGATCCCGGGTGCACTCGCGAGGCTCGCCGAGTCGGGCGCCGGTCTCTACATCGCCACCAACAAGCGGGAGTTGCCCACGCTGCGCCTGGTCGAGGCGCTCGGATGGAAACCCTTGTTCCGCGGGATACGCTGCTCCGACACCGACGGCACCCCCGCGGTGCCCGACAAGCGGCTGACACTGGCGACGCTCGTGCATGAACATGGCTTGCGCGCGGGGTCTACGCTGATGGTCGGTGATTCCATCGACGACGCCGAGGCCGCGGCCCATTCCGCCCTCGGTTTCGTCGGGGTGCGCTGGGGCTACGGCAGTGCGGCACTCGCGACCCGCTATCCCGCCCTGCGCTACGTGAGCGACCCGGCCGAGCTGGTTTGAGCAGCATGCCTCGCCATATCCCGCCCAAGGAACTGAGGTTCGAGCCCGACCCCGGCATCACCGGCTTCGAGATGGCTCGGGTCGCGGACGATGCGCGCGGCCTCGTCAAGTTCTGGCGCATTCCGGCCGGCTGGAGCCTCGGACAGCTCGGCATCGTGGAGAACCTGCATTTCCACCGCCGCGCCTGGGAATATGCCGCGGTGCTCGAGGGCGACTTCCCGCACATCGAGTACGACAAGTCGCGTGATGCCTTGCGGCGCATCCGGTTCGGACCGGGCGACCTGATGATCCGGGCGCCGGGGTCGCTTCACGGTCTGCAGGCGGACATGTCCGTGGGCCGCAGCTGCACGATGCTCTACTGGAACACCGGCCCGGGGACGAGCCTGCTCGACGCGAACTACGCCGAGGAGACCGTCGACGTCGTGGGCAGCGCCACGCGCTGGCGCGACGAGCTGAACGACGACTGCATCATCACTACGGTGGATCGCGCAGGCCCGACCGCGCACTGGGTCGCGTCCCGCCCGGGCGACGCGTTCCGCGTCGAGATCCGCCGGATGGCACCGGGCGAGGAGGTCAGCGCGGCAACGCTGGCAGGCGACGACCGCTCGTTCGCCCTGCTGTGGCTCGGCCGCTGCGAGGCTGCGGGGGCGGCCATGCCGTGCGGGAGCCTGCTGCTCGGTGGCCCGTCGCCCGGTGGTGTGACCGCACCGGTGGTTGCCACGACAGCGTGTTGCTGGTTGATGGTGCAACGTCGTTGCCTAGCGGGGGTCGCTGCAGGCTGACGCCACGCCCGGGGTTTGGCTACCATCGGTCGACGATGGAACTACGCCAACTCCGGCATTTCCTGACCCTCTTCGAGCACCGGAACTACCACCGCGCCGCCGAGCGTCTCTGCATCACCCCGCAGGCGCTCAGCGCCAGCATCGCCAAGCTCGAGCACGAGCTTGGCGTCAGCCTGTTCGAGCGCGGGCGGGTCGGCCTCGTTCCGACGCGCTACGGCGAAACCTTGCTCACCCACGCCAGCCTGGCCTGCTCCGAGACGGTCCGTGCCCGCCAGGCGCTCGAGCAGCTCCTCAAGACCGAAGAGGGGCGGCTCGTGATCGGCGTCGGCTGGTTCACCTCGCAGATCCTCGCAGCGGCGGCGCTCGAGCAGTTCATGGCCGAATACCCGGCGTTCGACGTGACGCTGATGGAAGGGCCCTCGGATGACCTGCATACGCAACTGCTGCGCGGCGACCTCGACCTGGTGCTGAGCACCCCGTCGGAGGACGTCCTGATGTCGGCGGACCTTTATGTGGAGACGCTGTGGGAATCGACCGATCGTGTCTACGCGCGCGCGTCCCATCCGCTGGCGGCGCGTTCTCGCGTCACGCTCGCCGATCTCGTCGAGTATCCGTGGATCGTCTCGGCCGGCACGGAATCGCGCACACCCCGGTTGTTGCGGGCCTGTGACGAGCACAACCTGCCGCGGCCGTCGCGCATCCTGCGCATCGATTCGGGCTACACGGTCGATCGCCTGCTCGGCAGCGGGGACTTCCTGATGCTCGGCGGGGCGTTGCCTGCGCCATTCCAGCTGCCCTTCATGCAGCACTGCACGCACTTCGAGGTGCCGGAGCTGCAGGGGCGTTACCGGGCGCTGCTCGCCTGGCGTCGCGCGCCGGGCCTGAGCGTCGCGGCGGGGCGCTTCGCCGAGACGATCCGGTCCGTCTTCCGGGCCGCCGCCTAGGCCGCGCCGCCTGCAAGCCACGCTTGCGGAGCGCAAAGGGAATTTGCTGGTGGTTCGGTCGCGCCGCGGGTACTGATACACGGGGGATATCGCAGGGGGGCCAGGCGTGAAAGTCATCCGCTATCGGAGCTTCGGCGTGCCCGAGCACGTCGTCGTGGTCGAGCACGAGCCCGTACCCGTGCCGGGTGCAGGCGAGGTGCGCATCCGGCTCGAGGCGGCGCCGGTGCACATCGCCGACCTCAAGCACATTCGCGGCCTGCCGTGGTTCGACCAGTACAAGCCGCCCTACACGCCCGGCTACGAGGGCGTTGGCCGGATCTCGGCGGTGGGTGCCGGCGTTCCGCCCGAGCGCGTCGGCGAACGGGTGTTCCTTCCCGTCCGCTTCGGCGCGTGGGCCGAGGAGGTCGTGGCACCAGCCCAGGGCCTGTGGTCCGCACCGGAGGGCGTGGCAGCCGAGCAGCTGGCGCTGGTGCCGATCAACTTCTCCACGGCCTGGCTGCTGCTGCGCCATCCGACGCCCCTGCGCGAGGGTCTCCTGCAGCCAGGCGACTGGGTGATCCAGAACGCCGCCAACTCCAATGTGGGTTACTACCTGATCCGGCTCTGCCGGCAGTGGGGGCTGCATTCCGTCAACGTGGTGCGGCGGCCCGAGCCCCTTGGCTCGCTGGCGGAGGCGGGCGGCGACCTCAACCTCGTCGACGGCGACGACTTGGCCGAACGTGTGCGCGCCGTGGTGCCTCGCGGCCGCCTCAAGCTTGCGATCGACGCGATCGCCGGCGACGCCACTATCCGACTCGGTCGTTGCTTCGGCAGCGAGGGCGGGATCATCGCGAGCTACGGTTTGCTCAGCGGTGAGCCCTGCAAGCTGCCGCCCGAGATGCTGATGCTCGATGACGTCACGCTGACGGGCTTCTTCGCGGCCCGCACGATACAGCAGTTGGGCCCGGCCGCCGCCGCGGCGATGCAGGCCGACATCAACGCGCTGCTGGTCGCTCATCCGCCACAGGCGCCGATCGCGGCAACCTACGCACTCGACGACGTCCGCGCCGCCGTCGCACACGCGGGCCGCACGGGGTCCGAGCGCGAGGGCAAGATCGTGCTCGTCGCCCAGCACCACTGACCACCGAGGATGTGCCATGAACGATGATCAACGTGCCGTTGCCGAGATCGAGGCCGCCATCCACAAGATGTTCCGCGAGTTCTCCGAGCACCGGCCGGAGGGCGTCGAGGCCGCGCTTCACGAGCATTGCACGGTCTGGGATGTCTTCCTGCCCCAGCTGATCCAGGGCAAGGAAAACCGCGTCAAGTACCACGCCGGTGACCAGGCCCAGTCACAGGCGCGTGGGCCGCTGACACTGACGATCGATCCGCCGCTGGTCTCCGTGTGGGGCGACACGGCGCTCGCGCGCTACTACCTGAACTTCGACTATGCGCCGCCCAACGCCACCCGGGGGTCCGTGAGGATCACCTCGGTCTTTCGACGGGAAAATGGCCAGTGGCTGATCGTCCATCACCACGAGGGCATGGTTCCCGGTGGCGTGCCGCCCATCGACGAGCCGTCGGGGAATTCCTGAGCCAGGGAAGCCGCGTCGTGGAGCGTCTCGAACGAATGCTGGCAGGTAGCCTTGCGCCGCATGAATGGCGCACGGACCCTCCCGGTCTCGCGCGCTTCTCTTGCGATGCATTCGACGAGGGCGCGGCGCCCGCGGCGGTCGTCGCGCCAGGCTCGGTCGACTCGCTGGCCCGCGTGCTGCCGGCGATCGTGGAGATGGGCTGCGCCGTCGTGCCCTGTGGCGCCTCGCTGTCCTATTCGGCGGCCACCCTGCCCGGGGCGGGCCCATGGGTTGCGATCGACCTGCGAGGCCTTTCGCGTGTGCTCGAGGTAAGCGTCGTCGACCGGCATGTCCGCCTCGAGGCCGGCGCGACCTGGTCGGCGCTCGACGACACGCTTGCGCCCGCGGGTCTTCGCTGCCCGTTCTGGGGGCCGGCATCCGGTCGGCATGCAACCATCGGCGGGACGATCGCCAACGACGGCATCTTTTTCGGATCCGCGGCCCATGGCACGGCGGGCGACGGGGTTCGCGGACTGACCGTCCTGCTGGCCGATGGTTCGCGCCTCGAGACGGGCGTGCACCAGGGCCGTAGCGCGTCGGGGGCATCGCTCGCGCGCGCGCTTGGGCCAGACCTGGGCCGGATGTTCGTGGGTTCCTGTGGCGCGTTCGGCATCATCGTGGAGGCGACGTTGCCGCTGCTCGAGCGGCCGTCGCAGCTCCGCGGCGCGGGTTTCAGCTGCGCCGATGCGCGGATCGCCGTGGCCGCGCTCGCTGCGCTGGCCTGCGAGCAGGTGGCGAGCGAGGCGATCGTGCTCGCTCCGGGCGAGGTCCATGGCGCTTGGGCGCTGAGCCTCGCGGTGGAGTCGACTCGCGAGGACGAGGCGACGGCGCGGCTGGCGCGTGCCGTCGCGGCCTGCGAGCGCGCGGGTGCCGCGCATTCAGGCGAGGGCGTCCTCGTGGCGTTTCGGGGCTCGCCTTTCCTGCCTCCGGCGATGCTGCGCGATGCGGCGGGCCGTCGCTGGGTGCCCGTCCATGGGCTTCTGCCTCACTCGCGGGCGCTGCAGGCCATCGATGCCCTCGAGGCCGTGATGCGCCAGCACGCCGCCACCGCCTCCGGCATCGGCCTGACCTACGCGATGACGCTCGCGCTCGTGGGGGCCGACACGGTGCTGGTCGAGATCAATCTCTTCTGGCCGGATGCCGGCAACGCCGTGCTGGACGATTACCTGGGTCCGGCGGGACGGCTGCCTGGCCCTTCGTCCAGGCTCGAGCCCATGCGTCGGCTCCGCGCCCTCCTGGTTGCCGCGCTCGATGGCGTGGGCGCCTCCCACCTGCAGGTCGGACGGCTCTATCCATGGCTAGACCGTCTCAGCCCTGCCGCACGGTCGATCGCAAGCGGCCTGAAGCGCCTGCTCGATCCGCATGGCGCCATGAACCCCGGCGTGCTCGGCCTCCCCGCCGCAAGGAGCGATGAGTGAGCAACTCTTCCCCGCGATTCGGCGCGACGGCGCGCGGCGCGTTGTTCGTGGCGTTCGTCGCGTGGGCGCTCGCGGCGATGGACCAGTCGCTGTTCGGCTACGCCGTGCCAGGTGTGATGCAGGACTTCGGGATCGGGATCGAGGCGGTCGGCCTGCTGGTGTCGGTGTCGTTCGTGTTCGGCATGGTTGCCCCGATCTTCATCGGTGTCCTCGCGGACCGCTTCGGTCCACGCCTGCTGCTGGCGTTCTGCCTTGGCGTGTCATCACTGCTGGTCTTCGCGCAGGGGCTTGCCACCTCGCTGCTCGTGTTCAGCCTGCTGCGCGTGCTGAGCTACGGCCTGAGCGGTGCACTGTCGCCGATCACCAGCGCCATGGTCGCCAACACCGCGCCGCCTAAGCGCCGGGCCCTGTACATCGCCATCGGGCAGTCCGCCTATCCCTTTGGATGGTTCATCGCGGCCGTGGCGGTCGTGCCGCTCGCGGGGGACGACAACTGGCGCGCCCCGTTCTACGTCGCACTGGCGGTCGTTCCCGTGGCGATGTGGCTCTACTGGCTGATGCCGGCGGGCGCGGCCATGCCCGTCGCCCGCGTGGCCGAGGCGGCGCCCGCGTCCTCGCCGCTGCGCGAGCTCTTCGCGCCGGCCAACCGTCGCAACACGCTGCTCTCCTGCCTCGTGTTCTTCCTCTACGGTGGTGCCGTCGGCGGGCTGATCTTCTACCTGCCGACCTATTTCCAGGAGGAGCGCGGCTATCCGCCGACGGTGGCCTCCATCGTCACCGGCGGTACCTATGGCATCGCGTGGATCGGCTACATCGCGGCGGCCGTCGTCAGCCAGTCGCGGCTCGGCTCGCGCCGCACGACGATCCTGTGGAGCGCGATGGGCGCGCTGCTCCTGCTGGGCTGCTTCTGGCTGCCGCCCGTGGCCGCCCGCGACATCGCGGCGTTTGGCCTCGCGGCAGTGTTTTTCTTCGGCACGAGCTCGATCCTGACGACCTACCTCCTCGAGGTCACGGAGCCGCGGCTGCGAAACACGGCGGTCGCGGTCTGCGGCACGGCGTCGCTGACGCTCGGCTACATCGTGTTTCCAATGGCGGTCGCCAGCGCCGTGGCGGCGATCGGCTGGACCCTCGCGCTGTCGACCATCGTCGTGCCCGCGACGCTGGCCGCTTCGCTGGTCCTCGTGCTGCTGCCGGAAGCCTCGCCTGCGCAGGCAGGCCGCTGAACTTTTCCTCCCGTCGATACCCAGCTACCAAGGAGTTGTCCCATGCGCCCCAAGACGAAGTCGATACCCCCTGCCCCGGCCACCGCGGTGCCGACCGTCGCAGCGTCGGTGGCCGCGCTGCTGGCGGGCGGTTGGCTCGCCGCCGTTCCCGCCGCGGCACAGCAGGGCGACGCGGCCGACGCCGTTGCGCTCGATGAAATCGTGGTCACGGCGCGCAAGCGCGCCGAGCGGCTCCAGGACGTGCCCATCACCGTCACGGCCTTCGAGCCCGAGGCGCTCGACAAGGCGCAGATCTCCAACGTGCTCGACTTCAACCTGGCGCTGCCCAGCGTGGCGATCAGCGCGACGCAGGGCAGCCAGAACTCCGCGAACATCTTCATCCGCGGCATCGGCCAGGACCTCTCGACGATCCTCACCGAGAGCGCGGTGGGTGTGTATGTCGACGGCGTGTACATGGCGCGCCAGATCGGCGGGCTCATCGACCTCGTGGACATCGACCGGGTCGAGATCCTGCGCGGTCCGCAGGGCACGCTGTACGGTCGCAACAACCTGGGCGGCGCGGTGAAGATCGAGACACGGCGCCCGACCACCGACGCGGTGAGCTACATCGCCGAGGTCACGGGCGGCAGCTTCGACCGCCTCGACCTGCGCGGAGCCGTCAACCTGCCGCTCAGCGAGTCGGTCGCGGTGTCGCTCAGTGCGCTGTCGCGCTCCAACACGGGCTACTACACCAATGCCTTGACCGGTGGCGAGCTGAACCGGAAGGACACGCAGGCCGTGCGCGGCAAGCTGGCCTGGCAGGTCAACGACGACGTCGACCTGCTCCTGACGGCCGATTATTCCCGCGATCGTTCCGGCATCCAGGTCGGGACGCCATTCACGTCGCTCGACCTGGCGACCACCCAGCCGGTCTACGGCGACTTCTACAAGGCCGCGCCGGGCCTCGAGGACCTCAACCGCTACAGCGGCTGGGGCTTCTCCGCAACGCTGAACTGGGACGTCGGGCCCGGCACGATCACGTCGACGACGGCCGTCCGCGGCATCAACTACGTTCAGGCCTACGATCTCTCGGGCACGCCGTACGTCGCGCCGCCGAACTTCCCGTTCCCCACGCTCAAGCTGACGCGCACCTTCGCCCAGCGCCAGGTCAGCGAGGAGCTTCAGTTCAACTCCTCGTGGTCCGGGCCGCTCAGCCTGACGGCCGGCCTCTACTGGTTCCGCGAGGAGGGTGACGAGAACCTGGGCTTCGTGATCGCCGAGGGGCTGTCGCTGCCGTTCATCTCCGACCAGGTGTCGAAGAGCCTGGCGGCCTACGTCGAGGCGACCTACCAGCTCAGCGACGCGTTGAGCGTCACGGCGGGCGGGCGCTACACCAAGGACGAGAAGGACCTCGGCCGCGACGGGTTGTTCGCCGGCCTCGGCGGCGAGTACTCGAAGAACGACTTCACGCCTCGCGCGATCGTCCAGTACAAGCCCAGCAGCAGCTTCATGGTCTTCGGCAGCTATTCCGAGGGTTACCAGGCCGGCGAATTCCAGCCGTTCCCGGGCGACCTTGCCTCGGCCACCAACGCGACCAATCCGCAGGAGGTCGAAGCCTGGGAGCTCGGCGCCAAGACGGAGTGGGCCGACCGCCGCGTCCGGACCAACGTTGCGCTGTTCCGCAACGACTACACCAACCTCGCGGTGGGTATCGTCGGCGACGGCAACCTCGTCGAGCAGACGTCGGCCGACGTTCGCGTGCAGGGCGTCGAGCTCGAGGTTTCCGCGCAGATCTCCGAGAGCTTCAACCTGTCGGGCTACGTGGCCAAGACCGACGCCGAGTACGTGCGTGCGCCAGGCGGTGCCAACGCGCCGAAGGTGGGTGACCAGCCCAAGAACACGCCGGAGCTGGCGGCACGCCTCGCCGCGGACTTCACCTGGGATGTCAGTAGTTCTCTCGAGGGTGTGCTTGGCGTCGCCGCGACCTACAGCGACGACTACTACGCGCTGGTGCCGAACATCCCGTGGTACCTGATCGAGTCGCGCACCCTCGTCGACGCCCGGATCGGCCTGCGCAGTCGCGACGGCGGCTGGGAGATCGAGCTCGGCGGCAAGAACCTGACCGACGAGGAATACGCCCTGCAGACGACGATCCTGTCGGGTCCCATGCGCTACTACATGCCGGGCCGCACCTGGTCCATCATGTTCCGCATGAGCAACCGCTGAGCGAGGTGCCCCGATGGACGCGTACGAGTTCTGGCGCTGGATCCACGTGATCCTTTTCGTGCTCTGGCTCGGCGCGGACGTCGGGGTCTTCATCTGTGGTTCATGGGTCCGGCGTGAGAGCCTGTCCGTCGAGCAGCGCACGGTGTTGCTGCAGGCCTCCGCCGTGATCGACCTGTGGCCGCGGTTCTCCGCGGCCCTGATGCTGCCCGTCGGCCTGATGCTCGCGCGGACGTGGAATCCCGCACTGGGCACGGGCTGGATCGCCGCGGCGTGGGCCGTGGCGATCGTCTGGCTCGGCCTCACGCTGCTCGGCATGCGGCACATGGGCACCCCGCTGGGTGCCACGCTGTCGCGCGCCACCCATGCGGGGCTCGTCGCGCTCTCGATCGCCTGCTTCGCGGGCGGCTATGCCTGGCTGCAGGCGTCGCCGGAGGGGCTCGGGGCCTGGCTCGCGGCCAAGCTCATGCTCTACGGCGTGGTCGCGTTGCTCGCCATCGGGATCGAGATCGCCTTCGGCCCGGTGGTCAAGGGCTTTCCCATGATTGCCGACGAAGCCGAGCGCGCGCGCGGCAACCAGCTGATCCGCTCCGGCATGAACCGCACCCTGGCGGTCGTCGCCACCCTCTACGTCGTGCTGCTCGTCGCGAGCATCCTCGGCGTCGCCAAGCCTTTCTGATCGCAGGAGAGAACACACCATGGCCAAGCCACAACTGGTCCACGAGCTGGGCATTCCCCGCACCCTGGATGACGCCGCACGGCAGGGTTTCGTGAGTTCCCTGCGCGCCTTCGTGTTGCATGACCTCGCCGAGGACATGCGCGTGGCCTGGGAGGAGGACGTCAAGCCGGCCGCGACGCGGCGCGCTGGCCGCGAGCCGGCCACGCCTTCCGAGGTCCACGACGCCCTGCAGGGTACGGACGCGTTCCGCTTCTACAGCGCCCTGCGCGTCAATGCCCAGGAAATGGTCTGGGACTCGGTTCGCGACCAGGTCCACCGCGAGCGCGACGCCATCCAGGAGCGCGTCACCGCGGCGATCCGCGGCGGCGGCGGGTCGCTCGACATCCCGCCGGGATTCGAGGTGCCGCGCTACGTGTCGGCCCTCGACGTGCACCGCATGCCCGGCAACTACCACATGGAGTTCGGGCCGGACGACGCGACCCAGGGCGCGTTCTACGACAACGGCTCGTCCGTGTTCTTCATGGGCCTGCTCGGCAAGGACCAGGGCGACATCGGCCGGTCCATCGCGCGCTATGTGAGGTACCGCTTCCCCGACCTGCATCCCCGGCGGATCCTCGACACGGGGTGCCTCGTCGGCCACAACAGCGTCCCTTGGGCCCAGGAGTTTCCCGAGGCCGAGGTGCATGCGATCGACGTCGCGGCGCCAGGCCTGCGGTATGGGCTCGCGCGCGCCCAGGCGCTCGGTGCCGCCGTGCATTTCCACCAGATGGATGCGACGAAGCTCGACTTCCCCGACGAGCATTTCGACGTCGTCTGGTCGTCGATGTTCTACCACGAGGTACCGCTCAAGCACATCGTGCCGATGCTGCGCGAATGCCACCGGGTGCTGCGCAAGGGTGGCCTGATGATCCACATGGAACTGCCGCCGAACAAGGCGCTCTCGGCCTACGACGGCTTCTACCTCGACTGGGACAGCTGGTACAACCTCGAGCCGTTCTACAAGGCATTCCGCGACCAGGATCCCCGGGAGCTCTGTGTCCGCGCCGGCTTCGACGCCGACGCCTTCCAGGAGTTCGTGATCCCGAGCTTCAATTCCCATGGCAACGAGGCGATCGAGCGTGCGGCCCGCGAGGCGCGCAAGCCGGTCAACGAGCAGACGGGCCGGCTCGTCGAGGGCCTGACGTGGTATGCGTTCGGCGCCCGCAAGTGAGGAAGCCAGGATGAGCAACGCCGATACCGGGCCCATTCCCCGCCACGCGCGTGGCCGCCGCCCTCATTTCTTCGAGGACCCCGCGACCGACCAGCTGCTCTCGATCGTCCTCGAGCTGACGCAGGAGCTGTCGGTGCTGCGCGAGCGCGTGGATTCCATGCAGCGCGTGCTCGACCGGCGCGGCGCCTTGCCGAGTGCGGAACTCGAGGAGTACGTGCCGGACGACACGGTGGAGGCCGAGCGCGCGCGGATCCGCGAGGACTACCTCCAGCGCGTGTTCCGCGTGCTGCGTCGCGAGCCGGGCAGCTTCGCGCCGCGCGAGGCGGAGGCGCATACCCGCGAAGTCGAGTCCTCGCTCGCGGACGCGACCTGAGGCTGGGGTGCCCGTGGCACACCCGGAGGAGGCGGTGGAGCAGGTCATCCGCGAGATGTACCGGGCGTTCACCGAGCACCGGCCGCAGGATATCGAGGCGGCGCTGCACGAGGACTGCACGATCTGGGATGTCTTCACGCCGCAGCTGATCCGCGGGCGTGCGGAACGCGACCGGTTCCACGCGGCCGACCAGGCGCAGTCCCAGGCCCGAGGTCCCCTGGCGCTGACGGTGGATGCCCCCGTGGTGTCCGTCTGGGGCGACGTCGCGGTGGCGCGCTACTACCTTGACTTCCGCTACGAACCGCCCAACGCCGCGGCGGGTCGTGTGCGGATCACCTCCGTGCTGCGACGCCACGTTGGCTCATGGCGCATCGTCCATCATCACGAGGGGCTGGTGCCCGCAGGCGTGCCGCCGGTGGAGGGTCAGGCGACGGAGGGGGCTTGAGTCCGGGCCGATCGCCCCTACACTGGGAACCGGTACCCTCCCACTTCACTCCGACAAGGACGTCGCCGTGAGCCCCCATGCCGCCCCCGACGCCGCAGGCTCGCGCCTGCAGCGTTTCCTCGAGCGTCCAGCCTTCCAGACGACGATCCTCTGGCTGATCCTCGTCAACGCAGTGATCCTGGGCCTCGAGACCTCCCCGGGGGTCATGGCGGCCTACGGCCCGATCCTGAAGACGCTCGACGCCGCGATCCTCGTCGTGTTCGTCGCGGAGGTCGGTTTGCGGCTGTTCGTGCACCGGTTGGCGTTTTTCCGCGACCCGTGGAGCGTATTCGACTTCCTGGTCGTGGCGATCGCGCTCGTGCCGGCCACGGGACAGCTCTCGGTCTTGCGGGCCCTGCGGGTCCTGCGAGTGCTTCGCGTCCTGACCATCGTGCCTTCGATGCGTCGGGTGGTCGGCGGGCTGCTCGCCGCCATCCCCGGGCTTTCATCGATCGCCCTGGTGCTCGCGCTGGTGTTCTATGTCTTCGGCGTGATCACCACCAACCTGTTCGGCCAGGCCTTTCCGGACTGGTTCGGCACGCTCGGTCGCTCGCTCTACACCCTCTTCCAGGTGATGACGCTCGAGAGCTGGTCGATGGGCATCGTGCGCCCGGTCATGGAGGTCTATCCCTATGCCTGGGCCTTCTTCGTGCCGTTCATACTCATTGCGACCTTCACGATGCTGAACCTGTTCATCGGCATCATCGTCAGCGCGATGCAGAGCTTTGCCGAGTCCGACCAGGCCGAGACCGTCGCGGCGGTCGAGTCGGCTCGCGATCACATCGAGCAGGATCTTCATGCCGAGATCCGTGCGCTGCGCGACGAGATCCGCGGGATGCGGGAGGAACTGGCGCGACGCGGAGGCGGGGGCCCCGGGGTCTAGTCGCCGAGGCTTGCGATCCTGACCATCATCGCGCGAATGGCGTCGTTGGCGCGGTAGCCTGGCTCACCGAAGTCACGGTTGATCTCGAGGTGATTGCCCGGGTCCGGCACACGCTCCACGCGCAGCCCGGCCTGCTGCAGCGCGTCGCCGAAGTACTGCGCCTGCTCCACGGCGTCGACCCGGCGCTGCGCGAAGACCAGCAGCCAGTCTGCCGGATCGCCCGCGTCCACATGGCTGACGGGCGACAACGCCCGCTGTCGCCGTGGGTCGTCGCCGAAGGCGTCACCGTAGAGCTTGCGTGCGAGGGGGCCACGCCGGTCGAACTCGCCGGACACGTCGTAGCCCGCGCCGTCGAGCAGGATCACCCCGCGGATCGCGCCGCGATCCGCGCCGAGCCATTGGTCGTCGCTGGCCAGCAGCGCGGCCAGGTGCGCCCCCGCGCTGTGCCCCATCAGCAGGATGCGGTCGGGATCGAATCCGAGCGACCGAGCCTCGCGGCGCAGCGCGCGCAGCCCGGTCGCGAGGTCGCGCGCCTGTTCCTCCACCGTGGCGTCCGGCAGCACGCGGTAACCGATCGACGCGAACGCCCAGCCCGCCTCGTTGAACCAGAGCGGCTTGGCGCGTACCCGCTCGTGGCTGCCGGTACGCCACGCGCCGCCGTGCACATAGACCGCGAGCGGTGCGGCTGCCCCCCGGCGGACCGGGTATACCGCCACGGCCTGGCGCTCATGCGTGCCGTAGCGGAGTGCGACCGCAGCGCCGGGATTCGCGCCCGCGCCACGCTGCGGGATGGTGTCTGCCGCCACGATGCCGATGGCGGCGAGCAGCAGCGGCGGGAGAAGGGCAGCGTGGCGGAGCATGGGCGGATAGACTCCACGGCCCGGCCGGAAGTTCCGCCACGAGGAGTCCACGATGCGTGACCGAGGTCACAACCGGCGCTGGATACTGCAGTCGGGTCTCGCACTGGCGGGAGTCGCGGCGACGCGCCACGCGATCGGCGCCGCCAGCGCCGCCAGCGCTGGGCCCCGGGACGCGGGGCGCGCGCCGCGGTCGCTGGACCTGCTGATCCTCGGTGGCACCGGCTTCCTCGGTCCGCATGCCGTCGAGTACGCCCTGGCGCGTGGCCACCGCGTGACGCTGTTCAATCGCGGGCGAAGCCCGGGCAGCGCATTCGGGGGGCGTGTCGAGCTGCTCGTCGGCGATCGCGACCCGCGGATCGGGTCGGGCCTCGGGGCCCTGGCCGGCGAACGGCGCTGGGACGCCGTCATCGACATCTCGGGCTACCTGCCGCGCCACGTGCGGGCCAGCGCGGAGTTGCTGCGCGACCGGGTCGGTCGCTACGCGTATGTGTCGACGATGGGTGTCTATGACCGCACGCGCGCCGGCACGGTCACCGAGCAGTCCGCGATGTTGCCGCTGGCCGACCCGGACAACGAGGATTATTCCGGGCCGCGCTACGGCCCGCAGAAGGCCGAGGCGGACCGCATCGTGCAATCCGTCTACGGTCACTCCGCCACCTCCGTGCGTCCGACCTTCATCCTCGGTCCTGGCGACGATACGGATCGCTACGCCTACTGGGTCGCGCGCATGGCCGCCGGTGGCGAGGTGCTTGGCCCGCGCGCCGACGCCGCGCCGCTGCAGTGGGTGGACGTGCGTGACCTCTGCCCGTGGATCGTGCAGCTCTGCGAACGCGACCAGGCGGGCGCGTTCAATGCCGCCGCGCCTGCCGTCGACTGGGACGGGGTGCTCGACACGCTGCGACCGTTCGCTGCGCAGCCCGTGCGGCTGCGGCGTCCCGCCAGCGCGGTCGTCGACGCGCTGAAGATCCCGCAACCCCTGACCCGCCGCGATGCTCCGGTGGTCCGTCTGGACGGCACGCTCGCGACGCGACACGGCCTGGACTATCGCCCGCTCGAGGACACCTCACGGGCCATGTGGGACTGGTGGCGCTTGCTGCCCGCCGAGCGCCGCGCGCGCGCGGAGGCGCGCTGGCCGGGTCGCGACCTGGAGCGCGAGGCGTGGGCGCTCAGCGCCAGCCCTTCTTGAAATCCGGGGCCTCGATGCGCGCCGCGTGAGGGTCGAAGCGGGTGAAGGCCTCCGGGTCGCGGAACAGCACCGAGCAGCCCCCGCACTCGTAGATCGGCCTGCCGTTCTGCGAGCGGCCGAGCTCGACATAGACCTGTGAGCGGCAGATCGGGCAGCGGAAGGGCAGGGCATCGCGAGGCATGTCCCGCGAAAGATAGACCGTCGCGCCCGGGGCGATCCATCCAGTACCCGACGGTCGCGCCTACTGTATGGCCGCGCCGCCGTCCGCGCCGCGTCAAAGCAGCGGTGCGACGATGCGCAGCGCCCCTGCGCGCGCGCTGCGTGCGAATCCCCGTGCCGGCCGATACGTCGATGCGCGGGCCGCGAACTCCTCGAACGCGCCCGCCGTCGATCCGACGTCCGCGGGCGAGTAGAGCACTACGCCGACCTCATGGTTGGTGAACAGGCTGCGCATGTCGAAGTTGGCCGATCCCACCATCGCGACGCGATCGTCGATCACCAGCAGCTTGGCGTGCAGGACCGACGGCTCGAACAGCTCGACGCGCGCGCCGGCGGCCGCGAGCTCGTCGAGGTAGCTCGTCCGGACGAGGTCGGCGAACCGAAGGTTCGAGCGCCGGGGCAGCAGGATCCGCACGTCGACGCCGCGTCGGCAGGCGATGCGCAGCAGCGATTGCAGCGCGTCATCGGGCACGAAGAAGGGCGAGGCGATCCAGACACGAGTCCGCGCGCCTGCGATGCCGGCGACCAGCATGGCGTGCAAGGTATCGTCGGGCATGTCCGGGCCGGAGGCCAGGACCTGCACGGTGGAGGGGCCGCCCGAGACCACAGCGGTCTCGGGATCGGCGTCCAGCGTTTCGCCTGCGGCCGTGAGCCAGTCGGACCGGAAGACGCTCTCGAGCACGGCTGCCGCAGGACCCTCGACCACCACCGAGAGATCGGCCCAGGGAACCGTTGCGCCGACTTGCCCCGGCGCGTCGCGCAGGTACTTGGCCGCCATGTTGCGCCCGCCCAGCCAGGCCCTCGTCCCGTCGGCGACCACGAGCTTGCGGTGGTTGCGGGAGTTGAACGCGCCACTGAGGGTGCCGTGATGCACGAGCGGTCGGTGGCGCGCGACGCGACCGCCCGCGGCCAGGAGCGCGCGCACCGCTGGTGCGCCGAGCTCCAGAGATCCGTAGCCGTCGACCAGCATCCGCACCTCGACACCCGCCGCGGCGCGTTCGTGCAAGGCCTCGAGGATCTCGTTCCCCACCGCGTCGGACTCGAAGGAGAACACCGACAGCAGCAGCCGCTGATGGGCGCCGCGGATGACCGCCAGCAGTGCATCGTGCGCGCGCCCGTTCGACCGGCAGAACTCGACGCGGTTGCCGCAGGTGGCCCCGGGCAGGCCCAGCGCACGCAGCAGCCGCTCCGTGTCGGGACACAGTCCGGCCTCGGCACCGGCCGGCGGATGCACGTGCTCTGCCAGATAGGACGACAGCGCCGCGCTCCGCTTGCGTGGCGATCCGGCGAGCACGTACAGCGCAAGCCCGGCGTAGGGGAGCAGCAGCAGGATCGCGATCCACGCGATGGTGGCTGCCGCCGAGCGGTGCTGCCGCAGGAGGTCGATCACGAACGCGCCGGCCACGGCCACGTGGATCACCGCGGCGAGCTGCAGAACCAGGTGGCGCCACTCCACGGCCGTCGCCTAATCCTTGCGGGGCACGCGCAGCAGCAGGGCGAACGGCAGCGCGAGCAGCGTCGTCGCCGCAAGCAGCCGGAAGTCGTTCACGTAGCCGATTGCCGCGGCCTGCCGGGTAATCTCGCCGGCGATCACGGCGCCCGACGCAGGGTCGCCGGCGGCTGCGCCGAGCTGGGTCCAGCGGGCGTCGGCGTACGGGGTCAGGTTCTCGCCCAGGTAGCTCGTGTTCACCTGCGTCCAGCGCGCGAGCATCGCGAAGGTCATGGAGATGCCGATCGAGGAGCCGATGTTGCGCGCGAGGGTGACGAGCACGCCTGCCTCCGCGCGCTGCGGCCCCTCCAGTGTGCCGAGCGCGACCATCGACAGTGGCAGGAACGTCATCGGCAGCCCGATGCCCTGCAGGAAGCCCGTGGCGGCGATCCGCCACCCGGGCGTGTCGAGCGTGAAGCCGGCCATCAGGTGGAGCGCCACGGACCCGAGCAGGATGCCGCTGACCATCAGCACGCGAGGGTCGACCTTGCCCATCAGCCGCGCGGCCAGCAGCATGCCGAGCATCGACGAGAGTCCCCGCCAGGCCAGCACGCCGCCGGCCTGGGTCGCATCGTAGCCTTGCAGCTGCTGAAGGAAGCCTGGCATCAGGCTGCCCGGGGCGTACAGGGCCGTGGCGACCGCCATGAACGCCAGCATGCCCATGACGAAGTTCCGGTCGCGGAACAGATGAGGGTCCACGAACGGATACCGGCTGGTGCGCGCGTGCACGACGAACATGTAGAGGCACAGCGCAGCGAAGAAGGCTTCCGCGACGATCTCCGGCGAGTCGAACCAGTCTTCGCCCTGTCCGCGGTCGAGCATCAGCTGGAAAAGGCCGATGGCGAGTCCGAGCAGCAGGAAACCGAGCATGTCGAACGGCCGACGCGAATCGCCTTCGCCCCGGCGCATCGTGGCGGCGAGGCCCAGGTAAGCCACCAACCCGACCGGCACGTTGATGTAGAAGGTCCAGCGCCACGATGCGTAATCGGTCAGCCAGCCGCCGAGCGTCGGCCCGATGACCGGGCCGACGAGCACGCCGACGCCCCAGAGGCCGGTGACGCGCGCGTGCTGCTCGCGCGGGAACTCCTGCAGCAGCATCACCTGCGACAACGGGACGAGAGCCGCTCCCGCGACCCCTTGCAGGGCCCTGAATGCCACCATCTGCTCGAGCGACGTGGCCATGCCGCAGAGCGCCGAGGCGAGCGTGAAGGTGAGCACGCTGCCGAGCATGACGGGCCGCAGCCCGTGGCGTACTCCGAGCCACCCCATGAGCGGCGTGGCAATGGCGCCCAGCACGATGTATGAGGTGAGGATCCACGCGGCCTGGTCCTGCGTCGCCTGCAGGCTGCCCTGCACGTGCGGCAGTGCCACGTTCACGATCGTCGAGTCGATCGTGTACATCACGGTCGCGAGCACCGCCGAGGCCGCAAGCAGGCCGCGCCGGCCATCTGCCGGTGCGGTGCCTGGAGTCGCCGCCGTGTCCATTGCGCTGGATCGCCCTAGCGCCGCAGCGCTGCGGTCCAGCGATCCAGGCGCGAGTGCGGGCCCGTGTCGATGCGCACCGTCGCGCTCATGCCGCTGCGCAGCGGAGGGTCGTTGCGGCCCGGCTCCAGCGCGATGCGCACGGGAATGCGCTGCACGACCTTGATCCAGTTGCCGCTGGCGTTCTGGGCGGGCAGAACCGCAAACGTCGAGCCGGTCGCCTGCGAGATGCTCTCGACCCGGCCTCGCCACGTGTGCTCGCGATAAGTGTCGACCTTCACCCGCACGGGCTGGCCGGGTCGTACCCACTCGAGGTCCGTTTCCTTGAAGTTGGCCTCGATCCAGGGCGCGGCATTGACGACGATGGCGAAGGCCGGCCGACCGGCTTCGGCCCGCGACCCGACCTTGGGCAGGTGGCTGACGACTCCGCCTTGCGGCGCGCGAACGACAGTGCGGGCGAGATCCAGGCTGGCGCGCTCGAGTTCGGCCTGCGCGGCGCGCACGGCCGGAAGGCGCTCGGGCGCGATTCCGGGGTCGCCGCCCAGCCGCGCCACGGTCTGCTCGATCTGGAGCTGCAGCACGCCGACCGCCCCGACGGAGATGTCGGTCGAGCGTTCCACGGCGTCGAGCTCGGAAGCCGGGATCAGCCGGCGTTCCGCCAGCTGCTTCTGGCGTTCGAGCTCACGGGTCGACAGTTCCGCAGCGCGACGCGCCACCGCGGCCTGACCGAGCTTCTCGCGGTAGGATGCCTTGAGCGCCGCGACGTCCACCCTGGCGGCCGCGAGTCTCGATTCCGCGGCGGCGACCGCGATACGTGCTGCCGCGTCGTCTAGCCTCAGTACCGGCTGACCCGCCTCGACTTGCGCGTTCTCCCCAACCAGCACGGCGGTCACGTTGCCCGACACCTGCGGTGCGACGTCCACCCGGTCCTGCTGCAGGTAGGCGTTGTCGGTCTCGACGTGGCCGCCGGACGATGCGTAGGCCCACGCCGCGGCGGCAATCAGCATGACGGGGACGACCCAGAGCAGTACGGTGCGCTTCATCGGGGAATCAATCCTGTGAGAGGTTGCGGCGCATCTGCTCGAGCGTCCGCAGGAAGGCGGCGTAGTCCCCTGCCGGAACGCCCTTGCGTGCCTTGGCCGAGACGGCGGCCACGAGGTCGTCCATCTGCGCGACGAGTGGCTCTGCAGCCGCGTCGAGATGGATGCGGAAGGCGCGCCGGTCCTGTGCGTCAGCCGTGCGCCTGACGAATCCGCGGGCCTCGAGCCGGTCGATCATCCGCCCGATCGATACGGAGCTGAGGTCCAGGTATCCCGCCAGCTCGGCCTGCGTCGAGCCAGGCCGCTGCTTGACGTAATAGAGGAGGCGCGTCAGCGCGGGCGTGAGCCGCAGGTTGCCCGCGCGGCGGAAGAATTCCTGGCGGGAAAGGCGCAGGACGTCGGCGAGCAGGAAGCCGATCGAGTACTTGCGGGGCGCTTGGGTGGGAGGTTGCGCCAAGAGGCCGTGACCCGGGGTGATAATAACTATACGTTACTATTCTCCCCGGTCCCGGTCCAGCGCCCTGGCCAGTCCGTTCCCGTGCCGCCCTGCGCAGCTGCCGAGGGTGCCTGCTCAGCGAGGAACCCCAGCACCGCCGCCGACCACTCCACGGGGCGCAGGTCGACCGTGTAGATGTTGCCGCCCGGGATCACGCGCCGCGGCAGCGTCGGTACGTAGGGCAGCGACCGCTCGATGTTCGGTGTCTCGACGTCACGGTCGCCGTAGACCACCAGCGCCGGGCAGGGCAACTGCCGGACGCGCTCGGTCAGGTCGTATCGGTAGACCGCGCCATAGGCCGACAGTGCGGTATCGCCCGCGATCAGCGCGTTGAGGAAGCGCTTCTGGAACGTCGCTGGATCGATCGGTGCGGCCACCTTCCAGCGCTGCTGCCAGAGCTCGGTCAGGTGGGTGCCGTCCTCGCGTGGCGCCGGAGGCGGGCGCATGGTCGGCCGACGCTGCGGTTCGCCTGGCTGCCGCGGCGGATGCATCGGCGGGCCCGACAACACGACCCCGCACACGGCGCCCGGGTGCCGGATCGCCGTTTCGATCGCGAACACGGCACCGGTGTGCACGCCCGCGATGACGACGCGCCCGAGTCCCAGCCCCGCGATGAGCTCCGCGATGCTGCCCGCGTAGTCCGCCGGTTCCAGCGCGCGCCCCGGCCTATCGGACATGCCGTAGCCGATCGTGTCCATCGCGACCACGCGCCGCGCAGCCGACAGCGCAGGAAATACCGCCTCGAACATGTTGCCGGACTGCGGCGACTGGTGGAGCAGCAGCAGGTTGGCCTGTCCCGGCGAGCTGCGGCCGTTCTCGTAGTAGTGCACCTGGCCGAGCGCGGTGTCGACGTAGCCGCGGCGATATCCGTACATGCCGTGGTCCTCCCGGGTGGTGATCAAAGCTCGACGATGCCGACGGCGTCGGGGGCTTCCTCGCGCGCAAGCGCCAGCAGGTGGGCGTGGTGCGTGAACACGAGCACCTGGGTGCGCGTCGCGAGCTCTGCGAGGACCTGCAGCCCGGCACGTGTCCGGGCATCATCGAAGTTGACGAAAAGATCGTCGGCCACGAACGGCAAGGGCTCGGCCGATGACTCGAGCTGATGCTCCACGCTGGCGATCCGCAGGGCGAGGAAGAGCTGGTCGCGCGAGCCCTCGCTGAGCCCGTCCACGCCGACGGCCTCGCCCCCGTGGCGCCGGGCGAGGATCCGGGCCTCGTCACGCTCGTCGTAGCCGATCCCGAGGCTCTCGAAGGAGCCGCCCGTCAGCCGTGCGAACAGCTCGCCGGCGCGCTTGAGCAGCGGCCCCTGCTGCTCGCGCCGGTACCGTTCGAGCGCCCAGCGCAGCAGCTGTCGCGCCGTGTTGACGCGCAGGTAGGACCCGGCGATCCCGCCCAGCTCCGCCGCCGCGGCGTTGAGCGCCGCGTGAGCCTCGTTGATGTCGGTGCCGCCCATGGCCTCGGCGAGCCGGCGTCGGGCCTCCATCAGCGCGTCGCGGGCCTCCGCGTATTCGCCATTCAGGTCCTTCAGTTGCTGCTCCGTCGCCTGCTCGCGCACTGCGGCGGCGTCGAGATCCACCCCAGCGCATTCGCGAGCGAGTTCCTCCTCCCCGAGCCCGTCTCCCTGCCGGGCGAGCTCGCCGCGGAGCTCCTCGATGTCCGACTCGAGCTTGCGAAACCGCTCCCACCGCGAGATCGCGTTGGCCAGGGCCTCCAGGGTCGATTCGCCCACCAGCGTCATCAGTGCCTCGATGCGCGCGGCATGCCCCGCGCGCTCGTCCGCCCGGCTCGCCCGTCGGCTGCCTTGCGACTGGAGATCCGCCTCGAGTGATTCGCGTTGCTGCACGCCGCGGCGCGCTGCTGCCAGTCGCTCCCCGAGGCGCGCTGCGGCATCCTCGGGCGCAAGTCCTGCGAGCGCCGTGTCGAGCGCGTGGACCACGCGATCGACGTCGGCGGAGAACAGCGCGAGGTCCCGCTCGATCTTTTCGATGCGGTCGGTGCGCAGGGCCCTGGCGCGTTCCGCGTCCTCACGGAGTTCGTCGAGCAGGACGAGCCGTGTGCGCAGGGTGGTGCCCGCCTGCTCCACGAGCAGGCCTGGCGCGGCGAGCGTATCCAGTCCGAGGCGTGCCGCCAGCGGCGACCAGCGCTCGAGCCAGCGGGCGCCGTCCGCGTCGAGTTCGTCCAATTGGCCCACGCGGCGCCTGCGCAGCGCGTCGGCGCGGGCGAGTTCGGTGTCGAGACGTTCCCGCGATCCGTTGCGCCGCCTGGCCTCCGAGACCCAGGCCTCCGCGGCGTCCACCACGGGGCGCAGGGTTCCGCCCGCCAGGGCGTCGACCCGGACGCCATGGGTCCCGAGCGTGGCGATGAGGCCGTCGCGCAGTTCCTGCCGCGCCGCGCGCTCGGCTTCGCGTTGCGCGACGCTGGACTCGAGCACGGCGGCCGCCTCCTGCGCCGCCGCGCGGGCCTGCAGCCAGTCGAGCATGACCTCGGGCGCGCGGGGCCGCAGGCCGGAGGGTTGCCAGAGCGCCTCCCAGGCGGCGCGGGTGTCCTGCTCGCGACGTTGAAGCGCCGCCGACTGGTCGAGGAGCAGGGCGAGGTCGGTTTCGCGAGCCTGCAGTCCGCGCGCGAGTTCCGCGAGCCTTCCCGCGGCCTCCGCGCCGTCGAAGCGCCGGTCCGCGAGGGCATCGGCCCGCTCCACTGCCCTGCGATAAGCGGCGGCGAGCCCTGCCGGATCGCCGCCCGCGTAGTGCCGCACGGTGGCGGAATCGGGGGCCGGGCCCGAGATGTGCTGCTGCTCGACCAGGGTCCACCCTGCATCGCGATGGGCACGCGCGGTCTCCAGTTGCTCGCGCGATACGACCTGCGAGTTCCCCGCGGCGCGCTCCAGTTCAGCGCGGGATCTGGCCAGGTCCGCCTCGGCGGCCAGGCGTGCACGGTCCCCCGCCTCGATTTCGCGGGCCAGCATCGCGGCCGCCTCCGCGGCGGCGCGGACTTCACCGGGGTTGGGCACCGTCATCGAGAGCCATTGCCCGACAGCCGCGACCGGTGGCTGGAGGTCGCGCAGGCCGCGCTCGAGGCGACGCTGCCCCTCGAGGATGCCGCGATCCAGGTTCGCGATCCGCTCGTCGGGATCACCCGCCCGGCGCGCGGCGGACAGCCGTCCCTCGAGCGACGTGGTGTCCTCGACGCCCCCGAGGGCCTCGCGCTCGCGACGGGTCCGGTCGATGGCGTCCCCGGCATCCCTGAGTTCCCGCAGGGCGGTGTCGCGCAGGTCGGACCACTTGCCCCGGGCTTCGAGCGCGTCGCGGGCCTCGGCGATGTCGGCGCGCGACGGCGCGCGTGACGCGAGGGTGTCGGCGTCCGCCGCAGCCCAGTGGAGTTCGCGCGCCCGACGGGCGATGGCGTCGTGCAGCTGGCCGAGCTGCCGCTGCAGCGTCGGCAAGTCTGCGCGGGCCTTCACGATCGCCCCACGCCGCGCCATCAGGTCCGTGATCGTGTCCTCCTCGCGCAGCACGTCCTCGTCGAGCGTGAGCCCGGCCAGGCGCTCCCTCCGCGAAGCCATGTCCGCGTCGAGTTCGCGCAGCGCGCCGTCGGCGGCCCGCATGGCGACGCAGGCTTCGTCGAATTCCGCCCGGGCTCCGGCAGGCAGTGCCGCCACGTGCCCGAGCGCGGCCCGTTCCGCGATCGACGCCTCCAGGCGCAGGACCGCGCTGCGCACGCGACGGATGCGGCTGAGCCGGCGCCGGGTGGTCTCCGATTCCGCGATCGCGGTGGCGAGCGCGTCGATCCTGCGTTGCGCATCGTCGACCGCGTCGCGCAGCGCTGACCATTGCGCGGCCCCGAGCGTGTGCTCGCGAATCCGCTGCTGGGCCTGCTGCAGCCTCTGGTGCGCCGCGGTGAACTGGCGATGGGCGGCGCGACGCGGTCCCCAGAGCGAATCGGCCTCGCGATCCAGCGCCTCGATCGTCGTGCGCAGCGTGCCAAGTCCGGCACTGGCCGCGAACAGCGTGCGCGCGGCGTTGCCCTGCTCGCGGAGCATCTCGTTGCCGCCCTCGCGCAGGCGCTGCTGGTCGAGGCTGAACATGCGCTCGAAGCCCGCGCGGTCCATGCCGCCCAGCAGCTGGCCGAGGCGCGATTCGGCTCCCTCGAGTGCGACGCCGTCCTCCCGGACGAGCGTGTCCTTGTTGCCCTTGCGGCGACGCGCCTCGAAGCGCCGCTCGCCGGATTCCAGCACGGCGCCGACCAGCAGCTGCGGGTAGCCGTGGCGGAAGCCCAGCGGCGAACGCGCGTCGAAGCCGAACAGGAAGTCGGAGATCGCGGCGCGCGCCGTCGACTTGCCGGCCTCGTTGGCCCCGAGGATGAGGTGCAGGTCGACGGGCCGGCGCTCGAACTCCAGGTGACGCCCGGTGAAGTGCCCGTGACGCAGGAGGTCGAGCCGCCGGATCCTCAAGGCGCGCTCCCGTCGCCCGTCTCGAGACGACCCAGCAGGTAGTCGGCGGCACGGGTCATCAAGGTGTCCATGTCGTCGCGCAGGGCCGCCTCGAGCAGCGGGTCCTCCGCGTCGCGACGGGCCTCGGCCGGGATCGCGGCGACGAACTCCTGGACTTCCGCGCGCAGGCTGGCGCGCAGGCCCGCGTCGCCTGGCGCCTCGCCGAGGTACCGGCGGAGTTCGCCGAGCGCATCGCCGCGGCCCGTGCCATCGCCATGGGCCGCGGGCTGCGTTTCGATCGCGACGCGTTCGATCCACGCGTGCTCGCTGCCGAGGCCGAGCGCCGCCGCCCAGGCCTCCGCGGCAAGGGTTGCGGAGTTCGCGAGCAGCTCGCCATGCAGCGCGGTTTGGCCCCGCAGGCGTACCCGGCAGGCGAGCAGCCGCCCATCCGCCTCGCGTTCGACGGCGTCGGCCAGGGTCCCGGCGATCCGCGCGGCGACGTCGGCGACGCGGCTGCAGCCCGCCACGTCGATGGCGAGGTCCGCCCAGCGCACCACGTCGAACGGCACGGAGGTGGTCGAGCGGATGCGGGCGTCCTCGACGTCGACGAGCACGGCCCCCCGCGCGCCGGTCTCGCGGATGTGCCGGCCCTGGAGGTTCCCCGGAAAGACGACGTGCGGGTCGCGATGCAGCACCTGCGCCTGATGGACATGCCCCAGCGCCCAGTAGTCGTAGCCACGGTTGACGAGTTCGCCGAGCGTGCAGGGCGCGTAGTTCTCGTGGCCACCCAGGCCGCCCAGCGCGGTGTGCAGCACGCCGATGTTGAAGTGGCCCGGCAGCGGCTCCGGGTAGCCCGCGGCGAGGTTCTCGGCGACCGCCTTCTGCGGGAAGCTGCGGCCGTGCAGCGCCACGCCGAGGCGCTCGATCGTGAAGGTCTGTGGCGCGCGGCTGGCGAACCGGTGGACGTTCGGGGGCAGTTGCAGCCGGCGGGTGATCGGGCTCTCGTAGTCGTGATTGCCGTGCAGCAGGTAGACGGGGATGCCGGCCTCGCGCAGCCGCCCGGCGCGCTCGACGAAGAACAGGCCGGTGCGGTAGTCCTTCCAGTCGCCGTCGTAGAGATCGCCGGCAATCACGACGAAGTCGACGGCCTCGTCGATCGCGAAGGCCACCAGCCCGTCGAAGGCTTCGCGCGTGGCGCTGCGGATCCGCGCCGCCGTGCGTCCGTCATGCTCCGGCAACCCGCGCAGCGGGCTGTCGAGGTGGATGTCGGCGGCGTGCAGGAACCGGAAGCGAGGCATCAGCGCAATTGCCCATCCATCCAGGTTTGGCGGCGCCGCAGCCAGGTCTTCATTTCCGAGACCTGGGTGGAATAGGGGCCCGTGACGGGCCTGATCAGCGGAATGGTCGTGTTGAGCACGTCCCAGCGCTCGAAATTCCTGGCCTGGACGCCGCTGTAGTAGGCAGCGCGACGGTCGATGAAGCGATAAACGTCTTCGAGCACGCCGGTGTCGCGCAGCTGCGCCCATCGCGCCTTCACCCTCTGCTCGAAAGCGGGGTCCTGGAAGAGGCGCGTGAACCAGGGCGCGCTGCGGGTGCGCCAGCCCTCGGGGTTCTCGGCGCCGAAGAAGTTGGCGTTCCCGATCGAGAGGTCGAAGTCCCAGACCGGTCCAAAGGTCAGCTTGCCGCCGCGCTTCTTGTAGACGAAGACGCTGGAGAAGAAGTTCGAGTCGACGTTCTTGAAGAGTTCGTTGACGATGTACCAGTCGATTGCCGAGTCGACGTCGATGAACGCGGCATAGCCCGCGGTGGGGCTGGCGAACTGCGACGAGTAGAGGGCGTTCTCGGTGGCCGCGAGGTAGCCGTCGATGTACGCCTTGTGCGGTTCCCATCCCGGCTGCAGCAGCGTCTCGGGATTGGCGAAGCAGAACATGACGCTCGTGCGCGCCGACTCCGGGCAGTAGTCCTCGCCCTTGCGCTCGTCGATCTCGATCAGGTAACCGCCGCTGATGAGCGCGGGGTCGGTATCACCGGCCTTGAGTTCGGGGATGTTCACCCGCTGGCTGCCGATGCGCACGTGCTCGACGAGCTGGTAGATGCCGCGATAGCTGCCGTTGAGCTCGAGCACGACGGGGGCGCTGCGCGGGGTCCAGGCGAAACCCATCCGCTGGCTCAGCTCGAGCGCCGCCTCGGTACGCACCAGCGTCTTGTCGACATAGTTCGCCAGCAGCACCCAGTGCCGGTTCGCCGGCATGCCCATCAGGTCAGTGCTGAAGCTGAGCTTCAGGCGGTAGGGTTTCTTCGGGTAGTTCCAGGTCGAGTGGCCACGGCCGCGGATCTCGAGCGTGCTTTCCGCGAGGACACGTCCGTCGGTCTCGGTGAGTTTGTAGCGGGCCGTCGTGTAGACCTCCTCCGAGGTGATCTCCTGCCCGTTGTCGGTCGTGATGCTGAGCACCGGCAGGGCGCTGGCCACCGCGTAGGGCGTGACGGTCGCGCTCGCGGACGAAGGGCTCGTGCCAGCCGCGCTGCTCGCGGTGACCGAGCAGCTGTAGGCGGTGCCGTTCGTGAGGTTGGCAACGGTGATCGGGCTCGCGCTGCCCGTGCCGCTGCGGCTTTCGGCGCCGCCGCTGCAGGTCGCCGTGTAGCTGGTGATCGGGCTGCTGCCGGGCTGCGCGGGTGCCGTGAACGCCACGCTGACGGTGCCATCGCCTCCCGTGACGGCGCCGATTCCGGGGGCGCCGGGGGCGACGGCTGCCGGCGCGGCGCTGCTGCCCCCGCCTCCACCTCCGCACGCGCAGAGCAAGGTCAGCGAGAGCGCAAGGAGACCTGTGATACGGGAGGGCGCGTAGGTGGTCATCCCACTAGGATAGGCCGCTCCATGCCGATTCCAAGTCCGCGTCGGGGCGCGGGTTTGCCTCGAGGTCACGGCCCGTCTGGTAGCGGCCGCGCACGAACAGCAGGGGCGCGCCCTCGGCATACGCGTAGCGCAGCACCTCGCCGACGTGGATCACGTGGTCGCCACCGGGATGCCGGGCGACGGCCTGGCACTCGAAGGTGGCCACCGCCCCGGGCAGCAGTGGACACCCGCCGAGCCCCTCGGTGACGGCGAGGCCGGCGAACTTGTCCGGTGCGGACCGCGCGAAACGCCGGGAGAGATCGACCTGGTCGGTCGAGAGAATGTTGATCGCGAAATGGGTCGCCGCCTCGAACACCGCGTGACTGGCGGTGCGCAGCGACTGGCTCCAGAGCACCAGCCGGGGCTGCAGGGAGACCGCCGAGAACGAATTGGCCGTCAGGCCGTGCAGGCTGCCGTCCGCAGCGCGGGTGGTGATGACGGTGACTCCTGTACCGAAGGCGCCGAGGGCGTTGCGAAATTCGCGGTCGGGGTCGATCTGGGCGGGATTCGCGTTCATGACGGGGTTCTGGCGCTTGCGGGAGCCTGATTCAGCGCAGAGGATACGACGAAGCGGGGCCGTCCGGCTCCTGCGATGCGGCCTGGGAGGGTCAGATGACGAGTCCAGTCGACAGGCGTGCGGTTCTCGCTGCGGGAGGCGCAGCGGCGATCATGGCGCTGCTGCGCAGCGCCTACGCCGCGAGTCTGTCGCCCCCCGATCCTGGCCCGAGGCTGCCGGGGGCCTTCGGGCCGGGCTCGCGGCGGCCATTCAGCGCAAACCAGACCATCACCACCCTGGTGCCGGGCCGGCTTCACCGCGTGGGTTGCCTGGTTCGCACGGAGCGTCTCAGCTGGCTGCCCGCCGACGTCGAGGGCTACGAGCCGCTCAACTGCTACGTCCTGACCGACGCCGACCACTGCATCTTCGTCGAGACGGGCATGCCGATCGCGCTGCCGGCGGTCAAGGCCGCGCTCGACACGCTGGTCGGTGAACGCAAGGTCTGGGTGAGCTTCACCCGCAACGAGTCGGACTGCATCGGCAACATGGGCTACATCCTCGGTACCTGCGCGCAGCCCACGCTGCTGTTCGGCGGGGCCGGCGGCATCCTCGAGTGGATCAACGACCCGTCGGTCTCGATGCTCGAGGTACGAGACTTCCTCGGTCGAATCCCGATGGAGTGGTCACGAAACGGCACCCGGAACGACATTGGCACCTTCGGCCTCGAGTGGATCGATGCCGGCTACAAGCAGATGATCCTCACGCAGTGGGCCTTCGAGCGCAGCACGGGGTGCCTCTTCACCTCAGACGCGTTTGGTTTCCGCCATCTCGCCACCGTGGATTCGCCACCCGTGATCGAATCGGCCCGCGGGCTGCCGGATGCCGGCACCGTCGCGCGTGAGATCGCGGAGCGCATGCACTGGATGCGCGAGTCGAGCTACCCGGAACTGATTGCCCGGGTCGAGCGGATCTTCGCGGAGCGCGACGTGCAGATGATCGCGCCCGTACACGGCTGCATCATCCGCGGCCGCCAGGCCGTGACGGCGCACGTCCGCCTGGCACTCGAGGCACTTCGTGCCGCGAGCAGGATCGCCGATCGCGAGAGGGCGCGCTATGTCTGAGGTCCCCGTGAATCCGGCGATCCAGAAGGCCTACGTCGTGCGTGGCGGCTTGCCGCGCATGGTCCGGCCGGACCTCGCGTGGGTGGGCGGCTGCTCCAACTCCGCGGGCTGGCCGGGTCGCAGCGGCCGTCGACCCGTGACCCACGAGGCCTGCGCGGCCTACGTGATCCTCGGTTCGGAGCGCACGCTGATGCTCGATACGGGACACTACGGCCTGTGGTATTCGCTCGAGGGCCAGCTCGACGCGATCCTGCAGGGCCGGTCGCTCGACTACGTGTTCGTGAGCCATCAGGAGGTGCCGCACACCGGCAACCTCGGGCGTCTCCTGCAAAAGTATCCAAACGCCGTGGCAGTCGGCGACGTGCGCGACTACCACCTGTTCCACCCGGAAGTCGATCTCGATCGGCTGGTGCCGAAGCGCCACGGCGACCGCATCGATCTCGGCGATCGCGAGATCGTGCTGCTCGACGCCATCTGGAAGGACCTCAATGGCACGATGTGGGCCTACGACACACGGCTGAAGATGCTCTTCTCGGTCGATTTGTTCGGCTACATCCACCTGGATGACGAGAATGTCTGTGGAACGATGCTGCACGAAATGCAGCCGGCACAGTTCGAGGCCGTCACCGGCCGGCCAGCGCTGCCCTTCGTCGGCATGAAGGAGCGGGACCAGTCCGGGCGAGTTGCCGCGTTCCGCCGCCTGATGGCCAGCTACCCCGTCGAGATGATCACATCCGGCCACTCCGGCCCGATCATGGGCGAGGTGGTGCCCCGCGCGATCGACCGGTTGCTTGCGGACATCGAGTCCGGAAGCGCCGGCGTGCTGCAGTCGACCTCGGGGAAGCCGGCCTAGGGGGCGCTGGCACGGTTCGGAGATCCTGCACTCTAATTCTAATTTCTGCGAAGCAGCCCGCGTTTTGCGCCTGCCCGTTCTGGAACACTCGTGCGAAACGGCACCCGGGTGTGACATGGCGGTCAGAGCAACCCAGACGGCTTCGGGAATCCAGGGCGGTGTATCGCCCGTGGGTGGGGCCGTCGTGGCCGACCTGCAGAGCAAGGTCCGTGACCTTCAGGTGCTGCAGGCCCTGTCCGCCACGCTGATGCACTACAAGCACGACGTCGACGAGATCCTGCGGGACGTCGCCGAGCAGGCCGTCGCCCAGGTCGGCCTCGAAGACTGCCTGATCTACCTGCTCGACGAGGAGACCGGCGACCTCGTCCAGCGCGCGGCCTCTGGGGCGAATAGCGCCGTGCCGCGCGAGCTCGCGAACCGGATGCGGCTGCGCCCCGGTGAGGGCATCGTCGGTGGCTGCGCGCTGGCCGGCGAGCCGGTCTGCATTGGCGACACGCGTCTGGACGAGCGCTACGTGCAGGACGGCGAGGAGCGGCTCTCGGCGCTCGCGGTGCCGATCCTCCACGACGGCCGGGTGATCGGTGTCATCGACAGCGAGCATCGGGACGCAGGCTTCTTCACGAGCTGGCACGTCGGCATCTTCACGACGCTCGCGACGATGACGGCGAGCCGGATCGCGGCGGCGCGACTCGAGCAGGAGCGAATCGCCCTCGCCACGCGCGATCACCTGACTGGCCTGGCCAACCGGCAGGAGTTCCTGCGGCAGCTCGAGCAGCGCATCGCCCGCGGTGGCCCCGCGTCGCTGGTGCTCGTCTGCGTGGACCACTTCGGCATGGTCAGCGAGTGGGTCGGTGCCGAGGGCGGCGACCAGATCCTGAGGTCGGTGGCGGCACGCCTTCGCACCGGAAGTCCGCCCGGGACGACGATCGCCCGCATCGGTGGCGAAGAGTTCGCCGTGCTGCTCGAGGCGGACATGGCTGGCTCGCTCGTGACCACCCAGGCGCTGCTGGCAGCGCTGGCCGAGCCGCTGACGCGCGGCACGATCGAGGGCTTGCGGGTCACCGCCAGCGCGGGCGTCGCCGACCTGCTGGCCGCGAGCGGGGGAGGCGAGGCGATGGAGTACGCCGGTCTGGCCCTGCGCGAGGCCAAGCGGAGCGGGCAGGGTCGCTGGCAGGTGCACGATGCGAGGATGTCGGCGCTGCGGAAGCGCCAGCAGCGGCTTGCGCGCGAGCTGACGCTGGACATCGCGGCCAAGGCCGCCGGCCTGAGCGCCCACTTCCAGCCCATCGTCCATGTTCAGGACAGGCTGCTGGCGGGAGCGGAAGTGCTCGCGCGCTGGCGCCACGCGGAACTGGGCGACATCGGCCCGAACGAATTCGTGCCGGTGTCCGAGAGTTCGGGGCAAATCCACGACCTCGGCCGGCACATCTTCCGGCGGACGCTCGAGCACGTCGCGGCGTGGGGTGGCCAGGCGGACGGGCTGGTGTTCAGCGTGAACGTCTCGCCGCTGCAGCTGCAGCGGGATGGGTTCCTGGAGAGCATCCTCGGCATGCTCGAGGTGCACCGCGTGGAACCGCACAGGATCGCCTGCGAGGTCACCGAGAGCACGCTGCTCGCCGACGAGGCCAGGGCGCAGCGCGTGCTCGGAGCGATCCTCGAGCGCGGCGTGAAGCTCGTCCTGGACGACTTCGGCACGGGCTACGCCTCGCTCGGCACGCTGTCCCGCTACCCGTTCTCGGGCGTGAAGATCGATCGCAGCTTCATCCGGCACATCGATACCGACCGGCGCAGCCGGGCGGTGGTCCACTCGGTGATCTCGATGAGCCAGAACCTGGGCCTCTCCTGCACCGCGGAGGGCATCGAGACCGCCGTGCAGCTCGACATCCTCCGTTCGCTGGGCTGCGAGTTCGGCCAAGGCTGGCTGTTCAGCGCCGCCCGCCCGGCCGAGGCGTTCGCGGCCCTGCTGAAGGACCGCTCGGCGCTCGTCGCCGCCTGAAGATCGTCGTTGGCCCGGCAACCCGGAAGACACGATGATCATCACGGATCTTGCCGACGCCGACATCCGTTCCCGGATCGCCGCGCACGCGCCGGAGCGGGGCGGCGCACTCTATGGTCCGCGCGGGTATCCGCTCGTCAGCCACTTCGAGTTCGATGCGGAGGGCGCGACCACGGCCGTCAGCTACGTTCCCTCGGCGCGTCTCATCGGCAATGTTGCGCGTGTCGAGCGCGAGACCGGCCTGCAGTTCAAGGGAATCGTGCATTCGCATCCGGCCGGCCTGACCCGGCCAAGCGCCGGGGATGAGCGCACGGTTGCGAGTTTCTTCCGGCTGAACCCGCACATTTCCTCCATGGCGCTGCCCATCGTCCAGACGCTCCGGGCGGATGGCACGGGTGCGTTCCTGCACTGGTACCGCGCGGAGCGCGCCAGCGTCCCCGATGTCCGGATCGTGGCCGAGGAGCACCACGTGATCCCGGTCTGGGCTCACCTTTCCGGGATACTCGAGCGCCTGCGGCTGAAAGGCCTGGCACTCGCGGCGCAGCGCACGCTCCAGACGCTGAAGATACGCAATGCAGAGCTGCTCGGCCTGGTCGCCGCATCCGGTGCCGGGCATGAACTGATGTTCTTCGCGTCCATCGACTACCCGGTGGTGCCTCCAGTGCTCCTGTACAGGTGCCAGGGCCAGACGGCGCAACTGCGGTTCCATTGGCAGGGACTGGCCGATGTCGAGCCAGCACTCGACGAGATAGCGGAGGGGCTTGCGGCGGCGTGGCGCCCGGCCAGCGCGGCGTCTCCGTCAAAGCCACTCGAAGCACACATCAACTGACTGCTCCCCAGGAGAGCCCCGTGGCCATCGATCTCAATGCACTTCGCGACGTCGTCCGGCAGAACCAGGCGAACCAGCAAGCACGGCCCGCCGAACCTGCCAGGCAGGTCGTGGTGGACCGCGAGGGGAACGTGAAGCTGGGCAACGACGCGTCGGCCCATGAACAGACCACGCAGGTCCCGCAGGAGACCTTCGCCGTCGCGGGCGGCATGCACCGGGTGCCCCGATGACTACGCGTCGCGAACGGGAGCGGGCGGCGGTTGCAGAGCATATGCCCGCCAATACCCGATACGTCCGGAGCGGTGGACGCGATGTCTGGATCTTTGGCAAGCGCACCGAGGTGGGCATCGACTTCGAGATCGCGATCTACTACGACCCGGACGAGGCGGGCTATTGCGCGCACCTGGTCAGCCCGGAGATCGAGGATGCCTGGAGGAACCCGCACATCGGGCACATTTTCGGCGACGGCGTGATTTGCCTGGGCGGCGCGTCGATGCGCTCCCGCACGAAAATGCTCGACGCCTACGCCAAGTCCTGCCTGTGGGCCGAGGGCATCGCGCTGATGCTGATGTCGAAGCGGCTCGGCCGGCCGACCGCGTTCCCCTTCTCGGTGAACAACACCCAGGACGAAGTGGCGTGAGCGGATTGCCGCTGGCGAACGGGGCACCCGGGCGCGACGCGAGCTGGCGTGGCCGGCTGGAGGGTCTGGTCCCGCCGGCAATCGAGTCACGGCGCGTATTGGTCGCGGGCTGCGGATCGGTCGGTTCGTTCATGGCCGGCGAGCTCGCGCGGTCTGGTGTGCGGCGCTTCATCCTCGTGGATCCCGACGTCGTGGAGTGGGCGAACCTCACCCGCACGGTCTATGGGCACGCCGACGTCGGTCGTCGAAAAGTCGACGCGCTGGGCGATCACTTGCGCGGGGTGTTCCCGGACATCGAGGTCGAGGGCCATCCGACCACCTTGCAGGATCTCGGCGATGGCCTGGGGGCGCTGATGCGCGGCGCCGACCTGGTGATCGCGGCGGTGGACGATCCTCGCGCGACGGGCCGAGTGAACCGCTACGCGCACGCGCTGGGAGTGCCTACCTTGTTCGTCGGGCTCTACCGTGGCGCGAGGGGTGGCGAGGTGATCGTGTCCTTGCCCGGGCGAACGCCCTGTTTTCACTGCGCCACGGGTGGAGTGAGGCAGGTCGCCGAGGAAGTGGGCGGCGAGTCGGTGGAGCGTTCACGCGACTACGGCACGAACCGGCTCGTCGCCGAGGTGGCGCTGGGCTCCGACATCCACTACGTCTGTGCGGCCGCAGTCAAGGTCGCACTCTCGGCGCTTTCCATGGACGAGCCTGGCAGCCCGCTTGGCGGCTTCCTGTCCGGCGCACTCGACCAGGGGCAGCACTACCTGATCCTCGGCATGACGCCCGGCTACTACCTGTTCCCCGCGACCCACCGGCAGGCTTTCGGCCAGCATGCGTTCCAGTCGATCTGGATGGCGACGGCAAGCCGTCCGGAGTGCGGGGTTTGCGGCGATCCGGAGCACCGGGAAACCATCGACTGAACGGCGTTCCATGCGTCCTCTCCAGCGTCCTGCAGGTGACCCCCTGGCGCGCCTTCGCCAACGGGTCGACGCGATCGAGGCGATGCGCCCGGAGCGCGTGCTGTTCCACGATGGCGAGGGTTGCCTGCGCTCGCTCGCTGAATTGCGTGCCTTCATCGACGAGGGCCCGGCGCTGACCGACGACGGGCTCGTGAGCCTCGATGCCGTGATTGCGGGCGGGTTTGCGTCCCATGCGAGGATCCACTTGTCCGCGCTGCTGGATGACGGGCGGGATGCCGCGCTGCGGCTGATAGACGAGTTTGCGGAGCGTCCGACCCTCGAGGCCTTGCCGCAGCTGCTGGAGGCGATCGACGGGATCAACCGTGCTCGGGGCTATTCCTTGGATTCGATCCGGGAGAGGCTGTCGCGGGAATTCCCCGATGCGCCCTGGGTGGCCGAGCGGCTGGCGCTGATGGCGGGGCGCTGGCTCACCGGTGGCATGCCGCGCAACCGGCCTGCCGGCAGTGCGGTCATCGCCGGGCCCTGGGGCTCGGGTCGAAGCCGCGTGGTTTCCCGCTTTGCAGCCGCGCTGAGGTCGGAGAATGCCGGCGACCCGGTACCGGTCGAGGAGGTCGACCTGCGCGAATTCGCCGATGGGGAATCCGGGTTGCGACGCCTGGTCGAGCGTCTGGAGGCGCTGGCTCGCGATCCCGGGCGTCGTGTGATCGCTTTCGACAACGTCGAGCATGCGGATCCTGGCGCGATGCCGCTCCTGCAGCGGCTGGTGGAGACGGGGTCCCTCGGAGCGAGCGCCGCAGCGACGAGCCTGGACAACCGGTTCCTTTTCTTCATGCTGGCTCGCGGCATGCGCGGGGATGAGTCCCCTGCAGTGGTGCCTCGCGCGGTCAGGCAGGAACTGGGCAACGGCTTTCTCTCGGCCGTCCAGCAGGTCATCGTGCTGCCGAGGCCGGCGGATTCGGTGCTCGAGAAGATGATCTCGCGGCACGCGGATGACTTCTGCCGCGACTTCGAGGCCCACACGGGCCAGCGCATCGAAGTGGATCCCGCCGTCCATCGCGCGCTGGTGCTGCAGGTGCTTGAGCGCGGCGGGTACGGGCACTCGGTCGCGGCGGTGGTCGAGGAGCGACTGCGGCTTCCCGTGGCGGACCTGAGGGTCGGCGGGGAACTGGTCCCGGGCGTCGCTCGCGTGATCGTGGAGTCCGGCCGGCTGTCGCTGGTCCAGGGCGTGCAGCGCCGTGCATTGCCGGCGGCGGGGCACGACGGGTCGGGCGCCGACGCGGGCTTCGACCTCGAGCGGGAACTTGCCGGGCTGGTGGGCCTGGATCCCGTGAAGGACATGCTGAGATCGCTGCGCAAGCAGCTCCTGGCGGACCAGCGGCGCCGCGACGCCGGCATCGACGCGCGCACGCGCCAGTCGCTGCACATGTTGTTCCTCGGCAATCCCGGGACCGGAAAGACGACGGTGGCGCGGCTCGTCGCGCGCATGCTCAGGGAGCTCGGACTGCTCAGGGAGGGGCAACTGGTCGAGGTGGGTCGCAGTGATCTCGTGGCCTCCTACGTCGGGCAGACGGCGCCCCGGACGCGAGCGGTGGTCGAGCGGGCGATCGGCGGCGTGCTGTTCATCGACGAGGCGTATTCGTTGACGCGTGGCCAGGATGCCTTTGGCCGCGAGGCCGTCGACACGCTGGTGCGCGAAATCGAGAACCACCGCGACGACCTGGTGGTCATCCTCGCGGGCTATACCCGGGAGATGCAGGAGTTCCTGGAGAGCAACCCTGGCCTGACCTCGAGGTTCCCTCACCGCATAGAGTTTCCTGACTACCTGGCGGGCCAGCTGGCCGAGATCGCGGGCATCGAGGCGAGGGGCAGGGGATTCCAGCTCGATCCGGGAGCCACCGAGGGCCTGCCGAGGCTGTTCGACGGCTTGCTGGTGGCAGGGCGCCATGACCAGGGCAACGGCCGTCTCGCGCGCACCGTCGTCGAGGCTGCGATCCGTCGGCAGTCCGCGCGCGTCGCCGAGCGCACGGTCGTCGAGCGCGACGCCTTGGTCACCCTGGTGGCCGAGGACTTCGGGTCCGCCGACGGTGACGGTGCAACCACGGCAAAGGATGCGCTGTCGATGCTCGATGACGTGGTCGGGCTCCATGACATCAAGGAGTTCGTGCGCGACCTCGCCGCGCAGGTCCAGGTGGACACGCGGCGCCGGCAGATGGGCCTTTCCGCAGGCGAGGCACGCACGCTGCACATGGTGTTCAAGGGGAGTCCCGGCACGGGCAAGACGACGGTCGCGCGGATCGTGGGGCGTTTGCTGCGCGAGTTGCGAATCCTGAAGCTCGGCCACGTGGTCGAGGTGGACCGCTCGGGCCTGGTGGCCGGCTACGTCGGCCAGACCGCGCTGAAGACCCAGGCCAGGATCCGCGAGGCGCTTGGCGGTCTGCTGTTCGTCGACGAGGCCTATGCGCTGGCAGGCGACGCGCAGGATGCCTTCGGGCGCGAGGCGCTCGACACCCTCGTCAAGGGCATGGAGGATCACCGGGACAGCCTGGTCGTGGTGCTGGCGGGATATTCCAGGGACATGGATCGCCTGCTCGACGTCAACGCAGGGCTGCGCTCGCGGTTCCCCAACGTCATCGAGTTCCGTGACTACACCCCGGCCGAGCTGCAGGAGATCGCCGCGAAGCTGTTCGCTGCGCGGCAGCTCGCCCCCACCGGTGCGGCATGGGCGCGGGTGCGCATGCTCTGCGAGTCGGCCGCCGGCGACGCCTCGGCCGGCAACGGCCGCTTCGTGCGCAACCTGGTCGAGGAGACCGCACGCCGCCAGGCGCGTCGCCTGATGCGCAGTCCGGAGCCGGGGCGTGACGAGCTCACGACCGTCGAGGCGGAGGATCTTCCGCCGGTGCGCGATGGCGCTTGACAAGGATCTGCTGCGCAACGCCGCACGCGATGCGGTCCCGGTCGCGGCGGGAGGCAGGCCACCGCCGCGTGCCCGTCGGCCGGCTCCGCGCCCCGCGCCGCGTCCACCGCCGGAGTCGCCGGGTTCCCAAGGGCCGCTACCCGGTGTCGAGTCGTCCGCATGGGGATGGCGCGCCTGGCTGTCGCTGTTCGTGATCGCAGCGCTGGCCTGGTCGTGGGTGGATCGGCGCGATCCGGGGAAAGTTGCTGAGCTCCCGGTCATCGCCTCACCCGCGGACGAGACGGCTGCGCAGGCGCCCGAGGTGCCCGTCGACAGTCCGCCGGTGTACGACCCCGACCCTCCCGATCCGGGGGCCCCCCTGTGGGGCGACGACATCCTCGCAGCCGGCGTCAGCCGTGTACCGACGCTGGCGGGGTTGCTGCGCATCGTGCCCCGTGCATCGGGCGCCGGCGAGGCCCTCGAGCTGGACGGTGCCGCCGTCGAGGGCATCGCGGGTGACGAGATCTGGCTCGCTCGTCGACTGACCTTTGCAGACCGCGAGGTTGTGGTGGGCTTCACCGGCTGCAATGCCGCGACGCCCGCTTGCGCCTTGCGGAGGCCGTTCTGGCTCGTGCTGCGCCCGGGCGAGGCGCCAGAGCCCGTCCAGGCCCCCGGGCTTTGGGCGACTGTCGAGGCGGGTGCCGTCTCGGCCGACGCCACTGGGGTGGCGGTTGACCTCGGGGTCACGGGCGGCGAGCGCTCCAGCGCGACGCTGACCCGGCGGGACCTCCTCCACCTTCAGGTCCGGCCCGCTGCCGCGACACCGCTCTCCGCGGGGCAGTGCGCTACGGTGGCGCGCGCGCTCGAGGACTGCACGCGGGCGGAGCTGTCGTCCTGCGCGACCCCCGAGGGCAGCTCGTCTACGATCGGCGCGGACCGCCGGCTGGCGCTCGCCTACCTCTTCCATCACACCGCGGGCTTCCACGAGCCGGCGTTCGTGGCGCTCTGCGCCCGCAGCTGCGAGCTGGGCGCGACGCCCAGCGACAAGCTCGTCCGCGAGGAGCTGTGCTCGGGTGCCGACCCCGCGCAGTGGGGCGCGCCGACCTTGCCTTGGCTCATGTCGCGTGACGGTATGGTTGAAGGGGCGATATAGTCCGGGCCGGGCGCCCGGGGTCGGCGCCTTGTATCTTTTCCGCAACGGACTAACGGAGTCGCCGCTCATGCAAAACATGGATGTCAGGGCTGCAGTGCTTGCAGCCATCGCCGCTGGGATCTCCTCGGCACCCGCCTTCGCGCAGCAGGCCGAGGGCCTCGAGGAAGTGGTGGTCACGGCCGAGCGCCGCGAGTCGAACGTGCAGGACACGCCGATCGCCGTCAGTGCGTTCGACGAGTCGACCCTGGAGGCGCGCGGCGTGATCCGCACGCTGGATTTGCAGAACAGCGTCCCGGGTCTGTTCCTCTACACCGGCGCGGCCAACCAGTCGATGCTGAACGTCTACATGCGCGGCGCGGGCGAGCAGACCGGCGCGATGGTGACGTCCGAGTCGGCGGTGAGCTTCTACGTCGACGACTTCTACCGAGGGCGCCTCTCGGGGGCGAACACCGAGTTCCTCGACATGGAGCGCATCGAGGTGCTGCGCGGGCCGCAGGGCACGTTGTATGGGCGCAACTCGATGACCGGCGCGATCAAGATGTACACCAAGACGCCGCGGCCGGGCGACGAGTTCGCCGGGCAGGTGGCGGCGGAATATGGCGAGCACGACACCATCCGCCTCAAGGGCACGGTGTCGGGCAGCCTCGGCGAGACGCTGGCGGGGTCGATCTCGGCGTTCTACGCTGAGAACGGGCCGTATTACTACAACCGCGCGCGCCGCGAGGACCGCGGCGACCGCGAGATGTACGGTGTGCGCGGCAAGCTCAGCTGGGAGTCCGACTCGACGCAGGTCGTCGCCTCGGCCTACTACACCTCCAACGAGGAGGATGGCCGCGGCTGGGTGACGAGCAACGCCGAGGCCATTACCGGCGTGCCGGGCGTGTTCAGCCTCACGGGCGGGTTCCGCCAGACCCAGACGCCGATCGACGAGTTCGGCGAGAACACCCAGTCGGGCGCCACGCTGACGATCACCCATGACTTCGGCGGTTTCATGCTGAAGTCGCTGACCGGTTACTTCGACCAGTCGGACGACTGGCGCACCGACCTGTCGGGCGGGCTCGAGGTGGCGCCGAACGTGTTCATCGCGGGCGTCAACCGCCTGAGCGTCTCGGATCACACCCAGATCAGCCAGGAGTTCCAACTGCAGGGCACGGCCTTCGACAACCGCCTGAACTGGATCACGGGCGCCTACTTCCTCCACGAGGAGGGCGAGCAGTTCGTCGATGACGTGCTGTTCGTGACCATCCCCGTGCTGCAGCAGGTGATCGACGTCGAGACCGACAGCTGGGCCGTGTTCGCCCAGGGCACCTACAGCTTCACCGACCGCCTCAGCGGCACGCTCGGCATCCGCTACACCCAGGACGACAAGAGCCTCAAGGGGCTGATTGCCGACTTCCCGGGTTCGACGACGCGCACGGCGGTCGATCGCAGCGACAAGTTCTCGGCGACCTCGCCGAAGCTGGCGCTCGAGTACAAGGCCAGCGACGACGTCATGTTCTACGGCTCGGTCGGCAAGGGTTTCAAGGCGGGTGGCTACAACTCGCTGCTGGTCGCCGATCCGGTCGGGTTCAACACGCCGTTCGAGGCCGAGACGCTGATCGCCTACGAGGTCGGCGCCAAGACCGAGTGGCTCGACAACCGCCTGCGCGTCAACGTGTCGGCGTTCTGGAATGACTTCTCGGACATCCAGCAGGGCGCCTCGGTGCAGGGGTCGCCGTCGTTCCCGATCCAGAACTCGGGTGACGCCGAGGTGAAGGGCCTCGAGATCGAGCTGACCGGCAAGATCTCCCCGGCGCTGACGGCGTTCGCGTTCGTCGCCCTCACGGACGACGAGTACACGCGGCTCGCGCCGAACTCGATCGCGGCGGTGTCGAACGCGAAGGGCCTGCTGCATATCTCCGACGTGCAGGCGCAGGCGGGCTTCACCTACGACACCGTCTGGCAGGCGAGCGGCAACGCGCTGCGCTTCGGCGCCGACTACGCCTACCGCTCGGCCTACTACTCCGACGCCTCCACTTCGCCCGTCACGCGCACCGAGCCGTTCGGCGTGCTCAATGCCTTCGTGTCACTGAGTTCCCCCGACGGCAAGTGGAACACGCGCCTCTATGGCAAGAACCTGACCGAGGAGGAGTACTACACCATCGGCCTGGCGCTGGTCAGCGGCATCCGCGTGCCGTCCGAGCCGCGCACCTGGGGTCTCGAGGTCAAGTACAACTTCTGAGCCGGGCCTGAGGTGTCGCGCCATGAACCGTGATATCGAGTCGCTTCGTTCGGAGCTGGGCGCCGGTCGCATCGACCGGCGCACCGCGATCCGCTGGGCCGTCGCTGCCGGGCTGTCCGTCTCGGCCGTGGGCACGCTGCTCAGGGCCGCGCCCGTGGTGCCATCACGGGTCCGCTCCACGGGATCCATCGAGCCGCTGCGCAAGCGCGTCGACTACATCGTCGTGGGCAGCGGCACGGCAGGCTGTGTGCTCGCGAACCGGCTCAGCGCCGATCGCGGGGTCAACGTGGTCGTCCTGGAGGGCGGTGCGTGGCCGACCGATCCGACGATCGATGCGCCGCAGGCCTGGCCCGCCCTGCAGGGCGGCGCGTTCGACTGGAAGTACCAGACGGTGCCGCAGGCTGGCCTCGACGGCCGGCCGCTGCCCTGTCCTCGCGGCAAGGGGTTCGGCGGTTCGTCGCTGCTGAACGCGATGGGGCATCAGCGCGGGTCGGCCAGGGGCTACGACCGCTGGGAAGCACTGGGTGCCGCCGGGTGGAACGCGGCCAGCCTGCTGCCCTTCCATCGCCGTAGCGAGACCTTCTCGGGCGGCGCTAACGCCTGGCGTGGTGGGGACGGCCCGCTCGACGTGCTGGCAGTCTCCGCGGATCGCGCGCATCCGGTGAGCACGGCCTTCCTGGCCGCGGCGCGCGGACAGGGCTTCGAGTGGAGCGACGACTTCAATGCCGAGCGCGTGGGCCAGGCCTGCTGGAACCAGTTCACCATCAACGGCGCAGGCAGCCGCGACCATGCGGCCCGGGCGTACCTCGAGCCGGTGATGGAGCGCTCCAACCTCGACCTGCTTGCCGACGCGCCGGTGACAGGACTCGTGATCCGGCAGGGGCGCTGCGTCGGGGTGCGCTACCTGCACGGCGGTCGGCCCGTCGAGCTGCTCGCCGAGCGCGGTGTCGTGATGGCGGCAGGCGCCATCGACACGCCGCGCCTTCTCATGCTCTCGGGCCTGGGTCCGGCCGATCACCTGCGCGAGCACGGGATCGAGGTGGTTGCGGACCTGCCGGGGATGGGCCAGAACCTGCAGGATCACCCGCTCGTCGGCGGCGTGGCCTATGAGGCGCGCCGGCCCGTGCCGCTGTCCAACTACAACCATGGCGAGGGCATGCTGTTCACGACGGTCGGTCGCGGCGACGTGCCCGACATGCTGGTGATGTCGGTGACCGTGCCCTTCGTGATTCCCACGGTCGGCGCCCCGCCCAAGGACTGCTACACGTTCGTACCGGCCGTGATGCAGCCGAAGAGCCGGGGCACGCTGCGGCTCGCGTCATCCGACCCGACCCGGGCGCCCATCATCGATCCGGCCACCTATGCGGATCCGGAGGACCTCGAGACGATGGTCTCGGGCGTGGAGATTGCGCGGCAGCTGGCCAACCGGCCGGAACTGGCCGAGTGGTCGCTGCGCGAGGTGTTCCCCGGGCCTGCGGCCCGCACCCGCGCCGAACTGCGTGAGTTCGTGAAGCGGGGCACCAGCCCCTTCTATCACCCGGTCGGCACCGCGCGCATGGGGCGCGACGCGGACGCGCCGGTGACCCCCGAACTGGCCGTGCGGGGCGTCCGGGGCCTGTGGGTTGCCGACGCCTCGGTGATGCCGCAGATCGTGCCGGCGATGACGAATGCCGCGGTGGTGGCGATCGCGGAGCGCGGCGCGGACCTGATCGCGGGGCAGCGCTCCGGCTGAGCGCGGCCACGAGGGCTTGCAATAAAGCCCCTGTAACGGTACCTTTATTCCACAAGGTACTGTTCCGGGGGATTTTCGCTTGGAATCCAAGCTCACGCCGATCCGAAAAGGCCTGCTCGAATTCCTCGTCCTGAAGATCGTCGGGACGCGAAGCGCGTATGTACCCGACATCCTGCGCCGCCTGTCCGGCACCGAGTTCGCGACGCAGGAGGGCACGCTCTACCCGCTGCTCAGCAAGCTGCGCAGGGAGAACCTCGTCAGCTACGAGTGGCAGGAATCCGAGTCCGGCCCGCCCCGGAAGTACTACCAGCTGACCGAGGCGGGCCGCAGCCAACTCGCGGCCCTCGACGACTACTGGACCCAGCTCAACCGGACCATCGCCGAAATGGGGCGCTGAAACATGAAACGGATCGCCATCACCGTCACGCTGAACCGAAGCTCGCTGCAGATCGACGAGCCCGCGCACGCCCGGCTCGAGAACTACCTCGCCGAGGCGGCGCGCACGCTCGACGGCCACCCCGACCGGGAGGAGATCCTCGCCGACCTGGAGCAGGCCGTGGCCGACCAGTGCCTGCGACGGCTCGGCAACGGCGAAAGCATCGTCACCCTGGCCATCCTCGATCCCGCCCTCGAGGAAATCGGGCCGCTGCAGATACCGGATCCGGACGCCGTGGGCACGGCGCCCCAGGGCCGCCCGGCTGGTCATGGCGCGGCATCTGACGCCAGGGCGTTGCAGCAGGTCAGCGAGGGCGCGTGGATCGCCGGGGTCTGCAAGGGCCTCGCGCGCTACCTCGGGCTCGACGTCACGCTCGTCCGCGTGCTCGCGCTGCTGGTGCTGTTCATCACCGGGGGCGGGGCGGTGCTCGTGTACCTCGGCCTGATGCTGCTGCTCCCGTATGCGCCCCCGGAACCCGGCAGCCCGCCGATCGGCAGGCTGCCGGCGAGGTGCCGGGAATTCGTGCTCTACGTGCGGGGCAAGCTCAGCGCGCTGGCGGGCTGAGCCGCACGGCGCGCTGGGCCTGCCGCGCTCAGAACCGAACCTCGAAGCGCGCGCCCCAGGTTGCCGGATCCGGGGCAGCCAGGATCACCAGGTTCGAGCCCTGCGTGGCCACGTTGCGCGGATTGGTGTTGCGCAGGATGTTGCTGGGCACATCGTCGTCCGTGACGTTCCGGCCGAACACCTCGAAGGTGTAGCGGTCGGTGCGGATGCCGGCGCGCAGGTTGATCCGGTTCGACGCCGCGGTCCACGCCTCGTTGGCGGCCGTCGCGTACTGCTTGCCCGTGTACGTGTAGTCGCCCCTGAAGAACCCGGTCTTGTCGCCGTCGGACAGCGGCCACTCGTACATTGCGCCCAGCGCACCGGCGAACTCGGGGTAGCGCTCCATCTGGTTGCCCACGGGATTGCGGACCCCGTCGATGACCACGCATTCGGAGCAGTCCGTGAAGCGGATGTCGGTGGCCGCCCAGTTGAGCATGAAGTCGAACGACAGGCGGTCGGTCGCCTGCAGCGAGCCCTCCAGTTCGAGTCCCCAGAGGTTCACCGCGCCGTTCGGGAACGTCAGCGTGGCCGTGCTGGTCGTGGTCGCCGTCGGGCTGGTGCGATAGGGGATGTTCTGGTTGATCTGCCGGTCACGCCACTGGCCGTAGTAGAGCGCTGTCAGCAGCCGCAGCCTGCGGTCGAGGAAGTCCCCCTTCACGCCGATCTCGTAGCTGGTCAGCACCTCCTCCGGCACCGACACCGGCACGTCCACCTGGGCGCGGATCTGCTCCTGCGCGAAGGCCGACAGGCCGGTGAAGGTGGAATTGAACACGCCCGGGCGCGTTCCCCGCGCCGCCGAGAGGTACACGTTCACGTCCTCGTTGATGTCGTACCGCGCGATCAAGCGGGGCGAGAACGACGTGAAGGTGTCCTTGAGGTCTGCCCCCCCGGTGATGACATGGTGGATCGTGTCCTCCTGGTAGCGCGCCTCGGCGCTGACGTTCAGCGAGTCGGTGACGTCGTAGCTCACGGATCCAAAGAGGCCCAGCGTCTCCGCCATGTAGTTGGCTGGCGCGCCCAGCTGCGAGACCGTCCCGTTGGTGAACGCACGCGCCCCGAACTTGATGCTCTCCTCGTAGTAGTTCGTGCCCACCATGTACTGCAGGCGCTGGTCGCCGGATGAACTGAGGCGCAGCTCCGCCGACGAGTTCGTGAAGTCATAGGGCAGGTAGACCAGCCGGAAGTAGCTCGGGTCGGGCCGGTTGTAGGTCTCGGTCATGGCGCCCCACTGGTTGGAGCTCTTGCCGAACAGGGCCGCGACGTCGTGGCTGCCGAGGTCCCAGTTGGCCGACAACGTGCTCTGGTAGGCGTCGCGCTCGAGGCCCATGTTGTCGATGAAGCCCGGCCCCTGCACGGTCGAGCCGCCGACCATCCCGGCGAACCCGGCGGTGCCCACCTGCAGCGTGTTCTGCGCCATGCGTGCCTCGGGTGTCGAGCTGATCGACCCGCAGACGTAGTTGCGTCCGTTGATGAGCCGGCCGGTGCCACCGGCGTTGCAGGTGTAGTCCTGCTCGGTCAGGGCTGCCTGCGCCGAGGGGCCGTCCGAGTCCTTCCAGCCGGCGAAGAACGCCCGCACGGTCAGCGTGTCGGTCGGCGTCGCCATGAGGCTGATGGTGTACGCGTCGGTCTGGCGTGAACCGAGCTTGCCGCCGAAGAACTGGTTGTCCCAGGCGCCCGCGGTCTTGTAGTGCCGCAGGGTCAGCCGGCCCGTGAGCCAGTCGGCGCCCAGCCGGCCCTCGGCCTCGGCGTCGAGCTCGATCGTCTCGAAGCTCGCATAGCTCGCGCTGACGCGGCCCGAGAATTCCTGCTGCGGCGCGCGCGTGACGAAGTTGATCGCGCCGGCGAAGGTCGAGCGCCCGAAGTAGGCGCTCTGGGGGCCCTTGACGACCTCGACCTGCTCCACGCCGGTCATGCCCGGAATGGCGCCACCCGGGATCGGCACGCCGTCCAGGAATACCGTCACCGCCTGGCGGTTCGGCGAGTCGCCCGGATACATGCCGCGCATGGCGATCGTGTGGAACCCGCGGTCGTTGCGGTTCGCCGCGGAGTTCTCGTAGCGCAGGCCGGGCACGAAGTCATTGAGCTCGTTGAAGCCACGAACGCCGCGCTCCTGCAACGCCTCGGCCGAGAGTGCGGTGACGGCGAGCGGAATCTCGACGATGCTCTCGGCGCGCTTGCGGGCGGAAACCACGACTTCCTCGAGGGTCACCTCGGCCTGCGGCGCGCCCTGCGCTGCGGCGCCCGGAGGAGCGAGCGCGAGCAGCACGGCTCCGGCAACGGTGGATCCCGCGATACCGCGGATAAGGCTGGCTGGCGATTTCGTCATGGCTGGTCTCCCTTTTTCCCCTGGTCTGGGTCGTTATTTCGCCCGCCCCGCGAAGCCGCGGGACAGCATCTGGACCTTGAGCAGCGCGCCACGCGCCACGATGTAGAGCACGCGCTTGTCGGCGCCGGCGAACGCGAGGTTCTGCGCGGGCCGCTGGGTCGGAATCGTGCCGAGGTGGCTGCCGTCCGGTGCGAACACCTGCACGCCCGCGTAGGTGCCCGCGTAGAGCCGCCCCTCCGTGTCGATCGCGAGCCCGTCCGCGCCGCTGCGAATGCTGCCGTCGGCGGCGACCTCCACGCCCTGATAGGCGGCGAATACACGCCGGTTCACCAGCTCGCCGCCCGGCTGCACGTCGAACGCCAGCATGTGGGCGCCACGGGAGTCGTTCACGTACAGCACTGATTCGTCGCGGCTGAGCAGCACGCCGTTCGGAAACGCGATGCCGGTGGCCACCCGGCGCAGTTCGCGCGCGGGAGTGATGTAGTAGACGGAGATCGGCAACAGCCCCTTGCCCGCGTCGGGCCCGAGCGCCTGGCCAGGATCGGTGAAGAAGATCCCTCCCTGCCGGTCGATCACCAGGTCGTTGGGACGGTTGAACGGCAGGTCGCCGACACCGTCGGCCAGGGTCGTGGCTGCCGCCGCCGGGTGGATGATGCCGACGCGCATCGAGCCGACCCGCGTCTGCACCGCGTAAAGCCGCCCGGCGTCATCCAGCGCCAGGCCGTTCGCGCCATTGGTGTCGTCCAGGAAGGTGCTGATCCGGTCGCTGGAGTCCACGGCGAGGATGCGGTTCGCTCGGGTCTCGGTGAACAGCAGCGTGCCGTCGGGCAGGCCGATCGGCCCCTCGCTGCCGTTGAAGCCGTCCGCGACGAACTGCACCGGGGTCCCGGGGGCGATCACGCCCGCGATGCCGGGAGCGGGCAGGTTCGGTTCCGCTGCCGTGGCGACGGCGGTCAGCAGCAGGGCCGCGAGCGCTGCTGCGATCGCCGGCGCCGTGGCCTCAGTCCGCATAGCTCGCGGCCGCATCGCGCTTTGCCGGCGCATTGAACTTCGGGACGTTCGGCAACAAGCCCGGTGCCGTGTCCTCGACCGGCTGGTTGGGCCCCGTGTACCTGCGGATGCGGTTGTCCACCGCCCCCTCGCCGTAGAACGCACCGAACGTCGTCATCCGGTTCTTGTCCGGGTAGAGCACCGCCGCGGCCGCCGGCCCGCCGCGCGAGCTCGAGAAGCCGCGCGGCGCGTACCAGATCGCGCCGTCGCGAGTGATCGACAGCTTCGGGATGTCGGTGCGAGCCTCGACCGTCGGATAGTAGGCGAACGTTCCCGAGGCCTCGTCGAACCGGATCAGGTGGTTGTCCGAGGAGATCCAGACCCGATCCTCCGCATCCACCCAAACGTCGTAAGGGTTGGCGAAATCGAGCGGTACCGTGAATTCGGTGATTTCCCCGGTCTTCGTGTCGAGCCGGCCGATTTTCCCGCGGATGCCGTCACCGTGGGCCCAGAGCCCGTACCAGATGCGGTCCTTCGAATCGAGGCCGAAGCGCCGCATCATGCAAGGCTGGGTGAGCGCTGGGTACTCGGTGAAGCGCTCGGTGACGGGATCGAACTTCGTGACGATGCAGCCGTGGAACTGGGCGTACCAGATCTTGTCGTTGCGGTCGACCAGCATGCCGTAGGGGCGTCCCCGCGGCGTGGGATTCGGGATCATCCGCGTGGTGTTGGTCTTGCGGTTCCAGTGGCCGATCTGGTTGCTTTGCAGGGCGGTGAACCAGGCGTCGCCCTTGGAGTCGAGCACCACGGCGATGCCGTGCTCGCCGCGCTTCAGCGTGGGGTAGAGGTCGAGCTTGCCAGTGGCCGGATCGAGGTGCGCGACGCGCGTGCCGCGGCCCGTGTACCAGACGGTGTCGTCCTTGTCGACGGCGATGGAGTGAGGCGCCCACTCGGGATCGGGTGTCGGGAAGTCCTTGAAATCACCCGTGGCGGGGTCGAGCCGGATGATGGAGCCCGGATATCGGGGCTGCGCGACCCACACGTGCCCCTTCGAGTCGAAATGCACTTCCTGCGTGTAGCGGTCCTTCATCGCGCCTGCGTTGGGGAAGGAGTACACGATGAACATCGCCTTGCCGAGCTGCGATTCGTCGAGCTCGGGCAGCTGCTCCTCGCGGACCGCGCGGCGGGGACTCGACGCCCCGAAGTTCGCCTCCAGGTAATCCAGCAGCACCTCGCGATCCGCCTCGGAGAGACGTTCGGGCGCGAACATCGACTCGCCGTTCTCGGCCCCGAACGCCGCGAAGCCGGTCATCATCTCGATGGCGCTCTCCCAGCCCTCGCGGCTGTCGGCGAGCGACGGCAGGAAGTTCACCCCGTGGCAGACCACGCAGGTGCGGTTGACCAGGTCGCGGCCCGGGCCGGGCGGATAGATCGTGTCGTAGGGTGCCGTCGGGCGCGAACGGAGCACGCGCGCGCCGACGTAGCGCGGCACGCGGTCGACGAGCTTGAGGTCGAAGTCGGCAGTGGCGCTGCCGTCGGCGGCCACGCGGACGTTGGCGGGCGCGCCCGCCAGGCCCGGGGTCTCGACCCGCACCTCGTAGCGACCCGGGAAGAGGTTCACGGCCTCGTAGCGGCCCTTTTCGGTGAACACCATGTAGGCGATGTTCTTCTCGGCGTGCCGCAGGTGGACCTTCGCCGCGACGAAGGGCTGCGGAGCCGTGACGCGCCCCGAGATCGTGCCGGTGCCGGGGATCCCCGCTCTCGCCGGTGATCCCGCGATCACGCACAATGACAAGAGGGCCAGCAACGCCCCCGTGACGGTACGCTGCATCGAGCGCGCCCCCCATGCGACCTCAAGCGACCGATCGAGACTAGGCCACACCGGACAACATCGCAAGGATGATGGGCAAATCAGCATTGTTTGACCGGCGCGTGCCGCGACACCTGGGCGAGCGGCCTTGAACTCGCCGGAGGTCGTCGCGCTTGCCGTCAACCTGACGGTCATCGTCCTCGGGTATTTCGTGGTCTACCCGCGATTCGCGGGTACCGACGTGCGCAAGCTCGTGGCCAACGACCTGGCGGCCTCGATCGTGGCACTGGCGGTGGTGGGATACGCGTACGCGGGCAGCGGCGTGACCTTCACGTTCGTGGCCGCCGAGATCGGCTGGCTGCCGTTCACGTTGATCACCTTCTTCCTGCTCGAGACGCCGTTCTTCCTCTGGTATTGCCGCCGGCACGGGATCGGGCTCGATCGCCTCTCCGGCGACGAGTGAGCCCGGCGCGGTCACCCGAGCCGGTCAGCCGCCGGGGCCGGCTGCCAGGCGCTGGGTCAGCGCCGTGGCAAGATCCTCGAGCAGCAGCCCCTCGTAGAAGTTTCGCGAGGCGTCCTGCGCGGCGGAGAGGATGTCCACGAGCTCTTCGCTCGACGCCCTGCCAGGGCAGGCGTCGAACGCACCCTGCAGGGTGTAGCGGAGGTATTGCACGCGCGCGGCCTGCCTGCCGCCCGCGCCCGACTTCTTCCAGTAGGACTCTGCGAGGCAGACATCCTTGGGGGCGTCAGGCCGATTCCGGGTGATGAACGTCCCGAACACGAACTGCGCCTGGGCGTGCCCGTCGTCCGCCGACCGCCGCATCTCGCGCATGGCGTCGGCCGTCTGGTTCCCGTAGAAGAGCAGGCGCGCGTACTGGTAGCGCAACCGAGCGTTCGCCGGCGCATCGGCGACAGCCTTCGCGCAAACGGCCAACGCCTTCGGGATGTCGATGTCCTTGCGATCCACGCCAGGGGCCACGCGCTGCCCGTCCTCGGGGTGCGACGCGAGCCGGTCGCACTCCGTCACGGGCTCGGTGGCCTGCGCCGGCTGGAAGACGCCCAGCAGGGCGGCGAGGGTCCCGGCGACGGTCGCGCGCAGGACGGCGTGGTGGCGGGCGGCCGATATTCCGGGGCCGCGCCGGTGTGTCGTGGAGGTGTTCACAGTCCCATTGTAGCCGCGGGCGCGCGCAACGGATTGCGGTAGCCTACGGCGTTCCACAAGGAGGGCTTTCGTGGACCGACTCGAGCGCTTCTTCAAGATCCGCAACCTGCTCGCCGCGCGCCGCTACGTGACCCGCGAGGAGTTCCTCGGCGAACTCGAGGTCTCCGAGGCGACCTTCAAGCGCGACCTCGAGTACCTGCGCGACCGGCTGCGCCAGCCGGTGGTCTGGGACGCCGCCGAGCGCGCCTACACACTGTCCCAGGCCGACCGCGCTGGCGCGGAGCGCTACGAACTGCCGGGACTCTGGTTCTCGGGCGCCGAGGTGCGTGCACTGCTCAGCGTCGACCAGCTGCTCGCGGAGCTCGAGCCGGGCCTGCTGGGCGAGCTGCTCAAGCCGTTCCGCGAGCGGTTGCGCAGGCTCGTCGACTCCGGCGACCACTCCCTCGGCCAGCTCGGACAGCGCATCAAGATCCGCAGCATCGGTGCGCGCTTCGTGCCGCCGAAGTGGTTCGAGCAGGTGGCGAGCGGCACGCTGTCGCGCCGCCGTCTGCGGCTCGACTATTTCGCGCGCAGCACTGGAGAGAGCAGCGCCCGGGAAGTGTCGCCCCAGCGGCTCGTGCACTACCGCGACAACTGGTACCTCGAGGCCTGGTGCCACCTGCGCAGCGGACCCCGGCTGTTCGCGCTGGACGCGATGTCGCAGGTCGAATTGCTCGACGCGCCGGCCCGGGATGTCTGCGAAGCGGAGCTCGACACCAGCCTGTCGGCCAGCTACGGCATCTTCCTCGGGCCGCCCAACCGGACCGCGGTGCTGCGTTTCACCCCGGGTCGTGCCCGCTGGGTCGCCCGCGAGCAGTGGCACGCCGGGCAGCGCGGCCACACGGATCCCGACGGCTCGTACGTCGTCGAGATTCCCTACTCCGACGACCGCGAGCTCCTGCTGGATATCCTCCGCTATGGATCGGAGGTGCAGGTGCTCGAGCCGCTTGAACTCCGCGAGCGTATCCGTGAGGAGCTCGGGCGCGCCCTGCAACAGTACGCCGGCTGAGCTGCATCGCTGCGGTCCGGGCTCATCTGGTGAGCCCCGGGTCCCGGAGACTGACCCTCCCCACGACGACCCCGCCGGGAGAGGTCGAACGATGCAACATATCGCGCAGTCATTGCTGGCGCTGCAGGCGGGCGCCGCCATCCACTTCGGTTCATTGAGCATGGTGCCGCTGCGGGCCTCGGGTGACGAACCGTTGCCCGGCTACCTCACCCTCGCCGAGGCGCTGCACACGCGTCGCTCGCGCGTGACCGAGGTCTCCGCCGACGGATCCGTCCCGGAGCTCGCGTTCGAGAACCTGTCCGGCGACGCCGATGTCCTGCTGCTGGATGGCGAGGAACTGGTAGGTGCCAAGCAGAATCGGGTCCTGAACCTGACGATCCTGGTCGGTCCGGGCAAGCGGATCGTCATCCCCGTCAGTTGCGTCGAGCAGGGGCGCTGGCGCCACCAGTCCGCCGAGTTCGCGGCCAGCGGCAACGCGCTGTTCGCAGGCGCACGCGCCGCGAAGATGGCGCAGGTGAGCGACTCGCTGCGCCGCGGGGGTTCGCGGCATGCCGACCAGGGCGACGTCTGGCACCGCGTGGCCGAGAAGGCCGAGGCACTCGAGGCGCGGTCATCGACCGGCGCGATGGCCGACGTGTTCGCGGCACGCGCCAGCGAGCTCGAGGCCTATTCGCGTGCCTTGGAGGCCCAGCCTGGGCAGTTGGGTGCGGTGTTCGTCGTCCACGGGGCCGATCCGATCGTCGGGCTCGAGCTGTTCGACTGCGCGTCGACATTCGCGCGCTGCCTGCCGAAGATCCTGGGCAGCTTCGTGCTGGAGGCGATCGACTGTCCTGCCGCCGCGCCTTCGGAGCGCTCGGCCGCGATCGCCGCCCGCAGCGCCGCCGAACTGATCGCTGCGCTCGCGGCCTGCACCCCGGAGCGGTTCGCCGCCCTCGGAGAGGGCGAGGACCTGCGCTATACGGCCACCGGGCTCTCGGGCGCCGGATTGGTGGCACGCGGCCGGCTCGTGCACCTGTCCGCGTTCCGCACGAGGTCGGCCAGCAGGGTGTAGGACCGCAGCCGCGCCTCGAAGTCGTACACGCTGGTCACGACCATCAACTCGTCTGCTCCCGTGTCGTGAACGAGTTTCTCGAGCCCGGCCGAGACGGTCGCCGGCGAGCCGACGACCGACACGGCGAGCATCCGCGAGGCGAACTGCCTCTCGGCCGGCGACCAATAGGACTCGATGTCGTCGACCGGTGGTCGCTGCAGGCCGCGCGTTCCACGCAGGATGTTCGCGTAGGACTGCTGCACCGACGTGAACAAGCGGCGCGCCTCGGCGTCGGTGTCGGCCACGACCACGTTCACGCCGATCAGCGCGTAGGGCGCCGCCAGCTGCGCGGATGGGCGGAAACGCTGGCGATAGACGCGCAGCGCGTCGTGCAGCGCCTCGGGCGCGAAGTGCGAGGCGAAGCCGTAGGGCAGGCCGAGCGCGGCCGCCACCTGCGCGCCATAGAGGCTGGAGCCGAGGATCCAGATCGGCACGTTCGTGCCCGTGCCGGGCACCGCCTGCACGGCCTGGCCCGGTGTCGCGGGTCCGAGCAGGGCCTGCAGTTCCTGCACGTCCTGCGGAAAGTATTCCGCCGCGCGCGGGTCGCGCCGCATCGCCTGCACCGTGACGCCGTCGGTGCCTGGCGCGCGGCCGAGCCCGAGGTCGATCCGGCCCGGGTACAGCGACTCGAGCGTGCCGAACTGCTCCGCGATCACCAGCGGCGAGTGGTTCGGCAGCATGATGCCGCCCGAGCCGACGCGGATCGTGGCGGTTCCGCCGGCCACGTAGCCGATGACGACCGAGGTCGCCGCGCTCGCGATGCCGGGCATGTTGTGGTGCTCGGCGACCCAGTAGCGCCGGTAGCCGAGCGACTCGGCGTGGCGCGCGAGGCGAAGCGCGCGCTGCAGCGCCTCGCGCGGGGTGCTGCCCTCGGTGACGGGAACGAGGTCGAGTACCGAAAGCGGGACCATGAACGGGATCCTAGCGCAGCCGCGCGCCGCCGGGTTCGAGCATCGCGACCGCGGCGCGAGCGATCGGGCTCAGTCCGGCACCGCCGGCGGCCAGGTGGGCGACGATCTCGTGCCGCATGCGCGGCTCCCAGAATCGCCGCAGATGCGAGGCGACCTGCGCCGCGGCCGAGTCCGGGTCCGGGTCGGCGGCGAAGAACGCGGCGATGGCGTTTGCCATGTCGACGAGGCGCGTGACGTTCATCGGGTGTCCCGCGCTCCGGGGCCGCGGTGGGCGCGGACCCGTTCGCGCCAGGCATCCGGCTGGGCCACGCGCAGCACCTCGACGGCGGTCACCTTGTACTCCGGGCAGTTGGTGGCCCAGTCCGAATTCTCCGTCGTGACCAGGTTCGCCGCGGATTCCGGGAAGTGGAACGTCGTGTAGGTGACGCCGCGCGTCACCCGGTCGGTGACGACCGCGCGCAGCGCGGTCTCGCCGGCGCGGCTGACGACGCCAACCCAGTCGCCGTCCGCGATGCCGCGCGGCTCCGCGTCGTCCGGGTGGATCTCCAGCACGTCCTCGTGGTGCCAGGCCACGTTCGGCGTACGGCGCGTCTGCGCGCCGACGTTGTACTGGGTCAGCACCCGGCCCGTGGTCAGCAGGAGCGGGAAGCGGCTGGTGCTGCGTTCCGTCGTGGGCTGGTACTCGGTGACGAAGAACCGACCCTTGCCGCGGACGAAGGCGTCCACGTGCATCGTCGGCGTGCCCTGCGGCGCGCTGGCGTCGCAGGGCCACTGCAGGCTGCCGAGCCGGTCGAGCTTCTCGTAGCTCACGCCGGCGAAGGTCGGCGTGAGTGTGGCGATCTCGTCCATGATCTGCGACGGGTGCGCGTAGTGCATCGGCTGGCCGAGCGCGTTCGCCAGCCGCAGCGTGACCTGCCAGTCGGCGAGCCCGGCGAGCGGCTCCATCACCTTGCGCACGCGCGAGATCCGGCGCTCGGCGTTGGTGAAAGTGCCGTCCTTCTCGAGGAAGGACGAGCCCGGCAGGAACACGTGCGCGAATCGCGCGGTCTCGTTGAGGAAGAGATCCTGCACGACGACGCAGTCCATGGCCGACAGCGCCGCGACGACGTGATTCGTGTTGGGGTCGGACTGCACCAGGTCCTCGCCCTGCACGTAGAGCCCGCGGAAGCTGCCGTCGAGCGCCGCCTCGAGCATGTTCGGGATCCGCAGCCCGGGCTCGGGGTCGAGCGCGACGCCCCAGTGGCGCTCGAAGCTGCCGCGCACCGCGGCGTCGGACACGTGCCGGTAGCCAGCGAACTCGTGCGGGAACGAGCCCATGTCGCAGGCGCCCTGCACGTTGTTCTGGCCGCGCAGCGGGTTGACGCCGACGCCCTCGCGGCCGAGGTTGCCGGTCGCCATCGCGAGGTTGGCGATGGCCATGACCATCGTCGTGCCCTGGCTGTGCTCGGTGACGCCGAGACCGTAGTAGATCGCCGAGTTCGGGCCGCGTGCGTAGAGCCTCGCCGCCGCGCGGACCTCGGCCGCCGGCACGCCGGTGATCGACGCGCTGGCCTCGGGCGAGTTGCGATGTTCGGCGACGAACGCCTTCCAGCGCCGGTAGGAGTCGACCTCGCAGCGGGCCTCGGCGAAGGCGTCGTTGGCGAGGCCCTCGGTGACGATCACGTGCGCGAGCGCGTTGGCCAGCGCGACGTTGGTGCCGGGCCGCAGCTGCAGGTGGTGGTCGGCGCGCAGGTGGGGGCCGCGCACGAGCCCGGTCGAGCGCGGATCGACGACGATGAGCCGTGCGCCCTCGCGCAGGCGGCGTTTCATCTGCGACGCGAACACCGGGTGGCCCTCGGTGGGGTTCGCGCCGATCACGACGATCACGTCGGCGTGCGCGACGGAATCGAAGGCCTGCGTGCCGGCAGACTCGCCCAGCGTGTTCTTGAGGCCGTAGCCGGTCGGCGCGTGGCAGACCCGCGCGCAGGTGTCGACGTTGTTGTTGCCGAAGGCCGCGCGCACCAGCTTCTGCACGAGGAAGGTCTCCTCGTTGGTGCAGCGCGAGGACGTGATGCCGCCCACCGCGCCGCGGCCGTGGCGCGCCTGGATGGCGCGGAAGCCCTGCGCGGCGCGGGCGATCGCCTCGTCCCAGCTGGCCTCGCGCCAGGGGTCGGTGATGTGCTCGCGCACCAGCGGGGTGCGCACGCGGTCGGCGTGCGTGGCGTAGCCCCAGGCGAACCGGCCCTTGACGCAGGAGTGCCCGTGGTTGGCGCCGCCGTCGCGGTCCGGGACCATGCGCACGATCGTTCCGCCGCGCAGCTCGGCCTTGAACCCGCAGCCGACGCCGCAGTAGGCGCAGGTGGTGCCGATCGCCGTGTCGGCCGGCCCGGCGGCGGCCACCGCGGTCTCGACCAGCGCCGCGGTCGGGCAGGCCTCGACGCAGGCGCCGCAGGACACGCATTCCGAGTCCATGAAGGCTTCGCCTGCGCTGGCGGCGACGTGCGACGAGGCGCCCATGCCGGCCATCGTCAGCGCGAAGGTCCCCTGGGTCTCGGCGCAGGCGCGGACGCAGCGCGAGCAGGCGATGCACAGCGAAGGATCGAACCGGAAGTACGGATTGCTGCCGTCGACCACCGCGCGCAGCGGCGCGGGCGCCGGCGCGGCGTAGCGCGAGTCGCGCACGCCGAGCTCCTGCGCCACCGACTGCAGCTCGCAGTGGCCCCGCGCCGGGCAGGGCTCGCAGGCCAGCGGGTGCTCGGACACGTAGAGTTCGACGACGTTGCGGCGCAGGCGGTCGAGCGCCTCGCCACGCGTGCGCACGACCATGCCTTGCGCCGCCTCGGTCGTGCAGGAAGCCGGGAAGCCGCGTCGACCCTCCACCTCGACCAGGCAGAGCCGGCAGGAACCGAAGGGCTTCAGCGTGTCGGTGGCGCAGAGCTTGGGCACCTGCACGCCGGCGAGCCCGGCGGCGCGCAGCAGCGACGTGCCGGCCGGCACGGTGACGGTGCGACCGTCGATCGTCAGCGCGACGGCCGCCGCGGACTGCGGCGCCGGTGTCCCGAGGTCCTCGTGATCAATGGCGTGCATCGTCGTGCTCCTCAGCCTGGGCTCGCGCCGCGGCGGAAATCCTCGCCGAAGTGGCGGATCGCGCTGCGCACGGGCAGCGGGGTCATGCCGCCGAGCCCGCACAGCGAGCCGTGCAGCAGGGTCTCGCAGAGTTCGTCGAGCAGCGCGAGCTGCGCCTCCCGGTCGCCCTCGCCGCGCCGCACGCGCGCGAGCAGTTCCGCGCCGCGCACCGAGCCGATGCGGCACGGGGTGCACTTGCCGCAGGACTCGTGCGCGCAGAACTCGAGCGCGTGCAGCGCCATCTCGGACAGGTCGACGGTGTCGTCGAACACCACGACGCCGCCGTGCCCGAGCAGCGCCCCGGCCTCCGACAGCGCCTCGTAATCTAGCGGCAGGTCGAGGGCGGCGGCGGGCAGGAAGGCGCCGAGCGGCCCGCCGACCTGCACGGCGCGCAGCGGTCGCCCCGTGGCGGTGCCGCCGCCGAAGTCCTCGACGAGTTCGCGCAGCGACGCGCCGAACGGCAGCTCGACCAATCCGCCGCGGCGGACGTTGCCCGCGAGCTGCAGCGGCAGGGTGCCGCGGGAGCGGCCGGTGCCGAGATCGCCGTATACGGCGGCGCCGTCGGCGAGGATGGCGGGTATGCTGGCCAGCGTGACGACGTTGTTCACGGCCGTCGGCGCGCCGAACAGGCCGCGCACCGCCGGCAGCGGCGGCCGCGCGCGCACCTCGCCGCGGCGACCCTCGAGACTCTCGAGCATCGAGGTCTCCTCGCCGCAGACGTAGGCGCCGGCGCCGAGCCGCAGCGCGATGTCGAAGGCACGGCCGCTGCCGAGCACGTCGGTGCCGAGCAGGCCGGCAGTTCGCGCCGCCTGCAGCGCGCGGGCGAGGGCACGCGCGGCATCGGGGTACTCGGCGCGCAGGTAGACGAAGCCCTCCGCCGCGCCGGTCGCGAGGCCGGCGATGATCATGCCTTCGATCACCGCGAACGGATCGCCCTCGAGCAGCATCCGGTCGGCGAAGGTTCCAGAGTCGCCCTCGTCGGCATTGCACGCGACGAACTTCCGGGCAGCCGCCTGCTGCTGAACCGTGCGCCACTTGAGCCCCGTGGGGAATGCCGCCCCGCCCCGCCCGCGCAGGCCGGACGCGACGACGGCCTCGACGATCTGCCCGGCCGGCATCGACAGAGCGGCGCGCAGGCCGGCGAGCCCGCCGTGGCGCTCGTAGTCCTCCAGGCTGGCCGGGTCGATGAGGCCGAGGCGCGCGCAGGTCAGCCGCCGCTGGCGCGCGAACCACGGCAGCGCGGCCACGTCGCCGACGCGCAGCCTGTGCGCGCCGCCGTGCAGCAGGCCGGCATCGAGCAGCCCCGGGATCTCCGCCGCCGTCACCGGGCCGTAGCCGATGCGGCCTGCTGAAGTCGTGACCTCGACGAGCGGCTCCAGCCAGCAGGCGCCGCGCGAGCCGGTGCGCACCACCGTGACGGGTGTGCCGCGCCGCGCAGCGAACTCGCGGATCGCGGCGGCGACGGCGTCGGCGCCGAGCGCGCGCGCGGCCGCGTCGCCGGGCACGTGGATGCGCACGGGCGCTGTCGTGCTCACGCGCCGGCCTGCGGCGGCGCTGGCGCGCGCCACTCTTCGAGCAGGGCATCGAGGCGCTCCGCGGTGACCCGGCCCAGGGGCTCGCCGTCGGCCAGCAACGCCGGTGCGCATGCGCACAGGCCGAGGCAGTAGACGGGCTCGAGCGTGACGGCGCCGTCCGGCGTGGTGCCGCGCCACGGCACGCCGAGCCGCGCCAGCGCGTGCCGCTCGAGCGCCCGGGCTCCGAGCGCCATGCAGGCCTCGGCGCGGCACAGCTGCAGCACGTGGCGACCCGGCGGCTCGCGCCGCAGCATCGGATAGAAGCTGCGTACGCCGTGGACCTCGGCGCGCGACAGGTTGAGGGCCTCGGCGATCGGCGCGACCGCGGCGTCGGGAATGCATCCCAGGCGGCGTTGCACCGCGATCAGCACCTCGAGCAGCGGCCCCGGCGCGCCCGCGTGCTCGGCCAGCGCCGCGGCCACCGCCGCGGCCATCTCGGCTCCCGCCGCGGGCACGGCTGCGCTCACGGTGCCGCCTCCGCGCGCGGTGCGGCGGCGTCCGCCGCCCACGCGATCCGCTGCGGGTTGGAGTAGACGTTGAAGCGTGTCCCGCGCAGGAAGCCGACGAGCGTGATGCCAGCATGCTCGGCCAGCTCGATCGCGAGGCTGGACGGCGCACCGATGGCCGCGACCAGCGGCAGCCCGGCGAGCATCGCCTTCTGCAGCAGTTCGAAGCTCGCGCGTCCCGACAGCATCAGCAGCCGCCCGTGCAGGGGCAGTTCGCCGGCGCGCAGCGCGGCGCCGACGAGCTTGTCGACGGCGTTGTGCCGGCCGACGTCCTCGCTGCAGCGCAGCAGCCGCCCGTCGGCCGTGAACAGGCCTGCTGCGTGCAGCCCGCCCGTCGTGGCGAAGACATCCTGCGCCTGCTGGAGCCGGTCCGGCAGCGTGGCCAGCACCGCGCTGGACACTGTGAACCGGGGCAACCCGGGCAGCTGCCCGCGCCGGACCGTGTGCAGCACCGCCTCGATCGAGGACTTGCCGCAGACGCCGCAGCTGGAGCTCGTGTAGAAGTGGCGCTCGAGGCTTGCAGGATCGAAGGCGACGCCAGCGGCGAGCTCGACGCGCACCACGTTGCCGCTGGTGCCGCAGGGCCGGATCGCCACCAGGTCCGCTGGACCCTGCAGCAGCCCCTCGCCGAACAGGAAGCCCGCCGCGAGGTCGGGATCCTGGCCGGGTGTGCGCATGGTCACCGAGACGGCGCGGCCGGCGCCGTGCTCGCCGGCGTGCGCCAGCCTGATCTCGAGCGGCTCCTCGACGGCGACCCGGTCCGACGACGGCTCGTGCCGGTCGCCGCGCGCCAGTTCGATGCTGACGGACCGCGTCTGCGGCCCGACGGTGTCTGCGTTGCGTTCCACGACCCCCCCCCGGGCCGCCATTACCGGCCAGAATCGGCGCCGAAGCAATATGCACGCGTCGCAAAAATGCGCGCGTCGTGCCGCGCGTGGACACCGTTCGGCGTATTACCCTTGGCGCATGAACGCCAAGCCCTACGCCGTCGTCGTCTTCGGCGCGACCAGTTTCGTCGGCCGCCTGCTGTGCCGCTACCTGCTGGAGCGCCACGGGATCGACGGCCGCGCGCCCGGCGGCGAATTCGCCTGGGCCGCCGCGGGGCGCTCGCTGCCGCGGCTCGAGGCGCTGCGCGCGGAGCTCGGCCCGGCCGCCCGGGAACTGCCGTTGCTCGTCGCCGACGCCGCGGACGAGCGCGCGATGCGCGAGTTGTGCGCGCAGGCGCGGGTCGTGGTCTCGACGGTCGGGCCTTATGCGCTGTACGGCGAGCCGCTGGTGCGCGCCTGCGCAGAGTCCGGCACCGACTATTGCGACCTGACCGGCGAACCGCAGTGGATTCGGCGGATGATCAGGCGCTACGAGGCGGCGGCGCAGGCCTCGGGCGCGCGGCTGGTGCACTGCTGCGGCTTCGATTCGATCCCGTCCGACCTCGGCGTGCTGTACACGCAGGCGCAGGCGCGCGAGCGCCTCGGCGCCCCCTGCGACCGGATCTCGATGCGGGTGCGGGCGATGCGCGGTGGGGTGTCCGGTGGCACGGTGGCGAGCCTGCTCAACGTCGCGCGGGAGCTGCGCAGCGATCCGGCGCTGCGCCGCGAGCTCGCCGATCCCTATTCGCTGTGCCCCGCCGCCGCGGGTGCCGCGGCGTCGTCCGCGCGGCCGCGACAGCCGCGTGCGGACGGCGTGCGCTTCGACGCCGAGGCGGGCGCCTGGACCGCGCCGTTCGTGATGGCCAGCATCAACACCCGCATCGTGCTGCGCTCGCAGGCGATTGGCCCGACGGAGTCCGCAGTGCCGGCGCTGCGCTACGACGAGTCCGTGCTGACCGGCAGGGGCTTCGGCGGCTGGCTGCGCGCCGCGGCGACGGCGGCCGGGCTGGGGGCGTTCATGGGGGCGGTCATGATCGGGCCGACCCGCGCCGCGCTCGAGCGCTGGGTGCTGCCGGCACCGGGCGAGGGTCCGAGCCCCGAGGCACAGGCGCGCGGCTGCTTCGACCTGCGCTTCTTCGGCCAGACTGCGGCCGGCAAGCGGCTGCGAACCCGCGTCACGGGCGACCGCGATCCGGGTTACGGCTCAACCGCAAAGATGCTCGGCGAGGCGGCGGCCTGCCTCGCGCGGGACCTCCCGCCGTCGCCGGGTGGTTTCTGGACGCCGGCCAGCCTGCCCGGCGAGCGACTGATCCGGCGCCTCGAGGCGCACGCCGGGCTGCGGTTCGAGGTGCTCTGAGGGCCCGGGTGCTCTAGCATTCGTGCCCATGCACACCCTGTCCACTCCCTCTTTCCGTTCCGCGACGCTGCGCGGCCTCGCCGTCCTTTCGATGCTCGTCCTGGCCGCCTGCGGCGGCGGCGGGGGCGGTGGCCCCGCGCCACCGCCGCAATTCACGATCGGCGGCACGATCTCCGGCCTGGCCAGCGGCGGCACGGCCGTGCTGCAGGTCAACGGAGGCAGCAACCTCAGCGTGACCAGCAACGGCTCGTTCACCTTCCCCACACCGCTGACCGTGGGCACGAGCTACAACGTGACCGTGTCCTCCGCGCCGGCCAACCAGAGCTGCTCGATCGCCAACGGCAGCGGCACGGTGGCGGCGGCGATCAACAACATCACCGTGACCTGCCAGACCTTCTACAGCGTCGGCGGCACGGTCACGGGCCTGAACGGCACGCTGGTGCTGCGCAACAACGGTGGTGACGACCTCACCATCACGGCGAGCGGGGCGTTTACCTTCGCGGCGCGCGTGGCGTCGGGGGCGAGCTACGCGGTGACCGTGCGCACCCAGCCCACTGGCCAGAACTGCAGCGTGGCCGGCGGCACGGGCACGGCGTCCGCGAACGTCACCACCGTCCTGGTCGCCTGCACGACGACGCCGAGCTACACCCTCGGTGGCCGGATCACGGGCCTTTCCGGCGCGGGTCTCGCATTGTCGGTGAACGCGGGCACGCCGCTGGCCGTGCCCGCGGGCGCCACGACGTTCACGTTCCCGGCCGCGCTGCTGTCGGGCACGGACTACCAGGTCAAGGTGACGGCGCAGCCCGCCGGCCAGGCCTGCACCGTGCAGAACGGCCGCTCCTTCATCCAGGCCAACGTCACGAACGTCGAGGTGGCCTGCATCGCCGGCACGACCAGCGCGCTCGCCGGCGTCTACGCGATCCAGGGCACGAACGACTACCTCGCGTTCCAGAGCGATGGCACCTATGTGCACGCGACGCGTCGGGCGGACGCCGCCTGCGGCGCGAACAGCGGCAACGGCACCGAGTACGGGGTGTATCGCTGGAACTCTGCGACCGGCGCGTTCTCGCTCGCGTCCGCGGTAGCCGACAGCAACGGCAGTTGCGGGTTCTTCAGCGCTGGCGCTGCGGTCGCCGGCGCCAGCGGCACGCTGGCGCGCACCGGCTCTGGCGCCTCCACGGTCCTGACGTTCACGCCGGTCTCGGGCCCGCAGCAGATCCTGCAGCCGGTCACGAACACGGCCGGTGCGCTGGCGGGTGCCTGGGTGAGCAACAAGAGCGCTGACGTGCTGGTGCTGGCCAGCGACCGGCTGACGCTTGCAACGACCCAGACCGATCCGGCGGGCCCCGTACTGCTGTCGGCCGGCATCGATCATCGTTGCTACACGGCGACCGGCACGGCAAGCGGCGTGATCACGATCACGGGAGCCTCGGGCGGTTGTGCCGGTGCCGTCACGACGACCGGGCTGGCGGCGAATTTCGGTTCGAGCGAGTCCTACGCGCTGCCGGATCCGAACACCCTGAACCTCGGCTCCGGCCAGACGGCAGGCACCTGGCTGCGCCTGCAGCCCAACTGAGCGTCGTCCCGCGTGTGCGGCCGCTACGTCACGCGGGTCGATGCGGCGCTGGAGCGCGAGTTCGCAGTGGGGCGCGTGCTGTGGCACCACGGTGAGCGGTTCAACGTCGCGCCTTCCCAGGGCGTTCCGGTCGTGCGGCTTGCCGACGACGGAGTCCGCGAGGGCCGGGACATGCGCTGGGGGTTGGTGCCGTTCTTCGCGCAGGGCGATCCGGGCCGATATTCGACGATCAACGCCCGCGTCGAGACGATGCGTGGTTCGCCGGCCTATCGCGGCGCGTGGAAGCATGGGCAGCGTTGCCTCGTGCTGGCCCGCGGTTTCTACGAGTGGCAGGAGGTGGCCGGGCGCAAGCAGCCCTGGTTCATCACCTGTGCCGACCAGCCGACCTTCGCCTTCGCAGGGCTCTGGGACCGCTCGGTGCCTCCCGGAGGCGAGCCGATCCTGTCCTGCACGATCGTCACGCTGCCGGCTTCACCGCTGATGGCCCGGATCCACAACACCCGGCAGCGTGAACCGGCCATCCTTCGCCGCGAGGATCTCGACACGTGGCTCGTAGGCGGTGCCGAGGAGGCCTTTGCGAGTCTTCGACCCTACCCGGACGAACTGCGCTCGGCGTGGCCGGTGTCGACGCGAGTGAATTCGCCGCGGCACGACGGCCCAGGATTGATCGAGCCCATCGAAGGGACCGCGTCATGAGCGCCCGGTCCGCCAGGTCGCTTGCGGCATTCGCGCTCGGGCTCTGGCTGGGGCTGCTGCCCGTGCCCCCGGCCATCGCCCAGTCGCCGCAGCATGGGATCTCCGAGGCGGTCGTGTTGCGGATGCTCGAGGCGTTCGACCGCGACGCGCGAGTGCTGCGCGTGGATGCGCTGGCGGAGGCGCTGGCGCCCGACGCAACGATCCGGCTGCGGACGCGCGCGCTCGGCGAGCCCCGCGAACTGCGCATGACGGCAACGGCCTACCTGGACTCCGCGCGCGCGACGCTCGCCGAACTGCGCACCGGCGGGGTGCGCTATGCGCTGGCCGCCGGTGCCCCCCGCGTCGTGGTCGACCCCGCCGGGTCCTCGGCCTCGTCGACGACCGAGAGCACCGAGACCTATGAGTTCCCGGACGGGCGTCGCCTCGAGACGGTCAACCGTGCGGTGCTGCATTTTGCATGGCGGGGCGGACGTGCCGTCGTCGTGGCGATCGAGCAGGATGACCTGACGCCGCCTGTGCCGCCTGTGCCGCCGCCGGCGCCGCCGCCTGCGCCGCCGCCTGCGCCGCCGTGAGTCCTGCGCAGGGAGACCGCCCGCCTGGCGCCACGGCCTTCGTGCCGACGCGCGCGGCCGGTCTCGGCAGGCTTGCGGCCTTCGCGCCGCACGCGGGACGCGAGTACACGGCGCTCCGCAACGAGGATCGCGGTCCGGGTCGCAATGCCCATGTCTCGATGCTGTCGCCCTGGTTGCGGCATCGGCTCCTGCGCGAGGACGAGGCCGTGCGGGCCGTGCTCGAGCGCCACTCTCCGGCGGGCTGCGCGAAGTTCATCGAGGAAGTCTTCTGGCGCGCCTATTTCAAGGGGCATCTCGAGGCGCACCCCTCGATCTGGAGCCGCTACCGCACGGGCCTGCAGCGCGATCTCGAGGATCTCGAGTCAGCTCCGGCGCTGGCCTTGCGATACGCCGCGGCGACCGCGGGTCGCACGGGCATCGACTGCTTCGACGCCTGGATCGCGGAGCTGCGCGACACCGGATACCTGCACAATCACGCGCGGATGTGGTTCGCCTCGATCTGGATCTTCACGCTCGGCCTGCCGTGGCGGCTGGGCGCCGACTTCACGTACCGGCACTTCATCGACGGCGACCCGGCGTCCAACACCCTCTCGTGGCGCTGGGTCGCGGGCCTGCACACGCGCGGCAAGCACTACCTGGCCCGCGCCGACAACATCGCGCGCTGGAGCGCGGGCCGCTTCGCGCCGCGCGGCCTTGCCGAGGATGTCCCGCCGCTCGAGGAGCCCGAGTGGCCGCCGCGGGTCGCGATCGACCCGGCGCAGGCGCCACCGGGCAGCGGCCCGCTCGTGCTGCTCGTCACCGAGGAAGACCTGCACCCGGAGAGCCTGGGCCTGGAGCCGCACGGCGTCGTGGCCGTGCTCGGCAGCAGCGATGTCGCGATGCGATCGCCGCTGCCCGTGGCGCCCGCGGTCCGCGCGTTTACCGATGGCGCGCTGGACGACGCGCTCCGGCGCGCGACCGCGCACTTCGGCGTGCCCGCGCTGCGCCTGGCAGGCCTCGAACCGCAGGCCATTGCCGACTCCGTCGCCGAGGCCGTGGCCGACCGGGCGTCGACGCTCGTCACGCCGTGGCTGCCGGTGGGGCCGCCGCGGGAGCGCTGGGACGAAATCGCCGCCGCGCTCGCGGCGCGCGGGATCGGCAGCGCGATGCTGCGGCGGGACTGGGATTCCAGGGCGTGGGCCCACGCGGGGCGCGGATTCTTCCAGCTGCGGGAGAAGATCCCCGCGCTTCTCGGGCATCATCCCGCCGATGCCTGAAGGTCCTGAAATGCGCCGCGCCGCCGACCAGCTCGACGCCGTGCTGCGCGGCCAGCGCGCGCGCACCGTGTGGTTCCGGTTCCCGCGCCTCGCGGGAGCGGGCCAGCGGCTCACCGGTTGCTGCGTCCGGGGCGTCGAGGCCCGTGGCAAGGCGCTGCTCGTGCACTTCGACGGGGGCGAGACGATCTACACCCACAACCAGCTCTACGGTAAGTGGCTGCTGGGCCCGGCGGGTGAGCGGCCCGAGACCTCCCGGGAGCTGCGCCTCGCCATCGAGACCGACGAGCACGCGGCGTTGCTGTACAGCGCCTCGGACATCGCGATCTGGCCGACGGCGGAACTGGATGGCCATCCCTACCTGCGGCGGCTCGGCGTGGAGCTGCTTGCCCCGGCGACGACGCTCGACGATGTGCTCCGGCAGGTCGCCGCACCCCGACATGCCCGGCGCAGCCTCGGGACGCTGCTGCTCGACCAGGGGTTCCTGGCGGGCGTGGGCAACTACCTGCGCAGCGAGATCCTGTTCGTCGCGCGCCTGCATCCGGCGCAACGGGCGGGGGAGCTTGCTCCGGCCGAGCGCCGACGGCTGGCACGTGCCGCACTGGCCATCACCCGCCGCGCGTACCGCACCGGGGGTGTGACCAACTCGCCTGCGGCAGCCGCGCGGCTGCGCCGTGCCGGCGTGCCCTATGGCCAGTACCGGCACCACGTGTTCGACCGCAGCGATCCGCGCTGCGACGCGTGCCAGTCGTCTGCGATCCGGCGCATCGTCGACTCGGGGCGGCAGCTCTATCTCTGCACGAGCTGCCAGCCGGCACCGGGGGAACGGGCGTGAGGGGGCGCCGCGCCCCGCTGCCTCCCGAACTGCGCGCCACGCTGGCCCGTGTCTTCGACGCCGACGGTGTCGATCGGGTCGAGGTCATCGAGCACTCGTGGTTTGCGAAGGCGCACCTGCGCGCGCTGGCGACCACGCGGCGCGGCCGCATCTACCTGCGCGGCAGCGCGGCGGAGTTCTTCGCCGACGCCGAATTCGTGCTGCACGAGTACTTCCACGTGCTGCGGCAGTGGGAGCCTCGCAGGCTCACGGTCTGGCGCTATCTCGTGGAGTGTCTGCGTCGCGGATACTGGCGCAACCGCTTCGAGGTCGAGGCGCGGGCGTTCGCGGCTGCGCAGCGCGCGGTGTACGACAGGCTGCTGGCCGCGGCTTCAGCCGAGGATCGACTCGCGCTCGTAGAGCCGGCCCGCGACCCAGGCGAGCAGCAGTCCCAGCGCGACACTCGAGCCGGCTGAAACCGCGACGTCGAGCGCGGCGGGGGCCTCGCCCCGCAACAGAGTGTTCATCAGGAAATGCTGCGACAGCGATGGCACGGCCATCAGCTCGAGCGAGGGCTTGAGCCCGAGCATGCCGACGAAGGCCAGCGGCAGCGTGGGCACGAGCGTGACGAAGCTCAGGTAGTTCTGCGCCTCGCGGAAGGTCTTCGTGAAGGAGGCGATCACCGTCATCAGCGCGGCGCCCGCCGGGATCAGCGGTGCCGTCAGCAGGACGATGCCCGCCGCCGTGTCGGGCCCGAGGTTGGCCGTCATGCCGAATTCCTCGAGGCGCACGAAACGCACGGCCACGGCGCAGGCCGACACCGTCAGCATGAGCGAGACGAACATATAGGCGCAGGTCGCGAGGATCTTGCCGTAGATCAGGTGCGCGCGCGGCACGGGCGTCGTCAGCAGCGACTCGAGCGAGCCGCGCTCGCGCTCGCCGGCGGTGGCGTCGATGGCGAGGTAGAGGCCTCCCATCAGCGTGGCGAAGATCACCAGGTAGCTCATGAGCCCGAGCACCAGCACGGCGCGGCTGGCCGGGGTGGAGACGTCGATCTCCTGCACGGTGACGGGGATCACCGAGGTGGGGTCCACGCCGCGCGCGAGCAGCCGCAGGTTCGCCAGCCCGCGGCCATGCTGCGCAAGGACCGACTCGAGGCGGCCGGTATAGCCGCGGTTGAAGGTGTCCGACTGGTCCGCATAGAGCCGCAGCGCGGCAGGCTGCCCGGCCGCGAGGCGCGAGCCGTAGTCGGCCGGCACGTACAGGACGGCCTTGTAGCGCTTGTCGAGGACCGCCGCGCGTGCCTCGGCGTCGCCGTAGTCCCGGGCCTCGGCGTCGATGCCCCGCTCGCGCAGGAAGGCGACGAGGTTCGGGGCGCGCTCGGCGTGCGCGATGGCGATCGTGAACGGCGTGTCCATGCGTGCCTCGCCGCGGTCCGCCATCAGCTGCAGCGAGAGGGCCATCAGCAGCGGCCCGAAGACCGGGCCGAACAGCAGCGCGGCGAAGATCGTTCGACGATCGCGCAGGTTCTCGAGGAACTCCTTGCGGAACACGGTCCAGATCGCGTGCATGTCAGCCCAGCCCCTCGCCGCTGCCGATCAGCTTGACGAACGCGCCCTCCAGCGCCGGCTCGCCGGTCTGCTCGCGCAGCACCTCCGGGGTGCCCCGCGCCACGACCTTGCCGCGCGCGATCACCACGACGTCGTCGCAGAGCGCCGCGACCTCCTGCATGACGTGGCTGGAGAACAGCACGCAGCAGCCCTCGTCACGCAGCCGGCGCAGCAGGCTGCGCAGCGTGCGCACGGCCATGACGTCGAGGCCGTTGGTGGGCTCATCGAGGACGACGTTGCGCGGGGCGTGCACCAGCGCGCGGGCGAGCGCCGTCTTCAGCCGCTGGCCCTGCGAAAACCCCTTGGCGGGGCGGTCTGCGCAGTCGCCGAGCTCGAGCAGCCGGATCAGTTCCTCGGCCCGGTGCGCGCGCTCGGTGGCCGGCAAGCCGTGCAGAGCGCCGAAATAGACGATGTTCTCGCGCGCCGTGAGGTGGGGGTAGAGGCCCGAGGCGTGCGACAGCACGCCGATCCTGCGCCGCGCGGCCAGCGGGTCGGCGGCCACGTCCTCGCCGTCGACCCGTGCGGAGCCGGAATCCGGGCGGAGCACGGTGCAGAGCATGCGCAGCGTGGTCGACTTTCCCGCGCCGTTGGGACCGAGCAGGCCGGTGATCGCGCCGTCCGGCGCGACGAAGCTGACGTCGCGGACGGCCTCGACCTTGCCGAAGCGGCGCGCGAGTTGCCGGGCCTCGATCATGGCGCACCGCTCCTCACGGCGCGGGTCCCCCCGCCCCGACGAAGAACGGCGGCGTGCGCCGGCGTTCGAGGCAGCGCATGTCGAGCGTCGCGGGCGCCGGCTCACGCATGAAATCCGCGAACACCCGGTCGATGCAGTGGACGCCCACCTGGCTGTGGCCCTCGTCGGGCACGACCACGTGCCGCGCGTTGCGCAAGCCGCGAAGCGCAGCCTCGCCGTTGCCCGGGGGCGTGACGGGATCGGCGCCGCCCGACAGCAGCAGGACGGGCGTGTCGCTGCGCAGCGGCTCGTGGAAATCCCGGTCGACGGGCCCGCGTGGCCAGGCCGCGCAGAGCACGCGCAGTGCGTCGATCATGTCCGTGCCGAGGTAGGTGTCCGACAGGCGCTCCCGGTCGATGTCGGACTCGCGGATCCGCGGCAGGTCCTCCGCGCAGACGACGCTGTTGTGCATGCCGAGGGCGATGACCTCGCGCAGGCCCTCGGCGCTCATCAGGAACAGCGCCGCGAGGGGCGCAAAGTGGTCCTCGCGCGCGGCCGCGTGCAGCGCGTAGGGCAGCAGGGAGGCCTGCGCGGAAGAGTAGCTCGACAGGCGCAGCGCCACGGCGAGCTGGGACGGACCGAAGCGCAGGGTGCGCGGCCGCCCCGTGCGCGGGTCGGGCAGGGTGACCTCGCGCGACGCCGCAGCCAGCTCGCGGCGCAGCTGGCGGTAGAGTTCCGCGGGGTCGCCGAAGGCGCCCCGGCAGGCGGCGTCGGCGCTGCAGCGGGCGAGGATCCCCTGCAGCGCGGCTTCGGCGTCGAGCGCGATCGCCGGACCCAGCACGAGCCCGGGTGGCACCACGCCGTCGAGGATCACGCTGCGCACCCGCTGCGGGTGGCGGCGCAGGTAGTGCTGCGCGACCCGGCTGCCGTACGAGACGCCGTACAGGTTGATGCGTTCGTAGCCGAGCGCGGCGCGCACCCGCTCGAGATCGCCGACCGCGATGCTGGTGGTGAACTGCGCGACGTCGTGCGACTTCTCCAGCGTGGCGAGGCAGCGGCGGATCTCGGCAGCGAGGGCCTCAGGGTCGAATTCGAGCATCTCCTGGTCGTCGACGTCGCAGCGAAGGGGCGCCGAGCCGCCGGTGCCGCGCTGGTCGACGAGGACGATGTCGCGGTCGCGCCCAACCCGGGCGAACGCCCCGGCGACCGACGGATACATCGCGGCGCTGCCCATGCCGGGCCCGCCGGCGATCAGGAAGACCGGATCGGCGGACTTGCGACGGCTGATGGCGGGGATCCGGGCGACGGCGAGGGCGATCTGCCGCCCGCCTGGCGTGGCGGGATCCTCCGCGACCTGCAGGGTGGCGCACTCGGCCGCGTAGCTCGCCAGGCCGCTGGGGTGCTCCAGCCGGCACTTCGAGAAGACGGGGCCGCCGGTCGTCGCGGCCTCGGGCGCGTCGACGCCCCAGGGCGGCGGCGGTGCCGGGACGGGCCGGCTGAGGTCGAACGCCACGCGCAGCTGCCTGCCGCCGGGCCTCGACAGTTCGTAGGTGAAGCGTTGCCCGGCCTCGACTTCCATCGCCCAGACGTTGTCGAGGGAGGGTGTCAGCCCTTCACGTTCGAACAGCGCTTTCGATTCCGGGTCGGCGGGGAACTCCTGCCGACCGGCGGTGCCGGCGGCCACCGAGTCGCCGCCATACATCGTGACGCGGTCCGGACTGCCGTCCTCGTGTCGATGGTCGTGCTTGAGACGCAGTCCGGATGCCGTGCGGGTCAGTACCCAGGTGCGGCTGCGGTCGGAGCCGACGTGGAACGGGATGCGAATCCCGTCCTCGCCGCACTTGCGCACATGCATCAGCAGCGGCTGCGTCGCGAACGGGTCGTCGGCGTCCGGGGGCTCGTTGACCTCGAGCGACCCCGCGAAGGCCTCGCCGCAGTGCTCACGGAGGCGCGCGAGGAAGGCGTCGGCGGGTTGCTGGCCGGTGGCGGCGGCTGCCGAGGGCGAGGGCGCGTCGGGGCTGCCTGGCGGCGTGCCGCTGCCGCAGCCTGCGAGCACGGCGGTGACGATCAGCGCGGACAGGCTCGCGGCACGCATCATGGCGGCCGAGTCTACAATACCGACCTCTCCCCGCCGGCCCGATCCAGACGGATTCACTGCATGAGGTTTGCCCAGCGCTTCGACGTGATCGTGGTCGGTGGCGGCCATGCCGGCACCGAGGCGGCGTTGGCGGCCGCCCGGATGGGTTGCTCCACCCTGCTGCTCACCCAGAGCATCGAGACCCTCGGGCAGATGAGCTGCAACCCGGCCTTCGGCGGCATCGGCAAGGGGCACCTGGTCCGCGAGATCGACGCGCTGGGCGGCGCGATGGCGCGCGCGGTCGATCGCGCCGGCATCCAGTTCCGCACCCTCAATGCCAGCAAGGGGCCGGCCGTGCGGGCCACCCGCGCCCAGGCCGACCGCCAGCTCTACCGCCAGGCGATCCGGTCGATCCTCGAGAACCAGCCCGGGCTGTCGATCTTCCAGCAGGAGGTCGCCGACCTCGTGGTCGAGGCGGGCCGCGTGGCCGGGGTGGTGTCGGTCACGGGCATCGTGTTCGAGGCACCCGCCGTGGTCCTGACGGTCGGCACGTTCCTCGGGGGGCGGATCCACGTGGGGCTCGACCACTACTCCGGCGGTCGAGCGGGGGATCCGCCGTCGCTGCGCCTGGCCGCCCGCCTGCGCGAGCTGATGCCGCGCGTGGGGCGTCTCAAGACCGGCACGCCGCCGCGTCTCGACGGTCGCACGCTCGACTGGGCGGTGATGCTCGAGCAGGAGGCCGACGATCCGCTCCCGGTCTTTTCGTTTCTCGGGCGAGCCAGTGAGCACCCGAGGCAGATATCCTGCTTCATCACTGCAACAAACGAGAAAACCCACGAGATCATCCGGGCGGGTTGTGACCGCTCCCCGATGTTCACCGGGGCCATCGAGGGCGTGGGTCCCCGCTACTGTCCGTCGGTCGAGGACAAGGTGCACCGCTTCGCCGACAAGCCCTCGCACCAGGTGTTCGTCGAGCCTGAGGGGCTGAATACCCATGAGGTCTACCCGAACGGGGTGTCGACCAGCCTGCCGTTCGACGTGCAGTACGAGTTCGTGCGCAGCATCCGTGGCTTCGAGCGCGCTCACATCACGCGCCCGGGCTACGCCATCGAGTACGACTACTTCGACCCGCGCGACCTTCGCGTCTCGCTCGAGACCCGTGCGATCGGTGGCTTGTTCTTCGCCGGGCAGATCAACGGCACGACGGGTTACGAGGAGGCGGGCGCCCAGGGCATCGTCGCGGGCATCAACGCCGGCCGCTGGCAGCGCGGGCTGGAGGCGTGGATCCCGTCGCGCGCCGACTCCTACCTCGGGGTCCTGGTCGACGACCTGGTGACCCGCGGGGCCTCCGAGCCCTACCGCATGTTCACCAGCCGCGCCGAGCACCGGCTGCTGCTGCGCGAGGACAACGCCGACCTGCGGCTCACCCCGCTGGGTCGGGAGATGGGGCTGGTCGACGACGAGCGCTGGGCGCTGCTCGACCGCAAGCGCGCCGCCGCCGACGCGGAGGTCGAGCGGCTCGCGCGCGCCTGGGTCAGGGCGGGCGCCACGGCCGAATGGGCCAACCGGGTGATCGGTGCGCCGCTGTCGAGGGACGCCTCGGCGTTCGACCTGCTGCGCCGCCCGGACGTGAGCTACCACGACGTGCTGGCGCTGGGCGAGCACTGGCCCGAGTTCGCAGCCGGCGATCCCATGCCGGCCCTCGCCGTGCTCGACGACCGCCTGCCCGGGGCGGTGCGGTTGCAGGTGGAAGTGCGCGCGAAGTACTCGGGTTACATCGAGCGGCAGCGCGACGAGATCGAGCGCCAGCGCCGCCATGAGGAGCTCCCGCTGCCCGACGACCTCGACTACGGGCGCGTCGCGGGGCTTTCGAACGAGGTGCGGCAGAAACTCGCCCAGGCCCGCCCGGGCACGCTGGGCCAGGCCTCGCGGCTGCCGGGCGTGACCCCCGCCGCCGTGTCGATCCTGCTGGTGCACCTGCGCCGGCGCACGGCCTGAGTCGCCGGGCCGGCGCCGGGTCAGTCGGCCGGCTGCGGCACCAGCATCACGGGGATCCGGGCGTTGCGCAGCACGCCCTGGGCGACCGATCCGAGCACGGCCTCCGCGAGCCGACCCTTGCCCTGCGTGCCCATGCAGATCGCGTCGGCCCCGGCACGCGCTGCCGCCTGCAGGATCCCGCGGGCCACCTCGTCGGCCGCGACGATCTCGGTCACGACCCGGACGCGCCGGTCGGCGGCACCGGGTGGGGTGGCCTCGCGCCAGGCGGCGTCGAGCGCGGCCGGGTCGGGCGGCGCCTGCCCGGCCTGGGTGACGTGCAGCAGCCGCAGGGTTCCCCCGGGCTGCACCATCGCGAGGGCGTGGCGGGCCGCGCGCAGCGCCTGGGGCGAGAAATCGGTGGGGGCGACGACGACCTGGTAGTCGACGTGCGCGTCGGCCAGCGCGGCATCGCTCGCCGGGACCACGAAGACGTTGGTGTCGGCATGGTGGACCACGCCGGCCGATACCGAGCCGTGCCAGAGCCGCGCGACGTCGGACCGGCGGTGGCGGCCCACGACGATGGCCTTGGCGCCCTCGATGCTGGCGATCATCGCGATGTTCGAGTCGACCTTGCCCCAGGCCGGCGCGAACACCACGCGCACATCCGCCGCCGCGGGCACATCGGCGGCCCACTTGCGGAAGCCGGTCTCGAGTTGGGCCTCGATGACGGGGTCGAGCCGGTCGAGCGGCACGGGACCCGGTACGCCGAAGCGCGAGTGCTCGCCCGGCGGCCAGACGACCTGGGCCACGACGAGCTCGCAACCGCCGGGGGCCTCGAGCGCCGCGGCAAAGCGCAGCGCGGGCTTCGAGGACGCGCTCTGCTCGAGCGCCGCCAGCACCTTCAGCGCGCGCCGGCCGTCGGCCCACTCGATGAGGCTCGCCGGGTCGCGCACGACCAGCACCGGCACGTCGGAGCTGCGCGTCACGCGCTCGGCAGTGCTGCCGATCAGCCAGCGCGGCGCCTCGCGCTCGCCGAGCGCGGCCACGACCAGCAGGCGAGCCCGGCGCTCGAGCGCGAGCTCGCAGAGCTCGACGTCGGCGACGCCGTGCAGCATCTCGTGGGTGACCTGCGCGCCGCTGGCCGTGGCGATGCGGTCCGCCAGCGCCGCCAGCTCGGCCTGTCGGGTGCCGAGGAAGGCCTGCAGCGAGTTCGGCGGCAGGCGCTCCGCAACCCGCAGGTCGACGATGTGCACGAGGTGGAGCGGTTCGCCGGCCGCGCGCGCCAGCGCGGCGGCCGCCTCGGCGGCGCGCCCCGCGGGCTCGGAGAAATCGGTGCCGAAGAGGATGGTCATGGCGGCATTATGGCGGGTGCCAGTCCTGCCCGCGCCCCGGACAAACCCTTAGCCGGATCAGGCCGCACGCCCTGGTCGTTGTCGGGCATGGGGTCCGATCAGGTTCGCGGAGCGACGGGCCGTCTCGCTCATGAAGCGGGCCAGTGCCGTGGCGGGCGCCCGTCGCAGGTCGACGAGCATGAGGCAGTCGACGCATTGCCCGAAGGACGCATCGCGGTGAAACCCCAGTACCCGCCCGCCGAGCTTCAGGTACTGGCGAAGCAGCACCGGCATGCCGCGGCGAGCGAGCGCGCCCTCGGCGCCCTCGGCGATCAGCTCCGACATTGCTTCGATGTCGCTGAGCCGGTCGATCGCGGAGCCCAGCATGGCCAGCGAGGGCTCGGGCCGGACCGGTGACCGGCCCCGGACGAGTGCCGCCTTCAGCGGATCGAAGTAGTGGCGTAGCAGGAAACGCAGCAGGAGCTCGCGCGCCACCGTGCCGTAGTCGTCGCTGATGCTGACCGCGCCGATCAGCCGGGTATGCCGTGGGTTGCGGCCGACGTACTCGCCGATCCCGCGCCAGAGCGCGAGCAGTGGGCCGAAGCTGCGCTGGTACTCAGGCCGCACGAACGAGCGGCCGAGTTCCAGTGCCGGCCCGATGAGCGCCGGCAGCGGGTCGCGCATCTCGAAGAGCGTGTCGAGGTAGAGAGAACCGCGGCCGTGCAGGCGGCGCAGCTCGTCCATGCGGGCCAGGCGGTAGGCACCGACGACCTGCTGCGCCGCGGTGTCCCAGGCGAACAGATGGTCGTATCGCGCGTCGTACGCGTCGAGATCCGAGGGTCGGCCCGTGCCTTCGCCGACGCTGCGGAACGTGAGTTCGCGCAGTCGGCCGATTTCCGGGAGGAGCGCCGGCATGCGGCTGGCCGTGGCCCAATGCACCTGCAGGGAACCGATCGACAGCAGCAGCGACTGGCTCGGCAGCCGCGCGACGTCCTCGGCGAGGCTCCGGGGATCACCCGGCTCTGCCACGGGCTGTGCGTTCGCCTCGCTGCCGCCCGGCGCGGTGGCGGTGGTCGCGCGCGTATTCCCGGTCGCCGGTCCGCCGCGCGCGGCCAGCGAGTAGACGCGCACGCGCAGGTGAGCCTCGAGCCGATCCTCATCTTCCAGCGCGGAAACGCGCTCGACCGGCAGCGGCGCCCCGATGCGCAGGCTCAGGTGAGTGCCTCGCTTGTTGACGACCTCGCGGGGCAGCAGCGCCGTCCGCAGGGCTGGATGCACGAGTCCCGCGATCTGGAATCCCGCGCCGTTGCGACCCGAGACGTGCATCGGCACGAGGGGAGCGCGCGCGGCCTGCAGGAAGCGCATCACGGTGCCATGCCACGGGGGGTCCACCACGCAGCGCCCGCGCAGGTCGAGGTGCGAGACGACGCCCGCGGGGAACAGCAGCAGCGCCCGCCCGCCCCATACGGCCCGCAGCGCGCGCCTCAGGGCCATGGCGTTGGTGCCCACCGCTGGTCGCGCGCTTCGGTTGTCGACCGGCACCAGGACCGGGCCCAGCTGGGTGATGCGCGAGAGCACTGAGGTCCCGATGACCAGCAGGTCGGGTCGCCTGGGCAGCAGCGCGGCGATCGCCGCGAGCCCGTCGATGCCGCCGTAGGGGTGATTGGAGGCGATCACGACCGGCCCGTTGTCGGGAATCTGCGCGAGTTCGGCGGAATCGACGGAGTGGCTCACGCCGAGCACGTCGAGCGCATGCCGGGCGAACGCGCCGGGGTCGAGTTCCGGATCGGCGGCCCGATAGAGACGCTCCAGTTCGTCGAGCCGCGTGAGACGTGCCACCGCGGCCGACGCCCAGCGGGGCAGGGTGGCGCCGCTCACCCAGCCACCGGCATCGCCACGGTTCGCGCTGCGCTGCTGCGTGCCGGCACGAGCGCATCGAGGAACTGTTGCGTACTGGCTGCCCAGGAGCGCGTCTCCGCGAAGGCCCGGCAGTCCTGCGGCCGCAAGGCCAGCGCGCGCTCGGCTGCCGCGCGCAGATCCTCGTCCAGCGCGCCCGTCACGCCATCCTCGACCACATCGAGCGGTCCGCGCACCGGATACGCCGCCACCGGCACGCCGCAGGCCATCGCCTCGAGCATCACCAGCCCGAAGGTGTCCGAGCGACTCGGGAACACGAAGACGTCGGCGCTCGCGAGGGTCCGGGCGAGCGCCTCTCCCCGCAGGATGCCGAAGAACCGGGCCGCCGGGAATCGCGCCTCGAGTTCCGGCCTGGCCGGCCCGTCACCGATCACCCAGTGCTGCCCTGGCAGTGCGAGGGACAGGAAGGCCTCGACGTTCTTCTCGACGGCTACCCGTCCGACGAATGCGAAACACAAACCGTCGGCACGCGCCCGCTCAGGGGGGGCCGGCCGGAACAGCGTGGTGTCGACACCGCGCTCCCAGAGTGCGAGGTGCTGGAACCCTCTGGCGGTGAGTTCGGCGCGCAGCCCGGCGGTGGACACGAGCGTGCGGCTCGCAGCGGCGTGGAAGCGCCTGAGGTAGGCATAGCTCAGGGCGAGCGGAATCGGCCATCGCGCCCGCAGGTACTCGGGGAAGCGCGTGTGGAAGGAGGTCGTGAAGTGCCGCCGCCGCGCGAGGCACCACGCGCGCGCCGCGTGGCCGAGCGGCCCCTCGGTGGCGATGTGAATCGCGTCGGCGTCGAAGGCGTCCAGTTCGGCTGCCACCGCCGCGTCCGCGAACAGCGCGAGCCGGACCTCCGGATAGGAGGGGCAAGGCATCGAGCGGAAGCGCTCGGGTGAGATCCTCAGCACCTCGGCGCCGGCGATCTGCAGCTGGCGGATCGTGGCTCGCAGCGTGGTGACCACGCCGTTGACCTGGGGCTCCCAGGCATCCGTGACGATCGCCAACCGCATGCGCAGCGTCCCTCCGGCACCCTATCCGTGCAGGATCGGTCGCCAGCGCGACAGTGGCTTGACGGTTCCGCGAAGCTTTTCTTGCGCGGGGCCTGGGTGGCCGCGTCAGCGGTAGCCCCGGCGCCCGAGCCCGGTCGGCGGGCCGCCGAAGCCGGCGGGGCGGCGTTCGCGGGCCGTCCACGGGTAGCCCGGGATCTCCGGCGGCACGTCCTGCGCGAAGGCGCCCCAGGTCTCGACGCGGCGGTTGCCGCCGCGCGATTCCCAGCCCGGCGGAAGGTTCAGGTAGTCGGGCGCGTGCTTCTCGATGTAGGCCAGCACCTTCGGAGGCACCTCGGCGGTGCCGGGCAGCCCCTTGTGCGAGTGCATGCGGCCGAACAGCGTGACGCCGCGCAGCTCGCTGCGGCCCATGCGCATCCAAGGCCAGCACTCGGAGAGCCGCGAGAAGCCCGCGCGCATGCGCGCGGTGGGCCGGTCGCGGTCCTCGACCTCGGCGCGCGACGCGAACATCACGAAGTGCTCCGACGGCGTGATGCGCGCGCCGGTCGAGTAGCTCGGCCAGCCTTCCGGGGTCACCGGGTTCGTGTAGTCGTGGGCGTAGTCCCACTGCAGCATCAGGTCGTCGCCGTGCTGCGTGAAGGGCAGGCGGAACGGGTACCGGCCGTCGGCGTCCGGGAACACCGTGCCGTCGTTCATCAGCGTCGGCGCGTCGCCCTCGGCGCCGTAGGCGAACGTCGGCACTTCCGTACCCAGGTTGCCGGCGAGCAGGTCGTTGTAGAAGTGATAGACCTCGCAGCGCTCGCCGGTGATCGGGTTGTCCCAGTGCTCGAGCACCTCGCCGCTGCGCAGGTCGGTGAAGTAGCCGGTCTCGCGCGACTTGATCTTCAGGAAGCCCTTCGGGTCGTGCTCGGCGAGCATGATCCCCGTGCCGGTGTAGCCGAACACAGGCAGCAGCCGGCGGCCCGGGATGCGCAGGTACATCAGTCCGTGGAAGCCGCCGATCACCGGCTCGCCGTAGCCCGCCCAGATCTTGCCGAAGGCGTAGAGGTTGTCGACCGGGTTGGCAAAGTCGAGGGCGCGCCGGGTGCTGCGGCCCGCCGCGAGACCGGCCGCCGCCAGCCCCATTCCCCCCAGCGCGCCCAGCGCGGCGCGCCGGCCGAGCAGCAGGTCCCGGATCGCGAGTGACGTCGACATGGCCCACCCCGTGCAATGGCGTTCACCGGATGAGGCCATAGCTTCGCGAGGCGCACCAAGGCCGTTGCGTCCGTTCGCCGAGGCACGGACAGCCTGCGGCGCCCGCGGATCGCCGCATGCTAAGTTGCGCCAATGAACCTTCGACTTCGACCTGTGGTGACGATCGGGCTCGCCGCGATGGTGGCGCTCGCCGCGGTGGGCTGCTCGCGCTCCGGCGACCCTGCTGCCGCGGCCCCGAGCGCCACCGGCTCCGCCGTGACCGGGGAGCGATTCCTCGTGCGCGGCAACGGACCAGAGCCCGACTCGCTCGATCCGCAGCGGGCGCGCAACGTCGAGTCCTCGAGCGTGCTGCGCGACATGTATGAAGGGCTGACCACGGTCGGGCGCGACGGTTCACCCGCGCCGGGCGTGGCCACCGACTGGAGCGTCAGCGACGACGGCCTGCGCTGGACCTTCCGGCTGCGCACCGACGCGCGCTGGTCGAATGGCGATCCGGTGGTGGCCGAGGACTTCGTCGCGGCCATGCGCCGGCTCGTCGATCCGGCCACGGCCTCGCAGTACGCCCAGGTGGTCGACGCGATCCGCAATGCCGCGCCGATCATCGCCGGGCGGCTGCCGCCCGACGCGCTCGGCGTCTCGGCACCGGATCCACGCACCGTCATCGTCGAGCTCGAGAACCCGACGCCTTACCTGCCGGGGCTGATGTCGCACTGGTCCACGATGCCGGTCCACCGCGCCAGCCTCGCGCGCCACGGCGCCGCGTTCGTCAAGCCAGGCAACCATGTGTCCAATGGCGCGTTCCGCCTCACCGACTGGGTGCAGGGCTCGCATGTCGAGCTCGCGCGCAACCGCAGCTACTGGAACGACGCCGCCAACCGGATCGACCGCCTGCGCTGGGTGTCGCAGTCGGACGAGGGCGCGGAGTACAAGCGCTGGCGCTCCGGCGAACTTCACGTGACCTACACGGTCCCTCGTGGCCAGTTCGACCAGATCCGGCGTGACCATGCCGCGGCGCTGCGGCTCGGGCCCCAGCTTGGCACCTATTTCCTCGGCTTCAACCTCGAGCGCGAGCCGTTCCGCAGCCAGCCGGGCCTGCGCCGCGCGCTGTCGCTGGTCGTGGACCGGCAGCGCCTGGTCGACTCGGTGACCCGGGTCGGCGAGTTGCCGGCCAACGGCTGGGTGCCGCCCGGCACGTTCAACTACACGGCGCAGTCCTTCGACTACGCCGCCCTGCCGATGGGCGAACGCATCGCCGAGGCCCGCCGGCTGTACGCCGAGGCGGGCTACTCGGCCGGGACGCCGCTGCGCTTCGAACTGCGCTACAACACGGGCGAGTTGCACAACCGGCTCGCCGTGGCGATCGCCGCGATGTGGAAGCAGGCCCTGGGTGTCGAGGCGAGCCTGGTGGCCGTCGAGTTCAAGGTGCTGCAGCAGGAGATCGACGCGGGCCAGGTGGACGTGTTCCGCCTGGCGTGGATCGGCGACTACAACGATCCCTATACCTTCCTGCAGTACTTCAAGGGGGACTTCGGCATCAATACCTCGCGCTTCCGCGATCCGGGCTACGACGCACTGCTGCAGCAGGCCGCGCGGGAGGTGGATCCGGCGCGCCGCCGCGCGCTGCTGGAGCAGGCCGAGCGCGAGCTGCTCGCCGCGCACCCGCTGATTCCCATCTACTTCTACGTCAACAAGCACCTCGTCAGCCCGCGCGTGCGCGGCTGGTACGACAACGTGCTGAACGTGGTCTACAGCAAGGACCTCGAGCTGGTCGACTGAACGGGCATCGTGCCCGCGTGCAGCCGCGACGACCATGCGATCTCGTGTAATGTGAAGCCTGCCATGTGTAGACCGTGAACCGACGATCGTGACGACAGCACTGACTCGCCTTCCGATCGCCCTGGCGCTGGTTGCGGCTGCCTTGCCGCGCACGGCATGGGCGGCCGAAAGCCTCGACCAGTGGATCAACGACGCCGTGGCACCGTTCACGCAGGCCCTGTCGGCGCTGGTTTTCTTCCGGATCCCCGTGCTGGGCGTGGAGTTTCCCTTCGTGGTGCTCTGGCTCGTGGCTGGCGCACTCTTCTTCACGGGCTACCTGGGGTTCGTGAACATCCGGGGCTTTCGCCATGCCGTGCATCTGGCCCGGGGTGACTACGCGAACTCCGCGCATCCGGGCGAGGTCTCGCATTTCCAGGCGCTGGCCACCGCGGTCTCCGGCACCGTGGGCATCGGCAATATCGGCGGCGTTGCGGTGGCAATCAGCATGGGCGGGCCCGGAGCCACCTTCTGGATGATCGTCGCCGGGCTGCTTGGCATGTCCACCAAGTTCATCGAGTGCACGCTCGCGACGCGCTACCGGCGCCAGAATGGCGATGGTTCCGTGTCGGGTGGGCCGATGTATTACCTGCAGGACGGCTTCAGCGAGCGGGGCTGGCCGCGATTCGGACGGCTCATCGGCCGCTTCTACGCCGTCGGCATCGTGATCGGCTGCATGGGCATCGGCAACATGTTCCAGTCGAACCAGGCCTACGTGCAGTTCGTCAACGTTTCGGGCGGCGCGGCGCATAGTTGGTTCGCCGACAAGGGCTGGCTTTTCGGCTTGATCATGGCGGCGCTCGTTGCCAGCGTGATCATCGGCGGAATTCGCAGCATCGCGCGGGTAACGGAGAAACTGGTCCCGTTCATGGCCATCCTCTATTGCTCTGCCGCGCTGGTGATCATCGGCATGAACGCCGAGGCGCTGCCGTTCGCAGTTGGCGCCGTCCTGGAAGGCGCCTTCACAAGCCAGGGCATGGCCGGCGGTGCCGCGGGGGCGATGATCGTCGGCTTCCAGCGTGCGGTCTTCTCCAACGAAGCCGGCATCGGCTCTGCTGCGATCGCCCACTCGGCGGTGCGTACCAACGAACCGCTGACCGAAGGTTTCGTCTCGATGCTGGAGCCGTTCATCGACACCGTCGTGATCTGCACGCTCAGCGCCCTGGTCATCATCACCACCCTCTACTACGAACCGGGCTTCACCTCGGGCCTCGGCGGCATCGAGATGACCTCGGCGGCATTCGCGCGCAACATCGCGTGGTCGCCGTACGCGGTGGCGATCGCCGGGTTTCTGTTTGCCTTCTCGACCATGATCGCGTGGTCCTACTACGGCCTGAAGGGCTGGACCTACCTCGTCGGCGAGAGCAGGCTTGCAGACCTTGGATTCAAGCTGGTTTTTTGCGTCTTCGTGGCGCTGGGCTGCTCGATCCAGCTGGGTGCGGTGCTGGATTTCTCGGATGCGCTGGTGTTCCTGATCTGCGTGCCGAACATCCTCGGCCTCTATCTGCTCGCACCCGTGGTGAAGCGCGAGCTCGCGGCGTATCGCGAGCGGCTGGCGAGCGGGGCGATCGTGAATCACCGCCAGTCCGCCCCGGAAGCCGCGCGCGACTGAACGCTGGCACTTCGGGCGTGGGCGCTGGTCGACAGGGGCACTTGCGGCAAGTACCTGTGGTGTAGCCGTCGTCGCGGGCGCAGTGTCGCGACTCCCAAGGGCCCGGGGATCTCCCATGACCGCGGAAGCGCGATTCGCAACCAAAGACGTTGCAGGTTGCTGCAACCAGCTCCTCGCCCGCTTGCCGATGCGTGACCGAGCGCGACTCCTGCCGGAACTCGAGCTCGTGCGCTTGCCGGTGGGGCGGGTGTTGTTGGAAGCCGGCCAGCCGATGGATTACGGCTACTTCATGACCTCCGCGATCGTGTCCTGCGTCCACGTCCTCGAGGACGGGAGGTCTGCAGAGGTTGCAATCGTGGGATGGGAGGGTTTCCTCGGCATTACCCTCTTGCTGGGTGGTGGACCCTCCGAGTGCCGCGTGCTGGCTCAGCGCGAGGGTGATGCACTTCGAATAAGGGCGTCCCCGCTGATCCAGGAGTTCAACCGGGCTGGACCCCTGATGCAGGAGCTACTGCGCTATACGCACTCGCTGCTGATGCAGCTGGCACAGACGAGCGTCTGCCATGGTTATCACGACGCAGACCGGAAGCTGTGTCGCTGGCTCCTGATGCGCCTGGATAGACAGCATGATGCAAAGGTGGACGTGACCCAGGACCTCATCGCGCAAATGCTGGGTCTTCGGCGCATGAGCGTCACGGGCGCCGTCTCCCACCTCGAGAGCGCCGGCCTGATCAGCTGCTCGCGCGGCCACATCGTCGTGCTGGATCGCGCCGGACTCGAGGCACGCTGCTGTGAGTGCTATCGGGTGATGGCCCGGGAACACGCGCGAATCTTCCCATCTGATCGGTAGCGGACCGACAGGAGGCCCGGTACGGTTCACGCTTCGTTCCCTCGATCCCATAGACATCTGCCGGGGGAATTCCGATGATCCATTTCAATCGAGCGGTCCTGGTGACCGCAGGCGTGCTGGCCATGGCGTCCCAAGTCGCGGTCGCCGACAGCACCTTCACCCACGCACCCATCGCGACAGTGGCTACCGTGACGGTCGCGAAGGACCGCCAGCCTCTCTACAGGCAGGTGCAGTATGGCGACCTCGACCTGTCGAGCCCGAAGGGAATGAAGACCCTGAACACGCGCATCCGGGCGGCGGTCCGGTACGTGTGCCCACGGGAAGACCCTCGCAAGCTCGAGAGCATCGCCAGCGTGCGCAAGTGCAGGATGATGGCTACCGACGAGGCGATGCTGCAGGTGCAGCGGCTCGCGTCGCCCCAGGGAGGGACGCTGTCAGCTGGCATCAAGCGTTGAGAGGGCCGGCGGAGCGGGGCGCGGCGCGCCCCCCCGCCGCCCGCGGAACAGTCGTCCTTGCCTGCATTGCGACGCCGAGGCCGAGGATGACGGATCACAACCTGCAGATACGGCTCGACCGCCGCCCCAGGGGCTGGCCGACTGCCGACGACTTCCGCCTCGTCGAGGCGCCCCACGCCGCCCTCGCCGAAGGCCAGCTCCGCGTGCGCGGCGAGTACCTCTCGCTGGACCCGTACATGCGCGGGCGCATGAACGAGGGGCGCTCGTACGTCGCGCCGCTGGCGCTGGGCGACGTGATGTGCGGCGAGGTCGTCGGCGAGGTGATCGAGTCGCGGCACCCGAAGTTCGCCGTTGGCGACACGGTGGCGGGCGACCTCGGCTGGCAGACGCACCCGGTCTCCGACGGCAAGGGGCTGCGCAAGGTCGACCGCTCGGTCCCGCGCACGGCACTGCTGTCGGCGGTGGGAATGCCGGGCGTCACGGCCTGGGCGGGCCTTCTGCAGATCGGCCAGCCGAAGCCGGGCGAGACGGTCGTGGTGTCGGCGGCGGCGGGCGCGGTCGGCAGCCTGGTCGGCCAGATCGCGAAGCTCAAGGGCTGCCGGGCGGTGGGCATCGCGGGAGGCCCCGACAAGTGCCGGCACGTGGTCGAGGACCTCGGCTTCGACGCCTGCGTGGACTACAAGTCCGACGCCTTTGGCGAACAGCTCAAGGGCGCGGTCCCGGCAGGGGTCGACGTCTACTTCGACAACGTGGGCGGGCCGGTGCTGGACGCCGTGCTCGGCCGCATGAACCCGTTCTCGCGGCTGCCGGTCTGCGGGCTGATCTCGCAGTACAACGCGACCGAGGCCTACGGCGTCAGGAACTTCCGCAGCATCCTCGTCAACCGGATCCGGGTGCAGGGCTTCATCGTCTTCGACTTCGCCGATCGCTACCGGGAGGCCACCGCGGAGCTGGCGGGCTGGCTCGCGGCCGGCCAACTCAGGTATTTTGAGACGGTGGCGCAGGGACTGCGTGCCGCCCCCGAGGCGTTCCTCGGCATGCTGCGGGGGGCCAACCTCGGCAAGCAACTGGTCAAGCTCGGCTGAGCCGGGCATTCGAACGGAGACCCGGATATGGAAATCGGCTTCTCGGCGGTGCTCGTCATCGTCATCGCGCTCATCATCCTCGCCTCGAAGGCTTTCCTGACGGTGCCGCAGGGCTTCCAGTTCACGCTGGAGCGCTTCGGCAAGTTCAAGAAGGTCATGGAGCCGGGCTTCCACGTGCTGCTGCCGGTGATCGAGCGCATCGGGCAGAAGATCAACATGATGGAGCAGGTGCTCGACGTCCCGCGCCAGGAAGTCATCACCAAGGACAACGCCATGGTGGCGATCGACGCCGTGGTGTTCTACCAGGTGCTCGACGCCGCGAAGGCGGCCTACGAGGTCGACAACCTGCGCCTGGCGATCATCAACCTGACGATGACCAACATCCGCACGGTCGTCGGTTCCATGGACCTCGACGAGACGCTGTCCAAGCGCGACGAGATCAACCACCGGCTGCTGAAGGTCGTCGACGACGCCACCACGCCCTGGGGCGTGAAGTGCACGCGCATCGAGATCAAGGACATCAGCCCGCCGTCCGACCTCGTCGAGTCGATGGGCCGGCAGATGAAGGCCGAGCGCGACAAGCGCGCCAACATCCTCGACGCCGAGGGATTCCGCGCCGCCGCGATCCTCAAGGCCGAGGGCGAGAAGCAGTCGGCCGTGCTGAAGGCCGAGGGCGAGAAGGAAGCCGCGTTCCGCGAGGCCGAGGCCCGCGAGCGCCTGGCCGAGGCCGAGGCACGCGCCACGGCGATGGTGTCGCAGGCGATCGCGCAGGGTGACGTGCAGGCGATCAACTACTTCATCGCGCAGAAGTACGTCGAGGCGCTGAAGGAACTTGCCACCGCGCCGAACCAGAAGGTGTTCATGATGCCCGTCGAGGCCACGGGCATCCTCGGTGCGCTCGCGGGCGTGGCTGAGCTCACCAAGGACGCCATGCAGCGGCAGCCCTCGGCTACCGCCGGCACACCGCCGCCGCGTCCGCCCCGCTTCACCCCTCCGCCGGCTGGCAACTGAGGCGAGTCCCATGATCGAGTTCCTGACGACGCTGAACTGGTGGCAGTGGATCGTCGGCGCCGTGGCGCTCGCGGCGCTCGAGGCCTTCATGCCCGGCGCCGTGGCCGTCTGGTTCGCGATCTCGGCGGCGATCGTCGGCCTGCTGCTCGTCGTGCTGCCCATGCCCTGGCAGTGGCAGTGGGTCCTGTTCGCGGTCGTCGGCATCGTCGCGATGGTCTGGTACCGCAACTACAAGAAGGCGAATCCCGACGTCTCCGAGCAGCCGATGCTGAACCAGCGTGGCCTGCAGTACGTGGGCCAGGTGCTGGAGCTGGTCGAGCCGATCGACCACGGCTCCGGCAAGGTGCGCGTCGGCGACACGGTCTGGAAGGTGTCCGGCGCCGACGCTCCCGCCGGCGCGCGCGTGCGCGTGATCGGTGTCGACGGCGCGGTGCTCAAGGTCGAGCACTACGTGGAGCTGGGCAGCGGCAGCGTCTAGATCCCGCGAAAGCTGGCGAATTCCTCGAGCGGCGCGCGCGCGGTGCGCAGCCGGTTGACCGGGTGCGACTCGTCGCGCCAGCCGATCGCCATCCCGCAGAACAGCATCTGCTGCGGCGCAATGGCGATGAACTCGCCGACCGTCCGGTGCAGGCGTGTCCAGATCTCCTGGGCGCAGGTGTGCAGCCCCGCCTCACGGGCAAGCAGCATCACCGTCTGCAGGAACATCCCGAGATCAGACCACTGCGGCGGCCCCATCCGGCGGTCGACCAGCGTGAACAGCGCGACCGGCGCGCCCCAGAAGCGATAGTTGCCGGCGATGAAGCGATAGCGCGCGGGCTTGTCGTCGCGCGTGATGCCCATGGTCGCGTACATGTCCTCGGCGCACTGGCGATGCCGCGCGAGGTAAGGATCGTGCAGGTCGGGCGGGTAGATCGCGTACTCCGGGCCGTCCCCCTGCAGCGTGGGGTCGTTGCGCAAGCGTTCCGCGACGACCTGCTTGAACCGCGCCAGCTCGTCGCCGCCGAGCACGACCACGTGCCAGGGCTGCACGTTGCCGCCGGAGGGGCTGCGCGCTGCAGTCGACAGGATGCGACGCAGCAGCGCCGGGTCGACCGGGCGGTCGGTGAACGCCCGCGCCGACATGCGTGTGTCGACCGCCTCGGTCACGGACATTCCGGCCCCGTTCACGGCGCGTCTCCGTAGACCCGCGAAGGCAGCCAGGTCACGATTTCCGGCCAGAGCGCCAGGATGACCAGTGCGACGAGCTGCAGCACCACCCACGGCACGATGCCGCGGTAGATGGTCGCCGTCGACACGGAGGGCGGTGCGACGCCGCGCAGGTAGAACAGCGCGAAGCCGAAGGGCGGCGTCAGGAACGAGGTCTGCAGGTTGAGCGCGATCATCACGCCGAGCCAGACCGGATCCAGGCCCATGGCCAGCAGCACTGGGCCGACGATGGGCACCACCACGTAGACGATCTCGATGAAGTCGAGGATGAAGCCGAGCAGGAACATCACCAGCATCACGGCGATCATCGCCCCGACCACGCCGCCCGGCAGCGCCGTCAGGATCTCGTGCACGACGTCGTCGCCGCCGAGGCCGCGGAATACCAGCGAGAACACCGACGCGCCGATCAGGATCATGAAGACCATGCTGCTCATGCGCACGGTGCCCTCGACGATCTCGCGCAGCCGGGCGATCGTCAGTTCCCGGTTGGCGACGCCCATCAGCAGCGCGCCGACCGCGCCCACCGCGGCGGCCTCGGTGGGCGTGGCCACGCCGCCGAGGATCGAGCCGAGCACGGCCAGGATCAGCACCAGCGGGGCCACCAGCGCGCGCGCCACGCGCAGGGCGAAGCCGGCGCTGCGTGCCGCCTGGCGCTCCTCGAGCGGTATCGGCGGCATCGATGCGGGTCGGATCACCGCCATCGCGGCGAGCCAGAGCAGGTAGAGGCCGACCAGCATCAGCCCCGGCAGCAGCGCGCCCAGGAAGAGGTCGCCGACCGAGATCGTCTTGGGCTGGAAGATGCCCATCCTGAGCTGGGCCTGCGAGTAGGCCGACGAGAGCACATCGCCCAGCAGCACCAGGATGATCGACGGCGGGATGATCTGCCCCAGCGTGCCCGAGGCGCAGATCGTGCCGGTGGCGATGCGCGGGTCGTAGCCGCGCCGCAGCATCGTCGGGAGGCAGAGCACGCCCATCGTGACGACCGTGGCGCCGACGATGCCGGTGCTGGCGGCCAGCAGCGTGCCGACGATCACCACGGAGAACGCGAGGCCACCGCGGACGCCTCCGAACAGAAGGCCGAGTGTCTCCAGCAGGTCGTCGGCGATCTTGGTGCGCTCCAGGACGAGGCCCATGAACACGAACAGGGGCACGGCCACCAGCGTCTCGTTGTTCATCGTGCCGAAGATGCGGCTTGGCAGCGCCTCGAGGTAGCTCGGATCGAAGAACCCGAGCGCCTGCGCAGCGACCGCGAAAAGCAGCGATACGCCGCCGAGCGTGAAGGCCACCGGGTAGCCCGCCAGGAGCGCGGCCACGACCGTGACGAACAGCAGCAGCGCGGCGATCTCGGCGCCGATCATCGAGGGGCTCCCGCGGCACGCAGGCGCCGCAGCGCACGCAAGATCTCCGAGACGCCCTGCAGCGCCAGCAGCGCGGCGGTGACGGGGATCACCGACTTGAGCAGGTAGACGCCGCGCAGGCCGCCGGCCTCGCGCGAGGACTCGCCGACTTCCCAGGACTGCAGCACGTACGGCCAGGACTCGAGGAGGATGTAGCCGCACAGCGGAAGCAGGAACAGCACCGTGCCGAGCAGGTCGACGAGCGCCTGCCCGCGCGCGCCCAGCCTGCGGTAGAAGACGTCGACCCGGACGTGGTCACCCGTGCGCAACGCCCAGGCCGCGCCGAGCATGAACAGCAGCGCATGCATCCAGGTCGTGGACTCCTGCATCCACAGCAGGCCGCGGTCGAAGCCATACCGCAGCACCACGACGGCGAACGTGGTGGCGACCAGCAGCAGCGCAAGCCACGCCACGCCCTTGCCTATGGCTGCGCAGAGCCGGTCTATGAAGGGGATTCCGGGAACGTCCTCGGGTGCCACGGCTACTTCCGCCAGAAAGTCGGGGTGAACAGCACGAGCAGGCTGAAGATCTCGAGTCGCCCGAGCAGCATCGCCAGCGTGCAGATCCAGGTCTGGGCGTCCGTCAGCGGCGCATAGTTCCCCGCCGGGCCGGTGGGGCCCAGCGCGGGGCCCAGGTTGTTCACGCTGGCGACCACGCAGCTCATCGCCTCGACGAAGGGCATGCCCGTCAGCAGCAAGGCGAAAGTCAGCACGACGATGGTCATGAAGTACAGGAAGATGAACGCCAGCACGGCCTGGGCCACCCGCTCCGGCACCACCTGCCCGCCGATCCGCAACGGGATCACCGCCGAGGGGTGAACGAGCAGCTTCATCTCGCGGACCGCCTGCCGCGCCAGCAGCAGGGTGCGGAACATCTTCACGCCACCGCCCGTCGAACCGGTGGCACAGACCACGCCGCTCAGGAACAGCATCCAGACTGGTGCGAAGAACGGCCAGAGTCCGTAGTCCTCGCTGGCGAAGCCGGTGGTCGTCGCGATCGAGACGACGTTGAAGGCGGCGTGGCGCAGTGACTCGCCGAGGCTCGGGTAGGTGCCCGACACCCACAGCAGCCCGGTGATGAACGCGACGCTGCCACCCAGCATCAGTACGAGCGCCTTGGCCTCTGCATCCCGGCGGTAGGGCTCGAGCGAGCGCTTCCGCAGGGCGACGAAGTGCCGCGCGAAGCTGAGCGAGCAGACGATCATCATGACGATCAGCACGAGCTCGATGGCGGGCGAGTCGAACCAGCCGATGCTCTCGTCATGGGTAGAGAAGCCGCCGATCGCGACCACCGAGAACCCGTGGCAGATCGCGTCGAACCAGCCCATGCCGGCGAACCTCAGCGCGACGATTGCCACGACGGTCAGGAAGCAGTAGGTGAGCCAGAGCGCCTTGGCCGTCTCGGTGATGCGCGGCGTGAGCTTCTCGTCCTTGACCGGGCCCGGGGCCTCGGCGCGGTACAGCTGCATGCCGCCGACACCGAGCAGCGGCAGGATCGCGACCGCGAGCACGATGATGCCGATGCCGCCGAACCAGTGCAGCGCGTGGCGCCAGAGGTTGATCGACGGCGGCAGGTCGCTCAGGCCGGTGAGGATCGTGGAGCCCGTGGTGGTCAGGCCAGACATGGCCTCGAAGTAGGCGTCGGTGAAGCTGAGCCCCGGCAGCGCGATCAGCAGCGGGACCGACGCCGAGCCCGACATCAGCACCCACGACAACGTGACCAGCAGGAAGCCGTCGCGCGGCTTGAGCTCGCGCCGGTAGCGCCGCGTGGCCAGGGCGATGCCGAGACCCAGCACGACGTTGATTCCCGCGGCCGCCGCGAAGTGCCCGAACATGCCGTCCTGGGTCACGAGCGAGGTCAGCAGCGGCAGCGTGAACGTGACGGCGAAGAACGCCATCATCAGACCCAGCACGTGCGCGACGGCGAGCATGGGCTGGGGCGCTCCGGCGGCTCAGCGACGCCCGGCGGTCTCGCCGAGGAACAGCCGCTCGACGTCGTCGACGTGGCGGCGGTCGAGGATGAACAGCACGACGTGGTCGTCGGCCTGCACGACGGTGTCGTGGTGGGCCATGATGACCTGCTCGCCGCGCACGATGCAGCCGATCGATGCGCCCTCGGGGAGCGAGATCTCCTCCACGCGCTTGCCCACCACGCGCGAGCTGCGGTGGTCGCCGTGGATGATCGCCTCGAGCGCCTCGGCGGCACCGCGCCGGAGCGAGTGCACCTTGACCACGTCGCCCCGGCGCACGTGCGCGAGCAGCGACCCGATGGTGATCGTCTGGGGCGAGATGGCGATGTCGATCGAGCCGGACTGCATCAGTTCGGCATACGAGGGCTTGTTGATCAGCGCCATGACCTTGGGCGCGCCGAGCCGCTTCGCGAGCATGGCCGAGAGGATGTTCGCCTCCTCGGAGTTGGTGAGCGCGGCGAACACGTCGCAGCTGTCGATGTTCTCCTCGATCAGCAGCTCCTCGTCGGCGGCGTCGCCCTCGAGCACGATGGCGTTCTCGAGCTGCTCGGAGATGCGGCGCGCGCGCTTCGGGTCGCGCTCGATGATCTTGACCTGGTTGCTCTGCTCGAGTTGCCGCGCCAGCGCGAAGCCGATGTGTCCACCCCCGGCGATGACGACGCGGCGCACCGGGCTGTCCTCGCGGCGCATCTCGGCCATGAAGCGCCGGATGTCGTCGCGGGCGGCCAGGAAGAACACCTCGTCGCCGTCCTCTATGACCGTGTCGCCCCTGGGGACGAGCGCGCGGGCGCCGCGGTAGATGGCGACCACGCGCGCTTCCGTGTTGGGGATGTGGTCGCGCAGCGTGCGCAGCGCCTGGCCGACGAGCAGTCCGCCCTTGCGCGCCCTGAGGCCGACCAGGCGCACGCGGCCGTCGGCGAAGTCGAGGACCTGCAGGGCGCCCGGGTAGCGGATCAGGCGCTCGATGTACTCGGTGACCAGCTGCTCCGGGCTGATCCAGACGTCGACCGACAGGGCCTCGGCGCTGAACAGACGGGGGTGCCGGGTGTATTCGGCGGAGCGGATCCGCGCGATCTTGGTGTCGGTGCGGTAGAGGGTGTAGGCGACCTCGCAGGCCATCATGTTGACCTCGTCGGAGCTGGTCAGCGCGATGAGCATGTCGGCGTCGGGGACGCCGGCGGCCGCGAGGACGGAGGGATAGGAGGCGTTGCCGACGACGGTGCGGATGTCGAGGCGGTCCTGCAGGTCACGCAGGAGTTCCTCGTTGCTGTCGACGACCGTGACCTCGTTCGCCTCTTCGCGGGCCAGCTGATAGGCCGCCGTGCGACCGACCTGGCCGGCGCCGAGGATCACGATCTTCATAGGTGCGGCTAGGGTATCGCGAAGGCCGTTCAGCGAACAGGGGCGGACGCGCTATGCTGCCGCCACAATGAGTGCATCCATCGAATTCCGCCGCGGCTGGAAAGTCCTGCTGGCGTCGCTGCTCGGCGTCGCCTTCGGCGCGTCGCCCCTGCCGTTCAACACCATCGGCTTCTTCATGAAGCCGCTGCAGGACGAATTCGGATGGAGCCGTACCGAGATCAGCTTCGGGATCACGATCTACGGCATCCTCGGCGCGTTGCTGGCGCCGTTCTTCGGCTGGGCGGCGGACCGCTGGGGCGTCCGGCCGGTCGCCCTGACATCCCTCGGTGTCTTCGGCCTCGTCTTCGCCGGCTTCTCCGTGATCCCGGGCCAGCTGTGGGCGTTCTATTTCCTGTGGACGCTGGTCGGCCTGGTGGGCATCGGCTCGACGCCCGTCACCTACTCGCGTGCCATCAACCTCTGGTTCTTCCGCCAGCGCGGCCTGGCGCTCGGGCTCACGCTGGTCGGCACGAGCATCTCGGCGATGCTGCTGCCGATCATCACCGTGCTGCTGATCGAGCATTTCGGCTGGCGTGGCGGCTACGCGCTGCTGGCCCTGCTGCCGCTGGCGGTGGCGTTGCCCGCCGGGTTGCTGTTCCTGCGCGAGCCCAGGCCCGAGGAGCGACCTCCGGAGATGGCCGTTGCCGGCGCCTCCGGCCAGCTGCCCGGTCGCACGCTGCGCGAGGCCACCTCGGAGCCCCGCTTCTGGATCCTCTGGGTCTCGATCGTGCTGGTGTCCGTGGCATACGGCGGGGCGCTGGTCCACATGCCGTCGATGCTGGGCGCGCGCGGGTTCGAGTCGGCCGACGCCGCCAAGGTCATGGGTGTGTTCGGGCTGTCGATCTTCGCGGGCCGGATCATCACCGGACTGCTGCTCGACCGGTTCTGGGCGCCCTTCGTCACGTTGCCGATCCTGTGCATGCCCGCCGTGTCCTGCTACATCCTGATGGGTGACGCGGGCCTGTCGGTGTCGGTCGCCGTGCTGGCCGCGTTCCTGATGGGCTTCGCGGCGGGTGCCGAGACCGACCTGATCGCCTACCTCGCCAGCCGTTACTTCGGCATGCGCAGCTACGGGCAGATCTACGGCCTGCTCTACATGGGATTCGGGCTCGCCACGGCGGTCTCGACCACGCTCTATGGCTGGGTGCGCGACACCGCGGGCAGCTACGACCCGATGCTGACGGCCGCGGCGGTGATGTTCGTCCTCGGCGCCGTGCTGCTGCTGCTGCTCGGGAAGTACCCGGACTTCAGCCGGGAGCCCGCGCGCGGTTGATCGCGTCGCGCAGATCGCGCGCGGCGCCGCGCGCGATCTGCGCAAAGTCCTCGCCGCCGCTGGCGTAGAGGATCCCGCGCGAGGAGTTGATCACCAGTCCTGCGCCGTCCGGGCGACGTCCGGCGCGCACCGCGCGCTCGACATCGCCGCCCTGTGCGCCGACCCCGGGCACCAGGAAAGTCATGTCGCCCGTACGCGCGCGCACGTCGGCGAGTTCCTCGGGGTAGGTGGCGCCCACCACCAGCAGGCAGTTGCCGCGGGTGTTCCACTCGCGCGCGACGTTTTCCGCGACCACCTGGTAGAGCTTGCGCCCCCCGACGTCGAGATCCTGGAATTCGCGGGCGCCGGCGTTGGACGTGCGGCAGAGGATCACGATGCCCTTGTCGGCGTACTGCAGGAACGGCTCGGCGGAGTCGCGGCCGAGGTAGGGATTCACGGTGACGGCGTCGGCGCCGTAGCGCTCGAAGGCCTCGCGGGCATATTTTTCCGCGGTGCTGCCGATGTCGCCGCGCTTGGAGTCCAGGATCACCGGCACGCCGGGCGCGCGGACGTTGATGTAGCGGATCGTCTCGAGCAGCTGGTCCTCGGCGCCGAGCGCCGCGTAGTGCGCGGCCTGGGGCTTGTAGGCGCAGGCGAGGTCTGCGGTGGCGTCGATGATCGCGCGGTTGAACTCGAGGATCGCCTGCGGGCGGCCACGCAGCGCGGCCGGAAAACGCTCGGGCTCGGGGTCGAGCCCGACGCAGACGAGGGAGTCGTTCGCGGAAGCAGCCCCGGCGAGGAGCTGGAAGAAACGGCGGGTGGTCACGGCGCCGATTTTAGCGCGCGCGGCGTGCTCAGCGCACGGGTTCGAGGTTCGCGAACTGCATCATCAGCCACTTGGTGCCGGCACCCTCGAAGTTCACCTGCACCCGCGCGTGCGCGCCCTGGCCCTCGACGTTGAGCACGACGCCCTCGCCGAACTTGGGATGGCGCACGCGCGCGCCCAGGCGCAGCCCTGGCGCACCCGGTTCGACCACGCCGCTCGTGGTGCCGCCCGGGCGTCGGGCGCCGCCGAGCCCTGCGCCGCCCGCCAGCGCGCCGGGCCCGGCCCGGCCCGCGAACCCGCCGCCGAAGCCGGTGCCGTAGCCCATGCGGCCCGCCCGCGGCCGGACTTCCTCGACCAGCTCCTCGGGCAGCTCCTCGATGAAGCGCGAAGGCTGGCCGTAGCTGTCGATGCCATGCAGGCGGCGCTGCTCCGCATAGGTCACGTAGAGCTGCTTCATGGCACGCGTGGTGCCGACATAGGCCAGCCGGCGCTCTTCCTCGAGGCTGTCGAGGTCGTTCAGCGAGCGCTGGTGCGGGAACAGGCCGTCTTCCATACCCGCGAGGAACACCACCGGGAACTCGAGGCCCTTGGCCGTGTGCAGCGTCATCATCTGCACGCAGTCTTCCCAGGCCTCGGCCTGGCCTTCGCCGGACTCGAGCACCGCGTGGGCGAGGAAGGCCTCGAGCGGCGCCATGCGCTCGCCCTCCACCCCCTCGGGCTCGAAGCCGCGCGCCGCCGACACGAGCTCGAGCAGGTTCTCGACCCGGGCTTCGCCGCGCTGGGCCGTTTCCATGCGATGGTGCGCGAGCAGGCCGCTGGCCGCGATCACCTGGTCGACCACGTCGTGCAGGGCCAGTCCGCGCGTGTCGTTCGCCAGGCGCTCGATCAGCTGCATGAAGCCCTGCACGGCGGCGGCGGCCTTGGCACCGAGCGCGCCGCTGGCGATGCAGGTTGCCGCCGCCTGCCACATCGGGCAGCCCGCCCCCCGCGCGTGTTCGCGGACCGTGTCGAGGGTCTTGGCGCCGACACCGCGCGTGGGCAGGTTCACGACGCGCTCGAAGGAGGTGTCGTCGGCGCGGTTGGCGACCAGGCGCAGGTAGGCCAGCGCGTCCTTGATCTCCGCGCGCTCGAAGAACCGGAGGCCGCCGTAGACCTTGTAGGGCACGCGGGCCGAGAGGAAGACTTCCTCGAAAACGCGGGACTGCGCATTCGACCGGTAGAGGATGGCGATGTCGCGGCGGTTGCCGCCGCGCTGCACCCAGTCGCGTATGCGGCTGAGCACGAACTCGGCCTCGTCGCGCTCGTTGAACGCGGCATAGAGGCGGATCGGGTCGCCCTTGGCGCCGCTGGTCCACAGGTTCTTGCCGAGCCGGCCGCTGTTGCGCGCGATCAGGGCATTGGCGGCGTTCAGGATGGTGGCGGTCGAGCGGTAGTTCTGCTCGAGCCGGATCAGCTTCGCCGCCGGGAAGTCGCGGCGGAACTGCTGCAGGTTCTCGACCCGTGCGCCGCGCCAGCGGTAGATCGACTGGTCGTCGTCGCCGACGACGAAGGGCGCGCCCTCGGCGCCCACCAGCATCTTGGTCCACCCGTACTGGATGGCGTTGGTGTCCTGGAACTCGTCCACCAGCACGTGCCGGAAGCGCCGCCGGTAGTGGCCGAGCAGCTCGGCATTGTCGCGCCATAGCTCGAACGCGCGAAGCAGCAGTTCCGCGAAGTCGACCACGCCGGCGCGCCGGCAGGCGTCCTCGTAGTCCTGGTAGAGCTTGATCAGCTGGCGGCGCGTCGGGTCGTTGCCGTCCTTCAGCGTGGCGGGTCGATGCCCCTCGTCCTTGTTCTGGTTGATGAAGTACTGGATGTCGCGCGGCACCCAGCGCGTGTCGTCGAGGTTCTGCGCCTTCAGGATCTTCTTGATCAGGCGCAGCTGGTCGTCGCCGTCGAGGATCTGGAAGGACTGCGGCAGCCCGGCCTCGCGCCAGTGCAGGCGCAGCAGGCGGTGCGCGATGCCGTGGAAGGTGCCGATCCACAGCGCCGCGCCCGGCAGGCCCAGCAGCGTCTCGATGCGCGCCCGCATCTCGCCGGCCGCCTTGTTGGTGAAGGTGACGGCCATGATGCTGTGGGGTGACGCGCCTTCCGCCTGGATCACCCAGGCCACGCGGTGGGTGAGCACCCGCGTCTTGCCGCTGCCCGCGCCCGCGAGCACGAGCACCGGGCCGACCGGTGCGGTGACGGCCTCCCGCTGGGCGTCATTCAGGGGATTGAGGATCGGTGAAAGGTCCATGGCCGTGCAGGTCCTGGGGGGGCGGGTCGGGGGCGCTGCTGCGACAGGCTCAATCGGCCTTGCCGAGCACCTTGTCGTCGACGAAACCCACCAGGGTGACGATCAGGGTCAGCAGCACGGGTCCGGCGACGAGTCCGATGCCGCCGAAGGCCGACACCCCGCCGACAACGCCTATGAATACGGCGAGCGTCGATACCGGAGCATGCTTCGACACGAACATCGGTCGCAGGACGTTGTCGGAGACGGAAATGACGAGGCCCAGCACGAGCAGGAACACCGCGTAGCCAGCGTTACCCCCCAGCAGCAGCGCCACCACGCCAGGGATCCAGACGAGCGCGGCGCCGCCCGCGGGCAGCAGCGAGAGCAGCGTCGCGAGCACGCCGAACACCACGGGCGAGGGCAGGCCCGCGATCGCGAAGCCGATCCCCGTGAGGCCGCCCTGCACGAGCGCGGTCAGGCCGGAGCCGTAGACCACGCCGCGGGTCGTGTTGCCGACCAGCTCGAGCAGCTCGCGGCGGCGAGCCTCGGTGGTCGGCACCAGGTGCACCAGCCGCTCCAGTATTGCCCCGCCGTCGCGCAGCATGAAGAACAGCAGGAAGAGCATCAGTGCGAACGACACCGCCGTGCCGACCGCACCGAGCACGAGGCTGCCGCCCGTGGCCGCGAGTCCGCCGAGCACGCCCTGGGCCGCCCCGATGGCCCAGGCGTAGACCTGCTCGCTGCCGATGCCGACCGTGTCGCGCAGCCAGTTGTTCACATTGATGACCAGGGGATACTGCCCGAGTTCGCGCAGCAGGCTGTCGCGATCCAGTCCGCCGGCTGCAGACTGCAGCCGCACCAGCAGGGCCCGGGCCTGGTCCGCGAAGGCGATGCCGAGCGCGACGAGCGGCGCGAAGATCACGAACGGGGTGAGCGAGGTCACGATCCCGGCAGCCACGCCGCTGCGCCCCCGCAGGCGCAGGGTCAGCCTGCGCTGCAGGGGTTGCAGCAGGAAGGCGAGGCAGATGGCCCAGGGCAGTGCTCCCCAGAAGGGCTGCAGCATGCGGTACAGCGCAATGCCGAGGGCCGCGACCGTGATGACCAGGAAGCTGCGGCGGTAGAAGAGGGCATCCATCTGCCGCATGATACTGGGCTGCCACCCGTCGGATCGACGTTCCTGTGAATGCCCTGGCCCTGCGTGCGATGTGCTGTGCGCTGCTGGTATCCGCCTGCGCGGCGCCGCCACCGGTCGAGAAAGCGTCCCGTTCCGCGCCCCCCGCGCCGCGGGCAGGGGCCGTGCCGCGCGTGCCGCCCTACGCGGCCAACCCGCGCGCCTTTGCCTACGCGGTCATCGGCGTGGCCGACATGGACCAGGCGCTCGCCCTGTGGATGGAGCGTTTCGGACTCGAGCTCGTCGCGCGTCGCGAGGGCACCGATCCAGGGCTCGCGCGCGCCTGGGGGCTCGAGCCGCGTGACATCATCGACCAGGCGTTGCTGCGCACGCCCGGCATGGAATTCGGCGGCCTGCATCTCGTGCGTTTCCGACTGCCGGGACCGGCGGTGCGAGAGGCTGCGGCGCCGACCGACCTGGTGCCCAAGAGCATCGACATCGCGGTACGCGACATCGACGCCCGCCACGCCGAGCTCGAGGCCGCCGGGTTCCGCTTCCGGTCACCCGTCGGCACGATGGAGGCCGGCGGCCAGGTGTTTCGCGAGGCGCACACGACGGGGCCCGACGCGGTCAACCTGGTGTTGGTCGAGAAGCCGTCGAGCCCAGACCCCGTGGGTCCGCGCGGCTACGGCGTCGCACCCCAGCTGATCGCCACCACCGCCGACAACCGCCGTGAGAAGGCCTTCCTGGAGGGCGTGCTGGGGCTCGAGGAAGCCGCCTGGAACCGGATTTCGGGCCCCGAGGTGGAGCGCACCGTGGGCCTGCCGAAGGGCGCTGCGCTCGACATCCGCATCTTCGGCGACCGCGCCGAGGGCTACGGCCGCATCGAGATCGTCGAGTACGAGGCTGCGCCCGGGCGCGACCTCTACCCGCGTGCGAGGCCCCCCGCGCGCGGCCTGCTGTCGGTGACCTACTTCGTGCCCGATGTGGGGGTCGTGCTCGAACGCGCGGCGCTGTCGGGGGCTCCGGTCGGTGCGCCGGCGCTCGACCATGGTCCGCTGCGCACGATCTTCGGCGAGTCGCGCATGGCGACACTGACCAGCCCTGCGGGCCTGCGGATCGACCTCGTGGAGCGCCGCTGACCCTGCCCTTCGGAGCGGCAGCGGTCGCCGGCGTGATCTGCGATGATCCGGGCTGGCCGCGGGGGCCGGAACCTCTGGAGGGGTGTCATGGGTCTGCTCGACGACGTGATGAAGATGGCGGCCGGTGCGGCCGGTGGTTCAGCGCCGGGTGCCGGCGGCGGTGCATCGCCCGACGCGCTGATCGGCCTGGTCGGCTCGCTGCTGCAGCAGCAGGGGGGGATCGGCGGGTTGATCGGCAACCTCGAGAAGGCGGGGCTCGGCGAGGCCGCGAAATCCTGGGTCGGCACCGGCCAGAACCTGCCGGTCTCGCCGGACGCGCTGGTCAAGGCGCTGGGCGGCGGCAGCCAGATCGCGCAACTGGCGCAGGGCCTCGGACTCAATGGCCAGCAGGCCAGCGGGCTGCTCGCCCAGTTCCTGCCGGCGATCATCGACCAGATGACGCCGGGCGGTCAGCTGCCGTCGGGCCAGGGCGGCGGCGCTCCCGACCTCATGCAGATGGGGCTCAAGGTGCTGCAGGGCCTCGGCCGGAACGGCTGAGCCGCGCGCCGTCCAGGTCCGCCGCCAACCCCGGTCCGGCGTCACCAGTGGTTGCGCAGCTCGCGCAGCCGCAGGAACACCGTCCGTGCATCGGGATCCGGCGGCAGGTCCGGGAACGCCTCGCGCAGCCGCGCCACGATCTGCGGATTGCGCAGCCGGAAGAACGCGTTGACGCGCTTCTCGTCGGCGAGCGTCGCGACGGGTGCTTCGGCGCCCTGCTGCGAGTGCGCGGCCTCGAGCATCGCGGCCGCCTCGGCATTGCCGGGCTCCCGGTCGAGCGTGAATGCCAGGTTGCGCTCGAGGTAGTCGTGGCCGGCGAAGACCCGCGTGGCCTCCGGCAGTCGCGCGAGCTGGCCGGCGAAGGTCTCGTAGAGCCGCCCCGGGTCGCCGCCGTTGTGGCAGTTGCCGGCCCCGGCGTTGAACAGGGTGTCGCCGCAGAACAGCGCGGGAGCATCGCCGTGGGCCAGCAGGCACACGTGCGCCATCGTGTGGCCTGGCGTGTCCAGGCATTCGAGTTCCACCGTCCGTCCGATGCGGATCACGTCGCCGGCGCCGACGCCGCGATCGACCCCGCCGATGCGGCGGGCTGCACCCGCATGGGCGACCACGCGGGCGCCGGTGGCGGCACGCAGGGGCTCGTTGCCGCCGGTGTGGTCGCGGTGCTCGTGGGTGTTGAGGATCGTGGTGATGGTCCAGCCGCGGGCGCGCGCCGCGCGCAGGCACAGCTCCCAGTCCAGCGGGTCGATGGCCAGCGCCTCCCCGGTCTCGGGGCAGGCGACGAGATAGTGGTAGTTGCGCCAGGCGTTGGCGGGCCAGAGACGTTCGATCAGCATATTCGGCGAGTATAGGTGCCGCCGCCTCCGCCGCCGTGCTAGTGTGGTCGCGGGGGTGGAGACCGGAAGATGGCCAGTTCGAGCTGGAGCCCCCCTCGTGAATTCACCCCGGGGCTCGTGACGCCGCCTGTCGCGCGGGTCAATCCCTACACCGACCGTGAGTCCTGGCAGCGTGCCCGCGACGCCTGCCTCGCCGACCCGGGTGCGTACCACGGCGACATCGCGCGGCGCGAGATCCACTGGTTCGAGCCCTCCGTGGGCGCGCATGGCGCCTGGTTGCACTGGAACGACCAGGCCGGGCGCTGGGAGGGCTTCGACGCGCGCAGCGGCGAGCCGGTGGCGCCGGCGCTGCCCGTGGACTACCAGCCCTGGCGCGTCGCGCTCGACGATTCCGAGGCGCCCTTCTACCGCTGGTTCAGCGGCGGGCTGACCAACGCCTGCTTCAATGAGGTCGACCGCCACGTGCTCGCGGGGAACGGCGCCGAGACCGCGCTGTTCTTCGAGGGCGACCGCTGGGACCAGTCGCTCGACCGGGGTCGCGGCGGCCCGGTGGTGTCCTACGGCGTGTCGCGGCGGCAGCTGCTGCTCGAGGTGGCGCGCTGCGCCCTCGCGCTGCGCCGCCTCGGCCTGCGCGCGGGCGACCGTGTCGCCATCAACATGCCGAATATCCCGGAGCAGTTGTACTGGACGGAGGCCTGCAAGCGGATCGGCGTGGTCTACACGCCCGTGTTCGGCGGCTTCAGCGACAAGACGCTCTCCGACCGCATCCACAACGCGGGTGCGCGCATCGTCATTACCGCCGACGGCGGGTACCGCAATGCGCAGGTCGTCGCCTTCAAGGAGGCCTACACCGATCCCGCGCTCGACGGCTACGTGCCGGCGGAGGTGGCGATAGAGGCCGTGGCGCAGGCGCTCGGCTCGCTGGGCCTGCCGGAGCCGCAGATGGCGGCGATCCTCGACGGCGCGCGCTCAGCCGTCGCGAACGAGATCACCCTCGAGCGCTCGGACGTCATGCGCGGCGTGGGGCGCGCGCTCGAGCGCCTGCCGGGCGTTGCATCGGCCGACGCGAGCCGCATCCGCACGGCGATCGCCTCGGCGCTGGTCGCGACGCCCCCGCGTGTCGACACCGTGATCGTCGTGCGCCACGCGGCGCAGGCCGACCTGCTCTGGCGGCCGGAACGCGATCGCTGGGCGCACGAATTGACCGAGGCCGCCACGCAGGAGCTGCTCGAAGCGGCGCGCGCCGCCGGCTTCCGGGTATCGAGCGAGGCGCAGCTGCTGGCGCTGCCTGACCGCGAGTTCGTCGCGGCGATCTGGGCGTCCTGCGCACCCGAGCCGCTCGACGCCGAGTTCCCGCTGTTCTTCATCTACACCTCCGGCTCGACGGGCAAGCCGAAGGGCGTGGTGCACGTTCACGGCGGCTATGTCAGCGGCGTCGCGCACACCATGCGCGTCGCCTTCGACGCGCGCCCCGGCGACGTGCTCTACGTGGTGGCCGATCCGGGCTGGATCACCGGCCAGAGCTACATGATCTGCGCGGCGCTCGCCACGCGCGTGACGACGGTGATTGCCGAGGGCGCGCCGGTGTTCCCGAGCGCGGGACGCTTCGCGAGCATCATCGAGCGCTATCGCGTCAACGTGTTCAAGGCGGGCGTCACCTTCCTGAAGACGGTGATGACCGACCCGCAGAACGTGGAGGACGTGCGCGCCTATCGTCGCGATTCGCTGCGCGTCGCGACCTTCTGCGCGGAGCCGACCTCGCCGGTCGTGCAGCAGTTCGGCATGGAGCTGGTCACGCCCTGGTACATCAACTCCTACTGGGCGACCGAGCACGGCGGCATCGTCTGGACCCACCTCTACGGCAACGGGGACTTCCCCCTGCGTGCCGACGCGCACACCTATCCGCTGCCCTGGGTGCTGGGCGACGTCTGGGTGGCCGACAGCGAGCCTGACGCAGCGGGCCAGGTCGTGGCGCGCCCTGCCGGGTCAGGCGAAAAGGGCGAGATCGTCATCGCTGCGCCCTATCCCTACCTGTGCCGCACGATCTGGGGCGGCGAGTCCGACTTCCGCGTCGAGGGCCGCGCGGTGGCGCGCGCCTGGCGCGGCGACTTCGACCGCTACCGCAAGACCTACTGGATGCGATGGCAGGGTCGGCTCGCCTACACCCAGGGCGACTTCGCGGTGAAGTACGACGACGGTGGCTTCTCGCTGCACGGGCGGTCCGACGACGTGATCAACGTGTCGGGGCACCGGCTGGGCACCGAGGAGATCGAGGGCGCGATCCTGCGCGACAAGCAGGTCAACCCGGATTCGCCGGTGGGCAACGTCATCGTGGTCGGCGCACCGCACGCGCAAAAGGGCCTGACGCCGCTGGCGTTCGTGCGTCCCGCGCCGGGCCGCAAGCTGACGGCCGAGGACCGCCGTCGACTCGTCGAGACAGTCCGCCAGGAAAAGGGCCAGGTGGCGATCCCAGAGGACTTCGTCGAGGTCAGCCAGTTCCCCGAGACCCGCAGCGGCAAGTACATGCGGCGCATGGTGCGCGCGCTGGTGGAGGGCCAGGACGTCGGCGACACCTCGACGCTGCGCAACCCCGAGTCGATCGACGAGCTGCGCCGCGCGATCGCGGCCTGGCAGGCGCGCCAGAAGGTCGCCGACGAGCAGCAGCTGTTCGAGGACTTCCGCTACTTCCGCATCCATTACCACGTGCTGGGCGCCGCGCGCATCGCGCTGGTCACGGTCACGAACCCGCCGGTCAACGCGCTGAACGAGCGCGCGCTCGACGAGCTGAACATCGTGGTCGACCACGTCGCGCGGCGCGACGACGTCAAGGTCGTGATCTTCACCGGCCAGGGCACCGCGGCGTTCGTCGCGGGTGCCGACATCCGCCAGCTGCTCGAGGACGTGCACTCGCTCGAGGAGGCGCTGCCGCTGCCGAACAACGCGCACCTCGCGTTCCGCAAGCTCGAGGCGATGGGCAAGCCGGCGATCGCGGCGATCAACGGCGTGGCGCTCGGCGGCGGCATGGAATTCGCGATGGCCTGCCACGTGCGAGTGGCCGAGCCGCTTGCCACGTTCGGCCAGCCCGAGGTGAGGCTCAACCTCCTGCCCGGCTATGGCGGCACCCAGCGGTTGCCGCGACTGCTCGAGGAGGCGGGGCATCGCGCGCCGCTGGTGCGTGCGCTCGAGATCATCCTCGGTGGCCGCACCGTCGACGCGGTCGCGTTGCGCGCCGACGGCCTGCTGCACGCGCTGGCCGAGGGCGAGGAGGACGTGGTCGCGCTCGCCACGCGCCTCGCCGCCGAGTACGTCGCCGAGCCCAACGGTGCCGGGCTCGTGGCGCGGGCGTTCGCGGGGCGCCGCACGGCGCAGGCGCGCTGGGAGCGGCCCGGGCGCGCTGAGCTGGGCGCCGCGCTGCGCGACGGCGAGGTGAAGCGCCTGCTCGCGCAGGCGCGCACGGTGGGTCGAAAGCCCACCGCCGATCGCATCCTCGACGCGGTCCGGACCGGCTGGAGCTCGGGCATCGCCGCGGGACTGGCGCGCGAGGCGCAGCTGTTCGCCGAGGCCATCGTCGACCCGGCCGGCGGCAAGGCGGGCATCCGCGCCTTCCTGGACAAGCAGAGTGCGCCGCTGCCGACGCGGCGCGCCGCGGCGCCCGCGGCCGGGATCCTGCCTGCGCTGCAGGAGCGAGGCGACCTGCTGCCCGTCGGTGCGCCGTTCTACCCGGGCCTGACGCCGCTGCCGAGCTGGCAGTACGGGCACGCCGTGGTCAAGGATCCGGCCACGGGGGCGCCCGCGCACGGGCTGCCGCGCGATGCGGAACGGGAGATCGTCCTGCCCGTGCCGCGCCCGGGTCCGAACGAGGCCCTGGTCTACGTGCTGGCCTCCGAGGTGAACTTCAACGACATCTGGGCGATCACCGGCATCCCCGTCTCGCCCTTCGAGAACCACGACCTCGACTACCAGGTCACGGGCTCGGGCGGCGTGGCGCTGGTCGCCGCGGTGGGGAGCGAGGTCAAGCGCGAGGGGCGGCTCAAGGTCGGCGATCTCGTCACGGTCTACTCCGGGCAGAGCGACCTGCTGTCGCCACTGGCCGCCCGCGACCCGATGTACGCCGGGTTCTCGATCCAGGGCTACGAGACCGACACCGGCAGCCACCAGCAGTTCCTGCTCGTGCAGGGTCCGCAGCTGCACACCCTGCCGCCGGATCTCACCCTCGAGGCCGCCGGCTCCTACGTGCTGAACCTCGGCACCGTGGTGCGCGCGCTGTTCACCACGCTGCGCATCGAGTCCGGGCGCACGCTGTTCGTGGAGGGCGCGGCCACGGGCACGGGTTTCGAGGCGATGAAGAGCGCCTCGCGCAACGGCCTGACCACCGTCGGGCTCGTCTCCAGCGCCGAGCGTGCCGCGTTCATCGCGGCGAACGGTGCCGCAGGCGCCATCGACCGGCGCGATCCGCGCTGGGCCAAGGCCTGGACGCCCGTGCCGGAGGGTGCCGAGGCGATCGCGCGCTGGGAGCGCGACGGCGAGCCCATCCTCGAGGAGATGCGCCGCCACGCCGGCGGCCGGCTCGCCGACTATGCGGTCTCGCATGCGGGCCAGGAGTCCTTCCCGCGCTCGTTCCAGCTGCTGGCCGAGCACGGCACGCTGACCTTCTATGGCGCGACCAGCGGCTACTGGTTCTCCTTCGCAGGCAAGCCGGGGGCCTCCTCGCCCGAGGCGATGCTGCGTCGCGCGCAGCTGCGCGCGGGCGAGGCGGTGCTGCTGTACTACGGCGTCGGCAGCCCCGAGCTGCTCGATCCGGTCGGGCTCGAGGCGATCGAGGCGGTGCGCGCCGCGGGCGCGCGGCTGGTGGTGGCCACGGCCAGCGATGCGCAGCGCGAGTTCGTGCAGTCGCTCGGCTATGGCGACGCCGTGCGCGGGGTGGTGTCCATCGAGGAGATCCGCCGCCGCGAGGGTGCGGACTTCGACTGGCCCGACGCGTTGCCGCCCTTGCCCGACGCCAAGCGCGAGACGGCACGATTCAAGGAAGCGGTGCGACAGTTCCAGGAACGGACGATGAAGCCGTTCGGTGGGGCGATCGGCCGCTGGCTGCGGTCGCCCGACAACCCGCGCGGGTACCCGGACCTCATCGTCGAACGCGCCGGGCACGACGCGCTCGCGGCATCCACCTCGCTGGTCAAGCCCTTCACCGGGCGCGTCGTGTATTGCGAGGAGATGCGGGGCCGGCGCTACACCTTCTACGCGCCCCAGGTCTGGATGCGGCAGCGTCGCATCCTGATGCCCACGGCGACCATTGCGGGAACGCACCTGTGCAACGCGTACGAGGTCGCGCGCATGAACGACATGATCGCGGCCGGCCAGCTCGAGGTCAGCGCGCCGACCATGGTGCCCTGGGGCGACCTGCCGGCAGCCCACCAGGCGATGTGGGACAACACCCACGCCGGCGCCAACTACGTGGTGAACCACGCGCTGCCCCGGGCGGGGCTGCGCAACCGCGACGAGCTCTACCAGGAATGGGCGAACGCGACATGAACACCCGATCCAAAAGGCCGCGTCCGGGCCGTCTCGAGGGCAAGGTCGCGCTCGTCACCGGCGCGGCCGGCAACATCGGCGAGTCGATCGTCCGTCGCTACCTCGAGGAGGGGGCCACGGTGGTCATGGCCGGGCGCGACCGGGCGAAGCTCGAGGCCTCGCGGCGGGCACAGCTGCGTGCCGCCGGCGCCCCCGCCGCGCGCGCCGTCGTGCTGGCCTTCGACGCGTCCGATCCCGGGCAGGCGCGCTTTGCCGTCGAGGACATCATGGCGCGCTTCGGCCGCATCGACGTGTTGCTGAACAACGCGGGTTCGGCGGGCCCGAAGCAGATCATCTGCGACCTGCCGCTGTCGCGCGAGGAGCTCGACGCGCTCCGCGCCGGGGGCAGCCGCGACACCGAGACGGTGCGCGACGCCGCCGGAAACCTGCTGGGCCTGACCTGGAACGTCGTGCGTGCCGCAGCACCGCACCTGCGCCCCGGCGCCAGCGTGGTCAACGTCTCGACCATCTTCTCGCGCACCAAGTACTACGGACGCGCCGCCTACGTCGTGCCCAAGGCGGCGCTGAACGCGCTGTCGCGCCACCTCGCGCTGCAGCTCGGTGCGCGCGGAATACGCGTGAACGTGGTCTATCCGGGCCCCATCGAGAGCGAGCGGATCCGCAACGTGTTTGCCGCGATGGACGGCCTGCGCCAGGCGGAGCCCGGCACCACGGCGGGCGAGTTCCTCGGGTCGATGGCGCTCGCGCGCGCGGAGCAGGGCGGTGGGCCCACGCGCAGCTTTCCCACCGTGGATGACGTCGCCAACACCGTCGTCTTCCTTGGCAGCGACGAGTCCCGTGCATTCAGCGCCCAGGGCTTCGAGGTGACCAACGGCATGCAGGTGCTGCAGGAGTCGCGGTCGACCTGGGTGTCGCGACCGGAATTGCGCACCGTCGATGGGGCTGGCACGACCGTGCTCGTCGCGGCCGGCGACCAGGTGGCCGACGCGCTCGCCATCGCCCGGGTGCAGGCGGGCTGCGGTGCGCACGTGCTGCTCGGGCTCGGCTCGGAAGAGGGCGTGCAGGCGGCCCGCGCCGCGCTGCAGGAGGGGGTCGCCGACCGCCGCATCGAACCTGTGCTGTTCGACCGGCGTCGCATCGAGACGCTCAAGGCGGTATTCGACCGGTTCTCCCCGCCCAGCGGCCTGCACGGGGCCATCGTGCTGCCCGCGTTCGGCGCATGGCGTTTCCGCGCGGCCCTGGCCGAAGCGGACGACACGGAGGTCGACACCTTCCTCGGCAGCGAGCTGGCGGGTGCGATCGGGATCGCGCGCGAGCTCTCGCGCTGCTGGCAGCGCCACGCCGAGCCTGGCAGCCGGCCGCGCGTGCTGTTCATGTCGAACGGCAGCGACGCCGCGGGCAATGCCTACGCTGACATCCTGCGCGCGGGCGTCGAGGAGCTGCTGCGTGTCTGGCGCGATGAGGCCGAGTCGCTGGCCGCGTCCGGCGCCAGGGCGGCGGCGGAGTGGGGCAACCAGATCCTGCGCTGGACCAATTCCGAGGAGCAGGGGCTGGAGTTTGCCGCCCGGCAGGCGGCGCGACTCCTGTTCACGCAGCGTCGCGTGCCGCAGGTCAGCCTGTACATGCCCGCCGCGATCGTCGACGCCACCGGTTCCAAGCGGCCAGGCTTCGGCTGGATCGAGTCGTTGATGGGGCTGCACCTCGGCAAGTGCGTGCTGGTCACGGGCGGCTCGGCCGGCATCGGTGGCCAGCTCGGCCGGCTGCTGGCCGTGGCCGGCGCGAGGGTGATGCTGACGGCGCGTCGCGAGGAGCAGTTGCGCGACCTGCGGGAATCGATCGTCGAGGAACTGGCCGAGATGGGCTACAACCGGCCCCATGAGCGCGTGCGCGTGCTTGCCGGCATCGACGTCGCCGACGAAGCGGCGCTTGCGCGCTCCGTCGAGGCCACGCTCGAGGCCTTCGGCCGCATCGATTACCTCATCAACAACGCGGGCGTCGCGGGCGCCGAGCAGATGGCGGTGGACCTGCCGCCGGCGGAGTGGAGGAACACCCTGAACGCCAACCTCACCTCGAACTACTCGCTGATCGAGAAGGTCGTGCCGCTGATGAAGGCGCAGGGTTCCGGCTACATCCTCAACGTGAGCTCGTACTTCGGCGGCGAGAAGTACATCGCCGTGCCTTACCCGAACCGCTCCGACTACGCGGTCTCGAAGGCCGGGCAGCGCGCGCTGGTCGAGAACCTCGCCCGCTTCGTCGGTCCGGAGATCCAGATCAACGCGATCGCCCCGGGGCCCGTCGAGGGGCAACGACTCAAGGGCAAGGACGGCAAGGCCGGGTTGTTCGACCGGCGCTCCAAGCTCATCCTCGAGAACAAGCGCCTCAACCTCGTGCATGGCGCCGTGCTGAAGGCGCTGGAGGCCGGGCTGGCACTCGACTCGCTGCTGGAGGCGCTGGTCCCCAACGATGTCGGCCTGCTGCAGGCCGCGGGCATGCCCGAGCCGCTGCGGCAGGCGGCCCTGCGCATCCGCGGCGAGGCGCACGGCACCGACGAGCCCACGCACTCGTCGCTTCACTTCGTGCTGACGCGCGCGATGGCGCTGCGGCTCGTGGCGCGGCTGCGCAACGGCTGCGTGATCCTCGACGATGAGCTCCACGCGCGCGCGGAGGCCTGGGCCGCCGCGCTGCCGCAGCCCCCCGAGCCCTTCCTCGATCCGGCCCGCGTCGCCGACGAGGCAGAAAAGATCCGCAACGGCGTCATCGGCATGTTGCACCTGCACCGGATGCCCACGGAGACCGACGTCGCGCTCGCGACGGTGTTCTTCATGGCGGACCGCGCGATCTCGGGCGAGACCTTCGAGCCCTCTGGCGGGCTTCAGCAAGAGCGCACGATCACCGAGCGCGAGCTGTTTGGCCGCGCCAAGCCCGAGCGCGTGCGACGCATGGAAGGCTCGACGATCTGGCTGATCGGCGAGCACATGACCGAGCCGCTGGCCGCCGTGGCGCGGCTGTTCCTCGCCGAGGGGCACGTCGGCAGCATCGTCACGCTGACGCGGTCAGCGGCTGCGGCAGAGGCCATACGACAGTCGCTCGGGCGCGCGCTCGGCCACGACCGGATGACCTACCTTGCCGTCGGCGACGACCTGGAGCGCGCCATGGACGAGGCATTCGCGCAGGGGGGCGCGCCCGCCGCCGTCATCTCGACGCCGTTCGCGCCGCTGCCGCGCGGGCTGTTCGGCGGCGCAGGCGAGCACCTTGACGCCGCCGGGTTCGCCGGACTCGTGGAGACCAACCTCACGCACCACTTCCGGGTCGCGCGCAAGGTCTCGCTGTTCAAGGGGGCGCGGGTGATCCTGGTGTCGCCCGACGTGCCGGTCGGCGGCACGCTGGCGCAGTTCGCGATGGCGAATTTCGTCAAGACCACGCTGCACGCGTTCACCGCGACGCTGGGTGTCGAGAACGAGCGACTGCCGACGGCGGTGCCGGTGAACCAGGTGAACCTCACGCGACGGATGCGCAGCGAAGAGCCGCGCGACGCCGCGGAGCAGGCCGAGGAGTACACGCGCTTCGCCCACGCCGTGCTGCTCGCCGCCGCGCCGATCGTCGAGGCCCAGGAGTCGCGTTACCGCGCGCGCATCTACCGGGGTCTCGCGATCACCGTCTGAGCGCGCCGGTGCGGTGAGCTAGAATCGCCGGATGCGCGTCAAGGTCGTTCCGGTCACCCCGTTCGAGCAGAACTGTTCCGTGCTGTGGTGCGACCGCAGCCGCAAGGCGGCAGTGGTCGACCCGGGCGGCGACCTCGATCGCGTCCTGGCGGTGATCGACGCCGAGGGCCTGCAGCTGGAGAAGATCCTGCTGACCCACGGCCATCTGGATCACGCCGGCGCCACCGCCGAGCTCGCGCGGCGCTTCGCTCTGCCGGTCGAGGGCCCGGAGGAGGGTGACCGCTTCTGGATCGGGCAGATGCCCCAGCAGGCCAGGATGTTCGGCTTCGCCAACGGCGAGAGCTTCGAGCCCACGCGCTGGCTACGGGACGGCGACACCGTCACGGTGGGCGACGAGACGCTGCAGGTGCTGCATTGCCCCGGCCACACGCCGGGCCACGTCGTGTTCGTGCACGAGGCCGGTCGCTTCGCGATCGTCGGTGACGTGCTGTTCGCGGGCTCGATCGGCCGCACGGACTTCCCCCGCGGCAACCACGAGCAGCTGCTGCGCTCGATCCGCGACAAGCTGTTCCCGCTCGGCGACGACATCGTGTTCCTTCCCGGCCACGGCCCGACCTCGACCTTCGGCGAGGAGCGGCGCAGCAACCCGTTCGTCGCTGACCGGCTGTTCCGCCGCTAGCCGGCCAGCGCCTGCGTCGTCGGCACGTAGTGATCGACCAGCAGCGCGGCGAAGATCCACATCAGGTACTGGATCGAGAAGCGGAACACCTTCATCGGCAGGTGCTCCGCGCCGGTCAGCTGCAGCGCCAGCGCGTAGTAGAGGAACATGCCGTTGAGCACCAGCGTGGCCGCGAGGTAGATCAGCCCGCTCATGCCGGTCAGGAACGGCATGAAGGTCACCAGCACCAGCAGGATCGTGTAGAGCAGGACCTGCAGCCGGGTGTAGGGCACGCCGTGGGTCACGGGCAGCATCGGGATGCCGACCCGCGCGTACTCGTCCTTGCGGGCGATCGCCAGCGCCCAGAAGTGCGGCGGCGTCCAGATGAAGATGATCAGGAACAGCAGCAGCGCGTTTGGATCGATCGAGTTGGTGACCGCAGCCCAGCCCAGCACCGGTGGCGCAGCCCCCGCGGCGCCGCCGATCACGATGTTCTGCGAGGTCGCGCGCTTGAGCCAAACCGTGTAGACGACGGCGTAGCCGATCAGCGAGAGGAAGGTGAGCACGGCGGTCAGCGGGTTGACCAGCAGCCAGAGCATCAGCATCGACGCCACGCACAGCGCGCCGGCGAAGCCCAGCGCCTGCGCGGTGGTGAGCGTGCCACGTGGCAGGGGTCGACCCCGGGTCCGCGACATCTGCTCGTCGATCTTCTGGTCGAGCACGTGGTTGATCGCCGCGGCCGAGCCCGCGGCCAGCGCCACGCCGAGGTTGCCCCACAGCAGCGCGTCGAGCGGCGGCAGGCCGGGGCTCGCGAGCAGCGTGCCGACGATCGACGTGAAGACGATCAGCGCGACGACCTTGGGCTTCGTCAGCTCGAGGTAGAGCCTCCACGCCGGGCGGCCTGCGGAGAGGACTGCACTGCCGGGTGCGGCCATCGATCAGGCCTCCCGCAGCCGGCGGTTCAGCATCAGCATGGCCAGCAGCAGCACCGCCGCGCCGCCGTTGTGGCCCGTCGCCAGGGACAGCGGGAAGGCCTGCAGCACCATCAGCACGCCGATCAGCAGTTGCAGCGCGAGTGCGCCCGCGGCCCAGTACGCGCCGTGGCGCACCAGCGCGGTCGGGGCGGCGCGCCACGCCAGCCATGCCGCCAGCAGCACGGCCAGGGTGGCGACCACGGCGCCGAGGCGGTGAGTGAAGTGGATGGCGACGCGCGCCGGATGCTCCAGCACGCCGCCGGTGTAGTTGATGTCGAGGCCCCGCCACAGCACGAAGGCGTCGTCCCAGTCCATGCCCTCGGGCCACCACTGGTCCTGGCACTTCGGCAGGTCGGGGCAAGCCACTGCGGCGTAGTTGGTGCTCGTCCAGCCGCCGAGCACGATCTGGAAGCCGAGCACGACCGTGGCCACGACGGCGGCCTTGCGTGCGCCGGCCAGCGCGGGCGTGGCCGTGGCGCCTGGCGTCGGCTGCACGACGCCCGAGCGCCGGCGCATCGTCAGCCACAGCCAGAACAGCAGCGAGAGGGTGGTGAGCCCGCCGATCAGGTGCAGCACCACGACCAGCGGCTTGACCAGCCACCACACGGTGAAGGCGCCGAGCATGCCCTGGAAGAGCACGGTCGCCAGCAGGGTCACCGTGAACGCCACGCTGGCCGGCCGCTGGCGGCGGAACGCGATCGCCACCGCGGTGATCACGACGATGATGAGGCCCAGCCCGGTCGCGGCGTAGCGGTGGATCATCTCGCGCCAGGCCTTGCCGGAGTCGTATTCCCAGCCGGGCGAGAACTCGTCGATGCTGCCCTTGCGCTCGGCGCCGGCGGGCGTGACGTGCCCGTAGCAGCCGGGCCAGTCCGGGCAGCCCAGGCCGGCGTCCGTGAGGCGCACCCAGGCGCCAAGGACGATCACGACGAGGCAGAGCAGGACGCCGGCGAGCGCGAGCCGGCGCAACAGGACCGCGGGACCGAGGGCCAGCGGGGAGTGGGCGGGGAGGGCGGAGGCGTTCATGGGCGGGCGTGCTCAGCCGATGTGCGAGAGCTTGAGGAGTTTCTTCAGGTCGTCGAGCAGGCCGTCGGGGTCCTGGCGCGCGTCGAAGCGCATCATCAGGTTGCCGAGCGGGTCGACGATGTACACGGAGTGGGTAGGGTCCTGCCGTGGAAACTGCGCGACGAACTCGGCGGTGGCGGCCGGGTCGGCGCGCACGACTTCGAGGCCCTGGTGCTCGGCCTCGAGGAATGCCGTGTTGCAGCAGCCGCCTTCCGCGACCAGCACCCGCTGCACGCGGGTCATGTCCTCGGCCAGCAGGAGTCGGGTCTGCCGCATGAGCCACAGCGACTTGCGGCAGTCGTCCGTCGCGCAGGCACCGTCGCCGACATAGACCAGCGACCACTTGCCCTGGAAGAGGTCCGCGCGGGCCGGCGTGATGCCGTCGGCCAGCGTGAACGGCGCCGGCGCCAGCGGGCGGGCCGGCGAGATCAGCTCGCCGTGGTTCGTGCTGCTGGCCGGCCGCCAGCCGCCGGCGTAGTACAACCAGAACGAGGCGGCCAGCGGCACGAAGAACAGGGCCGCGAGCCCCAGCAGCGCGCCGCGTCCGCGTGCGACTTCGGGCCGCGCCGGCTGCGCGCGCGCGGTGCCATGGGTTTCCGTCGTCATTGCGTCCTTGCCTCGTCGCCCTTGGGCCGTTCCAGATTCAGCGCCACGTACAGGATGAGCAGCACCACCGCGAAACTCCACCACTGGATCGCATACGACCAGTTCTGCTCCGGACCCTTCGCGAGGGGCTTCCAGTCCCTCGCATAGCCCTGCGGGTCAGCCGCGTCGAGCAGCAGCACGCGCGACTCGAGCCTTGGCCGGGGTTCTTGCGGCGTGGCCAGTGCCTGGGCCAGTTCCCCTGTCCTGGGGAACGAGGCCACGCGCGGCCACGTACCCGTCGCCGCCGGCGCCGCCCGACCGCTGGCCAGCCCCGCCGCCGGCAATTCGTCGAGCCGGCCGCGTACCTCGCGGGCTGCGTGCGCCGTGGCAGCAGCGCGACCCGCGACCTCGCCACCGATCAGGTTCCCGGCCACGTCGGGCAACCGGTCCCGGTAGCCCTCGAAGGGCAGCCAGCCGCGGTTGACCAGCAACCAGCGCCCGTCGGCCAGGCGCAGCGGTGTCAGCACCTCGTAGCCGGCGCGCCCTGCGCGCGTGCGATTCTCGAGCAGGAACTGCCTTTCAGCGTCCCACTCGCCGCGCACGACCACCGCCGCGTAACGGGGCAGCGCGCCCGTGGTCCGCTCACCCAGTTCCACGGCCGTGCCGGCGGCGGCGTCGAACTGCCGCAGCAGCTCGACCTTCGCCTCCGCACGCCCCCATTGCCAGCGGCCGAGGCCGATGAACAGCGACAGCAGCGCGATGGTGAGGGCGGTCATCGCCCACGAGGGGGCGAAAAGCCGCCGCCCTACGGCGATCTGGATCGGCACGGGGGGTATGATAACCGCTCGGGCTCGCGCCCGCGCCTTGGAGGTCTCCCTTGGAACTGTTCCGGATCCTGGTCGCCCTGGCCCTGGTGGGCATCGTCGCGAGTCTCGGCAGCGCGCTGTTCCACCTGATGACCGACAAGGGCCAGTCGAAGAAGATGGTCCGGGCTCTGACACTCCGCGTCGGCCTGTCCGTGGCCCTGTTCATTGGCCTGATGATTGCCTGGGCGCTCGGCCTGATCCAGCCCCACGGCATCCGCTAAGCGGGCGGATGTTCTTGCGCTAAGCCATTGAGTTGATTACCAATTAGGCCTGGTTTACGATTCCGTCCCAGCCGTCGGTACCCCAATGACGCCTCCTGCCCGAATCGAGATCGCGCCGCACTGCTCGCTCACGCCTCGCGGGGCCAAGCTGTTCTTCGCGGGCACCTGCGTGGTCTCGTTCACGGTGGCCGGGCTGGTGGCCTCGCAGGGCTTCTGGCCGGTCCTGCCGTTCGCCGGCCTCGAGATGGCCCTGCTCGGCTGGGCGCTCAAGACCAGCATGGACCGCCGGCACCACCGCCAGACGATCACGGTTTCCGAGGAATCGGTCGAGGTCGAGTATGAACGGCCTCCGCATTCTTCCCGGGTCGTGTTCCCGCGACACTGGGCTCAAGTTAGAATCCGCCCCGGTTCGTCGCGGCTGCACCCCACCCGGCTCCTCATCGAGTCGCACGGGCGCGGTTGCGAGATCGGGGGTTTCTTGAACGAACAGGAACGGCAGGGCCTCGCCCGGCGGCTGAAGCGCCTCATCGGGCGCATGAACGAGTCGCCGTTGCTGCAGGAAATGCCGGGTTCGGCTTAAGCCCGCGTATACATTAGGAATCCACATCGCTGGCAGGCCCCCTCGGGCGTGCCGGCCGGCACGCCTGAAGGTCCACTCGAAATGATCAACATCGTCCGCAAGACCCTGCCCGCCCTGGCCGGCCTCGCCGCCGCCTTCGCTCCGCACGCCGCGCAGGCCAGCGGGCTCAACATGCCCGTCGGGGTCACGGAACTCTCGAAACAGATCTACTCGCTGCACATGACCATCTTCTGGTGGTGCGTGGCGATCGGCGTGTTCGTGTTCGGCTGGATGATCTGGTCGCTGGTGGCATTCCGCAAATCCCAGGGTGCCCAGCCCGACACCTCGATGACCCACAGCACGAAGGCCGAGATCATCTGGACGGTGATCCCGGTGGTCATCCTGGTGATCATGGCAGTGCCGGCCGCGCGCACGCTGATCGCCATCGAGGACACGCGCAACACCGAGCTGACGGTCAAGGTCACCGGCTACCAGTGGAAGTGGCAGTACGAATACCTCGACGAGGACATCTCCTTCTTCTCGACGCTCGACCGCGCGAGCGACGAGGCGCGGCAGCTGCAGTCGGGCATCGACCCTAACTCGGTGCAGGATTACCTGCTGAACGTCGACAATCCGCTGGTCGTCCCCGAGGACACCAAGGTCCGCGTGCTGCTCACCGCGCAGGACGTGATCCACGCCTGGTGGGTGCCGGACTTCGGCATGAAGAAGGACGCGATCCCCGGCTTCGTCAACGAACTGTGGTTCAAGGTCGATGCCGGCAAGACCGGCACCTACCGTGGCCAGTGCGCCGAGCTGTGCGGCCGCGACCACGGCTTCATGCCGGTGGTCGTGAAGGTCGTCAGCAAGGCCGACTATGCCGCCTGGGTCGCGGAGCAGAAGGCTGCCCGCGCGCCCGCCGACGCCCCTCCGGCCGACGCCCCGCCCGCGGCCGAGCCCGCCGTGGCCGCAGCCACGGCCGTCCCGGCTGCCGCCCGCGGCTGATGGCGCCCGAACCGAACACGCATCCAGAGAGCACGACGACATGGCCAACAGCACCCACGCCGATCACGCGCACGACGATCACCACCACGGCCCCGCCACGGGGCTCAAGCGCTGGCTCTATGCGACCAACCACAAGGACATCGGCACGATGTACCTGGTGTTCGCCTGCGCGATGTTCTTCCTGGGCGGCGCCATGGCGCTGGTGATCCGGCTGGAGCTCTTCCAGCCGGGCCTGCAGTGGGTCGACCCGGCCTTCTTCAACTCCATGACCACCATGCACGCGCTGCTGATGATCTTCGGCGCGGTGATGCCGGCGTGGACGGGCCTCGCGAACTGGATGATCCCGATGCAGGTGGGCGCGCCCGACATGGCGCTGCCGCGGCTCAACAACTTCAGCTTCTGGCTGCTGCCGTTCGCGTTCACCCTGCTGATCCTCACGCTGTTCGTGCCCGGTGGCGCGCCGGCCGGCGGCTGGACGCTCTACCCGCCGCTGTCGCTGCAGGCGGGTGACAGCTTCCCGCTGACCATGTTCGCGATCCACCTCATGGGCGTGTCGTCGATCCTCGGTGCCATCAACGTGGTCGTCACGATCATGAACATGCGCGCGCCGGGCATGGGCCTGCTGCAGATGCCGCTGTTCTGCTGGACCTGGCTGATCACCGCCTACCTGCTGATCGCGGTGATGCCGGTGCTCGCCGGCGCCGTGACCATGCTGATCACCGACCACTTCTTCGGCACCAGCTTCTTCAGCGCGGCTGGCGGTGGCGACCCGGTGATGTTCCAGCACATCTTCTGGTTCTTCGGCCACCCCGAGGTCTACATCCTGATCCTGCCGGCCTTCGGCGTGGTCTCGGAGATCATCCCCACCTTCTCGCGCAAGCCGCTGTTCGGCTACGAGTCGATGGTCTACGCGTCGGCCTCGATCGCGTTCCTGTCGTTCATCGTCTGGGCGCACCACATGTTCACGGTGGGCATGCCGCTGGCCGGCCAGCTGTTCTTCATGCTCTCGACGATGCTGATCGCGGTGCCCACAGGCGTGAAGGTCTTCAACTGGTGCGCCACCATGTGGAAGGGTTCGATCAGCTTCGAGACGCCGATGCTGTTCGCGCTGGCTTTCCTGTTCCTGTTCACGATCGGCGGCTTCTCGGGCCTGATGCTCGCGATCGTGCCGGCGGACTTCCAGTACCACGACACCTACTTCGTGGTGGCGCACTTCCACTAC
>CAZPAJ010000006.1:0-161850 GCA_964584625.1 uncultured Acidibacter sp.
GGATGGTAGAGCGGATGTGGGAACTTTCGGCTGGCATGGCCTAAGTTCCTGATCTCCACGGGGGAGTGGCGGAGGGGGTGGGATTCGAACCCACGGTCCCCGTGAGGGGACGTCCGCTTTCAAGGCGGGTGCATTCAACCGCTCTGCCACCCCTCCGCCGCTTGGAAATTCGCGCTACGCGGGCTCCAGAACCTCGAGCCCACCCATCCAGGGCCGCAACGCAGCCGGCACGGTAACCGACCCGTCAGCGTTCTGGTAGTTCTCGAGCACCGCGACCATGGTCCGCCCCACCGCGAGCCCCGAGCCGTTCAGCGTGTGCACAGGCTCGGGCTTGCCGGTGGCGGGATTGCGCCAGCGCGCCTGCATGCGACGCGCCTGGAAGGCTTCGCAGTTGCTGCAGGAGGAGATCTCGCGGTACTTGCCCTGGCCCGGCAGCCAGACCTCGATGTCGTAGGTCCTGGCGCTGCCGAAGCCGATGTCGCCGGCGCAGAGCGCCACCACGCGATGGGGCAGTTCCAGGCGACGCAACACCTGCTCAGCGTGGCCGACCAGCCTCTCGAGCGCAGCGTAGGAGTCTTCAGGGCGCACGACGTGCACGAGCTCGACCTTGTCGAACTGGTGCTGCCGGATCATGCCGCGGGTGTCCTTGCCGGCCGCACCGGCCTCGGAGCGGAAGCACGGCGTGTGGGCCACGAACTGCAGCGGCAGCGATTCCGCCGCGAGGATCTGCTCGCGGACCAGGTTGGTGACCGGGACTTCGGCCGTGGGGATCAGGTAGAGCGGGCGCTCGCCGCGCACGGCGAACAGGTCCTGCTCGAACTTGGGCAACTGGCCGGTGCCAGTCAGCGCGTCGGCCGAGACCAGGTACGGCGCGTAGACCTCGGTGTAGCCGTGCTCCCCCGTGTGCAGGTCGAGCATGAACTGCGCGAGCGCACGATGCAGGCGCGCCACGCCACCCCGCATGACGGCGAACCGTGCGCCCGAGATCCGCCCCGCGGCCTCGAAGTCGAGCCCGCCAAGCCGCGTGCCCACGTCCACATGGTCGGCCGGCGTGAAGTCGAACTGCCGCGGGTCGCCCCAGCGGCGAAGCTCGACGTTGGCGGATTCATCGGCACCATCGGGCACCGACTCGTGCAGCAGGTTCGGCAGGTTCATCAGCCACTGGTCCGACTCGGCCTGCACGCCGGCGAGCGCCGCCTCGGCGCGGGCGAGTTCGCCCGTGAGCTCTTCGCCGCGGCGCAACAACGGCGCGGCGTCCTCGCCACGCCCCTTGGCCATGCCCACGGCCTTGGCATTGGCGTTGCGCTCCGCCCGCACGCGATCGGCGTCGAGCTGCGCCTGCTTGCGCCGTTCCTCGAACGCGCGGAAGGCGGCCGTGTCGAGCACGAAGCCGCGCCTCGCGAGGTTGCGCGCGACGGCGTCCGTGTCGGTGCGCAGCTGTCTGGAGTCGAGCAAGGTCAGGTCTCCGCGATGATCAATGAAGCCAGGGCCCGCCCGGCCAGCGCCGCTGCGGCACAGCCGAACAGGGTGGCCAGCACGTAGCCCGCGGCACGCCACGCGAGCCCCTGCCCCGCCAGCAGCACCGTCTCGAGCGCGAATGCCGAATACGTGGTGAACCCGCCGAGCACGCCCGCCATCCAGAACAGCCTCAGTGGCTCTGCCCCGGCGGCACTGCGCAGCGAGAACAGCACCGCGAGCGACCCGATCAGGAAACTGCCCAGCAGGTTCACCGCCATTGTAGCCGTCGGCCACTGACCGGGCACGGCGGGCCAGAGCCGCATCGCGCCATAGCGCGCAGCGCCGCCCAGGGCGCTGCCCAGCGCCACCAGCAACCAGCCGGGCAGCGTGCCTGCGGAAAGGCTCAATCGTCCTCCCCCGTGCCTTGCCTCGGCCGGGTCTCCCTGGCCGGGGCCGACTGGCGCAGCCGCTCCAACGCCTCGCCGATCCGGATCTCCAGCCCTCGGGGCACTGGACGGTAATACCGCCGATCGGGCATCTCGTCGGGCAGGTAGCGTTCCCCCGCCGCGTAGCCGCCCGGCTCGGAATGAGCGTAGCGGTAGCCCTTGCCGTAGCCCAGGCCCTTCATCAGCCGCGTGGGGGCATTTCGCAGGTGCATGGGCACCTCGAGGCTGCCGAAGGCGGCCACGTCGGCCTGCGCCTCGCCCCAGGCCACGTAGACGGCGTTGCTCTTCGGTGCACAGGCCAGGAATACGACGGCCTCGGCCAGCGCCAGGTCACCCTCCGGGCTACCCAGCCGGTCGTAGGCGTCCCAGGCGTCGAGCGCAAGCTGCAGCCCCCGCGGGTCGCCGAGCCCAATGTCCTCGACGGCCATGCGGACGATGCGTCGCGCCAGGTACGCCGGGTCGCAGCCGCCATCGATCATTCGCGCGAGCCAGTAGAGCGCCGCGTCCGGGTCGGTGCCGCGCACACTCTTGTGCAGCGCGGAGATCTGGTCGTAGAACTGCTCGCCGCCCTTGTCGAAACGCCGGCGACCGCCGCTCGCGACCTCGGCGGCCTGCTCGCGCCCGACGCGACGCACGCCCTCGACTTCCACAGCGAGGTCCGCCGCGATCTCCACCATGTTCAGCGCCCGGCGACCGTCGCCGTCGGCCGCCTGCGCCAGCAGGTCCAGCGCGTCGTCGTCGAACGCGACCGCCGCGCCGCCGAGCCCGCGCTCGACATCGGTCAGCGCACGGCGCATCAGCTGCTTCAGGTCGTCGGTACCGATCGACTTCAGCACGTAGACGCGCGCACGGGAGAGCAGCGCGCCGACGAGTTCGAACGACGGGTTCTCGGTCGTGGCACCGATGAAGGTGAGCGTGCCGTCCTCGACGAACGGCAGGAAGCTGTCCTGCTGGGTCTTGTTGAACCGGTGCACCTCGTCGAGGAACAGCACGGTGCCACGACCGGTGGCGGCGCTGCGGGCCTGCGCCTGCTCGACGGCTGCACGCACGTCCTTGATGCCCGCCATGACCGCCGACAGCGCGATGAAGCCCGAGTCCGAACGCTGCGCGATGAGCCGCGCGAGCGTGGTCTTGCCCGTGCCCGGGGGGCCCCAGAGGATCATCGAGTGGGCCTGGCCGGACTCGAGGGACTGCCGCAGGGGCTTTCCGGGCCCGAGCAGGTGCTGCTGGCCGACGAACTCGTCGATCGAGCGTGGCCGCATCCTGTCGGCCAGCGGCCGACTCAGGTCGGCACCAGCCATCGCTCGACCCGCAACAGCCAGGATTCTCTCCCCGCAACGCACACGGCGAGCCCCGCCGAGATGCCCAAGGCATTGGCCAGGACGTCCGCGAACGCAGCGGTCCGGCCCAGCTCCATCGCGCCCTGTGCCAGCTCGATGCCCGCGCCCAGCATCAGCATCGCCGCCGCCAGCAGCAGGTAGCGGCTGCGGTCGATCAGCGCGCCGAACCACGCAGTGAGCGACAGGTAGGCCAGGAAATGCTGCAGCTTGTCGATGTGCGGCAACGCTGGCGGATCACCCCCGGCAGGCCGCAGGCACAGGTAGAGCGTGCCCAGCACCAGCAACACGCCGAGCAGGACCCAGAACCGGCGGAAACGCAACGGCGCCAAGCGAAGCGACTCAGTCCCGAGGTGTGCCAAGGAGATCCACTCCAGCCGGCGGGATGAATCTCAGCTCGGCGGGCTCGACCGGGACGTTGCGCCGGGACCCCTCGAACACCAGCGACGCGCGCTGCCCCAGCCGATCCTCGATTTCCATGCGCCGAAGCTCCCCGCCTGAAAAGCCGAGCCGGGCTTCGCGGAACTCGGCATCGGCGCGGCGGGGACGGACGCGGACCCATTCAAGGCCCTCCGCCGGCGCGATCGTCGTGACGGTGAAAGCAGACTCGAGGTCAGCCACTCCCGACAGCAGCATCGCGGGCGTCGCCGTCAGCGCGTTGCCGCTGGGACGGACCGTGACCTGCTCCAGCTCGAGGTCATGGAACCAGACATTCCTGCCATCGGCGACCATCACCTGGGTGGGTTCGGCGGTGGCCGAGTCGACCGGCCGCACCTCCCAGCGGAACCGGCCCGGGCGCTGCACGACGAGCGTGCCTCGCACCGACTCGACGCGGCGCCCGCGGGAATCGGTCAAAGTCTGCGTGAAGCCGGCGCGCAGCGAGTTCAGCCCCTCGAGGAAGCGATCAAGCGCCGTGCCCGCCGACCATGCCGACGGCGGGAACAGGCCAGCCGCCAACACCAGCAGCGCGAGCGCCATGGCGCGCGAGACCCGGGGCACGAGGATCAAGGCCTACTCGCCACGCGGCGCGGGCACGAGGATCTCGCGCCCGCCGTTGGCCTGCAGCGGACCCACTAGGCCGGCAGCCTCCATCGCCTCGATCAGCCGCGCAGCACGGTTGTAGCCGATCTTGAGCCGGCGCTGCACGTAGGAAATCGACGGCTTGCGCTCCGTGACGACGATCTTGACGGCCTCGTCGTAGAGCGCATCCTGCTCTGAATCGCCGCCCTCGCCCGCGTCACTTTCCTCGCCGGGCAGGCCGGGGATCGGGGTGCTCGGGCCCGACAACACCTCGTCGATGTAGCTCGGCGCCGCGGTCTTGCGCAGCGCCTCGACCACCCGGTGCACTTCCTGGTCCGAGACGAACGCACCGTGCACACGGTTGGGCAACGAGGTGCCGGGCGGCAGGTAGAGCATGTCGCCGTGGCCCAGCAACGATTCGGCGCCACCCTGGTCGAGGATGGTTCGCGAGTCGACCTTGGCCGACACCTGGAACGCGATTCGCGTCGGAATGTTGGCCTTGATCAGGCCGGTGATCACATCCACGGACGGTCGCTGCGTGGCGAGGACGAGGTGGATGCCCGAGGCACGGGCTTTCTGGGCCAGGCGGGCAATCAGTTCCTCGACCTTCTTGCCGACGATCATCATCAGGTCGGCGAGTTCGTCGATGATCACGACGATGTACGGAAGCGGCGCGAGCTCGGGGATCTGCGACTGGTCGATCCGCGGGTCGTTCGCCGCCTGCTGCAGGATCACGGGGTCCTTGATCGGCTTGCCCGCGTCGATCGATTCCTTGACCTTCTTGTTGAAGCCCGAGATGTTGCGTACGCCCATCGCCGCCATGAGCTGGTAGCGGCGTTCCATCTCGGCCACGCACCAGCGCAGGGCGTTGGCGGCGTGCTTCATGTCGGTGACGACCGGTGCCAGCAGGTGTGGAATGCCCTCGTACACCGAGAGCTCCAGCATCTTCGGGTCGATCATGATCAGGCGGACGTTGTCCGCGGTGCTCTTGTACAGCAGCGAGAGCACCATCGCGTTGATGCCTACCGACTTGCCCGAACCGGTCGTGCCGGCGATCAGCAGGTGCGGCATCCTCTGCAGGTCTGCGACCACCGGCGCGCCGCCGATATCCTTGCCCAGCGCCAGTGCGAGCGGCGAGGAAATGTCGTCGTAGGCCTTCGACTTGATGATCTCGCCGAGCGTCACCACCTCGCGCCGCTCGTTGGGAATCTCGAGGCCCATGACCGACTTGCCCGGGATGACCTCCACCACGCGCACGCTGATCGCGGACAGCGAGCGCGCAAGGTCCTTGGCCAGGCTGCTGATCTGGCTGACCTTGACGCCCGGCGCCGGGCGCATCTCGTAGCGCGTGACGACCGGCCCTGGCTGCACGGCCACGACCTCGACCTCGACGCCGAAGTCCTTGAGCTTCAGTTCGACGAGACGCGACATCGCCTCCAGCGCCTCGGGTGAATACGAGGCTTCCTGGGCCGGCGGGTCATCGAGCAACTGCAGCGGCGGCAACTCGCCCGCCTTGGCGTCGAACAGCGGCACCTGCCGCTCCTTCTCCACCCGTTCGCTGCGCTCGACCACGGGCGCCGGAACCTCGATGCGCGGCTTGGCACGGGTCGTCGCCTTCTTCTGCTCGACTTCCACGACCTCCTTGCGCGCCTGGCGACGTACCTCGCCCTCGGCCTCGACGCGCTGCGCGACGCGCCGCTCGCGGATCCACTCGACGCCGTTCCAGAACGCCGCGCCCAGCCGGTCCATGACTTCGAACCATGACACCCCGAAGGCCAGCGAAACGCCCGCCATGCAACCTGCCAGCAGCAGCAGCGTGGCGCCGAGGAAGTTGAAGCCGCCGAGAAGGTTGTCGCCGATCAGGCTGCCGAGCACGCCGCCCGCGCTCTGGCGCAGGCTGCCAGCGTCCCAGTGCAGGGTCGCCAGCGCACAGGCACTGGCCAGCATCAGCACGAAGCCACCGACGCGGACGAAGGTGTTCGCGCGGGATCCTGCCGCGCCCGGCTCGCGATCGCGCGAGACGTGCCACGCGGCGGCACCCAGCATCGCCGGGAACAGGAAGGCGGGCCCTCCGAACAGGAAGAACAGCATGTCGGCGAACCACGCGCCGCCCCGGCCGATGAGATTGCCCACCTCGGTACCGCTGCCGCCCGTGAAGGAGAAGCCTGGATCGTCCGGCTGGTAGCTCAGCAATGCGGCGAGCAGCATCACCGCGACCACGCCCAGAAGGATCACCGCGCCCTCGCGCAACGCGCGCGACACCGCCTGGGTCAGGCGGGCGGAGGATTTGTCGTGAACGGCGGATTCAGCCAACTTGGTAACTTCCCACGGCAAGCAAACGCTGTAGACGCTTGATTCTACGAGACTCTAGGCGTGGTAAACAAGGTAAAAACCCGTCGCGGGGCTGGTCGCGGGCAACGCGCTCTGCGGATAACATGACGGACCCTCCCCAGCACGAGCGCGCCATGCCTGCCCGCCATCGTCGATTGATCATCCTCGGATCCGGCCCTGCCGGTTACTCGGCCGCCGTCTATGCGGCACGGGCCAATCGCGAACCCATGCTCATCAGCGGCCTTCAGGAAGGCGGGCAACTGATGACGACCACCGAAGTGGACAATTGGCCCGGCGATCCGCACGGCCTGCTCGGGCCGGCCCTGATGGAACGCATGAAGCGACATGCCGAGCGCTTCGGCACCGATCTCGTGAGCGATCACATCCACACGGCCGATCTGGCGCAACGCCCGTTCAGGCTGGTGGGGGACGCCGGGGAGTACACCTGCGACGCCCTGATCATCGCCACCGGCGCCTCGGCCAAATACCTGGGCCTGCCCTCGGAGGAGGCGTTCCGTGGCCGCGGGGTTTCCGCCTGCGCGACCTGCGACGGATTTTTCTTCCGCGGGCAGGCGGTGGCCGTGGTTGGCGGCGGCAACACCGCCGTCGAGGAGGCGCTCTACCTGTCCAACATCGCGTCGCATGTCACGCTCGTGCACCGCCGGGACAGGTTGCGCGCGGAAAAGATCATGCAGGATCGACTCTTCGAGCGGGAGCGGGAAGGCAAGGTCCGCATCCTGTGGAACCACGCGGTCGATGAGGTGCTGGGCGACGCGAGCGGCGTGACCGGACTACGGGTGCGGGGCACGTCGAACGAGGGCCCGTCGACCGAGGATCTCGCCGTCACCGGGGTTTTCATCGCCATCGGCCACACGCCGAACACGGAGATCTTCGCCAGCCAGCTGACCATGCACAACGGCTACCTGCAGGTTCGCGGTGGCTCGGCCGGCGACGCCACCGCCACCAGCGTGGCGGGCGTCTTCGCGGCGGGCGACGTCGCCGACCATGTCTACCGTCAGGCGATCACCTCGGCGGGATCCGGCTGCATGGCCGCGCTCGATGCCGACCGGTACCTGGAGCGCGTGGACGGGGCCACACTGGCCTGAGCCGGCAGGAACGTGGACACGCTGCGCGCAGAAACGGCCTCGCGGATCGCCGACATCGGCCCGGCGGACTGGCACCGCCTGGACACAGAGGGCAACCCGTTCCTGCGCTACGAGTTCCTCGCGGCGCTCGAACGCAGCGGCTGCGTGGGTGCTGACACCGGCTGGGAACCGCTCTACCTGACCCTGCGCGACAGCACAGGCATCGCGGCGGCCGCCCCGGCCTGGATCAAGCTCCACTCCTACGGCGAGTTCGTGTTCGACTTCGCCTGGGCGCAGGCCTACGCCAGGCATGGCCTGCACTACTACCCCAAGCTGGTCGTCGCGGCGCCGTTCACTCCCGCCACGGGGCCTCGCCTGCTCGTCCGGCACGGGCTCGACCACGGCACGCTCGCCCCTGCGCTGGTCGCCGCGCTGGCCGAGGTGGCCGACCGCGCAGGCCTATCGTCTACCCATATCCTGTTTCCGCGCGATGCGGACCGCGGAGCCCTGCGCGGTGAAGACTGGCTGCTGCGGCGCGACTGCCAGTTCCACTGGAGCAACAGGGGCTACGGGTCTTTCGACGATTTCCTCGGCAGCTTTACCTCGGAAAAACGGAAGAAGGCCCGCCGGGAACGGCGTCGCGTCGAGGAAGGCGGCATCTCCTTCGACACGCGGCTTGGTGGTGAAATGCGCGAGGACGAGCTCGCAGCCGCGTGGGAACTGCACCGCCTGACATTCCTGCGACACGGCCACGAGCCTTACCTGAACCTGCAGTTCTTCGCCGAGGCAGCACGAGACATGGGCAGCCAGCTGATGTTCAAGCTGGCACGGCAAGACGACCGGATCGTCGCCGCCGCGATCTTCTTCGTCGGCGCCGACACGCTGTACGGGCGCTACTGGGGCGCGCGCGAGGACTTCCACAGCCTGCACTTCGAGACCTGCTACCACCAGGGGATCGAGTTTTGCATCGAGCGGGGCCTCGCGCGTTTCGAACCGGGCACCCAGGGCGAGCACAAGGTAGCGCGAGGGTTCGAGCCAGCCCTCACCTGGTCGGCACACCGCATCGGCGACGGCCGCTTTCGGGCTGCCATCGCCGATTATCTGCGGCGCGAGGCGGCATCGGTCGACGAATACGCGGCAGCCGTCCGCGAGCACGTGCCCTACAAGTGAAGACGATCACCTGGCTGGCACCCGGTGATGGCAGCACGGCCTTCCCTCCCGTGTCGCAGGCACTCGACGATCCTCCCGGCCTGCTGGCCGCCGGCGGCGACCTCGCACCCGGGCGGCTCGTCGCGGCCTACCGCAGGGGCATCTTCCCGTGGTATTCGCGGGGCCAGCCCGTGCTGTGGTGGTGCCCCGACCCGAGAGCGGTGCTGATCCCGTCCGAATTCCGGCGCAGCCGCAGCCTCGCGAAGTCCGAGCGCAATGCCGGCTTCGAGGTGCGTTTCGACACCGCCTTCGCTGAGGTTCTCGAAGGCTGCGCGGCGCCCCGGGCACGCGGCGGGCCCGGCACCTGGATCACGCCGGAGATGCGCGCCGCCTATCTCGAACTGCATCGCCTCGGCTACGCACACAGCGTCGAGACATGGCGCAACGCAGTATTGGTGGGGGGCCTCTACGGAGTGCAGATCGGGGCCGTGTTCTTCGGTGAGTCGATGTTCTGCACCGCCAGCGATGCCTCGAAGGTCGCCTTCTCGGCGCTCGTCCGGCGCTGCCTGGCTCACGGGACCGAGCTGATCGACTGCCAGTTGTCGTCCCGCCACCTCGAGACCCTGGGCAGCCGGTCCCTGCCGAGGGACGAGTTCCTGGCTCGCCTCGCCCCCCTGACCGCACCCGACGTGGACTGCCGCTGGAGCCCGGGCGAGCCACACGATTGATTCGAAAAAGCCCTTTCGGCAAAATTCCGGCTTCTTTTTGCCTCGGGGCGGACGCAACGCGATGTCCAAGGAAGACGCGATCCAGATGGAAGGCGAGGTTGTCGAGACCCTGCCCAACACAACGTTTCGCGTGAAGCTCCGGAACGGCCATGTCGTCACCGCCCACATCTCGGGCAAGATGCGCAAGAACTACATCCGCATCCTGACGGGTGACACCGTCACGGTCGAGGTCACGCCCTACGATCTCAGCAAGGGTCGTATCGTCTACCGGGGCCGCTAGCCGAGCAGCGCCGCCGGCGACTCCTGCTCCAGGGGGCTGCAGTCGAGGCGCAAGGACGCCCCGTCGGCGGCAACGCTCACCCTGACCTGCCCCCCACCGACCAGCGAACCAAAGAGCAGCTCTTCGGCCAGCGGCCGCTTGATGTACTCCTGGATGACCCGCGCCATGGGCCGCGCACCCATCTTGGGGTCGTATCCCTTCTGCGCGATCCAGCGGCGGGCATCGTCATCGAGGACCAGTGTGACGCGTCGTGCCTCCAGCTGGGTCTCGATCTCCACGAGCAGCTTCTCCACCACGCGCTCGATCGTCACCGCGTCGAGACCGCCGAACTGGATCACGGCATCCAGGCGGTTGCGGAACTCGGGCGAGAACAGGCGCTTGATCGCCTCCATGCCGTCGGTGGCGTTGTCCTGCTGCGTGAAGCCAATCGATGCCCGCGCCATGTCCGCCGCACCGGCATTCGTCGTCATGACGATGATGACGTGGCGGAAATCCGCCTTGCGGCCGTTGTTGTCGGTCAGCGTGCCGTGATCCATGACCTGCAGCAGCAGGTTGAACACGTCCGGATGCGCCTTCTCGATCTCGTCCAGCAACAGCACCGCATGTGGATGCTTGGCGATGGCCTCCGTGAGCAGGCCACCCTGGTCGAATCCGACGTAGCCCGGGGGCGCGCCGATCAGGCGAGAGACGGTGTGACGCTCCATGTACTCCGACATGTCGAAGCGGATCAGCTCGATGCCGAGCGCGATGGCCAGCTGGCGCGTGACCTCGGTCTTGCCCACGCCCGTCGGGCCTGCAAAAAGGAAGCTGCCGACAGGCTTTCGGGTGTCGCCCAGGCCAGAGCGCGACATCTTGATCGCCGAGGACAGCGTCTCGACCGCGCGGTCCTGCCCGAAGATGACCAGCTTGAGGTTGCGCTCGAGGTTGCGCAGCACCTCCTTGTCGTCACTCGAGACCGTCTTGGGAGGAATGCGAGCCATGCGGGCCACGACTTCCTCGACGTGCCGGACCTCGACGGTGGTCTCGCGCTCGGCCGCCGGCTGCAGGCGCAGGCGTGCCCCGGCCTCGTCGATGACGTCGATCGCCTTGTCCGGCAGGTGCCGGTCGTTGATGTGGCGGGCAGAGAGCTCCGCCGCCGCCTTGAGCGCGTCGTCCGTGTACTTGACCTGGTGGTGATCCTCGAAGCGGCTGCGCAAGCCCTTCAGGATCTCGACGGTCTCGGCGACGGTCGGCTCCACGACGTCGATCTTCTGGAAGCGTCGCGCGAGAGCGTGGTCCTTCTCGAAGATGCCGCGGTATTCCTGATAGGTCGTGGAGCCGATGCAGCGGATCTCGCCGTTCGTGAGCACGGGCTTGATGAGGTTCGAGGCGTCCATCACGCCGCCCGAGGCGGCGCCCGCGCCGATGACCGTGTGGATCTCGTCGATGAAGAGCACCGCGCCCGGCTGCTTCTTGAGCTCGGTGATGACGCCCTTCAGGCGCTTCTCGAAGTCGCCCCGGTACTTGGTGCCGGCGATCAGCGACCCCATGTCGAGCGAGTAGATGACGGCGTCGGCCAGCACCTCGGGCACCTGGCCCTCGACGATGCGCCGCGCCAGCCCCTCCGCGATGGCCGTCTTGCCGACCCCCGCCTCGCCCACGTACAGCGGGTTGTTCTTGCGGCGACGGCACAGGATCTCGATAGTCCGCTCGAGTTCGAGCTGGCGTCCGATCAGGGGATCGATCTTGCCCTGCTCCGCCATCCGGTTGAGGTTGGTTGCGTATTTCTCGAGGGCGCCGCCACCCTCGGTGTCGCGATCCGCCGACTCGGCCGCGGCATCGTCCCTCGGCGCCTCGGCCTTCTCGTCGGCGACCTTGGACATGCCATGGGAAATGTAGTTGACGACGTCCAGGCGCGACACGTCCTGGCGACCGAGCAGGAAGACGGCGTGACTCTGCTTCTCGCTGAAGATCGCGACGAGCACGTTGGCAACACCCACTTCCTTGCGACCGCTCGACTGGACGTGGAAGACCGCGCGCTGCAGCACCCGCTGGAAACCCAGCGTCGGCTGCACTTCGCGGTCCTCGCCCTCGCGCAGGCGCGGGGTGGTCTTGTCGATGTGCTCTCGAAGCTCGTCGCGCAAACGCCCGGCATCGGCGCCACAGGCGCGGAGCACCTCCCGGACGCGGGGGGTATCGAGGATGGCGTGCAACAGGTGCTCGACCGTCAGGAACTCGTGACGACCCTCGCGGGCCATCTGGAACGCCTCGTTGAGGCAGGTTTCAAGCTCGTTGGACAGCACGGTGGCTCACTCCTCGAACGGTTCAGGCCTGCTCGAGCGTACACATCAGCGGATGCTGGTGGTCGCGCGACCAGTCGGTGACCTGCTCGACCTTGGTCTCGGCAATCTCGTAGGTAAACACACCGCAAACCCCCTTGCCGCGCGTGTGCACCTCGAGCATCACGCGGGTGGCGTTCGGGCGGTTCATGGCGAAGAAACGCTCCAGCACGTCGACCACGAACTCCATGGGCGTGTAGTCGTCGTTGAGCAGGACCACCTGGAAGAGCGGCGGCTGCTTGAGCTTCGGCGTGGCCTCGGCCACGACGGTACCGGAATCGGAAGGGGAATTCTCTTCAGCGGACATGGTGCAGTTATAGGGCCGGTGGGCAGGCAACTCAAGCGGCCGCTCCGCGCGTGGCCGCCGCGCAACGGCCCACGCACTGCACGGCACACCTTTGGCGAATGAAAACAGATGCTTGTGACCGCAAGCAACGAACGAATATCATGTCGCAATGGCCGCCTTCCCGTCGCAGCGATCGCTCTTGCCCGCCGCGCCCCTGGCGGCCCTGCAGCGCATCTCCTGGCCTCACGCACTCTCGGCAATCCTGGCGATCGTCGTGGGCCTGCAGGCTGCAGTCCTGCTGGTCGATGCGTACGGCGCCGGCGAGTCCCCGCCCCCCTCGGCGTCCGCCGCCACGCCGCCGCCCGCATCGACCCGCTGGAACCTCAGGTCGCTCCTCGACGCCCAGCTTTTCGGCCAGGCCTCCGCCGGCGGCCAGGATGGAAGCCAGGCGCCCGCCACATCACTTTCGCTGGTGCTCTCGGGCATCGTCGCCTCCGAGGACCCGCGGCGGGGCTACGCGATCGTCGGCGAATCCGCCGCCACCGCGCGCATGCACGCCGTGGGTTCGACGCTCCCCGGGGGGGCGCGCCTGCACTCCGTCTACCCTGACCGGATCGTGCTGGATCGCAACGGCAGCCTCGAGTCGCTCTCCTTGCCGAAGCGCCCGCTGGCGAGCCTCGCGCCAGTCGCCGCCGTCGATCCTGCAAGCGCGGCCGCCGTTCCCGTATCCGTGCCGGATCCGCAGCTCGAGCAGATGAAACAGGCCATGCAGCGCGACCCCTCCGCACTGTCGGAGGTCATCCGCGCGCAGCAGGTGCTGGCAGGCGGACGCCAGCGTGGCTTCCGTGTCTATCCCGGCAACAATCCCCGGGCCTTCTCGCGGCTGGGGTTGCGACCCGGCGACCTGATCACCGCAGTGAACGGCACGCCGCTCGACGACCCCGCCCGGGGCGAGGAGATCATGCGCACTCTCGGCAGCGCCGCGCAGGCCAGGGTGACCCTCGTTCGCAACGGCCGCGACACTGATGTCATGCTCGACCTCGCTGCGATTGCCGGCGACCTGCCCGCCCCATCCCCCTGACGGCCCTCCAGACGGAGACCTCCTAAAGATGCCCCTCGAACGCCGTCGACCCGGGTCATGCCGACACCGCCCGCGACACATAGTCGCCGCGACCCTGGTGGCCGTTGCGGCATGGGCCGCCGGCACGCTGCCGCTGGTCATGCCGGGAGACGCGCACGCCCAGGCGGCCGCGCCACGCATCACGCCGAACTTCAAGGACGCCGACATCACCCAGGTGATCGAAGCGGTCGGCGCGGCCACCGGCCGCAACATCATCATCGACCCGCGTGTCCGGGCGCAGGTGACGATGCTCTCTTCGACCCCGATGTCGCCGGACGCCTTCTACGAGGCCTTCCAGGCGCTGCTGCAGGTGCACGGGTTCGCCGCCGTGCCGTCGGGCGACACGGTGAAGGTGATTCCCGACGCGAATGCCCGTCAGGTGCCCGCCAACGACCTCCCGGGACGCGTCAGCGCAACCTCGGACGAGATCGTGACCCAGGTGGTCTCGGTCCAGAACGTCAGCGCGGCGCAACTGGTTCCCATCCTCCGACCGCTGATCCCGCAGTACGGGCACCTGGCCGCCTACCCCGCCTCGAACATCCTGATCATCTCCGACCGCGCCAACAACGTGAATCGCATGATGCGAATCATCCGTCGCATCGACCAGGCGAGCGACGCGGAAATCGAGGTGGTGCCGCTGCAGAACGCGTCGGCTGCCGAGGTCGTGCGGACGATGACCGCGCTGACGCAGGCTCAGGCCCAGGCGGAAGGGGGTGCGGCCCCGCAGATCCGCGTCGTGGCGGACGACCGCTCCAACAGCATCCTGCTGGCCGGCGACCGCAACCAGCGCCTCAAGGCCCGGACACTCGTGGCCTACCTCGACACACCGCTGGCGAACGGTGGCGACACCCGGGTGCGCTACCTTCGCTACGCCGACGCGGAAAAGATCGCGGCCAAGCTCAAGGAACAGGTCGCAGGCCTCGCGTCCGCGACGCCCGGGGCGACCGCTGCGGGCGGCACGGCGGCGTCGCCTGACCGGAGCACCGTGATCTGGGCAGAGCCGGAGACCAACGCGCTGGTCGTCACGGCGCCAGCCAAGACCATGAACTCCCTGATGGCAGTGATCGACAAGCTCGACATCCGCCGTGCGCAGGTGCTGGTCGAAGCGATCATCGTCGAGGTCTCGGGCGACAAGTCGGCCGAGCTCGGCGTCAACTGGGCGATCGACGGCACCAACAGCGGGAACGCGGTCGGTGGATTCATCCAGCCGGTGGGCGGGGTCAGCATCGTGGACCTCGCACGCGCGGCGGACGACCCGAGCACGCTGACCACGCAGCCGCTAGGCACGACCATCGGCATCGGGCGCCTCGCGGCGTCCGGCGTGAATTTCGCCGCCATCATCCGCGCGCTGCGTGGCGACTCGAACACCAACATCATCGCCACGCCTTCGATCGTCACGATGGACAACCAGGAAGCCGAGATCAAGGTTGCCCAGGAAGTGCCCTTCGTCACCGGGCAGTTCACCAACACGGGCAACAACAACACCGTCACGCCCTTCCAGACGATCCAGCGCGAGGAAGTCGGCACGATCCTCAAGATCACCCCGCAGATCAACGAGGGCGATTCGGTGATGCTGAAGATCGAGCAGGAGAGCTCGAGCATCGCGGCGAGCAGCCAGGGCGCCGTCGACCTGGTCACGAACAAGCGCACGATCAACACCAACGTGCTGATCGAAGACGGCGGGACCGTCGTGCTCGGGGGGCTGATCCAGGACACGCAGACGGGCAGCGAAAAGCGGGTCCCCTTCCTCGGCCGCATCCCGGTGATCGGCGAGGCCTTCCGCACCCGCAGCGCGCAGAAGACCAAGACCAACCTGATGGTCTTCATCAAGCCACGCATCCTGCGCGACGCCAACGACACCGCGATCGAGACGAACCAGAAGTACAACTACCTGCGGGACCAGCAGCGCAATCTCGCGCCGCGTGGCGAGGTGCTGCCGCTGCTGCCGGGTGAGAAACCCGCGGTCCTGCCACCGCTCCCGGAGCCCGTGGCGCGGGACTCGGCTGCTGCGCCCGTGGGCGGCGGGACCGAGTGAACGCGCGCCTCGACACGTCGGCAAGTCGCCCGCCACCGCCGGCCATGCGTCTGTCGTTTGCGTTTGCGCGCCGTCACGGCGTGCTGGTCAGGCGCTGGGACGATGGCACAGCGGAGTGCGTGGTCAGGGAGCTGGCCTCTCCCCTGGCGATTGCCGAGGCGCGCCGGTTCCTTCGCGCGCCGTTGCGGCTCACCCGCGTGCCGGATGGAGACTTCGAGGCACTCCTGCAGAAGACCTACGAAGGGGGTGACGACGCGCTGTCCGCGGCGGGTGGCCTCGAGGAAACCACCGACCTCGCCTTCCTGGCGCAGGAACTTCCAGAGCAGGCTGACCTGCTCGAGAGCGACGACGATGCGCCCATCATCCGGCTGATCAACGCCGTGCTCACGCAGGCGGTCAAGGAGAACGCGTCGGACATCCACGTCGAGCCCTTCGAGAACCGCCTGGTCGTTCGGTTCCGCGTCGACGGGGTGCTGCGCGAGGTGCTGCAGAGCCGGCGGGCGGTCGCGCCGCTGGTCGTTTCCCGCATCAAGGTCATGTCCCGGCTCGACATCGCGGAGAAGCGCCTGCCCCAGGACGGGCGCATCGGGCTGCGCATCGCAGGGCGGGCGGTCGACGTCCGCGTCTCCACGATCCCGTCGGGACATGGCGAGCGCGTCGTCATGCGACTGCTGGACAAGCAGGCGGGACGTCTCGATCTCGGCCAGCTCGGCATGGACCCGTCGATCCGCGGGATGATCGACGACCTGATCCACAAGCCACACGGCATCCTGCTGGTCACCGGGCCAACGGGCTCGGGCAAGACAACCACCCTGTACGCGGCGCTGGAGCGCCTGAACGACCGCTCCCGCAACATCATGACGGTCGAGGATCCGATCGAGTACTACATCGACGGGATCGGCCAGACGCAGGTCAACACCAAGGTCGACATGACCTTCGCACGCGGCCTCCGCGCGATCCTCCGCCAGGATCCGGACGTGGTCATGGTGGGCGAGATCCGCGACCTCGAGACCGCTCAGATCGCGGTGCAGGCGTCACTGACGGGGCACCTGGTGCTCTCCACCCTGCACACCAACACCGCCGTTGGCGCAGTCACGCGGCTGCGTGACATGGGCATCGAGCCATTCCTGCTGTCGTCGAGCCTGATCGGCGTGGTGGCACAGCGCCTGGTCCGGACGCTGGACCCGTCGGCCAGGCAGCCGTTCGTCGCGGGCGAGTACGAGCGCCGGATGCTGAACGTTCCTGCCGGCGAACCGTCGCCCACGCTGTATGGACCGGGACCTGACGGCACCGGCTACCGTGGGCGTACTGGCATCTATGAGCTCGTGACGATCGACGATGCCATGCGCACGATGATCCACGACGGCGCGTCGGAGCTGGAGCTCGAGCGGCACGCCCGCAGCGTCACCCCCTCGATCCGTGACGACGGACGCGCGCGCGTGCTGCGCGGCGAGACGACGATCGAGGAGATCCTGCGCGTCACGCGCGAGGACTGAGCCTTGGGCGCCTTCGAGTACACCGCACTCGACGCGGCAGGTCGCGAGCGCCGCGGCGTGCTCGAAGGGGACACAGCGCGACAGGTCCGCCAGCTGTTGCGTGACCGGCAACTGCTGCCGGTCGAGGTGAACCCGGTGGCGGAGCGCGAGGCCTCGCGCGCCGCCCGCCGGTTCGCGTGGTCGCGGGGGGGCGTCTCGGCCGCCGACGTCGCGTTGACCACGCGGCAGCTCGCGACCCTGGCTCGGGCGGGCCTGCCGCTGGAGGAAGCCCTGCTGGCGGTCTCGGAACAGACGGACCGCCCACGGGTGCAGCGGGTCATGCTCGGCGTTCGAGCAAAGGTCATGGAAGGTCACACGCTGGCCACGGGCCTCGCGGAGTTCCCGCGGGTGTTCCCCGAGATCTACCGGGCGACCGTCTCGGCGGGGGAGCAGTCCGGGCACCTCGACGAGGTCCTGGAGCGGCTGGCGGACTACACCGAGGGGCGGGACCAGCTGCGACAGCGCATCGTCGGCGCCCTGCTCTACCCGATCGTGCTCAGCATCATGTGCCTGGGCATCGTCTCGGGCCTGCTGGTCTATGTGGTGCCGAAGGTCGTCGAGGTGTTCGAGACCGGCAAGGGCAGCCTGCCGCTGATGACCCGATTGCTGATCGGGCTCAGTGACTTTCTGCGCGACTGGGGGCCTTGGCTGCTGGGCGCGGTGGTGGTGGCCGGCATCGTGATCGCGCGGGGGCTTCGCCAGCCTGCCTTTCGGCGCCGCGCAGACCTGCTGATGCTGCGCTTGCCGCTGTCGGGGCGGCTGCTTCGGGGCTTCAACACGGCGCGGTTCACCCGCACGTTCAGCATCCTCACCGGCAGTTCCGTGCCGGTGCTCGACGCGCTGCGGATCGCCGGCCAGGTGGTTTCGAGCATGCCGATGCGCGAGGCCGTCGAGGCCGCCGCGGAGCGGGTACGGGAAGGGGCGCCCATCGGCCGCTCGCTCGCCGAGCGCCGACTGTTCCCGCCCATGACGATTCACCTGATCTCGAGCGGGGAATCCAGTGGCCGGCTGGGGGAAATGCTCGAGCGGGCCGCCACGAGCCAGGAGCGCGAGCTCGACGGCCTGCTCGCAGCATTGGTAGGCCTGCTCGGGCCGTTGATGATCGTCGTGATGGGGCTCTTTGTCATGGGCATCGTATTCGCCATGCTGATGCCGATCTTCGAGATGAACACGCTCATCCGCTGAGAATCGTGCTGACCGTTGCACGCCGACGCGAATCGAAATAAATTTCGCGCGACGGGGCCCCGGGGCCTGTGTGTAGCCAATCGCCACGATCATCCGTGTCATGAGCGAGAAACCCGAATCCGACGATTTTGAGGACGACGGCGACGACGACCTCCTCGAGCCGGCCGAGGACGTCGACCGGGTCATCCGTGACATGGACCAGGCGCGCCGCCGTGGCGGTCAGAAGGCCGGGGAGCCCGCGTGGCGACGGCTCGAGCGCCTCCGCGAGGACAAGCTGACGGCGGAGCTCACCAGCGACTTCGAGGACTACGACATCGGCGTCGACGACGACGGTTCGCCGAAGCGCGGCCGGCGCCGGCCGGGCTGACCGCGACTCAGTGGAAGTCGCGTGAGCGGGTCGCCAGCCGGCCCAGCAGCGCCGTGCGGTCGATCATCCGGTTGACCACCACGTGCGTGACCTGCCCCTCACGCTGCAACCGCCCCCGCGCCTCCATCAGCCGCGACTCCAGCAGCGCACGCCTCTGCACCTCGCCCACCCGCTGCCAGACCACCAGGTTGACGTTGCCCGTCTCGTCTTCGAGGGTCACGAACGTGACTCCGCTGGCGCTTGCTGGCCGTTGCCGTGTGACGACGATCCCGGCCACGCGCACCGCCTCGCCGGCAGCCACCGCGCCGAGTTCCGCCGCCGTGCGCACACCCTCGCGGCCGAGCCGCTCCCGCAACAACGCCAAAGGGTGACGCCCGAGCGTCAAACCGACCGCGCGGTAGTCCGCCACGATGTCCTGCCCCTCGCTGGGGGCTATGAGCAGCGGTGCACCCTCCTCACCGCGCGGCAGCGGCGCCAGCGGAAGCTCCGGACCCGCGCCGGCCACCCCCCAGAACGCGCGGTGACGGTGCCCGGACAGTGACCTGAACGCTCCGGCGGCCGCCAGCGCCTCGAGATCGTGGCGTTCAAGCGCGGCTGCGGCTGCAAGGTCCTGCATGTCGTCGAATGGCAGCGTGTGCGGATCACGCAGCGCCTGCCGGGCGCGACGCGCATCCACCAACCGTGAGGCTCCAGGGGCAGACAACCCGCGCACCAGACGCAAACCCAGCCGCAGCGCGGGGCGTTCCAGCGTGCAGTCGACATCGCTGCGGCAGGCATCCACGGGGCGCAGCTCGACACCGTGACGCGTGGCGTCCTGCACGATCTGGGAAGGCGAATAGAACCCCATCGGCTGGCTGTTCAGCAGCGCGCAGGCGAATGCGGCAGGCTCGTGGCACTTCAGCCAGGCCGACACATAGACGAGCAGCGCGAAGCTGGCCGCATGCGACTCGGGGAAGCCGTACTCGCCGAAGCCCTTGATCTGTTCGAAGATGCGCTGGGCGAAGTCTTCCGTATAACCGCGCGCGCGCATCCCGGACACCAGGCGCTCGCCGAAGTGGCCCAGCCCGCCCCGCCGCTTCCAGGCGGCCATCGCGCGGCGCAATTGGTCCGCTTCACCGGGCGTGAACCCCGCGGCGACGATGGCCAACTGCATCACCTGTTCCTGGAAGATCGGCACCCCCAACGTGCGACCGAGCACGCCAGCGACCTCGTCGCTTGGGTAGGTGACCGGCTCCTCTCCGCTGCGCCGACGCAGGTAAGGATGAACCATCTCGCCCTGTATTGGCCCGGGCCGCACGATCGCAACTTCGATGACGAGATCATAGAAGTTGCGCGGCCGCAGCCTCGGCAGCATGGCCATCTGGGCGCGCGACTCGATCTGGAACACCCCCACCGTGTCGGCACGCGAGATCATGTCGTAGACGCGCGGATCCTCGGCGGGAATGTCGGCCATGGTGAAGGTCGACGGCAGGGAGGCCCCATCCTCATCGCCCGGGCGCTGCGCACGCCCCTCGCCAGCCAGGGCCAGCGCACGGCGGATCGCGCTCAGCATGCCCAGCGCCAGCAGGTCGACCTTCAGCAGCCCGAGCTCGTCGAGGTCGTCCTTGTCCCACTGGATGACGGTGCGGTCGGGCATCGCGGCGTTCTCGATCGGCACCAGTTCCTCGAGCGGCCCGCGCGAGATCACGAAGCCGCCGACGTGCTGCGAGAGGTGGCGCGGGAACCCGAGCAGCTCGCGCGCCAGGGACAGCAGCTGCGCGACCCGGGGGCTGCCCGGGTCGAAGCCGGCCTCGCGGATGCGCGATTCGTCGATGCCGCGGTCCCACCACTGCATCGCGCCGGAAAGGCGCGCGGCCTGCGCCGGGTCCAGCCCCAGCGCGCGCGCGAGGTCGCGCAGCGTGCTGCGCGGCCGGTAGCTGATGACGGTGGCGGCGAGCGCGGCGCGGTCGCGCCCGTACTTGCCGTAGACGTACTGGATGACCTCCTCGCGCCGCTCGTGCTCGAAGTCGACGTCGATGTCGGGCGGCTCGTTGCGCTCGCGCGAGATGAAGCGCTCGAACAGCATCGACATGCGCGACGGGTCGACCTCGGTGATGCCGAGGCAATAGCAGACGGCAGAGTTCGCCGCCGAGCCGCGCCCCTGGCAGAGGATGCCGCGCGAGCGCGCGAACTCGACGATGTCGTGCACGGTGAGGAAATAGGGTTCGTAGCCGAGGTCGGCGATCAGCGCGAGCTCGTGCTCGACGGCCTGGCGGACGGCACCGGGCATGCCGCCCCCGCCCCAGCGGCGCCGCGCACCCGCCTCGGTGAGCTCCCGCAGCCAGCCGGCGGGCGTGCGCCCCTCGGGGACGATCTCGCGCGGATACTCGTAGCGCAGCTCGTCGAGCGAGAAGCGGCAGCGGCCGGCCACGGCGAGCGTCTCGTCGAGGAGCTCCTGCGGGTGGAGCCGCGCCAGCCGCGCACGCTCGCGCAGGTGGCGCTCGCCGTTCGGCAGCAGCGCCGTGCCCGCCGCGCCCACCGGCAAGTTCAGGCGGATCGCGGTCATGGCGTCGTGCAGGCGCCGCCGCTCGCGCACGTGCATGCAGCATCCACCGGCCGCGACCAGCGGCAGGCCGGTGGCACGGCCCAGCGCGGCGAGCGTGGCGAGGTGGGCGCGCTCGGTGCCGTCGCGCAGCAGCTCGACGGCGATCCAGGCGCTGTCGCCGAAGTGCTGGCGCAGCCACTCGGCCTGCTCGCGCGCGGCGCCGCGCGGCCGCGGCGGCCACAACGCGAGGCAGCGACCGGGCTCGACGAGTTCCGCGACGTCGGCGCGGGAGAGGCGGTAGCCGCCCTTCGGCGCCGCGCGCCGGCCGCGGGTGACGAGGCGGCAGAGCTGGCCGTAGCCGCGCCGGTCGGCGGCGAGCAGCACCAGCGGCAGCCCGCAGTCGAGGCGGAATTCCGCGCCGACGATCAATCGCGTGCGCCGGCCCCTGAGCGCCGCATGCGCGCGCACCACGCCCGCGACCGAGCATTCGTCGGTGATGGCGAGCGCCTCGTAGCCGAGCGCATCGGCGCGCTCGGCGAGTTCCTGCGGCTGCGAGGCGCCGCGCAGGAAGCTGAAGCTGCTGAGGCAGTGCAGCTCGGCGTAACCGGGTGGTGCAGCCGTGCCAGGGGTGTGTTCCATGATACTGTTTTTATATACAGCCTCATGCGGCGAGGCAAGCTTTCGTTGTGGTATATCTCGACGCCATGGGGGGGAGAGCCTGATGAACGCGGAGACACCGCGCACGCCGGCACCGGCCGATGCGGTGGCCCCCTCGCCGGCCAGCGATGCCGGGAGCGGCACCGCCCCCGCCACCGAGGAGGCACCCCACGTGGAAGTCCACCATCACTCTCACGAAGAGGGCAAGGAACGCCGCGGCTTCCGTTGGCGCGAATTCTTCATGCTGTTCCTCGCCGTGTTCCTCGGCTCTCTCGGCGAATACGCGCTCGAGCACTACATCGAATCGGAGCGGGCCGGGCAGCTCGCGCGCAACCTCTACGCGGAACTGCAGGCCAACGACGCCGCGCTCGAGGCGGCGCTGGCGAACCGCGGGCGAAAGGAGCGCTGGCTGGGAGACTTCGCCGCGGCGGTGCCGACAGTCGACCTGCAGAACCCGCCGTTGTCCTTCATCAGCGACTACACGGGCGCACTCGTCGTGCAGTCGCCGGTCACCTTCGCACCGAACGATGGCGTGCTCGAGCAGCTCGTCAATTCGGGGTCGTTGCGCTACTTCCGCGACGATCGCCTGCAGGCGCAGATCGGCGACCTGATGGTCGCGACGCGACGCTTCCGCGAACGCCAGGAGCGCGAGAGGGACCTCATGGCTTCGTGGCAGGCGACGATGGGACCGCATTACGACATGCCCTGGTTCATGCGGACCGTGGATGGATCCCGGAAACCCTTGTTGGACATGTTTCCGATCACCGCCGAGATGACCCGCGGGGGGGCTCCGCGGATACTGAAGCCCGAGACCTTCGACCGGGAACTCGCGGCAAATACGGCCGAGCACCTGCGGCTGGTGTTCCGCTCGACGCGCGAGCTCTTCCTGGTGCGCTACAAGGCGGCGAACGACCGGCTGATGCAGACGCTGCGCGAGACCTACGACCTGGAGTGACGGGGCGCCCCGCGCCTAGCCGAACACGCCGTGCAGCCACCAGCCGTGCGGCGCGCGGCGCTCGCGGAACACCCACAGCCGCGCGCCGTCGCGGTCGAGCGCGACGTAGTAGTCGCGCGCGACGTCGCCGTCGTCCCACCAGCCGCTCTCGATGCGCTCCGGGCCCTCGAGCAGGCGCAGGGCCCGCGGCGCGTCCGGCAATGGCCGCGGCGCCGGCAGCAGCCACAGCGGCCGCGCCGACGGAGGGTGAGGCTGGAGGTCTGCCCCGACGGCGGCGTCGGACAGCGCCGGGTCGGCCACGCGCCACGCGCGCTCGGGTCGGTGCTCCGCCACGTCGCGCAGGCCGTAGACCGCGTCGATTCCGAGGCGCGCGCGCAGGCGCTCGATGAAGGCCGGCGCGGCGGCCGGCGCACCGCCGCCGTGCTCGCCCGGCTGCCAGACCGGCTCGCTGCGGGCCACCCGGGGCTGCAGTTCGCCGCCGCGCAGCACGCAGCGCACGACGGGCGCCGGCAGCACGACCCTGGCGAGCCGCTCCGCCAGCAGCGGCGCGAAGCACGCCGCCGCGAACTCCGGCGCGGCGAGCCGCAGCACGACCCGGGTGCAGGCGGGCACCGCAAGATTCGGACGATGCTGCAGCCGCAGTTCCAGCGTACTGACGGCGGACTGGCGGCGACGCAGGAAGACCTCGAGCTCGCCTAGCAGGGGGTCGAGCTGGCGCAGGATGGCGTCGTGCGCGGACAGCTCGTACGACGGCTCGCAGCGCGCCTGGAAGCGCTCGCGGCGCCGGAAGGCGTGGCGCGGATCCGGGCGGCGACCGACGAGCCGGTCCAGCGACTCCAGGGCCGCCACGCCGAACCGGCGCGCGAACCCCGCGCGCGGCAGGCGCAGCGCCTCGCCGAGCGTCGCGACGCCGACGGCACCGAGCCGCTCGATGGTCTCATCGGGCCAGCGCAGCACCGCCAGCGGCAACGACGCCAGCGTGCCGGCGAGGCGGTCGGCCTCGACGACCGGCACGGGCTGGCCGGCACGTGCGCCGGCGGCGCGCACCAGCGCCAGCGCCGCAAGTGGCGTGGGCGCCATCGCCAGCAGCGGCGTGACGCCGAGTGCGCCGCCGCGCTCGAGCAGCTGCTGCGCCAGCGCCTGCGGCCCACCGAACAGCGCAAAGCTGCCGCGCAGTTCGAGCAGCAGGCCGTCGGGCGGCTCGAGACTCACGCGCGGCGTGAAATCCAGGGCGACTTCGCCGAGCCGCCGCAGCAGACGCCGCTCGCGACGCAGGTCGCGCGGCAGCGCCTCGAGCGTGGGCTCCAGCGCGAGCGCGGCCGGCAGCGTGAAGCCGGGCCGCACGCCCCGCTCGCGCGCCGCGGCATTTGCCGCGAGCACTTTCGGCAGCGTGACTCCGGGCTGCAGCACGACACGGGCGGCGGACCGGGCCGACGGGACGCTGCTGGAACGCGGCCAGGCCGGCGCTTCGAGCATCAGCAGCGGCAGCCAGAGGGCAGCCCAGGCCTCACCGACGGCGACAGCGCCCTGCGCGGCGCCCGCCGCGGATGCTGGCTCCTGCAAGGCGAGTTCGCCCTGCACCGACGGCGGCCCGACCGGAACGACCTGCGCCACCTGGCGCGGCGCAGGCCAGGCCGGGGGCGCGTGCGCCACCGTGCCGTCCGCGCGCCCCGTGCGGCGGAAGACGCGGCCCCCGGCAGCGGCACGCTCACGCCGGCGCATCGGACCCGGTCTCCACGCCAGCCCCCGGCCAGTGCAGCACGACCGGCGCGCGCGCGCCGCCGCGGCTCTTGGCCAGCCGCACGCAGGCACCGCAGGCACGGCTGCCGGGCGGCAATGGCTCGAGCACGAGGCGCAGCTGCGCAGGCGAAGCTTCGCGCAGGGCGTCGATCGGGCGGAACAGGAAACCGGGCGTGCGTCCGCGCTGCGTGGCGAGCTGCAGCCGGCGCAGAGCCTGGGACGGCACGCGATCCGCCCAACCCAGCGCCGCGGCGCAGGCCCCGGAATCGAGCGCCAGTTCCATGGCCCAGGGCGATGCCGGCGCGCGCACGACGAGCTGCCGCTCGGGCGGCACGCCCTGCCCCGCCAGCGCCGGAGCGTAGGGTTCGAAGGGCGGCGCGATCCAGGCGACCCAACGTGGCGGCGACTGCCGACCGAGCCTGCGCAACAGTGGAACGAGCAGGCACAGTTCGCCGAGGCCGGGGCGAGGCGTAAGGATCTCGACGAGTCCGCTCAGGGGCCAGCCTCCGCCTGGCAACGCGGAGTCGAGTTCAGCGTAGCCCGTGGCGAGCGTGTCGGTGGGCGCGGTGCTTCGACCACGCCAGATGGCCGGATGCTCGAGCAGCCGTTCGATTGAATGCGCCTTGCCTGCAGACACGGTAGGAATGGCAGGGATGCAGAATGCGACCAGGATGACGAAAACAGCGTGGCGCAGTCACGATGCAGGCTTCGTGTGCGGAGCAGCCACCGTGGATGGTGCGGACGATGGCGCCCCGGCAAGGCGCAAGCTGCTTCGCGGCACGCGCGGCTGGGTGAACCAGCGGCTGCGGCCACAACCACAGGGACAGCTGTAGCGTTGCAGGCTTGCGCGTGGTGCGGCGCGACCTGCGGAGGGACGCGCAGCCTTGCGCGGAACAAAAGGATCCCGTGCGCCCGGCGGCGGGCGCAGTTCGAAGGTCGACATGTTGAAACCTCTGCGGCTCGGGCCGCGTCAGGCGGTGTGTTACATGAGGCCGAGCTGGGTCTTGCCACGGCGCAGCACGCCGACGACGACACCCTCGATGATCAGCGGCTCCTCGCGGACGTTGACCTTGATGGGCTCGAAATCGGGGTTCTCGGGCAACAGCCAGACCATCGGCCCTTCCTGCCGATAGCGCTTGACGGTGACTTCGTTCTCGAGGCGCGCGACGATGATCTGCCGGTTGCGTACTTCGGGGGTGCGGTGCACGGCCACGAGGTCGCCGTCGAGGATGCCGGCGTCCTTCATGGACATGCCGGTGACCTTCAGGAGGTAGTGAGGCCTAGGCGAGAAGATGTCCGGGTCGATGTTGAAGCGCGACTCGATGTTTTCTTCTGCGAGAATGGGCTTGCCGGCGGCGACCCGGCCGATGAGCGGCAGACCGAGCTGCTCGCGCAGGGTGTCCTTGAGCTGGATGCCGCGCGACGCCCCGGGCACCAGTGCGATGACGCCCTTGCGGGCGAGTGCACGCAGGTGCTCCTCGGCAGCGTTGGCCGAGCGGAACCCGAGTTCCTGCGCGATTTCGGCGCGGGTGGGCGGCATGCCGGTCTCGGCGATGGCACGCTGGATCAGGCGAAGGATCTCGGTCTGGCGGGGAGTCAGGTCGGACATGGTTCACCTCTGTTGATTCATACAGTACCTGTGCATTCATCCAGCCGCAAGCCCCCCTCTCCCGCATTCGATGCCATCGTGATCGGCGCGGGGCACAACGGCCTGACCTGCGCGGCCTACCTGGCGCGCGCCGGCCTGCGGGTCGGGGTCTTCGAACGGCGTGAGATGGTCGGCGGCGCGGCGGTCACCGAGGAGTTCGCGCCGGGCTTCCGCAATTCCACTGCCAGCTACACCGTGAGCCTGCTCGATCCCCAGGTGATCGCAGACCTGCGACTCGCGGAACATGGATTGCGTATCGTCGAGCGGCCGATGCAGAACTTCCTGCCGCTGCCGGGCGGCGACGCGTTCTGCGCCGGCCCCGAGCCTGCCGACACGATCGGCGAGGCCCGCCGTTTCAGCCGCCGCGACGCCGACCGTCTGCCGCAGTACTGGGCGATGCTCGACCGCGCCGTCGCACTGCTGCGCAGCCTGCTGCGGCGTGCACCGCCGACCGACCTGCGCCGCGGTCGTGACCTGTGGGAGGCGCTGCGCATCGGTCGCGCGCTGCGCGCGCTGCCGCTGGCGGCGCAACGCCAGGTGCACGAGATCTTCACGCGCAGTGCCGGCGAGATCCTCGACTACTGGTTCGAGTCGGAGCCGCTGAAGGCGCTCTACGGCTTCGACGCCGTGGTCGGCAACTACGCGAGCCCATACACGCCGGGCAGCGCCTACGTGCTGCTGCACCACGCCTTCGGCGAGGTCAACGGCAAGCCGGGGCGCTGGGGCCACGCCATCGGCGGCATGGGCGCGATCACGCAGGCGATGGCAGCCGAGGCACGCAGGCTCGGGGTGCACATCGAATGCGGCACGCCGGTGCAGCGCATCGTCACGGAGCGCAGCCAGGGCCGCACACGCGCCCTCGGCGTCGAGCTCGCCGACGGGCGCGTCGTCACGGCCGCTCGCATCGCCGCCAACCTCGGACCGAGACCGCTGTTCCTCGGCCTGCTCGCCGCCGCCGACCTGCCGGAAGACTTCCGCGCGCACATCGAGCGCTTCAGGGTCGGGTCCGCCACCTTCCGCATGAACGTCGCGCTGTCGCGGCTGCCTGGCTTCACCGCGGCGCCGGCGCGCGGCGGCGACTCCCACCTCGGTGCCGGGATCATCATCGCGCCCTCGCTGGCCTACATGGACCGGGCCCACGCCGAGGCACGCCTGCACGGAAGTTCACGCGAGCCGATCGTCGAGATGCTGATCCCGTCCACGCTCGACGACTCGCTGGCGCCCCCCGGCGCACACGTCGCAAGCCTGTTCTGCCAGCACTTCGACTACCAGCTTCCCAAGGGCCGAAGCTGGGAGGACCCCGGAGAGCGCGAGTCCGCCGCCACGCTGATCCTCGACACTGTCGAGCGGCATGCCCCAGGCTTCCGCGCCAGCGTGGTGGGCCAGTCGGCGCTGTCGCCCCACGACCTCGAGCAGCGCCTCGGGCTCGCCGGCGGCGACATCTTCCACGGCGCCCTGGGCCTCGACCAGCTGTGGGCGGCCCGCCCCGCGCTCGGCTACGGCGACTACCGGACGCCCGTTGCAGGCCTGTACCTTTGCGGCTCTGGCGCCCACCCCGGCGGCGGAGTGACCGGCCTGCCGGGCAGCAACGCCGCGCGCGCCATACTCGGATCGCGCTGAGCGGCAAGTCACCCGAACCCCGCCCCCCACAGGACCCCAACGCACGATGCGAATCCTGCACGCCATCCTCTCCAGCGGCTTTGCCGGCACCGAGCGCGCCACCGCGGAGATGTGCAACGCGCTGTGCGGATCGCACGAGGTCATGCTCGTGGTGCGCAGAGGGCACCGGGGCCCTGGTGGCGCATCGATCGTCGACCATCTCGACCCACGCGTGCAGCTGCGCCAGGCCGGGAACTGGTTCCCGGGACCGGGCCTCGCGCGGGCAATACGCGAGTTCTCGCCCGAGGTCATCCACACCCACCTGCGCAAGAGCACGCGACTCGTCGCGCGCCTGCGTCCATCGTGCGCGACGGTCGCGACGCTGCACATGTGGGTCAACGGCCCACACTTCCTGCAGATGGATGGCCTGATCGTCATCGCGCAGTGGCAGAAGCGCGATCTCGCGGGCTATCCGGGGCGCGTGTTCGACATCAACGAATCGCTCGTGCCCCATCCGCGGCTGGGGCCGGAACGGATCGCGGCACTGCGTGCCGAAGCAGGCGCCGCACCAGGGGAATTCCTGATCGGCGGCGTCGGCCGTATGGCCCGCTCCAAGGGTTTCGACCTGCTGATCCGCGCGTTCCGCGAGGCGGCGCTGCCCGGGACACGCCTCGCGCTGGTCGGTGAAGGGCGTGAACGCAAGGAACTCGAGGCACTCTCACGCGGCCTGCCCGTTCGATTTCTCGGGTTTCGCAGCGACGCAAAGGATTTCTACCAGGCCTTCGACCTGTTCGTGAGCCCCTCCCGCAGCGAGCCGCTGGGCCGGGTGCTGTTCGAGGCGCTGGACGCCGGCACGCCGGTGCTTGCCACGCGCACACAGGGTCCCAGCGAGATACTCGCCCGCTACCCCGGGACGCTGGTTCCGCTCGAGGACACTGCGGCGATGACCGCCGCGCTGCGTCAACTTGCCGCCGCCCGGCCATCGCGGCTTCAGCATGACCTCTCTGCCTACCACCTGCCGGCCGTGGTAGCCGGCACGGTCGACGCCTACCGCGAGCTCGTCGCCGCGCGTGCGCGACGAACCGCCCGCTAGCTAGGCCAGCTAGCGCGCATCTCCGCCGGAGGCATCGAGCCCGAGCCAGCCGCCCATGGTGGCGAGGATTCCGGGCATCGCGTCGCGCAAACCCAGCGCGACGGCGCGCCCCTGCAACTCGACGCGAGCAGCGGGATTGGCGAGCAACGACTCGCAAGCGAGTTCGACGCCGGCAACCTCCGGTGCGATCACGCCGCCCAGGGCCGCGCACCGGGCGATGCGCTGCGCCTGGTCTCCGGCAATCGGCACAGCCACGCAGGGACGCCCCAGGGCCAGCGCCTGCAGCAAGGTGTCGCCCCCATTGACCAGCACGATTGCACTGCGACGCAGCAGGGCCATCAGCGCTGCGCCTCCGACGCCCCTCACCAGCCGCAGCGCAGGCGCGGTGCCGAGCTCCGCGGTGAAGGACGGGCCCGCCACGAAGACAACACGGCGACCGCGCTCCGCGAGCGTCCTGCCCCAGAGCCCGAATTGGGCCGGTGTCATGGCGGAGTCATGGAACTGGCTGCCTCCCCCGGGCACGACCAGCACGTCGGGATCGCCGAGACCCTCGAGCAGGCGGTCCGCGGCGGCTTCGTCCGGTGCCGGCAGCACGGCATCGAGGAATCGCAGCTCGGGGCCGCCCAGCACCCGCATCTTCAGGCGCTCGAGGCTGGACGGCGCCCCCGCCACCATCTCGGGGTAGGAGATCCAGTGCGCATCGAGCAGGCGCATCCAGCGCAGCCTGAACGCCTTGTAGCGCTGGCGCCCCCGCGAGCTGACGTAGACGACCCGCGCACCGACGCCACGCGCGGCGCGCAGCGCCCCCGTGCGCCCGGCATTGTCGAAGCAGACCACCCCGGGTCGGAGCCGGCGAATGGTCTCGACCACTTCCGTCGTGCACAGCGTCGGTGATGCCGGGACCAGCGTGACGGGGTGGTGGAAACCGCGTGCATACGGGGCGTCGCGGTGCAGCACGAAGTGCGTCTCCACCCCGGGCCAACGGGCCACGAGCGCATCGGCGATGCTGCGCGCGCGCGCGAACTCGCCCATGCCGCTGGGGCCGCTGACAGGCACGAACAGCACTTTGGGCGCGGTTTCGGACAAGGCAGACTCTCCGTCGCGGGAGGCGGCGGCGGCGGGAAACCGGTGCGCGGACGCTCCTGCCGTAGGACAATACCGGCCTTATCGTGCGATGACGAGGCTGCCATGTACCGACCTGCACCGGGGCTGCCGGGGCGACGCTGGATCGAACGCGTGTTCTCCTCGACTGCCAGGCGCGCCGCCAAGCGCGACTTCATCTTCGACATCGTGCCGCGCGGCGGCGTGGTCATCGAGGTCGGCGTGTTCGACGGCGATTTTTCGGAGCGGATCCTGGCGCTCAACGAACCGCGCACGCTGCACCTCGTCGACCCGTGGTTCACGCGTGAGGACGGCTCTCTCTACGACGGCCCGACCCAGGACTTCGGCTCCAAGGAAGCGGCCAGCACGGCCCTCGAGAACCAGTACCAGCTGGTGCAGAAACGCTTCGCCAAGGAGATCGCATCGGGCCGCGTGATCCTGCACCGCACCCTGTCGCACGAGGCCGCCCCGATCTTCCCAGACGCGCATTTCGACTGGATCTACGTCGATGCCAGTCACTTCTACGACGACGTGAAGCGGGATCTTCACGCCTTCTTCCCGAAGCTGAAGCAGGGTGGCTTCATCGCCGGCGACGACTACGACCGGCGCGGCATCTGGGATCACGGGGTCACCCGCGCCGTCGACGAGTTCCGTGCAGGTGATGCCGCGGAGACCATCCGCCTGCGGAATCACCAGTTCGTGCTTCGAAAGCGCTGAATACTGCCCGCAACGGGGCGCTTTGCCTGCACCAACGGGCGACTTTCGGCTAAGATTATGGTTGCATTCGACACAGGGATTTGGTGCAGTTACGCCCCGAAGCATGGGGGCCATCCTGCACGGCTAGTCCCGGTGCGCCTGACCGAAGCAAATCATCCAGAGGAAGTCACTCCATGAAGACCACCATCGTCAAGATCGCCGCCGTGGCCGCGGTCGTCGCCCTCACCGGTTGCACCGACCTCAAGCCGCTGCAGGCCCAGATCGACGGCCTGAAGACCCAGGTCGCCAGCCTCCAGTCGCAGGCCGCCGCCGCCAAGAGCGCCGCCGACGCCGCGAACAGCGCCGCCTCCGCCGCCTCGCAGGCTGCCAGCGGTGCGCAGAGCGCCGCCAACCAGGCCCTCGCTGCCGCCCAGGCCAGCCAGTCCTGCTGCGACGCCACCAACGAGAAGATCGACCGGATGTTCAAGCGCTCGATCTCGAAGTAATCGGGACCGATCGATGCGGCCCGGGGCACCCCGGGCCGTTCAAGACGCCGCGCAACCGCGCGGCGTTTTTTTTATGCCGCGGCTGGATGCTATGCCTCGGCTGGATGCCTAGAAGCGAACCAGCGCGGAGCCCCAGGTCATGCCGCCGCCAAAGGCCTCGAGCAGCACGAGATCGCCCGGCTTGATGCGCCCGTCGCGGACTCCCGTGTCGAGCGCCAGCGGCACCGACGCGGCCGAGGTGTTGCCGTGGTCCTGGACCGTCACGATGACCCGCTCCATCGGCATGTCGAGCTTGCGCGCCGTGGCTTCGATGATGCGGATATTCGCCTGGTGCGGCACGAGCCAGTCGACCGCGGACTTGTCCAGGCCGTTTGCAGCGAGCGTTTCGTCGACGATCGAGCCGAGCGAGCGCACCGCGATCTTGAACACCTCGTTGCCGCTCATGCGGATGAACATCGGCACCCGCCCGTCGGGATCCGGCGCAAAGCCCTTGGAGGGCCCGACCGGGCAGTACAGCAGGTCCCGATAACACCCGTCGGTGTGCAGGTGCGTCGAGATGATGCCCGGTGAATCGTCGGCCTTGAGAACAACCGCACCGGCACCGTCGCCGAACAGGATTGCCGTCCCACGATCGGTCCAGTCGACGATTCGGCTCAGGGTTTCCGCACCCACGACCAGTGCGCACTTGGCGTCGCCAAGCCGCACGAACTTGTCGGCCGTAGAGAGCGCGAAGATGAAGCCGCTGCACGCCGCCTCGACGGCGAACGCCGGGCAGCCGCGGATACCCAGGCGGTCCTGCAGGATCGCGCCGCAGTTGGGGAACACCTGGTCCGGGGTCGTCGTACCGAAGACGATCAGGTCGATGTCGCGCGGCGCAACCCCTGCCGCATCCATGGCGCGGCGCGCAGCCACGACCGCGAGGTCCACGGTCGTCTCGCCTTCCGCGGCGATATGGCGCTGGCGGATGCCGGTGCGCTCCACGATCCACTGGTCCGAGGTCTCGACCATGCGCTCGAGATCGGCGTTGGTGAGCACGCGCTCGGGCAGGTGACTGCCGGTGCCGATGATCCGCGAGTACTTCAAGCGGCTTGCTCCATCTGGGTCATTGTGCAGCACCGAGCGCCTGCGCCACGTGGCCGACGAGGCCTCGCTCAACGGCAACGCTCGCGATCGACACGGCTCGCGCCAGCGCCTCCTGATCGGCGCGGCCGTGGCTTTTTACCACGACACCGTTCAAGCCCACCATGACCGCGCCGTTGAATCGCCGCGGATCCAGCGAACCGGCCACTCTCCTGAGCACGGGGCGCGCCACCAGCCCAGACAGCCGGCTCAACGGGCTCGAGTCGAACTCGGCGCGCAGGCGCGAGGTGATGAGGCTCGCAACGCCTTCCATTGTCTTCAGCGCCACGTTGCCGGTGAAGCCGTCGGTTACCACCACGTCCACCTCGCCCCCGAAGATGTCGTGGCCCTCGACGAAACCGATGTAGTTGAGGTGCTCGCCGCCGAATCCACGCTCCCGGCGCAGCCGCAACAGCGCGTGGGCCTCCTGCACGAGTTCATGGCCCTTGGTCTCCTCCTCGCCGATGTTGAGGAGGCCGACGCGTGGCGATTCGAGACCGTGCACGCTGCGCGCCACGATCGAGCCCATCACGGCGAACTGGTCGAGCTGGGAAGGCGTGGCGCGCGTGTTGGCGCCAAGGTCGAGCATGTGGGTGAAGCCCCGCTTGTTCGGTACTGCCGACATGATCGGCGCGCGCTCGACCGGGGGCATGCACTTCAGGACGAAGTGGGAAATCGCGGTAAGGGCCCCGGTATTGCCGGCGCTGACGGCACCATCAGCGCGCCCGTCGCGCACCAGGTCAACGGCGACGCGCATCGACGAATCCTTCTTCCGTCGGATGGCATCGCGGGGCGCGTCGGTCATCGCGACCACCTCGGACGCCGGCACGAGTTCGAGGCGGGACCGCCACGAGTCCTCGCCCCGGCCGCCGCTGCGGGCGCGATCTTCGGCCCGCCACCTGGCGAGTTCACCCTCGATCACGTCGGGGCGACCGACGGCGAGGAGGCGCAGGGAGGGGTCGCGTCGAAGGGCCAGCGCCGCCGCAGGCACGCCGGCGCTGGCGCCGACGTCACCGCTCATGACGTCGAGTGCAATGACAGGCATGCGTCGACGAGGCGGGGGGCGCCAGGAATTCGACTTGGGCCCCGCCCCTGAATCGCTACTGCGCGGCGTCGTCTTCCGCGGACTTCTCGATCACGCGCTTGCCGCGGTAGAAACCGTCGGGCGTGATGCGATGACGGAAGTGCGTCTCACCCGACTGCGGATCCACCGACAGCGCAGGCTTGGCGAGGGAGTCGTGCGAACGGTGCATGCCGCGCTTGGACGGCGTCTTGCGGCTTTTCTGGACGGGCATTCTGTGCTCCTGATGATCTCTTCGCTGGCGATCGGGCTACGGGCCCCGTTTCAGGAGCTCGCCCAGCCCCGCAAACGGCTTCTGCGTGTCCGCGGGGCCCGTCTCGACCGGGTCCGTGGACGGCGCGCCGGGTGCCGCCTCGACGGCTTCACCCGGCACACACTCTGTCTCGTCATCGTGCCGCGGCACCAGCGGCACCGCGAGCAGCAACTCCTCCTCGACCAGGTCGCGCAACGCGACCCGGCCGCCTTCGACCACCACCGGCTCGACGCTGGAGTCGAGCCGGTCGGCGACGTCGAGGTTGGCGACCAGCGCCACGCGGGCGTTGCTGAGCACCTCGATCCTGACCGGCCCGAGACACCGCTGGCAGACGAGCGGCACGACCGCCTCGACGCATACCGCGGCGACAGGCTGGCCCCGCTCACGCGACATCTCTACGTGACCGACTGCACGACCTGACCCATCGGCCAGTTCGCCTGCCAGTCTGGGAAAGACGTCGAGGCGAGTGTCGAAATCGATACGCTCCCCGGCGTCGGCGAGGCGCTCGATATCGACTGCGCGAGACCAGTCCGCCGGCATGGGGCGCGTATAATAGGCGCGACCGTAGGCCGAGTCAAAGCCTGCGCACACCCTAAGCTCTTGTTTCTGTGACCGAAAAACGCCCCTCCCCCACGCGCCCGATCTGGCTCGCCTCGACCTCCCGCTACCGGCGCGAGTTGCTGGCGCGTCTGCGCCTGCCCTTCGAGATCGAGCCACCTAATGTCGACGAGTCGCGCATGGCGGGCGAAGCACCCCGCGCACTCGCAGAACGGCTCGCTCTCGCCAAGGCCAGGGCAGTCGCGATGCGCCATCCGGACGCCCTCGTGATCGGATCGGACCAGGTGTGCGCGCTGGGCGACCATGTGCTGGGCAAGCCGGGCACGCCGGACCGCCACCGCGCGATGCTGGCATGCCTGTCGGGCAGGACGGCGACATTCCATACCGCCGTGGCACTCGTCGGTGTGGATGCCGGGGTTTTCGATCAACATGTCGACGACACGCACTGCGGTTTCCGCAGGCTTGGCGCGGGCGAGATCGACGCCTACGTCGAGGCCGAACCCGCGCTCGATTGCGCCGGGGGCTTCAAGTGCGAGGCCCTTGGCGTGACGCTGCTGGCGTCCTTCGAGACCCACGACCCCGCTGCAATCCAGGGCCTTCCGCTCATCTGGCTGGCCGCCGCCCTCCGCCGCGCCGGCGCGATGCCGGCACGATAGCGTCGATCACCACGGCGAGTTCCGGGGGCAGCGGCGCGTTCACGCTGAACTCCGTACCACGATCCGGCCATGTGAACGACAGGCTCGAAGCATGCAGGAACATGCGCTTCAGGCCGATCGCCGCCATCTCGTCGTTGAACGCCGGGTCACCGTACTTCTCGTCACCCGCTACCGGATGGCCCGCGTAGGCGGCATGCACGCGGATCTGGTGCGTGCGGCCCGTGAGGATGGACACCTCCATGAGCGTCGCAAGCTTGCCGAAGAACTGCACGGGCCGAAAATCACTGATGGAAGACTTGCCGCCGGCCTGCACCCGCACCGTGCGCTCGCCCCCCTGTCGCAGGTCGGTACGCAGCGGCGCGTCGATGCGCTTGCGCCCGAGCTGCCAGCTCCCGCGGACCAGAGTGAGATAGCGCTTCTCCAGCCCCTCGCCTTCGCGGAGCACGGCATGCAGGGTCCGCAGGACAGCCGGCTTGCGCGCCACTAGCAGCACTCCGCTGGTGTCGCGATCGAGCCGGTGCACGAGCTCGAGCGAGTCACGCTCGTCCGGGCGGCCGGCACGCAGGGCCTCGATCACGCCGAAACTGATCCCGCTGCCCCCGTGGACGGCGACACCCGCGGGCTTGTTCAGCACCAGCAGGCGCTCGTCCTGGTGGATCACACAGGCGGCAATGGCGTCGACCAGCGACCTGGGCACCCGCGGGGCAGGCGCGGCGGAGGTGCTGCGGCTCGAGTCGGGACCCCCGGTGGGCGAGGCCTCATGCTGCGGCGCCTCGGGTCGCACCGGCGGCAGCCGCACGTCGTCACCCAGCGACAGACGCTGGTCGACCGCGGCGCGCTTGCCGTTGACCCGCACCTCCCCCTTGCGGACGATGCGGAACAGGCGAGAACGCGGCACTTGGGGGTAGGCGCGCGCAAGGAACTTGTCGAGACGAACCCCGGCGTCGTCCTCCGAAATCGCGACATGGCGCACTATTTGAGTCGCTTCGCCACCTGTAACGCGTTGTTTTTCAAGTGGCTTTGCCATATTATTCCAAGGTCGCCGAAGGTTGGGCACGCGCAGGCGTGCGGGCCGCGGCAGACAGTAGCGCGGCGCCGTGACGCAATTGAGGCGTATTCGCCCCTGCGCGTGCAGGCGCTGCATGTTAGTTGGTCCTCGGCAACGAGGCCATCGAAGTACGGCCGACAGCCGCCGCGATCGGCGTTGAGTCCGAAAGACTCCCCGACGCGCCGTCGGAATACAGACACCACAGAAGGTTTGAGAGTGCCGATGCGCGAAGCGTGCTGATCGCTTCAGAGGTCGGCACAGTCCGGGACGAACCCTACAGAGATGAGAACGAAAAGATCCCTCGTCGAGTTCGCCGCCGGTTCCGCCTTGCTGGTTCTGCCCGCCCGCCCCTGGCACAGGCCAGCGCGCCGGGCCAAGTCCTGAGAGGACAACCGCCGCAGTGCTGACGGCCCCACTCCGGAGAACAAAGGGGCCATGAAGAGAATGTTGGTGAATGCGACACAGCAGGAAGAACTGCGTGTCGCGCTGGTTGACGGGCAAAAGCTCTACGACCTGTCGATCGAACTGCCGTCGCGCGAGCAGAAGAAGGCTAACGTCTACAAGGGGCGCATCTCGCGAATCGAGCCCTCGCTCGAAGCCTGCTTCATCGACTACGGCGCCGAGCGGCACGGATTCCTGCCGCTCAAGGAGATCTCCCGCGAGTACTTCCTGAAGAACCCTTCCGGCCCGCGCATCAACATGCGTGAGGTCCTGCAGGAGGGCCAGGACATCGTCGTTCAGGTGGAGAAAGAGGAGCGTGGCAACAAGGGCGCGGCCCTGACCACCTTCATCTCGCTCGCGGGCCGCTTCCTCGTGCTGATGCCGAACAACCCGCGTGCGGGCGGTGTCAGTCGGCGCATCGAGGGCGAGGATCGCGACCAGATGCGTCAGGTCATGGACGCCCTGAAGGTTCCGGACGGCATGGGCGCCATCGTCCGTACCGCGGGCGTCGGGCGCGCGGTCGAGGAACTGCAATGGGACCTCGACAACCTCAAGATCCAGTGGGACGAGATCGTCAAGGCCGTGCTGTCGCGGCCCTCGCCCTTCCTCGTGTATCGCGAGAGCGACCCGGTCACCCGGGCGCTGCGGGATTATTTCTCGGAGGACATCGGCGAAGTCCTGGTCGATGAACCGAATTCGTTCGGCATCGCCCAGGAGTACATGCAGCGGTTCATGCCCAATGAGGGCGGGCGCCGGCTGAAGATGTACAGCGACGACATCCCGCTGTTCACCCGCTTCCAGATCGAGAGCCAGATCGAATCGGCCTACGCGCACAAGGTCAACCTGCCCTCGGGCGGCTCGATCGTCATCGACTACACCGAGGCGCTGGTCTCGATCGATATCAACTCCGCGCGCGCGACACGCGGATCCGACATCGAGACGACGGCCACCAACACCAACCTCGAGGCGGCGGACGAGATCGCGCGGCAGTTGCGCATCCGCGACATCGGCGGCCTGATCGTCATCGACTTCATCGACATGGAGGAGTCGAAGAACCAGCGTGCCGTGGAGGAACGGCTGCGCGAGGCCATGAAGATGGACCGCGCCCGGATCCAGATCGGCCGCCTGTCGCGCTTCGGCCTGCTCGAGATGTCGCGCCAGCGCCTGCGGCCCTCACTCGGCGACTCCAGCCACACCGTGTGCCCGCGATGCCAGGGCATCGGCAGCATCCGCACCGTCGAGTCGATGGCCCTCGCGATCCTTCGCCTGATCGGCGAGGAGGCGCGCAAGGACCGCACCGCCAAGGTCATCGCCGAGGTGCCGGTGGACGTGGCCACCTACCTCATCAACGAGAAGCGCGAGTGGCTGCGGACGCTCGAGGACAAGAGCGACGTCGACCTGGTTGTCGTCCCCAACCTCAACATCGAGACGCCCGAATACTCCATACGGCGCATTCGCGATGACGAAAGCGAGCTGCCCGAGCACCGCAAGGTCAGCTACCACCTCCCGACGCCCGCCCAAGTCGCCGACCCCGCGGGGACGCGCGAGAAGAAGGCAGCCCAGGAACCCGCTGCGGTGCCCACCTTCCTGCCGACGACGCCCGCGCCGATCGTCGCCGCACCCGAGCCCGCCCCGGCTCCCGCGCCGGTCATCATGGTCCAGCAGCAGGGGCCGCGCCTCGGTGTATTCCAACGCCTGAAGATCTGGCTCTTTGGCGACCCGGTGCCGACACTGCCACCACCGGAACCGGCACCGGATCGCGGTGAGCGCGAGCCGCGTGACGCACGTGGCCGCGGTCGCGGCAGAGATCGTGATCGCGATCGCGACCGGCCGCGCGGCGATCGGGATGGCCGTCGCGGTGAGCGTGATCGCGACGGGCGCCGTGCAGAGGGCGGCCGCGGCGAACGTGACCGTCCACGTGGCGAGTCCGCAGCCTCGCGCGACGCGCAGGCGGGCGCTCCGGCAGGGAACGCCCCCTCTGCGCGAGGGGGGAGCGAGCAGCCCCGTGCCAGCGAGGGCGGTTCGCGACGACGCGATCGCGAGGACAGCCGTCGCCGCGAGCGAAGCAGTGCTCCGCAGGCGGCCTCTGCAGCCATACCCGCCGTGATTGCGTCGGATGTCGACACGCCTGTCTCAGCCTCCCCCATGGCAGCCTCCGAAACGGTGGACGCAGCGGCCCCCGCCCCCGATGCACAGCTCGCAGGCAGCGACTCGGCTGCGACCCCCTCCAGCGACGCCGACGCCTCGAGCCAGAAGGCAGCGGGCGAGCGTCGCGGCCGCCGGCGCGGCCGGCGCGGCCGGCGTGGAGGTGCCGCGCGCGACGCGGCAGCGGCGGCCCCAGGGGCCGGCGTGCTCGCGGAGCAGGATGTCGAAGCCAATGGTCCGGAGGTGGAAGCGGGCGAACCCGAGACCGTCGACAACGACGTCGCAACAGGCGTCGTGGCCGCCAGCCCGGAGAGTTCAGCCAGCGAACTGCCGCCCCCTCCGCCGAGACGCGCCGATTCGGTCACACCGATGATCAGCTGGACAGGCGAGTCGCCGAGCGTCGCCACAGAGGTCGACACCGCCGCAACGCAGCCGATGCCCGTGCTGGCCATCCCGGAGGAGGCTTCGACCCAGGTCGTCGCGAGCCCGGAGCCTGCGGACACGCCGACGCCCGCAGAGCCGGATGTGCAGCTCACGCCGGCATCATCCGCCGCCGAGCCCGGCGAGGAGATCCCGGACTTGCAGGTGGTGGCAGAGGTTTCGCCCGGCGTGGCGGAAGCGCCAACTGTCGCGACAGAGCCGCTCCCGGCCGCCGCCGAGCCCCTCGGGGCCGATGATGCCCCTGCGGCGGAGCCAGAGTCGTCCTCAGCGCTTCCGTCAGCCCCGTCGGCTGGCAGCAAGGTGGTTTGGTCCTCGGGTCCGTCGAGCTCTGGAAGCAGCCCGGCTTCACGCAGGGACTACTGATCGCGGTTCGCCAGACGGGCGAGCAGGCGCAACGAGGCGTCCTCGACGAGGTCGAGGACGTCCTCGAAGCCCTCGACGCCGCCGTAATAAGGGTCGGGCACCTCGTCACGCGAGGGGTGCCCCGCCATTTCGAGGAACAGGCCGACCTCCGCGCGTCCGGCGGCGCAGGCCACGGAAACCTGCCGCAGGCGATGCAGGTTGGCGCGATCCATCGCCAGCACGAGGTCGAAGTCGGCGAAATCCGCTGGCACCACCTGGCGAGCCCGCAACGCACCCAACTCGTATCCCCGCGCTCGAGCCACGACCTGCGTTCTCGTGTCAGGAGGCTCGCCGGCGTGATAGGCCGCGGTGCCGGCGGAATCCACGCGCTCCACCAGCCCTGGGTATCGGGTTGCTGCAAGCTGCCCGAACACACCCTGGGCGGTAGGCGAGCGGCAGATGTTGCCCAGGCAGACGAAGAGCAGCCGCACCCGGCGTGCCTCAGGCCCCTGAACCACCCAGCGCGGCGCCCGCCCGCGCAAGGTCCTCGGCCGTGTTGACGTCCGGGCCGGGCCGGCATGACGCATCGGCCACGCGAATCTCCATGCCGTGGTACAACGCGCGCAGCTGTTCGAGTTTCTCCGTATCTTCCAGCGGCACCATCGGTAGCGACGCAAGCCGCAGCAGAGCCTCGACCCGATAGGCATAGAGCCCGATGTGCCGCCTCGCCCCGTCGCAGCGCCGCGGAACCCCGGAAACCGCGCTGTCACGGTGCCAGGGGATCGGGGCGCGGCTGAAGTACAACGCGCGGCCCGCGGCGTCGGCAACCACTTTCACGACGTTGGGATCGAGGTACTCATCGAGCCCAGCCACGGGTGAGGCCAGCGTGGCGAGATCGGCGTCCTCATGTGCTGCGAGCAACTGCGCAACCTCCTCGATGAGCACGGGCGGCATCGCCGGTTCGTCGCCCTGCAGGTTCACCACGATGGCGTCACCGGGCCACCCCAGACGCCGGGCCACCTCGGCGATTCGATCGGTACCCGAGGCGTGTGATGCCGCGGTCATCAGCACCGGCGCACCAAAACCACGCGCGGCCGCGGCGATGCGCTCGTCATCCGTGGCGATCACGACCTCGCGGGCCCGCGTCTGAAGGGCGACCCGATAGACCCAATGCAGCAGGGGCTTGCCGGCGACCGCAAGCAGCGGCTTGCCAGGCAACCGCGACGAGCTGAACCGCGCCGGGATGACGATCCGGTACACGGGCGATCAGCGCTGTAGCAAGGGGTCGTCCGCCTGAAGGTGCGCCGCCTCCTCCTCGAGCATCACCGGTATGCCGTCGCGGACCGGAAACGCGAGCCGGTCGGCACGGCAGACGAGCACTTGCTTGTCGCGATGCAGCACCACTGGCCCCTTGCAGAGCGGGCAGGCAAGGATTTCGAGCAGTCGGGAGTCCATTGGTGTCTACCCCGCGGAGGTTGGGACGAGCGCGGCCACCCGCGCGACGAGCGCACGACCGCCATCGGGCGAGAGTGCCGCGACCACCGGCACCTCCCACATCCGCGCGTCGGCGAAGGCACGGCATTTTACGGCATCCTTCGCCGTCATCAGGAGCGGACGGCCATCCGCGAATGCCAGGTCGCCTGGCGTAAAGACGTGGTGATCGGGAAAGGCATGCGGCATGACTTCTATGCCCGCCGCACGCAGCATGCGGAAGAACCGCGACGGGTTGCCGATGCCGGCGACCGCGTGCACCGGCCCCTCCCGAAAGCCTGCCAGCGCCCGCCGCTGCGACGGTTCACGCAGCGCCCGGGCCTCTCCGGGCACCAGGGTCATGCACAGCTCGCGCTCGGCGCCACGGATTGGCAGCGGTACACGGGCGGCCGGGCCGTGGATGACGACGTAGTCAACGGCGTCGAGCCGCTCGACCCGCTCCCTGAGAGGGCCGGCGGGAAGCAGTCGCCCATTGCCCAGGCCACGCTCTCCGTCGATCACGACGATCTCGAGGTCCCTGGCGAGTGCATAGTGCTGCAATCCGTCGTCACAGACGATCAATTGCACGCCCTGCGCCTCGAGCAATCGGGCACCAGCAGGGCGCTCCGTGGCAATGACCACCGGGCCTGGCACGAGCGCGCGCAGCAGTGCCGCCTCGTCGCCGACGTCATGCGGGTCGGCCGCGTCGGCCACCGGGCGGGGAGCCCTGCCTGACGACCCGTAACCGCGCGTCAGCACTCCCGCGATGATCCCCCGCTGCGCCAGCTGCTGGACCAGCCATGCTGTCAGCGGGGTCTTGCCCGTTCCACCCACCGTAAGGTTGCCCACCACGACCACCGGCACACTGGCCCGATAGCGGCTGAACACCCCGTAGCGGTAGCCCGTCAGCCGGAGCGCCGTGACGACGCGGAAGAGCGCGGAAAACGGCGCGAGCCAACCGGCACCTGGCTGCCCTTCGTACCACACGCCATTCAGCCAGCGCTCCAGTCGGTGACGCACGGCGCGGCCCGTCAGGCGGCAAACTGCAGGCGGTGCAACTGGGCGTAGGCACCATTGCGCTCGAGCAATTCGGCGTGCGTGCCGGACTCGACTACCCTGCCCTCGTCGAGCAAGACGATCAGGTCCGCCTGCTCGATGGTGGAGAGGCGATGCGCGATCACGAGTGTGGTCCGGTTGCGAACGAGGTTGGCAAGCGCCGCCTGAATGCGTCGCTCAGACTCCGTGTCGAGCGCACTGGTCGCCTCGTCGAGGACGAGTACCGGCGAGTCCTTGAGGAGCGCACGGGCGATCGATATGCGCTGGCGCTGCCCACCGGACAGCAGCGCGCCGCGATCACCGACCAGCGTGTCGAGCCCGTCGGGCAGTTCCATCGCGAAGTCGAGCACATGCGCCGCCTCGGCAGCCGCCTCGACGGCCGCAGAGTCGGGTTCGACGAGATTGAAGGCGATGTTCGCGCGGATCGTATCGTCGAAGAGCACGACGTCCTGGCTCACCACCGCGACCTGCTGCCGAAGGTCCGCGCGCCGGTAGTCACGGACGTCGACGTCATCAAGGAGGACCACGCCATGGTCCGGGTCGTAGAGACGAGGCAGCAGGCTGGCAAGAGTCGACTTGCCGCTGCCGGACTTCCCGACGAGCGCTATCGTCTGTCCGGGCTCGACCCGGAAGCTCACGCCGGAGAGAACGTCGCCCTTCTGCGGAGCGTAGGCGAACGACACGTCGCGGAATTCCACCCTGCCCTTCGCCCTGTCGATTTGCCTGACTCCCCCCTCGTCCTCGGCTGGGGTATCCAGCACCTGGAACACGCTCGCACCCGCGGCAATGCCCTGCTGCAATGGGCCGAATACCTGGACGAGCCGCCGCAGAGGCGCGGTGATCAGCAGCAGCGCGGTGAGGAAGGACATGAAGTCGTCGACGCGCATTTCCCGGCTGAAGACCTGCCGGATGGCGAAAAACAGCACGCCCGCGAGCCCGAGCGCGGCGATCAGCTGCACCACCGGGTTGGCAAGCGCGCGCGCCGAGATCAGCCGCATGTTGCTGTGGCGGTTGCGCTCGTTGGCCACGTCGAAGGCCGCCTGCTCGTGCGCCTCGGCATTGAAGGACTTGATCACTCGATGACCGTCCAGGGCCTCCTTCGTGACCCGGGTGACGTCGCCCATCGACGCCTGGATGCGGGCGCTGTAGCGGCGAAAGGAACGATTGATATGCTGGATCAGCCAGGAGATCGGCGGAGCCAGCGCCAGGACGAAGGCCGCGAGCTGCCAGTCGAACCAGAACAGCATGCCCAGCAGCCCGACGATCGTCAGCGTGTCCCGGATCAGCACGGTGACCGCGTTGGTGGTCGCGTCGGCCACGAGCTCGACGTTGTAGGTGAGCCGCGAGAGCATCTCGGCCGAAGGCGTGCCGTCGTGGTAGCGGGTGGGCAACCGCATGTAGTGCGCGAAGAGTTCGGCGCGCATCGCCTTGATGATCTGCCGCCCAACCCAGCCCGGGAAGTAGTTCGACACGTAGTCGCCGATGCCACGCACCAGGAACAGCAGGATCGCCCCGGTCGGCACCAGCCAAATCACCCGGGGATCCGGCTCGACGAAGGCCCCGCCCAGGAAGATCTTGACGAGCCATGCCAGCGCGGAATCAGTGGCGGCGAAAAGCGTCATGCCGAGCACGCCAATGGCGAACATCCCCGCATGGGGCCGCGCGTAGCCGAGCAGCCGTCGATAGACCTGCCCGGGATTCGCGACAGTGACCGGGGCCTGGCTCAACGCCGCTCCGCCGCAGGAGCAGGCGCCACATCGGCCCGCACCGTGGCGATGTTGATTTCGCGGAACCCGATGCGCCCAATGACGTCCATCGCGGTAACCACCGACTGGTGGGCGGCGCGCCCGTCCGCCCGGACTGTGACCGGCATCGTGCGATCGCCGATCGGCAGCCGGAGGATGGCCCGCCGCAGCGTCTCGGGACTGGAATTGACCAGTTCCGCATCATTGACACGGTAGGAACCCGTTTCAGTGATCTCGACGACCAGCCGATCGTCGGCACCGCGCGCCACGGGCGCGGGACTGGCCTCAGGCAGGCGGATCTTCAGGCGGTTCTCGTCGACGAAGGTCGACGAGAGCATGAAGAAAACCACGATCATGAGCACGACGTCGATCAACGAGACGAGATTGACCTCGGGCTCATCGGCGCGGCGCGGCTTGAGGTTCATGGCTCGCGGGCGGGCTCAGGGGCGGCGGGCGCGCCGCGCTGCCTCCCGGCGGCCTCGAAGAAGTCGACCAACGCAATCGCCCGCTTTTCCATCTCGATCACGATGCCGTCGACGCGGCCCCGGAGGTAGCGGTAAGCGATCAGGCTTGGTATCGCGACGAGCAATCCGGCCGCCGTGGTGATCAGTGCCTCGCTGATGCCGCCGGAGAGCATGCGCGGGTCTCCCATGCCACCCGCGTTGATGGCATTGAAGGCCTTGATGATGCCGGTGACGGTACCGAGCAACCCGAGCAAGGGCGTGACACCGGCAATGGTCCCGAGCGGGTTCAGGAAGCGCTCGAGTTCGTGGACCACGTGCCTTCCCGTGTCCTCGAGACGCTCCATGATTTGCTCGCGGGGACGGTGCCGGCTGGCCAGCCCCGCCGCGAGCACGCGCCCGAGCGGCGAGTTCCGCTGCAGCGACGCAATGACCTTGTCGGTGACCTGATCCGCCTCGACCACGCTCCAGACCTTCTCGAGCAGCCCCTCGGGCATGACCCGCCGGTGCTGCAGTGTCCAGAGCCGCTCGACGAGTATGCCGAGCGCCGCTATGGAGCAGAGGATGATCGGCCACATCAGCGGGCCGCCCGCCCGCACGATTTCCCACATCGACGAAAGCCCAGCCGGGAACGTGGAGTGATCATAGCCGAGCCGGCGGGGTCCCGGTGCGCCAGATCCATGACCAGGCACCGACATCCGGTGGCCGCGGTCTCCCGACGCCGTCGCCACGCAGCAGCAGACTCAGCGCGCCGGCGTCAGCCGGCGACAGCACCCGATCCGCACCGACCCCCCACACGCGCGCGATGGCATCGCGCCGGGCCGGATCCGGTGCCCGACCGCCGACGAGCACCCACCGGGGCGCGATGGCTTTCGCAAGCTCGGCAGTCACCGCCGCGGGCGAGCCACGACGTGGCGCGAGCACCACCGCAGCGCGCACCGAGGCGGACTGCCCGGCGAGCTCTGCCGATTGGCTTGCGTCGAGCTGCGATGCGAGCAGCAATGCGTCGCCCCCGTGCGCACGCACTCGCAACACGCATGAAGCCCCGCCGGTACCGCCCGCCGCCGAACCGGGCGCGGCGGCGGGCCTCACTTCGAATTCGACACCATCCCAGTGCCATGCCTCCCGGGTGTCGCAGTCGGCGACAGGATGCGGGGCGCCGGGCCAGCGTCCGCCCGCGCGCGCTGCCTCGACCTCCAGGGCCGCCAGCAAAGCGCCGGCACCCTCCGCGCGGTACGCCGAGGACGCAGCAAGCACCAGCATGTCGAGCGAGGTAACGCCCTCGGCACGCAGCGCGGGCAGCACGAGGGACTCGATACGGGATGCCCCGGCCCCATACACCGCACCCGTCCCGTAGAGCAGCGCGTGCCGCTCGGTGCGCACCAGCACGGCCACACCATCGCCCGCATCCAGCATCGTGACCCGCGCCTCGCCCGGCGCCACGGCGGGAGCCACGCCCGTCCCGGGCAGCGCCAGCAGCGCCAGGACGGCTGCGGCTCGCAGCGAAGGCGGCGCCGGCAGCATCAGCCAGGGCACGGCGGCCACCAGCGCAGTGAGCGCAAGCGGCCCGGGTGTCGCCTGGACCTGCGCCCAGGGCCAGTCAGCCGCGGCTTGCAGCCAGGGCCAGCCAGCCAGGTACAGCGTCTCCGCGGCACGCCACCCCGCCCATCCCAGCGGCGGGTAAACGAGCAGCACAGCCATCGAGCCGATGACCAGCGGCACGAGCACAAACGAGAAGACCGGGATGGCGACCAGGTTTACCGCGAGGCCGACGAGGGGCACGCTGGAAAAAAGCAGCAGCGTGCAAGGAGCAAGCGCCAGCGTGACTCGCCACTGCTCGGCAAGCGCCGTTGTCGCCCAGCGCCGCAGGGTGCCAACCTCTGCGCCCCTCGACAGCGCGTCGCCTGCCAGCAACACGGCCATCGCGCCGAATGACAGCCACAACCCCGAGGACAGCGGCGCGAGCGGATCCAGCGTGAGCACCGCGATGAGCGCGAGACCCGGCACCCTGACCCCGTCCTGCTCGCGACCCGCGACGCGGAAGGCACTCCATACGCCCAGCATGACCAGGGTGCGCTGGGTCGGCACGCCGAAGCCGGCCAGCAGAGCGTAGCCGCCCGCAGCGGCGACGCCGATGAGCAGCGCGAAGCGTTCCCGATCGACGCGCAGCGCGAGGCAGCGGCTGCATCGCCAGATCCGCCTGCCCGCGGCCGCAGCCAGCCAGGCGAACATCGTCACGTGCAATCCCGAGATCGCGACGAGGTGGGTCGTGCCCGTGACGCCGAAGACCCTCCACTGCTCGCGGCTCATCGAGCCGGTCGCGCCCACGGCGAGGCCGGCCACGAGCGCCGCCGCATCGCGGTCGGCCACCACGTCCCGGATGAGCGTCGCGATGCCCGCACGCAAGGCAATGAGCCCGGCCACCCTGCGCGGCAGGCGACGATTCAGGGGCGAGGCCACCACCGAGCCCAGCGCGTGGATGCGATCCCGGAACAGCAACCGTTCGCGGTCCGCCGCGCCCGGGTTGCGGCGCGACTGCACGCCATCGAGTCGCAGCAGGAGTTGCCAGGTCTCGCCAGCAGCGGGGCCTCCGGGCGCCCCGCTCCGCCAGTGGATCCGTGCGCGAAGCTCGCGTTGCAGCCGCTTCGGAGCCTCGATGCGGATCATGCCGTCGAACTGCAGGACACCGGCACGCTCGACGGGGATCGAATCGACCTCGACGACAGCCACGACCCGCGAGCCGCCCTCATCCGGCGGCCAGCGCCGGCCCAGTTCGGCGCCGGCAACGCACAGCGTGGCGACCAGGCCGACGAGGAATGCCAGAGCCAGCAGACGGCGTCGCAGCGCCGCCAGCGCGGCCCCACCCACCCCGATGGCCAGGGCCATCCAACCCGGCTCGAACGGGCCGAGCAGCGCCGCGCAACTCCCGGCAAGCACTGCAAAGCCCGTCGCCGCGGGCAGCCCGGGCGGGCGTGATGCCCTGCGCGTGGGATTCAAGGTCATGCCCGCAGCAATAAGACTGCGGGCAATACCCATCAATCGGTGGATCTGTCCTGTTCGTGCAGAATTCCGTCGCGAAGGGTCAGCACCCGATCCATCCGGGCTGCGAGACGCAGGTCGTGCGTCACGATCACCAGGCTGGTGCCACGCTCGCGGTTGAGCTCCAGCAGGAGTTCGAACACCTGTTCCGCATTGCGGCCGTCGAGATTGCCGGTGGGTTCATCTGCCAGCACGAGCGCGGGAGCCGTGACCAGCGCGCGCGCGACCGCAGCACGTTGCCGTTCACCACCCGACAACTGGTGCGGCTTGTGATCCAGCCTCGCGCCGAGGCCCACGCGCTCCAGCAGCGCGCCGGCGGCCGATCGTGCCTCCCGGGCCGGAACACGCCGGACCAGCAGAGGCATCGCCACGTTCTCCAGCGCCGTGAACTCCGGCAGCAGATGGTGGAACTGGTACACGAAGCCGATCGCGCGGTTGCGCAGGGCGCCGCGCGCGGTCTCGTCGAGCGCGTGAATGTCCTCGCCAACCACGCGTACGCTTCCGGAAGTCGGCCGGTCGAGGCCGCCCAGGATCTGCAGCAGCGTGGTCTTGCCGGAGCCTGAGGCGCCGACGATCGAAATGCGCTCGCCCCGGGCGATCCCGAGTTCGATCCCGGCGAGCACGGGCAGCACCGCCGGCCCCTGGCGGAACTCGCGGCGAACGTCCCGGGCATCGAGAACCGTGGCAACGAGGGGATGGCTTCCCGGGTCAGTCATGGCGCAGGGCCTCCGCCGGCTGTATGCGCGACGCCCGCCACGCCGGGTAGACGGTGGCGACCGTGCACAGTGCAAATGCCACGCCGCAAACCTGCGCGACATCGCGCCAGTCGACGTCGGCGGGCAGGTCGCTCATGAAGTACATGCGTGCGTCCAGGAACTGCACACCGAGCAACGCCTCGAGGCCGTGGACGATTGCCTCGACGTTGGTCGCAACGAGGACGCCCAGCCCGGCGCCGGCCACCGTGCCCGCGAGGCCGATGAGCGTCCCCTGGATCGCGAACGCACCCAGCACGTTGCGCGGCCCGGCGCCGAGCGTGCGCAGTATCGCCACGTCCGGCTGCTTCTCCTTCACGATCATGACCAGGGTGGCAACGATGTTGAACGCGGCCACGCCCACGATCATCAACAGGATGACGAACATCAGGGACTTGGTCAGCTCGATCGACCGGAAGAAGTTCGCGTGGTTGCGGGTCCAGTCGCTGATGAAGAATCCGCCACCGAGCGAAACCGCCAGGTCACGGACGACCTCCGGCGCTCGAAACGGGTCCTCGAGCGCCAGCCGGATCCCGGTGACGCCAGAGCCGAGCCGATAGAGCCGGGCCGCATCAGCGATGTTCACCAGGGCGAGTCCGCGGTCGAACTCATACATTCCGGATTCGAATGTGCCTGCGACGGTCATCCGCCGCATGCGAGGCACCATGCCCTCCGGTGTGGCCGTGCCTTGCGGCGCGATGAGCACGACGGTATCCCCACGCCGCACGCCGAGTTCCCGCGCCAGGGCCGAACCTAGGATGACGCGCCAGGACCCAGGGGAAAGCTCCCCCGCACTGCCCTCGCGCACGCGATCGACGATACCGACCGCGGCGCGCTCGGCGTCAGGGTCGATCCCCCGAACCGTGATGCCCAGCGCACGGGGGCCGCGCGCGAGCATCGCCTGGGCCTCGACATAGGGCACGGCGTGGGTGACCCCCGGCGTCCCGAGCGCAGCCTGCCGCGCCCCCTGCCAGTCCACGAGAACCCCCTCCAACCCCATCAATGTCGCATGCGACGTGACCGAGAGCATGCGTGAGCGCAGCTCGCGCTCGAAGCCGTTCATGACCGAGAGCACGACGATGAGCACCGCCACGCCGAGGGCGAGCCCCGCGACCGACACCAGCGCGACGAACGACACGAAGCCGCGGCGCTGGGCGGAGCCCAGGTAACGGGTGCCAAGCAGCCATTCGTAGGGAACGTTCAAGACGGGGTCACTCGTACCGCAGCGCTTCGGCCGGTGCGATCCTCGACGCCCTGAGCGCCGGATAGATCGTGGCGGCCGCCGTCATCAGCAAGGCCGCGCTACCGATGACCGCGACGTTGTGCCAGCGAAGTTCCGCGGGAATCTGGCTGATGTAGTAGACGTCGGGGTTCATGACCCGGAAGCCGAGCAGGCCCTCCAGCACCGGCACGATGTCGCCGACGTTCGCGGCCAGCAACACCCCGAGCCCGGTGCCCAGCAGCACGCCAGCCCAACCCACGACCAGCCCCTGCACCAGGAAGGCCGTCATCACCCCGCGCGGCGACAGGCCAAGCGTGCGCAGGATCGCGATGTCCGTCCGCTTGTCCGTCACCACCATCACCAGCATCGCCACGATGTTGAACGCCGCGACGGCGACCACCAGCATCAGGATCAGCGCCATCATCGTCTTCTCGATGCGAATCGCGCGGAAATAGCTGGAGTGATCCTCGGTCCAGTCGCGCACCTGCAGGCCTGCTGGCAGCGTGCCGACCGCACGGCGCGCCAGCCCGGGCGCCGCCAGGGCGTCGTCGAAGCGGAGCCTGAGCCCCTCGGCACGCGGATCGCCGCCAGCCAGGCTGCGGACATCCTCGACATGCGCCAGTGCGAGCACGCCGTCGTGCTCCTGGAGCCCCACCTCGAAGAGACCCTCGACCGTGAATTCGCGCAGCCTCGGCTGGGGCGCGCCGTCCTCGCCCACGCCGGGAACCAGCAGCGTGACCGTGTCACCCGGCTGGACCCCGAGCAGACGGGCCACCACGCTGCCGAGAATGACAAGATCCCCCCCCTCGACCAGCGCATCGAGCCGCCCGGAGATGAGCGCGCCCGCGGCATCGGCCACCCGGGCTTCGCGCGAGGGGTCGATACCGCGCAACTGCACGGGGATCATCTCCGGGCTGCGGACGGCCAGTGCCTCGAGCTCGACGTAGGGCGCGGCACCCCGTACCGCTGCGTCGGCCTCCACGCGTTCGAGCAGCGCGCGCCAGTCAGGGCGCACGGCCCCCGCGGCGGGGTCGGCGACGACGCGCGCATGGGCCGAGAGCGCGAGCAGTCGGCCGCGCAACTCACCCTCGAAGCCGTTCATCACCGACAGGATCACGATGAGCGCGGCGACACCCACGCAGACGCCGAGCAACGAGACCCACGTGATGAAGGAGACGAAGAATTTCCGGGTCCGTGCCCGCACGTAGCGCAAGCCGACGAACAGCGGGACGGGGTGGAACATCCCGCGCAAATGTAGCACGCGCGGGGATACCGCGCCCGGGCGCGGAACGGTAAGCTCTCGCGCCCCCGAGGTAGCTGCCTAATGCCGGAGATCCTTCGCCCCACCGCCCCGACACCCGACCGCCCCTGCCTGCGCTGGGAGGCGCTGGACGGGAGCGCTGTCGCGCTGGCGCTTGCCGAGTCCGCGGCTGTCGATCGCCGGTTGTGGGTGGTGGTCGAACCCGACAGCCGCAGCCTGGAGCGGCGACGGGCGGAACTGCGCTTCTTCAGCCCGTCGCTGCACGTGCTCACGCTGCCGGACTGGGAAGTGCTGCCCTACGACGTGTTCTCGCCGCATGCGGACATCATCTCGGAACGGCTGCTGACGTTGTCCGAACTGCCCGGGGCGCGGCGCGGGCTGTTGCTCGTCACGCTGGACACGCTGCTTCAGCGGCTGCCGCCCGTCGCCTACGTCGCGGGGCGCAGCTTTACGCTGCGCGTGGGCGACACGCTGGCCCTGGAGGCGTTCAGGACGCGCCTCGTGGAGGCCGGGTACGCGAGCGTCAGCCAGGTCGCTGCCCCTGGCGAGTTTGCCCTCCGCGGCTCGCTGCTCGACGTGTTCCCGATGGGCTCCGAGACCCCCCTGCGCATCGACCTCTTCGACGACCAGATCGAGGCGATCCGCCGGTTCGATCCGCAGACCCAGCGCTCGACCGACACGCTGCAGGACCTGCGGCTGCTGCCCGCCCGCGAGATGCCCCTCGACCCGGACGCCGTGCGCGCATTCCGTCGCCGCTACCGCACCCGCTTCGAGGGCGACCCCACCCGCAGCGCCGTCTACCGCGGCGTCTCCGAGGGCGTGGCACCGCCTGGCATCGAGTTCTACCTGCCGCTGTTCTTCGACGCCACGGCCACGCTCTTCGACTACCTGCCGGCAGACGCCGTGCTGGTCGACATCGCACGTTGCACAGACGCCGCCCCCGCCGCATGGGACGCGATTGGTGCGCGCCACGAGGAGCGCAGGCACGACATCGAGCGGCCGTTGCTGGATCCGGCAGAGCTGTTCCTTTCGCCGGCGGAACTCGCGCGGGCCCTCGCGATTCGGCCAAGAGTCGACGTCCATGCGGCCGCGGCGCCCGACCCAGCCGGCATCGACACCCAGCAGTTCCGCAGCGCGCCTCCCCGCGAACTTCGGCTCGACGCACGCGCGGAGCGCCCGCTCGCGCCCCTCGAGGCGTTCCTCTCGAACTATCCGGGGCGCGTGCTGCTTGCAGCGGACTCGCCGGGCCGCCGCGAGGTCCTGGGCGACATGCTGCGCGGGGCCGGCCTGCGGGCGGCCGCGGTCGACGGCTGGACGGCATTCGCTGCCGGTGACCATCGCCTGGCACTGACCGTTGCGCCGGAACTCGCCGGCCTGGAGATCGCAGACCCTCCGCTGGCACTTCTTTCGGAGTCCCAGCTGTTCGGCACCCGCGCCCGTCAGGAGCGCCGGCGGCGCAAGGCCGCCGCGGATCCCAATGCCATCCTTCGTGACCTGCAGTCGCTGACGGCAGGCTCCCCGGTGGTGCACGAGGAGTACGGCGTCGGCCGCTACGTCGGCCTGCAGGTCATGGAAGTTGGTGGCCAGCCCGGCGAGTTCCTCGTGCTGGAGTATCTCGACGGCGACCGGCTCTACGTCCCCGTGCACTCGCTGCAGATGATCAGTCGCTACAGCGGGGCGTCGCCCGAGTCGGCCCCGCTGCACAAGCTCGGCACGGAACAGTGGGCGCGCGCACGACGACGCGCGGCGGAGAAAGTGCGCGACGTGGCCGCGGAGCTGCTCGATCTCTACGCCCAGCGCAAGTCGCGCAAAGGCCTGAACATCGGCTCGGCAGGCTCGGAGTACCAGGCCTTCGCCAATGCGTTCCCCTTCGAGGAAACGGCCGACCAGGCCGACGCCATCCAGAAGGTGCTCGAGGACATGGCGTCGAACCAGCCGATGGACCGCATCGTCTGCGGCGACGTCGGTTTCGGCAAGACCGAGGTGGCGATGCGGGCTGCCTTCGCGGCGGTTCAGGCCGGCAAGCAGGTCGCCGTGCTGGTGCCGACCACGCTGCTCGCCCAGCAGCACCACGCGAATTTCAGCGACCGCTTCGCCGACTGGCCGGTACGGATCGAATCGCTGTCGCGATTCCGCACGGGCCGCGAGACCGAGGCCGTTGCCGCGGGCCTCGAGAAGGGCTCGGTCGACATCGTCATTGCCACGCACCAGCTGCTGCATGCCAACGTCCGGTTCAAGGACCTTGGCCTGGTGATCGTCGACGAGGAACACCGGTTCGGCGTGCGCGACAAGGAGCGGCTCAAGGCGCTGCGGGCCGAGGTCCACGTGCTCACGCTGACGGCCACCCCGATCCCGCGCACCCTGAACATGGCCCTCGGCGGGCTGCGGGAGCTCTCGCTCATCACCACGCCGCCTGCGGAGCGGCTGGCCATCAAGACCTTCGTCACCGAATGGAACGACGTGGTGCTGCGCGAGGCAGTGATGCGCGAGCTGCGTCGCGGCGGACAGGTCTACTTCGTCCACAACGAGGTCAAGGACATCGAGAAAGTCTCGGCCGACCTGCAGCGGCGCTTCCCGGAAGCCCGCGTGCGCTTCGGCCACGGCCAGATGCGCGAACGGGACCTCGAGCAATTGATGGTCGACTTCTACCACCGGCGCTTCGACATGCTGGTGAGCACCACGATCATCGAGAGCGGCATCGACGTGCCGACCGCCAACACGATCATCATCGACCGCGCGGACCGGTTCGGACTCGCCCAGTTGCACCAGATGCGCGGCCGGGTGGGCCGCTCGCACCATCGTGCCTACGCCTACCTCCTCGTGCCTTCGCGCAAGGCCCTGACCGCCGACGCCGCGCGGCGGCTGGAAGCCCTGGAGTCGCTTGAGGAACTGGGCGCGGGGTTCGTGCTGGCAACGCACGACCTGGAGATACGCGGTGCAGGCGAACTGCTCGGCGAGGGCCAGAGCGGCGAAATGGCGGAGGTCGGGCTCGCCATGTACCTCGACATGCTCGATCGCGCAGTGAACGCCCTGAAGGCCGGCCGCACGATTCCCATGGATGCGCCCCTGGCCGCACAGTCCGAGGTCGAGCTGCGCGTGCCGGCACTGCTGCCCGAGGCGTATGTTGCCGACGTGCACGTTCGCCTGGCGCTATACAAGCGTATCGCCGCGGCGCCGGACGACGAAGCACTGAACGAACTCACCGCCGAGCTCGTCGATCGCTTCGGCGAGCTTCCTGCAGCGGCGGTCAACCTGTTGCGCACGAACCGCCTACGCCTGGTGGCCCGTCGCCTCGGCTTGCGGCGGGTGGATTTCGGCGCTCACGGAGGATACGTTCTGTTCGAGGAGCGCCATTCGGTCGATCCAGGCAGCGTGATAAGGCTGATCCAGGACCGGTCCAGGGAGTACCGCCTCGAGGGACCGCTGAAGCTGCGGGTTTCCCGTGCGCTCGAGGACGACGCCGCCCGCTTCGATTTCGTTGCCGGCCTGCTTGCACGCCTCGCCACGCCGGCGAAGTGACCGGCTCTCGTCTATCATGGCGGGATGGAACTTGCCCGCCGTCTCGCCCTCGCCGCCGCGATAGCGCTGCTGGCGCCCGCCCCGGCGCTGCCGCAGTCCGCCGCGTCCCCGGTGTACGAGGTCGAAATACTCGTGTTCGCCAATCCTGGCGGAGCCCGCGAGGATGTCGCGTCCGCCGCCCGCGGCACGCGCAGCGCAGGCGATGACCGCGCGACCGGCGCGGCGCAGGTCGCGCGCTTCGTGGGTACCCTTCCCCCGGGCCGGCTGAAGCTCAGCGCGCTGCGTGACAAGCTCGCGAAGGGCGGTGCCTACCGTGTGCTGGCGCATACTGGATGGTCCCAGTCGCCGGCGAACTGGGGCTCTCGCAGTGGGCTCTCCCTGCAGTCGGTCGGCGTGAACGTCCCGGGCCTCAGCGGGCAGGTGCAACTCGAGCGCGGCAGCTACCTGCACCTCGGATTCGCGCTGCGCTACGTGCCGCCGGGCGCTGCATCCGCCCAGGAACTCCTGGAGATGCGGCGCGTGAAATTCAACGAACGGCACTACTACGACCACCCCGCCTTCGGGATCGTCGCCGTCGTGTCCAATCCGGCCTCCGCGCGCTGAACTGGCCCGGCGGCGCCGGGCGCCTCAGGCGAGACGCAGGTCTGGCGGAGCCATGAATCGCGCCAGGACGTCGCGGCACCGGCTCCACTCCCCGGAGGCCAGCAACTCCCCGCGAACGACGTGGCCCCGCCCACGCAGCCGGACACGTCGCAACGCCGCTGCGGCGTCCCCGGGGTCGCGAAGGCCGTCGAGCAGAGCGAGCACGCTCGGACGATGATTGCAGACCGGCAGCACGTCGCAGCCCGCCTCCAGCGCCCGCTGCGCGCGCTCCACGATGCCGCCGATCGCCGCGGCACCGGCCATGGAAAGGTCGTCTGCGAAGACCGCCCCCTGGAATCGCAACTCCCCGCGGAGGATTTCGCGGATCCAGCGATGCGACGCGCTCGCCGGCACCGCGTCGACCTCCGGATAGAGCACATGCGCCACCATCACCCCGGCCAGCCCATTGGCGATCAGCACGCGGTACGGCCTGAGGTCATCGTCAAGGTCCGCCAGCGCGCGACGATCGACGGGAAGTGCGTAGTGTGAGTCAGCGGCCACCGCGCCATGACCGGGGAAATGCTTGGCCGTTGCCGGCATCCCGGCATCGCGCATGCCGTGCATCCAGGCGGTCGCCAGGCGACCGACAGCGTCGGGATCGCGGTGCAGGGCGCGGTCGCCAATCACGCCGCTGACGCCGAGATCCAGGTCTACACAGGGGGCGAAAGACAGGTCGATGCCGTGCGCCCGCAGCTCGGTCGCCATGAGCCAGGCCAGGTCTCTCGCCAGCGCAAGGCCGACCCGTGCGTTCGTATCGTACGCCCGGCCGAGCTGACGCGCGGCAGGCAGAACCGAGAAGCCGGCACGGAAACGCTGGACCCTGCCCCCCTCCTGGTCGACGCCGACCACGAGGGGCGGCGTGCGAATCCCGTGGATCTCGGCCACCAGCGCGGTGAGTTGCTCCGGGTCGGCGTAGTTGCGGGTGAACAGGATCACGCTGCCGACCAGCGGATGCGCGAGGACTTCGCGGTCCTCGGCGGTCAGCGCGGTGCCTTCGACGTCGACCATCAATGGCCCAAGTGTCATCCCCCCTCCCCGAACGCGTCGCGGAACTCGCTCCACGGCGTCCTCGCCAGCCGAAAGTTGTAGAAGCGCAGGTCGTCCGTGACTTCGACCCCGAGCCACGCTGGCCGTTCGAATGCCTGATCGACCTGATCCAGCTCGATCTCCGCGACGACGAGCCCCGCGTTGTCGCCCAGGAACTCGTCGATTTCCCACACCAGCCCGCCCGTCCAGGGCACCCTGTGCCGCCACTTCTCGACGAAAGGCCGCTCGCAGAGCGAGTCGAGCATCTCTGCAGCCTCCGACGCCGGGACAGGGTATTCATACTCGGCCCGCGCCAATCCCGGAGTCATGGCCTTGACGCTGAGCCAGGCCTCTTCGGCCGCGACCCGCACCCGGATGGAGGAACGCGCGGTGTTGGCGAGGTAGCCCTGTCGCAGCAAGGCACGGGACTCGACGAGTTCCCGCCACCCGTCGCCAGACGTCAGGAACTTGCGCTCGATCTCGAGTGGCATCGAGACGGGCTCAGCGTCGTACGGTGCGCCGATCCAGCACCGCAATCGACTCGACGTGGTTGGTGTGCGGGAACATGTCCACGACCCCCGCGGCCGACAAGGCGTAGCCGTGCTCCCCGCAGAGCACGCCCACGTCGCGGGCCAGCGTGCCCGGATGGCATGACACGTAGACGATGCGGTCAGGCGAGAGTGCCGCAAGCCGCGGCAGCACCTCGAGCGCCCCGGCACGCGGCGGATCGAGCAGCACGCGACTGAACGGTCCTGCGAGCTGCGGCAGCCGAGCGACCTCGGGGTCGGCGAGGTTGGCGACGTGGAAACTCGCGTTGCCGATGCCATTGAGCCGCGCGTTCTCGCGCGCCCTGGCCACCAGCCCCACCTCGCCCTCGACGCCGATGACCTCCATCGCGCGCTTTGCGATCGGCAGCGTGAAGTTGCCGAGGCCGCAGAAAAGATCCAGCACACGGTCGCCGGGCCCGGCCTCGAGCAGGGCCACCGCGCGCGCCACCAGCTCGCGGTTGGTCTCCGCATTGACCTGCACGAAATCGGACGGCAGGAACGCAAACTGGAGTGACTCCGCCGGGAGGCTGTAGCGCAGCGGCTCCTCCGCGCCCGCCAGCGGCCGGATCGTGTCCAGCCCGCCGGGCTGGAGGTAGACACGCAGGCCATGGGTCGCCTCGAACGCCGCCAGCGCCTCGAGGTCGGCGGCGGGCAGCGGCTCGAGCACCCGGAACACGAGCACGGTCGCGGTCTCGGCGACCGCCACCTCGATCTGCGGGATCGTGTTGCCCCGCTGGAGCCCCGTGAGCAGCGAGGACAGCGGCTCGATCAGGCTGTCGACCGGCGGAGCGAGGACCCCGCAACGCGCAAGCGCGGCGACGTAGGGCTTAGCACGCTCGCGGAAACCCACCAGCACCCGTCCGCGCTTCGCGACGAACTTGGCGCCCAGCCGGGCCCGCCGGCGGTAGCCCCAGACCGGCCCGCGCACGGGCTCGAGCCAGCGCACGGGTTCGACGCGGCCGATTCGCGCGAGGTTGTCGCCAAGCTCGCGCTGCTTGATCGCAAGCTGCGCCTCGGGCGCCATGTGCTGCAGCGAGCATCCCCCGCATACGCCGAAGTGGGCGCAGCGGGGCTCGACACGATCGGGCGAGGCATCGAGGACCTCCTTGAGTTCGCCGTCGTCGTGCTGCCGGTGGTGTTGCACGCGCACGAAACGCACACGCTCGCCTGGCAGGGCGCCCGCGACGAACACCGCCTTCCCGTCGCCGCGCACGATCCCGGCACCGTCGTGGGTCAGCCCCGAGACAGTGCCCTCCTCGGGAGGCAGCGGAACCCTGGGACGTCCTGTGCGGCTCATGACCCTGCGTCACCCCAGGCCGCGAGGAATTCCGCCATGTGCGGCTCAGTGGAACTGCGCAGCAAGTCGCGCACCCTGGCCTGCTCCAGATCCAGTCCCGGACCATCGAGCCGGCCACGCATGTGCTCGAAGCGAAGGTAGACGAGCCACGTGTTCAGCACGTCGGTCTCGCAGTAACGACGGATGCCGGTCAAATTGCCGGCGAGCCATGCGCCCCACACCTGGCTGCCCGAGAAACCCAGCTTGCCGGGCAGGCCGAGCAAGCCGGCGACATCGGCAAGGCTGGCGCGCGCGCGCACCTGGTAGCCCGAGAGCACGTCCATCAGGTCGACGTGGCGCCAGTGGTAGCGCGACAGGTAGTTGTTGTAGCGGAATGCGCCGTCCTCATGACCTGTCTCCCAATAGCGGGGCGCCTGGACCCCGTGTCGCAACGCACGGTAATGCAACACGGGCAGGTCGAAACCGCCGCCGTTCCAGGAGACCAGGTCCGGGGTATAGCGGTCGATGCCGTCGAAGAACCTCGATATGAGCTCGGCCTCGTCCGCGTGCTCATCCCCCAGGCTCCAGGCCTTGAGCGTGTCCCGGGTTCGCAGGACGCAGGAGATCGCGATGACACGGTGCTGGTCATGAGGCAGGAAGTCGCTGCCCGTCTTGCGCCGTGCCCGGGCGAACATGGCCTCGCCGACTTCCTCGTCGGGCAATCCTCCCAGACCGAGCACTCGCCGGCCGAAATCGAGGTCTGGCACAGTCTCGATGTCGAAGACCAGGACGTTCACGGCGGGGACCTGAGCAGCACGGCCACCGCCACCACGAGCCCCGCCTCGTCGGTAAGCGTGACGTGGCCCTCGCCGATCCCGAGCTTGCGGCGCAGCGCATCGCCCCGCTCCGAGTAGACGACGCCGGGCTTGCCAAGGCGATCCTGCACGCAACCCACGTCGCGGATCCACACCCCATTCGCAAAGCCGGTTCCCATGGCCTTGACGATCGCCTCCTTGGCCGCGAATCGCATGGCCAGGAACCGCTCGGGCCTGCGGGTGCGCTCGAACTGCACCCGCTCCTCCGGCATCAGCAGGCGCTCCACGAACCGCTCGCCATAGCGTGCATGGGCTCTCTGCACGCGATCGGCGCGCAGCACGTCGATCCCGATCCCGTAGATCATCCCCGCGCCGCCTGCATCAGAGTCTTCATCTCGCGTACGGACGCGGGCAGCCCAGCGAAGATCGCCTGCGACACGATGGCGTGCCCGATGTTCAGCTCGACGATCTCGGGGATCGCCGCCACAGGCTGCACGTTCCGGTAGTGGAGCCCGTGCCCCGCATGCACCTCCAGGCCGAGACGTCGCGCCAGCACCGCACCGGCGCGGATCCGCTCCAGCTCTCGGGCAGCCTCGGCACCGCGCGCCTCGCTGTAGCGGCCGGTGTGGATCTCGATCACGGGAGCTCCCGCCTCCGCGCTGGCTTCGATCTGCACGGGATCGGGATCGATGAACAGGGCGGCCCGGATCCCGTCGCCAGCGAGGCGTACGCATGCGTCCCTCACCGCCGCCAGCTGACCGGCCACGTCCAGCCCGCCCTCGGTCGTCACCTCGGCGCGACGCTCCGGGACGAGGCAGCAATCCGCGGGCCTGACGCGGGCGGCGATCGCGAGCATCTCCCCGGTCAGCGCGATCTCCAGGTTCATGCGGGTCTGCAGCAAACCCGCCAGGGCGAAGACATCAGCGTCCTGTATGTGGCGACGGTCCTCGCGCAGGTGCAGCGTGATGTTGTCGGCACCGGCAAGCTCGGCGGCGAGCGCCGCGTGGACCGGATCCGGATAGGGCGCACGCCGTGCCTGCCTCAGCGTGGCGACGTGATCGATGTTGACGCCCAGGGCGATGGACGGCGGATTCATGAAGCGGCACTCCCCCGGGATCGCTGCCCGGCACTGCGTGCGATGGACTGGGCCACGGCCCGGGTTCGCAGTTCACGGCCCTCGAGCACGTGATCGATGGCGATGCGCATGATCCTCCTCGCGTCCTCGAGCGCATGGGTCTCGGTGAAATCGCCCGCTGCGATCGACAGCAGGGACGACCCGGGAATCGCGCTGCCGCGCTCGTCAGCCGCGACCTCGACGAAGCCCAGGGAGGCGTGGAAATGATAATACGCCCCGTCGCGGACCCGCTCGCCACTGCGCGCGTCGGCGCCGAAATCGATGCCATAGCCCAGCTGCTCGAGCAGCTGCCGCTCGAAGCGGCGCAGGACCGCCGCGGGGTTGGGCTCGACGCGCAACAAGCCCAGGGTCTCGTCATAGAGCTCGAACAGCGCAGGCTGCGGGTCGTTGCGCACGGTCAGCGCCATCAGCAGCTCGTTGAGGTACCAGCCCGAGAGCAGCGCGGGCCCGGGAACCGGGCCATGCCAGGCAGCCCCCCGGTCGTCGGACGCGACCGGCAGGTCGACCTGCGTCAAACGGGCGGCGTCACCGACGCCCGACCAGGAGAGCAGCAGACGCCTGAACGGCTGCAGCAAGGACGCCGTTTGCGACCTCGAGCCACGCACGCCACGGGCGAAAAGGGTGATGCGACCGTGGTCCCGCGACAGGACGTCAAGGATGCGGCTGCTGTCGCGCCATGGTCGGTGATGGAGCACATAGGCCGCCGCGAGTTCGATTCGCCGCCGGCTGCCGCCCGCCACCTACTCGACCCCCAGAGTCCTGAGCGCCTGCGCGTTGTCAGCCCAGTTCTCGCGAACCTTGACCCAGAGTGTAAGGTGGAAGCGCCGCCCCGTCAGTGCGTTCAATTCGCGTCTCGCTGCACTCCCCACTCGCTTGAGCCGCGCTCCGCCCGCGCCGATGACGATCGGCTTCTGCCCCTCGCGATCGACCCAAACCACCGCGGATACGACCTGCTGCCCCTCCTCCTCGCCGATCGACTCGACCTCCACGGCGACGCCGTAGGGCACCTCCTGGTTCAGCTCGAGCATGAGCTTCTCGCGTATGACCTCGGCGATGCGGAAGCGCAGGTCACGATCGGTCCGGTCCTCGGGAGCGAACAGCGGCGGCGACTCGGGCAGCTCGGCGACGATCGCCTGTGTCAGACGGTCCAGGTTGTCGCCCCGCCTGGCGGCCACCGGGACGATCGCGCGAAAGTCGAACCGGGACGCCAGGGACTGCATGAAGGGCAGCAGCTTGTCGCGCGGCCGGGCGAGGTCGACCTTGTTCACGACGGCGATGGCCGGGCGGCCGGACTCGCGGATCCGCGCCAGGACGGCCTCGTCCTCCGGGCCCCAGCGCAGTGCCTCGACGACCAGCACGACCAGATCCGCGTCGACCAACGCCGCGGCAGCAGCACGGTTCATCGCGCGATTCAGCGCCCGCCGGCCGCCATCGTGCAGCCCCGGCGTATCGACAAAGGCAATCTGCGCGGCGGGTAGGTTGACCAGCCCGACGATGCGGTGACGCGTGGTCTGGGGACGCGGCGTGACGATGGACACCTTCTCGCCCACGAGCGCATTGAGCAGCGTGGACTTCCCGACGTTCGGCCGCCCGACCAACGCCGCGAAGCCGGCTCGATGGACAGCATGCACAGGGTCGTTCATGTCGCGACCACCTGCAGGGCATCGAGGATTCGCTCAGCAGCCTGCTGCTCCGCGCGACGTCGGCTGGACCCCTCGCCGGGCCGCTCCAGCCCCAGCGCCGGCACATCGCAGCGGACAAGGAACTGCTGGGCGTGCGCCTCGCCCTCGACGCTCTCAACCACGTAGGAGGGCAACGCGAGGCCGCGGGACTGCAGCAGCTCCTGGAGGCGGGTCTTCGGATCCTTCAACTCGGCCAGCCTGGGCAAGGCCTCCAGCCGCGACTCGAAGAGGCGGCCGACAAGCGTTCGCGCCGCGTCGATACCGCGGTCGAGATAGGCAGCCCCGATGACCGCCTCGAGAGCGTCCGCGAGGATCGACTGCCGCCTAAAGCCGCCGGTCTTGAGTTCCCCCGACCCCAGCCGCAGCTGGTCGCCCATTTGCAGCGAGAGCGCCACCTCCGCGAGCGGATCGGCACTGACCACCCGGGACCTCAGCCGGCTGAGGTCGCCTTCGGAGGCCGTCGGGAACCGCTGGTAGAGCTGTTCGGCGACGAGCAGGTTGAGCACCGCGTCGCCGAGGAACTCGAGGCGTTCATTGTTGCGGGCACCGGCGCTGCGATGGGTCAGCGCGGCCTCGAACAGCGAGGCGTCGAGCGCGTCGTAACCCAGCTGCTCGAGAAGCCAGTGCCGGGGCCAGTCGTTTCGCACGAGGGTCAGTTGATCTCCACGCTGTGATCGAACTCGACCAGCGCGGAGAGATTGCCGAACAGCGCGATCTTCCGCGAATAGGCGGCCTCCAGTACCCAGCCATTACCCGCGCGCCGAATGTCGATGTCGTCGACCGAGGGCTCGGTGAGGTACTCGACTTCCATCCGGCGGGTCAGCGAGTTGGCGATCGCGTCGCGCCGGGCGTTGCCCGTGCCCGAGAACTCCTCCCCGGTCTTCTTCAACACCGTGGCGAGCTTGGCGTCGTCCATGTAGACGGGCGCCAGCCGGATCCCGGCGTAGACCACGATCCCGATGGGAATGATCAGGAACAGCCACCCGAGAAATGTGACTCCCCTCTGTCGACGCATCATGATCCCCCCTTCCAAGCGCTCAGCGTATCGCCTGCCCGATCCGTGACCAGTCCGGCCCCGAGGATCGCTGCAGGTCCCAATTGAACCAGATACGGGTTGCCTTGCCGACCAGCAAGCCCTCGTCGACGAAGCCCCAGTAGCGGCCGTCGTAGCTGTTGTCGCGGTTGTCACCGACCATGAGGTAGCTCCCCTCGGGAACCTGCAGCCGCTGGTCGCCGGCATCCCCGCTACCCGGCGCTGCAGCCTCGTTGCAGACGTAACCCTGCTCGATGCTGCGGTTGCACCCCGGCAGGGGGGACACGACAACGCCGTCGGGACTGACGCAGTGCAGCACACGATGGGGCGAGGACCCGATGGTCTCCTCCGACACCCTCATGTTGAGGTAGCAGCCGTCGCTGTAGCGCCCCACCTCGCGAAACGGGACCGGCTCGCCGTTGATGATCAGGCGGTCGTCGCGCACCTCGACGAGGTCACCGGGCAGCCCCACCACCCGCTTGATGTAGTTGACGGCCGGATCCTGCGGGAAGCGGAACACCACGACGTCGCCGCGAGCAGGCTTCTCCCCATCGGTGAGCTTCGTATAGGTGACAGGCAGTCGAAGCCCGTAAGCATGCTTGTTGACCAGGATGAAGTCGCCGTCGAGCAGCGTCGGCATCATGGAATCCGAGGGTATCCGGTACGGCTCGAACATGAACGAGCGCAACACCAGCAGCACCGCCGCGACCGGGAAGAAGCTCCGTGCGTAGTCGACGGTGCCCGGCTCCGCGATCGACTCCACGGGTCGCGCAACCGCCCGCGCAGCCGCCACGCGGCGAGGCCGCAGCAGCAGCGAGTCGATGGCCCACACCACACCCGACACCGCGGTGATGATCACGAGCACGAGGCTGAAGTCGGCGCGCTGCGCCGTGAGCATCCGGTAGACCGCGACGATCACCAGCACGGGCAGGATTGCGTAGAGCGCCCGCATGGGCAACGGGTCGCGCGCGACCTCGCCCACCGGGGCGCGCAGCGCGCGCCGCGGCCGCAGGAACCAATCGTCGACGACGCAGGCCAGACCCACCGGGATCGCCAGCCAGGACAGCAGCGTGAGAACGGTCGCCAGCAGCACGCGCTACTTCCGCCCGACCTTCAGGACGGCGAGAAACGCCTCCTGCGGGATCTCGACCTGCCCGAGCTGCTTCATGCGCTTCTTGCCTTCCTTCTGCTTCTCGAGGAGCTTGCGCTTGCGGCTGATGTCACCGCCGTAGCACTTCGCCAGCACGTTCTTGCGCAGGGCCTTGACGGTGGCGCGGGCGATCACGTGCGTGCCGATGGCGGCCTGCACGGCCACCTCGAACATCTGCCGGGGGATCAACTCGTGCATCTTGTCGACGAGATCGCGCCCGCGCTGATAGGCGCTGTCGCGATGGACGATGATCGACAAGGCATCGACCCGGTCGCCGTTGATGAGGATGTCGAGCTTGACGAGCGGCCCCGCCTGGAAATGGCTGAACTCGTAGTCGAAGGACGCATAGCCCCGGCTGCACGACTTGAGCCGGTCGAAGAAGTCGAGCACGACCTCCGCGAGCGGGAGCTCGTATTGCAGGGACACCTGGTTGGCCAGGTACTGCATCTTCTTCTGCGAGCCGCGCTTCTCGTTGCAGAGCTGCAGCACGGGACCGACGTAGTCCGGTGGCACGAGGATGTTCGCGACGATGATCGGCTCGCGGATCTCCTCGATGCGATTCTGGGGAGGCAGCTTCGCCGGGTTGTCCACGAGCACGGAGGTACCGTCCGTCTGGCCGACTTCGTAGACCACCGTGGGCGCGCTGGTGACGAGGTCGAGGTGGTACTCGCGCTCGAGCCGCTCCTGGACGATGTCCATGTGCAGCAGCCCCAGGAAGCCCACCCGGAAACCGAAGCCAAGCGCTCCGGAAACCTCGGGCTCGTAGTGCAGCGCGGAGTCATTCAGGCGCAGCTTCGCCAGGGCATCGCGGAAGGACTCGTAGTCGTCGGAATCAACCGGGAAAAGGCCCGCAAAGACGCGGGGCTGGATCTGCTTGAATCCCGGCAGCGCGGTCGCGCAGGGCCGCCCGTCGAGGGTGATCGTGTCGCCAACCGGCGCGCCGTCGATATCCTTGATGCCGGCGATCACGAAGCCGACCTCGCCGGCGGAAAGCTGCGGGGCCGCCAGCGACTTCGGCGTGAAGCGCCCGAGCTTGTCGACCTGCCAGGCGCGGCCGGTCGACATCACACGGATCTTGTCGCCCGGCCTGATCGTGCCGTTGACGACGCGCACGAGCGAGACGACACCGACGTAGTTGTCGAACCAGGAATCGATGATCAGCGCCTGCAGCGGTGCACCCGGGTCTCCCTTCGGTGGCGGGATTCGCCGGACGATCTCCTCGAGGAGCTCAGGCACGTTCTCGCCCGTCTTGGCGGAGACCCGCACGGCGTCCTGGGCCTCGATGCCGATGATCTCCTCGATTTCGCGGATGACCTTCGGCGGATCGGCCGATGGCAGGTCGATCTTGTTGATGACCGGCAGCACCTCGAGACCCTGCTCGATCGCCGTGTAGCAATTGGCGACGCTTTGGGCCTCGACGCCCTGGGACGCGTCGACCACCAGCAGCGCGCCGTCACACGCAGCGAGCGAGCGCGATACCTCGTACGAGAAATCGACGTGCCCGGGGGTGTCGATCAGGTTCAGTTGGTAGCGTTGCCCGTCACGCGCGGCGTAGTACAGGGTGACGCTTTGCGCCTTGATGGTGATGCCGCGCTCCCGCTCGAGCGCCATCGAGTCGAGCACCTGGCTCTGCATCTCCCGGGCCTCGAGGCCGCCGCACAACTGGATGAGACGGTCGGCCAGCGTCGACTTGCCATGGTCGACATGCGCGATGATCGAGAAGTTGCGGATGTGCTGCATCGGTCTAGGTGATCTCCCGGGTTATGGCCCGGGACTCGGGCAAACTCCGGAGTATACCGACAGGCGGGCCCGGAGGGCGGATCAACGTGGGCGAAACAGACGCTCGATCTCGGCCGGGTCGAGCCGGGTCACGGCTACCGCCACGCCATCCCACAACAGCACGGGGATCTTGTGGCCGTAGCGGCGCAACATCTCCGGGTCGGAGTCGACGTCGAGCGCGTCGAGGGGCGGCAAGGTCACCCTGGCGCCGACCTCGGCCAGTTCCTCGGCGAACTCCTCGCACAGGGCGCAGCCCTCGCGGGTCAGCAGCGTCAGGCGACCCGGCGTGACGGGTCGTCCGTGATCAGGGGCGCGGGACATCGGCAAGACCTGGGGTGACGGCCGGCGCCGGGTCGGCGCGGAGACCCGAGGCAATCGCCTCGACCGTTCGCTCCGGTACCTCGCCCACAACCGTGACCCGATGACCATCCACGACAGTCGTGATCGCCGTGGACGACCCAACCCGGGAGGCCGACTTGGTGGGCTCAGGCGCGACTCCGGACTCGGCACCGGCCGTGCCCGGCCGAGGCTCGACGAAGACCGACACCGCCGCGACCCCATCGGAGAAAACAAGGTGCGACGTCGGCTCGGCCACGTCCGCAGCCACCTGGAGCCCGCTGCGGGCCATGCGGAAACCCGGCGGCAATCGGGCCGCGTGCCAGGCGCGCCGGCCCGGCAGACCTGCCGCCGCCGCGCGCGCCTCCCGGCGGATCCAGCGGAAGCCACTGGTGGCGACCGCTGGCTCGAAGGCCGCATCCGGGATGCTCGCCGGCAGGCGCAGGCTCGCGAAGACGATCTGCTCGACCACGTTGCCGCGGCCGTCGCACATCTGGGTCTTCAGTGGCATGGCCGTCTTCTCGTCGATCCACAGCCGATAGCCGTAGCGGTACTCGTCCCGGGGACTGACCAGGACCACGCGCACCGGCCGACCCAGCAGGCGCGTGCGCTCACCGCCACGGAGCTCGTAGAACTGCGCTGCCGACGGATCGAGTACCGGCAGCTTGCCCAGCAGCGAACCCTCCCGGGAGCGTCGCTCGACGAGGACGGTGCGTTGGTCCGGAAGGTAGCAGGCAAGCTCCGATCCGCTGCGGATGAATTCGCGTCCGGAGCCGTCGAGCGACATCAGCCGTTCGGTGACCTGGCCGCCGGCGACACGGTGGATGATCCGCAGCGACTCGACCTTGCCGTCGCTCAGGTGGAAGAACGACCCATCGTAGTTCCGGGTCGAGAGGGCGGTGTTCATCCGCTGGAGCCACTCTGCCGGGTCGTCGGTGGCGGAGGCCGCGCCTGCGCCAAGCGCCAACACCAGCCAGACCAGCCCTCGCGCGAGACACGATTCCATCATCGGCCGTCAGCCTCGATGGAGACCGGGGTCGACTCGGCGACCCCGCCGGCTGCAGGAGCGAGACTCTCAGGCGCCTCGGACGCGAGGATGCTTGCCAGGAGGTTGCGACGGGCCCACGGCGCCGAGTATTCGCTGTGGGCCACGACGAAGTTCGCCAGCTGCGGCGATGGTGCAGCCAGGCTACCCCTGCTCTCGCCACTGACCGGCACCACGTAGCTCTCCGGCTCGTCGGCGCGACGGCCGGCGGGAGGCCCGGCGTCCGCAACGGGAAGCATCGGGATCACCACCTCGTCCTCGGCAGCCAAGCCCGCGATCGCCGATTCCGACCCGGGGGCGGCGCGGAACTGGAGTCCAAAGACCGCCAGACCCGCGACCACGGCGGCGATGCCGAGGCCTACCGCGGGACGCTGCCAGCGTGGCACGTCGGCGACCTTGGGCGCTGCCGGCAGGTCCACGGGAACCGCCGGAGTGGCGTCGATCGCGATCGCTTCGGCGACCCGGCGCGCAAGCCTGCTCTCCTCACGAACGGGCGCACGCCCCGCTGCCTGCAAAGGCTCCCCCCGGACCACCGCCCCGATCAGCGAGTAACTTGCCCACTGCCGCTTGAGCCGCGGATCCCGCGCCAGGCGCCTGGCCACCAGTTCGCACTCCGCCGCCGGCAGTTCCCCGTCGAACATCGCCGACAGCTGGCTGTCGCGTTCCGTATCGCTCATCCAATCTCCTCCGACCGTCCCAGTCCGCCGTCGAACACCTCGGAGAGCCGCGAGTCGATGGCCTCGCGCGCCCTGAAGATCCGCGAGCGGACGGTTCCCACCGGGCACGCCATGGCCTCGGCGATTTCCTCGTATGACATGCCCTCGAGTTCCCGAAGCACGATCGCCGTGCGAAGGTCCTCAGGAAGCGCCGCGATGGCCGCGTTGACCGTGTTGCGGATCTCCTCGGTCATCGCCAACGCCTCGGGTGTCGCCGTGTCGCTCATGCGAGACTCCAGGCCCCCACCCGACTCGTCGTCCCCGTGGTCGTACTGGAAGTCGACCGGGTTGCGGATCCGGGCGGCAACGGCGTTCTTCGCCGTGTTGATGGCGATGCGGTAAAGCCAGGTATAGAAAGCGCTGTCTCCGCGGAAACGCGGGAGCGCGCGGTAGGCCTTGATGAAAGCGTCCTGTGCAACGTCTTCCGCCTCCGCCGGGTCCCGGACATAGCGCGCCACGAGCTTGACGACCTTGTGCTGGTACTTGAGTACCAAGGCGTCGAAAGCCCCCTTCTCCCCCGCCTGCGCGCGTTGCACCAGGCTGAGGTCGCTTGCGTCGGCGATCACGACCGCCGCTCCGTCCGCCATCCGACACTCCACGGCAGCAGGTCGCCTGCACCGTAGACCGCCTCGACAGGGGAAAGTTCTTCAACCGCCGCGGGGTTGCCGCGGGCGCGTCGCCCAGGGGTCGCTGGCAGAGCGCAGCGCGCGGGCCAATTCCCGCATGAAATCCGGGTCGCCCGACCGCATGCCGAGCCAGACCCAGTGCCGACGGCTTGCGCAACGAAATACCACCCACCAGCCGGCCTGGTGCACCGCGACCTTTGCGATGCAGTCGACGGGAAGCCAGCACCCACGCCAGCGCAGGCTCCAGGTTCCGTTGGTGAAACGCAGGGCGTCGCTCCCCCCGAAACCCGGGAGGAGGATCCAGAGTGCGCGACCGCTGGGCACCATGGCCACTGCGAGGACGAGCAAACGGAGAGCTGGGGATTCCGCGCCGGCAGCGAGGGCCATGCCGCCGAGGACACCGAGCACCACCACGGGCACCCAGATCCACGGCGAGCGACGCAGTGGCACCTCACGCGGCGCGCATCCGGGCAACGATGCCGGCGACGATGGGGTCGGAGTGAAGCTCACCCGCCAACAGGTATCGCGCCAGCTCCGGATCCTGCAACTCCAGCAAGGCCGCGAATGCCCTCATTTCGTCACTTGACGCAACAGGCAGGTCGCGGCGGAAGTAGCGCTCGAGCAGCACATCGAGCTCTCTCATGCCGCGGCGGCAACGCCAACGCAGCCTCCCCGGATCCAGGGCGGCATCGACCGACACTGCCGGGCCGCCCACCACGCCGCCTCAGTGCTGGCGCTCGGCCATCATCTTCTTGATCTCGGCGATGGCCTTGGCCGGGTTGAGATCCTTCGGGCAAGCCTCGGTGCAGTTCATGATCGTGTGGCACCGGTAGAGCTTGAACGGATCCTCCAGCGCGTCGAGCCGCTCGCCCGTCGCTTCGTCGCGCGAGTCGATGATCCAGCGATACGCCGCCAGCAACGCAGCCGGCCCGAGGTAGCGATCCCCGTTCCACCAGTAGCTCGGGCATGACGTCGAACAGCACGCGCACAGGATGCAGGCCGAGGGCCGGTCGATCTTCTCCTGTTCCTCGGGCGACTGGAGGCGCTCACGGTCCGGCGGTGCCGGGGTGCGGGATTGCAGCCAGGGCTTCACCGCCGCGTATTGGGCGTAGAACTGGGTGAGGTCGGGCACGAGGTCCTTGACCACCGGCATGTGCGGCAGCGGGTAGATCTTCACGTCACCCTTGATGTCCGAGCACGCCTTGATGCAGGCGAGCGTGTTCGTGCCGTCGATGTTCATCGCGCAGCTGCCGCAGATGCCCTCGCGGCAGGAGCGGCGGAACGTGAGCGTGGAGTCGATCTCGTTCTTGATCTTGATCAGGGCGTCCAGGACCATCGGCCCGCAGGACGCCATGTCGACTTCGTAGGTGTCCACACGGGGGTTCTCTCCCGCATCCGGATCGAACCGGTAGATGCGGAACGTGCGAACCTGCGTGGCCCCGGCCGGCGCCTTGTGCACCTTGCCGTTCTTGTTGACCCGCGAGTTCGGGGGAAGGCGGAATTCAGCCATGGCTCTCTCTGCCTCGGATCAGTAGGTACGCGCCTTGGGCGGTATCGGATCGACGTCGGAAGTCAGCGTCGTCAGGTGCACGGGCCTGTAGTCGATGCGGGCGCTCCCGGCGTCGTCGACCCAGCACAGGGTGTGCTTCATCCAGTTCGAGTCATCGCGTTCCTTGAAGTCCTCGCGCGCGTGCGCGCCGCGACTCTCCTTGCGGTTCTCCGCGGAGCGGATGGTGGCCACCGCCTGCCCGAGAAGGTTGTCGAGCTCCAGCGTCTCGACGAGGTCCGTGTTCCACACCAGGCCGCGATCCGCGACGCGGACATCGGCGAAGGACGCAACGGTCGCCGCAAGCTTGCTGCAGCCTTCCTGCAGCGATGAGCCGGTGCGGAACACCGCCGCGTCGGACTGCATCGTCTTTTGCATCTCGAGGCGGATCTCGGCGGTCGAGCGACTGCCGGAAGCGTTGCGAAGCTTGTCGAGGCGCGCCAGAGCAAAGTCGCCCGCGCCGGGCGGGAGCGGCCGGTGCGCGGTGCCGGGCTTCACGATCGAGGCGGCATGACGCGACGCTTCGCGACCGAACACCACGAGGTCGAGCAGCGAGTTCGAGCCAAGACGGTTCGCGCCGTGCACGGACACGCAGGCCGCCTCGCCGACGGCCATCAGCCCCGGCACGACGCTGTCCGGGTTGCCGTCGCGCAGCGTGACGACCTCGCCGTGGTAATTGCAGGGAATGCCGCCCATGTTGTAGTGCACGGTCGGCAGCACCGGGATCGGCTCCTTGTTGACGTCGACCCCCGCAAAGATCCGGGCCGTCTCCGCAATGCCGGGCAGGCGCTGCTTGATCACCTCGGGCCCGAGGTGCTCGAGGTGCAGATGGATGTGATCCGCGTCCTTGCCCACGCCGCGACCCTCGCGGATCTCGATCGTCATCGAGCGGGACACGACGTCGCGGGAAGCGAGGTCCTTGGCATTGGGTGCGTAACGCTCCATGAAGCGTTCACCCTTCGAATTCGTGAGGTAACCGCCCTCGCCGCGCGAACCCTCCGTGATCAGGCAACCCGACCCGTAGATGCCCGTCGGATGGAACTGCACGAACTCCATGTCCTGGAGCGGCAGGCCGGCGCGCAGGACCATGCCACCCCCGTCGCCGGTGCAGGTGTGCGCGGACGTGCACGAGAAGTAGGCGCGGCCGTAGCCTCCCGTGGCGAGGATCACGAGGTGGGCCCGGAACCGGTGGATCGTGCCCTCGGCGAGATTCAGCGCCACCACGCCGCGGCACTCGCCGTCGTGCATGATGAGGTCGATCGCAAAGTACTCGACGAAGAACTCCGCCTCGTTGCGGATCGACTGCTGGTAGAGGGTGTGCAGCATCGCGTGCCCGGTGCGGTCCGCGGCGGCGCAGGTGCGCTGCGCGATGCCCTTGCCGTACTGGGTGGTCATCCCACCGAACGGCCGCTGGTAGATGCGACCGTCCGCGGTGCGCGAGAACGGCACGCCGTAGTGCTCGAGCTCTATGACCGCCGCAGGCGCCTCCTTGCACATGAACTCGATGGCGTCCTGGTCGCCGAGCCAGTCCGACCCCTTGATGGTGTCGTAGAAGTGATAGCGCCAGTCGTCTTCGCCCATGTTGCCGAGGGCAGCGGAGATGCCGCCCTGCGCCGCGACGGTGTGGCTGCGCGTCGGGAAAACCTTGGTGATGCAGGCGGTGCTGAGGCCGGCCTCCGCGAGGCCTAGCGTAGCGCGCAGACCGGCGCCGCCGGCGCCCACCACGACGACGTCGTAGGTGTGGTCGATGATCTTGTATGAAGCGGGCATCTAGGATCTTCCGTATTGGGGAATCGCGTCAGAGACCCTGGAACGCGATCTTGAGCACGGCGAACACGCCGGCGACGGCGAGCAGCGCGTGGAGGAAATTCGAAGCGAGGAGCGCAGCCACCTTGGCGGGCTTGGCGTGCACGTAGTCCTCGATGACCACCTGGACACCCAGCGCCGAATGGTAGGCAAGCGACAGCACGAGCGACACCAGCAGGACCGGCGTCCAGCCGTCGCTGATCCAGGACGAGACGTCCTGGTGGCCGAGGCCGGGCAATCCCAGCAGCGAGAGCAGGAACCAGAGCGTCAGGGGAACGAGCGCAACGGCGGTGACGCGCTGCAGCCACCAGTGGGAAACCCCATCCTTCGCGGATCCGCGACCCAGCACCTTGCCGAGCGGGCTGCGCAGGCTCATGCCGCACCCCGGGCGAAGAACGCCAGGTAGCCGAGCACGCCAGAGATGACCAGTGTCGCGATGATCGTCACCGTCGCGCTGCGCCGCGCCTCCTGCTTCTCGAGGCCGATCCCGATGTCCCAGGTCAGGTGCCGGATGCCGTTGCACAGGTGATACACGAATGCCAGCAACCAGCCCGCCAGCAACACCTGGACGAGACCACCGGAGAGCACGCGGGCGGCACCGTCATAGGCGGAAGGCCCCGTCGCAGCGGACATCAGCCACCAGACGAAGACGACGAAGCCGACCGAGAGAATCACGCCCGTGATGCGATGAGCGATGGACAGTGCCATCGTGTAGAGGAATCGGTAGACCCCGAGATGGGGTGACAGCGGCCGTTCACGCATCATTGCTCCTCGCCGGTGCGGGCATGGGACCGGCAGACAGTGGATCGAGAGACCATCAGAAATCGATGCAGCGCCCGTTCTTCTCCCAGTCGCCGAAACGAGTAGGCTCGGGCCCCGGCGGCCCGCCATGCTCGACCGCGCCGGCAGCCGGCGGGGCCGGCGCCCCGACCGGCGATTCGTCGCTCGCTGCGGTGGCCGGACCCTCGGCCCGGACGTTGCGAGTGGGATCGTTTTGCATCGCGGCGAAGTTTGCCAGAATCGCCACGCCAAGACCAACCGGACACCCGCTAAATTCCAAGAAAATCAAGGATCGATGCCATGGACGATGTCACATCCGCCTTGCCATTGGAGGAACTCGCGGTCGTCACCGCCCGGGGGCCTGACACCCGCCGCTTCCTGAACGGCCAACTCTCCCAGGATGTCCTGCGACTGCGCGCCGACCAGGTTGCTCTCGCGGGGCTGCACAACCCGCAGGGCCGCACGCTGGCCCTGATGCGGCTCGTGCCGATGGGTGAGGCGGACGTGGCCCTCGTATTGCCGCGCGAGCTCGTGCCTGCCGTCATGGATCAGCTGCGGCGGTTCGTGCTGCGGTCCAAGCTGAGGATCACCGACGAGTCGGCGGACTGGGTCCTGCTGGGCGTCTGGCCCGGGCATTGGCCGGTCGGGTCGCTGTCGGGCCTGCGCGAGCCGGGTGCCGAGGCGGGCGCAGCCGAATCCGACGGCCAGCGCCACGCTTGGCGTCACGCGACAGACGGCCGCCTCGTCCTGCTGCTGCCCGCGACGGCCCCCTACCCGGTCGACCCCGCCCTGGACGTCCGCCAGGGCATGGCAGCGTGGGTCGCCGCCGATGTGGCCGCCGGCCTGCCGCAAGTCCGCTCGGCGACCACTGGCGCCTTTGTCGCGCAGATGCTGAACCTCGATGTTCTCGGTGGAATCTCTTTTGACAAAGGCTGCTACACCGGCCAGGAAGTCATTGCGCGCGCGCATTACCGGGGGAAGGTCAAGCGTCGCCTGCAGCGCTTTACCACCCGCGGCGTGGCGCCGGCGGAACTCGCTCCAGGCAGCCAGTGGACGACGACCGATTCACGCGCGCTGAGGGTGGTGGACGTGGCCCGGCGACCCGACGGCACCGCCGAATTCCTGGCGGTGGCTCCGCTGCCAGGTCCAGGCGCTGCGGAGGCGGAGGCACCGGGTGCCGACACGCTTCCGTGCGACGAGCTGCCCATGCCCTACGCGCTGCCGGACTGACCCGGCGCCTCGGGCCACACTCAGAGGTCGATCAGCTCCACATCCCGCGGATCGATCGCAGAACCCAGGAACCCGCTGCCGACGCGCGCAAACCGCTCCACGCCATCGGTCGCGAGGAACCTCGAGCTGCCAGCCGGCGCGCCCGGACGCAGCAAGCCCAGCGCGCCGAGTTCCGCCGCGACCGTGGCCGCGGTCGTCGCGGCGGAATCCACCAGCGTGACGCCGGGCCCTGCAACCGAGCCGATCGCCTGTGCCAGCAGCGGGAAATGCGTGCAGCCAAGCACCAGCACGTCGACCGGCGGCTCCTGGGGTGCCGACGCCAGCAGGGGCTGCAGGTAGCTCTTGGCGGCGACCTGCGCGACGTCACCGGTAGCCCAGCCTTCCTCGGCGAGCGCCACGAACACCTGGCAGGCCGCCGCTCGCACGCGGGCCGACGGAAGGCGGCGCGCGATGGCCTCCTGGTAAGCCCCGCCACGGACCGTTCCCTCCGTCGCGATGACGGCGATGCCACCGCTGCGCGTCGCCGCCACGGCCGCATTGGCGCCCGGCTCGATGACGCCGATCACGGGGAGCCCGTCGAAGCGGTCACGCAGCGCAGGCAGGGCCACGGAGGACGCCGTGTTGCAGGCAACCACCAGCGCCTTGACGCCGCGGTCGACCAGCGCGTTAGCCGCCTGCAGGGCGTACCGGACCACGGTCTCACTGCTTTTCGTGCCGTAGGGCAGCCGTGCGGTATCGCCAAGATAGACGAAGTCCTCCGCGGCCAGCAGCGACCGTAGCGAGGCCAGCACGGTGAGACCGCCCACGCCAGAGTCGAAGACGCCTATCGGGGCTCGCGCTCCCGGAATCAACCCGCCTCCGGCCGCATCTGGGGGAACAGCAGCACGTCCCGGATCGACGCAGAGTCGGTCAGGAACATCACCAGACGGTCGATGCCGACGCCGAGGCCGGCCGTGGGCGGCATGCCGTACTCCAGCGCGCGAACGTAGTCGGCGTCGTAGAACATGGCTTCCTCGTCGCCTGCATCCTTGCGAGCCACCTGGGCATGGAACCGCGCGGCCTGGTCCTCGGCGTCATTCAGCTCGGAGAATCCGTTGGCCAGCTCGCGCCCGCCCACGAAAAACTCGAACCGGTCCGTGAGGAAGGGATCGGTATCGTTTGCGCGCGACAATGGCGACACTTCCGCCGGGTAGGCATAGACGAACGTGGGATCGAGCAGCGTGTGCTCGCCGGTTTTCTCGAAGATCTCGATCTGCAGCTTGCCCGCACCATCGCCGGGCTTCCAGGGTATGCCGAGCCGGTCGCAGGCCTCGCGGAGGTAGGGAACGTCGCGGAGGCGGGACGACTCGAGTCCCGGGTTCTGCTCGAGGACGAGCTGCTCCACGGTGACACGCCGGAAGGGCTGTGCGAGATCGTATCGACGCCCCTGGCAGTCAAAGGCCAGTGATCCCACCACCGCCTCCGCGGCGCCCCGCAGCATGCGTTCCACGAGGTCCATCAGGTCGAGGTAGTCCGCGTAGGACTGATAGAGCTCGAGCATCGTGAACTCAGGGTTGTGCCGGGTCGACAACCCCTCGTTGCGGAAGTTGCGGTTGATCTCGTAGACACGCTCGAACCCGCCCACCACCAGCCGCTTGAGGTAGAGCTCGGGCGCGATGCGCAGGTACATGTCGATACCCAGCGCATTGTGGTGCGTGACGAAGGGTCGGGCCGCGGCACCACCCGGGATGGGCTGCATCATCGGGGTCTCGACCTCCATGAACCCCAGCGAATCGAGCATGTCGCGCAGGAACCGCACCAGCAGTGTGCGCTTGGCAAACACCGCGCGGCTCGACTCGTTCATGATCAGGTCGACGTAGCGCTGGCGGTACCTCGCTTCCGTGTCGGCGAGGCCGTGCCACTTGTCCGGCAGCGGCCGCAGTGACTTGACCAGCAAACGAACGGACTCGACGCGAACCGACAGCTCACCGGTCTTTGTCCTGAACAGCACGCCTTCGGCACCGACGATGTCGCCGACGTCCCAGGTCTTGAACGCCTCGTAGGCGTCGCCGAGCGAATCCCGCTGGAGGAAGAGCTGGATCTGCCCCGACCCGTCCTGCAGCTTGGCGAAGCTGGCCTTGCCCATGATGCGACGAAGCATCATCCGACCCGCGACGCGAACGCGGACCTGCTGCCCGTCCAGGACTTCGCCGGCGACGTCGCCGTAGCCCGCAAGCAGGTCGCCCGCGAGCGCATCGCGCCGGAAGTCGTTGGGGAAAGGCGGAGTGCCGGCAGCGCGCAGCGCCGCAAGCTTCGCCCTGCGTTCCGCAACCAGGCGGTTCTCGTCTTCTCCCTGTGCCCGGATATCCTCGGCCATGCTACAGACCCGCCTTGAGTGAAGCCTCGAGGAAAGGATCGAGGTCGCCGTCGAGCACCGCCGCCGTGTTGCCGATCTCCACGTCCGTGCGCAGGTCCTTGATACGTGACTGGTCGAGCACGTACGAGCGGATCTGGTGGCCCCAGCTTACGTCGGACTTCGACTCCTCGAGCACCTTCGCCGCGGCGTTGCGCTTGTTGACCTCGAGTTCGTACAGCTTGGCCTTCAGCATCTTCATGGCCGTGGCGCGGTTCTTGTGCTGGCTGCGCTCATTCTGGCAGGCGACGACGATCCCGGACGGCAGGTGGCGGATGCGCACGGCCGACTCGGTCTTGTTGACGTGCTGCCCGCCGGCCCCGCTCGAACGATAGACATCCATCTCGAGGTCGGCAGGATTGATGTCGATGTTGATGTCGTCGTCGACCTCCGGGGAGACGAAGACGGACGCGAAGGACGTGTGACGGCGGTTGCCGGAGTCGAAAGGCGACTTGCGCACGAGACGATGCACCCCCGTCTCGGTGCGCAACCAGCCGTAGGCGTGGTCGCCCCGGAACTCGATCGTCGCGCCCTTCACCCCGGCGACTTCGCCAGGGCTCGAGTCGATGACCTCGGCCTGGAAGCCGCGGCTGGCGGCCCACTTCAGGTACATGCGCATCAGCATCTGCGCCCAGTCCTGGGCCTCGGTGCCGCCCGCCCCCGCCTGGATGTCGAGGTAGGCGTTGTGCGAGTCCATCTCGCCGCGGAACATGCGCTTCAGCTCGAGCTTGCGCACGAGAGCCTCGACCTGGGGCAGGTCACGCTCGACCTCGCGAGCCGTGGCGTCGTCGTTCTCGGCTTCCGCGAGCTCGAGCAACTCGATCGAGTCACGCACTGACCCGAAGGCCTTGTCCATGGCCGCGATGTCAGACTCCAGGGTCGCGCGCTCTTTTCCAAGCTGCTGCGCCCGTTCCGGGTTCTGCCAGACCGCGGGCTCCTCCAGCTCGCGACTGACTTCCTCTAGACGTTCCTTGCGGGCATCGTATTCAAAGAAACCCCCTTAAGGAGCTGATGCGCTCCTCGAGGTCGGTGAGACTGCGCTTGACGAGTCCGAGTTCGATCATGGTGCCGCCGTAGGGTTCAAACGCCCATTTTAGCAGAGCGCCAGCCCGCCGGAGTCAGGCGAGGACGTGATCGACGAGCAGCTGGAGACGGCGCTCGCCGCCGTACTCGTTGACGTCGAGCCGATAGACCAGGTGCGCCGCATCGGGCACCGGAGCGTGCTCCCGGCCCAGGAAGTAGTTGAACGCAATCGCATCGAAGCTGCGACCGGACCCGGGCGGCTCGACCCACATCTTCAGGTGATTCTCGCCCACGACTCGGGTCCGGCGGATCGTGAAGACCTGATCGAAGCTCGGCTCGGGAAATGCCTGGCCCCAGGGGCCGGCCTCCCGCAACAACTCCGCCGTGCGCAACGAGATCTCGTCGACCCCAAGCGCCCCGTCCGTCTCGACGCTGTCGGCCCGCGAGCCGCCAACCTGCCAGCGCTCGACCTCGCTGTCGAACTCGCGGGCAAAACGGTCGAGCCCGTCGGCGGGCAGGGTCAGCCCCGCGGCCATCGCATGCCCGCCGAAGCGCTCGATCAGCCCCGGGTGCCGGGTCGCGATAGCCTCCAGCACGTCGCGGATGTGCACGCCGGGCACGGAGCGCGCGGAGCCTCGGAGCTCCTGGCCACCCGCGCTGGCGAACGCCACGACCGGCCGGCGAAGGCGGTCCTTCACACGGCTGGCGACCAGCCCGACCACGCCCTGGTGCCAATCGGCATCGTAGAGGCAGATCCCATGCCGTCGGCCACCCTCCAAGGCATCGTCACCGATCGGCTTCAGGTGGCGTACCGCGGCCAGAGCCTGCGCCTGCATGCGCCCCTCGATCTCGCGACGCTCGGTGTTGAGTTCCTCGAGGCGCGCGGCGAGCGCCCTGGCCTCCTCCGGCGCGTCCGCGAGCAGGCAGCGGATGCCCACCGACATGTCATCGATCCGGCCCGCCGCGTTCAGACGCGGACCGGCGGTGAATCCGAGGTCTGTCGCGGTGATCGAGGGCAGCGCCCGGCGACCCGCCTCGAGCAGCGCACGGATGCCCGGGGTGCAGCGACCTGCCCGGATCCGTCGCAGGCCCTGCGCCACCAGCACGCGGTTGTTCGGGTCGAGCGGAACGAGATCGGCGACAGTGCCCAGCGCGACCAGGTCGAGCAGGTCGGCGGGCATCGGCGCACTTCCGGCTCCCAGCAGGCCCCGCGCGAGCAGCGCGCGGTGAAGCGCCGCCATCACGTAGAACGCCACGCCGACCCCTGCCAGCGAACGCGAACCGAAGGACGAACGGGCAAGGTTGGGATTGACGATCACGTCGGCGCACGGCAACTGCGGACCCGGAAGGTGATGGTCCGTGACGAGCACTGCGATGCCGCGTTCACGGGCGGCCTCGACCCCGGCGAGGCTCGAGATGCCGTTGTCGACCGTCACGATCAGGGTCGGCTGCCGGGCCGACGCCAACTCGACGATCCCGGGCGTGAGCCCGTAGCCGAACTGGAATCGGTTAGGCACCATGAAATCGACCGCCGGGAATCCCCAGCCGCGCATCGCCCGGACCATCAGCGCCGTGCTGGTGGCCCCATCGGCGTCGAAATCACCGATGACCAGAATGCCCCGCCCGGGTCGGCGATGCTCGAGCAGCAACTCGACCGCGGCGTCGACGCCCTCGAGGGTGCCGACCGGCAACAGGCGATCCAGGCCCGAGGACAACTGGCCTGGCTCCGCAACGCCGCGGGCCGCGTAGGCCCGCGCGAGCACCGCCGGCAAGGCGCCGAGCCTGCGCACGGCCTCGGCGTCGGGCTCTCGGCGGACCACCCTCAGTGGCATCGCCTCAGCCCGCCAGCGCGCGCGCCCAGCTGCGCGCGGGTCGCCAGAAGCGAAACCGGTCGGACGCGGAAACACGGATGGCACGATCGCCCGCCACCAGCGTGAGCGCTCCCAGCTGGCCGCCCGCCAAGGCATGCAGCGCCGGGCGCACGTACAGGCGGTCTGCCGCATCCAGCATCCCTCCCCAGGTTCCCGGCGACGTCCCCGCGACGAGTCGCCCTGGAGATGCGACGAGCGCGATGCGGCTGGCACCGGACAGCGCGTCCGGGTCCAGCGCCGCAGGCGGCGGCGAAATGGGCACGCCCGACAGCCCCGCAAGCACCCCAACCCAGGGATCGTCGGCGTAGAGGCGATCCCAAGCGGCCGCCGCGACGGGTGGCTCCAGTGGTGGCTCGCAGGCGGCGCCGCCACCGCCCCACAACCACAGGCTTGCGACGGTCGGCTGGCCGCGACGCTGCCTTGCCGCGTTGAGCGGGTGTTCGTGGAGCCACATCTCGATCTCGGCCATCAGCGCACGCAGCCTTGCCGCGTTGGGCCCCTGCGGGAGCGCACCTTCGAGCGACCGACCCGCCAACACCCAAGGCTCCACGCTGAGGACCCCGGGCGCATCGAGCCCGACCAGCAGGAGGGCCGACGGTGAGGACGGCTCGAGCCGGATCCCGTCGGCCCCGAAGACCCGGGCGAAGTCGCGGCACCAGTCGCGGGCTTCCGCGGGTTCGAGCTCGAGCACGCCATCAGCAGGCACGTGGACCGTCTGCATGCCGGCGGCGAGCTGCAGTGGCGTGGCCAGCCACGCGCCCCGTCCGCCGGCTGAGCACGAGGCCGCGACGACGCTGGCGGTGTCGACCGAGGCGAGCCGGTCGAGTTGGAGGCCACGGGCCAACCACCCGCGCCAGCCCCCGCGAAGGCGACGCATGGACGAGAAACGCGCGGAAGCGAGCCCAACGTCGGTTCGCCCGGCCGGGGCCTGGCTGCTGTCGGAGTCGGGAATGACTGCCAGGTCGGGCAACACGAGCACGAGATCACGCACATCGCGTATTTTACCGGCCATGAAGCTGACACTGGCAGATTCCTCCGCGAACCATCTCGTACGCGGGTACTCGTCGACGGAAGTGCGCGTAGGCGACCTTAGCTTCCCTGGCACGTTGCTGGTGGGTCCGCGATGGCTCGTGACGGACCTCGAGGCTCGCACACCGGCGGAGATCACCGAGACGGAAGTTCAGCGAGTCGCGGATTGCGCGCCGGAGTTGGCGATCATCGGCTGGGCCGGTGGCCAGACCTTCCTGTCCGCTTCACAGCGGCGCTGGTTCGCCGAGAGGCGCCTGCCGGTGGAAGTGATGGAACTGGGGGCGGCCTGTCGCACCTACAACGTGCTGGTCAGCGATGGCCGTCAACCGGTGGCGTTGCTGTTCCCGCGGAGGGACACCTGAAGAAGACACAGGGAGAAGAAGTTTGTTTGACCACCAATCGTTCGAAGCTGACAGACTCGAACAACTGCCTTTTTTCTTCTTCTTGTTCTTTTTTCTTCTTGTTCTCCGACTTCCCCCATCATCCCTGTGTCTTCTTCAGGTGCCCCTCGGATCAAGCCGAGGCGGAAGGCGCAAGCCGGACCACCAGTACATCGTAAACCTGAAATAGTTCCCCGTGCAACTTCAACAACTTGAAAGTTTTTTTTCAGAGAAGCTGGCGCACGGAGCCGCGCAAGCGTAATTCTGAAAAAAATCCACAGAAACAATATTTTATAATTTTTTCTTCGCGCCGAAACTAACCCGATCGGGCTCGCTCAGCCTATCCCGCCAAGGAGAGGCACAAACGCCACGGGACCCAGGCCTTGCCGGTCCACCTTGCCCTCCCGACGGATAAAGCGGGTGAGCTCCTGCTGCCCCTCCGGTCCGACCGGCATGATCAGCCGCCCGCCGACCGCCAGCTGCTGCAACAGTGCCTCGGGAACACGAAGCGGCGCCGCGGCGACGAGGATGCCATCGTAGGGCGCGTGCCCAGCCCAGCCGAGCGAACCGTCTCCGTGCCGGTAACGCACGTTCTTGACGCCAAGCTCGCGCAAACGCTCCTTCGCGCGCTTCAGCAGCGGCTCGATGCGCTCGATCGTGTAGAGCTTGCCCACCAGCGCCGACAGCACGGCGGTCTGGTAGCCACAACCCGTACCCACCTCGAGCACGTTGTGCAGGGGCCCGCCGTCGAGCAACGCCTCCGACATGCGCGCCACGATGTAGGGCTGCGAGATCGTCTGGCCAAAGCCGATCGGCAGGGCAGTGTCCTCGTAAGCGCGGCTCGCCAATGCCTCGTCGACGAAGATGTGCCTGGGCACCGAACGCATGCGCTCGAGCACCTCGATGTTCCGTATCCCCTGGTCGCGCAGGCGCAGCACGAGCCGGTCACGGGTGCGGGCCGAGGTCATGCCGATACCTGCGAGGCGCCGATCGGTCGTCACGGCCGGACCCCCGCCAGCCAACGGTCCACGTCGTTGAGGGCGGTGTGGCGGGTCAGGTCGGTATGCAGGGGCGTCACGGACACGAAGCCCTGGCTGACCGCATGGAAATCAGTGCCCGGCCCACCATCCTGCTCCGGACCCGCTGGCCCCACCCAATACACCGGGCGGCCCCTGGGGTCCGAGGCCGCGACTACCGGCTCGGAGCGGTGACGATGCCCAAGGCGCGTGGTGGCGAACCCTCGCAACTGCCCGAACGGGAGGTGAGGCACGTTGACGTTGAGGATCATGCGCCGGTCAAGGGGCGCCTCGACCAGGCGGCTGACGAGCATCCGTGCCACGCGGGCCGCCGCGTCGAACTGCGGCTCGCCCTCCGAGGGCCGAAGCAGGGAGATGGCGAGCGTCGGCAAGCCGAGGAACCGCCCCTCGATCGCCGCGGCCACGGTGCCCGAGTAGAGCACGTCGTCGCCGAGGTTCTCGCCGTCGTTGATCCCCGAGACCACCATGTCGTGCTCGAAGTCGAAGAGACCCGAGATGGCGAGGTGCACGCAGTCGGTGGGCGTCCCGGTGACGAAATAGGACCCCTCCTCGACCTTGACGACCCGCACAGGCACGTCGAGGGTCAGGGAGTTGCTGGCGCCGCTCTTGTTGCGGTCCGGGGCCACCACCGTGAGGTCGGCAAGGCCGTCAAGGGCGGCACGGAGCGCGAGGATGCCTCTGGCCCGGTAGCCGTCGTCATTGCTGATCAGGATCTTCAAGCGGACCCGCTTTCCATGAGACCGGCCAGCGGGCCAATATACTCAATGACGCTTGCAGGAGGTAGGCCGATGCGCGAAACGCAGGACGACGATTCGCGCGCGTTTCGCGACGCGGTCCGGGACGTGCGCCCCCTCGCCTTCACGCCCCGGGTCTCGGCGCGCCGGAATGTTGCGCCACGGGCCGTCTTCAGGCGGCTCGCCGAGCGGGAAGTGCTGCGCGAGAGCGTCGTGCTGACGCCGGCGGAACTCGACGTCGAGACGGGGGACGAACTCAGCTTCCGTCGCGACGGCATCCAGGACGCGCTGATGCGGCGGTTGCGTCGCGGTCACTACCGGGTCGAGTGCGAACTGGACCTCCACGGCCTGACACTGCCGGAAGCGAAGGAGCATCTCCGCGCTTTCATCGCCCGCTCGATCGCCCGGCAGGCACGCTGCGTCCGGATCATCCACGGCAAGGGACTGGGGTCCGGCCCAAGGGGCCCCGTGCTCAAGCATGCCGTGAACGTGATCCTGCGCCGCTTCGACGCCGTGCTCGCCTTCTGTTCCGCGCGCCAGGTCGACGGCGGCACCGGCGCGATCTACGTGCTGCTGTCGGACTGACTCCGCAGCACGCGCGCGGCCGCAGCGCGGGTTTCGTCCGTGACCCAGCCGCTGGCGAGCAACGCCTCGAGCGTCTCCTCGGGCTCGTCGAACAAGCGAATGAGATCGCGTCGCACGAGTGCCCGGGTACGCTGGTAGGCTCGTGGCGGCAATGCCGCCAACTGGTTCGCATGCTCGATGGCACGCGCGTCGACGCTGCCCGGATCGACCACCTCGTCGACGAGGCCCACGGCCAGCGCCGCCCGCGGCTCGATCAGTGCACCGTTTGCCAGCAACGCTGCCGCATGGCGGGTGCCGATCAGCCGCTCGAAGCAGCGATAGACCGTGGCGCCCGGATAGAGGCCCATCCGGACCTCGTTCAGGCCAATGCGGAACGGCCCGTCGGCCATGATCCGATGATCACACAGGATCGCCATCACGGCGCCTCCCGCCGGGCAGTGCCCCGTGATGGCCGCGACCACCGGCAGCGGCGAACGGACCAGTCGCTGCTGCACGCGACCGAATTGCTCGACGAGAGCGTTGATGCGGCTGCTGTCACCGGACGCCAGCACGCGGACGTCGAGTCCCGCGCTGAAGACGCCGGCGCCACCGCTGAGCACAACGACCCGGGCGTCGCTGGCCTCGGCGTCCGCCAGTGCCTGGTCGAGCCGCGCAAGCAGGCTCGCGTCGAGCGCATTGACGGGCGGGCGCGCCAGCCGGATCCGCCGGACGGGGCCGTGATCTTCTATCTCAATCATCTCCCGACTCCTCGAACGCTTCCAAATCGACGAGCTCCCGCAGAACGACCGTGGCGAACCCTCCCGCACGCAGGCTGAACTCGAGCGCCCAGTCGGCCCCGGACAAGGCCTCGAGGCGAAGTTCACGCACCGCAAGGCGCAGCGGACGCCTCGATGCATCCACGCCGGCCGCGTCGATCATCGAGCATGCCTCGGGAAACCGCGCAGCCACGTCGGCCTCGAGCTGGTGAACCGCTCCCGAGGTGCCCGCAGCCCCGCGCCCCGGGAGTGGCCCCGTGGGGTGGACATCGAGGGCGGCCACCCGCGCGATCAACTCGGCGTCCGGCGGTGCCGTGACAGCGAATACCGCATTGCGCCCGTCGAGATTCGCCCGGTCGCCCTCCTCCAGCTGGTTCCACGTGCCGCGGCGGACGCGCTCGGCCAGCACCGCGTTGAAGACGAGGCTGCGCGCCGCGGAGAGCGCCATGCCGTCCGGGCCCGCGCCACGGCGGCCGCGAGTCGGCGCACCGTGCCCGTCGAGCACGGCCACGAGATTGGACAGCCCACGTCCGAAGCGCTGGGGGCCGAAGTAGTTCGGCACGCCGGTGGCGGAAACCTCGGCGACGCGCGACGCGAGCCGCGAGGGATCACCGGAAAAATCCCGCAACACCACGCGAAACCGATTGCCCGCCAATGCACCTCGAGGCAGCTTCCGCGAATGCGGCGCGGCCTCGATGACTTCGAAGCCCTCGCCCGCTGCCCCCATCCACTCCGCCGCAGGTCGTCGCCTGCCTGGCACGGTGAACCACTGGGTCGTGACGGCGTGCCGGTCCTTCAGTCCTGCGTAGCCCACGTCTGCCGGGCGGCTTCCGGCCAGCCGGGCCAGCTCCCGCGCCACCCATGCGGTGTTGGCGTCGCGCTTGCGGACGCGCAGCAGCACGTGCTCGCCGGCGCCGGACGCGGCGAATCCGAGCTGCTCATCGACGCGAAAATCCTCTGCCGTGGCGCGAATCCGGGCACGCCCTGCCGGATCGCCCGCCCGAGGCGGTGCCATGGCAGCCAGTCGCCATTCGTCGGGGATCACGACCGCGAAATGAGCACGGTGGCCATGGCCGCGATACCCTCGCGACGACCGGTGAAACCCAGCCTCTCGGTCGTCGTCGCCTTGATGTTGACGGCGTCTGCGGGAACACCAAGGAGGCCGGCAACCCGTTCGCGAATCGCGTCGCGATGAGGGCCAAGCCTCGGCGCCTCCGCAACGACCGTGAGGTCGGCGTTCAGGATGCGCCAGCCGCGCGCTTGCGCGAGCCCGCAGGCCTCGATCACGAACTGGCCACTGTCTGCGCCCCGCCAACGGGGATCCGAGTCCGGGAAATGCTGGCCGATGTCACCCAGCCCCGCGGCGCCCAGCACCGCGTCGCACAGCGCATGGAGCAGCACGTCGCCATCGGAATGAGCGATGACGCCCGCATCGTGGGGGATCCGCAGGCCGCCGAGCATGACGTGGTCGCCAGGACCGAATGCGTGGACGTCGAAGCCCGAGCCGACCCGGATCATGCCCCCCCCCCGCCAGCCGCGTGCCGCGCGAGAATCGATTCCGCGAGAGCAAGATCCGCACGGGTCGTGACCTTGAGGTTGGTGGATGCGCCAGGCACGAGGCGCGGACGATGACCCGCCCATTCCATCGCCTGCGACTCGTCGGTCGGTGAACGGCCAGCGCGAGATGCAGAGGCAAGCGCTTCGCGCAGCGACGCCAGCGGGAAGGCCTGCGGGGTCAAGGCTCGCCACAGGCCCTCGCGGGGCTCGGTGCCCCCGACCTCGGCCATGCCGGTAGGTGCCGGGACGGGGCAGGCACGTTCGCGCTTGAGCGTGTCCGCCACCGGCAAGGCGAGCAGCCCGCCGTCCTGGAATCCGCTGATCGCATCGAGCAAGGCGTCGACCTCCCGGAGTGTGAGGCACGGGCGCGCGGCATCGTGGACCAGCACCCAGTCAGTCGCCGACGCCCCACCCTGCAGCAGGACGTCGAGCGCGGCTGCGACGGAGTCGCTCCGCCGGTCGCCTCCGACGGCATCGGTGACGGTGCAACCGAGCCTGCCGCGCACCCCCGGCCAGTATCCGTCATCCGGAGCCGTGGCGACCACGATGCCAACGCAGCGCGGGTCCATGGCGAATGGCGCAAGGGACCACGCGATCAGGGGGCGGCCGGCGATCTCGAGGTACTGCTTGGGGATGTCGGAGCCAAGACGCCGGCCCTGCCCCGCGGCCGGCATCGCGACCCAGTACCGCACGCTTTCCCCGCCCCGCGCTCAGCGCTGGGCCGTGCGCGTGCGCGGCTCTGGCGGCGGCGCCGGCAGTGCGACAGCCCGAGGCACGACCTGGAAGAACGATTCGTTGCGCGCGACCATCCCGAGCTCGCTGCGCGCCCGCTCCTCGAGTGCGGCCATGCCGGACTTGAGATCCGCCACCTCTGCGGCGAGCTGCCCGTTCCGGCGCGCCAGCTCACCGTTGGCTGCCTGCTGCTGCTCAACCGCCGCGCGCAGCCGGGCAACCTCCCGGATGCCGTCGTCGGACACCCAGAGACGGTACTGGAGCAGCACCGTGACGACGACGAGGACGGACGCGAACCACTTCATGGCTGCGTCAGAGGTTAGCGGCCTGCCGTACGGAAATAAAGCGGCGTGGGATCAGATCTTCACGGGAAAAGCGTCACGACCGGCGTACCGCACCTTGCCCTTGAGCTCTTCCTCGATCCGCAGCAGCTGGTTGTACTTGGCGATGCGGTCGGACCGGGATATCGAGCCGGTCTTGATCTGCGTCGCGGAGGTGGCGACCGCGATGTCCGCGATCGTCGAATCCTCGGTCTCGCCGGAACGGTGCGACACCACGGCCGAGTACCCGGCACCGGTCGCCATCTCGATCGCGGCCAGCGTCTCCGTCAGCGTGCCGATCTGGTTGACCTTGATCAGGATGGAGTTCGCAATGCCCTTGCGGATGCCTTCCGCGAGGATATGGGTATTGGTGACGAACAGGTCGTCGCCGACCAGCTGGACCCGCTTGCCGAGCGCCGCGGTCAGCCCCGCCCAGCCTTCCCAGTCGCCCTCGGCCATGCCGTCCTCGATCGTCACGATCGGGTAGCGGTCGACGAGCTTGGCAAGGTACCGGGTGAACTGCGCGGCCGTGAACGCGCGTCCCTCGCCCTCGAGGTGATACTTGCCCCCCTTGAAGAACTCCGAGCTCGCGACGTCCAGGCCGAGGTAGATGTCGCGCCCAGGCTTGTAGCCGGCCTGCTCGATCGCCTGCAGGATCAGCTTGAGTGCCGCCTCGTTGGATGCGAGGTCCGGGGCAAATCCCCCCTCATCGCCGACCGCGGTGGTCAGGCCCTTTTTCTTGAGGATCGCCTTCAGCGTGTGGAACACCTCGGCGCCGTAGCGCAGGGCCTCACGGAAGCTCGGCGCGCCGACCGGCAGGATCATGAATTCCTGGATGTCCAGGCTGTTGTCGGCATGCGCACCGCCGTTGATGATGTTCATCATCGGCACGGGCATGACCGGCTTGCGCCCGCGCGCCAGGTAGCGCCATAGCGACTGGTTGGCGTCCTCGGCCGCCGCATGCGCGCAGGCCAGCGACACCGCAAGCAGCGCGTTGGCGCCGAGACGCGACTTGTTCTCCGTCCCATCGAGCTCGATCATCCGCTCGTCGATGGCAGCCTGCTCGCGCGCATCGCGGCGCAGCAGCGACTTGCGGATCACGCCGTTCACGTTCGCGACGGCCTTCAGGACCCCCTTCCCCGCATACCGCTTCTTGTCACCGTCGCGCAGTTCCACCGCCTCGCGCGTCCCCGTGGAAGCACCCGAAGGCACGGCCGCCCGACCCACGGCGCCACTGGCCAGGATGACGTCAGCCTCGACAGTGGGGTTGCCCCGCGAATCGATGATCTCTCGGGCACGGATGTCGGCGATGCGGCTCATGGGCAATCTTCCTCGAAGGGTCGTGACTTGACGGTACGGTCGATGTCGCGCAGGGTCTCGAGCAGGCCGGCCATGCGCGCGAGTGGCCAGGCGTTGGGTCCGTCGGACAGGGCGCGAGCGGGATCCGGGTGGGTCTCCATGAAGAGCCCCGAGACGCCAGCCGCCACGGCGGCACGCGCCAGCACCGGGACGAATTCGCGCTGCCCTCCCGAGGACTGCCCCTGGCCACCGGGCAGCTGGACCGAGTGCGTCGCGTCGAACACGACAGGAGCACCCGTCGCACGCATCACCGAGAGCGCACGCATGTCGGAAACCAGGTTGTTGTAGCCGAAGCTGAATCCCCGCTCGCAGACCATGACCTGCGGGTTGCCCGCAGAGCGGGCCTTGTCGACCACGTTCTGCATCTCCCAGGGCGACAGGAACTGGCCCTTCTTGATGTTGACCGGGCGCCCCTGCGAGGCCACCGCGACGATGAAGTTCGTCTGCCGGCACAGGAAGGCCGGCGTCTGCAGCACGTCCACCACCGTGGCCACCTCGACCAGCGGGGTGTCCTCGTGGACGTCCGTGAGCACCGGCACACCAAAGCGCGCGCGGATGTCCGACAGCACGCGCAGGCCAGCCTCCAGCCCGGGTCCGCGGAAGCTTGCCGCGGAGGAACGGTTAGCCTTGTCGAAGGAGGCCTTGAAGACGTAGGGGATGCCGAGTGCCCGCGTCAGCTCCAGCATGCGCCCTGCCACCTCCTCGCAGAGCGCCGCGCTCTCGATGACGCATGGGCCCGCGATCAGGAAGAACGGCCGGTCCGGTCCCACCTCGAAGCCGGCAAGCTCCATGCAACGCGGCCCCGGGGTCACGCCGAAGTCGGCATCCGGCGCCCACGCTGTGCGCGCGCCGCGCGGACGAAGCCCGTGAACAGCGGATGGCCGTCGCGGGGATTGGAGGTGAACTCAGGGTGGAACTGGGTGGCCAGGAACCACGGGTGACCCGGCAGCTCCACGATCTCGACCAGCCCGTCGCCCGAGAGTCCCGCGATCCGCAGGCCGCCGTCGAGGAAGCGCTGCATGTAGTTGTTGTTGAACTCGTAGCGGTGGCGATGCCGCTCGCTGATCTCGTCGCGACCGTAGAGCTCGCGTGCCAGGCTGCCCTCGCCCAGCTTCACCACCTGGGCACCCAGGCGCATCGTCCCGCCCTTGGCCGATGTCTCGTCGCGGGACTGCGCACCGCGAGCCGAGTCCTGCCACTCGGTGATAAGGGCGATGACCGGATGCGGTGAGGCGCGATTGAACTCCGTGCTGTTGGCCCCCTCGAGCCCGAGGACATGGCGCCCGTACTCGATGACCGCCAGCTGCATGCCCAGGCAAATGCCCAGGTACGGGATGCGGTTCTCGCGGGCGTAGCGGATCGACTGGATCTTGCCCTCGATGCCACGCTCGCCGAAGCCACCGGGCACCAGGATCGCGTCCATGTCCGCCAGGGCGTGCACGCCGTGCTGCTCGATGTCGGTGGATTCGATGAAGTGGATGTTGACGCGGGTGCGGCTCTTGATGCCGCCGTGGGTCAGCGCCTCGTTCAGCGAGATGTAGGAGTCGCGGATCTGCACGTACTTGCCGACCATCGCGATATCGACCTGGCCGTCGGGGTTGGCCTTCGCGTTGACGACGGAGCGCCACTCGGTAAGGTCTGTCGGAGGCACTTCCAGACGCAGCTTGTCGACGACGATGTCGTCTAGGCCCTGCTCGTGCAGCAGCATCGGGATCTTGTAGATGTCGTCCGCATCGATGGCGGAGATGACGGCTCGCTCCTCGACGTTGGTGAAGAGCGCGATCTTGCGCCGCTGCTCTGCCGGCAGCGGATGCTGGCAGCGGCACAGCAGGACGTCCGGCTGGATGCCGATCCCGCGCAGCTCCTTGACGGAGTGCTGGGTGGGCTTGGTCTTGATCTCGCCCGAACCGCCCACCACCGGCACCAGGGTCAGGTGCAGGAACATGCAGTTGGTGCGCCCGAGCTCCACGCCCAGCTGGCGGATGGCCTCGAGGAAGGGCAAGGACTCGATGTCGCCGACGGTGCCGCCGATCTCCACCATGCAGATGTCCGAGTCGCCCGCGCCGAGCAGGATGCTTCGCTTGATCTCGTCCGTGATGTGCGGGATGACCTGCACCGTGGCGCCGAGGTAGTCGCCGCGGCGCTCCTTGGCGATCACGCGCTCGTAGATCCGCCCGGTCGTGAAGTTGCTGTGCCGCCCGGTGATCGTGCGGACGAAGCGCTCGTAGTGACCGAGGTCCAGGTCGGTTTCGGTGCCGTCGGCGGTGACGAATACCTCGCCGTGCTGGAACGGGCTCATGGTGCCCGGGTCGACGTTGATGTAGGGGTCGAGCTTGACCATCGCGACCTTCAGGCCGCGGGCCTCGAGTATGGCGCCCAGGGAAGCGGCGGCGATGCCCTTGCCCAACGAGGAAACGACGCCACCAGTGACGAAAACAAAGCGAGACATGAGGAGAACCGCCGGTAAGGAATGCAGCGGCCGTCCCGTCGACGACCGCCATCGCGACGGGACGCCAGACTAGCAAAATCCGCCCTCCCGCTCAATTCAGGCCTCGCCCGTGGTCGTGGGGGACGACTCCTCGCGCCAGGCGGGCCCACCGATCCAGTCAAGGCTCGCACGCGACCGCGTGCCCTCGGTAGCCGCGCAGGCCGAGGCCACGCAGACACCGGGCACCGCCAGCAGCGACTCACCACCGAAGAGCAGCGGTATTCGTCCTCGCATCCAGGGCAGGACGCCTGCGGACCGAAGCAACTCCTTGAGCGCGTGCCGGCCACGGTGGTCCCGCAGCGCCACCCGCTCGCCGCCGCCACGGAATCGGACGGACAGCGTATCCGGCAATCGATCCAGATCGATGTCGCCGCAGGGATCGCGACGCAGGACCAGCGCCCCGAGACCGTCGCCGAGGACCAGTCGCCGTCGGCGCGCCCAGGCCCAGGACGGCACGTCGGCCGGCCGGGCCATCGCGGCCGGCGTGACGACATGGAGGGAGGCCCGGTAACGCCGCAGTTCGCCTCCCGGCCATCGCAGCACCGGCGCGGCATCCGGGCGAACTCCATCGGCCAGTTCGCGAATCCTCTCGATCGCCGCTGCGTCCGGCGGCGCCGCGCCCCGCTCCGCCAGCCAAGCCCGCAGCGCGAGACGCTGGCGCGCCGCAGGCAACGCCGCCAGCGCACGCCCATCCAGCGCCTCGCCGCGACGCAGCCGCGCCACGTCGCGCCCAGACACCTCCGCCACGATCTCCAGGGCCTCGCCGAGGTGCGCAGCGCTCCGGGAAACGGTCCTGGCAGCCGCTGGCCAGCGGGCGCGCAGCAGGGGCACCACGCGGCGTCTCAGATAGTTCCGGTCGAAGGCCTCGTCCGCATTCGTGTCGTCGTCGACCCATTCGAGCCCGGATTCACGCGCCCACGCCTCGAGGGCTGCGCGGGGAACCTCGAGCAGCGGCCGACCGAGCCAGGCCCCGGCCAGCGTGGCGAGCGCTGGCATCGCAGCCAGGCCGGCGAGGCCCGCTCCGCGGAGCATCTGCAGAAGGACAGTCTCGAGCTGGTCGTCGAGATGGTGCGCCGTCAGGAGCAGTTCACCGGGCCGCAACGCCGCTCGCAGCAACTGGTAGCGCGCGTCGCGCGCGAGCGCCTCCAGAGACTGCCCCCTCTGCGCATCGATGGCGGCGTGCCGGACCGACAGGCGCACGCCGAGGCGTCGACAGAGCCGCCGGCAATGACGCTCCCAGAGCGGAGCGTTCGGGTGAAGATGATGGTTGACGTGCACGGCACGCAGGGGCCGCATCGAGGGCATCTGATGCAGCGCAGCGAGCAGCGCGACCGAGTCGACGCCGCCGCTGAGTGCCACGACCAGGCCCGTGGCATCGCACCTGGCGAGAAGCGCGCCCAGCGAGCTCGCCAGCGCGCCGGGAAAGGCGGGCTGGCCTGCTATGCGCCGTTGTCCGAGAAGACGCCGAATCCGGCGATCCGCGCGTCGCGCTGCTGACGCAGCCGCTCCGGTGGGATCGAAGACAGCTCGCGAAGGTGCCGGATCAGGGCGAGCCGCAGCGAGTCGCCCACCGCGGCCGGATCGCGATGCGCGGCACCGAGGGGCTCGCGGATGACCTCGTCGACCAGACCGAGCTTGAAGAGCCGGTCTGCGGTGAGGCCCATGGCATCGGCGGCCACTTCCTTCTTGTCGGCGCTCTTCCAGAGGATCGACGCGCAGCCTTCCGGGGAGATGACCGAGTAGGTGCTGAATTGGAGCATCAGCAGGCGGTCGCAGACGCCAATGGCCAGCGCGCCACCGGAGCCGCCTTCGCCGATCACGACGCTGATCACCGGCACGCCGAGCGTAGCCATCTCGAACAGGTTGCGGGCGATGGCCTCGGACTGCCCGCGCTCCTCGGAACCGATGCCGGGATAGGCACCCGGCGTGTCGATGAAGGTGATCAGCGGCAGGGAGAACCGCTCCGCCATGCGCATCAGGCGCAGGGCTTTCCGGTAGCCCTCGGGCTTGGGCATCCCGTAATTGCGTCGCACCCGTTCCTTGGTGTCGCGGCCCTTCTGGTGGCCGATCACCACCACAGCTTCACCGTCGAGGCGCGCCAGGCCACCCACGATCGCCGGGTCGTCCGCGAACATCCGGTCGCCGTGGAGTTCGTGGAAGTCCGTGAAAGCCATCGCCAGGTAATCCAGCGAATAGGGTCGCTGCGGGTGCCGGGCGAGCTGGGTGATCTGCCAGGGGGAGAGGCTCGAGAAGATGCTCGTGGTGAGCTGCCGGCTCTTGGCCTGCAGCCTCGCTATCTCGTCCTGCAGGTTGAGATTGGGGTCCGCCGAGACGTGCCGAAGCTCCTCGATCTTGGCCTCGAGCTCGGCGATCGGCTGTTCGAAATCCAGGAAACTGACGGCCATGCCGTGCAGATTAAGAGGCTCGTCGCCCGGGCGCAACGCCCCTGCCCGGCCTGACCCGGACCGCCCCTCAACCCATCGCGGAGCTTGCGGGTCCCGGCAGGGGTGCAAACACCACCCGCACCGCGTCCGCGCCGAGCAGCGCCTCCAGGCCCTCGATCAATTCCCGCGATGCCCTGACACGCCATTCGCCGCCGAGGTCGAGTGTCGCCTCGCCCGCAGGCCCGCGGTAACGCACGGAAACCGGGCACGGCCCCGGCCGCGCGGCGGCGAGCATCGACTCGAGCTGCGGGACGAGCCGTGCCTCACCGGCAAGCGGCCAGCCAAGGACGATGCGATACGCCTGCTGCTCGCGGGCACGATCGAGATCCGAGATCCGCTTGGCGGCGAGCCGCCACGAATCACTGAACTCGTCGAAACGCAGCTGGCCATCGACCAGCAGCAGCGCGTCCTTGACGAGCAGCTCGCGGTGCTGCTGGAACACCTCGTCGAAGAACGTGACCTCGATCCGGCCGGTGCGGTCGTCAAGCACCACGGAGTTACGGTTGCCGCGCTTGCGGACCTCGTGCACGTAACCCGCGATCGTCGCGGGCCGGCCGCCGAAGAATCCACGCTCGGCAGAACCGCTCGCCGGGCGATCACTCAGGAGGTCGACGATGCGCCCAGTGACGAACCGGCTCAGCTCGCGCTCATAGCGATTCAGGGGATGGCCGCTCAGGTACAGACCCAGGGTCTCGCGCTCGCCCGCCAGCCGCGTCGCGTCGTTCCATTCCGTGACCGCCGGACCGGGGGGCACCACGAGCGCGTCACCCGGCCCCGCGGTCGGGCCTGCGGGCGCGAGGCCGAAGAGATCGACCTGCCCCGCCTCGACGGCCCGCGTGGCCTGCTCGCCCAGCTGCATCGAGGCCGGAAGCCGCGCCATCGACGCCGCCCGCCCCAGCCCTAGCGAGTCGAGGCTTCCCGAACGGATCAGCGCCTCGAGAACCCGCCGATTGACCCGGTTGAGATCGACGCGCCGGCAAAGGTCGTCGAGACTGTCGAAGCTTCCCCGCGCGTCGCGCTCGTCGACGATCGCCTCGACCGCCGAGCGACCGACGCCCTTGATGGCGCCGAGCCCGTAGCGCAAGTTGCCTTCCGGATCGACGACGAACGCGTGCCGGGACGCATTCACGTCGGGAGCGCGGATCGACAGTCCCATGCGGTCGCACTCGTCCTTGAGGGTGACCACCTTGTCGGTGTGGTCCATGTCCGCCGACAGCACCGCCGCCATGAAGGCTGCCGGATAGTGAGCCTTCAGGTAGGCCGTCTGGTAGGAGAGCAAGGCGTACGCGGCGGAATGCGACTTGTTGAAGCCGTAGCCCGCGAACTTCTCCATCAGGTCGAAGATGTGGGCTGCCTGGGCCTCGGGCACGCCTTGGGCCTTGGCGCCCTCGACGAAGACGCTGCGCTGCTTCGCCATCTCCTCGGGCTTCTTCTTGCCCATCGCCCGGCGCAGCAGGTCGGCGCCGCCCAGCGTGTAGCCAGCCAGCACCTGCGCGATCTGCATGACCTGCTCCTGGTAGAGGATCACGCCATAGGTGGGCTTGAGGACCGGCTCGAGGCTCGGGTGAAGGTAATCGATCGGACCGTCGATCCTGCCATGCTTGCGGTTGATGAAGTCGTCGACCATGCCGGACTGGAGGGGGCCCGGACGGAACAGGGCCACGAGCGCGACGATGTCCTCGAAGCAGTCGGGCTGCAGGCGGCGGATGAGATCTTTCATGCCCCGCGACTCGAGCTGGAACACCGCCGTCGTGTGGCAGGACTTGAGCAGCGCGAATGTGGCAGCGTCGTCCATGGGCAGCGTCGCGACATCGAGTGGCGACTCGCCTCGCGACGCCCGCTGCGCGTCGATCGTGCGCACCGCATGATCGATGATCGTCAGTGTGCGCAGGCCGAGGAAGTCGAACTTGACCAGTCCCGCTGCCTCGACGTCGTCCTTGTCGAACTGGGTCACGACGCCCTGCGCACCTTCCTCGCAGTAGAGGGGCGCGAAGTCCGTGAGGACCGACGGCGCGATGACCACCCCGCCCGCGTGCTTGCCGGCGTTGCGCGTGAGCCCCTCGAGCGACCGGGCGAGGTCGATCAGGTTGCGCACCTCCTCGTCCTCGGAGTAGAGGCGCTTGAGCTCCGGTTCCTTCTCGAGGGCCGAATCGAGCGTGATGTCGAGCTCGAACGGCACCAGCTTGGCGATGCGGTCGACGTATCCGTAGCTGTGGCCGAGCACCCGGCCGACATCACGCACCACGGCCTTCGCCGCCATGGTTCCGTAGGTGATGATCTGCGAGACACGCTCACGGCCGTATTTGTCGGAGACGTAGTCGATGACGCGGTCGCGACCCTCCATGCAGAAGTCGACGTCGAAGTCCGGCATCGAGACGCGCTCGGGGTTCAGGAAGCGCTCGAACAGCAGATCGTGCTCGAGCGGATCGATGTCCGTGATCCCGAGCACGTAGGCCACGAGCGAACCCGCCCCCGACCCGCGCCCCGGCCCGACCGGCACGCCATTCGCCTTCGCCCAGCGGATGAAGTCCGCGACGATGAGGAAGTAGCCCGCGAAGCCCATCGGGCAGATCACGCCCAGCTCTGTCTCGAGCCGCGACGCGTAGGCCGCGCGATCCGCGCCAGCGGTCGATTCGAGGCGCTGCGACAGGCCCCGTCGGGACTCCTCGCGAAGGAAATCCTCGGTCGTCTGGTCCCCGGGGACCGGATAATGCGGCAGCCGGCTCTCGCCAAGCCGCAGCACGAGGCTGCAGCGCCGCGCGACCTCCACGGTGTTCGCGAGCGCTTCCGGAAGATCGGCGAACAAATCCGCCATCTCCGCCGGGGACCTCAGGTACTGCTGGGGCGTATAGCGGCGCGGCCTCGAGGGGTCGCCCAGCTGGGTGCCATCGTGGATGCAGACGCGTGCCTCGTGCGCGTCGAAATCCGCGGGAGCGATGAAACGCACGTCGTTGGTTGCCACCACGGGTGCGGCACACCGACCCGCGAGGGCCACCGTCGCGGCGACCAGCGCCTCCTCATCGGGCCTGCCGCAACGGCTCACCTCGAGATAGAACCGGTCGCCGAACAGCGCCTGCCAGGCACCGAGCTGGCGGATGGCCTCGTCGAGTCGCCCCGCTCCCAGGCTCCGGCCCACGTCACCCTGGCCGCCGCACGACAGCGCGATCAGGCCGGCAGTCGACTCCGGCGTGAGCCACGCCCGGTCGATCAGCGGTACACCGAGGCGCTGCCCCTCGAGATAGGCGCGCGAGACGAGGCGCGTAAGGTTGCGGTAACCGCCTTCGTCCATGCACAGCATGGCGATTCGCGACGGCACGGCGCGTTCGCCGGGTTCCGCGATGAGAAGGTCGACGCCGATGAGTGGCTTGACCCCCTTCGACAACGCCTCGCGATAGAACTTCACCATCGCGAACAGGTTGTGCTCGTCGGTGACTGCCACCGCGGGCATTCCCGCGTCGGCCACCGCCGCCACGAGCTCCGGAATGCGTACGACGCTGTCGACCAGCGAGTACTCGGTGTGGACGCGAAGGTGTACGAAGCCGCTCACAATCGCGATCTTACCGGGGCGAAGGACCTGCGGTGCGCCGGGCAAGGCCCCAGCCGATCGAGCGCTGCCAGGTGAGCGGCTGTCGGATACCCCTTGTGGATCGAGAACCCGTAGCCGGGATAACGCGCATCCAGTTGATGCATCAGGCTATCTCGCAGAGTCTTGGCCAGGATCGATGCCGCGCTGATGGCCGGCCGCGTGGCGTCTCCGCGCACGATCGCGACGGCGGAATCCGCGCAGGCCAGGCCCTCCAGGGGCGGGAGGCGGTTGCCGTCCACCTCCACGGACTTCGGCTGCGGCTCGAGCGCCAGGATCGCCCGGCGCATCGCCAGCAGCGTCGCGCGGAGGATATTGAGTTGGTCGATCTCCACGGGACTGCAAACCCCTATGCCCCAGGCCAGCGCCCGGGACCGGATCTCGTGGGCGAGTTCGGTCCGGCGGACGGGCGGGAGCGCCTTCGAGTCCGCAAGGCCGGCGATCGGACAGCGTGGATCGAGGACGACAGCCGCAGCGACGACGGGACCGGCGAGCGGTCCGCGCCCCGCCTCGTCGACGCCGGCGGGATTCATCGACTCGCGACCTCCAGCACGGCCTCCGCAGCGAGTGCAGCACCACCCACCCTCAGCGACGCATGCACCGCGCGGAACTCTCCCACGAGGCCCTCCACGGAAGCCGGATCGTCCAGCCAGTGCTGAACGGCCCCGCCGAGCGCCTCGGGCGTGACCGCCTCCTGGAAGAACTCCGGAACGGCCCGGCGACCGAGCAGCAGGTTGGGCTGCGAGAAATACGGCACCTTGACCAAGCCGAAACGGCGCAGCAAGAAGGCCGTCGCGGCGCCCAACCGATAGGCGACCACCATGGGCCGCTGGCTGAGAAGGGTCTCGAGGGTGGCCGTGCCCGACGCGACCAGCACGACGTCCGCGGCAGCCAGCGCCGTGCGCGCCCCTCCGTCCGTGCATGTCACGGCGAGGCCCGGGGCACCACGCTGCCAGGCCGCCTCGAAGATCCGTCTCGTGCGAGGGGTCGCCAGCGGGGCGACGAAGCGCAGGTCGGGGTCCCGCTGGGCGAGCCAGACGGCGGCCCCGACGAAATCCTCGGCGAGGCGCCCGACCTCGCCTACCCGACTGCCCGGAAGGAGAGCGACCACCCGGGAATCCGCAGCGAACCCGAGGCTCTCCCGGGCCGCCGCACGCGGGGCTTCGGGCGGGAACTGATCCGCGAGCGGGTGCCCCACGAACCGCGCGTCCACGCCGTGCGACGCGTAGAAGGAAGGCTCGAATGGCAGAAGGCACAACACCATGTCGCAGGACCGGCCAATCGACCGCACCCTGCCCTGACGCCATGCCCACACCTGCGGGCTCACGTACTGCACGGTACGCAATCCCGCGGCCTTCAGGCGTGTCGCCAGGCCAAGGTTGAACTCCGGGGAGTCGATCCCGACGAACACATCGGGCCGCAGTGAAACGATCTCCCGCTCCACCCTCCGCCGCAGGCGCAGCAGCCGTGGCAGGTGGGCGAGGATCTCCGTGAGCCCCATCACCGAGAGCTCCTCGCTGTCGGCCAGCGATTCGCAGCCCGCCGCGCGCATCCGCGGCCCGGCGACGCCGACGAACCGCGCCCCCGGCGTGCGGGCGCGCAGCGCCTCGATCAGCGCGGCACCCAGGTTGTCGCCCGAGGCCTCGCCGGCAACCAGCGCGACGACAGGCGAGGCGCGATCCATGCCCCGCCGGCCCTAGCGAACGAGGCTGCGCGTGGATCGGCCGATGAACTCCACGAACGGGGCGATCTCAGGCTGGCTCGCGGCCGCCTCGCGCAACCGCTGAGTGGCCTCGTCGAGCGGGATGCCCGCACGATAGAGGGTGCGAAACGCGTTCTTGATGTTGCGGACCTGCTCAGGCCCGAAACCCCGACGCGAAAGTCCGGTCGAGTTGATCGAGTGTGGTGCCGCGGGCTGGCCGACCGCCATGACATACGGCGGCACGTCGCGGGTCACCGCTGCATTGTTCGCGATGAAGGCGTGCGCTCCGACCTTGCAGAACTGGTGGACACCCGAGAATCCGCCCATGATGACGTAGTCACCGAGTTCCACGTGCCCGCCCAGCGTGGCCAGGTTCGCGAGCACGCAGTGATCGCCAACCACGCAGTCGTGCGCGACGTGACTGTAGGCCATGAACAGGTTGTGGTTGCCGATGCGGGTCAGGCCCTTGTCGTGCGTCGTGCCACGGTTGACCGTCACCGATTCCCGGAACGTGTTGCCGTCGCCGATCTCGAGCCGGGTCGGCTCGCCCTTGTATTTCTTGTCCTGGGGAGCGTCACCGATCGAGGCGAACTGGAAGATGCGGTTGCCGGCGCCGATGCGCGTCCAGCCCGTGACCACGGCATGCGGGCCGACCACGGTCCCCGGGCCGATCTCGACCTCGGGCCCGATGATCGCGAACGCCCCCACCTCCACGTCCGGCGCAAGCCGCGCGCCGTCGTGGACCACTGCCCTGCTGTCGATCGCCATGACCCGCCTCCCTCAACCCTTGCCCGTCTCGGGGGCGACCATGAGTTCCGCGGATGCGACTTCCACTTCGCCCACGAACGCGATCGCCGAGAATTTCCAGATGCCGCGCATCGTCCGCTCGAGCGTCGCCGTCAGGACAAGCTGGTCACCCGGCTCGACAGGCTTGCGGAACCGGGCCTTGTCGATCCCGACGAAATAGAAACGCGTGGACTGGTCCGGCACGACGCCAGCGGTCACGAAGGCGAGGATCCCGGCGGCCTGGGCCAACGCCTCGATGATCATCACGCCGGGCATCACTGGCCGGTAGGGAAAGTGCCCGGGGAAGAAGGGCTCGTTGACGGTGACGTTCTTGAGCGCCCGGATGCTCTCACCGGGCCGACACTCGATCACGCGATCCACCAGCAGGAACGGGTAGCGGTGCGGCAGTTGCTGCATCACCGCGTTGATGTCCATTGTCACGATTTCGCTCACGCGTCGCCTTCCTCGGTGTCTCTGGTTGCGCCTCGGGCCCGGGTCAGCACGTTCACACGACGCGCGAGCCCGTCGATTCGCTTGAGGCGGGCCACGACCTTGCGCCACTCAGCACCCTTCTCGACGGGGATGCCGCTGGAATAGATCCCTGGCTCGGGGATGTCGTTGAACACGACGGAAGCCGCCGTGATGACGACATCGTCGCAAATGGAAAGGTGACCGGCGATGCCCACGCCGCCCGCGATCTGGCACCGTGCCCCGATCACGGCGCTCCCGGCGATACCGACGCAGCCCGCGATCGCGGTGTGCGGACCGATATGGCAGTTGTGGCCGACCTGCACCTGATTGTCTATCTTGACGCCCTCGCCGATCAGCGTGTCATCGATCGCGCCGCGATCGATCGTCGTGTTGGCGCCGATCTCCACGTCGGCGCCGACCCGCACGCTGCCTACCTGGGGCACCTTGATCCAGCGCCCCTGCTCCGGGCCGTAGCCAAACCCGTCGGCCCCGACCACGCACCCGGGGTGCAGGATCGAGCGCGGACCGATCGACACGCCATGGTGTACCGTGACCCGCGCCACGAGTTGCACATCTTCCGCCAGGTCGACATCGTCACCCAGCACTGAGCCTGGTCCCACCATCACGCGGGGACCAATGCGGCACCGGGCCCCGATCACGACGAGTGGACCAATCGAAGCCGAGGGGTCGACCCGCGCGTCCGCCGCGACGACCGCGGTGGGATGGACTCCGGGCGGGCTGGAAGGCGAAGGGTGCAGCCACGCGGCGATGCGACCAAACGTTGCGTGCGGCCAGGCCGAGAGCAGCGCCGGCACCGGGCAGTCGCCAGCGAGCGATGGCGACAGTACGACGGCGCCCGCTCGGGTGCTCGCGAGTTGCGGCACCAGCCGCGGATTGGCCAGGAAAGCCAGCTGGTGGGGGCCGGCCCCGACCAAAGTGCCGACCGAGGACACCCGGCGGTCGGGGTCACCGCGTAACTCGAGCCCGAATCGAACCGCGATGTCGGCGAGGCTAACCGCAGCCATGGGACGGGAACGCGCCGACGGGCCCTCCCGGGCCGGGTCAGCGCCCCGCAGGCTTGGCCGGAGCGGCCGGGGCAGCGGCACCCCGAGACTGCAGAAGCTGCAGCATGCCTGGAGTCATGTCCAGCGCCGCCGTGGCGTAGATGACGCCGTCGGTGATCACGAGGTCGAAATTCTGGGCCTTGGCGTAGCTGCGAACCTCCTCGATGAGGGTGCGCTGGAGTTTGGACATCTCCTCGTTGCGCCGCGCGTTGAAGTCGTCCTGCACCTCGGACTGGCGTCGGGCAAGGTCGCGCTCGCCGTCGCGGATGTCTTTCTCGGCGCGCGACACCTGGTCCGCGGTCATGGTGGCTCGATCCTTGGCGAGCTTGTCCCGCTTGCCCTGAAGCGACTGCGCGAGGGTCTGGAGCTCGCGCTGCTTGCTGGCGGCTTCGCTGCGCAGCGTCTCGAGGAGGGCTTTGCCCTGCGGACTCTCGTCCATCAGGCGACTGTAGTCGAGCACGCCGACCTTGAGTTCGGCATGGGCGGGGAAGGCAAACAGCGCAGCGGTGGCAGCGAGGGCAAGGACGCTGGACTTGACCGGACGAATCACGTGGAAGTCACCTCTGTTTGGGGGCGGCTCAGAACGCCTGGCCGACCGAGAACTGGAACCTCTCTTCCTCGTCAGGATACAGCACGCTGTCGCCCGCGTAGGCGTTGAGCGGTATCGCGTAGCTGAACCGGAAGATGCCGAGCGGGGCCAGCCACTGCACGGCAAGGCCCGTCGAATGCTTCAACTTATCATACTTGAACTCGTATTCGACCGGGGTCACCCCGTCGATCCCGGTGAAGGAGTAGCGGTTGCCGGTGGAGAACACGTTGCCGATGTCATAGAACCAGCTGAGCCGCGCCGATGCGCGCCACTTCTCCGGGGTGGGGAAAATCAGCTCCGCCCGGCCCGACACCTTGAGGTTGCCGCCGTAGGGATTGCCGAAGTTGTCCTTCGGACCAAGCCGGCTCTCGCGGTAGCCACGCACGGAATCCGGGCCGCCCGCAAAGAAGTTCCGGTAGGGCGGCAGCGCGGTGGTTTCACCGATATCCATCCCGTACCCCACCTCGCCCCCCACCGCCAGGGTCCAACGCCCGTAGATCGGCACGTAGCGGAGGAACTCGTAGCTCGCCGTCATGTACTCGACGTCGCTGAAGGGAAGCGTGTAGCTCAGCGCCAGCGAGTGGCGGGTGCCGCGATCGGCAAACAAGGCCCTGTTCCGCGAGTCGAAGCTCCACCCCACGATCACCTCGAAGGTCGTGAACTTGGTGGTGTCGATGACCGTTGCCGGGACGATGAAGCCATTGCCGAAGTCCTGTTCCGGGATGAACTCCTCTTTGTACTCACCGTTGTTGCGGACCCACTCGCGCGCCTGCTCGGCGCTGCCGTCGCCCACCAGCAGGGACGACCGGGTGGCCGCGAACCCCACCCGCAAGCCCTGGAACTCGGTGATCGGGTAGCCGTAGTCGACCCCGAAGGACATCGTCTCCGAGGAGAAGTCGGACGAGGCGGACACGAACTGGGTGACGTCGCGATAGGTCAACGACATCGTCCGCGCCACGCCGTCGATGTTCGTGTAGGGGTTGGTGTGCGAGAGACCGTAGACCTTCGAGTAGCGCCCCGAGTTGAGGTCGACGGAGATGCGCTCGCCCGTTCCCATGAAGTTGCTGTCGGCGTAATTGCCGTTGAGGATGAACGACTGCGACTCGGAGTAGCCGATGCCGCCGCCAAGCTGGGCGGAAGGACCCTCCTTGATGTCGAACTCGACGTCGACCAGGTCCGCGGAGCCCGGCACCGGCTTCGTTTCGGATTCGACTTTCTCGATGTACGGCAGGCGCTGCAGGCGCTGCTTGGAGCGCTCGACCAGCGCGTTCGAGAGCCAGCCTCCCTCGAGCTGGCGCATCTCCCGCCGCAAGACCTCATCGTTGATCTTGGTGACGCCGTTGAAGTTGATCCGGCGGACGTAGACGCGGTTGCCCGGATCGACGAAGAACGTCAGCGAGACCTCCTTGGTGACCGGATCCGGCGTCGGCACCGGGTCTACCTTCGCGAAGGCGTAGCCGTCGAGGCCGAGGCGGTTCTGGATGAGCTCCTGTGTCGCGGTGATCTGCTTCTTGGAGAAGGTCTCGCCCTTCGACACCAGAAGGTAGCGCTTGAGCTCTTCCTCCGGCACCACGAAGGTACCGGCGAGCTTGACGTCGCCAATCCGGAATACCTCGCCCTCGTTGACGTTCAACGTGATGAAGATGTCGTCTTTCTCCGGTGCGATCGCCACCTGGGTCGACTCGATCTCGAAATTCGCGTATCCCCGGTCCATGTAGTAGGACCGCAGCTTCTCGAGGTCGCCCTGCAGCGACTCGCGCGAATAGCGGTCGTCCTGCCGGTACCACGACAGCCAGTTTGGCGTCTTGAGCTCGAAATCCTCGAGGATCTCGTCCTCCTCGAAGCTCTCGTTGCCGACGACGTTGATCTGGCGGATCTTGGCGCGCTTGCCTTCCTTGATGTCGATCTTGACCTTGACGCGGTTGCCCTGGACTTCCTCGACCTCGGTATTGATGCGCACCGCGTACTTGCCGCGGCTGTAGTACTGGTCGGTCAGGAACTGCCGGACGTCCTCCAGCACGGAACGATCGAAGGTCTTGCCGGTGGCGAGCCCGACGTTGCGCAGGCTCTTGGAGAGGTCCTCGGTCTTGATGTCCTTGTTGCCGGTCAGCTCGAAGCTCTCGATCGAGGGCCGCTCGAGCACCGCGACGATCAGGGTGTCGCCGTCGCGACGCAGTTCGACGTCGCGGAAGAATCCGGTGTCGTAGAGCGCCCGGATCGCCTCGCGCACGCGCTGCGGCGTCAGGCGGTCACCGATGTTGACCGGGAGGTAGTTGTAGACGGTGCCCTCCGACACGCGCTGCAGGCCCTCCACGCGGATGTTGCCCACGAGAAACTCCCGTGGCGGCGCGGCTGGGGCCTGTGCCATCGCCCACTGGGCGGCCCCCGCTGCGAGGATGGCGGACACGACGAGGCGAACGGAACGGATGCGACGCACGAACTACTCCGCGTGTGTCAGCCCAACTGCCGGGCGACGTCGTTGAAAAGGGCCACGCCCATCAGCATGAGCAGCAGCGCGATGCCGACCTGCTGGCCGACTACCTGAGCACGCTCCGAGAGAGGGCTTCCCTTCACCCACTCTGCGAGCTGGAACAGTATCTGGCCGCCGTCGAGGATCGGAATCGGCAGCAGGTTGAGGAATCCAAGGCTCAGCGAAATGAGCACGAGGAACCCGACGAAGGACGTGAGCCCCCCGCGGGCCGATTCCCCCGCGTACTCGGCGATCGAGATCGGACCGGACAGGTTCTTGACGGAGACCTGCCCCATCAGCATCCGCCAGAGCATCTTCGCCTGCAGAACGGTCATGTCCCAGGCCCTGACCGTGGCCACGCCAAGCGCCTCGACCGGACCGAAGCTGCGGTTCACGATCATGGACTCGGGCAGAGGGGCCGGCGGCGGATTCTCGACGCGGATCCGACCGACCGCACGCCCTTCCACCTGGTCGGACTCAGTGGTCAGGCGAAGGCGCGCAACCGCCCCCTCGCGCTCGTATTCGATCAGTACCTCACGACCGGGCAGTGCAGAGATCGCCTCGACCAGCGCGGGGAAGTCCGCGACCGGCACGCCGTCGACGGCCAGGATACGGTCGCCCGCCCGCAGCCCGGCACGCTCCGCCGGCCCGCCCGCGGAGACGCGCCCGACCAGGGCAGGCCGCGGCGGCTCCCAGAAACGAAAGCCCATGCCGCGGGAGAATGCCGCCGGGTCCGTCAGGGCACGACGGACGTCGGGATCGTCGACGCGCAGGCCGATCGTTCGCGACCGGCCGTCCTCACCGACGACGCCGATGGCCACGGAACCCGACCCGCTCATGGCATCGATCAGCCCCAGCACGACGTCCGACCGTCCGGCGACCCGCTCGCCATCGAGGAAGGTGATCTCGTCCCCGGCGCGCAGCCCCGCGCGATCCATCAGCGAACCGCTCGCCACCGGACCGACGACGGCGCGGATCTCGGGCGAACCCGACCACCACAGGACGGCCCACAGCAGCAGGATGGCAAAGGCGATGTTGAACGCGGGCCCGGCGAGTAGCACCAGGATGCGCTGCCACGGCGGCTTTCGCGTGAACGCCCGCTCCAGTTCGGCGCTCGGCACGGGGCCCTCACGTTCATCCAGCAGCTTGACATAACCACCAAGCGGGATGGCCGCGAACACGTATTCCGTGCGGTCAGGCCCGGCGACCCTGCTGAACAGCGGGCGACCGAAACCCACCGAGAAGCGCAGTACCTTGAAGCCGAGCCGGCGCGCCACCCAGTAGTGACCGTACTCGTGGACCGTGACGAGCAGGCTCACGGCCACGAGGAACCAGATCACGTACCAGAGAATGTCCATCAGGGGCTCCCCTCGCCTCGCTCGACGACCCGGATCGCGCGTGCCCGCGCAGCGGCGTCAGCCTCGATCACGACCTCGAGGTCCGTGGCCGCGCCGCCCGGCATCTCGCCCAACACTGCAGCAATGACCTGCGGAATGCCCCCGAAGTTCAAGCGACCCTCCAGGAAGGCGGCCACGGCCACCTCGTTCGCCGCGTTGGCGATCGCGGGTGCCAGGCCACCCTGGCGGGCGGCGTCCCTCGCCAGCCCCAGGCACGGGAACCGCGCGAGATCCGGTTCCTCGAACTGGAGCTGGGCCACCTTCACCAGGTCGAGAAATTGTACACCGGAGGGCAGGCGCTCCGGCCACGCCATCGCGTGGGCGATCGGCGTGCGCATGTCGGGTGAACCCAGCTGGGCAAGCACCGAGCCATCCACGTATTCGACGAGCGAGTGGATGATGCTCTGCCGGTGCACCACGACGTCGACACGCTCCACATCCAGCCCGAACAGGATGCTGGCCTCGATGACCTCCAGGCCCTTGTTCATCAGGGTCGCGGAGTCCACGGAGATCTTCCGGCCCATGACCCACTTCGGGTGTGCACAGGCCTGCTCGGGGGTTGCCCGGTTGATCTGTTCCGCAGGCCAGTCGAGGAAGGGCCCGCCTGACGCGGTAAGGATCACCCGGGTCACGCCGGTCGGCGGCGCGCCAGGCGTTGCTCCGGGCGGAAGGCACTGGAACACGGCGTTGTGCTCGCTGTCGATCGGCAGCAGCGTTGCGCCTGCCGCGGTGGCTTCCGCGAGCAGCAACGGCCCCGCCATCACGAGGGACTCCTTGTTGGCGATCAGCAGCCGCTGGCCGGCACGCGCAGCCGCCAGCGTGGAACGCAGGCCGGCTGCGCCGACGATGCCGGCCATCACGTAGGGGGCCTCGCGCAGGCGAGCCAGTTCCTCGATCCCCTCGTCACCGGATAGCACGCGGGTGGCAACACCCTGCTCACGCAACGCCCGCTCCAGCTGCAGGGCGGCGTCTGGCGAGGCCAGCGCGGCATAGTCGGGCCGGTACCTGACGCACTGCTGGGCAAGACGCTCCCAGTTGCGGCGGGCGCCCAGCGCGACGACGCGGAATCGATCGGGGTTGCGCTCGACGACGTCGAGGGTGTTCTCTCCAATCGTTCCCGTGGAGCCGAGCACCGACACGCCGATCATCGCAGACCCTCGAGTTGCAGCAATCCGAGCAAGAGCAAGGGCGCGCCCGCGGACACGCTGTCGATCCGGTCCAGCACCCCGCCATGACCCGGGAACAGGGTGCCGCTATCCTTCATGCCCGTGTGACGCTTGAACATGCTTTCGGTCAGGTCACCGACGATCGAGAAAGCCGCCGTGGCGACACCGATCGCCAGCATTCCGGTCGCCGGCAAGCCGAACCAGCGTGCTCCGGCGAGCGCTACCAGGCCCGCGAGCGCGACGCCGCCGAACACTCCCTCCCAGGTCTTGCCAGGCGAGACCTGCGGTGCGAGCCGGATACGCCCGAAGCGGCGGCCAATGAAGAACGCACCTGTATCCGCCGCGACGATCAGCAGGAAGGCGAAGAGGAGCAGGGATGCACCGCGCGGCTCGAGACCGCGCAATTCCGCGAGCGCAACGCCACAAGGCACGAGCGCCAGCACACCCGCAATGGCCGTGGAGAGCGGCCCGCCGCGCCCCGGAGCCACGACCAGCCACGCCAGCGCAACCACCCACCAGGCCACCGCCGCGATCAGGAAGCTGCGCAGGCTGGCCGGGTCACGGGTCCAGCCCCAGGCAACAGCCAGTGCGATCGCCACGAGCGCCACGTATGCCCACCGGGCCGAGCGTGAAGCAGGCCGCAGGAACAGCGACCACTCCCAGGCACCGGCCAGCATGGCGGCCCCGACCAGCCATTGCGTATAGATGCCTGGCAGGCCGAGCACGGCCGCCACCAGGAGCACGCCGAGCACCAGCGCGGTGAGTACGCGCGCCCGGAGCGCGCCGGACGCCGCCGGGCTCACGCGGCGGAACCCGGGGGACGCACGAGCCCAAACCGGCGCTGCCGCCGCTCGAAGTCAGCAAGGGCCGCTTCCAGCTCGGCAACCCCGAAATCCGGCCATAGCACCTCGGAGAAGTGCAGCTCGGCGTAGGCGATGTTCCAGAGCAGGAAATTGCTCACCCGCAGCTCCCCTCCCGTGCGGATGAAGAGGTCCGGGTCGGGCAGCCCAGCCAGCTGCAGGCGCGCACCCAGCACGTCCTCGTCGATGTCCTCGGCCCGGAGCGCGCCGCTGGCGCACTGGCGCGCCAGCGCACGCGCCGCCTCGACGATGTCCCAGCGGCCACCGTAGCTCACTGCAACCTGCAGCCTCAAGCCGGTGTTGGAGGCCGTGCGCTCCTCGGCCTCGGCGATCCGCTGCTGTAGCCGGACCGCAAGCCGCTGCCGATTGCCGATCACGCGGAGCTGGACCGAGCGCGAATGGAGCTCCTCGATCTCGCGATCGAGGGTCTCCACGAACAGGCTCATCAGGGTCGAGACCTCGGTCTCGGGGCGCCGCCAGTTCTCGCTGGAGAAGGCGAACAGGGTCAGCGCCTCGACGCCACGGCGCGCGCACTCGCGGATGCACATGCGCACCGGCTCGATGCCGGCCTTGTGGCCTGCAGTGCGCGGCTCGCCGCGGGCCTCGGCCCAGCGGCCGTTCCCGTCCATGACGATCGCGACGTGACGTGGCACCCCCACGCTGGCCGACATGCAGGCCTTCAGACCTGCATGACCTCCTTTTCCTTGGCCGCGAGCGCCTGGTCGATCTCGGCGACGTGCTTGTCGGTCAGCTTCTGGATGTCATCCTGAGCCCGCTTCTCGTCGTCCTGGGTGATCATCTTCTCCTTGACCATGTCCTTGACGTCGGCAAGCACGTCACGGCGCACATTGCGCACGGCCACCCGCGCGCCCTCGGCGTCCTGCCGCAGGACCTTGGTGATGTCACGGCGCCGCTCCTCGGTGAGCGGCGGCAATGGCACGCGAATCACCGTGCCCGCCGTGTTCGGCGTCAAACCGAGGTCGGACTTGTAGATCGCCTTCTCGATCGCCTGCACCGCACCCTTGTCCCAGGGAGAGACGGTCAGCGTTCGCGCGTCCTCGATACTGATGTTGGCCACCTGCTGCAGCGGCGTCTCGGTGCCGTAGTAGTCCACCTTGATGCTCTCCAGCAGGCTGGGGTGGGCTCGGCCAGTACGGATCTTCTTCATGTCGGCGCTGAACTGCTGGACGCACTTCGCCATGCGCGCCGCGGCATCCTTCTTGACTTCGTCGAGCATGCTCGGCCCCTCCGCTCAGTGGTGGGTGACGACGGTCCCGACGTCCTCGCCGCGCACGATGCGCAGCAGGTCACCCGGGTTGTTGAGGTTGAAGACCTGCAGCGGCAGGTTGTTGTCGCGGCACATCACGATCGCGGTCGTGTCCATGACCGCGAGCCGCTCATCGAGGACCCGGTCGAACGTGAGCCGCGGATAACGCTCCGCCGTTGGGTCCTTCATGGGGTCGGCCGAATAGATGCCGTTGACCTTGGTGGCCTTCAGCAGGAGCTCGGCGTCGATTTCGATCGCGCGCAGCGACGCGGCGGTGTCGGTGGTGAAGAACGGGCTACCCGTGCCCGCAGCAAACAGCACGACCCTGCCCTTCTCGAGGTGACGAATCGCGCGACGGCGGATGTAGTCCTCGCAGACCTCGTTGATGCGGATCGCGGACATCACCCGCGCATGGGTCCCGAGCGACTCGAGGGCATCCTGCATGGCCAGGCAGTTCATTACCGTGGCGAGCATGCCCATCTGGTCGCCGGTGACGCGATCCATCCCGGCGCGGGCAAGGCCCGCACCGCGGAAGATATTGCCGCCGCCGATGACCACCGCCACCTGCACGCCCATTGCGAGCAGCTCCTGGATCTCCAGCGCGATCCGGCGCAGCACGGCCGGATCGATGCCGTAGTCGCCTGCGCCCATCAGGGCCTCGCCTGAAAGCTTGACCAGGATGCGCCTGTACTTCGCCTCACCCGCCACGCCATACCTCCCCTTGCCCCGCACCCACCGCGCGCTCCCGGGCTACGCAGGTCCGGGACGCACTCGAAGAAAACCCCGCCGTGGCGGGGTTTCTCGTCTCGGCCCGGGCGGCTCAGTTGCCGCTGCTGGCCTTGACCTGGGCCATGACTTCGCCGACGAAGTCGTCCTGTTTCTTCTCGATGCCGGAACCCACCTCGAGACGGTGGAACGACTTGACCGTCGCCTTGCCCGCCTTCAGCAGCTTCTCGATGCTCTGCTCCGGGTCCTTCACGAAGGGTTGCCCGAGCAGCGACTTTTCATTGAGCATCTTGCGCAGGCGACCCTCGACCATCTTGGCGACGATGTCGGCCGGCTTGCCTTCGCCCAACGCCTTGGCGGTCTCGATTTCGCGCTCCTTCGCAACCACCTCTGCCGGGAAATCGGCCGCAGAGAGGTACTGCGGGTCGCTCGCAGCCACGTGCATGGCGAGGTCATGGGCCAGCGCAGGGTCACCGCCCTCGAGCGCAACCAGCGCGCCGATCCGGGAACCGTGCCGGTACGCACCGAGCACATCCGGCGCGTCGACCAGCGCGAAACGGCGAACGCTGATGTTCTCGCCGATCTTGGCGATCAGGGCACGGCGGCGTTCGTCGACGGTCTCACCGGACTCGAGGGCGCAGGCGCTCAGTGCCTCGACGCCAGCGGGACGGCTCGCGAGCGCAACGCGCGCCACCGCGGCCGCGAACGCCTGGAAATCGGCCTCGCGCGCGACGAAATCCGTCTCGCAGTTGACCTCGACCATGGCGGCCGAGCGCCCGTCGGGCGACTTCTCGATGACGATGACGCCTTCGGCAGCGACGCGAGAGGCCTTCTTGTCTGCCTTGGCCAGGCCTTGCTTGCGCATCAGCTCGGCGGCCGCGTCGATGTCGCCGCCGGTTTCGACGAGTGCCTTCTTGCACTCCATCATGCCGGCGCCAGTGCGTTCCCGGAGCTGCTTGACGAGTTCCGCGGTGATGGCCATGTTCAGCCCCTCCGCCGCGGCGGCGGGCTACCCGCGCGACGCTTGGTCGAGGGCGCGGAAGCCGACGCGGAAGCCTCGCCCGCGGTATCCACGCCGGGGACGTCCACCACGATCTCGGCGGCGTCTTCCTCGCCCTCGGGCGCCACGGCAGGCACTGCCGCAGCGGGAGGCCGGCGCCGGACCGGTGCAGCGCCACCACCCGGCCGGCGCGCGCCCCGGCCCGGCGGCTCGCGCCGCGGGGGCTTGCCGCGATTGGCCTTCGGCTTCGGGTTGCCCTGCTCGTCGAGCTCGACGAATTCATCCTCGCCCACGGCCAGCGAGGGCGACGCAGAGCGGCCCTCGAGCACCGAATCCGCGATGCCGGTTGCGTAGAGCTGGATCGCGCGCATCGCGTCGTCGTTGCCCGGGATCACGTAGTCGATGGAGTCGGGGGAGCAGTTGGTGTCGACCACCGCGACCACCGGAATGCCGAGCTTGCGAGCCTCGTGGATCGCGATGTTCTCATGCCCCACGTCGATGACGAAGAGAGCGTCCGGAAGCGACTCCATGGCCTTGATGCCACCGAGGCTGCGCTCGAGCTTCTCCATCTCGCGACGAAGCATCGTGCCTTCCTTCTTGCCGCGCTTCTCGAGCGTCCCGCTGTCCTTCATTTCGGTGAGGTCGGTGAGTCGCTTGATCGACTGCCGGACCGTCTTGAAGTTGGTGAGCATGCCGCCGAGCCAACGCTGGTTGACGTAGGGCATTCCACAGCGGTTCGCCTCGCGCTGGATGGCCTCGCGGGCGGAGCGCTTGGTGCCGACGAACAGCAGCGTGCCGCCATCGGCGACGAGGTTGCGCACGAAGCCCGCGGCTTCCGCATACAGCGGCGCGGTCTTCTCGAGGTTGATGATGTGGATCTTGTTGCGCTCACCGAAGATGTATTCCGCCATCTTCGGGTTCCAGAAGCGGGTCTGGTGTCCGAAATGGACACCCGCTTCCAGCATCTGCCGCATGGACACGCTGGCCATCAGTCTCTCCTTGTCGGGTTGAGCCTCCGCGCATCTCGGCAGCCATTCCGGGCGACGTTGCGTCCGGAACACCCAGCTGCCGATGTGGTGATGCGCGTGTGGGGTTGTTTACGTTGCCAAAAAAGGCCGCGCTTTATACCATGATCTTCCCGCCCGAACAACGCCTTACGCCCTGCCCTGGCGGGTCGTCCCAAGCCCCATGCTCGTGACCATCAAGACCCCCGAGGAACAACAGAAGATGCGCGAGGCCGGCCGCCTCGCCGCACAGGTCCTGGACATGATCGGCGATCACGTGCAGCCCGGGGTCAGCACCGACGAGCTAGACCGCCTCTGCCACGACCACATCGTCCAGATCCAGCGCGCCGTGCCGGCCAACCTCAACTACCGTGGCTTCCCGAAGACCATCTGCACCTCGGTGAACCACGTGGTCTGCCACGGCATCCCCAACGACAAGCGACTCAAGGCCGGCGACATCGTCAACATCGACGTCACCGTCATCCACGACGGGTTCCACGGCGACACCAGCCGGATGTATTTCGTGGGCCGCCCGCCCGTGCAGGCCCAGCGCCTCGTCGAGGCCTGCCACGAGGCGATGTGGCGCGGCATCCGGCAGGTGAGGCCGGGCGCCCGCCTGGGCGACATCGGTCACGCGATCCAGGCCTTTGTCGAGGACCGCAGTTTCTCGGTCGTCCGCGAGTACTGCGGACACGGAATCGGCCGCATCTACCACGAGGACCCGCAGATCCTGCACTACGGCCAGCCCGGTACCGGACTCGAGCTGCGCCCGGGAATGACCTTCACCATCGAGCCGATGATCAACGCCGGCAAGCGCTTCGTCCGGCTCCTGCCAGACGGGTGGACGGTCGTCACGAAGGACCATTCCCTCTCGGCCCAGTGGGAGCACACCGTGCTGGTGACCGAATCCGGGTTCGACGTCCTGACCGTCGGCGAGCGCTCACCCCCAGCCGGGGCCGGCTGATGGACCCGGCCGACACGGAAGCGCTCACTCCCGGGCCGGTCGAAACCGCCGGGGCATTTTCCTGGTCGCTGCTCGAGCGACTGCCCGCGCGCCTGCGGGCGGAAGGCGGTTCGTCCGCGTCCTTCGCGGCCGCGCTGCGCGAGGGCCAGGCCGACCTGCGCGCCCGGTTTCACGCCGAGGAACCGGTCGAGACGCTGGTGCACGCCCGGGCGCGACTGCTCGACGTCGTGCTGCGCGAGGTTTGGCGGTCACGCATGGCCGGTCACGACTCCGACTGGGCACTGATCGCCGTCGGGGGCTACGGTCGTGGCGAACTGCATCCCCACTCCGACGTCGATCTGCTGATACTCGTGCCCTCCGCGCCGGATGCCGCCGGTCTCGCCGCGCTCGAGGGCCTCGTGACCTTCCTCTGGGACATCGGGCTGGAGGTGGGGCACAGCGTCCGCACGGTCGCGGAGTGCGCGGCGGAAAGCGCGGCGGACGTCGGAGTCATGACTTCCCTGATCGAGGCGCGGCTGCTGGCCGGCAGCGCGGACCTGCTCGCCGCCATGCGCAACGCGCTGGCCCCCGAGCACGTCTGGCCCGTCAAGTCATTCTTCGACGCCAAGGTGCGCGAGCAGGCCGAGCGCCACCTCAAGGCCAACGACACCGCATACAACCTCGAACCCAACGTCAAGACGGGGCCCGGCGGGCTGCGCGACATCCAGACCATCGCGTGGGTCGCGAAGCGCCATTTCGGCGCCGAAACGCTCGACGAGCTCGCGGCCAAGGGCTTCCTTGCGCCGTCCGAGCTTCGCAGGCTCAAGGGCGCGCAGTCCTTCCTCTGGAAGGTGAGGTTCGGCCTGCACGTGCTGACGGGCCGCCGCGAGGACCGGCTGCTGTTCGACCACCAGGTCAAGCTCGCCCGCGCCTTCGGCTACGAGGACGCCTCGTTCACGCTCGCCGTCGAGCAGCTGATGCAGCGCTACTACCGGACGGTCATGGATGTCAGCCTGCTCAACGAACTGCTGCTGCAGCTCTTCCGCGAGGCCATCCTCGACGAGCATGCCGCGCCCCGCCCGCTGAATTCGCGCTTCCAGGTCCGCAACGACTATCTCGAAGCCGTGAGCGACGACCTCTTCGCCCGCCAGCCCTCTGCGCTGCTCGAGCTCTTCGCCCTGCTGCAGCAGAATCCGGATATACGCGGCGTCCGTGCCTCGACGATCCGCGCCGTCGGGCGACACCTCTGGCTGATCGACGAGGAATTCCGGCAAAACCCGCGCAACCACCGGCTGTTCCTGGAGATATTGCGCTCGCCCGCGGGAGTCACCCACGAGCTGCGGCGCATGAACACCTACGGCGTGCTGGGCCGCTACATTCCCTCGTTCGGCCGCATCGTCGGGCGAATGCAGTACGACCTGTTCCACGCCTACACGGTCGACGCCCATACGCTTTTCGTGGTGAGCAACCTCCGTCGCCTCGCCATCCCGCGCTTCGACCACGAGCTGCCGAACCTCTCGCGGATCATGCAGGCGCTGCCCCGGCAGGAAGTGGCCTACCTCGCGGCGCTGTTCCACGACATCGCCAAGGGCCGCGGTGGCGACCACTCGGATCTTGGCGCCGTCGACGCCGAGGCGTTCTGCCTCGAGCAGGGCCTCTCGCGCTACGACGCACGACTGGTCGCGTGGCTGGTCCGCAACCACCTGCAGCTGTCCATCACCGCGCAGAAGCAGGACATCTCGGACCCTGCGGTGATCAACGCCTTCGCACGCAAGGTGGGCGACGAGACCCACCTCGACTATCTCTACGCTCTGACGGCGGCAGACGTCCGCGGCACCAACCCGCGGCTCTGGAACTCCTGGAAGGCCTCGCTGTTCCACGAGTTCTACGAGCGGGTCAAGGGCGCGCTGCGCCGTGGACTCGAAAGCCCGATCGACAAGGACGAGCTGCTGCGGGAGATCCAGTCCGCGGCGCGGGCCGCGCTTGGCGGTGCCGGCGTGCCGCAATCCGACCTGGAGGCCGTCTGGGCCAATCTCTCCGAGGCGCACTTCCTCAGGAGCACGCCCGAGGAAATCGCCTGGCAGACCCGTGAACTCGTGGGCCGGAACCGGGATCCCGACGAACCGGTGGTCGCGGTGCAGCCCGAGAGCGAGCGCGGGACGACCGCCATCATGACTTTCGCCCCTCACAGGCGCCATGGCTTCGCGCGCAGCACGGCGGTGCTCGACCAGCTCGGACTGACCATCGTCGACGCGAGGATCACCCCGACGCAGGACGGCAACAGCCTCGACCTCTACCATGTGCTCGAGTACGACGGCTCCGCGATCAACGACCGGGATCGCCTCGACGAGATCCGCGACGCCCTGCTCGCCTCGCTGCGCAATCCGCGGGAACCACCGCCTGACGTCTCGCGCCGGGCCCCCCGGCAAGTGCGGCTGTTCGATACACCGACCCGGATCTCCGTCAGCACGGACGAGCCGAACCAGCGCTCCGTGCTCGAGGTCATAGCCGCCGACCGTCCGGGACTGCTCTGCGACATTGGCAAGGTCATGATGGAGGAGCGAATCGAACTGCTCACCGCCAAGATCATGACCGTCGGCGAACGCGCAGAGGACATCTTCTTCCTGACCGACCGGGACTCGCGACCGCTTGACGACGCCACCTCGGCACGGCTGGTCGAGCGGCTGACCGCGGCACTGGATCGTCGCCGGGCGGCCTGATCAAGCCGGAACACGACGATGAACCCGGACATCGACCGCCTGCAGGCGTATCCCTTCGAGCGGCTCGCCCGCCTCAAGCTCGGCCTTGAGCCGCCGGCAGGCCTGTCGCACATCCCGCTGTCGATCGGCGAGCCACGACACCCCGCCCCGCCGGCGGTCGTCGAGGCGCTGCGCGCTGCGATGGGCGGCCTCGGCAGCTACCCGGCCACGGCAGGCTCGCCCGAGTTGCGGGGGGCCTGTGCGCGCTGGCTGGAACGCCGATTCGGACTCCCGGACCGTGCAGTCGACGATGCCCGGATGCTGATCCCCGTCAACGGCACGCGTGAGGCGCTTTTCTCGATCGCGCAGGCTGTCGTGGACACCTCTGGACCGAAGCGTCCCGCCGTCGTGATGCCGAACCCGTTCTACCAGATCTACGAGGGCGCGGCCCTGCTCGCCGGCGCCGACCCGTGGTTCATGGATACGACGGAGCAGACGCGGATGCTTCCCGACCTGGACGCCGTGCCGGATGAAGTCTGGCAGCGCTGCCAGCTTCTGTACCTCTGCAGCCCTGGTAACCCGACCGGGGCGGTGATGTCCGTCGGGATGATGCAGCGTGCACTGCAGCTGGCGGATCGCCATGATTTCATCGTCGCTTCGGACGAGTGCTATTCCGAGCTCTACCTCGAGGAGTCGACTCCCCCGCCGTCGCTGCTGGGCGCCGCGTGGCAGGCGGGCCGTCGCAACTTCGAACGCTGCGTCGTGTTCCACAGCCTGTCCAAGCGATCCTCGCTGCCAGGGCTGCGCTCGGGTTTCGCGGCAGGCGACCCTGAGCTCATCCGCAAGTTCCTGCTCTATCGGACCTACCAGGGCGGCGCCATGCCGCCGCCCACGCAGGTCGCGAGCATCGCGGCCTGGAACGACGAGGCGCACGTTCGCGAGAACCGCGAGCTCTACCGCCGCAAGTTCGACGCCGTGATCCCCATCCTCTCGCCTTGCCTCGAGGTGGCGCGACCGGAGGGCGGGTTCTACCTCTGGGCGCGCGTGGACGGCGATGACGCCCTGTTCGCCCGCGAGCTGTTCGCCCGGCAGAACGTCACGCTGCTGCCCGGCTCTTACCTCGCGCGCGAGGGTGCCCGGGGCAACCCAGGTGCAGGGCGCGTCCGCATTTCGCTGGTGGCCGGGCTCGACGATTGCGTCGAGGCCGCGCACCGCATCAGGACATTCATCGAAGGAAGACGAACATGACCGACTTCTCCGAGCTGCGTTCCCACGTCGAGGCCGCCTTCGAGCGGCGCGCGGAGATCACGCCGCGCACCACCCCGGCTGAGCTTCGCGAGGTGCTCGAGCAGTGCATTTCGCTGCTCGACTCTGGCGCCGCGCGCGTGGCGGAGCGCATCGACGGCCACTGGACCGTCAACGACTGGCTCAAGAAGGCGGTGCTGCTCTACTTCCGCGCGAACGACAATCGCCTCATCGAGGCCGGATACACCCGCTTCTTCGACAAGGTCCCGCTCAAGTACGCATCGATGGACGAAGCTGCGATCCGCGCGAGCGGCGTGCGCGTGGTCCCGGACGCGGTCGTCAGGCGCGGCTCCTACGTGGCCCCGAACGTGGTCCTGATGCCCTCCTTCGTCAACATCGGCGCCTACGTGGGCGAGGGAACGATGGTCGACACCTGGGCGACCGTAGGGTCCTGCGCCCAGATCGGCCGCAACGTGCACCTCTCGGGCGGTGTCGGCATCGGCGGCGTGCTGGAGCCCCTGCAGGCCTCGCCCACCATCATCGAGGACAACTGCTTCATCGGTGCCCGCTCGGAGATCGTGGAGGGCGTGGTGGTCGAGGAAGGCGCCGTGATCTCGATGGGAGTCTTCATCGGCCAGAGCACGCGCATCTACGATCGCGAGACGGGCGTGACGATCCGCGGGCGCGTGCCGGCAGGCTCGGTGGTCGTGCCGGGCAGCCTGCCCTCGCGCGACGGCACGCATTCGCTGGCCTGCGCGGTGATCGTCAAGAAGGTCGACGCCCAGACCCGCGCGAAGACGTCGATCAACGAACTGCTCAGATCAGCAGACTGACCGGCGCCTCGGTGATCGACCCGTGCGCCAGCGGGTGTTCACCCTAGCGATGCAGCCGCTCGCGTAGCCACTTCGTGGCAACCCATTTCTCGCCGCGCACGACCGGCATGCCGCCGTGCAGCGTGCGCGTGGCGGCATGCGGGCGGTCGTAGCTGAAGAACAGCGCGCTTCCCCGCGCGGCGCCGATCTCGAGGTGCGCATCCGGGAAGGACGTCCCGCCACCACATTCGGGATCGTTCAGGTACATCACGATGGTGGCGACGCGCTGGCCGCCCCGCTCGAGCAGCGCCCCGGCACCCGGGGCCGCCGGATCGAACCAGTCGTAGTGGGGCTCGTATTCCTGGCCAGGCCCGTAGTGCAACACCTGCAGGCCCTCGCCGTGCTCGTAGGGCCAGTCGACCAGCTTGGCGAGGCGACGCTCGATGCGCTCGAGCAGCGGGGTCGCCCCGCGCTCGAACTCGGTGCTCGAGCTCGTGCGGGCCTCGTGCAGCTGGCTGCCACCGGTTTCCGGGTCCACGACCGTCGAGCGCCGCATCCTCGGGCGCGCCAGCTCGATGAGCGAGTCGCACTCCTCCGGGGAAAGCACGTCGCCAAACAACACGATCCGGGGCAGCAGGCTGGTGAACAGCACGCGGATGTCGCGGCCGTCCACGGGCAGCGTCGAGGGCCCGTTGCTCGGGACCCCCGCAGGCACGGCCACGGGAACCGGCATGCCGTGCGATGCGGCATGCTCGGCCAGGAACTCGCCGAGAACCTGTTCCGCGAAATCCGCCGCCGCCTGCCCGGAAAGCCCGTGCTCCGCCAGGGCCGCAAGCATGTCCTCGGGTGCGCGTCCGGCGCGAGCGAAGGACAGCACGGTCTCCCGTGCGTCAGAGGACCGGGAATGCTCTTCCGCGGTCATGATGGCTTGCCTGACTGGGGAGCCGGCGTGAGGCCGCGCACGAGAGCGCCCACGTTTCGTGCATGATCACCAATCCTCTCGAAGGACTTCAGAACGAACGCGGAGTCCAGGGCCACGGAGATCAGCCTGGAGTCTTCCATTGCCCGGCTGATCAGCCGGCGCAAACCCGCCGAGAATTCGCTGTCGAGCTCGGCGTCACGGGTAATCACGGCCTCGGCCTCGCGGGGGTCCAGCCGATCGAGCGCCTGCAGGGCGCGCGCGAGCATTTCATGCGCGAGCCGGGCGATCTGACGGACATCGCGCGCGGTGGCCGGTCCCGGCCGATGTGCCGCCACGCCCGCCTGCCCGACCACGACCACGCCGACCCGCGCGGCGGCACTCGCTGCCCGTTCGCACTCCCACGCGATGCGCGACATCGCCCGTATCGCGCGCAAATCCGTCGCGACGGGCTGGCGGCGGGCGATCAGCACCAAGGAGTCGTCCTCGATCGCCTGGACCGCCGACTCGACACGCTCGCGGCCTGTGACAACCTCGCGAGCCCGCCCCGGATCCCAGTCGACATATGCGTTCGCGGCCTCGGACACCAGGTGGGCGGCCAGGCACCCCGCTTCGACCACGCGGAGCTGGAGGGCGGACATCTCGGCATCGAAGGAGCGGCTGGTATGGCCGTCGATTTCCAGACCCACGCCCATCGCCCGCGCGATCTCAGCCGAAACGGCCCGTGATGTAGTCCTCGGTGAGCTTCGCGCTCGGATTCGTGAAGATGCGGTTGGTCTCCCCCACCTCGACCAGGTCACCGAGGTGGAAATACGCCGTGCGCTGCGAGACACGGGCCGCCTGCTGCATGGAGTGCGTCACGATGCAGATGGCGTAGCTCTCGCGGAGTTCGTCGATCAGGTCCTCGATCTTCGCCGTCGCGATCGGGTCCAGCGCCGAACAGGGCTCGTCCATCAGGATCACCTCGGGATTCACGGCGATCGTCCTGGCGATGCACAGGCGCTGCTGCTGGCCACCCGAGAGGCTGGTGCCGGGCTGGTTGAGGCGGTCCTTGACCTCCTCCCAAAGACCTGCGCGGCGGAGACTCGTGTTGACGATCTCGTCCAGTTCCGCGCGGTCGGCTGCCAGGCCATGTATCCGCGGACCATAGGCGACGTTCTCGTAGATCGATTTCGGGAACGGGTTCGGCTTCTGGAAGACCATGCCGACCCTGGCCCGCAACTGGACCACGTCCTGGCGCTTGTCGTGGATGTCCTGCCCGTCGAGGTGGATCTGCCCCTCGACACGCGCCCCCACGATGGTGTCGTTCATACGGTTCAGGCACCTGAGGAAAGTGCTCTTGCCGCACCCGGACGGTCCGATCATCGCCAGCACCTGCTTGCGGCCGATGTCGATGTTGACGCCCTTGATGGCGTGCTTGTCGCCATAGAAGACGTCCACGCCGCGGCAGGAGAACACCGGGTCGTCGACGACCACGCCACCGATCGTCTTCATTCCAGCCGGCAGCGGGAGCCCTGGCCGGCCCGATCCCGCGACCGGGGTGGCCGGCCGGGAGGCGAGGTCTGCGTCGTTCATGGTCGGGTTCTCGAGGTTTGCGGAAGTCACGGGTTACCAGCGTTTCTCGAACTTGTTCCGCAGCACGACTGCGGTCGCGTTCATCACGAGCAGGAACACCAGCAGCACGATGATGGCGCCGGACGTACGTTCGACGAAACCGCGCTCTGGAAGGTCGGACCAGAGGAACACCTGCACGGGCAGCGCCGTCGAGGGGTCGAACACACCGCCCGGGACGTCCACGATGAACGCGACCATGCCGATCATGAGCAGCGGAGCGCTCTCGCCCAGGGCGCGGGCCATGCCGATGATCGCCCCGGTCAGCATGCCGGGCATGGCCAGCGGCAGCACGTGGTGGACGACCATCTGGATCCTCGACGCCCCCATGCCGAGCGCGGCCTCGCGGATGGAGGGCGGCACGGCCTTGAGCGCCGCGCGTGAGGCAATGATGATGGTGGGGAGCGTGAGCAGCGTGAGAACGAATCCGCCGACGAGCGGCGCCGACCTCGGCAGGCCGAATACACCAATGAACACCGCGAGGCCCAGCAGGCCGAACACGATCGAGGGCACCGCCGCCAGGTTGTTGATGTTGACCTCGATGAGGTCCGTAAGGCGGTTGCGCGGCGCGAATTCCTCGAGGTAGATCGCCGCCGCGACGCCGATCGGGAACGACAACGCCAGGGTGATCAGCAAAGTGAGCAGCGAACCGACGAGCGCCCCCCGCACGCCGGCCTGCTCCGGATCGCGCGAGTCGCCGTTGGAGAAGAACGCGCGATTGAACTTGAGATCAAGGGCCCCCTGGGCCTCGAGCGCATCGATCCAACCGACCTGCAGGTCGGTCAGCCGGCGCTCATCCTCGGCGGCAGCGCGCGACGTCGCGCCCTTGAGCAGCATGTCGACCGTATCGTCGGCGAGCAGCCACACCGACTCCCGTCGACCGATGACGGAGGGGTCCGCGACCACCCTGCGCTGCAACTCCACCGAAGCAGCACTGCTCACGATCCCGTAGAGCTGTCGCAACTCGCGCCGCCCCTCGACCTCGGGGAAACGCTCCCGAAGCGCGCTGCGGATCAGGGCCTGGTAGTCCGCCACCAGGAGATCATCGGGCTGGCGCGTGCCGGCCGGATCGATCGTGTCCGCGTCGTAGTGGATGGGGAGTTCGAGGTAGGCCTGGCGGAACACCGAGGCGCCCTGGGAGAAGATCGTGCCGAAGAGGAACAGCACGAACAGGACACCGGCCGCCACCGCCAGCACGCCGTAGGCCCGGAACCGCGCCTCGGCCCGGTAGCGACGGCGCAGGCTTCGCGCGACGAGAGCCTGTGTCTCCGCCGCGGTGCGTGGCGCCCGCAGCGTCGGCACGCCTTCACTCGTACTGTTCACGGTACTTCCTCACGACGTAGAGCGCGATCACGTTAAGGACGAGCGTTGCCACGAAGAGCACCAGCCCGAGCGCGAAAGCGGCGAGGGTCTTGGGGCTGTCGAACTCCTGGTCGCCAACCAGCAGGGTGACGATCTGCACCGTCACGGTGGTCACCGCCTCGAGTGGATTCGCGGTGAGGTTGGCCGCCAGACCCGCCGCCATCACGACGATCATGGTCTCGCCGATCGCCCGTGAGATCGCCAGCAACACGCCACCGACGATGCCGGGGAGCGCCGCCCGGAGCACCACCTGGCGGATCGTCTCGGAGCGCGTGGCACCGAGCGCGTACGCGCCATCGCGAAGGCTCTGCGGCACCGCAGTGATCATGTCGTCCGCCAGCGAAGACACGAAGGGAATGATCATGATGCCCATCACCAGGCCCGCCGCCAGCGCGCTCTCGCCGGCCACCTCGAGGCCGAGCGCCTCGCCCCAGCCCCGCAGGGCAGGACCGACGGTCACGACTGCGAAGAAGCCGTAGACCACGGTAGGCACGCCCGCCAGCACCTCCAGCAGCGGCTTGACGACACTCCGGACACGCTGCGGGGAGTATTCGGCGAGGTAGATTGCCGAGAACAGGCCGATCGGAACCGCGACGACCATCGCCACCAGCGAGATGAGCAGGGTGCCCGCGAACAACGGGACCGCGCCGAATGCACCCGACGAGCCGACCTGGTCCGCCCGGATCGCCATCTGCGGGCTCCAGTTGAGGCCGAACAGGAACTCCACGGGCGAGACGATCCCGAAAAAGCGCACCGCCTCGAAGACGACCGACAACACGATGCCGAGGGTGGTCAGGACGGCGAGGGTCGAGCACAGGAAAAGGAGACCCTCGAGGACCCGCTCGACCGAATTGCGGGCCCTGAGATCCGCACGGATCCTCGCGCGCACCAGAAGGATGGCGACGATGCCCACCGCGAACGCAAGCGCCGTGATCGCGAGCCGGGCCAGCGAACGCAGCCGAAGGTACTCGCTGGCCGCCGCGGCGGTCACCTCGGATACCTGGTCGGCACCGATGTTGCCCGCCACGACATTGCGCATGTCGTTGATGAAAAGCCCGAACTGGGCCTCCGGGAGGGCGCGCACTTCGGCTGGCAGCCCCGCGCTGACGACCGAGATGATCACGGAGTCCTGGAATCCAAACCAGGCCAGCGCCACCACCAGCGCCGGCAGGCCGCACCAGAGCGCGGTGAGGAGGCCATAGTGCCCCGGCAGCGAATGAAGCTGGCGAGCGCCCCGTGCGCCGCCCACCACGGCCAGCGAGCGGCTCCGGCCCACCCAGTACGCGGCAAATGACAGCGCCACGATGGACAGGATCAGCAAAGAAGGCGTCATCTAGGTTTCCTGCCGTCACGCAGGCCGACCCCCGGGAGGGGCGGCCGGCTCACCTGGGGAATCTTCTGCGACGATTGTGTCAGGACGAAGACACATTTTGCCTGATCGGTCGCGGCGTGCCCACCGGCGGGCGCCCGGGACGTCAGAAGGCCATGTTCAGGTCCACCTGGAGCCGGCGGTAGTCACGGTCGAACACGGCCTGCGGGCTCGGCAGCACGACCGCCGCGGCCACGTCGTTGTTGGTCTCGCTCATGATGTAGGTGACGTTCAGGCGCCAGTTCCGTGCAAACGCATAGGCGAATCGAACCGTGCTGCCACCACCGTCGGTGCTCCCGGCGGCGAAGTCAGAGTCCACCCACTGCGCGAACATCGCGTCCTTCTCGACGCGCTGGTAGACATAGCCAATCTCCCACGTGCCGGGTGCGCTCGCGCGTCCGTAGTTGAAGCCGGCCGCGTACGCCGTGTCGAGCCCCCCAGGCGCATTCAGCACCGGGTTGGCCGACGGGGACGAGTAGTCCGCCGCGGTATTGTGGGCGTACTCCGCGAACAACGTCAGCGGTCGCCCGGCCAGGCTGAACTGCACCTCTCCCATGACGTCGACGATGTCATAGTCGTTGGCGAGACACACCGAGACCGAACGTCGGCAGATCGCCGCGCTGGTGGTGGTGGTGTTTCCCCAGGCATTGGACGCGTTACCGTCGAGGAAGGGGTTGTAGCCCTGCACGGCGCCGTGATCGAAATACCCTGCCGCCAACGCGTAGCGACCGCCGTCACCGAACACGCCCCGCCAGCCGACCTGGGCACCCAGCAGGTTGGAGTCCGCCTGCGTCGAGCGCTCCGCGAGATGGGTGTAGAAGACACTGGCGAAGGGCCCGGTCGCGCCAGCCTGCCAGGCCAGTGCCACGCCCTCCGGGTTGATGTCATTGTCGTAGAAATAGCTCGCCGTGCGCATCCACGGGTATTTCATCTTGCCCGCCGTGAGCTTCCACTGGGCGTTGGGCGACCACTCGGCATAGGCCGTGTCGAGGTCGAGGGCCTTGCGGGCGTTGGCGTTCGTCAGGGTCTGGTTCGAGGAGCGGGAGTCAAAGCCCTCCGTCGTGGTCGCCTGGACCTCGACCTTGACCGTGTCGTTCACCTTCGCCACGAACCCGAACCGTGCGCGGACGCGGTCCCGGTTGCGCTCCGTCAGCGTATTGGCCTGGTCGATGGTCTCGTTGCGATAGCGCAGGTCGCCCTTCCAGGTGAACGCGGACACCCAGGGGCCAATGCCGGCCCGCGTCTGCGCCAGCGTGTCGATCGTGCGGTCGATCGACTCCTGCTGTTCCGCGTTGACGACGACCACCTCTTCGAGCGTCTCGGCCTTGGCCGCCGTCGCGGCATGGGCGGCCTCGAGATCGGCCAGCCGCTGCTGCAGGGCGGCCAGCTGCGCCTTCAGCTCGTCGAGCTCCGATCGCGGCCCGGCCACCGGCGAGGCCAGCGCACTGGACCCGATGATCGCTGCAACGGCCAGCGCAATGAGGGAATGGTTCGATCGCATGGTCCGTGACTCCAGTTCTCGGGTGCGTGGGGCAAAAGTGTCCCGCAGGAGCGCCCGCACCGGGCGCTCGCCATGGGGAAGCATCATGGAGGGCAGCGGGCGGGACCGGTTGGCCGCCCGCTGCCGGGATCGGCTACAGCTGCAGCGGCTTCGCCGCGGCGACGTCTGCCCGCGTCCGGGCAAGCTCGGGCTTGGGCAACGGCACGAGGCCGCGATCGGAGAGGTAGCCCTCCTCGCCCAGCGCCTTGTCACTCACGTATTCGTTCATGAATTCCCGGATCCCGGGGATGACGCCGATGTGGGCCTTCTTGACGTAGATGTACAGCGGACGCGCGGCAGGGAACTTGCCCGACGCGATGGTCTCGAAGGTAGGCTCGGTGCCCTCCACCTTGAGGCCGCGGAGCTTGTCGAGGTTCTCCTCGAGGAAGCTGAAACCGAAGATGCCCACCGCATTGGGGTTGGCCTCCAGCTTCTGGACGATCAGGTTGTCGTTCTCGCCGGCCTCCACGTAGGCGCCGTCCTCGCGAACGGTATGGCAGACCCTCTTGAACCGCTTCTCGTCCATCGAGCGCAGCGCGTTGATCCAGGCGTAGCTGCGGCAGCCCGGCTCCATGTAGAGCTCGTGGAAGGAATCACGCGTGCCGGAGGTGGGCGGCGGGCCGAGCACCTCGATGCGGATCGCCGGCAGCGAGGGATCCACGTCCTTCCAGGTCTTGTGGGGATTCGCGATCAACGCGGTGGGATTGGCCGGATCCGGCACCTGCTTCGCGAGCGCGAGATACACCTGCTTGCGGGTCAGCGCGAAGGACGGTCCCTTCTTGCTCTCGGAGATCGTCAGCCCGTCGAAGCCAATCTTGATCTCGACGATATCGGTGACGCCATTCTTGCGGCAGGTCGCGAACTCGCTCGCGTTCATGCGGCGCGAGGCGTTGACCACGTCGGGGTGCTGGACGCCCACGCCGTTGCAGAAGAGCTTGATCCCGCCGCCCGTGCCCGTGCTTTCGACCTTGGGCGTCTTGAACCTGCCCTGCCGCCCGAGTTGCTCGGCGACGGTCGTGGTGAAGGGGTAGACCGTGGAGGAACCCACGACGCTGATGAAGTCTCGGGCCGCCTGGGCGTGGGTGGACGCCGAAGCGAACACCGCGGCGGCTGCAGCAAAACACAGGGCAAACGACCGGGAGCGGTTACCAATCGTGGACATGGGCGAGGTCTCCTGTTTGACGCGGGAAAGATATTTCAGAAATGTGACGCTTCCATGACAGTCGAGCCGTTCGCGTAACGTGCTGATGGACCGAAAAATCCCTTGCACTCGCTGGTCCGCAGCCCTATAAACGCGCTGCGCTCGCCCCCCTCCGGAGTCATGCAACCGTAATGTCCGAGACCCTCGCCCTGACGCAGGACCTCATCTCGCGAAACTCCGTAACACCGGCAGACGCAGGGTGCCAGGACGTGATGGCGCGGCGGCTCGCAGCCCTGGGGTTCGAGGTCGAGTCCATGCGCTTCGGAAGCGTGGAGAACCTCTGGGCCCGACGCGGCTCGGGCGGGCCCGTGCTCTGCTTCGCCGGGCACACCGACGTCGTCCCCACGGGGCCCCTCGAGGAGTGGCGCTCCAACCCCTTCGTGCCCACGATCCGCGACGGCAAGCTCTTCGGGCGCGGCGCCGCGGACATGAAGAGCGGCCTCGCGGCCATGGTGACTGCCACGGAGGCCTTCGTCCGGGCGCATCCGGCTCACCGTGGCTCGATCGCATTCCTGATCACCAGCGACGAAGAGGGCCCTTCCGTCGACGGCACGAAGCGCGTCGTCGAGGCGCTCAACGCCCGCGGCCAGCGCATCGACTACTGCCTCGTCGGCGAGCCATCGAGCGAGCACCACGTCGGCGACACCATCAAGATCGGCCGGCGCGGCTCCCTCTCGGGACGGCTGACCGTCCACGGCGTGCAGGGCCATGTCGCATACCCGCAGCTCGCCGAGAACCCGGTGCATACCCTCGCCCCGGCCCTCGCCGAGCTCACATCCCGTGAGTGGGACCAGGGCAACGAATTCTTCCAGCCGACGACCTTCCAGATCTCGAACCTGAATGCGGGCACGGGCGCGCCCAACGTGATCCCCGGGGAACTCCGGGCGCGATTCAACCTGCGCTACTCGCCCGTGCAGAGCATCGACGCGCTGAAGGAGACGGTGGAGCAGATCCTCCGGCGCCACGGCGTGCGCTACAGCCTCGAGTGGTATGTCTCCGGCGAGCCGTTCTACACGCCGCCAGGCCCCCTCTCGAACGCGGCGGTCGAGGCCGTCCGGGCGGTGACTGGCTCTGCGCCGAAGCTGTCGACCGGCGGTGGCACCTCCGACGGTCGCTTCATAGCGCCCATGGGCGCCCAGGTCGTCGAGCTTGGCGTGGTCAACGCCACGATCCACAAGGTCAACGAGTGCGTGCGGATCGAAGAGATCGATGCGCTGCATGCCATGTACCTCGGCATCCTCGAGCGCTTGCTCGCCTGAGCCCAGGCCGCGCGCACGCCCCCAGCCGGAGCGTGCCCTAGCTGACCAGTGCGAGGCTGCCGGCGGCGAGCGCGCCGCCCAGCAACCCCCCGGCGATCACGTCGGACGGGTAATGAAGCCCCAGCACCACGCGAGAGGCCGCCACCAGGGACGCAAACGGCACCAGGAGCACGGCGAGCCCGGGCACCGCATCCACCGCAAGCACCGTGAACAGCACCGCATGCAGCGTATGGCCCGACGGAAAGCTGTAGCGATCGAGCGGCGGCATCGCGCACTCGATGCCGACCAGGCCGACGAAGGGCCTTTCGCGCACCAGCCTGTTCTTGAGCGCGCGATAGGTCAGCAGGCCGACCGCGCCGGTCACCAGCATCTGCAGCGCAACCAGCAGCCCGCGGCCGCCGAGAAGGACCGGCATCAGCGCCATCAGCAGGTACCAGAACACCCCGTCGCCCAGGCGACTGACGGTGCGAAAGAGGCTGCGCACCGCCCGACGTCTCGCGGCGGCGTTGGCCGCGATGCACAACCGGCGCTCCACCTGGTCCGCGCGGAGGAACAAGGCCGTTACGGTCATGTCGAATGCCCTCCCAGCACCGAGTCGTAGAAAGCCGCGAGACGCCCGGCCATCAGGCGGGACGACCAGCGTCGAGCATCCTGGAGCGCACCCGCCTGGAGCCGCGTCCGCAGATCGGGATCCACGAGCACGCGGGCCACTGACTCGGCGAATGCCTCGGGTGCCTCCGGCGGGACGATCGCGCCGGCCGTCCCCTCCAGCACGTCGAGGGTGCCCATGACCGCGGTGGAGACCACGGGCGTCCCCTGGGCCATCGCCTCCAGGAGCACCAGCCCCTGCGTCTCGGTGCGTGACGCGAAGACAAACACGTCCGCGGCGCGGTAGCAGTCCCGCAGCCCCGAGTCCCGGTCCAGGTAGCCGATGAACCGCACGCTCGCCTCGAGACCGAGCTGGCCGACGAGTTGCCGCAAGTGGGACTCCGCGGGCCCCTCCCCTGCGATCACCAGCAGCGCATCCGGTGACTTGCGCAGCAGCGCCGGCAGCATCTGCACGAGGAAATCGATGTTCTTCTCGTGCGCGGCGCGCCCGACGAAAAGGGCCACTGGACGGTCGGCCTGGATACCGTGCTGCAGGCGGAATCGCGCACGATTGCCCGGGACGAAGCGGCTCTCGGGCAGGCCTGTCGGCAGCACCTCGATTCGGGTGCCGATGCCGTACGCCCGGAGCGCCGCCGCCATCTGCCTCGAAGGCGAGATGATCGCCGCCACCTGTCCGCACTGCGAGACCGTCGCCCGCCGCGCGATCGCCCGAGCCCAGGCGGACGGCACGACCGGCAGGTAGTGCTGCAGGTAGTGCTCGAAGTACGTGTGGTAGGTCTCGACCACCGGCACACCCAGCCGCCGGGCGATGGCAACACCCGCGTAGTGCGCGGCGAAGGGAGTCTGCACGTGGACGAGGTCGAACTCGCCGAGGGGGATCCGCCCGGCCCAGGCCATGAGGCGCCGGTACGACAGCAGCCGGTCCTCGGGATCACGGGGCACCCGGCGCGATGCCACCCTGACGATATCAGGGTCGTCGGGACTGGCGGGTGCCGCGGGGTACTGCGGTGCCACCAGCACGCAACGGTGGCCGAGCCCGGCGAGGTCGTCGCGGAAGGTCTGTATCGACGTCGACACCCCGTTGACCCGGGGGAAGTAGACGTCGGAGATCATCAGGATCCGCACCCCCGTCGTTATACGGGTCTGGTGTTGCGTACGTATTACATCTGGCGCGCTCTGCGCTAGCCTCGGGAGGCAGCCTGTATGGGGACCCCGGGATGAAAGACCGCTTCAAGCCGCTCGACGTCGCCTACGCGCTGCTGATGCTCGCCTCGCTGCTGCTGTTCCAGTCCTGGTGGTCCGAGGCCGACCGCGTCGACGTGGTGCCCTACAGCGCAGTGGAAACGGCGCTCGCCGAGGGTCGCGTGGACCGCGTCGTCGTCTCGGACCGCCGCATCCACGCCTGGCTCAAGGTGCCGGACGCGCGCGGCAAGCGCGAGCTCGTCGCCGAGCGGGTGGAGCCGGAGACGGCGGCGCGCCTCGAACGCTTCGGCGTGCCCTTCTCGCGCGAGCGCGACAGCACCTGGCTGCCGATGGTGCTGTCCTGGGTCGTGCCCGTCGCGCTGATGTTCGGGCTCTGGTACTTCCTGCTGCGACGCCTCGGCGACCGGGGCGGCAGCTCCAGCTTCCTCTCGATCGGCAAGAGCCACGCCAAGGTGCTGATGGAGAAGTCCACCGGCGTGACCTTCGCGGACGTCGCCGGGGTGGACGAAGCCAAGGCGGAATTGCAGGAGATCGTCGACTTCCTGCGCGACCCCCAGCGCTACGGGCGGCTCGGTGCCCGTATTCCCAAGGGAGTGCTGCTGGTGGGGCCACCGGGCACCGGCAAGACCCTGCTGGCACGGGCACTCGCTGGCGAGGCACGGGTCACGTTCCTGTCGACCAACGGCGCGGAGTTCGTGGAGATGTTCGTCGGCGTGGGAGCGGCACGGGTGCGCGACCTGTTCGAGCAGGCGCGACACAGCGCGCCGGCGATCATCTTCATCGACGAGCTCGACGCGCTCGGCAGGGCCCGCGGCGCCTACGGCTGGGGCGGCCACGACGAGAAGGAGCAGACCCTGAACCAGCTCCTCGCCGAGATGGACGGGTTCGACCCGTCGGTCGGCGTGATCATCCTCGGCGCGACCAACCGACCCGAGATCCTCGACCCTGCCCTGCTGCGCGCCGGCCGCTTCGACCGGCAAGTGCTCGTCGACCGACCCGACCTCAAGGGGCGCATCGACGTGCTGCGTGTGCACGCCAAGCGAGTCAGGGTCGCCGCGGACGCGGACCTGGCCGCGGTGGCTGCGATGACGCCAGGCTTCGCTGGCGCCGATCTCGCGAATCTCGTCAACGAGGCCGCCCTGCTGGCGACGCGTCGCGGTGCCGACGCGGTCACGCTCGACGACTTCACTGCCGCGATCGAACGGATCGTCGCGGGCCTCGAGAAGAAGAGCCGCGTCCTGAACCCTCGCGAGCGGCGGACCGTGGCGTGCCACGAGATGGGCCATGCGGTGGTCGCGATGTCCCTGCCAGGCACCGACCCCGTGCAGAAGGTGTCCATCATCCCCCGCGGGGTCGGGGCACTCGGCTACACCATCCAGCGGCCGATCGAGGACCGCTTCCTGCTCGCGCGCGACGAGATCCGCGCGCGCCTCGCGGTGCTGCTGGCGGGCCGGGCGGCCGAGATGCTGCTGTTGGGGGAACCCTCCACCGGGGCGGCCGACGACCTCGCCAAGGCCACCGAGATCGCCCGCGGTCTGGTCCTGCACTTCGGCATGGACGACACACTGGGCCTCGTCGCCTGGGAACCGGAGCGCCGTTCGTTCCTGGGCGGCGAAGCGCCCGTTCTTGCAACGGAGAGGCGGTACAGCGAGGCCACCGCTGAACGCATCGATTCCGCGGTCGCGGCGGCCATCGCGCAGGCCTTCGATACCGCGACCAGCCTGCTGGTGGCGCACCGCCCGACGCTGGAGCGCGGGATCGCCAGGCTGCTCGAGACCGAAACCCTGTCGGGGGAGCCCCTGGAGGAGATCAGGCGGGAGCTGTCTTCCGCCGCGCAAGGTTGACCCAGACTGCCCAGGCTGCAAGCAGCACGACCGCGATCAGCACCCAGGCGGGCATCGACAGGCCGAGCAGGCTCCAGTCGATCTTGGCGCACTCGCCAGCGCCCGTCAGGACCTTCTTGACGACCGTCATCAGGGGGAACACGTCGAGCATGAAGTCGAGCGAGGCACCGCAGGAGGGCACGGAGCCTTCAGGCTGGGACTGGATCCAGACGTGGCGCCCCGCGACGTAGGCAGGGAACGCGGCGACCAGCACCAGGAAGCCCGCGTGGACGGCGTCGGCACGGGGGCCTCGACGAAAATGCAGCGCCGAGAGCAGGAAGGCCACGCCGAGCGCCAGCACCCCGGCGCGCTGGAACATGCACAGCGGGCAGGGTTCGAACCCGAGCACCCGCTCGGCATACAGCGCGTAGCCGAGCAGCCCGGCGCATGCGGCCGCGCCCGCCGCGTTGCCCCAGAGCCGCAGCGACGCCATCAGCTCCCGCGACCCCGCAACTCGGACTCCACGTCCTCGAGCCGAACGTGCCGGATGTCCTTGCCATGGACCATGTAGATCACGTACTCGCACATGTTCTTGGCGTGATCGCCAATGCGCTCGAGCGCGCGGACGATCCACATCACGTCGAGTGCCCGGCGGATCGCGCGCGGGTCTTCCATCATGAAGGTGATCGACTGCCGCTGGATGGCCTCGTATTCCTCGTCGACCAACCGGTCCTGGCGCGCCACCTTCAGGGCCGCCTCGGCGTCCATGCGGGCGAAGGCGTCGAGCGCGTCGTGGACCATGTCCTGCACCACGCGGCCCAGATGCTTGACCTCGCGGTACTTGTCGGCCGGGCGTTCCTGGGAAGCAAGCCGAGACGCGATGTAGCCGATCTTCTCGCACTCGTCGCCCATGCGCTCCAGGTCGGTGATGGCCTTGATGATCGCCACGATGACGCGCAGGTCGCCCGCCGCGGGGGCGCGTGTCGCGAGGATGCGCGAGCATTCCTCGTCGATCGAGACTTCCATGCTGTTGACCTGGTAGTCGTCGCGCGCGACGGTCTCGCCCATGAGGCTGTCACCCTCGACGAGCGCGGTGACGGCCTTGGCGAGCTGCTGCTCGACGAATCCACCCATCGAGAGCACCTTGTTGCGGACGCGCTCGAGGTCCTCGTTGAAGCGGCGGGAGATGTGCTGGGACAGGTCGGCCTTTTCCATTTTTGGAGGTCCTGCCGGCGCTGAAGCCGGCTTGCAGTGCGAAGGATAGCAGCGTGGGAGCCGGCGGCCGCAATGCGATCAGGCAGATTCGCGTACGGCGGGAGGGTCGACCAGCCGGACGGGCGGGAAGTGACAGGTGAAACTGCTGCCCTTCCCTTCGGTGCTGAGGATCTCGAGCTCGGCGCCATGCCGCTGCAGGACGTGGCGAACGATCGCGAGACCCAGCCCTGACCCCCCCGATTCACGGGCCCGGCCCGGGTCGACGCGATAGAACCGCTCGGTCAGGCGCGGGAGATGCTCGGCCGGAATGCCCGGCCCACTGTCGGAGACCGAGAAGTGCCCGCCGGAGGAATCGACCCACCACCTGAGGTCGATGGGCCCGCCTGCGGGAGAATATTTCAGCGCGTTGTCCACCAGGTTCCAGAAGGCGGAATGGACCAGCCCCTGGTCCGCGCGCAGCCAGGGCCCGGGGACGACCTCGACGCGCACGTCGCGGCCGCGGTCACTGCGCGCGACTGCATCCTGCCGCAGCTGGGCCACCAGAGCCGCCACGTCGAAGGGCTCTCCCCCCACCTCCTCGTCCGTGGCCTCGAGGCGGGAGAGCTCGAGCAGGTCCGAGATGATGGCCGTCATCCGCTGCGACTGGCGGCGCATCTCCTCGAGCGGGGGGCGCAGCGACGCGTCGACATCGGGATCCCCCGCCAGGGTCTCTAGATACCCGGCGATCACGGTCAGGGGCGAGCGCAGCTCGTGGGACGCATTCGCGACGAAGTCCTTGCGCATGCGCTCGAGCTGGCTCTGGCGGGTCGCGTCACGGACGATCAGGAACAGCTGGCCTGCCCCGTAGGGAACGGCCTGGAATTCCAGGCAGGTCGGCTCACCGACCTTGGGCTGGACGAAGAGCCCCGAACCGAACTGGCGAGACCGCAGATAGCGACTGAAGTCCGGATGGCGCACCAGGTTGTCGATACGGATGCCGACGTCGGTCTGCCGTCGCAGGCCGAGCAGCTCCGACGCACGGCGGTTGAACCACAGGATCTCGTTCTCGGGATTCAGGGCCACGACGCCGTCGGGCATCGACGCCGTGCTGCGCCGAAGCTCGCGGAAGAGCCCGATGATGCGCTGCTTGTGGAAGTTCTTGCGGCGGTGAAGACGGCCCACCTGGGCGATGACGTCGCCCCAGAGCCCGCCGCTCCCGGGCGGATCGGCAATGCTGCGGTGGCGCAGCCAGAAGTCGAGCCGACACAGCTGGTAGAGCTGGAATACCAGCCCTCCGGACAGCGCGAGCGCCAGGCCCGCCCAGGCATTGCCACCGATCCAGCCGACGACCAGGCCGAGCGCCGCGAGCAACACGGCGCGCCCCAGCGCATAGATCCAGCTTTCCAGTTCGTTGTTCAATGGCCCCGCCGCATTCGAGCGCACCGGGCGCGACGCGCCACCGCGCCGGGCCTGGGACGGGTCACTCGCGGCGGGCGGAGAAGCGGTACCCGGCGCCGCGCACCGTCTGCACCATCCAATCGTACCCGAATTCCTCGAGTGCCTTGCGGAGGCGCCGGATGTGCACGTCGATGGTGCGCTGCTCGACGTAGACGTTGCCGCCCCAGATCCGGTCGAGCAGCTGCTCCCGGGAATAGACGCGCTCGGGATGGGTCATGAAGAACTCGAGCATCCGGTATTCGGTGGGCCCCAGGGGCACCTCCCGCTCGCCGGCGGTCACGCGGTGGCTCGCCTGCTCCAGGCGCAGGCCCGCCAGGTCGACCACCTCGTCGGCCGCCACGCCGGGCGCGCGGCGAAGCACGGCGTTGATCCGGGCCACGAGCTCGCGTGGGGAGAACGGCTTGGTCACGTAGTCGTCGGCGCCGCCCTCCAGGCCGGAGATCTTGTCGGGCTCGTCTGCCCGGGCCGTGAGCATGATGATCGGCAGGTCAGCGGTCTCACGGTCACGCTTGAGCTGCCGGGTGAGCTCGAGGCCGCTCATGTCGGGAAGCATCCAGTCGACCAGGATGAGGTCCGGGCGCCGGTCCGCGATGGCCGCGCGACCCGCCCGGCAGTCACCGGCCTCGCGCACGTCGAATCCGGAGCGCCGAAGACCGAACGACAGCATGTCGCGGATCGCCTTCTCGTCCTCGATGACCAGGATCTGTTTTGCCGACATGGGAACGTCACGTTTCCGTTTCATGGCATTAAACGGCAGGGACGTTTCAGGAATGTGAAACCGGCTTGGCGACGTTGTCGCGTACGTAGACCGGCAAGGCCTCGGCGGCAGGCAGGGCCTGGCCGCTGGCGAAGTCGCGGCGGGCCAGCGGCAGCATGGCCTCCGCCGACGGAGGCAGGTCGGCGAAGACCTCGCCCAGCATTTCGAGGCGCGGACCGAGGGAGGCTTGAGCCAGGAAGCCCCGCCCGGCGCCCACCCAAAGCGCCCGCGCCTGCCCCGGCACCGCGTCCGGCAACGCCACCGCGCCGGGGGGGCCGACACGCTCGGGACCCAACGGGCGAGGCAATCCCCCGTCCTCCCTGGCGAACGGGCACCAGTACACCTCGCTCATTCGCGCATCGTTGCAGGCGAGGATCGCGTCGGCGCGAGGCGCCCTGCGCAGTCCTTCAAGTGCGACGGCAGCGAGGGTGGAGACGGGCAAGACCGGGAGCGACGCCCCAAAAGCCAGGCCCTGGGCCACGCTCGCGGCCAGGCGTACCCCGGTAAAGCTGCCCGGCCCGCGGCCGAATGCCAGCGCGTCGAGTTCGGCCAGCACGAGCCCCGCCTCGTCGAGGACGGACTGGATCATGGGGAGCAGGAGTTCCGCCTGGGCCCGCGGGGCCTCGCGGAAACGCGACACCACCCGGTCGCCCATGCAGACCGCCGCGGAGCAGGCCTCGGTGGCCGTATCGAACGCGAGAATCCTCAAGGCGCCAGCTCCGTGAGGTAGGCCGCGGCAGTGCGCTGATCACGGGTGACCGGCATCGGCGGCAGGCTGTCGCGGAACAGCCGGCCGTAGGGGCGCCCGGTGAGGCGCGGGTCGCAGATCGCGATCACCCCACGATCCTCCTCGCTGCGGATCAGGCGACCGACGCCCTGCTTCAGGGCCAGCACCGCCGAGGGCAACTGGAACTCGCCGAACGGGTTGCCGCCGCGCCGGCGGATGTGGTCGATCCGCGCCCTGACCATGGGCTCCTCGGGGGATGCGAAAGGCAGCTTCTCGATCACGACGAGGCGAAGCGCCCGGCCCTTCACGTCCACGCCCTCCCAGAAGCTCGACGTGCCGAGCAGTATCGCATTGCCGCTGTCGCGAAAGTCGCGCAGCAGCCGTTCACGCGGGCCTTCGCCCTGGACGAGCAGCGGATAGTCGCCCGCCTCCTCCCACGCTGTGCGCAATACCGCGGCAGCACGTGCCAGGGCACGATGGCTGGTGAACAGCAGGAAGGCACCACCGCGCGACGCCTCGAGGAGCGGAATACTCGCCCGCACGACCGCGTCGGTGTAGTCGGTGACGCCGGGATCGGGCAGCGCGGTGGGCAGGTACAGCAGCGCCTGGTGCTCATAATCGAACGGACTGGGGATCCGCATCGTCGGGACCCCGTGCAATCCGAGCCGCCCGGTGAAATGGCCGAAGTCCTGCCCCACGGCCAGCGTAGCGGAGGTGAAGATCCAGGCTGCCGGGCGCGACGCCAGCAGCCCCGCGAAGCGCGTGGAGACGTCGAACGGCAGGAAGCCGAGGCTGAAGGTCCGCCCGTTCGACTCAGCGGTCCGCAGACCCTCGTCGTCGGTGTCGGTCGCCACCCGATCAACGACATCCGCCAACCCCTCTGCCCGCCGCGCGCAGTGCTGGACCGGCGCCTCGGGGGAGAGGGCTTCGAGACGGGCACCGAACTCGCGCAGCGCGGCCGAGAGCGCCAGTGCGAAGGACTCCACGTCGACGCCGCTTTCCTCCCAGGCGACACGGGTGGCGTTGCGGGGAAGCGCCGCCAGCAGCGCGCTGACCGCCAACTCGAGCTCTCGAAGCGCCGGTGCCAGTTCGACCGACGGCAATCCGAGCCGGCCCAGCGCCCCGCGCGCATCGGCCGCCAGCTGCTCGACCTGGCGGCTACCCAAATGAGACCCGAAGAAAATGGTCGCAAGTTCCGGGATCTGGTGGGCTTCGTCCAGGATAATCGCGTCAGCGCTGCCGAGCAGGTCACCGAAACCGTCTTCCTTGAGGGCCAGATCCGCCAGCAAGAGGTGATGGTTGACGATGACCAGATCCGCCGCCTGCGCCTCGCGACGCGCTGCCACGAGGTGGCAGCTGGCGTAGTCGGGGCACCGCTGACCGAGGCAGTTGTCTCGCGTGGAGGTCACCCGGCCCCACAACGGGTGGGCGTCGGTGAGCCCCGGCACCTCCGCGAGATCCCCGGTCCGCGTGACCCGCGACCAGGACTCGATCCTCGCCAGGAGCGGGTCGCGGCGCGCGATCCCCTCCAGCGCCCCCTGCGCAAGCTCGCGGGAAAGTCGGTGGGTGCAGAGGTAGTTCGAGCGACCCTTCAGGAGCGCGATGCGGGACGCCCGGCCCAGGGCACCCGCCACGAGCGGCACGTCCTTGCTGAACAGCTGGTCCTGGAGAGTCCGGGTGCCTGTCGAAACGAGCACCCTCGCACCGGCCAGCAGGGCGGGAATCAGGTAGGCGAAGGTCTTGCCGGTCCCGGTCCCGGCCTCGACAACGAGCGACGTCCGGCTCTCGACCGCCTCCGCCACGCCCGCCGCCATCTCGATCTGGGCGGCCCTGGGCTTGAAACCCGGCAGGTGCCGCGCCAACGGTCCGTCGGCACCGAATATGTCGTCGATATCGAGCATGAGGGCCGGCACGCTAAACCCGCGGACGGGCGCTGTCGAGGCGCGAAAGCCCACCGAAACAGGCCATGAATGCCCGCCGGGCGGCCCTGAGAGCCCCGTCATGCCTCCCCGGGATCCGGGTCGCTATACTTGCCGTTTCGTTGCGCCCGGAGAGAACACAAACAATGGCAACCGCCCCGCAGACCGTCCAGAGCCTGTCCCAGGTTTCCCGCGCCGTGACCGACTGGGTCGAATCGGTCGCGGCCCTCACCCAGCCGGACGGAATCCACTGGTGCGACGGTTCCGACGAAGAGTTCAGGATGCTGCGGGCGGAACTGGTTGCACGCGGCGAACTGCTCAAGCTGAACCCTGAATCCTTTCCCGACTGCTTCCTCGCGCGCTCGCACCCGTCGGACGTCGCACGGGTCGAGCACCTGACCTTCGTCTGCACCCGGAAGCGCGAGGACGCCGGCCCCAACAACCACTGGATGGACCCGGCCGAGGCCCACGCCAAGATGCGTGACCTCTTCCAGGGCTGCATGAAGGGTCGCACGCTCTACGTGGTGCCGTATTGCATGGGCCCGGTCGATTCGCCCTACTCGCGCTGCGGCGTCGAGATCACCGACAGCGCCTACGTCGTCATCAACATGGCGCTGATGACCCGCATGGGCCGCCCTGCCCTGGAGCGCATCGCGCGCGACGGCAGCTTCGTCAAGGGCCTGCATTCGACGGGCGAACTCGACCCGGATCGTCGGTTCATCATGCATTTCCCCGAGGAGCTGGCGATCGAGAGCTTCGGGAGCGGCTATGGCGGCAACGCGCTGCTGGGCAAGAAGTGCCACGCCCTGCGCATCGCCAGCTGGCAGGCGCGCGACGAGGGCTGGCTCGCCGAGCACATGCTGATCGTCGGCCTGCGAAACCCCCAGGGGGAGACCCACTACGTGGCGGCGGCGTTCCCGTCCGCATGCGGCAAGACGAACCTTGCGATGCTGATCCCCCCTGGCTCGATGCCAGGCTGGGAGGTCTTCACGGTCGGCGACGACATCGCGTGGCTGCATCCTGGCCCGGACGGCCGCCTGTACGCGATCAATCCGGAAGCCGGCTACTTCGGGGTCGTGCCCGGCACGAACCCGAAGACCAACCGTAACGCCTACGACATGATCCGGCGCGACACGTTGTTCACGAATGTCGCGCTGACCGCCGGCAATGAACCCTGGTGGGAAGGTCTCGAGTCGGGCGAGCCCACGATCGACTGGCAGGGCCGCCCGTACGACCCCGCGCGCGGGCCGGCCGCGCACCCGAACTCGCGCTTCACGGTGGCGGCCACGAACAACCCGAAGTACGCGCCGGAATCGGACAGCCCGCGCGGCGTGCCGATCTCCGCCATCATCTTCGGCGGTCGGCGCCGCGGCGTGGCGCCGCTGGTCTATGAGGCGCGCGACTGGTCGCACGGGGTACTGGTCGGCTCCTCGGTCGCCTCGGAAACCACCGCGGCCGCCATTGGCGAGGCGGGCGTCCTTCGTCGCGACCCGATGGCCATGAAGCCCTTCGCCGGCTACAACTTCGCGGATTACTGGAGCCACTGGCTGGCCATGGGCAGCCGGCTGTCGCATCCGCCGCGCCTGTACCACGTCAACTGGTTCCGCCGCGACGCGCAGGGCAAGTTCCTGTGGCCGGGCTTTGGCGACAACCTGCGGGTGCTGGCCTGGATCCTCGACCGCTGCGCCGGGCGTGCCGGTGCGGTCGACACGCCGATCGGCGCGCTGCCCAGCGCGTCGGACCTCAACCTCGATGGCCTCTCCATCGACCCGGCAGACCTGGCCGAGCTGCTGTCGGTCGACAAGGAACTCTGGAAGGTCGAGGCGACGAACCTGCACGCCTACCTCGACGAGTTCGGCGACCGGGTACCGGCCGGGCTGCGGGCAGAGCTCCACGCCCTCGAGCACCGGCTCTCGCTGCCCTGAGGCGCGGACTCAGCCCTCTTCGCAGCGGAAGGCGATCGACTGCGGCGAATCGGGCTCGGGAGCCTTCCCGAGCCCGATCCAGCCATGGTCGTGCAACTGCATGCTGTCCCGGCGCACGAACGCGAGCTCACCCCCGGGCCCCTGCACGAACGTCCCGTTGGTGCTCTCGTCGAAGAGCACGCACTTCCCGCGCGCGAACTCGATCCGCGCGTGCAGGCGGGAGATGAGGTGCCCCTTGATCACGACGTCGCAGTCATCGGCACGGCCGATGGACAGGTTTGCTCGCGAGTCGCCCAGCACGACCTCGGCGCCCTGCACGCGCAGGACCACGCGATGGCCACCGCGCCTCTCGACGGCGCCCAGCGAGATCTGCGGGAGCATGCTCGTGGCGTCATCGGGTTGCCAGAGCACCTCGTAGAGCGCCACCTCGCCGCCCTGTCCGCGGATCGACGCCACATCGACCTGGCGCACCGCCGCACGCCACTCCGGCGAGAGCCGCTGGACGGTTGCGGCCGTGGTGATGATCTGCCCCGCCTTGGCCTGGCTCGTCATCCGGTTCGCCGTGTGGACGGCCGCGCCGAACACGTCGCGGTTCTCCAGCACGACGGGCCCGAAGTGGCAGCCGATGCGGATCGCGATGTGCAGCCCGTCCATCCTGAGGGCCGAGTGCGATCCGATCTGCTTCTGCATCTGGCAAGACGCATTGATCGCGTCGTCGGCCGAGGGAAACGTGGACATCACCTCGTCGCCCATGGTCTTGATCACGGTCCCGTGATGCCTGTCGGTGGCGTTGCGCATGATGTCGATGCAGGTCGCGATCATGGCGCGCGCGCGCAGGTCGCCGAGGAGCTCGAAGAGACGCGTCGAGCCCACAACGTCGGCGAAAACAATGGCGAGCTCAGCGTCGTGGGGCATGGGCAGGCACCGGGTGTCGGGAAAGTATACGCGACACCCTCCCCGGTCAGGCGGCGAGCCCCGCCACCGCGAACCGGGCTGCACTCCGGATGAGGTCCGGGCCCGCCGAGCGCTCGCGCGCCCCCTCGGAGAGCAGCCGTCGGTATTCCCTTGCGCCACGGGTATGGGTCACGAGACCGAGCATGTGCCGCGTGATCGCCGGCAGGCGCTCGCCCCGCGCCAGCTCCCGCTCCGCGTAGCGGGCCATCCGCTCCAGCATGGCCTCGAGCGAGGGCGCCTCGCGTGGCAGGCCGGCCTGCGCAGCCACCGCGCGGTCCAGCTCCGCCAGGATCATGGGCCGATGGTAGGCCTCGCGACCGATCATGACCCCGTCGGCCCAGTCCAGCACCGGCATGGCGTCCTCCACGGACCGCAGCCCGCCATTGAGCACGATGGGCAGGCCCGGGAAGTCCTCCTTGAGGCGGCGGACGACGTCGTAGCGCAGCGGCGGGATCTCGCGGTTTTCCTGCGGCGACCAGCCGCCGAGCACGGCCTTGCGCGCGTGGACGATCGCGCAGTCGGCACCCGCGTCGCGGATCGCCATCACGAAGTCGCAGAGCGCGTCATAGTCTCTCTCGTCGAAGCGGTACACCACGCCGTCGGCGTCCCGGGCGGAATTGCGCAGGATCCCGATCCGCAGCTTGACCGTGACCGGCACCGAAACCGCCTCGCGCATGGCGGCGACGCAGTCCGCCACCAGCGACGGCTCGCTCATCAGGCAGGCCCCGAACGCACCGCGCTGCACCTTGTCGCTGGGACAGCCGCAGTTGAGGTTGATCTCGTCGTACCCGGCCTCCTCGCCATGGCGGGCGGCCGCCTCGAGGTACGCCGGCTCGCAACCACCGAGCTGCAGCGCGACGGGGTGCTCGGCCGGGTCGAATTCGAGGAGCTTCTCCCGGTCGCCACGCAGGATCGCCGACGCCGTGAGCATCTCCGTGTAGAGCAGCGCGCCGGGCGCAAAGCCGCGCAGGAAGTAGCGACAGTGGCGGTCAGTCCAGTCGAGCATGGGCGCTACAGACACCGTCCGATCAATGGCTTGGACCGACCGCCCGTCTAAGATCATGTTTTCTCTACCCTTTGTCAACACTCTGTATCACCGTGTATCATCCTGAAAACCACCCGAATCACCGACCAGGTGATACAGGAGTGATACAGGATGGCCACCATCACCGAGCGGAACGGCCGCTACCGGGCACTCGTCAGGCGCCGCGGCCAGACCCGCTGCGCCACCTTCAGCACCCGCGCCCAAGCGAAGGCATGGGCCAGACGCACTGAGACCGAGCTGGAGGAGCTGCGCGCCACCGGTCTGATCGTCCCCAAGGACAAGACGCTTGCCGACCTGATCGACGCCTACAAGGGCGAACTATACGAGATCAAGCGCTGGGGCCGGTCCAAGGAGGCCGACCTGACCCGCCTGCGCCGGGATCTCGGCACCCTGCCGGCCACCGAGGTCAGGAAGGCGCCTGTTTTGGCCTACTTCCGCCGCCGGCAGGCCGAGGGCACCGGCGCGGTATCCCTGCACTCCGCCATCACCTACCTGATCGGCGTGCTCGATTACGCCCACAAGGTGCTGCAGTACGACGTGGCCGTCGAGGATATCCGCAACCTGCGCGCCCAGATGGCCAAGCTCGGCACCATCGGCCGCTCGCAGGAGCGTGACCGCCGCGTCACCGAGGCCGAGCTGCAGCGGCTCTGCGACTACTTCAGCGGCCAGAATACCGATATCCCGATGGCCGACATCCTGCAGTTCTGCGTGGCCACGGCCATGCGGATCTCGGAGGTCTGCCGGCTCACCTGGTCGGACCTCGACGCCGAGAAGCGCACGATCATCGTCCGTGACCGGAAGCACCCGAGTCAGAAATTCGGCAATGACCAGGTGGTGCCGCTGCTCGACGCCACCGGTCACGACGCGCTCGCCATCGTGCAGCGCCAGCCGCGCGGACAGTCCCGCATCTTCCCGTACAGCCACCGCACCGTCGGCACCTACGTCACGCGCGCCGTGGCGGCGCTGGGCATCGACGACCTGCACCTGCACGACCTGCGCCACGAGGGCATCTCCCGCCTGTTCGAGGCCGGGTATCGGATCGAGCAGGTGGCGCTCGTGTCCGGGCATCGCGACTGGGCGATGCTCCGGAGATACACCCATGTCCGCGCCGCCGACCTGGTGCGCGGCCCGCAGGTGCGGCCGTGACGCGGCGCACCGTGAAGCCGGGGCTTCCCGCCCTGCACTACCAGCGACTGCTCGACATCGCCGCCAAGCTCGACCAGGCGCAACCGGAGCCGCTCACCGTGACCGAGGCGCAATGGCTCGGCCGCCTGCTCGTGCGGATCGGCAACGGCGAGGACATCAGCGGCGACTACTTCCAGGCCACCGAGGGGCGGCCGGCGTCCGCAGATCGGGATCTATGGATAGCGGTAGATCTACTTCTGCAGGCCGATCTCACGATCGCGCCGAAACGTGCTCGAGGCCGCGTCAGCGAGCAATGGGGCGGCCTCTCGGACAAGCGCATACGCGACATCCTGAAAGCTCACGAGACGCTGGCGCGCGAGACGATCGAGCTGGCCGGCGAATCCATCACCGGACCGCTGGAGCGCATGCGCCGAGCCTGCGGCGGAAACTAGCCGGGGTTTTCAGCCGCCGTTGTTGACGACTGCACGGGGATCGCCGCGCAGTATTCGTGATCACTGCCGCATTCGGAGTGATCATGGAATCCACCAAGACCGCCCCCGCCGACCTGCGCGCACTCGGGTTCATGCTGCCCGAGGAGCTCGCCGCTCTCGTCAACAAGAAGCCGCGCACGCTGGCAAACGATCGCGCCAAAGGTCGCGGACCCGCCTTCGTCAGAGTCCACGGCCGCCTCGTCGTCTACCCGATCGACGCGGTGCACAAGTGGCTGCGGTCGCGTGCCGTCGGCACCGTCGACCAGCCCGAGCCGTTCGCGACCCCTCAGGGCCGCACTCGCGCCAACCGCGCCGCCTGACCCCTTAACGCGAAACGCCGGACGGGTTGCAGCCCGCGCCGGCGTGAGGTCATCGCATGAGCACCCTGAAGATACACGCGCGCGGCCTGCCGCGCAGGAATTCCGAGATCATCGCCTCGAACCTCGCCGCCATGCGCGAAGCCCGGCGCCAGCACGACCGAGCGGAACTTGAGCGCGAGTGGCGCCGGCTGACGGCGCGAGCTCCCCAGGTGCGATGCACCCGCTGCGCCAACCTGCCGGCCGGGGTGCGGTGTTCCGCCTGCGTACTGTCGGGCCTGTTGCCGGGACTGCGGCCGTGAGCGCCGAACTTGATGAAGCCAGCCGCGAGCGCATCCGACGCGAGCAGGAGCAGCTGAACCTCGAGCAAATCCGCAAGCACGGCGCCGAGCAGAGGGCCGCCGGCGGATCGGCGCCGGCGCCTGAGCCGCGCCAGCTCGACTGGCGGCACGCGCTCGCCAAGCGCGGCGACCGCTACGTCGGCGACGAGCGCAACGTGGCGCTGGCGCTGCGCCTTGCGCCCGAGCTGCGCGAACTGGTGCGACTGAACTGCTTCAGACAAGACGTTGTTTTCACGCGCTCGCCGCCGTGGCGCACGACGAAGGCCGGCGAAGCATGGACCGACGACGATGATGTCGCGCTGCAGATATGGCTGCAGGAGATGGGGGTCGAGGTTCACAGCCGCGCCACCATTGCGGCCACCGTGGCGCTCGACGCCAAGGCCCGGCCGCACCATCCGGTAAAAGACTACCTGCGCGAACACCGCTGGGACGGCACGCCGCGGCTCGACACGTGGTTGATGGACTACGTGGACGCGGTCGATCCGCCCGAGTATCTGCGCGCGGTCGGCCGCGCGTGGATGATCTCGGCCATCGCGCGGATCTTCGACCCAGGATGCCAGGCGGATCATGTACTCGTGCTCGAAGGGCCGCAGGGTCTCGGCAAGAGCAGCGTGGGAAAAGCGCTTGCCGTCCGGCCGGAATGGTTCTGCGGCACCCTTTCCGATCTTGGGACCAAGGACGCGCTGTTGGAGCTCGCCGGGAAATGGATCATCGAACTGGCCGAGCTGGCCGCTATCCGCCGCGCCGAACTGGAGCGCATGAAGGCGTTCATCACGCAGTCGAGCGACGTGTATAGGCCGCCCTACGCCCGTAGGGCGCAGACGATCCCACGGCAGTGTGTGTTCATCGGCACGACGAACGAAGTCGAGTACCTGCGCGACCGGACCGGCAACCGGCGGTTCTGGCCGGTGCGGGTCGGGCGGATTCAGCTCGACGCGCTCGCACGTGATGTCGACCAACTGTGGGCCGAGGCGCGCAAGGCATGGATGGACAACGAGCCCTGGCACCTGACCGGCGAGGCGCTGGCGCTGGCCGAAGCGCAACAAGCAGAGCGCGTTCCACACACCGAACTGGAGCAGCTGGTCGGCGACTACCTGATGCAGCAACGAAAGGCCGGCAAGACCGAGATCACGATGCGCGACGTTATGGTTTACGGCCTGCGCCTCGATCCGGATGCACCCGACTACGTCGAGCGTGCGCGCCGTCTGGGTGCGGAAGTGTCCGCGGCGATGCGCGATGCCGGCTGGAACCTCGTGCGGCGGCAAGGCCGAGCCGACAAGAGGCGCACCGTCTACCGATTTGGGAAGACGCCGTGACCAAGCCTGTACCAAGAGTCACCAAGATGAATATCCAAAATCATTTGTGGGTTTATAGGGAGGGGGAGGAGCAGAGAGACGAAGAAATGATTCCTCCCTTTTCCCTTGGTGAGTCTTGGTACACCCCGACCGACTATCACCTGGAGATGCCGACATGACGCCGACTTCCCTTGCCGAGATCCACGGCGACCGACCCGAAGCCGCCGACCAGCACGAACCCGCCGTCGCCGGTGCGCTGCTCGATGCTCACGCCTCGCTGCTGCGCGCCACGTCCGCGTTGTGCACGCATTCCCCGAGCGACTACCCGCCAGGTGCACGAGCCGCCGTGACGCGGATCGCGGCCGCCGCCTCGATGGCCGCGCGCGACCTCTCGGTGATCCTCACGAACCTTCGCGAAGGGGACCGCTGATGCCGCGCAAGAAAGGCTCGATGGCGGTGCGCCGCTGGGCTCGCCGCATTCGCGCGGCGGTCGCTGCTCAGGTGCGCCGTGACGCGAAGCGCAAAGCTCCGTGGCGAGGCGACCGTCACGGGTCCTCCTGATGCGCCAGAAAGCCGCGGGTGGCGCGGCCGCGGTTTTCCGTTACGGGTAGACCATCACTAGAGGCAACAACTGATGCGCATTTCAGGCAACCAATTAGTCCAGCTCACCGGACGGACATGGCGAACGATCACCCGCCGTCTGACCGCCGCCGGCCTCACGCCGCAGCGTGAGGGCAGCGCGGACACGTGGGACTCAGTCGCGGCGCTCGAAGCGATCTACGGCATCGAGGTGGAGCGCGCCTCCGAACTCGATCTCACCGCCGAGCGCGCCGCGCTGGCGAAGGCGCAGCGCATCCGCATCGAGACAGAGCAGGCCGTCCGCGCCGGCGAGCTGGTCGAGGTCGAGGCCGTCGCCGAGCAATGGTCGGCGCAGATTCATGCCTGCCGCGCTCGCCTGCTCGCGCTGCCGCACCGGCTGGCGCCGCGGCTGGTGAACCTCGACAGTCAGGCCGACATTGCCGCGCAGCTGCGCCGGGAGGTGCACGACGCGCTGCGCGAGCTGGCTGGGGAGCAAGGTGGCGACCAGCGCTGACCCGCTGCCGCTGCGCGAGGCCGCAGCCGCGCTCGGTGTCTCGCCGGTCACGCTGCGTCGCTGGCTTCGCGCCGGAGCGCCGCAGGCTCGCCGTGGACGACGAGGCCGCGGAGGCGCAGCGCTGGTGGCTCCGGCTGCCGTCGCCGCGTGGCGAGGCTCTGCGGCGGCCACGGACCACGCCACGATCACGCTGATCGCCGCGCATATCCCCGAGCGGCTCGCCGACGCGACCGTCGAAGCCTTCCGCCTCATCGACGGGCCACACAAGCGCGCTGCGGCCGGCGCACTTGTGGCGACGTGGTACACGGCGACCGTGGCGCTGCTCGACGTGCTGCGCGAGCACGGCGCCGAAGCCGACGATCCGGCTGTACTGCCGGAGCAAATTGCTCACCTGCGATCCATTTGGGACGGCTCCGGTACAACGGGATCGTGAACACGATCTCGGAGACCTCATGGACCTGCTGACCCGTTCCGCCCTCCGTCGCGCGCAGGACGCGCTGACGCTCGCCGCCACCCCGACGCGCGACACGCGCGAGGACGGCCGGCACCTCGCGCTGCTCGCCGACGCGCTCATCAACGACAAGCCGCTCCCGGACGCCGCACGGCGCGAGCATGACGCGCTGCGCGAGCGCGGCCACGTTCCCGAGCGTGGCGGCACGCTGGTGAGCTTCGACCGCCTGTTCACGCGCGACCTGCTCGGCGGCACGGCCACCGGCACCAGCAAGGGTGGCAACCTGATCGGCACGAATCACGCCGGCCTCCTGGTCGAGGAGAACGGCATCGTCCCGGCCGTGATCGCCGCCGGCGCTCAGGTGGTGACCGGCCTCACCGGCACGATCAAGATTCCGACGCTCGCGAGCGTGCCGGCCGCGAGCTGGGCGGCCGAGGGCGCCGCACCGAGCGAGGCCGATATGACCTTCGGCAAGATCGACATGGTCCCGTCGACGCTGGTCTGTCACCTCGACGTGAGCCGCCGCCTCGCCAAGCAGGCATCCGTGAGCATGGAAGGTCTGCTTCGGGCCTACCTGCAACGCGCCGTCGCTCGCGCCATCGACGCTGCGGCGCTGGTCGGCACCGGCACGAACAACCAGCCGCTCGGCCTCATCGGCACGTCGGGCGTGACCAAGGTCGCAATGGGTGATGACGGCGCTGCGCTCTCGCGCATCCGCCTCGCAAAGCTGATCTCGCCGGTCGCGGACGCCAACGGCCTCGCACCCGAGAGCCGGCCGGCGTTCCTGCTGCCGAGCAAGGCGCTCATGGTCGCGTACTCGACGCCGACCGAGACCTACGCCTCGAACTACCTGTACTCGCCGGCCGGCAACCCGAACGGCGGCAGGCTCGGCGAGTTCCCGGCGTTCCTCGCCAACAACCTGCCGGTCAACGGCACGAAGGGGAGCGGCACGAACCTTGCGACCGTCTGCTTCGGCGACTGGTCGAAGCTGCTGATCGGCGTCTGGGGCGCCATCGAGGTGATCGTTAACCCGTTCACGCTCTCGACCACGGGCGGCCTGCGAATGCACATCTTCGCGGACGTCTCCATCGGCGTGATTCAGCCGGCCGCGTTCACCTACGCCGACGACGTGGTGACCACGTCATGAGCTGGCTGCGCGAGCTGCTGGCCCGCACGCGCGATCCGGCGCCGCCGCCACCCTTGTGGTTCAAGGTGCGGCACGTCGGCCGACCCGGCGAAAGCGCCTTCCAGTACAAGACGCCGCAAGGCGAGCTGCGGATTCTGGCGGCCGGTGATGAGGCAACGATTGACGAGAATGCGTTCCTCGCGCGCCGCGACGTGCTCGAGGTTCTCGACTGAACAGGGCAGCCAGGTGAAGCGCGGACGGGCTGCATCCCCTCCTGACAGTCCGCGCATCGGCCGCGTTTCTCCCGACGCGGGTTCCCCGTCCGACTGCCGTGACTGGAGCGGCAGCACCGGGGATTCTGACCACGAGGTAATTCATTATGGCCACCGCACAAGTCGTCATCACCGCGCAGGACCGCACCGCCGCCGCGGTCGCATCCGCATCACGCAACCTGGCGGGGCTCTCGCGCTCGGTCGGGCTCGTCACCAAGGGCTTCGCCGCGCTGGCCGGCGGTGCGATGGTCAAGCGAGCCATGGAGGGCATCACGCGCGCCACGGCGCAAAGTGAAGCCGGTCAGCGAGGCTTCGCCAAGGCGCTGCAGGAAGTGAAGGCCGCCTCGACCGACCTGATGGCCGCGAAATCCGGCCTACCGGCCGCGACCGCCTCCATGAAGGAACTGGCGACCACGCTGCGCGATCCGGGCGTAGTGGCCGCAGCCGACGCGCTGACCTCCACGCTCGTCAAGGGGCTCGCCGGCGTGGTTAAGGGCGCAGCCGAAGCCGCCGCGGCGATACGCCGCATCGGCGTCGAGCGCGGTGTATTCGAGGCCGGCGGTACGCGAGGCGAGCAGATGACCGCCATCGACGGGCAAATCGCCCGCGCACAGAACCGCCTGAGGGCGCTGCAGGCGCCCGGAGGGCGGATTCAGGGAGAACCGGGGCTTGGCGTCCGGGGCGAGCGCACCGCCGCCATAGCAAGCCTGCAGCGCGAGATCGAGCTGCTGCAGAAGCGGCGCCAGCTCCTGGCCGACTATGACCCCTCGCAGACCGGCGGACCGCGGCGCCGGTTCGCCAACACGCCGAACCCACTGGGCTCGGCAATCAATGGTCTGGTCGCGCAGCGCAACCAGTCGGGCGGCGGCGCCATACGCGCTGCGGCCGCGAGCATCGAGGAGGTCGTCATTACCTCGACCAAGCGCGCCACGTCGGCATTCGCGCAGCTCTACGACGACTGGGACGAAGCCACCCGGACCGCCTCGCAGAAGCAGATTGCCGAGTACGAACGGATCAAAGCCGTGCTCGACGAGCTGGTCGCCGCCGGCCGCATCACCCAGGAGGACGCCAACCGGCGCGCAGCCGAGGCGCTCGACCAGGTGCTGCCCGAGGTCGAGACCACGGCCCGCCGGGTGCAGGTGGTCTACGACGGGATGTCCGAGTACGCACGCCAAGCGGCCAGGAACATGCAGGACGCCTTCGCCAACTTCCTGTTCGCGCCCTTCGAGGGCGGGCTGCGCGGAATGCTCCGGTCGTTCGTGGATGCGATCCGGCAGATGGTGGCGCAGGCGGCTGCAGCGAAGGTGTTCGATGCCATCCGCGGCATGACGTCCGGCAGCACCGGGTTCTTCGCGAAGGTAGTCGGCGCGCTGGTCGGCCGCGCCTCAGGCGGCCCCGTGACGGGCGGGCAACCCTATGTCGTCGGGGAGCGAGGCCCGGAGTTATTCGTGCCGGGGGCGAGCGGAAGCATCGTGCCCAACCACGCCATGGGTGGCGTGACCGTGGCGCCCGTCTACAACATCGACGCCAGGGGTGCGACTGCCGACCTGCAGAAGGCGCTCCCCGGAATTCTCACCGAGAACAACCGGCGCATCTTCGACGAGCTGGATCGCCGCTACGGCATCGGGCGGTAGTCCAAACGGAAAAGGGCGGCACCAGGCCGCCCCTCCCCGCTCATCGCCTGTAAAACCGTCAGGCTGACCGCGGAAGCGCCTTCGCGATCTCGCCTGCGCCTTCGAGCTGCTCGATCGCCGCGTTCAACACCGCCACCAGTCCTTCTGTGCTGATGTAGCCGTGCGCCTCGATCGTCTCGTCGGCGAGGCCCTGCGCGACCAGCTCAAGCACGCCGCGCGCGTGCTCGATGGCGTTGTTCAACACGTCGACCGGGTGGGTGGTGATGTTCGTGTCGTCCATCTGTTGCGTCTCCTGTAGTGGTGGAATTCGCGATACAGATCCGCACCAAAGAAACCCCAAGTATCTGATTCGGCAACCTAATCTGCTTGATCGAGCATCGGGGCGACTGACAACGTCCGGTCAAGGCCACCGGACCATTCGTCAAGCAGATCTGTTCGCGTCACGATTCGCCGCCCTCTGGCCGTTTCCAGCGGGCGCACTTTAACCGGTCCCGGGGCGCCGGTAAGCTCCGGCGATGGATCTTTCCTCCCCCGAGTTCTGGATCGCCGTCGGGCAGATCATCGCCATCGACATCCTGCTGGGCGGGGACAACGCCGTCGTCATCGCCCTCGCTTCCCGGCGCCTCCCGGCAGCCCAGCGCAAGCAGGCGATCTTCTGGGGCATGTTCGGCGCCATCGGCTTGCGCGTGGTGATGATCTTCTTTGCCCTGCAGCTGCTCAAGGTCCCCTTCCTGAAGATCGTCGGCGGGCTGCTGCTGCTGTGGATCGGCATCAAGCTCCTGCTGCCCCAGGACGACGGCGGCCATGAAATCGACGCCAGCACGCACCTGGCTGGCGCAATCAAGACCATCGTGCTCGCCGACGCGGTGATGAGCCTGGACAACGTCATCGGCATCGCCGCCGCGGCCAAGGACAGTATCGCGCTCGTGGTGTTCGGCCTGGTCGTCAGCATCCCGATCATCATCTGGGGCAGCCGGTTCGTGCTGGCGCTGATGGACCGCTTCCCGCTCGTCATCGTGGGCGGCGCCGCGCTCCTGGGCTGGATCGGTGGCCACATGCTGGTGGGCGACGTGGTCCTGAAGGACTACGTCTCGGCGCTACCGGCCTGGACGGGTACTGCCGCGGCGATCACCGGCGCGGTGCTGGTCGTCGCGGTCGGCAGGCTCTTTGGCCGGCGTGCGCCCGCACCGGCACAGCCGGCCGGGGCTGCGCCGATAGACCTGGCGCAGCACGACGACGACGACGCGAGGAGGAACTGACCATGCGCACGCTGCTGCTCGCCATCGACGGTTCGGACTGCGCCGGGCGCGCCCTGGACTACGCCCTCGACCGAGCGGCCGACTCGGTGGCAGGTGTCCGCATCGAGCTGCTGAACGTGCAGGCGCCGCTCTCGGGCCCGAACGTGAAGCTCCTCGTCAGCCAGGACAGCCTCGATCGCTACTACCGCGAGGAAGCACAGTCCATCCTTCAGCCTGCCATGGCCCGCATCACGGAAGCCGGCTTGCAGGCCGATCCTCATATCGGGCTGGGCGACCCCGGCCGGGTGATCGTCGACTACGCGCTGAGCACCCGGGCCGACGAAGTGGTCATGGGTAGCCGCGGCCGTGGGTCCCTCGCAGGCGCGATGCTGGGTTCGGTGGCCCAGAAGGTCATCCACCTCTCCCCGGTCCCGGTGGTCGTCGTCAAGTAAGCCCGCGGGCCGTCTCCTCGCGCAGCCAGCTCACCACGGACTGCAGCGCCTCCCGCTCGGTGGCACCACGGCTACGAGCCCGCTGAAAGACTTCGACCTGCCGGTGCGCGCTGGTGCCCCGCCGGATGATCGTGCGTGCGTGCTCGACGTCAGCCAGGCAGCCGAGCGCCTTCGCATCGGGAGTCACCAGTTCGATCAGCTCGTCGAGCAGGGTGCCGAAGGGCAGCAGTTCGCCGCGGGCGAGGTCCAGCAGACCCTCGTCGAAGCTGTAGCGCATGGCCCGCCAGCGGTTTTCCGCGATGAGCAGCTGGGGGTAGTCGCGCCACCTCTGGTTCGCGTCGCGGAGGCGCCGCAGCATCCGATGGAGGCTGGCCGTGAACGCGGCCAGGCAGAGCGCATCGTCGAGGCTGGTGCAGCAGTCCATGATCCGCGTCTCGAGCGTCGGGTGGCGCGCGCTGGGGCGGATGTCCCACCAGAGCTTGCTGCTGTCGTCGATGAGCCCCGCGCGGATCAGCGTGCCGAGGTGGCGACGAAATTCCCCATAGCTTGCGAACCGCTCCGGCAGCCCCGAGCGCGGCAGCGCGTTGAAGATGGTGGAACGGAAGGAGCGCAGGCCCGTGAGTTCGCCCTCCCAGAACGGCGACGAGCACGAAAGGGCCAGCAGGTGCGGCAGGAAATAGGTCATCTGGTTCATCAGGTCGATGCGCAATTCGTCGTCCTCGACGCCGATGTGCACATGCATCCCGCAGATCACCATGCGACGCGCCGTGGCCTGCATCTCGCTCGCGAGCGCGACAAATCTCTCGGTTTCCGTGCGCTTCTGCGAGCGCACCGTGGCGAACGGATGGGTCGATGACGCGATGACCGCCACGCCGTGGCGCGCGCTGGCGTCCACGATGATCCTGCGCAGCCGGACGAGCTCCGCGCGCACCTCCTGGAGCGAGGTGCACGGACGGGTGGCCGCCTCGATCTGGCAACGGAGGAATTCAGGGCTGATCTGGCCGCCGCCCTGCTCGGTGCACTCGGCGATCAGGCCGGGTGGAGGGTCATTGACGAGGTCACCCGTCGCCGGATCGACGAACAGGTATTCCTCCTCGATGCCCAGCGTGAACGGCGGCGGGTTCGTGGCCATGGGCCCCCTCGACATGCCCCTTGAATGGACGATACAGGAGCGGATCGGCCAGTGTCTCACCGAGCGCCGCGGCGAGCCGCCTCGCCCAGGCCTCGACGCCATCCGGATCCGCCAGCAGGTCCTGCCGGACCTCGATGCAGACGTAGGGCCGCCCGGCGGCACGGGCGTGGCGGTCGACGGTGTAGTTGTCAGGGTCCCGCCCTGAATAGGGCTGGTTGTCTCCCACGCACAAGCCCGGCTCCGCCCGCAGTGCCCGGATCAAAGGCAACGCCAGGCGGCCGTCGTCGCCCCACAGCACGCCGCAATGCCAGGGCCTGGCCCGGCCGTCCAGTCGGTCGGTGAAGCTGTGGACCGCCAGCAATGCCGGGGCCTCGGCCAGACGGTGCAAGGCCGCCAGTTCGCCTGCGATCGCTGCGTGATAAGGATCAAAGAAAGCGGCGACACGCGCCTCACGCTCCGCCTCCGTGAGCCGGAGGTTCCCCGGCACCGCCGTGCCATCGCTGGACTGCACGATGCTGCCGGGCCGCCCGGGGTCGCGATTGCAGTCGATGACGAGCCGAGAGTAACCGGCGAGCACGGCGTCGACGCCGAGTCGCCGCGCGAGCGACAGCACCAGTGCGGATACGCCGATATCCCAGGCGATATGGCGGGAGAGATCGGCTTCGGCGAGGCCCAGCCCACCCAGCGCGGCCGGGACGGCGCGGCTGGCATGGTCGCAGACCAGGAGGGCGGGTACTTGCCCCGATTGGCGATGAATGGAGAAAGGTGGCGACTCACCCGCTGCAAGCAGCGGGCGGACGCGGCTCAGGGAACCTCCGCCGACGCGGCGAAGCTGTCTCCGACGATCAGGGGGATCGCAAAGCTGCGTGCCACCGACATGCCGTCCTGGTCGACGAGCACGACCGCCGACAGGTACGCCACCCCGTCCCGCTTGGGCACCACCGAGACGGTATGAAAATAGGCCGTACCCACCGCCGGGGGTTCATCGAAGGCCAGCTGCGCGCCCGCGCGAACTTCGACCGCTTCGCTGGACTGGAACACGACGCTGAAGCTGCGCAGGCTCTCGACCGAGGGCACCAGCGCCACGGAGACGTCCAGAAGCTGACCCGCTACCGGGCGCCCTGCGAGGTCGAAACGCATGTCGATGAGGCTTGCCGAACCGGTGCTCGGGACGGCGGCGACCATCTGCGCGACCGGATCGTCGGCGGCGGCCTTGCGAACCGCCTTCGCCGCAGCCTTGTCCGGCTCGCCGGCCGGCTCGCGGGCACAGCCGCTGAGCAGCACGCCCAACGCCGCGGCGAGAGCCGCGGAGCGCAGCGCGGCAGACCCAGGGGTGCACCTGAACCGTACGTAGGCCATGATGGCGAAAGCATATCCGGATCGATTGAACATTTGCAGGACCTGCCTCACATCGGCGGCCCGGCCACGGCGTCGAGCTGCTGCCAGAGGTCGCTCAGGTGCTCCTGCCAGAAACGCGGGCTGGTGAACCAGGGAAATGCGCGCGGGAACGCGGGATCCGACCAGCGCGCCGCGATCCACGCGGCGTGGTGCACCATCCTCAGGGCGCGCAGCGGCTCCACCAGACCCAGCTCGGCCTCGTCGAAATACTGGAACTGGGCGTAGCCGCGCTCGATCTCGCGCCATTGGGCGCGACGCTCCTCCGGCGATCCAGACAGGAACATCCAGAGATCCTGTACCCGCGGCCCGTTCATGCAGTCGTCGAGATCCACGAAAACCGGTCCCCGCTCGTTCCACAGGATGTTGCCCACGTGGCAGTCCCCGTGGATCCGCAGCGTGGAGACAGGCCCGACACGATCGAAGGCCTCGTCGACGGCCTCCAGCAGGGCAGCCGAGGCCTCTTCGTAGCGCGAGGCCAGCGCCTCGTCCAGCAGGCCCGAGGCCAGCAGGGACTCGCGGGGTTCCCAGCCGAGGCGCGCCACGGACAGCGACGGACGCGCCACGAACCGTTGCCGCTGCCCTATCGAGTGGATGCGCGCGAGCGTCCGCCCTATCAGCTCCAGGGCCCCCGGCGCCTCGAACTCCGCCGACCGAGCCGCCGCCCGCGGGAACACCGCGAAGCGCAAGCCCGCATGACGGAGCAGCGTGGTCCCGTCGAACGCCAGCGGTGCCACGACCGGCAGCTCCGCCGCGCCCAGCTCCTGCGCGAAAGCGTGCTCCTCCTCGATCTGGCGGTCGCTCCATCGGCCGGGTCGATAGAACTTGACCACGACGGCCTGGTGGCTGGTCGAACCGACCTGGTACACGCGGTTTTCATAGCTGTTGAGCGCGAACAGCCGGCCGTCGCACTGGATGCCAACCGTCTCGACGGCATCCATGACCGCATCGGGCGACAGTGCCGCGAACGGCCGCCCGGTCTCGCCCCCGGCACTCAAAGTGCCGCGCCCGTCACAACGCGCTTGCCGGGCGGGATTATCATTCGTGCATGACCAAAAAAGCGGTTCTGGTAACGGGCGGTGCGGGCTATATCGGCAGCCATGTCGTGCTCCAGCTGGTCGAGCGTGGCGAGCGCGTGGTGGTACTCGACGACCTCAGCACCGGGTTTCCGCAGGCCACGCTGGGCGTTCCCCTGATCAAGGGGAGCGTGGGCGACCGCGAACTCGTCGGCAAGCTTCTGCGTGACCATGATGTCGACACGGTGATGCACTTCGCGGCGCACACGATCGTGCCGGAGTCCGTCCGTGACCCGCTGAAGTACTACGGCAACAACACCTGCTCGACCCGCTCGCTGCTGCAGTCCTGCGCGGAGCACGGGATCAGCCATGTCGTGTTCTCCTCGACGGCCGCAGTCTACGGCATCCTCGAGTCCGGATACGCCTCGGAGGACACCCCCACCTCACCGATCAACCCCTACGGCACCTCGAAGCTGATGTCCGAGTGGATGCTGCGCGACCTGTCCGCGGCAACGTCGCTCCGGCACGTGGCGCTGAGGTACTTCAACGTCGCCGGGTCGGACACGGCGGGGCGGATCGGCCAATCGACCCGCAAGGCCACCCTCCTGATCAAGGTGGCCGCCGAACATGTCGTGGGCAAGCGACCCAGCCTGTCCGTATACGGCACCGACTACCCCACCCCGGATGGCACCGGCGTCCGTGACTACATCCACGTCGAGGACCTGGCCACGGCCCACCTCGACGCGCTGACCTACCTGCGCGGCGGCGGCGGCAGCACCACGCTCAACTGCGGCTACGGCCACGGCTACAGCGTCCGCCAGGTGCTCGAGGCCGTCGAGCGCATCTCGGGGCGTCGCCTCGTCGTCCAGGAGGAACGCCGTCGCGAAGGCGATCCGCCGACCCTGGTCGCCCGAGCGGACCGCATCAAGTCAGTACTGGGCTGGAAGCCGAGGCTCGACGACCTCGACACCATCGTGCGCAGCTCGCTCGCGTGGGAGAAGCGGCTCGCCGAATCCCCCTGGTAGCCGCCCGGGCGGCCCAAGGATTCGCCTAGAATGAGGCCCATGCGCTGGGCCCGCCCAAAATCCGTCGGCAGCCTCATGCTGCTCGGGCTCGCGCTGGCGACCTTGCCCCTGGCAGTCGCGGTGCTCAATGCCGCGGTGCAGATGCGCACCCTGGCAAGCACCAGCCAGGACCTGGTGCTACGGGGCGTCGAGGCCACGCGTTCCAGCCAGGTGCTCCTGAGCTCGATCGCCTCGATGGAGCGTACCGCCCGGCTCTACCAGGTCCTCGGCGATCGCAAGCTGCTGGATGCCTACGCACAGACCGACCGCCGCCTGACCGCGACCCGTGAAACCCTGGGCCGTCAACTGGCCGGTGATGACGCCCGGACGAACCTGGACTCCGTGGCACGCCTGCAGGCCCAGCTTCGCGAAGGGCTGCGCCGTGCCCCGCCAGGTACCCGGGAATCGGCGCAGCTGCTGCGCCAGTTCGACGCGCTGAACAGCGTGGCCAGCCGAATCGCCGACGGCGGCAATCGCCAGCTCGAGGCTGAACTCGAAGCGCTCGGGACCGGTGCCGACTCGGCGAGGCGGCGGCTGATCATCCAGTCGAGCCTGCTGATCCCGCTGACGCTGGCCGTCGTGCTGCTGGTCACCTACTGGCTCGGCCGGCCGCTCCGCGAAATCGACCGCGCCATCAGCGAGCTGGGCCGCGGCACCTTCGACAATCCGATCGCGGTCCGCGGACCCGAGGATCTCGAGCGTCTGGGGCGGCAGCTCGAATGGCTTCGCGTGCGGCTGCTCGACCTGGCACAGGAGCGCAATCGATTCCTGCGCCACATGTCCCACGAGCTCAAGACGCCCCTGGCGAACATCCGCGAGGGGGCCGACCTGCTGATGGACGGGACGGTGGGCGAGCTCGACCACAACCAGCGCGAGGTCCTGGCGATCCTGCGCGACAACGGCATCAAGCTGCAGCGCCTGATCGAGAACCTGCTGTCCTTCAGTGCGTGGCAGTCGCAGAGCCTCGGCGTGGAACTGTCCGAATTCCGGATCCGCCCGCTGGTCAAGCAGGTGCTCGAGAACCAGCAACTCACCCTGCTGTCGCAACGCATCCGGCTCGACACGCGGGTCGACGACGTCACGCTCTACGCGGACCGGGGCAAGCTGCGGCTGGTGCTCGAGAACCTGGTGTCGAACGCCATCAAGTACTCGCCGCGGGGCGGCGAGATCCACGTCCTGGCCCGCCAGGACGCCGACGATCTCGTGCTGGAGGTGGCCGATTCGGGTGCGGGAATCGCCCCGGAGGACCGGGCACACGTCTTCGACGCCTTCTACACGGGCCGGCCCTCCTCCAGTTCCGTTAGGGGCACTGGCATTGGGCTCTCGGTAGTGATGGAATTCGTCACCGCCCAGGGAGGCAAGGTCGAGATCGTCGACGGCGAGTACCCGGGCGCCCACTTCCGTTTGCGAATGCCGCTTCGTGTCAGCGAATCCGCCACACCGCCCATCTCGAATGCCGGCTGAGGCCTTCCACCGGGCCGGCCGCCTCGTCGCCGTGGGGGCGCTCGCGCTGGCCGCGGCGGGCTGCTCGCTCATCCCCACCAGCACCGCGCCAGGACCGGTTGCGCCACCGGCGCCGCCCGACCCTGCAGCGGTCCAGGCGGGGCTGCTGGCCGAGGCCACCCTGTCGCTCCAACGTTTCGCCGCTTCGACCCCCGGGGAGCAGGCAAGACAGCTCACCGCCGCCCGAGCGACGACGGAGCCATCGGGCTCCCCATCGAACCAGCTTCGCCTCGCGCTGCTGCTTGGGCTGCCCGGGCACGAGGGCACCGACCCGGGACTCGCGCGGCAGATCCTGCAGGGGCTGCTGGCGGGTCCCATACCCCTCTCCCCCACCGAGCATGCGGTCGCCTCGCTCGAGTTGCGCAGGCTCGACCGGGAACTCTCGCTGGCCGCGGAGGTCGACAGGCTTACGGAAGAGGCCGGCCAGATCGACAGCGACGCGCTGGCCGCGCTCAATGAGCGCCTGCTGGCCGAGACAGACGAGAACCAGCGGTTGCGCCGGGCACTCGAGGACGCACAGCGGAAGCTCGCCGCCATCGCGCTGATCGAGCGCCAGACGAGTGACCGTGACGAGCCCAGCCCACCCCCCGAGGACCCTTGAAGACACCACGCAAGTCCGGTCCATGAGCGACTCGAGCCCACCGCAGCGGCGGAAAGCACGCCTGCTCGTCGTCGACGACGACCCGGGGCTGCTGCGGCTGCTCACCATCCGACTGCGCGCCGAGAACTACGAGGTGGAAGCCGTCGAAAGCGCGGCCCTCGCCCTGGCGACAGCCAGCCGCTTCCGTCCAGACCTGGTGATCACCGACCTGCGAATGGCCGACATGGACGGCATCGGGCTGCTGCGCGAACTGCAGGCCCGCTACCCCGGGCTCAAGGTAATCATGCTCACCGCGCACGGGACCATTCCGGACGCCGTCCAGGCCACGCAGATGGGAGCCTTCGGCTTCCTGACCAAGCCCATCGACCGGCAGGAACTCCTCGCCCAGGTGCAACGGGCGCTGCGGATCTCGGGCTTCAGCGACTCGAGCGACGACTGGCGCAGCGAGTTCGTGACGCGCAGCGCTCTGATGGAGGAGCGTCTCGCCCAAGCTCACATGGTCGCCGGCACCGACGCCCGCGTGCTGATCACAGGCGAAAGCGGGACCGGCAAGGAACTTCTCGCCCGGGCAATCCACAAGGCGAGTCCGCGGCGCCACAAGCCCTTCCTGCCAGTGAACTGCGCAGAGACCGCCGAGGAAGCGCTGGAGGCCGACTTGTTCGGCCACTTGCCCGGTGCGCTGGGCGGCACGACCCAGGGGTCTCCAGGCCTGTTTCGCTCCGCCGAGGGGGGAACGCTGCTGCTCGACGAGATCGGCGACATGAGCCTCCGCCTGCAGGGGAAGCTGCTGCGAGTGCTGCAGGAGGGCGCGGTGCGTCCGGTCGGGGGCGCCGAGTCCTTCCCCATCAACGTGCGACTGCTCTCAACCACGCGGCGCGACATGCGCCCTTTGATCGCCCAGGGAGCATTCCGCGAAGACCTGTTCTATCGCATCAACGTGGTCCACATCGAGATGCCGCCGCTGGGCAGGCACCGCGAGGACATCCCGCTCCTGGTCGGGCATTTCCTCGCAGAGCTCGCGCGCGAGACCGGCGTCCGGAAGATATACGCTCCCGAGGCCGTCGAGATCCTCGCGACCGCCGACTGGCCGGGAAACGTTCGTCAACTCTCGAACGTCGTGCGACAGAACTTCGCCATGTCGCAGAGCCCGATCATCCCCGCCGAACTCGTGATGCAGTCCCTCGGCAGCGCGAGCGGCGGGCGGCTGCCGTCTTTCGACGAGGCCCGCGACGAATTCACGCGCAGCTACCTTTCGCAGATCCTGCAGGTCACCGGCGGCAACGTGAGCCACGCGGCGCGACTGGCCAAGCGCAACCGCACCGATTTCTACAAGCTGCTCAACCGGCACCAGATCTCGCCCGACGACTTCAAGCCTCGCGGCGAGCCGCTCGCCAGCGACGCCGCCACCCACGAGCCGCGCTGACACAGCCCCGGCCCGGAGCACTCAGCGCTCCCGCAAGGCCTCGCGCGAACGCAGCACCGGCTTGAGCAGGTAGTCGAGCACCGACTTCTCACCGGTCCGGATCTCGACCGTGGCGGTCATGCCCGGGATGATCGGCAATGACCGCCCGCCTGCCTCCAGCACCGACTTGTCGGTGCGAACGAGCACGCGGTAATAGCTCGATTCCTCGGGCTGGCGCTCGTCACGCAGGGTGTCGGCACTGATCAGCTCCAGTCGACCGTCGAGCCCGCCGTAGCTGGCATAGTCATAGGCCGTCAGCTTGACCTTGGCAGGCAGCCCTGGCCTCAGGAAAGCCACCTCGCTCGGGGCGATGCGCGCCTCGACCAGCAGCCGGTCCTCGAGCGGCACGATCTCCATGATGTCCTGGCCCGGCTGGATCACGCCGCCGATCGTGGTCACCCGGATATTCTTGACGGTCCCGCGCAGCGGTGCCCGCACCAGCGTGCGCTGCAACTGGTCCTCGCGTGCCGTCAGCAGCCCGGTGACCTGGGCCAGCTCGGATTCAACCCTGGACAACTCGGCGGCAGCCTCCGCCCGGTAGCGGTTCTCGCGCTCCGCGATCTGCAACTCGAGGTCGTTGAGCTGCCGGCGCATGCGCAGCAGCTCGACTTCGGCAACGAGCCCGCGCTCGACCATGGGCTCCGTCATGCCAATCTCGCGGCCAAGCAGTTCCCGGCTGCGCCGCAGCGTCTGGGTGCTCTGCTCGACCGCACGTCGGCGAGCGATGAAGGCCTGTGTCTCGTTGGCCACCAGCGTCGGGTTCGCCGCGACGCCCGGCGGGAAATCGGGCGTGCCGCCGCGGGCCTCGGCCGACAGCCGCGCCGCCGCGGCCTCCAGCGCAAGGCGCTTGCTGGTGCCCTCGCGCAGCGACGCCCCCGCGCGGGTCGGATCGATCCGCAGCAACGGCTGGCCGGCGGCGACCACGTCTCCCTCGCGCACGAGCAGCTCCTGCAGGATCCCGCCCTCCAGGCTCTGGATGACCTGTTCCCGGCTCGACGGGACGACCCGCCCCTCGCCCTGCGTGATCTCCTCGACACGGCTGAAGCCCGCCCAGAGCAGACCTGACACCAGCAGCGCTGCCATCAACCACAGCGTCACGCCAGGCCAGCGGCGCCGCTGGCCCAGCAGTGCCTCCTGCATGTCCGATGCGAAACGCAACTCGGCGCTCACGGGGCCTGCCCCTGCGGCGGCGCGGCAGCGGCGCGTACGCGCCCGTCGGCCAGCGCCTGCAACACCGCCTCGCGTGGGCCGTCCGCGACGCAGCGACCGCCATCGAGCACGATCAGCCGATCGACGCGGGCCAGCAGCGGCAACTTGTGCGTGACCAGCAGGATCCCGCGACCCTCCGCGTAGCGGGACAGCGCCGCCAGCGCCTGCTGCTCGGTGGCGTTGTCCATCGCGCTGGTGGGCTCGTCGAGCAGCAGCACGGTGGCGTCGCAGAGCAGCGCCCGCGTCAGCGCCACGAGCTGGCGCTGGCCGCCCGACAGGCCTGCCCCGCCCTCGCCCAGCGGCATGTCGTAGCCCCGGGGATCGGCTGCGGCCAGCGCATCGACCCCGGTGGCGCGGCAGACCTCGAGCAAGCGCTCGTCGCTGGCCCCCCGGGCACCGGCCATGAGGTTCTCGCGCAGGCTGCCATGCATCAGCCAGGCGTCCTGCCCGACGTAGCAGATCGCGCGTCGCACGTCCGCCGGGTCGAGCTGGCGGAGATCCACGCCGTCGAGCAGGACCTGCCCGGACGACGGCTCGTAGAGGCCAGCAAGCAGCCTCAGCAGCGTCGATTTGCCGCTGCCGATGCGGCCAACCAGTCCCACGCGTTCGCCGGCGCCAAACTGCCAGTCGAGCGCCTGCAGCACCGGATCACGATCCGGCGCATAACGATAGGCAAGGCCCCGCACCGCCAGTGCGCCCGCCGGCTGCTCGAGCCGGAGATAGTCGCGACCGGGCTCGCGATCGACCGGCTGCGCCATCACCCGATCCAGCGTCTCGAGCGCACTGCGCGCCTGCTGGAAGCGCACCGCGAGCCCCGCCAGGCTGCCGATCGGCGCGAGCGCGCGCCCGGCCAGGATCACGGCACCGATCAGCGCCCCGAGCGTCAGCTCGCCATCGCCGATGAGGTACGCGCCCCAGACCACCATGGCGACCGTGGCGACGCTTTGCATCATCGCGCAGAAATTCAGCACCACCTGCGTCAGCAGCCGGCTCTTCATCGCCGTCATCGACGTCGCGGCACTCGCCGACTCGTAGCGGCCGAGCACCAGCCCCTCGGCCCGCAACGCCTTCAGCGTCTCGGCGCCGGACAGCGCCTCGACCATCAGTCCCTGGCGCAGCGAGGACTCGCGCAGGTTCTCGCGCACGTAGCGCGCGAGCGGGATCTGCGCGAGTGCCGTGACGAGCGCCACCACGGGGATCAGCGTCACGGGCACCCAGACGAGCGGGCCGGCGATGAACGCGATCACCAGCAGGAACAGCAACAGGAACGGCAGGTCGGTGAGCGTCACGAGGGTGAGCGAGCTGGCGAAGTCCCGCAGCGACTCGAACTCGCGCAACTGGCTGGCGAAGGCCCCGGCGGACTCGGGCCGCCGCTCGAGTCGCATGCCCAGCGCCTGGGCAAACAGGCGCGACCCGATGACGAGGTCGGCCTTGCGACCGGCCTGGTCGATCAGCCAGCCGCGCAGGCAGCGCGCGGTGAACTCGAAGCCGATGGCCACGAGCACGCCCACGGCGAGCGTCCAGAGCGTGACATAGGCCTCGTTGACGATGACCCGGTCGTAGACGTTCATGATGAAGAAGGTGCCGGCCAGCGCGAGCACGTTGGCCAGCACGGCGGCAACGATCGTCTCTGCATAGTAGCCCCGGTGGCTCCAGAGCGTGCTCCATAGCCAATGGCCCGCCGGTGCCCGTTCCAGGCCGCTGCGGCGATCCGGTCCCGGCACGGGCTTGAGGTACCAGGCATACCCGCTGCAGGCGGCCTCGAGGGCGCCGGCCTCCACGGTCTGTCGCGCCGCCGCGCCGGTCTCGGGCCATGCCAGCGTGCAGCGCCCGCCGGCTTCACGCGAGACCAGCACCACGGCCCCACCGCCCTGCAACTCGAGGACGACAGGCAGCACGAGGTCGGGGATGTCGGCCAGCGCGCGCTGCACGCGGCTGGCATCGCACCCCGACGCGCGCGCGGCTCGAAGGAATGTCCCGGGCGTCAGCGGACCGGTGCCCGGAAGGCCAGAGCGCAGCGCCTCGCGCGATCGACGGATGCCGTGCAGCTCGAGGATCACCTGCAGCGCGCCCAGCAGCGGATCGTCGCCGCGCCCCCCGAACGCGAGCTCCGGAGCTGCCGCGCTCATGGCGTCGTGCCCAGCCAGCGCGTGAGCGTCGCGCAGGCCGCAAGCAGGCGATGCTGCAACAGCAGGATCTCGAGCCTCGCATCCTCCGCGGCCTGCCGGGCCTCGAAGTACTCGGTTTCCGCGTTGAGCAGGTCGATGATCGAGCGCCGGGCGATGGTGAACTGCTGCCAGTAGGCCTCGCGCACGGCGAGCGTCTGGGCCTCGAGCGCGCGATAGCTGCGCAGGCGCTGGCGACGCACCTCGAGCTGCGCATGCAGTCCCGTCACGCGCCCGGACAGCTCGCGCCGCACCACGGCCACGTTCTCGCGGGACTGCAGGGCCTGGCGCTCGGCCGCGCGGGCGCCCGCCCGTCCAGCCCCGCCGTCGACCGGCGCCCAGGTGGCCGCAATCCGCAGGGTCTGGTCCTCGAAGTACTGCCGCTCCCCCGCCGCATCCGTCGGGCTCTCGAGCCCGGCCACGACGTCCAGGCGCGGACGGGCCCAGGCTGCCGCGACCCGGGCATCACGTTCCGCTGCGTTGGCCTCCGCCTGCGCCGCGCGCAGCACGGGGTGTTCATCGAGCAAGGCGAGTGCCGCCTCGCGCGTCACCGGCTCGAACGACACGGGATCGCGCGGCATCTCGACCGCGTCGACATCGCGCCCGACCACATCGCCCAGTACAGCTCGCGCCTCTGCGGCGGCCCCCAGCCGCACGGCCTGCACGACCCGCGCCTGCTCCAGCCGGGCGCCGACCTGCAGCAGGTCCGACGCACGACCCCGATCGAGGTCGGCGATCTGGCGAACACGCTCATGCAGCGCCTCGTGGGCCCGGACGTTGTCGGCGGCGATGTCCGCGAGCGAGGACTGGCGCAGCCACTCGAGGTAGAGATCCGCGACCTGTCCGGCAAGGTCCTCGCCCGTGAACGACAGCGCTGCGTCACTGGCATCGAGTCGCGCGCGCTCCCTGGCCACCGCCTCGCGGGTACGGCCGCCGTCGTAGAGCATGATCGAGCCACGCAGCCCCACGTCACCGACGTCCGTCGACGCGCCCCGCTGACCGTAGGATCGGCCAGGGTCTGCGATCAGCGCCAGTTGGGGCCGACGCGGCGCGCCGGCCTGCTCGACCAGGAAGACGCTCGCCTCCATGGCGGCCAGCGCGGCCCGCGTCCGCGGGTGGTTGTCGAGCGCATGGCGCACCACCGAATCGAGCGGCTCGGCGACCGCCGGCAGTGCGACTGCGAGCGCGACCATGGAGCACGCGGCCAGGCGGCGCCACGCAGCCGGGACGCCGCACCAGCCACCCGCAGGCCGGGTTGAGGCAGCAACACGCATCATCCGAGCTTCGACAGCGAACTCCCGGCGATTTCCGGACTCGACAGCAACGGATCTATCGCGTCGCCGATGCCGCCGACCCCCACCCCCGGCCAGTCCGCGCCGACCGGCACCTGCCCCCCCAGACCCGGCATCCCCGCCGCATTGGCAGGATCCGGCGAGCCCAGGAAGCCCACGCGCAGGTGGCCACTGCCGTCGACCGAAAGATCGAGATAGCCGCCGGAACCTGGGTCGGCCAGGTCCAGAGGTGACTCGAGGGTTGCTGGGGCAACGGGCAAGGTGATCGTGATCGACAGCGCAGCGCTCGGATCGGAGACGTTGCCCGCGGCGTCCTCCTGGGTCACGGTCATCGAGTAGGTGCCGGCGGTCAATTCCTCAGATGTGATCGACCAGTTCCCGCTACCGTCGGCTGTCGCCTCACCGCGAAGGGTCCCGCCGTCGGAATAAAGCCTGACGGTCGCGCCCGCCTCCGCGCCGCTGCCGGTGAAGGTCGGCGTCGTGTCGTCGGTGTCGTCGTCGGTGTCCGAGCTGCCCGTGTCACTCCCCGCCTCCAGGTCGGGTGCCGACAGGGTCGCAGGCGCCGTGGTGTCGATCGTGACCACCAGTCCGGTGCTCAGCGACGAATCGTTCCCCGCCGTATCCGTCTGACGCACCTTCAACGTGTGCGCCCCCGCCGACAGCACGCTCGACGTGATCGTCCAGTTGCCGCCGCCATCTGCCGTGCCCGTGCCCAGCACCGTCGTCTCGTCGGTGTCGTACAGCGTCACCGTCGCGCCCGGCTCCGCTCCCGTGCCGCTCACCGTCGGCGTCGTGTCGTTCGTCAGGTCGTCGGTGCTGGAGACGCCCGAGT